>NZ_RSEJ01000093.1 GCF_009910675.1 Photobacterium alginatilyticum | reverse complement strand
GCACCATTTATTAGCAACTGTTGCGTAAAGCAGCATTGCAAAAGTTAAAGCCTAACCGCTTTTGCTTTTGCCTCGATAGCTCAGTCGGTAGAGCAGAGGATTGAAAATCCTCGTGTCGGTGGTTCGATTCCGCCTCGAGGCACCATATAAAATTAGAGATTGATTCCTGTTACTGCGTTGCAGTAATGTGTCGGTCCCTAGCCGGGCGCGGTCGATTCCGCCCTCGAGGCACCATATAATTCCCCCTTAGTTCAGTTGGTAGAACGGCGGACTGTTAATCCGTATGTCGCAGGTTCGAGTCCCGCAGGGGGAGCCACATTGAAAACCCTAGCCGAAAGGCTGGGGTTTTTCTTTATCTGCGCCATGCTGATTGCTTCGCAATCATTGTCACAGGCGGAAGGCCGCCCCGATCGAGTCCCGCAGGGGGAGCCACATTAAAGAAAGCCTTGTCTTCGGACGAGGCTTTTTTTATGTCTGTCTGTTACCGCTTTGCGCTAATTGTCGCAGGGCTGGCCTCTCCCCTCTCTCCTGTAAATCGTAAAAATATCTTGGAACTTTGTGCTGGCTGCTTGTTTTAGGCTACGTTTATATTCATGCATCCTCATGAATTATCAAGGAAGACAGAGTGATCACCCTATACGGTTACCCTCGGACCCGGTCGTTACGTGTATCCTGGCTACTGGAAGAGCTCGGGCTCGAGTGGCAATACCACTTGATTGATTTTGCCAAAGGAGAGCATAAATCTGCCGATTACCTGGCGATATGCCCTCAGGGAAAAGTACCGGCCCTTAAAGATGACGAAACGACCCTCACAGAATCAGCGGCTATTTGCCTTTATCTGGCAGAAAAGTATGGCAAACACTGGCTTCCCAAACCCGCAACACCGCAGGCGGCAAAGCAGTTAGAATGGATCAGTTTCATCATTACCGAACTGGAGCAACCGCTTTGGTCGATGGGAAAGCACCGCTTTGCCCTCCCCAAGCAGATACGCCTGCCAGAGATGATCTCAGTGGCAAAGTGGGAATTTAAAAAAGCGGCACAAACCGCCGAAAAATGGTTGCCCGATACCGAATTCCTCACCGGACAGTTTCCTAGTGTTGCCGACATCTTGCTAACTCACACCCTCAACTGGGCGGTCAAATTCGATCAAAAACTCCCGCCAAGGCTTGAAACATACCGTCAGCACATGAGCAGGCGACCGGCTTTGCTGCGTGCATTAAGCCAAGAGCAGCAAGCCTTGGCTGACAATACGCAGCGATAATATCCCCCCTGAACCACACGACAAAGTTCAAAATACGAGCAATCAGCGTAAAAAAACAAAGGTTGCACTTTTTTTATCAAAAAATCGTTGACGCAAAGGCTGAAAACCTTTTTAATGCGCCCCGTTGCCTCGATAGCTCAGTCGGTAGAGCAGAGGATTGAAAATCCTCGTGTCGGTGGTTCGATTCCGCCTCGAGGCACCATTCTTCTTTTTTGAACAATGGTGCAAGCAACAAAAGCTATTCCCCCTTAGTTCAGTTGGTAGAACGGCGGACTGTTAATCCGTATGTCGCAGGTTCGAGTCCCGCAGGGGGAGCCAAATTTTGTTTTGAGCCATAGGCTTGAAGCGTAAAAGATACAGTGTGCCGACTTAGCTCAGTAGGTAGAGCAACTGACTTGTAATCAGTAGGTCACCAGTTCGACTCCGGTAGTCGGCACCATTTCTTAGCAATTGTTGCATAAAGCAGCATTGCAAAAGTTAAAGCCTAACCGCTTTTACTTTTGCCTCGATAGCTCAGTCGGTAGAGCAGAGGATTGAAAATCCTCGTGTCGGTGGTTCGATTCCGCCTCGAGGCACCATATATAATTAGAGATTGATTTCTGTTACTGCGTTGCAGTAATGTGTCGGTCCCTAGCCGGGCGCGGTCGATTCCGTCCCCGAGCACTATATAATTCCCCCTTAGTTCAGTTGGTAGAACGGCGGACTGTTAATCCGTATGTCGCAGGTTCGAGTCCCGCAGGGGGAGCCACATTTAGTGTGCCGACTTAGCTCAGTAGGTAGAGCAACTGACTTGTAATCAGT
>NZ_RSEJ01000091.1 GCF_009910675.1 Photobacterium alginatilyticum | reverse complement strand
TATGATGCTCAAGTAGGTGAAGCCTACGCAGCTGTTCGAGCTTTAAATAAGCTGTCGAGTCTTACCATGCCTCAAACAACTAGAGTTGATTAATCCCAAACAAATGTTGAGTCCGTTCAGCTTAAATTCGATTTACGCAACAAAGCCGATGTCACCATGAGAGTGAACTTAAACTATCTTGCTTTAATAGGTCTGTCTATTTAAAAGATTATGATCTTTACATGATTGAGTTGAAGTTAGGCATTCACGATCAAAATTTAAAAGGTATGAGTGTTGAAGAGTATATTGACAATACACTTGACGGTTTGATTGGTTTCTTTTCACCAATAGGTGCAAAGTTCTTTACAGGTAAAATAGACTACCCTTTGGAAAGTGTTATTGCATTATCGAAGTTCAATGCTGAAGATTTGGTTTTAACCACGAAAAGTTATTATAAGGACCGGGTATTTACTAGCTATATTCGAGCAGTTGATTCTGAGCCTGTTTACCTAAGAAAAGAAACCGTAGAAGGTGATATTGAGCCATTTACTTTGATAATTAGTGGCTGTGAAAAAGCAAAGACTATCCCCGGCATCTCTAATTCTGTGTTGGAACGTATATGTAAATTTGGTGGTGCTTTGGACAGCGGGCTATAGTGCTCACACGGATGATTCATTGTTTTTTAATCAACTTGCATAACAAGGCAATCAAGGTGACCCGTTACACTCGGCGGTTTTGGTATGAAGTTCGGTGCGCTTTGCTGGTTTGGCGTGGGGCACCTTATCGCAGGCGTTATAACACAGAATCAACTCCTTGCTTCAAGTGGCTAGTTGAACTATTATTTGTACGTAATTTTGTACCGTTTGGAGTTTAACATGAGTCGCATTCATTTCGATCAAGACATTCAACCCCTTTCTGAATTTCGTGCAGGCGTAGCCTCATTTATTAAACAAATCAATGAGACTCGTCGTCCATTGGTTATTACTCAACGTGGTAAAGGCGTTGCTGTTGTCCTTGATGTTGCTGAGTACGAAGCAATGCAAGAGAAGATTGAACTACTAGAAGAAATGCGTACTGCCGAAGCACAACTTGCGTCCGGTTTGGGTGTTTCAAACGAAGATGCTCGTGCTCAGGTACTGGGGCGCATTAAGAAATGAAAGTAGTGTGGTCTCCATTAGCTTTACAAAAATTAGGTGATGCGGCTGAATTTATCTCATTGGATAATCCATCTGCTGCCGAAAATTGGGTAAATGAAGTATTCGATAAAACGGAGCTACTTGGAACTATGCCTGAAATGGGGCGTATGGTTCCAGAAATGCCTAATACCAACTATCGTGAAATCATTTTTGGTCACTATCGCATCATTTACAGTTTGAGCCATGAAATCCGCGTACTAACGGTGCGTAATTGTCGTCAAATTCTGACGGAAGATGACGTTTAACAACTGTGTTATAACAAAGCAATTAAGGTGACCCGTTACACTCGGCGGTTTTGGTATGAAGTTTAGTGTGCTTTGCAGGTTTGGCGTGGGGCACCTTATCGCAGGCGTTAGGCATGGTAAAAGCCTGCTTTTTGATCTGGTCGTAACCATGTCGCCCAAGAACGGGAATTCTAAGGCCATTCGTTCATTGCATGGCTGTTCGTAAAGTTCGGGGAACTGCAGGTTGTTCCGTTCTTTGTTACCTCTGACGATGGCAATAGACATTCCTAGCTTCTTCGATACACTGCTGTGAAAGGCTTGTCGTTTACTCAATCCATCAGTTTAGTGATGCAGCCTCGATTAGCACCTCATTAGGATGTCATGCAAATGTAGCTGGCTTTAAGCTGTTGATAGTTTACATGTCTCGTGAAGATTCGTGTGTGCTGTATCCCATGGTTGGCGCCGGAGCGCGCTGAGAGTTCGACTGCCAGGTAGTGAAGCCATAAGTGGAGATGCCTAACAAAGCAATCAAGGTGATGCGTTACACTCGGCGGTTTTGGTCTGGAGTTCAGTGTGCTTTGTTGGTTTAGTGGGGCACACCTTATTGCAGGCGCTGGCGGATCCCCACATAATTTACGCACGATAATTGTTCCTTGCCATTAGAATTAGGGTGGATTGCGCCCAACGAATTGCTGAATCGTTGATGTGATATTCCAGCCGTCGGAAGACCTCTTTT
>NZ_RSEJ01000090.1 GCF_009910675.1 Photobacterium alginatilyticum | reverse complement strand
GGGCTGTTTGCCCGGCACCAGAAGCCACCTCTGTTGACGATAAGCTGATGTTTTCCACATTGCGTCCGAGCTCTTCAGTGACAGAGTTCTGCTCGCTACAGGCGCTGGCAATTTGCATACTCATTGTAGCTATCTGGCCAACTTCCTGCTCGATTTGAGCGATATCATTGCCCGTATCTTGTGATTGCCCAACACATTCGTGGATAAGGGTGCAGCTTTGCTTGGTTGCTTCGCCTGCTTCTTTGGCTCTATTTTGCAACTGTTCAATGATTGTGATGATTTCACTGGTTGATGCCTGCGTCTTGCCTGCCAGTGAGCGGACTTCGTCGGCAACGACAGCGAATCCGCGGCCTTGCTCGCCAGCACGGGCTGCCTCAATAGCCGCATTCAGGGCAAGCAGATTGGTTTGCTCAGCGATTCCGCTGATCACATCGACAACCATGCCAATGCTGGCTGAATCTTTCTCTAGTTGCTCAACCATCTTGCCCGCATCTTCGATAACGCCGGCAACCTGCTGAATACTTTGCATATTATGCCGTACCGTTTTGCTGCCTCGATTGGCATTTTCGGTGGCTGTAGTCGCGGAGTGAGAGGCGTCTTCGGTATTGCTGGCCACTTCGTTGACGGTAGATTGCATTTGGTCCATGGCTGCGGCAATCATGTTGATTTCGTCTTGTTGCTGCTTCATGCCTTGTGATGTTTGCTCTGATACTGCGCTAACTTCCTCGATAGCTGCGCTAAGCTGGGTGACGGCGCTAGAAATCTCATGAATTAAATCACGAAGTCTGTTTTGCATCGAGACACAGGCTGATGCCAGCTTGCCCAGTTCGTCGTTGCCCATAGTATTGAGATCAAGCTGATAGGTGAGATCGCCTGCGGCAATACGTTGTGCCATTTCGATTGTTGTCTTAAGCGGCTGGCAGATTTGGTTAGTCAGGAAGATCGTCATGGCAATCATAAAGCCCAGGATGATGGCAATACCGCTTATTGTCAGCAGGTTTGCCTGTGAGACGCGGTCTAAAACAGTCAACCTATCTTCGGAGGTGTAAGCTTGGTTGAGCTCAAACAAGCTTTGCAGGCTTTGATCTAAGGCAAGGAAGCTCTCGAAGCTATTTACAACGAGTTCGTTGGCATGTGAGACTTCTCTTTGTCTGATTGCGGTTACAAACGCGTCCTGTTGTGTTTTGTAGCCTCTCCAGGCTTTGTCGACGATGTTGTACTGCTGGATGTCCTTTTCATCCCAGAGCGTTTTCTTATATTGTGCAAGCTTGTTTTCCATTTCGACTAATAGTTTGCTGTAGTCGGTTAATGAAGTATTGATATTCAATTCATTAATATTGGAAACAAGGAAAAACTGATCACGACGAATGGTGGCTGCATCTGTTTGCATATCTTTAACTAATACAATGCTTGGCAGTGAGGTGTCTGTAAGCACTAATATGCTATCTTTCAGTCTTCCAACTTCATAAGTAAGGAAGCCTCCAAGCGCAGTAATTGCGATGGAAATAATAAAGAATATTGCGCCAATCTTTCTACCGACTGACAGGTTCTTAAAGCTCATAGAGTAAATTCCCATTAAATGACATACGACTATGGGTAAGTCTATGTATGAAGGAGTGAGATATGTTATTGGTTGAATATACTGGTTCAATTGGTGGACATAGAAAGTGAGATATTCCTTCCAACCATAGCCATATAACGCCTACAAATTATTGTTTGGCGTCGTTCAAAACGAGGTTGCATCAAAATAATATGTCGGTAAATGAGATATCTGTGACACATATTGAGCAATATATCTGAAGAAATAGTCGGTTAAACTAGAGCTGATTGTTATAGCTGCTATCTATGCTTGGGTTGTAAGTGATGGAATTGATGCATACCAAGTCCATTAATCATCCTAAAAGTAAACGACTAATGGGCTTGGTATTACTTATGTGTTGAAGGGATAATTGTAATGTCGAATAAGGATATTAAGCCAATTTAAATCGAGCGACATTATCTTGCAGGCTAACGGCCAGTTGACTCAATTCGACGCAGGCCTGGGCTGTTTGCCCGGCACCAGAAGCCACCTCTGTTGACGATAAGCTGATGTTTTCCACATTGCGTCCGAGCTCTTCAGTGACAGAGTTCTGCTCGCTACAGGCGCTGGCAATTTGCATACTCATTGTAGCTATCTGGC
>NZ_RSEJ01000089.1 GCF_009910675.1 Photobacterium alginatilyticum | reverse complement strand
TACTTGGCCGGCGAACTCTCAGCATACTCCGCCGCCAACCATGGGATACTGCACCAACGAATAATCACGAGACATGGTGACTATCAACACCTTAAAGCCAGCTACATTTGCATGACAGCCTGATGCGGCGCTAATCAGGGCTGCTTACTAAACTGATGGGTTGAGTAAACGACAAGCCATTCACTGCTTTGTATCGAGGAAACTATGAATGTTTATTGCCATCGTCTGAGGCAACAAAGAACGGAGCAACCTGCACTTCCCAGAACTTTAAGGACAGCCCTACGATGAACGAATGGCCTAAGATTTTCCGTTCTTGGGCGATGCGGTTACGACCAGATCCAAAAGCAGTCTTTTCCCATGCCTAACGCTTGCAATAGGGTGCCCCACGCTGAACCAGCAAAGCGCACCGAACCTCATACCAAAACCGCCGAGTGTAACGGGTCACCTTGATTGCTTTGTTATGGCCACATTTCAACCAGGTAACTAGAATTTGGCACGCTACCGCCGAACGGAACTATTAGCCCGCCATATGATTAAGACATCATACAACACACAAAATATATAAGTTTGAGATCACCCTATTTTTGTCTTAAACATCAAATATCTAACCTCTTTTCTGATATTTTTTGTACAAAAGATTATCTAAGAAGCGAAGACAATAGTCTCTGGACATAGAGTTGCTCTTGTTTGCGGATAGAAATCGGAAGCTTAAAGGGGGGGATTTGAGGAGTTAATACTTGAAAACCCGAGTAAAACGAGAACTGTATCGCGATGAAATTTCGGGCATAACCAGCTCCGTCCGCTATTGTTAACTCAGGCGTGTGGCGTACAAAACCAATAAACCTTACAGTTCGTTATACCGAAAAGCGTGCAGGTATATAGCCTAAGAGACCGGCTTAACAGCCGCTAAGCATGACTCAATGAACTTGAAACGAATACCAAGTTGCCTCTGCTACTAGGCCATAACGCCTGCAATAAGGTGTGCCCCACTGAACCAACAAAGCACACTGAACTCCGTACTAAAACCGCCGAGTGTAACGCATCACCTTGATTGCCTTGTTAGGTGCGCTCACTAGTCTGTATTACTTCTATCAATTGACTTACTACAGATATTATTTCTTGCTCTCTAACACGTGAGTCCTTTTCAGAAAGGTAAATTGTATGGTCTTTTTGATATGATTTCGTTGGCTTTAATAAATATCCATTTTTAATTAAACGGTCTAATACTATTTGTTCTTTATTGTCTGCTAATGAATAGCGAATCCTTATATAGAAATCCGGATTTTTATCTATTTTACTGTGATGAATACGGATATATTTGTACTTCTCATGTGTTATGGCGACTCTACCATCTTCGTCCATAAATAAAGAAAATATTTGTTTAAAGCTATGAGATTGTTGGTCATAAAATCTTTTTAACTTTTCATTATATTCATAATGCTTCTCTGCTGGCGTATTTGCGTATGTATCCAACCAGTTATCCATGAAGTCGGGATCACTTGCACTGCCACCGAAAGACTCACAAAAATCAGAATAGTCACCCATATCAAACCTACTAATTTAAATGGAACTAACAACATGTGTTTTAGCACCTAACGCCTGCAATAAGGTGCCCCACGGCCAACTTACCAAGCGCACCTAACCTCATACCAAAACCGCCGAGTGTAACGGGTCACCTTGATTGCTTTGTTATGCAACTCCATCCATTAATGCGATCATACTTGGCCGAAAGCCGTTCCACGCATGATGAGACTGCGACATGAAAACAGCACACGCTGGCTCTAATTTGTTCAGATTGACCATCAACACTTTGAGCCAGACCAACTTGCATGACAACCTCTTTACGGACAGGATTGGCTGCTGCACCGAACTATTGGTTAAGACAAGCAACATCCTTTTCAAAGCAATGTAACGATGGAAACTCACTGCTGAACTGCCAGGGTAAAAGGCAACAAAGAAAACGACAACCTGCTGTTCTCTGAACTTTCTGGCAGCCTTTCGCTGAACTAATTGCCCAAGAAATCGTGGAAAAGCACGATGAACATTCTACCATTGATGAACTTGGCTCTAAGGTGCATAACGCCTGCAATAAGGTGCCCCACGCAAAACCAACAAAGCGTACCGAACTTCAAACCAAAACTGCCGAGTGTAATGGGTCACCTTGATTGCTTTGTTATGCAACTCCATACATTACTGCGAGCATACTTGGCCGATAATCTTTCCA
>NZ_RSEJ01000087.1 GCF_009910675.1 Photobacterium alginatilyticum | reverse complement strand
TGTGAAGACTATTACCACAGATATCGCTGTAATCGGCGCAGGTGGTGCAGGCCTACGTGCTGCCATTGCTGCTGCAGAAGCAAACCCAGACTTAGAAATTGCACTAATTTCCAAAGTTTACCCAATGCGCTCTCATACCGTAGCKGCAGAGGGKGGCTCYGCTGCCGTCRTCAAGGATGAGGATAGCYTRGATAACCAYTTCAAYGACACGGTTGGTGGTGGTGACTGGCTATGTGAACAGGACGTTGTTGAATATTTCGTAGAAAACGCGACTCGCGAGATGACCCAGCTGGAACAGTGGGGKTGTCCTTGGAGCCGTAAGGAAAACGGTGACGTTAACGTTCGCCGTTTTGGTGGCATGAAGGTTGAGCGTACCTGGTTCGCAGCCGACAAAACCGGCTTCCACATGCTGCACACCCTRTTCCAGACGTCTATCAAATACACGCAAATCAACCGCTTTGACGAGTACTTCGTGGTTGATCTTCTGGTAGAAGAAGGCGAAGTACAAGGYCTGGTTGCTATTCACATGTCTGAAGGCGAGCTGGTTTGTATCAAAGCCAAGTCTGTTGTWCTGGCAACCGGTGGCGCAGGTCGTGTATACAACTGCAACACCAACGGCGGTATCGTAACCGGCGACGGTATGGCAATGGCCTTCCGCCACGGTGTACCGCTTCGTGATATGGAATTCGTTCAGTACCACCCAACCGGCCTGCCTGGYACCGGTATCCTGATGACCGAAGGTTGTCGTGGTGAGGGCGGTATCATGCTGAACAAAAATGGCTACCGTTACCTGCAAGATTACGGCATGGGTCCAGAGACACCAATCGGTCAGCCTAAGAACAAATACATGGAACTGGGTCCACGAGACAAAGTTTCTCAGGCATTCTGGCACGAGATGCAAAAAGGCAACACTATCAAACACCCACTGGGTGATGTAGTGCACCTTGACCTTCGTCACCTGGGTAAAGAATACCTGCACGAGCGTCTGCCGTTCATCTGTGAACTTGCCAAAGCCTACGTGAACGTTGATCCGGCAGAAGAGCCGATCCCAATTCGCCCAACCGTGCACTACACCATGGGTGGTATCGAAACAGACAAGAACAACGAAACCCGTATCTCTGGCCTGTTTGCGGTTGGTGAATGTTCGTCTGTTGGTCTGCACGGTGCAAACCGTCTGGGCTCTAACTCACTGGCAGAGCTTGTAGTATTCGGCCGCCTGGCGGGTGAAGGCGCGGCAAAACGTGCTGCGRAATTCAAAGGCTGGAACGAAGAGTCTATTGCCAAGCAGGTACAGGCGGTTCAAGACCGTATCGATACCCTGCTTTCTCAGGACGGTGACGAAAACTGGGCGGATATCCGTACAGAAATGGGTCACTCCATGGAAGCCGGCTGTGGTATCTATCGCCAGGAAGATTTGATGCAGGCAACRGTCGACAAGCTTGCCGAACTTCGTGAGCGTTACAAGAAGATCAGCATCAAAGACAAGGGCAAGGTATTCAATACCGATCTGCTTTACGCAATTGAAGTCGGTTACGGCCTGGAAGTTGCTCAGGCAATGGCTCACTCCGCGATCCTGCGTCGTGAATCACGTGGTGCACACCAGCGTCTTGACGACAACTGCACCGAGCGTGATGACGTGAACTTCCTGAAGCACTCGCTAGCATTCTACAACGGTGATCAAGCACCTCGCATYGAATACAGCGACGTGACAATCACCAAGTCTCAGCCTAAAGCACGCCTATACGGTGCCGCGGCAGAAGAGGCAGCAGCGAAAGAAGCAGCAGAAGCGGCAGCGAATAAAGAGGAGCAGGCATAATGTCAGGCAACCGTATCCAAAAAGTTGAAATTCTGCGTTATGACCCAGAGAAAGATGCAGAACCGTACTTCGAGATGTTCGAAGTTCCGTTTAACGAAACCATGTCTGTGCTTGATGCACTGGGTTACATCAAAGATAACCTAGACAAGGATCTGGCTTACCGCTGGTCTTGTCGTATGGCTATCTGTGGTTCTTGCGGCATGATGGTCAACAAGGTGCCAAAACTGGCCTGTAAGACCTTCCTGCGTGACTACCCGAACGGCCTGAAGATCGAAGCGCTGTCTAACTTCGCGATCGAGAAAGACCTGATTGTTGACATGACCCCGTTCATCGAGCGTCTGGAAGCGATCAAGCCTTACATCATCGGTAACGATCGTAAGCCTGAAGATGGTCCAAACAACCAGACCCCAGAGCAAATGGCGAAGTACAAGCAGTTCTCTGCCTGTATCAACTGTGGCCTGTGCTACGCGGCATGTCCTCAGTTTGGCCTGAACC
>NZ_RSEJ01000086.1 GCF_009910675.1 Photobacterium alginatilyticum | reverse complement strand
TACCGAACTATTGGTTAAGACAAGCAACTGCCCTTTCAGAGCAAAGTAACGATGAAACTCATTGCTGAATTGCCAGGGTAAAAGGCGACAAAGAAAACGACAACCTGCTGTTCTCTGAACTTTCAGGCAGCCTTTCGCTGAACGAATAGCCTGAGAAATCGTGGAAATGTGCGATGAACATTCTACCATCGATGAACTTGGCTCTAAGGTGCATAACGCCTGCAATAAGGTGCCCCACACTGAACTAACAAAGCACACTGAACTCCATACCAAAGCCGTCGAGTGTAACGGGTCACCTTGATTGCCTTGTTAGCCCTTAGACTCAAAGACATACTTCAGAGGTAACATTCATAGTCATCGCGTCAGAATTAGAAACCAAATAACGCTCAAATGCTTTTATATCAACTGTACGACCGCGGCGGATTGCTTGATGTAAACGCGTAAGCAATGATTGAAAATTACCACATTCAGGAGTGCCATAAACATAACCAGTACCATCCATGACAGAGTCACATAATGAAGGTTTGTTCTTGTCATAAGGATAGAACATTCCGCTCTGTAAAGACACAACCATATTCGGTAATAACTTTCTATCGATTGCTTTGGAACAATTATTAACATGTTCAATCAAGGTATTTTCTTTAACAGAAAAGTCATTACATAAAATGAAACCAAATATTTGATCTTTGCTATTTCCATCCTGATTAAACTCCTCTTCTTTAGTACAATCAAAGCCCTGCATACTTAGATAATGCCGAAAGCTATAATAGTCATAATCAAAGATGGTTGAACGAGATAGAATTTTTTGGCGTTGTAGCTCTTTTGCCGACTTGATTTTATTAAAGCTATCTATTAGTTCAGTTTTACCAATTGTACTTTTTATCTCTCCAACAGCAATAACCCCCTCACAAGGGTAATAAGTAGTTTCAGGAGTATTATTAATTGAAAATACAGGGCATAGATTATTTTCATAGATGATGATGTCTTGCTGGCTACTAGCATTTCCCTCAAAATCTATAACGCAGCCAGTGCCTACACCGACTCCAGTTGGAAGAATGCTTTCAAGTTTCTGTCGAACTTCACTTTCCCTTGCAGCCCCTTTTAACCCCGGAGTTGTAGCTCTAGCTGCTCTTGCGAAGTTATAAACAACATCTTCAGCAATTTCTGTTATATACTCGCGTGAATTGAAATTTTTTGCCATTTCTCAAATTCCTGTAATGAGGGCTAACGCCCGCAATAAGGTGCCCCACACTGAACCAGCAAAGCGCACCGAACTTCATACCAAAACCGCCGAGTGTAACGGGTCACCTTGATTGCCTTGTTAGGCATTTCCACATGCGACCTTCCTACTTGACCGCCAAACTCTCAGCGTACTCCAGCGCCAATCGTGGGATACAGCATCTACTGAATCTCAAGTAACATCAACACTATCAGCACCTTAATGCCAGCTACATTTGCATGACACCCTGGTGAGATGCTAATCGAGGCTGCATCACTAGACTGATGGGTTGAGTAAATGACAAGCCTTTCACTGCAGTGCAACGAGGAAACTAGGAACGTTTATTGCCGTCGTCTGAGACAGCAAAGAACGGGACAACTTGCATTTCCCGGAACAATAAGGACAGCCCTACGATGAACGAATTACCTAAGATTTCCCGTTCTTGGGCGATGCGGTTACGACCAGATCCAAAAGCAGGCTTTTCTCATGCCTAACGCCTGCGATAAGGTGCCCCACGCCAAACCAGCAAAGCGCACCGAACTTCATACCAAAACCGCCGAGTGTAACGGGTCACCTTGATTGCTTTGTTAGGCATTTCCACCTGCGGCATTCCTACTTGACCGGCCAACTCTCAGCGCAGTCCGCCGCCAGCCATGGGATACAGCAACAAAGAATCTTAACGTAACATAAGTACTTTCAACACCTTAAAGCCAGCTAAACTTACATGACAACCTGGTGAGATGCTAATCAAGGCTGCATCACTGGACTGATGGCTTGAGTTAACGACAAGCCTGTCACAGCGGTGTACCGAAGAATACTATGCATGTCTATTGCCACCGTCTGAGGCAGCAAAGAACGGTTCAACTTGCGCTTCCCAGAACTTTAAGGGCAGCCTTACGATGAACGAATGGCCTAAGATTTCCCGTTCTTGGGCGATGCGGTTACGACCAGATCAAAAAGCAGGCTTTTCCCATGCCTAACGCCAGCAATAAGGTGCGCCACGATGAACTCACCAAGCCCACTGGACTTCAAACCAAAACCGCCGAGTGTAACGCGTCACCCTTGATTGCCTTGTTATGGAAAAATTGAATAAACACAAGGACTTAACAGCA
>NZ_RSEJ01000010.1 GCF_009910675.1 Photobacterium alginatilyticum | reverse complement strand
TCATATCATCTGAATACTTGTACGCTGGAGGGGATCAATAACAAGATAAAACTCATCAAGCGTATGGGATACGGATATCGAGATACGGAATACTTCTTCCTAAAGATAAAAGCAGCTTTCCCCGGAAAGCCGCGATGAACCTTATTTTTTGGCAGCCTGTCTCTCTTGTTCAGATTCTCTGTTGTTGTCGTCGGCAGTAAGTTCCAACGATCATTGTTCGGCCAGTAGGCAAACGGCAAACAGTGATCAACATGGTACTGGCCGCGCAGTTTGGTACCACTCCAGACACTATGGATTTCTGTGCCACACTGACGTAACGCATCCACCTTTTTGCGTACCTCCCGTGTGTCATGATCTTTATCAACCCAGATCAAGCTGTCATGATATGTCTGCAAACCGATATTACGAGTCTTATTGGCTTCAAAACGCTGCATTTCCAGTATCCACTGGTTCACCACCAGCGGTTCAATCCAACTGCCGTAAAGACGCAGACACTCCCATAGGCTTTCATCAAGAATGAAAGTGCCAAAGCTCGCCAGAAACTCACTATCGATAAAAAAAGAGGAAAGATGTGTTCTTCGCTTTGATGGCGGCAACATCTCGAACAGCTTATTTTCCTTGGTGCCTTGGTAAATAAAGGTCACTGGACCCTGCTTAATCGTCACTAAACTATCTTTAAGGGTTTTCTGCATTGCCTTGGCATCATCACCAGAGAACAAAGCACCAACAGCCAAATCATCAGCCGCCAAGTGTTTTAACTTGTTCCAACCATCCTCTTTGACAAACCCCAACCCTTTACTTGTGTTGCTGTTTTGTTGGATACCTGAAATACCACCGATTTCAATGTCGATCAGTCGTTTGAACTGACGGATCCAATAAAGTGCCACGAGCCCCTGAGGCAAAGCGACTTTACCGTCAGCCCTATCCAACACCGCGCCGGGATGAGCATCAGCTATACGAAGCAACGTACGTAGCAATGCCAACTTATAAGTTGCCGACTTGCTGTCGTTCACAATGATGTGACGAACTTTAATCAGGTCACCACTGCCGTCATCCGGCATATTCAGTACCACTGTCTGCCACTGAACATCACTTCGCCCCATGGCATCAGCATCAAGTTCAGTTTTCAGGCACAGCTGCAAGGCATAATCTTTTGCCAATAGCTCCAGCTCTTCAACTGATACGCCTTTATTCACCCGGCCGTCATTGAAATCGCCGTGACGGAGCGAAATCACCAGTTTGCCATTAGGAGCCAGCAGGTTAGCTAGCTTGCGAAATGCCCGCTTTCTTTGAGAGCTGGCAATATGCATCCACACCGCCGAGACAAGAATAAGGTCAAAACGCATTCCTAAATCAACGATCTTCTTCAGCTCAGGTAAACTATCATCAAACCATGTGATTTCCAGCCCTTCAGTATACTCACGGCCTAATTGACGAAGTGATGCTGCCGGCTCAACTGCGAATACCTCACCACCGTGTTGAGCAAACCACTTGGCATCTCTACCGCTGCCAGCGCCAATATCTAAGATCCGCATTGGCTGCTGGCTATCACCAGTAATTGGCCAAAAGGGTTTCCAACTGAAATGAACATCCTCAAAGGAAAGTTGCTGATAGCTTTCAGCAAGACTTGAAGCGTTTTGGTGGTAGAACTGAATATTTGGGTTCACGACAATGACACTTATACTATGCAATTACTCACATCTTATCTGCAGTAAATTTTAATTGCATCAATAAGATAGAAGGTTTTCCAGCATAATTAGCTGTTGGCGGTAACTACGCCACACCTAGCAGCTCATCACTACAGCAATTACAAACCTGATCATGATTCAGATACCCTGCAGGGCGAATCTTGTTACAGCTTATGCACACCCTAAAGAAGTCATCGTTGCTGAGTGTCTCAAGTAACGCATCAATTGCACCAACAATATCATCACACCGGAATGTGCCAACCGTTTGCCAGCGATGAACCGGCTTATGATTATCCAGAATGACAGTGCAGAGCTTCAGGCTAATCGGCTTAAAATTTTGATCATTACAGGCCGCCCTTGAGTATGAGGAATCAACATTGAAAAAGTCGATAGGCATGTAAGAACCCATGCAAACATAAGGATAATGGCTATTGAGGTCATCAAGTGACAGATACTTTTCTCGCTTTATTCCTTGTTCCAGCATCAGGCTCTCGATATACACCAATACACCTTGCCTCAAGTTGTCATCGAGACTTACCAAGCCCTGAAGCATTACACCATACGCTTGCGTAAGCTGTTTTGTTGTCAATATCACTTTCTACCACTACCTAATCTGCTGTGTTCGCTATGCTGATGACATAGACGTAACTGTCTACATGCCACACTGCTAATCACTCACACTGCAATGTTTCTCATTCACTCGCTATTCTCCATAATCAAGGGAACTTTTCATTATTGGTTTAGCCTTTATTTCAATTACTTCGACGGCATCGATTGCTATTTGATATCTAACGACATTGTCTACATGTTTGCGCTGCGGTCCAGTTCAAAATCGACTAAATCACAGACACTTCAAACCATATAGATTCAAACTTATAATCAAAACCAGTACAATTAATGATATCTACTGATTTTGAGTATGTAAACCTGTTAATTTAATCAGTACTTCCGAAGATTTTCCTACCTACCGATATACCGTGCACAAAATAACAATTTCGTGTGCCTTATCACTGAACAAAACACACCAATGCTGGTTTCAGGTCTTGCATCTACTTATTTTCGGTATATATTGATCTGCATATGGAATACTGGATAAATAACCATGTCTTTACATCAACACGATCACATTATGGATAACACCAAGAAGCTTGACGCTATCGGCTCGGCACAACGAGAACGGCTTGCCTTTATTGACTTTGCACTCTATTTCCTGGGTGAGGTAACCCGTAAGGACTTGATTGATCGCTTTGCTGTCGGGCATGCTGCTACAACCCGCGACTTTGCATTGTATAAAGAGATAACGCCTGACAACCTGAAATTGGATATGCGTTCAAAAAAGTATTACAAGCAGCCAGCATTCACCCCGTTGTTTAATCTGGATCTCGAGAAAACCCTCGCTACCGTATCGCTGGGTTACGGCGATGGCTTTTCAGGATTCCAGGCGTTCCCGATCAGCTGCGAATCACCGGAGTCACTGACTATTCCGAAAACGGCAATTATGGCGGTGCTGTGTGAGGGCATTTATCGCAACAAAGCGGTTGAAGTGGAATACATCTCGACGTCCAGCGGAAAGGGGCAACGTGAAATTGTGCCGCACAGCCTGGTCGATTCAGGCAATCGTTGGCATGTCCGCTCTTATGATCGCAAGAACGCACGGTTTATGGATGTCGTTTGCAACAGAGTTGTATCAGCACGCATTATTGACGAATCGCCAGCCAACCATGAGCAAGCGAGTGAAGATCGCCAGTGGCAGAAATTTATCGAGCTTGAACTGATCCCCCATCCTCAGCAGGATAACCCTGAAGCCATTGAGCTTGATTACGAAATGAAGGATGGCAAACGAATCATCGAAGCGCGTGCGGCGCTTGCCGGATACCTTCTGCGTAAATGGGAAGTCGACTGCAGCAAAGATGGCAAGTTGCACAAGTGTGTTGGTTATCAACTGGCGCTGGCAAATCCGCAAGCGCTATATCAGGTCAACAGCGCGATGCTAGCTCCAGGTTATGAGGCTTAGTAAGAGAGGAAAGAAACATGTTCGAGCCAATCATTGATGACGATAAATATGCATTTGCTTTTATTGGTCCACACTGGTCAAACTTTATAAGCTTGAAGCAATGCGATCCAGAGGTTATTCATCACCTTGAGAAGGCTCCAAATAAACAGGGCCAGTTTGACTTAACTTTTACCCTCGAGAAAGAGTTGTCTGATAACGCTCCTAGCGATGCCTATCGCCTGACAATTGAAGACAGAACCAATCACGGCGCATCGGCTAACTTTCTGCCTTTCACATCAAAGGATAAGAATGAGGTAAAGCAATTTATCTTAGCTATTGTTCAGGGGCTTACCCAACAACAACTCATTGGCGTTAGTGTTATTGATATTCAGTGGGCATTGGAAACAGGAGGCAGAGAGCTGTCTTTAATGACGGTTGAAGCAGAATCGAAACTGAAAAGTACGATCTATAATGCCCTGTTTGTTTACACCAACAATCAGGGCAATTTAAATCATTTTGAAGCAACGGTTCAGCGGGTTCAAGAATCGCTTACACCCAATGCAACCCTAGTAGCAATGATTGCACCCGTAGAGGGCCCTGCCGACGCCTTCTGCTTAACAAAGGTTGACGCTTAATACATCCTATTATTGAAGTTACTTAGGAATGTTAAAGCTTTTCTCGTCCTTGCAGGTAAATGTGTAGTAGTTACTACGCTCGTTGAAAACAGAGAAGCCTTTGCCGTAACAATATGCGCCGTTTAGCTCGTTCATATAGGCAAGTGTTTCTTTGTCTTTTACTAGGAAGTAACTGTCATTTTCACAGATAACCCTGATTTTGCCATCATCTCCCTGAGAGTAGGTTTTTACCTTGGCGCCACACAATGTGAAGCTCAAATCAACATACTCATCGGCGCGCTCGTCCACGGTTTGTGAACAGCCAGCAAGAAGCAATGGTAGTAGAATAATGCTCAGTAATGGTTTCAAAGCCAAATCCTTGACAAATAAAGTTTTATAATCAGTGTAATAGCAATATTATGCTGAATTATAGCAGCCAGTGCAATAAACTTCAGGGTACGATGGTGCTTACATTGTCGATATGCTTCGAAGATTTTCCATTCAGCGTTTTTTCTTGCCTTGCTTTTCATCAATACGGCGTCGATGCCAAATAGAATAGTGGCGTAAACCTGCCGGTCCATGTGCGATAAACACTGACATTAACAAGACAGTAATAAACAACATGGGCTTGTGCTGCGGAATAATAAAGAAGGAAGCAAGCAACATCAGCTTCACCAGCGTCAGCACACCTTTTAGCTGAATTAACCATAATTTGGATCGGCTGATTTCCAGCGTCATTAGGATAACGCCAGTCACCATTGCCATAACCCACCAGTTCAGCCATAACTCGCGCTCGACACCATACAGAATACCGCCGGCTGAGCCTGCGATCCCCAAGATATGCAAAGCTCTCACCCCTGTTTTACTCAGGCGTTGAATCCAAAAACGGGTCTCTGATATTGGGTATTGCTCTTTAGACGCTGTGCGGTGATCGGATGATTCTCTTTCGGCGTGTTCTTGTTTCTGTTCTGCGGTTGCTTTTTTCATCATGTTGTCAGGGTATTCATTCAGTGTATGGAAGAATACCCTTTCTTTGCCAAGGTGTAATCTGATTCTTTAACGAGTACTCGCCTTCGTCAGGCTCGAGATTTCACCATCGACTACCAGCACACAATCCATTCCAGCTGCCAGTGCCGCGGTTTTGCCTAGTTCGGTATCTTCAAAGACCAAACAATCGCAAGGCTCAACACCGATGCGCTGTGCAGCCTGTAAGAAGGTATCTGGGTTGGGTTTATGCTTTTCTACGTCATCGGCTGTGACCAGCGCATCCAGCAACGGCAGAATGTTTGTTTCGCCAAGCAGTGGTAATGCGTTCATCTGACGGCATCCGGTGCCGACGGCAATCTTCTTCGATGATTTGTTATCGATCAGCAACTGGTAGGTGGAAGATATCACTTCACCCTTAAAATCCAGCGTTTCAAAAAACTCGCTTTTAGTATTCGCCAAACGCTTGGTATCAAAGTTCTGCTGATAACGGTGGTTAATTGCCTGCGCCGTTTTTATCGTCGGCATACCACCCAGGCTATAAAACCACTCCTCGTCGAACGGGATCTCGAAGAGTTCGCATGTTTTTTTCCACGCCTCAACATGAGCCGGCATTGAATCTATCAGGGTGCCATCCATGTCAAAAATAAGTCCTTTATAGGGTGTTAAGTCCATATTGCTCCTTTAACTCGCGGGTATCTATTCCTGTTTTCTCCTAAAACCTATCAACCCACCATGTCACTTTTATTGCATATGTTCAAGCTGTATAGCTGCACGATCTCGTCAAATCGTTACCTTTTCCACAGGCAAACGTTTAGGTTGAAATGAATTCTGAGACTTAACGAACATCCAACCTAACCAGTCCCCACTTTCTGGCTATCCGATCAAAAAAACCCTGCGTTTTCTTCAGCTCGATCCAATGATTGATGTAATTTATCCAGATCTGATCTTCTTTGGGCAACAACATAGCCACAGGTGTCGGACGGCGCATACCGTTGACTTTGGCAACAGTTAGCTGAGGAAATCGATTGGTGATTGTGGCGGCTTCGATGTTCGATGTCACAATGACGGTCGCTTTATTGGCCAGTAACTGCTGATAGTCACGGAGGGGAGCTTGAATGATACTATGGCGCGCTTTGGGAAATAATTCTTGTACCAGCGACTCTTGAACCGTTCCTCTGGTCGAAATGATCGTCACAGAGCTCGAATTGAAGTCACTCCATTTACGAAAGCGTTTAAAATTCTGCTTTTGAATAACGGGAACGAAAGCGAGATTAAAATACGGCTGGCTATAACCGGCGACTCGCGCCCGCTTCATGTTCAGCGCCGCGCTACCTGTCATATCATATTTGTCGGTAACGACACCGCTGACCAGGGTTTTCCAGTCCGTCGCGACATACTCGACTGTCACCCCCAAATCCTTCGCCAGCTCGGTGGTGATGTCGATATCAAAACCTTTATAAAAATTGGTCGCAGGATCACGGATGGTCATCGGGTTCCAATCTCCCGTAGTCCCGACTCGCAGCACGCCACGATCTATTATTTCCTGCAAACGACTAGGAGCAGCATTAGAGGGAACTGAAAACACCGACACCAAAGCAAAAACAACGACGACAACTTTCTTCAGGGCGTACAACGCTCTCATAGATACCTCTCCCCCAATCTACCTGAATACACAAGCGCATACGTTTAAAGATAGCAGTAATTTGATCAGGCATTTCGCAAAGAAGTGATACCCCAAAAGTTGTCGTTCCGTGTTGCTCCTTGCGGGGTTATGACGAAGAAGCCAATTCCTGGCAATCATATCCCTTGAGAAAGAGGTCCACGCACCGATCCAGATACACACGACGCTCTTCATCGGACTCACCGCTATCCTGACCGAGGTATTTCCAGTACACAGCTTTGCCATGAAGCATCAATAGCAGCTGCAAGGCAGCATCACGCAAATTGATATCAATAGCAATAACCCCTTTTTCTACATTGTGCCCCAAATATTCGGCCACCATATCCGTTGTCGTTTTGGGCCCGGCATTGAGATACACCTGGGCAAGTTCAGGGTGTGTATCGGCTTGGCTTACTGACGTCTTGTAAGTATGCTGCGCCTCATCACTCATCAGCATATTCTGGAACCGCCAGGCAAACTCACAAAGTACTTCACGCATCGTGCTGGAGTCATCAATCAAACTACCGTCCAACTGATTGGCCGTACACTTGGCCCGAATACAGGTATCAAACAAATCATCCTTGGTTTTAAAGTGGGCGTACACCGTTTGCTTGGAAACCTTTGCTCTGACTGCAATAGCATCCATACTGATGGCGTACCCCTGCTCGGCAAACAGCTCACCGGCCGCTTCTAGGATCTGCTCTCTCTTCTTTGCGCTTCTCGGATTCAATACTGGCCCACTCACAATTAACATCCTTACATCATTGTTGATACTTTTGACACAATCAAACTGGACAGTCTAGTTCATTTGAATTACTTTTAACCTATATGGACTAGACAGTCTAGTTTTAGCATATACCCAAACTACCTCAAGATGCTCGTTTCAGCGAGAATTACTTGGGTTTTAGGCTAGGCACCGATTTGAAGATCTAGTGGTTCTAAATCAATAATCGGTAACAACGCATAGAAGCCAAGTAAACTCGCCCTTTGGGAGTGAGCCAGCGAACTCATTTCTGTGTCAAATAACGTTGAAAGGGGTAGCCATTCCTACCGTTATTTTCCTTGAACTGAGCACGCTGGTCTCACTCTGAATCCTGCATCTTGAGGTAGCTTGGGTATAAACCCTAATCAGGATGAATTACCATGCGACGGAAATTAAAGTTCACAGCCTGTAGCCTATTAGTTGCCTCTGCACTACTGAGCGGATGTAACACATCAAATACAGAAACAAGTCAAACACGTGAAACCCAGCAGCTACCAAGGGTCAATACCGTCACCCTCGCACCTTCTGACCACTATCTGGTTGAGCGGGAGTATGTCGGCACGGTTCAGGCTGGCCAGCAGGCCAACCTCGGCCTAGAACTCGGTGGAAAGATTTCACAGCTTCTTGTCGATGTCGGCGACAAAGTAATAGCAGGCGATCCGCTGATCATCCTCGACAAGCAGCTCCTTCAGACCCAGGCTGACGAGCTCCGCGCCCAGCAAGCACAAATTACAGCCCAGCTGGAGTTAATAGAAGCCAACCTTAAACGACAAAAAGCACTGAAGAAGAAAGGCTTTAGTGCCGAATCTGAAATCGATAATCTGAACAGCCAAAGAAATGCCCTGCGGGCAAATTTCCGCCAGCTCGCAGCCTCTGCGGCAGCCAATCAGCTACAACAGCAAAAATCGACAGTGTTTGCACCGTACGACGGCACTATCAGTGCCCGCTTTGTCTCAAAGGGCGATGTCGTCAATACCGGCGCTCCAACACTGACTTTGCTTGCCAGTACCAATAAAGAAGCGCACATAGGCATTCCGGCTAAACAGCTGGCCAAGATGAGCGAAGAGGCGGACTGGACCTTACGGATCGGCAACCGCTCCTACCAAGCCAGCTTGCTCAATCCCGGTGCACGGGTAGACACCGGATCCCGTACCGTGAAGCTGCGATTTGGCCTGCCGCAGAATGCTAACGTTATTGATGGCGAACTCGCCTATCTGCTATTTAGTGACATCCGGGAAAAACCTGGCTACTGGATCCCACTGTCTGCAATGACTGATGGCATACGTGGTGTTTGGAATGTCTTTGCCCTCAACGAAAATAATCAGGAACTGCGCATTGAGCGTCGCTCGGTTCAGGTACTCTATGCCAATAACGATCACGCTTTCGTTACCGGAGCGATCAGCAATGGCGAGCGTCTGGTTTCCGACGGACTTCATCGCCTGGTACCGGGACAGGCAGTGATGCCGGTAAAGAAGCTTCCTTTGCCTCTAAATGATACGGATGACGAGGCGTAACCCATGAAGATAAACCACATTATCAGCAACACGCGGCTACTGGTATTGGCGGTGGCACTGCTTATTGTCAGTGGTCTTTCCGCCATCAATACTCTGCCCCGCGCAGAGGATCCGGTGATCCACAACCGTTTTGCCAGTGTGATCACCCATTTCCCCGGAGCAACAGCCGAGCGAGTCGAAGCGCTGGTGACGGAAAAGATTGAAACTAGCCTGCGCCAGCTTGATGAAGTGAAGCTGCTCGCTTCTGTTTCGCGGCCGGGGATCTCCGTTGTCAGGGTTGAGCTGAAAGATGAAGTAAACAACGCCGAGCCCGTTTGGTCACGGGCAAGAGACAAACTGGCCGATGCACAGCCGTTACTGCCACAAGGCGCATCTGTGCCCGAGCTGGATGATGACCATGGCTATGCCTTTACGGTGATCACTGCCCTGAGATGGCAAGGACCGACCGAGCCCGATTTGCTGACTCTGCGTCGCTATGCCATCGAGCTGGGTAACCGCCTGCGGGTATTAAATGGTACTGAGTTCGTCGATCTGTACGGGCTACCGGACGAGGAGATCCTGGTGACCATGGATCCGAGCGTCACCAGTGCCCTGGGACGCTCAGCGATTTCCCTGTCCAATGCAATCAACAATGCCGATGCCAAAAACTCCGCGGGTGAGCTGGTCAACGGTGCCAATCGCTTTACGCTGGAAGTGTCAGATTCGCTGGATTCACTCGACAGAGTAAGACGAGTGCCGGTAGCCATTGACGAAAGTGGCTATATGATCCGTTTGGAAGATATCGCCGAAGTCGAGCGCACACACGCCTCACCACCTGCTGAGTTAGCCGTCATTGACGGAAAGCCTGCCATTCTTGTTGCGGCCAGAATGCAGCCGACACTTCGTGTTGATCAATGGACCCAGCGGGTCAAAATACTACTTGATAGCTATCAGCAAGAGGTTCCTTCCAATATCAGCGTTGACCTTGTTTTTGAACAGCAAAGCTATACCGAGACTCGTCTATCAGAGCTCAATGAAAGCCTGTTGCTCGGGTTCTCCATTATTCTGGTTGTTCTGCTGCTGACGCTGGGAATACGCTCAGCCATCATTGTTGCGCTCTCTCTGCCGCTTACCAGTCTGGTTACCCTGACAATGATGAAATTTACCGGAATGCCGATTAACCAGATGTCGGTGACCGGACTGATTGTGGCACTCGGGATCATGGTGGACAACGCGATCGTCATGGTCGATACCATCCAGCACTATCGCCAGCAAGGCGTTGCCAAACTCAGTGCAGCCGTAAAAGCGGTGAACCACCTCTGGATCCCACTGTTGGGCTCGACGCTGACCACTGTACTGGCATTTGCACCAATCTTCCTGATGCCCGGCCCGGCAGGAGAATTTGTTGGCGCCATCGCCATCACCGTCTGCTTCTCGCTGATCGGTTCATACCTGATATCCCACACAATCGTGGCAGGATTCGCCTCCCGTTGGCTGCCCGCACAAAAAAGCGCACAGCGTTGGTACCACACTGGCATCTCGTTCCCGGCACTCAGTGCCCGGTTTGAAAAGTCAGTAAAGTTCGCGATTAAGCATCCAGCGATTACCGCGTTACTTGTCTGTGTTTTACCGTTTACCGGCTTCTGGAGTACATCTCAGCTCACCGAACAATTCTTCCCGCCTTCGGATCGTGACATGTTCGAAATACAGGTCTTCTTACCACCTCAGGCCAGTATTTATGCGACAGTCGATGCCACCAGACAGGTTGATCAGATCATGGCGGAATATGACACCGTCGAGCAAGTTAGCTGGTTGGCAGGCGGCAATTTCCCATCATTCTATTACAACCTTGTTAGCGGTCAGCAAGGTGCGCCCTACTTCGCCCAGGCAATGGTAAAAGCCACCGATTTCAAGGCCGCCAACAGCTTGATCCCGGAACTACAAACCAAACTTGATCAAGCCATGCCTCAGGCCCAGATCTTGGTCAGAAAGCTTGAACAAGGGCCTCCATTCAATGCGCCGCTTGAAGTACGTTTGTATGGCCCGAATCTGGATCGGTTAAAGTCGATTGGTGAAGATATTCGCCTGATCATGGCTGAAACACCAGATGTCACCCATACCCGCGAGACCTTGCAACCCGGCACACCTAAGGTCTGGATCAATGTTAATGAAGAAGCCAGCCAGCTTAGCGGTCTTTCCCTGAGTGAATTGGCAGACTTGCTACATGCCTCGCTTACCGGGCGCATCAGCGGCAATGTGATTGAAGCGACAGAGTCAATTCCTGTTCGTGTCCGAGTGAAAGACGAAAACCGCGAAAACATGGCCAACCTGAGTAGCCTGCGTCTGCCGGTTCGTTCCAGCGAAGGGCTGACAGGACTTCCGGTATTTGCCTTGGCAGATCTGGAGCTGACGCCGACCCGTGGGGCAATTCCACGCCGTAACGGACAACGGGTGAACGTTATCGAAGGGTATATCCGGGCTGGTGTTTTGCCACAAACGGCACTCGATCACTTCCAGGAAAATCTGGAGGCCTACGCCCAGACACTTCCGTCGGGCTACACCATCGAATTTGGCGGTGAGTCGGCAGAACGAAATGAGTCTGTCGGTAACCTGATGGCGAACCTCACCATGGTAGTAGCATTATTGGTGATGGTGGTTGTGATCTCGTTTAACTCGTTCCGACTAAGCCTGATCATTTTCTCCGTCGGCATTTTAGCGGCGGGACTGGGCATACTGTCGGTATGGGTATTCGGCTATCCGTTTGGCTTTACCGTGATCATCGGCCTGCTTGGCCTTGTCGGGTTGGCAATCAATGCCGCAATCGTGATTCTTGCCGAGCTCAAAGCCAGCCCGAAAGCCTTGCAAGGTGATACCGATGCTATTCTGATCGCAGTGATGAGTTGTACCCGCCATATCACCTCAACCACCATTACCACAATCGGTGGCTTTATGCCGTTGATTCTGGCGGGGGGTGGATTCTGGCCACCGTTTGCAGTCACCATTGCGGGCGGTACGCTACTAACAACCATCGTCTCGTTCTATTTCGTTCCGGCAGCCTACCGGCTTGCAGTCATCAAGAAACCACTGGGTGACGGAAAGCTGGTAGAGGCCTAATCGCTCACAGCGATAAGCCGATACACGAAAGCATCCACGTCAGAAAACAATAAAAAAGGCACATAAAGTGCCTTTTTTACTATCTCTATTTTAATATCGCATACATAGCATCTCGAGCTCTTGGTATGCCGCGGAAAACCCTTCATTCGGAAAGTACTCACCGTTTATCAGCAAGCTTTTGCTTTCTGCCCAGTTCCCGGCGAAGGAACCATTACCGTAAGGGATGTTGTAGACGAGGAAGTGGCGCTCCTTCCTGTCAAAAATCAGGTTTGCTGCCATTCTGCCTGAACGCAAATTCGAATTGCGGTAATACTGGAATTTAGCATCACAGCCTCTGACGATATAGGATCCCTTTTCACTTCGAACAGCGATGTAAGGACGGTTATTCTCTTCAAAATAACGTAGCTGCCATACCCCAACCGCTCTTTCCAACTGGATACGTGGGACAGGTACAGGCTTTGCTGGAGCAGCGCTAGTCGTCGTCACCGCAAGTTGATCCTGTAACTGAAGATCATCGGCTGGGTTACTATTGATAATCGTCACCTTCACTTCCGGCTCCGGCTGAGGCTCTTCAAACAGTGCCATCATCGCCAGCAAAGGCTCTTTGCCCAACGTAAACAGCAGGCCAGCAATAACCAGAGGCATCATCAGCATTAACCCGAAGCGGCGGAAATTAAAGTGGCCTAACGCCTTGATTTGGCTAATCACCTTGGGAGATATTTCGCTCAGGGGAGATGGCGATGACTCGGCCTTCATTCTCGGCGGCACGGTTGTTACCGTCCGGTTTGTATCACTGAGTTTCCGGCGAGCTTCTTCAAGCTGACTGTTCAGGCGTTTGTTTTCCCGTCGCAGCCATTTCAGTTCGTCCTCCGAAGCGCTCATATAGCGCTCGCTTTCCTTGGACAGCAATTGGCTCTTCTGCTGCTCGAGCTTAAGCTGACGGTCAAGCTCTTCATTAATTCGTTTAAGAGCCTGACAGTCTCGTTCAAGTTGCTGGAATTTCTGCTTGTCTGCTTCCGACGTCCCATTCTTGGTATAGATCGTTCGGACCGCTTCCTCGTGCCCCTTACCCTGACCTATTTTTTCGTAAGCTTGAACAAGCAATTGCATAATTGCTTTTGAGCCGCCTTTATCGGGATGGAGGCGGCTAGAAAGTAACTTGTAACGTCGCTTTACGTCAGCACTTGGAGTCTTGCTGTCTGTACCTAATATATCGTGAAAAGATGTCATTCTATCTGCAGATGCCGTTAACTACTGATTGTCTACGCGATACTGCGCATGTCCTGTAAAATGTGCAGCTTGCCTAAGTCCATATGCAATCAATATAGTCGAATATTATTCTCATGCGAGCTGATAATATACAGGCATGAAAACCGTATGTAGTCTGTTATCGGCAGATTTCTGCTAACTTGATACCTCCAGCACAAATTTAAAGGAAAACACAGCGATGCTTCCCTCATTGAGCCTCTTTAGGTATTCAAGTTGTGCTTTCTCATTCTGAACTCTCCCGGTGAGCACCCCATATGCTTCTTAAAAACACGGGAAAAATAGGAGACATCCTTAAAGCCAGCCGAGTTGGCAACCTGAGAGATTTTTTCCCGGTCCGAGCTCAACAACCCACAGGCCAGATCAAGCCGCTTTTTGATGATGTATTGCTTGAGCGTGACACCCATTATGCTATGGAACAATCGTGAAAAGTACGTTGGCGAATAATGGCAGGCATTCGCCAGATCTTCTTCTCGCAGCGGTGCACTAATATTTTCATCAATGATCTTGAGTGCAGGCCGTATCGATAACTCCCGGTGCTCGAACCCCGTATCGGCATCCGCTTCTACCTGATGGGTATGCAAACGACTGAAGCACTCGTCAAGCTCCTGTCTTGTTGCACTGGCTTCAATCACATCTTCGCCACCGGCCCGAAGTACATTCAGTGCCAGATTGGCATCCAGGCTGTGATAAACAATCACAACCTTTGCCAACGGAAAACGGTTCTTGATAGATCGCAATAACTCAAAACCTTCCGATGTGGAATCTACAACCTCAAGGAAAATCAATTCCTGTCCGGTCATTGTCGAAAGTAACTCAAAAGGCGAAACATCAACGACGTTATGTGATAGCTTAAGATTTTCTCTGGCGTCTGCCATTTTGTCGTAATGACTGCAACTAACCCAAATCACAAATTCACCTTACTACTAGTGTCATAAGTACATACAAAAAAACTGTATGCTGCGGTGAAACACTCCTTGTCGATGAATACCTGAATCTTTATAAGAATTGTTATGACCGCAACGTCAAAAAATTGACTTGCTATGAATAATTAACGTTCAGAAACCTAAATAATTCCAGCTGGCTGCTTTTGTTTCAAATTTAAGCAACAACGATCAGATTCTATGCTAGCTTTGTCACATCAATGGGTTAGCTGATAAAGTAGGCAGGAAACACTTTTCTAATATTTCTTTTAGCAATTAAAATCAATTTTTAATTTCAATTTATTCTATATTTTCTCCGTCACCAGCTGCCTACAAAATAGTATAGGTGAGCATAAAAAAATAACACTGCAACATTTTCCCCTCCGAGCTGGGTGCAAATTGAACGTTAAATAGCGTATTCAAATGCGGCTCCATACACCCAAAAAATGATTTAGCTGCATTGCTAAGAAAATTTTATCGTTTTGTGCGATTTTTTTGCAGACAATCACATTTTTATCATTTAGTATGTCGCCCGAAAATGAGTTCCGATGAAGACAGCAGGAGAGTGGCAAGATACGTTATTGTATCCGCCCGCCGAAGAAGTAAGCAGTTTAACTAACCAGAATCTTTCTGTTATTAAGTTGTAAATCTTTCAGGCACCGCAATGTTAATTCCTTGAGTTGATATTATGGTATGGACTGTTGTTGGAGGAGCCTCTGGAGAGATCCGTTAAATCGGACGCCGAAGGAGCAAGCTTCCACCCTCTGCCTTGCAGGAGTGGTTAGTGAAACTCTCAGGCAAAAGGACAGAGGAGATAAGATCAACAGCTTAGAAAAAAACTGAAAACAGCTTTTCTGTAACACCACCTTTCTGTTGTTTTTTATCTCTTCCTTTGATGTTTAAGGGGAGAAGAATAATGAATCCGCTACACAATTTACTACAAACTATTGATAACTTCGTCTGGGGTCCGCCTCTACTTATTCTATTGGTTGGTACCGGTCTATACCTGACTATCCGCCTTGGTTTTATCCAGATTCGCCACCTGCCTCTCGCGCTTAGCTATGTTTTCTCAAACAAGAAAAATCGCAATGGCAGCGGGGATGTTTCCAGCTTTGCCGCCTTGTGTACAGCGCTATCTGCCACAATAGGTACCGGTAACATTGTCGGTGTTGCGACAGCGATCAAGCTGGGTGGCCCGGGCGCGCTTTTCTGGATGTGGCTTGCGGCGCTGTTTGGTATGGCAACCAAGTACGCCGAGTGTCTGCTAGCAGTTAAATACCGCGATACGGACTCTAACGGCCAGATGATTGGTGGTCCAATGTACTACCTGGAAAAAGGTGTCGGAAGTAAATGGCTGGCCAAACTCTTTGCAATCTTTGCGCTTGGTGTTGCCTGTTTCGGTATCGGCACATTTCCGCAGGCCAATGCTATTGTAGATGCTGCCTACCTGTCGTTTGAAATGCCGCGAGAAATCACAGTCATCGTTCTTACGGTTCTTGTCGCGACAGTAACCCTTGGTGGGATCAAGTCGATTGCAAGTGTTGCCAGTAAAGTTGTACCTGTTATGGCCGCGTTCTACATTGTGGCTTGTATCACAGTACTGACCTCTCAGGCTGATGCACTGCCGGCCGCCGTCGAGCTGGTCATTACCTCAGCCTTTACCGGTCATGCTGCCGCTGGTGGTTTTGTCGGTGCCGGCATTATGCTTGCCATCCAGTCTGGTATTGCCCGCGGTGTTTTCTCGAATGAATCAGGTCTGGGTAGCGCACCTATGGCGGCAGCGGCAGCCAAGACTGACTCATGCGTGAAGCAAGGCCTGACATCGATGACTGGTACCTTCTTCGACACCATTATCATTTGTACCATGACAGGTCTGACTCTGGTTGTAACCGGTGCGTGGCAAAGCGATTACGCCGGTGCCGAGATGACAACTTTCGCATTTGCAAGCGGCCTGGATTCTGCCTACTGGGGGCCGTTGATGGTATCTGTCGGCCTGATGTTCTTCGCCTTTACCACTATCCTTGGCTGGAACTACTATGGTGAACGCTGTGTTACTTACCTATTTGGTGTAAAAGCGATTCTTCCATACAAACTGTTCTTCCTTGTCCTTGTTGCAGGCGGTGCTTTCATCAAGCTGGATATGATCTGGTTAATCGCAGACATCGTTAATGGTCTGATGGCTGTTCCGAACCTGATTGGCCTGATCCTGCTGAGAGAAGTGATTGTTAGCGAGACAAAGCAGTTCTTCGAACAACTTAAGCTCTCTCAGGACCAAAACGTCCAGACAGCCTAATATAGCTCGAAGCAAATTCCTTAAAAAAGGCGGTATCGGTAGATATCGCCTTTCTTTTTGCTAATCGCTTGCCTAGTCAAGATATCGCGTTAACTGCTGGTACAAATCAAAGCTACTGTCTTCAAGCCAACAATCGGTGATCATCCCCTCCTCCCGCTTGAAAAACACCATGCCTGTCATCTCTACATGCTGCTTTCTGGCCGGAATCCTCGCCCAGCCACCATTATAGGTCGCACTGCAATGGTACAGAGCTACGGTCTTCGTTTCGTCGTTTATCACATCTTTAATGGTAAAGTTGACGTTCTTGAACCGCTGGCACCAGATGGATATAAAGTTCAGGTAATCGACATGGCTAAGAGTAAGTACCCTGCCGCCGGGCAAATGAAAGTTAAAAGGATCAGTAGCATATTCTGCGAGTAAGCCGCCATCTGCCCTGCTCCAAACATCCGTAAACCAGCGAACTACCCATTCATTATCATTCATCATGCGCGATATCACTCCAACTGCTTTTTCTTGCGCTTCCATAAGCAAGACTAGACAAAAAAATGACACTTTGCTCATATCTTGACACTTTTGCCCTTCATACTGTTGGCAAAAATACCGCGACAATGTTTCAACATTAATGCTGGTGGAGGAGTAGGATCCCCAGGCATATTGCCAAAGGGGATCCGGCGATGAAAGGCTTTGCTGTTCGAGGTTGCCGTTAGGGATTACTGTAAGGCCAACTGGGAAAATGCCGCCTGGTAGTGGACAAGGTTCGGAATGTGATGATGATGCTGACCTTTATCGCCGACCTCGACAAAGTCATACCCTAGCTCTTGCGAGGCATGCTTGTTCCATGTCCCATGTCCGAACAAAACCCGGCGCTGGAACGTCGCACCTGAATCTTGCTTGGCCCTGAATGCTGCCAGCGCCATGATCTCAGTCCGGCTCATTGCGTCTGAAGAAGAAGCAAACGTCATGTTGGCGATATCAATACCCGCAGCACGCAGCTTCAGCTTGGCTGCTGATTCCCATCCGCCGGTGGCAATCGCCACATGGGTATCTTCTCTCTCTCGCATCTGATCGATGAAATCTTTGGCTCCCTGAATTTGGCTGACTTCTGACGGATTCTTGGCCAGGTAGTCCTGGATCAATTGTAGATATCTCGCTTCAACTTGTCGGTGGATCAGTGAACGGCTGTCAGTGATCTTATGCTTGGTTATGATCTCATCCAGTACACCAGAATCAGTCACATTCCGGTAGTGGCTCCAATCTTCCTCAATATGAATTCCCAACACATCCTGCACGGCCTGGGTGTAACACTTCATATCAACACTTTCTGAATCAACCAGCGCGCCATCAATATCAATAAGGAATAAGTTCATTTTCTCTACCTTTGTTCTTTTCGTCTTTGGTAAGGCGGTCATAGCATGCGCTTGTAAAGGAAATGTTGCAACAGTGGGGTTGCTAAATTTTGTGTTTTTTTGCTCAGACTCAAACCTTTGCTAGTCAAACACTTATTCTTGACAGGGCGACACGATTTTTATTAAAAATTTGTTAATAGATGTAATCCATTGCATACCTACTAGGTGATCGAGTCCTCTATATTCGCTCTTATTGCTAACTAATTAAGCACTTTCGCAAAAAGGAAAATGACGCCCGGCTATTTGCCTTCCAAACTTATCTAGCCAGCTTTGCTTGGTATCTAAATACAGGTGCCCGTCGCCTCATAATAAAAACGAGAAGCAATGTCGAAAAGCACAAGAAGGAAGTCACAATGAATGATCAATCGAATCGAAGAAGATTTTTAAAATTCACCCTCGCCGGTGTCATCGGAGTTACGCTGGGAGGGAAAAACCTAATCAAGCCGGCTCAGGCTTCTGACCTGCCCCACCTAGATGAAAGCGATGCACAAGCATCAGCACTCAAGTACACGCATAAGTCACCGTACGAGGACAGAAACTGTTCGAACTGTGTATTGCTTCAAGGTGAGGCGGGTGATGAATGGCGTCCGTGTCAACTCTTCCCTGGTAAGCTAGTTTCTTCAAGCGGCTGGTGTTCAGCCTGGGCTGGCTGATCAACACCTCTGATGAATCGTGTTTAGAGCATTCGAACATAATAAGCCCGACATTAGCGGGCTTTCTAGCGACAGCGCTTAGGCAAAACAGCGCTCTGCCCACCTTGCCAGGCCGGCAGTCACTGAGCCAAAATAGCTTCCGCTGACAACAGGGACATCAGGCAATTGTTGCTCGATACAGGCTCTGAGGATCGGCGAACGGGCCGTCCCTCCCGTCATGTAGACGACATCGGGCTTTTTAGCACTTTGCTGTATTGCTTCCGTTACCAGTTGGCTCATCTTAACCCTTGGCGACTCAATGGCAGCAGCCATATCTTGCTGCGTGACAGAAACATCAAGCAATTCCGACAACCCTTCAAGCTCAACACGGCAGGATGCCGCATCCGATAGAGCAATTTTGCACTCTTCCGCCTTTCTGACCAATTGATAGCCCAGTGTTTCGTGATAAACACGCAGCAAGTGAAGCAGCTTCTCCGGCTCAGCAGCATCACGTCGCAGCTGATCCAATACCGTTAGGTTAGACGCACTGTAGAACTCGGTCTGGGCAACAATGTTATTGATTGCTATCGGGTTCCAAAACTGGCTGATCGGCATATCAATCCCATTGCGGGTTTTGCTGCCGAGGCCGAGCATCGGCATCAACTGGCGAAATGCAAGGTGGATATCCAGATCATTACCGCCGACCCGAAGGCCGCTGTGCGCCAGCAGGCTTTCCTGACGGTCGGCCTTTCCTTGCCAATCCGGGCCCATCTCGATCATAGAGCAGTCTGTTGTACCACCACCGATATCGACCACCAGCACGGTTTTGTTTTCCGTCAGTGTACTTTCATATTCCAGTCCTGCTGCTACAGGCTCATACTGGAACTCAATGTGCTTGAACCCGGCACGCTTGGCAGCCTGGCTCAGGATCATTTCAGCCTGCTGATTGGCTCGTTCGCCTCCGGTTCCCTGAAAGTTCACCGGTCTCCCAATCACAGTGCTCTCGATAGAGCTATCGAGCGACAGCTCCGACTGCATCTTGATATTGCTCATCATGGCGCAGACCAGATCTTCAAAGAAACTGATTTGCACATCGCGCAGGCCATTTGCACCGAGGAAAGATTTGGGTGATTTTACGTAATACACCTCTTCGGGATCATCGAGGTACAAATCAAGCGCCGCTTGTCCGAAAAGCAGATCGCCCTTCTCGACAATAATGTCTTCATCACGGTTAAGAGCGATAGCCCGGCGAAGCACTTGCTCGCCAACCTTATCTCCCGGCTCCACACCCATATGGCGATAAAGGCATTCGCTGACCGCCTCCCGGGTTGGTGCGCACAGTGTGGAAGGTATGTACTTGTTGCCACTTTCAAGCGATAGCAGCTGCGGTTTTCCCTGTGCCATCATAGCGACAGAGCAATTTGCTGTTCCGTAATCAAAACCTATGTACATGCCGTACCTCCACACAGAAAAAAGCCGCTTATCATACAGAAATTTAAAAATTCTACAATCACTTAAGTGAACAATTGGCCTTGGCCCAGTATTTAGCCCTAATAGGTAAAACTATGTAAGTTTTGATGTATTACCACGTATTTTCCCCAGGATTCAGCCATAATTAATGATTACTTTTAACTAGTTAGTATCTTAACAATGCTTAAATCCATAATTCCTCTGTTTGTCGCCCTTCTTGCTCTGGCTGGCTGTAATGATGCTGCAACACCGAAAGAAGGTGTTAAATACAAAATCATTGCAGAAACGGTAGAGAATGCTGCGCCTGTTATCGAAGTCTTCTCGCTGGCTTGCGGGCACTGCCGTAGCATGGAGACAATGCTACCTGAGATCGAAAAACTAGCAGGCGTCGATATCGACAAAGTTCACGTCACGTTCAATAAAAGTGCTCAGATCGCAGCTTATATCTACTATACGGTCGCTATTCAGAACGATGGGGCACCTGATGCTGCGCTAATGGAATCATTGTTCGCCTACGTACAGGACACAGGTGACACTGTCACTGAAGGTGAGCGAAAAACACTACTGACCAAAATTTTCGCCACTCATAATCTGACTAGCCCTTTTGAACTGACCGAAGAACAGCACAAACAAGTGTATCAGAAGCTAACTGAAGCAGAGCAAGTCGTCACGAACGCCGAAATTGCCTCTGTCCCGGCCTTCCTTGTTCAGGGCAAGTATCTCGTTGAAAGCAGCGCACATGAAAGCCTGGAAGACATGGCCAATACAATTAGCTATCTTGCTAAGCTAGACGGCAAGTAAGCATCCCGGGGTAACACCTGGCAACCAACAAACAGCCTCATTCGGGGCTGTTTTTGTATCTCAGACTAAAATTAAAATCTCATAGCCTACCGGCACCTACATCTACACCTACAGACATTCAAACAATAAGATAACGGATTGATCAGATGATAAATTAATCGATGGTGAAAAGGGTGAAACTAAGATAACGGGGAATGAATACTGATTGGTGAGTTTAACGCGAGAAGATGGAGGCGCGTCCCGGAGTCGAACCGAGGTCCACGGATTTGCAATCCGCTGCATAGCCACTCTGCCAACGCGCCATATTTTGTTTCAAGGAAACAAGATAGAAAGTGAGGACTGGCCACTCTCTGAAGACGAGGCGAATTATCCATATCCTGACGTTGAGCACAAGCGTTTTCTTATACTCTTGACTCCCTTAAGCGCTGAACGATCAAGATTTACGCTATCTGTTTTCATATCCCCCACCCCAAGCTTGCAAAAGTGATTTCAATACCAATGCAAAACAATTTTTACACTTGTTGATCTTTGTACTTAACAGTCGGATCACATGGGTAGATAATATGGCTGTCAAGACTTGAAGATCATCATATATAGTGGTTTGATCTGCCACCTTGCCACAACATATTACGTTCAGGCTCAACGAACGTCATATGGATATAAAGCAGTTTTTTATGATTCTGAGTTATATCAATCGTGCAGGAATAAATGACAAACATTAAGGTGCATTCATAATGGCGAAAACCCCAACAGCTTCTGAAGTATCTCAAGCAATCGATATTGCATACCAATCTACCTCGATGGAGATCTGGGACAGCAAGTATCGTCTTAAGTCAAAGCATGGAAAAGCTATTGATGTCACGCTTGACGATACCTTCAAACGTGTTGCTCGCGCGTTAGCTGATTTAGAAGAAGATAAAGTCAAAGAACACTGGTACAACGAATTCCTGTGGGCACTTCGTAACGGCGCTATCCCGGCAGGCCGGATTACCTCCAATGCCGGCGCATTTGAACACAAACCAGCTACGTCGACGATCAACTGCACCGTTTCCGGCACTATTCAGGATTCGATGGATGATATTCTCGGTAAGGTACACGAGGCCGGGCTTACGCTAAAAGCTGGCTGTGGTATTGGCTACGACTTCTCTACCCTGCGTCCGCGCGGTGCGTTTGTCTCGGGTGCTGGTGCTTATACCTCCGGTCCGTTGTCATTCATGGATATCTACGACAAAATGTGTTTCACCGTTTCGTCGGCCGGTGGTCGCCGCGGTGCGCAAATGGGCACCATGGACATCCGCCACCCGGATATCATCGACTTTATCCGCGCCAAGCGAGAAGATGGTCGCCTGCGCCAGTTCAACTTGTCTCTGCTGATCACCGAACAATTTATCGAAGCCGTTAAGAACGATCGCGAGTGGCAGTTGATGTTCCCTGTTACGGCCAAAGAAGCCAAACAAGACGGACTGGATCTGCAAAATGATGAGTCTATCGTCTGGACTGACTGGCCGACAAAAGAAGATCTTGTCGAAGATAGCGAAGGTCGAGTTGCATGTAAGGTATTCCGCACCATGCCTGCCCGCAACCTGTGGAACGTTATCATGACGTCAACCTATGACTACGCCGAGCCGGGTTTCATCCTGATCGACAAGGTCAACCAAATGAACAACAACTGGTTCTGCGAAGAGATCCGCGCTACCAACCCATGCGGTGAGCAACCGCTGCCGCCTTACGGCGCATGCCTGCTGGGCTCGGTTAACCTGACTAAATTTGTTCGTGAACCATTTACTGACAACGCCCACTTCGACTGGGATGCCTACCGTCGTGTTGTGACTATTTTCACCCGTATGCTAGACAACGTGGTCGAAATCAACAAGCTGCCACTTGAAAAGCAACGCCATGAGATCGAGCATAAACGCCGCCACGGTATGGGCTTTTTGGGCCTTGGTTCGACAACGACCATGCTGAAGCACAAATACGGCAGCGCAGCCTCTGTAGCCTTTACCGAGCAAATTGCCCAGGAAATGGCGATCACCGGCTGGAAAGAAGCCCTTAGCCTTGCCAAAGAAAAAGGCGTGGCACCAGTAATGAATGAAGAGTTTGAAATCACTGCCAAGATGATGCGTCTGCGCCCTGAGATGGCAAAGGACGGTATCAAGGTCGGCGACAAGCTCAAAGGTAAAGTGCTGCATGCCAAATACAGCCGCTACATGCAGCAAGTCGCTGAAGTCGAACCAGCCCTTGTCGAGGAGCTAGCCAAGCACGGTGCGCGTTTTACCCACCACAGCTCCATCGCCCCGACAGGCACTATCTCGCTGTCGCTGGCAAACAACGCCAGTAACGGTATCGAGCCAAGCTTTGCCCACCACTACACACGAAACGTGATTGTGACGGGCAAGAAAACGAAAGAAAGTGTTGATGTGTACAGCTTTGAGCTGCTTGCCTACCGCGAGCTGATCAATGACAAAGCCATGCCATACAGCACCGAAGAAGAAGCAAAACTACCGGAGTACTTCATCACCGCCGATGATATTACCCCAAGCCAGCATGTCGAAGTTCAGGCCGCGGCACAACGCTGGATTGACTCGTCTATCTCTAAAACCGCCAACGTACCGACAGACTTCCCGTTCGAGGATTTCAAGGACATCTACATGGATGCCTATGACAAAGGTCTGAAAGGCTGTACGACGTTCCGCTTCAATCCTGAAGTGTTCCAGGGCGTACTGGTCAAAGAGCAGGATCTTGAGAACACCACCTATGTGTTCAACCTTGAAGACGGCTCCACCTTCGAAGCCAAAGGCAACGAAGAAATCGAATATGACGGCGAAACCCACACTGCAGCGAACCTTTATGATGCGCTGAAAGAAGGTTACTACGGTAAATTTTAAGGTTAGAGAATCATGGTCAAAAAAATTGACAGCAAAATTGTTGGTTTCAAAGTAAAGAGCCAGGAGCAAGACGCTCAGCCAGAGGCACCAGCAAAACCAGAAATTGAAGTTGTGCACATGCATGAAGATATGCCACGGCCAGAAAAGCTGTTGGGCACAACCTACAAACTAAAGACTCCGGAGCATATCTCTGAGCACTCCCTGTTCATTACCATCAATGATGTTGTACTGAATGAAGGCACAGAATATGAAGTGCGCCGTCCGTTCGAAGTGTTTATCAACTCGAAGAGCCTAGAGCACTATCAGTGGATTGTTGCACTGACGCGTATAATGTCGGCTGTATTCCGTAAAGGCGGCGACTGTACCTTCCTGGTTGAAGAGCTACGCTCGGTATTCGACCCTCGCGGCGGTTACTGGAACAAAGGCAAATATGTCCCGTCTCTGATAGCAGAGATTGGCAATGTCATCGAGCAGCACCTGACAGAAATCGGCATGCTGGGCAAGCCTGAGGTAGACGAACACCAGCAGGCTTTTCTTGATGCAAAAAAAGCTGAACTAGCAGCACAGGATGAAAAAGAAGAAGACAAGGGTAACTTCCCGCCAAGCGCGACCCTTTGCTATAAATGCCACACCAAAGCGGTAATCGTCAAAGACGGCTGCCAAACTTGCCTCAACTGTGGCGATTCCAAGTGCGGTTAAGTTATATAATTAATTAGACGCGATAATCTCGCTCTTTTTACTGAATTGATATTAAAGAGCCGATAGAACAGCCATACTTTTCGAATACTGGCGCTCAGACAAATCGTGCGGTCTGCGTCTGGAAAGCAAGCCGTTCGGTCAGGAGAAAAACAGGGGAAATATCGTTACCGACATAAACCCCAAAAAGGGCTGACACTTGGCCAGCCCTTCTCTACATTTCATCTATTACTCATAGTCAGAAGAATATGTCTCTTCATATGTGTGAGAGTACAGCTCAAAAAGGTTGCCAAACGGGTCTTCCAAGTACACCATTTTCGCAGGTTTGCTATCATCCTCCGGGTGGTAGCGCATAATATCCATGCGTACTTTTCCGCCAAACTTTTCAGTACGCTCGATAGCACCCTGGAAGTCATCAGTCTGAAGGCAAAAATGGAAGATGCCGATACGAGAGAAATCAACGTTATGGCGCTCCTGGCGCTCCTTCATTTCAAACAACTCAACGCCAATACCGTCAGTCGTGACAAGGTGAGCAATGTTAAATCCTTTAAAGCCCTCGCCAAAAACGGCCACACACATTCTGCCGATTGCGGTTTCACGCTCTTCTTCAACTTTGGTATTGCCCATAACGACTTCAAGGCCAAGTGCATTGGTATAAAACTCAACAGCTTTATCCATATCGCCGACCATAATACCCACATGATTCATTTTCATAACATACCCCAAACTCGGTTGATTAAATCGTCACTTGTTTTGATGGGGTCATTATATGGCGCCACTAACATAATTTAAAATTATCAATAATTATTAAAATAATAACTTGAATTTATTATCAACAATGGAGACTGGAAGCACCTCGGCAACGTCATTGTCCAGCTGTGCCAGCACGCTGTTGTAACCATAGCGAGGCTGCCATCCGAGCACCTGTTGTGCCATCGATGAGTCGTATACCCGATCGAGCGTTTTGGGCAATGTCCATCCCCGGCGCTGAAACGCCGCGGCGAGTTCAGGCTCGTACTGGCTGATCACGGCATCAGCCTGCTGGTATAGCGATGAACAGTCCTGGCGGCGGAACGGTGTTTTTGCCGACAGGATATAGCGGTTAAAACCCTCAGGACGTGTATTAATGGCACATCCATGGGCCGAGGCGACATCTCTGGCATCGATACCACGGGTCAGGCGGTAGACGGCCATCATATCGGCGGGTTCGGGAAAGCACCGCGACATCTGTAAGACGGTAACAGGCAGTGAGGTCTCCCTTGAGATACGCTGTAGCAGGTTCTCAGCCTGGATTTTGGTACGATGGTAGACGGTTCTTGGCTGCGGTGTCACTGTTTCGGTGATCCAACCGGTTCGGCCATTTGGCGTCGACGCATAACCGTATAGTGCGGTCGTACTAGTATAAATAAAGTGGCTGATGCCAAGCTCGATCCCCATTGCGACTAATTGCTCTGTCGCCTCTATGTTGATCTCGGCAAACTCTTGATCAGAGCGTAAGCCGACATGGGGCGCATGCAAAGATGCCGCATGCACAATGACATCAACCCCTTGCAGTGCCGAGCGAACAAAGTCGCGATCCCGAAGATCGCCAACAAAGTCGGCCGTTGAGCAGGGGACCATATCCAGTCCCACTACCTGGTGATGACGCATTAAGTGGATATAGATATGACGTCCAATCCGACCGGCAGAGCCGGTAACTAAAATTTTCATAAATGACTAGGGCGTGTTGATAGACAGGAATGGCGGCAATTATCGAATAACGAGATAGGCACCGGCAAATAAAAGTGCGATACCAAGCATCCGATACATCTCTAGCCCTCGTGCAATCGTGCCGAAAGCACCCAGATAATCAATAACGACCCCCGCAAGAAGCTGGCCGACAATGATTAAGGTGATGGCAGAAACGGCACCAAGTTTCGGGATGGTGTGGCTAATAGACAGATACAATACCAGGCCAAAGGCTCCGCAGCCCAACATATACCATGGCAATTCACGCCATTGGGCGATATCTTCTCCCCGTCGGGAGAGCAGGAGGATCAGCGAGGCGATTAATCCGCCCAGATGGACGATAAAGCTACTTGCTGCGCCACCGACACGTTGTGACATGGCACCTGCAATCGGAGCCTGGGTGCCAACCGCGATCCCGCCGAGCAAACCGATACCAATCGTTAATGCCAGTTCAAACATAATTCCTCCTTTAGGGTAGCTCTGTGCTCAGCGTGTACTGAGGTAATTTTATTCATGATACGTGGACGATGTTTGTCGTCATTAGAAGTGTAGAAAAATAGATGTATGAACAAAAATGATTTAAATTCACCATATGTATTCCCAATAAGAATAGATAAGGGATTAATAAGATGTCTTTTGAGAAATTAGCGAGACTCGATCTAAATCTGCTGGTTTGCCTGCATGTTCTGCTGGAGCATAACAATGTCAGCAAGGCATCCGAGCATCTGAATCTGAGCCAGTCTGCGATCAGCAAAAGCCTGGCCAGGCTCAGAGAGTTGTTTGATGACCCGTTGCTGCAACGAGCCGGTTACGGTATGGAACCAACACCCCGGGCCAAAGAGCTGAAGCCTATGCTGGCAAAGCTATTGTTTGACATCGAAAAGATGACAGCACCCACGACGTTTGAGCCGTCGCAAAGTACACGAAGCTTTCAGATGGCAGTAGTCGAAAGTATCTATACCCTGCTGTTTCCCCATTTTATTGGTGAAGTATTCTCAACCGCTCCCCATCTCACTATTGATACCTGTAGCTGGGGCTCTGACACGTTTGGGCAACTTCAAAGAGGCGAGCTGGATTTTGCCATTACAGGCAAGGATCTAAATCCGGAAGATGCAGAGCGAACACTCACCCCGCCAAAAGGAATACTTTCTGCCGAGCTGTATCAGGATAGACTGTGCTGCATCGTCAACTCGCGTCACCCGGTACTGTCAGAAAAATGGGATTTAGAGGCCTACATCGCCCAGCGGCATATAGTGACTAAATACTATAAAAATGAACGCTGGTTGTTAGATGTCAAACTAGCAGAAAGCCAGCTGGAGCGGGATGTTGCCCTGTTCGTGCCCGATTTTAATAGCGCGGCGGAATTGTGCAGCCACACCGATTTGATCCTGACCGCGCCCAGTCTATATGCCAGCCATATTGCCACCCAGTTGGATTTGACGGTGATCCCTCTGCCCTATTCACTCCCCCCACTCTCCTATACGCTTTTCTGGCATGAAAACAGGGAGAATGATCTGGCCCACCTCTGGTTACAGAAACTCTTGATATCCCGTTGCCAGAAACTGGCGACAGACCCGGAGTCAACAGTATCACCTTGACCAAAGCCATCTTTAATCACATCGACAGCCGCATTAGAGCGTATTTGTGACAACCTATAATCGGTTAAAAGAGTTTCGGCCCCATAAACACCCCACCCACATTCAGGCTTGCGACGATTTTGGTAAGCACATTGCGTTGCTCAGCCAAAGGTATATGCCAGATACTGTCCCATGCCGTGATAAAATCGTACTTTTCATCCAGTGAATACTCGCAAATATCTGCCTGAACAAAATTGATGTTCGGGTGTCGCTGACGAGCAATGTCCAACATGTCTGCTGATACATCTATACCAGAGGGGCTAAAGCCCTCGTCTAACAGCAACTCGATAAAACGCCCCGTACAACCACAGCCGATATCCAGCGCATGTCCACGCCCCTTTGCAAAAGTAACCGCTCTCTTGTGCTGTTCAATACCATTGTTGATATCGAAGTCATTACTCTCCCAAAGATGCGTTATTTGATTGTAGGCTTTTCCTATCTCTGTTGGTTTCACTTAAAAATCTCCTTGAGGCCTAACGCCGAACATCAGTTGTGCGACAGTGAGCGAACCAGGTACACCGTACTTTATTCCCAAACCGACGAGTGTAGAGAGTTACCGTTATTGCTTTGTTAGCTGAATTTTTCCATAACAAAATTGCAGAGCTTTTGGCCTCTAACTTCAACGAGTTGTTCTTGAACAACAGAAAAGCCAAAACGCTCGTAAAATGGTCTCGCAGTTATACTGACTTCTGAATAGAATCGCGTGATGCCTACTTGCTTGCCAAAGGCAAACACATGCTCCATTAATGCGCTTCCAACACCTTGCCCCTGGTATTTATGATGACAGAAGAAATGGTCAATGAGTCCGTTGCTTTGTAGGTCCGTATAACCGACGAGTGTCATGGGACACCTGAAGTGCTTAGCGCCTATTCAACATGCTTATTAACAAAGTCGTTTAATTCTGAAACTGTCTGAACTATGTATACCGTTTTGCTGTTCGACTTTTCTCTTAGCCTACGCATGAAGTCATCGTTCCAGAATTTCGGGCATAGCCTTAATACTTTGTAGCTTTCCATAGAACCTTTCAACACTGAGCTACCATCAGGCCAACCTTCAGGTTTTACGACTAGCCCTTTTAGAAGTCGCTTGGTCACAAACCAATAGCTAGTCAGGTATGGCAGATCAATGTAAACCAAGGTGTCCGCTGCTTCCAAACGCTTATTAAATGAATCCATTGGGCCGAACCCATCAATTATCCAACTGTCAGAAGACAAGATGTTTTGGTGTGCTTCATCGAATGCCTTGCGTTCTACTTGTTCACCATTCTTCTTATACACTATTGAATCTAGTTGGTATAACTGTATCCCAGTCGCCGACGCAAGCGCTTTGCTCATGGTGGATTTTCCGCTGCCGGGCTTACCGAAAACTGCAATTTTCTTCATGATATCTCCTTCCAATGAGAGTAATCCCATGAGGCAGATACAGAAAACCCACCTCTTCTGGGTGGGTTCGACAAATAAAACACATCAACAATCCCACCATTCCTATGGAATGATGATAATTCGTACTTGGTAGTGCGTAATATTCGTTTTCATGCAATCATCGTCATATATGGAAATCTGATTGTCAATCACAAATTCTAATTGGCTTACACTGTAACCTTTCTAATTCAAACTCCAGAGTGATGTCCATATTGGTCCCGATAGTGTTATCACTATATTCAACGCACTTCGTTCACACACTCTTCCACATCGGCAGATAAGTAAATAGAAATAGCGAGCTAAGCGCGTATAATTTTCTATCTGCCAACTTATTGCGAGCCGGAAAGCCTTTTGCATAGAGTAACAGCATCGGCCCCGTCGGATCTTTTATGATATTCCATGCCAACCGATATGTACCCAGACTTTAGCAATAAACAGAGCATGCCGGTGTTATCGGCAAAGACCAAGGCCTTGATATCGTGAAATCCGAGTCCCCTTGCCACTCGTGCAGCATGCTCAACGAGCTGTATGCCGACACCATTTCCCTTATGAGCTGGTAGAACTCCGAGGCCATAGAGTTCAAAGCCTTCTTTTGTGTTGACCTTCACCACCATGACGCCAAGAATATTATCCTGTTCGTCCAGCGCGCAGAAATACCGGCCGCCCAAGGCTTTGTGGTTATCGAACCAACCCTCAACCTGCTCGGACTCAAATGGGATCAATGTTGAAGACAGGTACTTGAGGTTTTCCGGGGCATTCCAGATCGAGAGAAACACCGGCAATAATGCCCCCTTGTCCTCGATGCTATCTTCAGGTGCAAACTCTCTAATTTTCAGGGTTAGCATCACTATACCCAAGCTACCTCAAGATGCAGGATTCAGAGTGAGACCAGCGGGTTCAGTTCAAGGAAAGTAACGGTAGGAATGGTAGTCCCTTTCAACGTTATTTGACACAGAAATGGGCACGCTGGCTCACTCACTCCCAATGGGCGAGTTTACTTGGCTTCTATGCGTTGTTACCGATTATTAATTTAGAGCCACTAGATTTTCTAATCGGTGCCTAGCCTACAAGCCAAGTAATTCTCGCTGAAACGAGCATCTTGAGGTAGCTTGGGTATATATCCTTATCTTACTGACATGAGTATAGATTGACTGCCTCAATTAACATCCTATCCTTCGATCAGCCTAATACAGCTTGAGCAAAATATGTAAAGCTATCGTAAAACGAGATGCCGAGCATCAGTGATGACTTGAATGGCTTCATTAAGCACAACATCTTGTTCTGATTTTAAGTGCTCTGGCATTCGTTCAATGAGTATATTAGGGCTGATACCGAAACCAACGAAATCTCTTCCGTCAGGGTAAGTATCTCGTTTGGTACACACTCTGAAAGAGCCCCCTCCGGGCAAATCAACGAAAATGGGTTGGCCTGTACTGCCATAAGTTCGCTCGCCGATCGTCGTGAAGTGCTGCAATTTATCGGCGTAGATCAAAAAGTCCTCTGCAGCAGACGCTGTGTGTCTGCCAATCAGCACCACGGTAGGTACTATGTGACTATCACTCTTGGCTTTAAGCATCGACATTGAGCCAGACTCCCACGCGTTGTCTTGAGCATACTCTTTATAACCCCATGCCTTGTAGGCCGCGATATGTTTCCTTGTTTTCCAAGCCGACCCAGATAAATATTGATTGGCAAAGTAGGATAATATCTCGGCACCTATACCAGAATTACCACCACCGTTGAACCTGATGTCAATAATGAGACCTTCAGATTGTTTTATATCTTTGTAAGCTAACTTAAAGTCATGCAAAATCTGTCTATCGCTGAAACTATTTAACGCCACGTAAGCAACTTGATTATCCAACCACCGAAACTCAAACAACTGACCATTAGAAGCTGGCAAGTTAAGTGCAACTGTCTCAGTTTTAATGTGTCGTGAGTTTCGCTTAAGTGTGATTGCTTTTTGCTCTCCCGAGGAGGATTGGATAATGAAATGAACTTGACTGCCAGGCGAGCCTTTTAACATATCCCTTACTGAATGACTCCACAAAGCTTGCTCTGTTGAACTTGAAAGGTAAGGCATAATATTAGTTTTTAGATGGGTATCTAAATCAACACCTTCGACTGATATGATCGTTGAGCCAAGAGGAATCTCAGCTAGTAATCTCTTATCTATTTCTGTGATTACTGCTTGGTGGTTAGCTTCCGTGACCTTTATTGCTGGCCAGTCAACATACCTATCAGAAAGTCCTTTGGGTAAATAAATATTGGTATGTCCATCATGCAATAATGCACTAAATTTCATCAATTCACGGTAATACTCATAAGTATTTTCAGTTGCTAATACCTTTGGTATAAATTCTCTGTAAGCGTTATCAAAATCTAGCTCAGGCACTTGATCAAAATAAGCAAAGTTGTAGCTGGCCTCTTTCCAAAACAAAGACAGGCCATACAACTTATCCTCATCAGATAGATTCTCAGGAGTATCCAACGCTTCTTTAGCACATACAGATGTGGATGCTATACCCAAGGCGATTAGCATTGGTAATAACACTTTTCTCATCATTTCAACCAATCCTTAGTTGTGTCGTGTTTTAAAGTACATCGCAGTGTTATGACGCCGGATGGTGCGCGTTAACTTGATGTTTTAGTAGTTATTGTTAGCGTGGTGATACTGTTAACTTCACCTTACGTACTTTTTCATAATCAGCAGATGATAGCTCAAGCAATTGTTCATCTGGGAAAGACTTGTTAACGGCATTGATGACTGAATAATCAAACCTTTCATCCCCACTGCTTTCGATGATTTCTGTTTTAATGATCTCTGTATCATCATTTAACAAAAATCGTAGCGTAACTGTCTTACCAATATCTGCGTTGCTAATGACCAAATGGGATTGAATATTATTGTGTATATGAGCGCCGCAAGACTGAATATCAACACATTGTTTGACATCTTGCGAAGAGCACGATGCTAACAGTAATGGTAAGAATGCATATAGGTACTTCATCAATTCCTCTTTGAGTAAAGCGTGTAATCTTGACTGCTCTGTTATGTCGATCAATGGTGTTAGGCTATTTCAACTGAATCTTACCTATCTCATTGGCATCTCCAGTCCGGTATTTGGGAAAATAGACCCAATACGCTTTACTGTCTATCGAGTCCCGAGCTAACTCCAAATATATAACGTCCTTAGCCGTTTGAAGTTCAAAACCAAACCTCTCAAGAGGGTGTGATTTTCTTCCTTCAGCATAGGTGATGTCTTTTAGTGCTGAGATAACTGCACTGTTATCTACAGGTCTTTCTGATGTTGTACTGATTACTTCCTGAGTGAGTCTATCCCGTAGTTCAGTGCGAGCAACGTTTGGAAACACATAGGCAGTTGCAACTGTAATGAGGATGATGGAAGCTACCCCTTTGGCAAATCTACGACTCAACTTTTTAAAAACTGCCATCACGATAGTGATTAAGGCTAAAACTAAAATGCTTGTACTACCTATTGTGTACATAGCGTCTAAGATGCTCAGATACACCTTTTATCCTTATAATCCAAACTGCACGGCCTGCATAATAACATAATCGGGCATAGCGCTTGTCGTTTTGAGTCAGTGAAGTACATCGAATCCATCAAATTCACCGGATTATACGTGTAACCCTGATTGCACTGTCAGAGCGCTTTAGCTTTAAGTGATTCTATGTATGCTTTTGATTCTGTCAGGCTTACTTCTGGCTTCATGTTTGATAGCAAGATTGCTGAATCAGTTGTGCATTGCCATAAAGAACAGAAACTGCTGGTTTTGGCGCCATGCTTTAATAAGGTTACCGCTATTTCATCATTGTTAAATAAAAGAGCTATTTGGATAGGTGTCATGCCATCTTCAGTAAAAATATTAATTCTAAAACCACGCTCTATCATTAATTCAATAATGTCTGGTGATGCCTTAGATGCTGCTACATGTAAGGCTGATGCACCGGTTGAAGTTCTATAGTTAACAACCGTTTTATCTCTTAGCAGTTCTTTAACCAAGTTAAACTTTTTCCATTCGAGAGCCACCAATAGCTTTTCACCGTTTGAGATACTTAAGGGCTCAATATCAGGTGTAAAGTCGACTATCTTACGTTCGTCTCCGGGGGCATAGCCAAGGATCAAGTTATCCTTATCATAGTAATGTGGTGGTACTAATAAGTGGTAAAACTCTTGAGCGTTTGACTGAACTATCCGGCCATCAGCGCGATACTCCGCCTTTGAGCAGGGATCGATAAACAGCTCTCTTTCGGGGAGATAATCTACGGCGCAGCCAAAGGTGGAAGAAATTCCCATTACAACAAGTACATCTGGGCGGATAGAACGTGTCGCTTCGCTTTCTAGGGGCAAGGTTCCCTTTAACAGAGCTGAGGCATATTCATTTCCACTTCTTCGCGCCGTATACTGAAGAATATGTTCTAAGAGTGGTAAGTTGGTACTGACTGAACCAAGGTTATTGAGCTCTTTGATACTCTTCTCGGATCGCTTATGAACGACAACCGGCGCCCCATCCCAAGACTCTATTCGAACTTCTCCTGGTTGCATTTCACCAACATTAACGGCCGCTTTACAGAAAACACTAAAAGTAAAGATGGTTAATGTCGTGACTAGTCTCCGAAGCATTTATTATCCTTTATAGCTCTAACGCCGAACATAAGTTGCGCCCCGCAAAACCAACAAAGCACACCGAACTTCGAACCTAAGGCGCCGAGTATAACATTGGTATGGTTCACATCACTGAACCATACTATTTAATTACAACATACTCTTTTAAACATACCCTAACTAAACAATCAAAGTTTTCATAATCAGTGTTCAAAACACAACTAATAACGATTTGCTTATGACAGGAATAATCATCATCACTTACACAGCTTGTTCATTTCAATAAGCGTTATAAAATACTGGTTGTAGCCATTGTTTGACGTTGATTTATATCAAATGATGGCCAGACTAAATAATAACTTTATAGGTAATTAAATTTCAGAGATGCATCACAAATATATTTATCAAACTGTAATTAACAACATTAATAATTGGACTTAGTTCAAACCTGATTAATTAATCATCACTGGCATAAATATAGAAAATCAAAGTCAGATTATTGATAGAACTATTCCCACTATCAATTTGTCACACAATTGCAATCCTTAATTAACAAAGACTTATCCTATCAAAATTAGAATCAGGCGCACTGCACACTTTGGCATACTGGCTATTAAATCCTTATATCTTTTAGGGTATTACTATTTATCAAGTTAAGGCGACATCCCAAATGGGCATACTACATCGACAACTCTGATAGCACTGTTACACGCAATTCGATTTTTCAATGTGGTATGAAGCAATGAATACAATGAGATTCCACCAGCTGTAGACAAAACTCCCTAACCACTCCTTTCGTTATCCATGCGAAATCAGTCTTTACTGAGTTCATAAGCCTACCCCTGGCGTCACAATACCGTCCCGTCGGATTGTTGCCACACACCTGCAATCATAAAAAATTTGCGGTGAACAGAATTTTTATTAACCAGGAGACTCACCATGAGTGACATTGCGCTCTCTATCAGCATTCTTGCGCTGGTAGCGGTGCTTGGGCTTTGGATTGGGAATTGGCGTATCTATGGCGTAGGTTTAGGGATAGGCGGAGTGCTGTTCGGCGGCATTTTCGTCGGTCACTTCACCGGCACCTGGGGCATCGCTCTCGATTCAAATACCCTGCACTTTATACAAGAGTTTGGCCTCATTCTCTTTGTTTATACAATAGGGATACAGGTAGGCCCAGGGTTCTTTGCTTCCTTGAGAAGCTCGGGGCTAAAACTAAATGGCTTTGCAGCACTGATTGTCTTGCTTGGCTGTCTCGTGACCATCGCACTGCACCAGCTGTTCGATGTGCCTTTGCCCGTTATTCTCGGGGTCTTTTCCGGTGCCGTCACCAATACGCCATCGCTAGGTGCTGGTCAGCAAATTCTCTCTGAGCTTGGCGCACAGGAGGGTATGCTCGATCTTACTGGTATGGGCTACGCCGTTGCTTACCCGTTCGGGATCTGCGGCATCTTGCTGACTATGTGGACCCTCCGCCTCGCCTTTCGCGTCAATGTCAACAAAGAAGCCGATGAGTTTGAAATTCATAATGGCCATAAGAAAGAGAGCCTTCACACCATTAACGTCGCGGTCAAGAACCCCAACCTAAACGGGCTGATGCTGATGAATGTCCCAGCACTAACCGAGGGTGATATTGTTTGCTCGCGTCTCAAGCGCGAAGACCACCTCTATGTTCCTAAACAAAACACGCATATCGAAACCAATGATTTACTGCACTTGGTGGGTGACAAGACTGCACTTGAAAAAGCACGCCTGGTTATTGGGGAAGAAGTTGACGCCTCGCTCTCAACCCGCGGCACAGAATTGCGTGTTCAGCGACTGGTTGTCACCAACGAGATCGTACTCGGCAAAAAGATCCGCGATTTGGATCTGAAAGAAAAATACGATGTCGTTGTGTCGCGTCTCAACCGTGCCGGCGTCGAGTTAGTGCCAACCAGCCAGTCAACCTTGCAGTTTGGTGACATTCTCAACCTGGTCGGCAAACAGGAAGCCATTGAAGCTGTCAGCGGTATTGTGGGCAACGCTCACCAAAAGCTTCAGCAAGTTCAGATGCTCCCTGTTTTCGTCGGTATCGGGCTCGGGGTATTGCTGGGATCAATTCCGTTCTATCTGCCCGGCTTTCCGGCAGCTATCAAGCTTGGCTTGGCAGGCGGACCGCTGATCGTCGCTCTAATCCTTGCTCGAATTGGCAGTATCGGCAAGATGTACTGGTTTATGCCGCCAAGTGCCAACCTTGCGCTGCGAGAGATCGGTATCGTGCTCTTTCTGGCTGTTGTCGGACTTAAATCCGGCGGCGGGTTTATCGACACCCTCGTCAATGGCGACGGGCTAAGCTGGATGGGATACGGCATTTTGATCACTGCGATCCCGCTAATCACAGTCGGCTTCATTGCACGCATCTTTGGCCAGCTTAACTACTTAACAATCTGCGGCATGTTGGCCGGTTCGATGACCGATCCACCGGCTCTGGCCTTTGCCAACGGCCTGCACCCAACGAGTGGCGCATCGGCACTGTCCTATGCCACGGTCTACCCGCTTGTTATGTGTTTACGAATATTATCCCCTCAGTTGCTCGCTATTCTGCTCTGGGCAATGTAAACCACCAGCGAGCTATCACAAATGTGGTAGCTCGCTGACAGCATCTTTTTTGCGATTACTGACCAGGCCAATTACCCGGAGCTATCGGTAAGGTATATCCACGACTGGCAATTTTTTCCTCAATAGTCGCGGTTCCATCTAAATCAGTATCCACTGGCTGCATCAAATCAGAAGTAACAGCGGCATGTGTTTCATCACTCAGATCGCCATCAGCATCTACATCATAAATAAAACTCCCGCTACCACCATAGTCACAGCTGTTCGTTGGTGCATAGGTAATATCGGCAGAACCTGCACCAATTGACGCATCAAACAAGCCAGTGGTTGGGTCTTGAGTTATAAACTGGCGCTGAGCAAGTTCTTGCAAAGAGTGACTATTACCTGGACCCGCCCAGTTACAAATCAGACCTTGTACTTCACCGACACTGCTGCCTACCCGCTCCCCATAACCTGCGTATGACTCACCATCTAGCGGTGAGTGGGCATTTATCCCTACATTAAATACCCTACTGTGGCTATCTCCTGCACCTGCTTGCCATACATAGGCGTATTGACCAGACAGTTGTGACGGGTCAAAGTTAGCGACAAAAATATTGAAGTTTTCGCTCCACCCATTCGGTGCACTACCAGCATCGTAATACAGTGAGGCATCGACCATATTATCGGTGTCATCGCCTGCTCCACTGGTTAACCCATTAACACCGCTACCGCAAAAAATCCCGGTTCGGCTTTGTATACTCATATCAGTCAAGCTATTACGGTCATAGCGTAATGAACCATTAAGGGTACGATCTGATGAAGTACAATTCCCTCCGGGGAAATCACTTTGATCACCATCAACTCTGTAAAATAGCACTCCACTGTATTGATTCCTGGTGCCACTGCTAGTGTGCTCTAAACCAATGATAATGTTATCGGCTACACCACTACGTGTATAAGTGAGATCAACTTCATAACTCCACTCATTCGTTGATGTTTGGCTAAGTGTCACGCTGTTAAAAGTTACATTGAGAACAGATAACGCGTTCATTTCTGATGTTAATGTAATACTCGCTCCCGCTGCGGGCAATGCGATACTATTGGCATTCGCGGTAGCGACCATGCTGGCAATCACCATTAAGGCCCCCATCGACTGATCTCTCGTTCCAGCAAGGCGCGAGTTCATTTGAGCTGCAGCACAGGCGTGACCAGTAGTATCTTCCTCTAACCACATGAGTAAATCACCACCAGGAAGCTCACCACTACCGCCGGCTCCATCAGGATGGTCTTGATATAGGAGATTTGGTCCATAACATGCTGCATTAGTACCCTGGCGATAGAAAAGGTTGGCAGTAAAAGTATTTCTTAACGGAGTCGAGCCATTTAAAATTGCATCAATACGTGCTGTTGCCCAAGAGTAAGTAGGTGAAGCTTTGGTTGATACCGCGCTGACTCGCTTTAACATCTGGGTAGTAGATTTAGGATTGGCATCATCTTGAGTCACATCAAACGGTGATACTACTACCGCTTCAGAAGGAACTAATGACAAGGTAATAGTAGAATTTGTAGCTGTATCGCCTGAATCAGAACCATTACATGCTGTGAGCAATAATATTGAGCCGAGTACTACAGTATTTTTGACCATTTTAGTTCTCTCTGTAGATATTAATATTTAGTGATTAACCTGGTTCGGAGTGAAAATTGAATTAATGTTCACCAGCTAACCATAACAATGATGTTTTTAAGTTTGTTTTTCTAACTGCCTTGATAATTCTCTAAGACTTATAATCCATTTTATAAATTAATGCTCAATTCTTACTGAGTTATTAGAGCGCCAAATTTAACTTGGTGGAATTATTTTAAATAAGATACCATTACCTAATAATTAAAGTCAGTGATATTGATTTAGCCAAGAGGAACTATTAAATTTGTGCTCTATCTGACGAAAGTTCCGTAATAACCGTTACAATTTTCAGATTAAATCTGCTCATAGCCATGATATATACCCAAGCAGCCTCTCGATGCTCGTTTCAGCGAGAATTACTTGGGTATATATAATTATTGTTATCTCCTCTGGAAAAAAAGCACTTAAGGTTTTGTCCTTAAGTGCTTTCAATTAGTAAGAGAACTGTCATTTATCAGACATCCAGTTCTACTACTGTGCGAGCAAGCGGATCCTGTCACCGTCATTCACCTGCAGGGCATCTGCCATTTCAGGTGAAATTCGCGCTTTAGCAAGTGTCCTGTTCACATCGACCTTGCCTGCAACAGCCCTGAAATGCTGAAACTCAGTATTACTGACCAAATAATCTGACTGGCTGCTATGTTTACTTATTTCGACATTACAATGAAAGGCCTGGTAGACAGAACGTATATTTACCATATCGCATTCTACTGTGGGCCCGGCATCAAAAATCGCCGCATAACCACGGTTAGTAAATCCTTCTTTCTCCAACAAACGCAACGCCGGGCGTGTTTTTTCGTGAACCTGACCTATTACCTCCTGCGCCTCGTCACTGAGTAAACTGACATAAATCGGCAATTTAGGCATAAGATCGGCAATAAACCCTTTTTGACCCACCCCGACCAAATAATCCGCATGGGTAAACTCAATGGAAAAGAAATGATCTCTCAGCCACTCCCAGAAAGGAGAGTGCCCCTCTTCGTCGGATACACCACGCATTTCGGCAAACACGGTTTTAGAAAAACGCTGCGGGTGCTCACCCATCATTAAAAACCGGCACTTAGATAACAGACGACCGTTGAGCCCTTCGCGCCACTGAGGGCGTAAAAACAAGGTACATATTTCACTGCATCCCGTGTAGTTATTGCCGAAGGTTAACAGCTCGACAATATTATGCACTCCCAACTTGCGTGAAGAATGCACCACTTTGCTTATATGGTAACTGTAAAAAGGTACGTCAAGCCCGACTGCGGCCTCGATACCTGTGGTGCCAACAACTTCTCCGGTATCAGTGTCTTCGGCTACCATCAGGTAACCTTCAATCCCCGGCGAGATCACCTCTTTAGAAAAGCTCTCTAGTGAGTGTTCAATTTTGCCCCGGAGCAACTCTTCATTTACCGGAAGCGAGGTGAACCCATGGCCTGACTCTTCCGCACAACGCATAAGCGCCGGAAAATCGGCCTCAGTAATCGGACGAATTACTAGCATCGAACATCCCTCCTGATGCAGAAAGTGGCCTCCTGGCCACTTGTTACTATAAGATCGCTAAGAAGATAGCTGACAGCATGACTGCTGAATTGATAATCGAAAAGAATACCAAGGAAGCGTAACAAATCTTACACGGAATAACTGTTATACCCCTTGCATATTTATAACAATCAAATCACTTTTGCGCATAAAGCGAACAGACTCGGATCTTTGCCTGCCTTTCTTTGCCTGTGGAAGCAAAATAGCGCTTCATTTGTGAGCTGTAGCCCATTTTTTTACTGACAGCTGTATAAATAACACAACATCCTGTAAAGAATTAAACGTCAAGGCCGACATACTTTATTGGGAAGTTCATAACCCCCCAAAATTATAATTATGAATGTAGAAGAGTCCGAGTCGCTATGAATAAATTACAGTTAAAAAGCAAACTATTGCTGCTAAGCATATTACCGGTTTTCATCATAATGAGTGTTGCGATTGGGATCATCGTGACACTTGAGAATAAAGCTGTAGATGAAGAGGTTACCCTTTACAAAGAACGTCTTATCCTCGAACGCAAAAGCCAGCTAAAAGATGCGACAACCATCGCCCAGCACGCTGTTGACGGCGTTCTTGCCGACAACACCAACTCTAGCGTTGCACTAGAGAAAGTCCGTGCCCTGCTTACTCCCCTTCGTTTTGCCAATGACCGCTCTGGTTACTTTTTCATTTATGATATGAAAGGCACCAACGTAGCGCATGCGACCGCTCCTGCCAATCACAACCAAAACCGACTAAACAACACTGATGTTAACGGTGTTGCCTACATCAAGGGATTGATCAAAGCCGCTCAGAGTGGCGGTGGGTTTGTTGCCTATAGCTACCCGAAAAGCAGCGGCGGCCAGCCACAGCCGAAGTTAAGCTACTCGACAGCGGTTAATAACGGACAGTGGTTCATCGGTACCGGTCTTTATATTGATGATATCGACACCCAGGTCGAAGCCTACCATACCCAGGCTTCTGCAAGCATGGCCGAGCGCTTTGAACTTGTCTTAATCAGCTCGCTAGTGCTTGGTGCGCTGAGTGTGCTTTGTATTCTGTTCATTGCCAACCGTATGACCCGCCCGGTTCAGAATATGGCCAAGACACTCAACGAGATCGCCGATGGTGAGGGTGATTTGACACGCCGTCTGGAAGTTCAGGGCCATGACGAAATTGCCGAACTCGGTAATGCCTTTAACCGCTTTGTAGCCAAGCTGCAAGGGATCATTACCCAGGTTTCTGATGTAACAGATAACGTTAGCGGCGCTGCCAACAATATCCATGATCAGACTATTCGTCTGACGCAGCAGCTTCAAGAGCACAACAACGAAACAGAGCAAATCGTCACAGCGGTCACTGAAATGAGCTCGGCAGCAAGCGAAGTGGCAATGAATGCCAACGAAGTATCGAATGCCACCAGCAATGCCAGCGAAGATTCCCATGTTGCCCAGCAACGTGTCGATACTTCTGTTGTTTCCATCAGCGCGCTCGTCGACGAAGTCGATCAGGCCGCCCAGCACATCCACTCTCTGAACCAGCAATCACAAAAGATTGATAACGTTCTGAAAGTCATCGGTGAAATTGCCGAGCAGACTAACCTACTGGCACTAAACGCCGCCATTGAGGCAGCACGTGCAGGTGAACAAGGACGAGGCTTCGCCGTTGTTGCCGACGAAGTTCGCGGACTGGCAAGCCGTACCCAGTCGAGTACCCAGGAAATCAAAGAGATGCTTGATGAGCTTCATGCCCTGGTTTCTCAGGCCGTATCATCAATGAGCAACAGCCAGTCAACATGTACCGAAGCGGTAGGTGCAGCAAACTCTATCACCGAAAGCCTGTCATCCGTTACCGGTGCAGTTGAAGCGATTAATGACATGACCAGCCAGATAGCAACAGCAGCTACCGAGCAGAGCTCAGTGACCGACGAAATCAACCGCAATATGGTAGCCATTCAAGATATCGTTACTGACCTTATCCATTCGAGCAGCAGCTCAGAGCAAGTAGTCAGCGAGCTGAACCATGCAGGTACCGAGCTTAAACAGCTGGTAGGTCAGTTCAAGACAAGCTAGATTTTCAACTCGGCTCTAGCATTACCTCAACAGCGGCTACCTTGAAAAAGGTAGCCGCTTTACGTTCCAGTTACTGTTATTGCGCAGTAAACCCAAACTTGCCGTTATTGTTCTTCCACTGATCTTTGGCCGGAATAGATTCGATCGTATCCCAGTGTTCGACGATCTTACCTTCATCGATGCGGAACAAATCGTAGTAAGAAACATGTTCACCACCCAGGCTGCCTTCGCTGATGCTCAGGACAAAGTTGCCCTCTCCTAGCACCAGGTGATTCTTGTCATACACCATCTTGATACCTTGTGCTGCCATCTGCTCCAGTGCCTGCCCCAAGCCACTCAGGCCATCGGCTATCACCGAGTTATGCTGCAGATAATCTTGCTCACCGCTATCAATAAAGCGTCCGAGCTGAGAATAGTCGCCCTTCATTAAGATCGTACTAACAAAGTCTTCCACCAGCACTTTATTCTGCTCGGTCTTTTCGAGATCCGTTACTTGTGTCTGGCCGTCAAGCTGCGTTCTGCCGCTTGGGTTTGGTTGAGTTTTCTCAGCCAGGTTATCCCAGTGCTCAACAATCAGGCCGTCTTCAAACCTAAACACATCAAAACCGACTTTAGGGCCGAAGAAGTTATAGTCGGCATGCGTAAAGACGTAATCACCATCCAGGAAGGCGCGTTTAACATCAACCTTTGCGCTGCCTTTAGGAAGCGCCTGGAGTACAGCACCAAACCCAGCCAGTCCATCACCTACCGCAAGATTATGCTGGGTGTAATTATCAGAATTCACATAGCTAATAGCTTGGTGATCCCCCGTTTCGATACTATTAAGCAGCGCAACAGCTTTGTCTTTATTTGAAAGTTTCATTTCCGCCTCTTCAGCTGAAATCTGACTGGTACAGGCACTACATAGGATGGCTGCGGTAACCAGTACGGCAGATAGACCTTTTTTCATTTTGTTCACCTCTTGTTGGAATGAGGAAATAGTAATGAAAACAAGGAAGGGGCACACGGTCAGTACCCGCTGAAAAATGGTCAATATCGAACTTCTATACCGAATCCAAAAACAGCTTCAAAACACAAGGTAAACCAGACTCCGCAGAAGGTTCAATTTGAAGTCACTTGGCTGAATACTGCTTCTGAAAGCGAGAGGGCGTTAGCAACGTATGCTTTTTAAAGTACTTTACAAAGTTACTGGCATCTTCAAAACCCAGATCGTAGGCCAGTTGCTGGGTTGGCAAACCATCTAGCACCAAGCGTCGTTTTGCCTCCAGAATCGTGTAAGCATCAATAAGTTGCTTGGCTGTCTGGTTTGTTGCCAGTTTACATATCTGATTGAGTGTCTTGTAGGTGGTATGTATTTGCTCTGCGTAATACGTTGCATCACGGGTACGATGAAAGCTTTTCTCCAGCAATTCAATAAAGCGGGAAAACTTACTTAGCTGATCTTTGCTCAACCTATCATGGCGGCTTTCAGGCATAGCGCGGCGAAGTATTAACGACAGTGAGGAAAATAGGAACATTGCAATGAGGGGATCCGCATTCTGATAACTCAGCTCTTTGACGATCTCTGCCAGAATACTTTGGCTGCTGCTCAACACGTCAGAGTCCGGCGTAAAAACTGGTTGATAAGCATGTTCGAGGTGGATGGGAGTAAATTCAGGCAGTCGCATATTAGCCAGCGCCTGATCGATAAAAGCCTGGGTAAACAACAGCACTTTTCCTTTGGGCCTGTGGCTAAAATCAAATGCATGAACCTGATTCTTCTGAATCGAAATAAAAGCCCCGGATTGATAAGGATAGTTTACAAAATCAATCAAATGGCTTCCCTCTCCTTCTTCAATATGAATGAGGAGATAGAAGTTAACACGGTGTGGCAGGGTTGGCGTATGGTTAAGGCCATGAGTGCGCTGGTATATTTCCTCCAGATCAATAACCTCGATCTCTCGGTTTGCCGTTTTTGCGTGGTTGAAGCCTACTTCAGGGATATTCATACAACTCTAATTATCTTCTTGTTTGTCATGAGCTTCTCCGACCACTATCGCATACTCTATACTCAAACGACCATACCAAGCATCTATGCTGCCTATGTAAAGTATTAGGCACTTAGTCCGACCACCAGATAAAATGCCAGTGACAATAAGGCCACTGCCAGCGTATAGGGCAGCTGTGTCGCGAAGTGTTTTTCCGGAGGACAGTCTGCAGCCGACGACGCAACAATCACCGAGTCGGAAATTGGCGAGCTTTGATCTCCAAATACCGCCCCGGAGATCATTGCCGCAATGCACAGCGGCACAGACGAACCAGTACTCACCGCCAGTGAAATCACTATTGGCGTCATTATACTGACCGTCGCCCCCGAACTGCCCGTTGAAAATGAAATCAGTATACACAACACAAAGATTGCAACAGGAACAAGCCCTAGAGGCAGCTCACCGGCGAACAAACTTGCCAGGTATTTTCCGGTTCCCAACTCGCCAGATACCCTGCTTAAGGAGAAAGCCAAGACCAGAATAATCGCAGCAGGCAGCATATTTTTCATACCTTGTAGGCACCAATCTATATATTGTTCAACGCTTACCTTATTGGCACGAAAATAAACACCTGAACCGATAAGCGAAATAAAGCCACTCAAATAGACTGCCGAGCTAATATCATCCGTCATGTAAGTTATTAAGCCAATCGGTGTTATTAACAGAGCAATGGGCACTAGCAGATAAAATGCAGTCGCTGATGAATGAGCAGCAGCCCGGTTGTTCATATTTTCATTATCGACGTTGACGGTTTCGCCTGTATTCGCAACAAGTCTCTCTTTCTTCAATAGTGCCAGCAACGGCACTAGAGCCAATATCACAATCGTATAGAACTGATAAGGCAAAGCGCTTAGTACATAGCTCACCGGTTGCTCAGACAACGTTCCCCTTTCAACTTCTGAAGTAATCAGGCTGGTCAGAAACACTCCGGCACCACTAAAAGGGACAAGCCAGGCCAGAGGTGCACCAGTGCAGTTGGCTACCAGTGCCAGCCTTTCATTAGAGATCTCGAACTTCTTGAACAAGGGTCTGCCAACCACACCAACCAACATCATTGAGCCAACACCTTCCAGACACATTAAGAACCCAAAGCCGAAAGTAACTAGCTGCGCACTAACTTTTGTTTTTACCGGGCCTCGTTGCCTGGAGAGCTGGTGAATAAGTGCTTCTACTCCGCCAGATTGTTGCATCACATTAATAATGGCACCAATCATCACAATAAAGATCAGGCTTTTCACCGAGCTCGGCGATGAAAAAGTGACGGCTATCGCATTGAAGCTATCTGCGATTCCACCAATCACTGTTTGTGAAAGCAGAATTGAACCCGCCATGATACCGGTAAAAATAGCGACGTAAACTTGCCGGGTAGTCATCGCAAGGAGTATTGATATACACGGGGGTAATAGGGTTAGCCAAGAGTCCATAAACGGCCTGTTCTGAAAGGAAGCTTGTAACAAACACGAAGAGATAACCCGGAAGTTACCTCTTCGCCATTAGCAAAAGAGATCAGTCCTCGAAGACAAACTCAGCGTCGTTCAACACTTCTTCCGGCCGTTTGCAGACATAATCAGGATAGAGTTCGCTGGTACGCAATGTCTGCTCGTTAAATGCAGCAAGCTTACCAATGACATAAATCGCGTAGTTGATCCCCCAGCGCTCTTTGTCTGTTTCCGATCCTTTTTTCGCCGTCACTTCATCACCAGCACTCTCTTTCATGGACGTAATATATTCTGAAGAGAAGTGTTCATACTCAAAGGAATGATCAGGCCAGTTTCGTTTAAGCTGGTCCAGCATCTCATGTTGGGAAAGCGCATTGTAATCAACCTGAACGCACTTGTTCAGAGTGCGCTCATCAGTTACCGCCAGTGCCGCAAGATAACCAATGTCTTCGATATCATGGGTATAGATAGGCAACTCAAGATCACCAAACGTGGTGATTTTTCGGAAAAAACGCAAATTAGGCAAGAAATAGTCAAAGATGCCGCCATTGTAGAATAGCGTCCAGTCAATGCCTGAGCTCATCAATAAATCGTGAAAGCGCTTCTTGTTGTCAAACACCTCACCATCTCCCATTTCAAGCGCTTGAGTATGACAACCAAACTCAGTCGGAACAAAGCGTTTCACGCCGGCTTTCACTGCAACCTCCAGCCAGACAGGCTCGGATTGCTCGATGATAGTTTTTGAACCCGGGACACTGGCAACCAGAGTATCAACACCCAGAAGTCTCTCTGCCATTGTATCCACATCATGCATATCAACACAGATAGAAATCGAAGCACCCTGTTGTTCAAAAGCCATCAGCTTAGCGTCTTTTTGCGCCTTGCGGGTAATGATGGTGACATCATGTCCCTGCGAGAGCAGACCTCGTGTTAATGGTGTCCCCACTTGTCCTGTTGCACCGATAACAGCCACATGTTGCTTTTTCATACCAAGCTCCTCTCACTTCATAAGATGCAATTTGTCAGGCACAATTCACAACGGCTCGGAGTAATAGCACAAGCCTGCCTGTACCTGAGGAGGAAATTGTAAATGTCCCCATATTGCATTTCATGGTCAGAGCCAGTCTTAAAATGGTAAATATCGAACCCGGCACTCTCTTTCTGATGATAATCGGTTCCTTTAAATCGGCTCACACATGCTTACATATAACCGCAACCAATAGCCTGCAGCTATACAGCATCTCTTTGATATAAAGGTTAAAACGGGCTATTAATATCCAAAGAAAATACTGTTGCCTATGCGAAGTAGGCTGTTATTCTCTAAATTGTATTTTCCGATAACGACGATCACTAAAGGCAGAGTAATGAGCAGTTCACACAGCTACCCGATAGGTACTCCAGGGCAAAAATGGAGTGATAAAGAAAAGGCCGTATGGCTTAAACAAGTTACGATCAAACGCTCTTACCAGGACGAAGTCGTTAAAAAACTCACCCCGCTCGGGGAACGCTTTGAATTGCTCCAGTATGGTGCGCTTTCTTATGATAGCGAGAAATACCCTCTCTTTGCGCTAAAAACCCGAAACTGGGACAGCAATAAGCCAACAGTCCTGATCACAGGTGGTGTTCATGGTTACGAGACCAGTGGTGTACACGGCGCTCTTCAGTTTGCCGCTACGGAAGCTGACAACTACAGCAATACATTCAATATCATTGTTGCGCCCTGCGTCAGCCCTTGGGGATATGAAACCATCAACCGCTGGAATCCCAATGCTGTCGATCCTAACCGCTCTTTCTATGAGAACAGCCCGTCAGAAGAATCGGCAGGCTTAATGCAACTAGTTGCCTCTCTCAATGACGATATTCTTGCCCACATCGACCTTCACGAAACAACGGATACCGACGAACTGGAATTCAGGCCCGCCCTCGCCGCTCGAGACGGCATTGAGTATGTCAAAGATATGATTCCGGACGGCTTTTACCTTGTCGGTGATACCGACAACCCTCAGGATGAGTTCCAGAAGGCTATTATCGAATCAGTCAAAAAAATCACCCATATCGCCCCGCCTGACGGGGAAGGAAAAATCATTGGTGAGGCAATAACTCAGGAAGGCGTGATTAATTACCCTACCAAGAAGCTAGGTCTATGTAGCGGCTTAACGAATTGTACTTACGGCACCACAACCGAGGTCTACCCAGATAGCCCACTCGTTAATGATCAGGAATGCAATGACGCACAGGTCGCGGCAGTTACCGGTGCACTTGATTACATTATCAAGCAGTTGTAGCAAGGCCCGGCATATTCTTAAACCCTTCATACACAAAATATATCGCATCAAGACAAAGCCAGGTTCTCAACCTGGCTTTGTCTTTTTACGTTGCCTGTCACGGTTGAGGCACGCCAAAAAAGTATTAACTAAAGATATTTGGTAGCTTACAGTCATAATCAAGCCAATAAGAGTAGCGCAACGTCGATGAAGCTATCCCAACTCAATGCATTCAAAGCAATTGTCGAATGCCAAACCGTTACCGCTGCAGCAGAGCGACTCAGCCTCAGCCAACCCGCCGTCAGCCGCTTGCTTTCTGGGCTGGAACAGCGCCTGGGTTTTCACTTGTTTATCCGCAAGGGAAACCGGTTAGTATTGAGTGATGAAGGACAGGCATTCCATCTGGAAGTTGCCAAAGTTTTCGATGCGGTAACCGGGCTCGACCTCGCTGCAGAATCCATCAGATCCAGTCACTTTGGTAGCCTGAATATTGCCGCTATGCCCTTGCTGTCCAACGCCTATCTTCCCCGTATTCTGGCAACCTTTCTCAAGAATGCCCCAAAAATGAAGGTCGGCTTCAAAACCTACCGTTCCGAAGAGGTGGTTCGCCGGATCCAAAGCCAGACCACCGATATCGGTTTTGCCTTCGTCGACGAACATCTGGCTGGGGTAAAAGCCCAAAAAATCGAGTGTGAATGCGTCTGCCTGATCCCCGCAGACAGCCCGTTAGCCAAGCGTTCGGTGATCGATATTTATGATATCGCCGACCAAATGCTGATCCGCCATGAAAAAGATGCCATCCAACGACGTATAGATGCCCTGCTCCGCCGCTATAACTTATCGACTGTAGAACAAATAGAAGTATCGTTGGCCAGCACAGCCGCAGTCCTGGTTCGTGAAGGGGTAGGAATTGCGATTACCGACCCGTTTACGGCCCACATGGAGTGTGAGCATCCCCAGGTTGTGATGCGCCCGCTGGTATTTAGTCTCCCTTTTGAGTTCGACATGCTCTACCCGGCACTCAAGCCAATACATCGGCATGCCGAGCAATTTATCGAGCAATTCCTGCTCCTTGCCGATGAACTGGATATTTACCTCAAAATCGGCTCGATGCGGGATCTTGATGAAGATGCAGATGCGCAATCTCACAGATAACCAGTAACTGTCATGATTAAACACAACCTTGAAAACAGTCAAACTATCAAACAGTTAAAACCAAACCCGATGACAACTATTACTTTTTTGCATGGTTGTTTGCGTCTTCTTCATTGGCTGTAAAAGCAGGTTCTTCCTTAGTCTGAAAACACCCAAACACGTTTCAAAAAGGAAGAACTATGGCACCTCGTGTATCTGTTATCGGCTCTGGCAATGCCGGGTTAACAGCAGCCTATCATTTCACACTTCAGGGAGCAGATGTCTGCCTGTACGGCGCAACAGGGTTTGACCAGCCTTTGGCTGATATCGAAAAGTGCGGCGGTATCAAAGCGCTCGCAAGCTTTAATGATGTCCCCCTCACCTATTCAGGTTTTCAGGCTATTGATAAGGTAAGCCGAGATCTTGAAGAGACCATCCTCTATTCGGATTTACTGGTCCTGCCTGTTCCTTCATTTGCCCAGGAACCTTTATTCACCAGCATGCTGCCGCATTTACGCGACGGCCAGATCATTATGCTGATGCCGGGTAACTATGGCTCATTGGTACTAAACCGGATCAAGAACGATCAAGGCTATAAGGATCTTAACCTCATCTTCGTCGATGCGATTTCCATCCCCTGGGCGACTCGGATTGTCGGCCCTGCCGAGCTGGCCATTCTCGGCATGAAGGAGTTTCTGCCAGTATCAGCACTGCCTGCCAGTAAGACAGCGGAGGCTATTAAAGCACTGCAACCTGTTATGCCGCTGCCACTAAAACCGTTGGATAATGTTATCGAAGCCGGACTGGAGAATATCAATTTTGGTGGCCATCCGCTTTTGACAACGCTCAATATGGGGCTGCTAGAAAATTATGACGGCCAGTTCAACTACTACAAGGATTGCTGTTCAATCTCAACAGCCAAAGCTGCTGCGGTGATGGAACAAGAACGCCTGGCCATCGGAAAGGCATTAGGGATTAGCCTGCTCCCGGAACTTGAGGCGATGAATGCCCTCTACGCCATGGACTGTGAGAGTGTGTACGAGGTAAACCGTACCTCGGAAACCCATGGCAAACTAAACAGTGCACCTAATTCGGCCAATAACCGATACATCACAGAGGATGCTGCCTACCTGCTGGTGCCTTGCTATGAGCTTGGTCAGTTGGCGGGTGTCGATACTCCGCTGATCACTTCCTGCCTGCACATCGACAATGCCTATAACGATACCGACTACTTTACCAGTGGCAGGACACTGAAAAAGATGGGACTGGCTAACCTGTCACCACAAGAAATACTCGAATTTATTGCTTAGCGTTCGAGACTTAGCTTTTTGCATCAATTAGAGGTGGTTACCACCCGTTCATGGGGCAGCTTGCCCCATCTGAAAAGGACATCTGTATGACTAGAATAAAATTTCCCTCGGCCTACACAATCTTGATGTTGCTTACCGTTGTCATGGCGCTGCTGACCTGGGTGATCCCGGCCGGGCAGTATCAGATGGAAAACAATGAAGTACTGGGTCGCATGGTGCCGCTTGTCGGCTCCTACCAGACGGTCGACGCAAACCCACAGGGCATCGTTGATGTACTCATGGCCCCCATTCAGGGCTTCTACGATCCGGCAAGCTACGCGGCACGCGCCGTTGATGTTGCCTTGTTCGTCTTGGTTATCGGTGGCTTTCTGGCCGTAGTAACAGAAACTGGTGCGATTGATGCCGGTATTGCAGGCACCATGAAGCGCCTTGCCGGGCGTGAAAAGTGGATGATCCCAATCCTGATGGGTCTGTTTGCCCTCGGAGGCACCGTTTACGGTATGGCAGAAGAAACGATCCCTTTTTATGCCTTGCTGATCCCTGTGATGATCGCTGCTGGCTATGACAGCATAGTCGGAGTCGCCATTATTATGGTCGGTGCGGGAATCGGCTGTCTCGGCTCTACAATCAACCCTTTTGCAACTGTGATTGCCTCCAACGCTGCCGAGATCAACTTCATGGAAGGCTTTGCGCTGCGTGCTGTTATCCTGGTGTTAGGTTGGCTGGCTTGTGTTATCTACGTCATGCGCTATGCCGACAAAGTAAAGCGTGATCCGATGCAGTCCATTGTTGCCCACCAAAAAGAAGACAACCTCAAGCATTTCCTTCATAGCAAAGAGCAGCAAGCCCCTGAACTGACAGGAAAACGCAAAGCAGTACTGGTGATTTTCGGCCTAACCTTTGCGGTAATGATGTGGGGAGTGTCTCTTGCCGGCTGGTGGATGGCAGAGCTATCGGCACTATTTATCGGCTCAAGTATTGTTGTTGGTTTCGTCGGCCGCCTGTCAGAAGTCGAGATCACCGACAGCTTTGTAAACGGTGCCCGTGATTTACTTGGTGTAGCCCTTATCATTGCTATCGCTCGTGGTTTGGTTGTCGTGATGGATAACGGCAACATTACCCATACTATTCTCAATTATGCCGAAGGTCTGCTGGGAGGATTACACGAAGTCGCCTTTATCAATGCCATTTATTGGGTTGAAGCGGTACTCTGTCTTGTTGTTCCCTCTTCTTCTGGCCTGGCAGTTCTGTCAATGCCGGTCCTTGCGCCGCTTGCTGACTTCGCCGGTGTTGGGCGTGAACTGGTCGTCACTGCGTTCCAATCCGCCTCTGGCCTGCCAAACCTTGTTACGCCAACTTCCGGGGTAGTAATGGGCGGATTGGCTATCGGCCGCGTCTCCTACTCATCCTGGCTGAAATTCATTGGCCCGCTACTTGGTGTGTTGACAGCCATGGTAATGATCTTGCTCAGCCTTGGCGTTATCTTCAGCTAGCGCTTTCAACACAGACACAAAAGCCAGACACAAAGTCTGGCTTTTCTCTTTATAGAAAGTCGAGCTATTTGGCCGTATTTAATAGCGACTCGATGCCATAGTCTTTGCCGTAGTTTTCAACGACAAAATCGATATCCTTGTCACCTCGGCCCGACAAATTAATCAAGATTGAGCCTTTCTCACCCTGCTTGGCCAGTTTCAGCGCGTAAGCCACGGCATGGGCCGATTCAATTGCCGGAATAATGCCTTCATGACGGGAAAGTTCGAAAAAGGCATCAATAGCTTCCTGATCATTCACCGTGCCATACTTGGCTCGACCTGTATCCTTCAGGTAGCTATGCTGCGGCCCGACAGACGGGTAATCCAGGCCACTGGCCACCGAGTACACTTCCTGTGGTTCACCTTCGGTATCTTTCAACATATATGACTTAAAGCCATGCATCACACCTGGCTCTCCCAGAGTAAGCGTTGCGGCATGCTCACCGACTTCGGTCAGCGAACGTCCGGCAGGCTCAACACCGTGAATAGCCACATCTGCATCTTCAAGGAAGGCAGTAAACAGACCCATTGCATTTGAACCGCCGCCGACACAGGCAACAAGATTCTCTGGCAGGTTACCAGTCATTTCCTTGAACTGGACGCGAGCCTCGTTACCGATAATAGATTGGAAATCCCTGACCATCATCGGGAATGGATGAGGACCGACAACTGAGCCTATCGCATATAGCTGGTTAATCGGATCTTTCAGGTAAGCCTCAAATGCTGCATCCACCGCTTCTTTCAGCGTCTTACGGCCATGGGTAGCTGGAATAACATTTGCCCCAAGGATCCGCATCCGTACAACATTCGGATGTTCTTTGGCAATGTCCACCTCTCCCATGTAGATATCGCACTCCAGACCAACCAATGCCGCTGCCGTCGCCAAGGCCACACCATGCTGGCCTGCACCTGTTTCTGCAATCAGTTTCTTCTTGCCCATTTTCTTAGCAACAAGCGCTTCACCCAAACAGTGGTTAATTTTGTGGGCACCGGTATGGTTAAGATCTTCTCGTTTAAGATAAATAGGCGCGCCATATTTGGCGGATAAGTTTTCAGCATGAAATATCGGGCTTGGGCGACCGACAAAATGCTTATACAAACGAGCGAGCTCATCCTGAAAAGCCAGATCCTTGCGGCATTCATCATAAGCGGCTGCAATTTGGTTCATTATTTCTTGTAGTTCTTCAGGAATGAAACTACCGCCATATTCACCAAAATAGCCTTCTGCATTCGGCAGAGCGTGGTCAAACGTATTCTTCATGGCATTCCTTGTCCTATTCAGTGAGTATACCCAAACTACCTCAAGATGCAGGATTCAGAGTGAGACCAGCGAGCTCAATTCAAGGAAAATAACGGTAGGAATGGCTTTTCCCTTTCAACGTTATTTGACACAGAAATGGGTTCGCTGGCTCACTCCCAAAGGGCGTGTTTACTTGGCTTCTATGCGTTGTTACCGATTATTAATTTAGAGCCACTAGATTTTCAAATCGGTGCCTAGCCTACAAGCCAAGTAATTCTCGCTGAAACGAGCATCTTGAGGTAGCTTGGGTATACACTCGCCTATCATAAAGACTTCGCGTTACTGATTGAATAGAAACCATGTGACTATCAAGGATAAATGTGATCCCTGTTAGCCAATTCGCCCAATAATCGACCAAACAGTCAAAAAATAAAAAACATCGTACAAATAATTATTGCACAGCGTTTTTAATGGGCGTACTATCCGCTCATCTTCTGAAGTCGACAACGAAAACAGTTTTCTTGTCGATGTATAGCAACTTTATTAGGTTTAGATAATGAAAAAATTCGCACTACTTCCCCTTGCTGCTATTTTGGCTACCACTTTTTCTGTGCAAGCGGAATCAACTGACGCTGCGAGCCACAACCTAACTCAAAACTTCAACTACATTTCAGGCGGCCTGCAGCTAAACTCGTACAACCACGACCTGCCTTCTTCTGTGTCGGTATGGAACCAGAATGCCTCTCTGACAGACAACACTGCAGGTATGTACCTTCGCGGTAGCTGGAACTTTACTGATAACTTCTTCCTGGAAACCCGTGGTGACGCGACAGCTAAAGATGATCTGACTATCTCTCACGGTTTGCTTGGTCTGGGTTACTTCCACCCAATCAACAGCGACCTGACGGTATATGGTCTGGCTGGTTACTCTCGCTCAGAAATTGAGTTGGATGTGCATGTATTTGGCTTCTCTGGCGCAAGCGCAACAGTAAGAGGCGACGACTCTGGTCTGACAGGTGAAATTGGTGCTCGTTACCAGCTAATGGATAAGTGGACTGTAGAACCAGCAATGCGTCTAGCAGACTACGACGACACCCTGTATGAGCTTCGCCTTGGCAACAACTTCAAGGTATCTGATCACATGAGCATCGAAGCCAACCTTCAGCACCGTGCCTTTGATGATCTAAAAGAAATGAGCTACCAGCTGGGTGCTCGCTATAGCTTCTAATTTGCGGGTGAAGGCAAAAACAGCAATCGCTGGTTCATAATAACTCAAGCGGTTTAGCGTTACGCTAAACCGCTTTTTGTTACGACTACTTGTACTCAAGGGATAGTTTGCCTACTGGCGGCCAGTCTCAATAAGTTGTTCAAATGCATCAATCTGCGCCGAGATCATATCGACGCTCTGCTGCCAAAACTCAGGCTGGCGGATATCCATTCCCAGGTGTTTCTGCACCACCTCTTCAGCGGTCATCGAGCCGGTATCCCGCAGCAAGGCTTTATAGTCAGCATAAAATTGCTCACCCTTTACTGCTCGTTGGGCATAAACACCCTTGCTGAACAGGTAACCAAACAAATAGGGGTAGTTATAGAAGCTGAGCTCCGGAATGCTGAAGTGCAGCTTGCTGGCCCAGAACATATCATTCGTTTCGTCCATCGCCTCGCCATACCACTCTCGCCATGTACCGGCCATCAGCTCCCTAAATTGTGCCGGGGTAAATTCACCCTGCTCACGCTGCTCGTAAAAGGCTTGCTCAAACTCAAATCGAACAGGAATATTGATCATCAGAGCCAATGTGGCCTGAGCTTCTTCCCATAGCATCATCAATTTATCCCGATCACTCTCTGCGTTCTCCAACAGCGCATCACGAACGATATTCTCGGCAAAAATTGACGCCGTCTCAGCCAGTGTCATCGGATACTCACTACGTACTACAGGCATATCCCGCATTACCCAGTTATGGAATGCATGACCAAGTTCGTGGGCCAGCGTAAGCACATCGGACATACTGCCGCCCCAGGTCATAAATACCAAAGGAGTTCTGGTGTTCACGAACTTGGTACAATAGGCACCCAGGCGTTTCGTTGGCTGAGGAGCGGCATCAATCAACTGCCTTTCAACCATCATATCGACAAAGTCTGCCATTTCCGGATCGACACCTGCAAACGCCTCGCGGATAATCGAGATCCCCTGCTCAAAGCTATAACTTTCGCTCTTCCCTCCCTTAATAGCCGGCATCGAGGCCAGCTCATCCCAGGGTTTAAGTTTCTCTGTCCCAAACAGCTTAGCCATCTGTAAACCCGCTTTTCGCCCTACTGCCTGGTTGTCTCTGGCTACCTTGAACATTGCCTCCAAGGTTTCCTTCTCAATACGGCTACTATGAAGACTGGAATCCAAAAAATGCACCTGCTCGGTATGACTCCGTTTTTCGTACTCAGTCAGCCTGCCACCAGCTAGCCCATTCAAAATCGCTGCAAAACTTTGCTCATGGAAACACATTACCTCTGAGATAGCTTTCCATGCCGGCTCACGACGCTCACTGTCGGGCCCATAGAGAATACTTGCCGCCTGAGAAAGCCCCATAGTCTCCTCGCTACCGTCCTTCAGCTTTAAGGTCACGGAAAGACTCCCGGTCAGGTTGTCATAGAGCCGGCCCCAAGCATTTCTGCCATCGACATTCATTGCCGAAAGTAACTGCTCTTCAGCAACAGAGAGGAGGCGGTTTCGTTTCAATCTCTCCCGTTCCAGCTTGAAACGGTAGGCTTCCAGTTCGCCCAGCTCGGCATTACCGGCAAGAACTGTATTGAACTCATCATCATTTAAATGGATCAAGGCCTGGATGAACGGATTGAACGCTTGCTCAAACTCTGAAAATAGTTTGTCGACGCTGCCAGCTAACTTTTTCGCTCCGTCGTCTGAAGCATCAACCGAAGACAGGCAGTTTGCGTAGCTAGATAAGGTTCTCACTATAATGGTGAGCTGATCGCTCAGGGCGATTGCCTTCATCAAATCACCAAGATCAGTAGGATCCAAGGCAGCAAAATCCGCGACTTTTTCCTTGGCAATTTTCATATCTTGGGAGATTTTAGGATCAGATAAACTTTCATAGGCAATGGCAAGATCCCAACTTGGTGCTCTCATTTGTCGTTCCTCAACAGTCAGCAGCATTCTTTCTGAAAATCAGAAATACGATTTAAATCATTATATTAGAGTAGCGTATCTAGCATTTAATTTCTGTCTTATCAAATTACGGTGATCAGCTATACGACAATTCGATATAGATTAGTTAAGCCTGCTAGATTGCGTGACAAACGCTGAGTACTGCAATTGATGAAAGTGGTGATGTGATCGCTGAATATTAGCCAGCTCCTGCATCCAATCCGAGTTTCTCTGTGCGGCACAGAAAGCACTGATATGACGAAACAGGTTTTCACTATGGTTATGCAACACTGATTCTAAGGATTGCACGATTGCGCAAGATTCTAACGTTAGGAATTGAAAGAAATTATAGGTGTCTGAAAGCAGGGTGAATGCTTCATCTTTCCTTCCCAGATGATTCAGTATTTCGGACTGGTTAATGCAAGCATTTCGATAGCCATCAAGCATACAGGCAAACTGGCAGGGTCTGGTATTTGGGCAGCTTACAGCGTGATGAATATAATTCGGCAAATGCGACAACACATCGTTATACAAATAATACGCCTCGGGCCAGTGCCCCTGCTGGATCAGCTCTTCCGCCTTTGTATAGTGCTGCCAACATTGTTCGAGTTTCATTTTCACACCCACCTTAAACATAAAGGCATATTTAAATGAAAAATAATAACAAATGCAAATAATTATCAATTGCGTTATTGGGTTGTGATTTCTGTACTTAGGTAGACTTGAAGATTTCCCCTTGCCACCAGATAAAAGAGCTAATCAATGAAAGGTTCTTTTGGGGCTAAACAATACACCATAAAAAGAACTGCATTTAAAACTTATCACTGATATCATCCTGAAAAATAGTTATTTACACGATAAAAATCACAAATATTAGAAATATAATCCATTCACGATAAAAATAAAGCTCATTCTATTTATGAAAAAATCATTTACTGCAGCGGCGATAATAACCTCATCAAACGAAATCACACCAGGAAACCAACAACACTCAGGTCACATTCAACTAAATGAGGCTCTTTCGTATGTTGTGTAGTGAATGCAAGGCATGTCAAAGCAAGAAAATAATTCACCGCGTCAAACGTTCATTTCTAGATAAATTTACAACCATCAAAGTAAGCTTTATCTGCCCGAGTTGCGGAAAGAAATACACTTTATAAAGCCCTAATACTATCTACATAAGTAATGATCACGCTAGACACTTGTCTAGCGTGATAACAGCAATTTAAAACCTTACTCTAACCACGTGACCTGTCGCCTCTATACGATGTTCGTAGTGCCATCCAAAGCGTTTTACCAACTTATCTGTAAGCTCCAATCCTAAACCAAAACCGAGATCACCCGTTTCGCCTGACTGGCTATCGCTATTGGTATTCATGATAAGCACCGAGTTTTCAACCTGAGTTATGACTACCCTGCCATGATGAGTATGTTGAAACGCATTTCTTATCAAGTTCGTAAGCACGATTCGACACCCGATCACGGGAAGCAATACCGAGTGTGGCGAGGTTTCTACCTCAATTGCGACATTTTTACCCTGAAGTAAGTAATGTAGCTCATCAATCAACTCTTCTATCAAAGCGCCCAAATCAACCTGCTCAGTCGGCAACGATGAATCGCTTTCCCGACTCATCCATAACAAGGTGTCGGTCAAATGCCCCATCGTCAAACTGGCTCGTTCAATACGCTCAACTATAGCCTGAGACTTTTCTGGATTACTTGTTCCGAGTTTTTTTAGCAGCTCTGTATTGGTACGAATAACGGCAATTGGTGTTCTTAACTCATGACTGGCATGTCGTAAGAAAACCTGCTCCCGCTCAAGACCATCCTGGACCGAATTCAGGCTATTTTTGATTAGCGTTGCCAATGTATTCAATTCGTTATAGCGAAAATCCGGAGCTGGATGTTTCAGGCTATCGGCACTTAATGATTTTGCCCAGTCACGTAGTCTCTCCACCGGTGATGCCACCGAGCGCATCATTAAAATCAATACCACGGAAAAAGTCACAATTCCTGTTATACAAAAAATTAGAATCCAAAGGAAATGGGAGAAATCTTCCTCGATTACGAAATCAGGTGGCGCGCCAACAAAAGAACGTGAGACGAAACGTCGTTCTCCCCGGCTATTGATCACTAACATTACAAAATAACCCGCCTCGGGCGGGCCGTAGAATAATGGGCCTTTAATATGCTTTTCCAGCACATAAAGTTCAGTTGGCGGGGTTGGTATATGTTGTCGGATATCTTCAGGAACATCTTGCCAATCACTGGCAACATTAAAACCAATCACTAGCTTCGGCAGACCTTGTCGAACTCCTTCTGCTTCAGCGGTATCAATCGCAGCGAAACGCATAGCCTTGTCCATACCTTTAATGAAGTAGCTGGCGGTCAACCCGGAAAACACCGTCACCAATGAAACACCAAGCAATAGCATCGCAGCCAGAAAGTACAGCCGGAGGCTAAGTCTGATTTTCATCTGCTCTCCTCAAGACAAACCCAAAACTAGTCATGGTATGGATCAGGGATGGTCCACCAGCCTGATCCAGTTGCTTTCTGATATTGAACACATGCACTTTCAAACTGTTGCTGTCTGGCTGCTCATCTCCCCAAACACGCTGCATCAACACCTCCCTCGAGACAGGGCTGGGACTCTCACGCATAAGCACCTCGAGGATCTTAATTGCAGTCGGTGATAACTTGAGCAACTGCTTGTTTCGATAAGCCATCTTCTGACTTAAATCTAGCTCGAGATCCTCGACAGTGAGCTTGTTTAACTGCCCGCTGCGGCGACGTGACAACACCTTGACTCTGGCAATTAGTTCTTCCATCGCAAAAGGCTTAACCAAATAATCATCAGCACCGGAATCAAAACCGACCAGCTTATCATCCAGGCTGTCTCGTGCCGTCAACATCAAAACAGGCGTGTCATTACCCAGCTCGCGCATTTGCCTGCACACCGTTAATCCATCCATTCGGGGCAGGTTCAAGTCCAAGATGATCGCCTGATACGAGTTCTTATTGATCAGGTTCAAACCAACCACGCCGTTAACGGCGTGGTCACACTGAATGGATTCGAGTTCCAGGTAATCGACAACAGCTGTTGCCAAATCCAGATCATCTTCTACCAGCAGCAGGTTTAGCATACTTCAGCAACCTTGTTTTCTTGCTTTGTCATATTGACCAGTTTAGCGAGTAACGACTTGATTTCACATTGAATCAATAACAAAGCCGGGATCAGGATCAGAGTGATCAAGGTCGCGAACAAAATACCATAGCCCAATGACGCTGCCGCCGGGATCAGGAACTGAGCTTGCATCGAGGTTTCTCCCAACAGTGGGGTTAATCCGGCAAAAGTCGTCACAGAGGTTAGTAAAACAGCTCGCAAACGCCCGGAGCAGGCCTCTTTAATTGCTTGCTTAACAGGAATACTGGCATCTTCCCTCAATTCGTTGAAACGTGAAACCAATAGCAAACTGTCATTAACCACGACCCCGCTCAACGCCAAAATACCGTTAAGCGACAAGATACTAATGGTCAAGTCATTCCACCAGTGACCCAGTATTGCCCCAACAATACCGAAAGGAATCGCTGTCATGATCAGCAACGGCTGAATATAGGACTTCAACGGTACAGCCAGCAGGACATAAATCGCCAGCAACGCAACAATAAACATATTGCCCATCGAACTGGTCGCTTCCTGCTGCTGCTCGGCCTCTCCGGCAAAATGCACACTCAAGTCCGGATACTGTCGCTGCAATTCAGGTACTATGTCTTGCTGCAATCGAGCCACCAACTCGTTGGGAGCAACAATCGCCTTATCGACAACAGCCGTGATATAGATAGCCCTCAAGCTATCAATGCGGGTAATTTCATCTTGCTGGTACTCTGAAACAACATTGGCAACTGTGCTTAACGGAACCACTGTGCCATCCGGGGTACGCACCCGAGACTGCATTATGTCGGCCATATTCTGACGTTTTTGCTCAGGGTATCGAACTCGAACTTTAACTTCGTCTTTGTTACGTTGATAACGCTGAACAATTTCACCACCAAAGGACTGCAATACCTGTTGTGACAAATTAGCCGTATCCATCCCCAATGTTCTGCCCTGCTCCGTGAGTTCAAACCGGATCTGCGGCAGGCCCGGATTCAGGTTGTCATCGATACCACTCACGCCCGGAGTCTGCGCCAGCAGGTCTTTAAACTTCAGCCCGGCCTGGCGGACAGTTGCATCATCCCACGCTTTAAGCTCCACCTTGAAGTTATCAACCATTTCAAAGCTGGACAAAAACTTCAGCTTCTTAACCCCTTCCGGCGATCCGCTAAGTCGCTCCCATTCCTGTTCGAACTCTGTCGAGGTATACAGCCCGTCAGATGTTAGCTCAACTTGCAATTTACCCGAGCTATCGTCTTCGGCAATAATCTGCAAACTTGTTATTCCACTTTTGGCAAGCAGGCCAGTATCTGATGAATTAGCAGTCGGGTTGCCATTTGCTTTTCGGGCAATGAGGTTACGGTCTGCCTGAAGAGCTGCTTGCTCAAGCTTCAATAGATTTCGATTCGTCTGTCCGAAACTCGCATCATTCTGCATTGACAGATCGGCCGTGACGACGTCACCCGGTATGTCCGGGAAAAATGCCACACGAACACTTCCAGTCATAGGCATTCCCGCTACCAGCACCATGAGGGCAATAAAGGCCAAAATGACGGCATAACGGAAATTCAATGCCCATTCAATCACGGGACAATAAATACGTCGGTTGAACCACATCAGCCCACTATCGGCACCATGCTGGATACGTGCCCACCAGCCTTTAATACCTTGTGGGATCTGGCGGTGAGTATTGAGGTGCGCCAGATGCGATGGCAGGATCAGCTTGGATTCAACTACCGACAACAACAAGCAAATGGTAACTACAGTACCGAACTGGGCATAAATCTGCCCTAAATCACCTGTGACATTCGACAAAGACATAAATGCTGCGACAGTTGTCAACACCCCGAACAGTGTAGGCACGGCGACCTTTAGCGTGCCTTTTATGGTATTGGCAAGGGTATCCCCATCCTGGCGCCGGGTAGCATATACACTCTCTCCAACAACGACTGCGTCATCGACCACTATCCCCAGCGCCATAATGAAACCGAATGTGGTCATTTCATTTATCGTCAATCCGGTAAAGCTGTCGCCCATAAAAAACAAGGTACCGAAAAAGACAAACGGCAGACCAGCTGCTACCCAGAAGGCCACGCGCAGATTAAGAAACAGGGCCAGAACAATAAACACCAATGCGATACCTGTCAGAGCGTTACTGGTCAGCAGTGACAGTCGATCTTTTATTAAAGTACTTTTGTCGTACCAAGTGACCAACTCGACGTTCGCAGGCAACAAACCACGCTGATGCCAGTTTTCGACCACTTGTTTAGCCTGCTCGACAATTTGGGTAACATCGCCATACTCATCCATGACGATCTCAATACCCATTCCGTTTGTTTGCTGATAACGAGACAAAGTAAACGGATCATCTTCGAATGCCTCGGTGACACTAGCAACATCACCAAGGGTAATAATGGTCCCTTGCGCAGTCGTGACTAACGGAATACGTGCAAATTCAGCTGCCTGGTATGCTTGTTCTGCCGCTTTAAGCCGTACCACCTTCTCACCGTTGCGCAGGCTTGTCGTCAAGATAGTAGATGATTCGGCATTGATCGCTGTTGCAATATCCGACAGAGACAGACCATAGGCCTGAAGCTGCCCTTCATCCACTTCGACAGAAATGATCGGCTCAGACTTACCTTTGATTTCCAAATCCCGGATCGATGACTGCGCCAGAAGATCAGCCTTTAACTTTTCGGCCAGTGCCTGCAGCGTTGCCCTGTCGGCATCGCCGTAAAGCTGAACCCAAAGGGCATGATCCTGCATTCTCGCTTTATCAATTACCGGATTTTCAGCATCGGCAGGAAAATTATATATGGCATCAACTTTAGTTTTGACATCAGTCAACAAAGTCTCAAGCTCGTAGTCACTGAGCTTCTCGATTCGTACCGAGCTTCCGTTGGCATCAGACGTCGATGTGATGCGCTTAATACCCGGCACCGTTTCCAATGCATCTTCAATTTTGATCGCAATACCTTCTTCGGCTTGCTTGGCATCGCCGCTGTCATAATTCACCGATACGGTGATGACGTTAGGCTCCATGCTGGGAAAGGCTTCCTTGCGAATAGAATTCAGCGACATGATACCAAGCACAATCATGCTAACCAGTAACAGGTTCGCCGCAACCGAGTTAATCGCAAACCAACCAATAATGCCGCCAGACTGCTTGGCCGCAGCTATATCCTGAGGAGATGTCATTGCTTACCCCTCCACAACCGGCTGAACATACATACCCTGTACGTAGCTGTTCAGCGGACGAATAACCACTCTGGCATACTCAGTGCCGTCAGGCGGAACCACATAGACATAGTTACTGTCTTCGAACTGTTTCTTGGCCTTGATACTGAACAAACTTTGGTTGTCATCGACGAGCCAAATCTCTCCTGTTTGCGAGATCACCGATGCAGGTAACTGCCACAGTTCGGATAAATCCCGGCCTTGCACTTTCGCTTCAACGAATGTACCTGCATACAAAGGGTTGGCTTGTTGCAGCGGCTGCTCGACCACAACTATCAATGAACGCTGCCGGCTTGCACTATCAAGGTGTTGCTCAACCCGTTCAACGTAACCTTGCCATTGCTTGTTCCCCTCGGTACTGGTTATTTCGACCGGCCATTGTTCATTACCGAGCGAATCTAGCGGCGGCAAATTCCCCCACTGATTGCCGGACAGCGGAATGCTGATTTCAACCCTGTCGGTACTGTAGAGCATAGCCACCTTGCTACCGGCCTGAATATAGCTGCCCGGCTGTACCTCCCTGGAAACAATTAAGGCATTGAAAGGGGCTTTGATTGTGGTCTTCCCCAAATCGCGCTTTGCTTTCTCCAGCTCCCGCTTGGCATTTTCCAATTTAGCTTCTGCTGCTTGTAGTTGCGGTTCGCGTAACACCAGGGATGAGTCCGGTTGGCCTTTGAGCCCGGATCGCTTCCACTCTTTCACGGCCTGCTGGCCCTGGCGCTGTTCTTCAAGCAACGCTAGCCTGGCATCAGCGACAGATGCCTTTGCACTGGCAACAGCCTGCTGGTAGTCCGTCTGATTCAATCTGACTAAGGCATCGCCCTTTTCAAACTCCAACCCCGTTTCAAAACGATCGGCCAGGCTCTCAACCTGTCCGCTAACCTCTGTGGTTAAATCAAGTTCATAGCGTGGTTTTGCTTCGCCATGCCCCGTTATCGTTGCCCTGTAATCACGTCGGGCAACTTCAACAATCGCAACATCAGGGTATTGAGGGCCGCGTGTTTCAACTGCGGGAGCAGTAACGGCACTCATCTGCTCGCCGTTAAAGGCTGCAACAGCAACAATACTGGCTGCAGAAGCAAGTGTTACTGCAATGGTAAGCATTTTTAGTTTCATGATGACACTCCAAGCCCTAGCGCCAGGCCTAAGTCAATTCGGTTTACGAGTCGGTTATACGTTATCTGTACCAGCTGAGATTGAAGATCAAACGTTTGTTGCTGTACCGATAACAGGTCAAGAATATCGACAAGCCCTTGTCGATATTTGGTTTGGTAATTAGTGACACTGCGAGAGGCGCTGCTTAGTGCTTGCTTCAGATGTAGCTGCTGTCGTTCCAGTGACTGCTCCTGACCCAAAGTGTTTTCAACTTCAGTGACAGCATTGAGCAAAGTTTCCTGATACGCCCAATAACTTTGTTCCGCTGTTAGCTCGGCAATATCAACCTGGGCTCTGAGCTTGCCCCCCTGAAACAACGGAGCTGTCAGTTGCCCTAGCAGGCTCCAGGCAGGACTTGTCAGTAAGGCATCACTCGGGCTGGAACCGATATCTGTCAGCGAAGCCGATAAACTGATCGACGGGAGCAGCGCTTTATAGGCAACAGAAGTTCGGTATTGCTCAGCGAGAATGGTGTAATAGGCAGCCTGCAAATCTGGTCGCCGCCCTAGATCTTGCTCGGGAAGTGACGCAAGTGGCTCGAGTACTTCCGGAAAATGCTGCTCTATATAAGGGGCCGAGGAAGATGGATCCCTGCCCAACAACTGATTTAGTGCACGGTATTCCTTGGCAAGCTGCTCTTTATAATCTGCCAGTATCGCCCTTGTCTGTGCACTGCTGCTACGGGCATTATCAAGCTCCTCCAGCTGCCCAAGCCCCACACGGTAACGCTCCAAAATAAAGGTTTCATTGTTTTCCAGAACCACCAGACGCTGAGTTTCGATGCTCAGCAATTGCTGCCTGAGATTAATCTGTAACCAGGCGCGCATAATATTCGCCGCCAGGGCATCCTGTGCAGCCTGAAAGTTAGCCTGTGAACTGGCTACATCCATCTGGGCAGCCCCGACGCCATCGCTGATCTTCTGCCACAAATCCAGCTCCCAGCTCACCGTCAGATCTGTGCTGTAACTCGTGTCCTTATCTTCTTCTCGTTTTCCACTGAACCCGGCACTCAGCGCCGGCAATTGATCACCAACGGCAAGTTTTTCCTGGGCATAGGCAATTTGGAGTGCCAATGCAGTTTGCTGAAGGCTGGGGTTCTGGGCCAACGCATCATCAACTAATTGTGTCAGCGTCGGTATGGCTACTAAATCGGTAAGCTGACTCGCCTGAGAGGCATCAGTTTGCTGATAACTCCATGCTTGGTGTTCGGCACGTGAGTCCTGTGCAGTTTGTTGGAAGTTCACACCGCCCGAGGTACTACAGCCGGTAATACCCAGTATCATGAGTGAAACAAGTGAGATCCTAAATTCACTTGGCAAAGTCATTAAGCCTGTCTCCTGAAATTTTCTGAAGCAAGCATAAAGATGAAGGCGTTAAGGCAGGGTTAATATAACGACGTATTTAATAAAGAAATTAATATATTCAACAGATAGAGTAACAGTGAATCCAATATAAGCATATTAGAACCTAATAATATTTATAACTATTACTATAAATGTTAAACGCTTTTGAAGAATATGAATTAAGTAAAAATATTTTAACTTTTTAAGTAATACATCCCCCTATCCAACCCAAAATAAGCCAAACAATCAACTGCAATAAGATCAAACATCAATACAAGCACCCAAATATGGAAAAACAACAGCCATAGCACCCTCAATGTTAATGAGTGGTTATCAGTAAATTGCTATTTGGTTGTCAGCAAAAGTTTGAATATATAAAACAAACAACTAGAGAAAATATAATACAAATTAAAAACTTAACATAATTAAAAATAAATCATTTGTAATATAAAATTTCTTTATGTGCATCTTGTTTATATGTTTACGTTGATTATGAGATCTGGGTCAAATTAAATATCAAAATATATTTCAATGTTTATATAAATATTTCAGACTTATTTAATACCTCTTTAGTAATATAACTATTATTAGCATCAAAGTGCATATATCTATTAATTTTTTGGAGTTGACATGAGTGTAGATCATGGGACCTATAAACAGCGCCGTAAAAAAGCCAGCGAGTTTGAATCGAGGGCGGCGTATTTAGAGCACGAGCTCTCAATTATGGATCTTAAGCGATGGCGAGTGCATTTGCCCTTTCGCGACTTTGGTATAGAGATCGAAGACTGGGTACCTGCCATTGCCGCAACCATAGGTAAAGTTGTCATGGTTACCGCCATGGTCGCCGCATTTGCTGCACAATTCGGCCTATCACAAGAGTTCGTGGCTGAAAACGTACGTTTTGAGCTATTGATTGCAGGACTTCTTTTTGTTGTTTTCTTCTCTGCCATCTTAAATCCGTTATCCAACCTGGCAGGTACTCATGGGCCAATGATCCCACTGATTCCATTAATTGCAGCCGCTGGAGGACACCCTCTCGCATTAGGAATTATGGTTGGTGTATTTGGTTTAATATTAAGTGCAACCAAAGGTGGATCAAGGTTAGTTAATTTAACCGGCGAAGGTGTTCGTGGTGGACTATTAATATACCTTGGTGCCGTTGGACTTATTGGACAATTAAATAAGTTCGAGTCATGGTCAGTCAGTTCTGGCCTGGATGCCGTTTCATTTATTGTTATTCTTACGACAATTGTTATTTATGCCTACCTTGCAAAAGTAGAAAAACGTTGGCTCGCTATTCCACTTTGTTCATTAATTGCAGGTGTAGTTGCATATATAATGGGTGTACCTTTTGAGTTTGTCACTGAGCCTGGCTTACCAAATATGAGCCCATTCTTCTGGTGGGGAGAAAATACTGGTTGGCAGCTTGGCTGGCCTCAACTAGAGCATTATATTGCAGTTATTCCTTTTGCCATTCTAGCCGTTGCTATGTGGTCACCAGATTTTCTTGGCCACCGTGTTTTCCAGGAATTAAACTACCCGAAAAGTGCCAAAGGCGCTCTGATGAACGTCGACGATACAATGGCAGTATGTTCTATTCGTCAGATGATCGGTGCGGGTCTGGGTGGTGGTAACCTGGCATCGTCTTGGGGTACTTACATGATCCCGGCAGCCATTGCTAAACGTCCGATCCCAGGTGGAGCACTGCTAACCGGTCTACTGTGTGTCTTGGCGGCTGTATTAGGCTTCCCGATGGATCTGGCTATGTGGGAACCTGTTCTGCGCGTTGCCCTGCTTGTCGGTGTATTCCTGCCGCTACTGGAAGCCGGTATGCAAATGGTGAAGTGTTCACGCAATTCACAAAGCGCTGGTATCTGTATGTTTGCCTGTGCACTGGTTAACCCTGTCTTTGGCTGGGCACTTACCATGCTGCTGGACAACCTGGGACTTATCGGCAACAAAGAACGTGCTGATTCTCTGTCCCGCACTGATAAGCTGATTATCCCGGCAACAGCAGTGATTGTTTGTGTCGGTGCATTGGCCCTTGTCGGTCAGTTGCCAGGTATCCCTGCACTGCTAGGCTAACGAGTCCTGCAAAAGCATTGGGCCGGACATTCTGGCCTAATGCGCACAATCAACAGGAAGCAAGGTGAAGCTTAATTTCACCCAACAAGCAATACCGAGCTTCCTGTTTACCACCCCAGTGAAATAATAATTCTAATTATCTTGGTTAAGAATATGCGATTGACAGACATGGCTCCAAACCATGCCCTGAGAATGCTGAAACATGGATTGTATTCTCTACTTATTAATCTGAAGTCTTTTTTCTTTCTTGCCTATCCAATGCTGCAGCTACTTTGTGGAGTGGGAATTGGCATCGGCATCCTACTCGGCTTTGCATCATCAAATGTCGAAGAAAGCAGCCATTTAATTACTCTGATATTTGCTAGCCTGAGCCTGTATTTATTCTTGCAGAAGAAATACTACCACCAGCTCTTGGCATGGTCCGATCCCCGTACTGGCAACGTTGTGAATATCAATTCCCATTCAGCTTAATCGGTAAACAGCAGGCAAGACTTTCCATCATGCTCGATACGTTGTACCTGCGTTACAAATATTGCTTCGAGCTGTTCAACCGTCATAACATCTTTCGGCCTGCCTTTGGCAACGCATGAGCCATTACTCAACAACAACACCTTGTCAGCCTCACGCAAGGTACGATTTAAGTCATGGTTTGCCATCACAACCGCAATACCTTGCTCTGCCATCATACGTATCAGTTTATACATGGCAGCTTCCTGGCCGATGTCCAGCGCAGCTGCTGGTTCATCAAGCAACAGCAATCTGGCCTCGGGGTTCAACGTAGGCCACACCTGAAGGCATGCAGCCGCAAGACGAACACGCTGCCATTCCCCGCCAGACAACTGCTGAATATTTCGGGTTAGCTTATCGGCTATGTTCAGGGCGCTACATACCTCATCTAATGCCGACTGAACACAATCAGCATCTAGCTCGCCAAGCGCCGACAGCGCCAAGGAAAGGTAATGGTAGACACCAACAGAAAAAGCAGGGCGATCCTGCTGGGCCAGATAGCAGCGCAGCCTTGCCAATGATTGCAAATCATACTCTTGCAATGATTTACCGAGCAGCTGTACTTCACCTTCCCCCTGAAACAGCCCGGATAACATCGAAATGGCAGTACTTTTACCACTGCCATTAGGACCAATTAGGTGAACGATCTCACCGGCCTCTATGGAAAATGAAACAGGCAACAGCCTAGGTGGCATCGCCAGATTCTTAGCATCTACAATCATCGCACTCTCATCTTCTGAACAACTCTTTGTTGCCTTATTTTAATTACACAGCCAGTAGTTATGGCATTGCTCATCAGTTTATCGCTATCAGTCAAGCTGTGAGCGCAGCAGCATCCAGATAAATATCGGCGCGCCAATGCTGGTTATAACGACACCGACTGGCAGTTCGGCCGATGGTAGGATAACTCTGGATAGCGTATCGGCAATAGCGAGCAGCAAAGCACCACACATTGCAGCGAGCGGCAGCAAGAAGCGGTTCTCGGTGCCTAGAGCCAAGCGAAGCAAATGCGGCACAACCAGACCGATAAATCCGATAACGCCTCCCAGGGCAACAGATGCACCCACCAGGAGTGAGACAATCAGGATCAACCGCCAGCGAAAGGCTGCTACGTCTAACCCCAGCTGTTTGGCCTGCCCTTCACCTAACATCAGCAAATCGAGCTTCTTGCCTTGCGAGCATAACCACGCCAAGACAGGCAGCACTAACACCAGCAGAGAAAGCTGTGACCAGTTCACGCCTCCGACACTGCCCATCAGCCAGTACATCAGCTGTCTGAGGTTCAGGTCGTCACTGAAATAAAACGCCCACGTCACGACGGCCCCGGAGAGGATCCCCAGCGCAACACCGATCAGCAGCAGCCTGGCCGTTGACACTTTACGCCGGCGGGACAGACCGACCAAGATCAACGTAAAGCACAATGCCCCAAGCATTGCGGCTAACATGGTTATCATTGGGTTTGGGACAAACGGCAAGGCAAATAACAGAACAACCAAAGCAAGGCTGGCGCCACCAGAAATACCAAGTACACCGGGTTCGGCCAAAGGGTTGCCTAGCAATACCTGTAATACGGCTCCAGAGGCCGCCAGAGAGGCCCCTATTGCCAGCGCAGCTAGTAACCGAGGCATCCGTAGCTGAAGCAGTAACTGTTGCTCCAGTCCGCCATCAGGCGACCATGGCCAGATAAAAATTTCGCCCACAGCGAGAGAGAAAAAACAGGCAACAAGCAATACCAAGGAAATCAGACCAACGCTGAATTTCCACCTGGCCTGCTGACGTAAAATGAGATCATGTAATTGCATGGGACGAACACGGTAAAAAAGAAGCGTTAACCATACCTTTTCACCGTGGGAATGAAAAGAAGGCCATTTAAGAATACTCTGTAAATCACCTTCATTTTCAGTAGATAAGCGAGTATTACTTTACAGATACCTGTTCACCGAAATGCACATCAGTTTTCTTGACCAACAAGCACGCACGCTGTCCAAGCGCAACATTCGGATTGGGGAATACCACGGACTCCCCGCCTTCCAGGGAGAAGTACTCGACACCCTCGTCGCCTCCCAGCAGTTTGCCCTGCTCAAAATAGGTAAAGTTGGCCTGGTTTGCCGGAAAGGTAAAATAAAAAGTATCCGTTTGTTTCATCAGGGTACGGGTCACCTTGTAGACACTGAGCTTATCGCCTTCCCACAACATAGGCAATTCGGGTTCGATCACCAAGGCGAGCATGGCAGCGTTGAAAGCCGCGAGACGTTCGAGGTCATTTTCCCCAAACTGCGCAACTTTGCCCAGCTCCATCGTCAATGCCTGCGCACCGAAATACTCGGCACTGTGCCAGCTGAACGTCGGTGATGGCGAGTTAGACAGTAATGCCGCTTCTATTTCGGCATGCTGCAAAAAAGCAAACAGCCGGTTACTCCGTGTCGGCTTATCACTGTATGGGCTAACGGCAAACGTATAGTGCTCAGAATCCCGAATGGCACAATGAAGATCCAGATGCCAGCGATCTGTGGTGTTTGCTGTTGAGCCTGCATAAAAAAGGCTTACAGCCTGTTGCAGCTGGTTGGCTGTGATACTGTCGATATTACGTTCTTCGTTGTAGCCTTTGAACAAGCGATTCATATTTTCATCGATGAAACGAGTGTGTGCATTAATCGCTTCTGGATGAGCAATGATCAGTAGCAGACGGTGAGCCGGAATAATATCTCCTTTCAACACTCCTTCTGCCAATTGCTGAACAAGTTCTATCGGGCTGGTCTCATCCCCATGAACCCCTGACGACAGGACGATATCTTTCTCGTTACCGTTTAAGTCAGCCGGCGTCACCTGAAGTACACCACGCATCAGCAACTGGCAATGGGCTCCTGATGATACTGTCCATTCACCACTTTCAAACGCTAACGACAAATCAAGGGTAGCCTGAAGAAACTTCCCATCTTTGACCTGCTGCAGAAATGCCATTTACAACCTCCATGTCTATACGGTTAACTGGTGAGTTCACTTGTCATTTGCGGCTATTTGTTACCAGCCGCAGAGAAACCCACCACAAACCAATATACAAGCTGATTACATCTTTGTAACCAGCTTGTTTCAGCAGAAGATCGCAAAAAAGAGAATAAAGTTATATATACCCAAAAAAAAGAAAACCCAAGTGAGTCTACACATCTCACTTGGGTTCTTTGTTACCTTGCTTAAAGCTACTATTTTTCGATTTCGATACTTTCTACGCGAGCTTTAAGTTTTTGACCTGGGCGGAAAGTAACAACACGGCGGGCTGAAATAGGAATATCTTCACCCGTTTTAGGATTTCTTCCTGGTCGCTCATTCTTGTCGCGAAGGTCGAAATTACCAAAACCTGATAGTTTCACCTGCTCGCCACTTTCAAGAGCTTTTCTGATTTCTTCAAAGAAGACTTCCACCGTATCCTTGGCGTCCCGTTTGCTTAATCCAACATTCTCAAACAGGTTCTCAGCCAAATCGGCTTTTGTGAGCGCCATAGATCATTCCCTCAAGACTATGTTGAATGGAGTACAGATATACCCCGTATATCTGCTGCGAATTAGTTTCGTGAGAACTGAGCAATTTATCAACGAATCACTATGCACCATATGTCGCATAATAACTGCTCACCCTCAACTAGAGACAAGTTTAAGCCAACTTGCTGATTTCCGCCAACTTTTTTAATTAAAGTTATCATCAAATAATTGATTTTTAATAGCAAGAAAAGGCTAATTCCATGCACCCGGTTGTGCTTAGAGATCACATAACCCCAAAATTAGTCCTGTTAAATCAGGGGCATACCGAATAACTCTCTAAAATAAGACCCAGAATCAGTAAATAGCGCTATCTATCAGAATGTTAGATATTTTTGAATACAGATCAAAAAAAAGCAGCCTTTTACGGCTGCTTTCATAAAACAATGACTTAAATAACAAAAAATTGCCGATCTAAGACAGATTGTTAATCAGTTAGTCACGCAGGCTTGCACCAAAGCGCTCCCCTAGTACTGCAACGATACCTTCTACGGCACCGGCAATATCAGCTTCTTCCAGCGTACGCTCAACCGACTGCAGTGAAAGCGCAATAGCAAGGCTCTTCTTGCCTTCCTCTACGCCTTTACCTACATAAACGTCGAACAGTTTCGCGTCAGTCAGGAACTCGCCACCGGCTTCCAGACAAGCGTTAACGATGTCGCCTGAAGCAACTGCTTCATCAACAACAACCGCGATGTCACGACGGTTTGACGGGAACTTAGATAGTGCAACCGCTTCAGGGATCACTTTAGTGTCAATCGCAGACCACTCGATTTCGAATACGATAGTGCGGCCGTTCAAACCAAACTTACGCTCAAGCTCTGGGTGAACCGTACCAATCACACCCACTTCTTTGCCGTCTACAACGATTGCTGCCGACTGGCCAGGATGAAGTGCCGGATGCTTAGCCGCTGTAAAGCTGTAAGCCTTCTCGTTTGCAGATAGCTCAAGAACAGCTTCCAGATCGCCTTTCAGGTCAAAGAAATCAACAGTGTTAGTTTCGATGTCCCAGTGCTCTTCGCTACGCGTACCGGCGATAACACCCGCCAGCATAGGCTCTTGACGCATACCATTTTCAGCAGATTCACACGGGATGAAACGCAGGCCGTATTCGAACAGGCGAACACGTGGTTGCTGGCGCTTCTGGTTATGGACAACAGTGTTAAGCAGGCCTTGGATTAAACCAAGACGCATTGCAGACATGTCCGCAGAAATCGGGAAAGGCAGGACTAGCGGCTCAACACCAGGAACGATCAGCTTCTGCTGCTCTGGCTCAACAAAGCTATAAGTGATCGCTTCTTGGTAACCACGATCCACAAGCAGGTTACGAACACGCTTAAGAGGAAGCTTGGCTTCAACGTGGTCGTTCATCTTAAGTGCTGCAGCAGGGTTCTGGTTTGGAATGTTGTCGTAACCGTAGATACGGCCAACTTCTTCGATCAGGTCCTGCTCAATAGCAATATCGAAACGCCATGTCGGTGCAATTGCAGTCCAGCCAGCGTCAGTCGCTTCAACCGTCAGGCCAAGACGCTCAAGGATCTCAACCACATCAGCATCAGCAATGTGGTGGCCTAGCAGGTTGTCCAGCTTAGTACGACGTAGTGATACTGTGTTTGGCTTAGGAAGATCGGCCTCAGACTCAACAGCCACAACCGGTGCAACTTCGCCGCCGCAAATTTCAACGATCAGCTGAGTAGCACGCTCCATTGCGCTGTACTGCAGTGCGTAATCCACACCACGCTCAAAACGCATAGAAGAATCAGTGTGCAGACCATAGCTACGTGCACGGCCGCGGATATGGTCAGGTGCGAAGAAAGCACACTCCAGCATAATATCTGTTGTTCCAGACATCACACCAGACAGTTCGCCACCGAAGATACCGGCGATAGCCAGTGCCTTGTCATGATCGGCAACAACCAGCGTATCGGCATTTAGCTCCGTTTCTGAGCCGTCAAGCAACGTCAGCTTCTCACCTTGCTCTGCCATACGAACCACAATGCCACCATTGATCTTAGCAAGATCAAAAGCGTGCATTGGCTGGCCCTGCTCAAGCAGAACATAGTTTGTAATATCGACAACCGGGTCAATTGAGCGGATACCACAACGGCGCAGTTTTTCCTGCATCCAAAGTGGTGTTTCAGCTTTTACATTGACGTTGCGAACAACTCGACCAAGGTAACGTGGACACGCTGCGCCCTCTTTAACTTCAATAGAGACCGTGTCATCGATAGACGGAGCGACGGCGTCAAACTGAGGCTCAGCCACGTCAGCGCGGTTAAGTACACCAACTTCACGCGCAAGACCACGGATGCTGAAACAGTCAGCGCGGTTTGCTGTCAGATCAACGTCAACGGTAACATCGTTAAGGCCCAGGAATTCACGGAAGTCAGTACCGATAACAGCATCTTCCGCAAGCTCCATGATACCGTCTGATTCTACGTCAATACCCAGTTCGGTGAATGAACAAAGCATACCGTGAGACGGCTGGCCACGCAGTTTTGCTTTCTTGATTTTGAAATCACCCGGCAACACAGCGCCCACAGTTGCAACTGCAACCTTCAGGCCCTGACGACAGTTCGGCGCACCACAAACGATGTCCAGAAGCTCTTCTGCACCAACATCGACTTTGGTTACACGTAGTTTGTCGGCATCCGGGTGCTGACCACACTCGACAACCTGACCCACTTTAACGCCGGTAAATGAGCCAGCAACAGGTAGTACATCGTCTACCTCCAGGCCAGCCATAGTAATTTGGTGAGTAAGCTCGTCAGTAGTAACCGCAGGGTTTACCCACTCACGAAGCCATGATTCGCTGAATTTCATAGTGTTTGAACCTCTGGATTACTTGAATTGTTTTAGGAAACGCAGGTCGTTCTCGAAGAACGCACGCAGATCGTTTACGCCATAACGAAGCATGGTCAGGCGCTCTACACCCATACCAAATGCGAAACCAGAGTATTTCTCAGGGTCAATGCCTACGCTGCGCAGTACGTTCGGGTGAACCATACCGCAGCCCAGAACCTCAAGCCATTTACCGTTCTTGCCTTTAACGTCTACTTCTGCAGAAGGCTCAGTGAACGGGAAATATGACGGACGGAAACGTACTTCCACTTCTTCTTCGAAGAAGTTACACAGGAAGTCATGCAGAATGCCTTTCAGCTGAGCGAAGTTTACGTTCTCGTCAACCAGCATACCTTCCACCTGGTGGAACATTGGGGTATGAGTCTGATCATAGTCGTTACGGTAAACACGGCCAGGTGCGATAAAACGGAATGGCGGTTTACCGTTTTCCATTGTACGGATCTGAACACCCGATGTATGGGTACGCAACATAAGATCAGGGTTAAAGAAGAAAGTATCATGATCCGTACGCGCTGGGTGATCTTCTGCGATATTCAGAGCATCAAAGTTATGGAATGCATCTTCAATCTCAGGGCCTGCCTCAACGTTGAAGCCAAGTTCACCAAAGAACTGCTCAATACGTTCAACAGTACGAGTAACAGGGTGCAGGCCACCATTCTCAATACGGCGACCAGGCAGAGTCACATCGATAGTTTCTGCAGCCAGTTTTGCTTCCAGCTCAGCACGCTGTAGTGCTTCTTTACGAGCAGAAATCGCCTGCTGAACAGCCTGCTTAGCTTTGTTGATGTTCTGACCAGCTTCGCGGCGTTCTTCCGGTGGAAGTTTACCCAAGCTCTGTAGTTGAAGGGTTAGTTCGCCCTTCTTGCCCAGATACTGGACACGGACTTCGTCCAGAGCGACTAGTGATTCAGCCTGCTCAATAGCTGCCGTTGCGTTGGCAATAATCTCGTCTAGATGTTGCATCGTTTCCTCATCCACCCACAGGTGGCGTCCTTAAGGGAGATATAAATTCGCGTAACGATACATACTAAAGAAACATGCGTCTAAATCCAAATTGAATCGCAATAAAAAGAGGGAATTGAACAAAATTAATGCCGCTTTGGTTCTTAGTGGTATAACACTTTCATAAATAAGTAATCAATCGCGTGGTGCCATGAAAAAAGGTGTAACTCTACGATAGTACTTGAATATAGTTATCAATATACGAATGATGCCCCAGTATGAACATGTTTGCTTATTCAGTTGTAGAGTGAAAGCTTAAATGAAAAGAGTGCACGCATTTGATAGCCTGAAATTACTGGCTATGTTGGCAATATTCGTTATTCATTACCCAATATTTTATTCTTATGGCGGCGAAGAAGAAAATGCCATTCACATCAGCCTTAATATCATTGCCCGTTTCGCCGTACCGTTTTTCTTTGCCGTCGCAGGTTACCTGTATTATTTCCAAAGCATGGCTGATACCAACCGCTACACATGGCGGTATCTGGCAAAACTTATCAGAATGTATATTAGCTGGACCCTGATTTATGTCCTTATTACCGGTATAATCTACAGGTTCTGGCACCCGGCCGAGTTTACCCAGGCATTGTTCTTTGAGGCGTTCTACCACGGCACTTTAGGCTCGCAAATTATGTGGTTCATGCCGGCTTTGACGATTGCGGTATTCATTCAGTTCATTGCCAACAAATGCAAAGCCGACTCCATACTGTTTGCAGTTGCCTCTGCCCTCCACCTTGTTGGGCTCAGCGGGCAGTCCTACCAACCTCTATTGCCATTTGAGCTCTTCAACCCGGATACAAATACCTTCTTTGTGAACTCTCGAGATCCCCTCTTCTTCGGCCTGTTCTATGTCACCTTTGGCTATCAGCTGGCCAAAGTAAATGCCGTTAGTCTCTTTAAAAAAATGCCATGGCCGGTGTACCTGGTTGGCGTTATGATTTTTTCCGGACTATCAGTCGTAGAAGGCTTGTGGTTGGTTAAGGGCCATGGCGGTATCCTTGCCGACTATTATTTAATGACAATACCTGTGACGTTATCATTTGTTGCCCTGGCACTGACGCTGCCAAGAACAGACAAACCTTCGCTATTTGCAAAGGGCGGTGAACATAGTGGTGAGATTTACTTAAATCACGGCGTACTCAACATCACGGTAATGTCATTGTTTTTCCACATGGGGGCTTATTCTAATCCTGAGATTAACGCCGCACTGAGTAATAACCTGGCACTGCAAGTACTGCTTGTTCCTGCCGCTTTTACCATCAATCTGATATTATACTTTTCAATCCGGAAGCTATTCCAACGCTGTTTTGGCAAGCAGGTACTCGGGGCTTACCGCGAGTCAGCAATGGTACTCAGCGCTTTCTGGCTCTTATTCTTCTATGCGCAAGACGGGCAGAACGGCAGTTTATTTGACATCAGTAACCCAATGACGATCGCCAAAGCTATAATTGTCTGCTGCATCAGCTATTATGCTTTTCTTCGCTGGCTTACCCCAGGGAGTAAACGAATGGCAGTGCCTGCCTACAAACATATTGGCGTAGCCATCGTTGTTTCCGGCTACTGGTTAGTACTTTCTATGACTGGGTTGCTAAACATGCTGCTGGGGGTTTATCAAATGAATATAAACCCATATCTTGCTGTACTCTCTAGTCCGTTAGTTACCTTTAGTATTCTGATTATTCTTTCTGTAGGAGTCACCCTCGCGATTCAGAGGTTAGCTTATTCACCTCGTATTGAAGCACAGAGAGAAATTAGCGAAAGCTACTAACAAACTGGCCTATATTGCCGAGCACTGACTCTTCATTAAACCAGTACTCGGCTTGAAGTTTACTCTTCGAGAATAAAGAGCAATTTCGCTTAAGTCTTATTTAGCACCACAGTTTGACAGCCCAACTTCCTGCCAGACACCCCAAGGTCCCGAATCAGACGGGTTATCGCCCTGAGTCCACCACTGCGCTTGCCACACTTTACCGGCCCATTTTACCTTGTCCCCCGTGTTGTAAACCTTTACTGGGTCCCAGCCACCATCGCATGTACCAGGGTTCCCACTATCAGTGGCAACCGCACTAATGTTAGCGGTATAAGCTGTCGCTGCCTTATCTGTTGAGAAATTCAGGGCAACCGTCGCCGTTCCTGCCGCAGAGGCGCCGAACTCAACCGCAACCGAGCAAGCCTGACTAGCACTTAGGGTTTTGGCAGAACACGTATCGCGACTGATCACAGGGCGCTGGGCAGTTCCCCCGTACCCAAGTTCAACTTTGGTGACTGTAAAGCCTGTTGTACCGGTATTGGCCACCTCAAATGTATGAGCTTTAATTTCTCCAACCTTAAATCCGGCTAACGTCTGCTGCTTGGTATACCCGACAGAAATGTTACCTGACGGACTGGCAATGACGCCATCTACCCAGTTTCGCAAAGCCGCAATATCACTATAAACACCATATTTGCCCGGCCTTGCACACCCGATCCCCCAACTGACCACACCTAACTGGGTAATGGTTCCAGAGCGATTAACAACAATAGGGCCACCACTGTCACCCTGACAGGAATCCTTGCCCCCCTGAGGCAACCCGGCACAGAATGAAACTGCACCAACATTGGTATAGCTGCCTCCGGCAGTACGACATGTCGCATCCGACACCAAAGGCACATCAACCTCCATCAGCACGGATGGCGAACTCCCGCCTTCCTGAGTGCGACCAAGCCCGGCAACTGTTAACCAGTCCCCCACACCTGCGTACTGAGTCAGTGAACCCTGTGCAATCTCAACCTTCTGTGCACCAACGAGTATACGGTCGAGTTTCAATACCGCTATATCATTGTCCAGATTGCGTGAGTTGAAGTTAGGATGGATATAAATATTAGATACATTGGCTCTTTGGCCATCAGTTCCATTATATTTCATCCCTCCAACCTTGACGGCTATCTGATTCGGAGCATCACCATCCACACAGTGGGCCGCCGTAAGAACATAGCCACCTCCCAGGTAACTCGCTCCACAGTAGGAACGGTTACTATATCTACTCACAATTTGCGTATAGAACCCCCACTCTGCCGCATTGGCAGGCTTGCCACCCACAATACGAGGTTCATTCTTTGGAGAAATAGTATTCCCGTTATCAGCCACCGCCGGGATAGAAAACAACATCGCAGCAGCTAACGATACATGCCCTATTGATTTCAATTTATCGTCCTCTTGATTAATGATTAATTAGTAAACAATTCAGATATTTACATCACATATAAAACCAAGCAGATATTTATAAAATTCCAAATATAGGGAGTGCAAACTATAAAAATTCTCGAGAGAAATCCCAGTTATTCAATCAGAAATACATTCATTGCCCTATCAGAGTGAGAGGCATCAATACGAGAGTAGAGAGTAGAGAGTAGAGCTTAAAGGCAGCACGAAGAAGAGAGGTGAAACAATAGGAAAGCCACAAAAGAAAAAAGGAGAGCCGAAGCTCTCCTTTTCACATCAAACTGGACTGAAATTACAGTGCAGCTTTTGCTTTTTCAACTAGTACTGTGAAAGTAGCTTTGTCGAATACAGCGATGTCAGCAAGGATCTTACGATCGATCTCGATAGATGCTTTCTTAAGACCGTTGATGAAGCGGCTGTAAGACATACCGTTTTGACGAGCAGCAGCGTTGATACGTGCAATCCATAGTTGACGGAAAGTACGTTTCTTGTTGCGACGGTCACGGTAAGCGTACTGACCAGCTTTAGTTACCGCTTGGAAAGCTACGCGGTAAACACGTGAACGTGCACCGTAGTAACCTTTAGCTTGTTTAAGAACTTTCTTGTGACGTGCACGTGCTTGTACACCACGTTTTACGCGAGGCATAGGAGACTCCTAACTAAATTAAAATATAAAACTAAAAACTATTAAGCGAACGGAAGCATACGTGCAACTGCTGCAACTTCACATGCTGGAAGAATCGCATTTGGACGAAGCTGACGCTTGTTCTTAGTAGTACGTTTAGTAAGGATGTGACGCTTAGTCGCGTGCTTAAACTTAAAGCCACCAGCAGTTTTCTTGAAACGCTTAGCAGCACCTTTGTTGGATTTCATCTTAGGCATGATGAGACTCCGCATTGTTGATAGTTAATAACATAGTAATCAGGCGAACAAAAAGCGCTGCTGTTAAGCAGCGCTTTGTGCTACTTGAATGCCGTAATTACTTCTTCTTTGGGGCAAGCATCATCGTCATTTGACGACCTTCAACTCGATTAGGGAAGCTCTCTACAACCGCTAGGTCAGCTAGCTCTTCCTTAATACGATTTAGAAGGTCAATACCCAGACTCTGGTGGGCCATTTCACGACCGCGGAAACGCAGTGTGACCTTACCCTTGTTGCCCTCTTCTAAAAAGCGAGTCAGGTTGCGCAGTTTTACCTGATAATCGCCTTCGTCTGTACCAGGACGGAATTTAACTTCCTTAACCTGGATTTGTTTCTGCTTTTTCTTTTGCTCTTTAGCAGCCTTGCTCTTTTCGAACAGGTACTTGCCATAGTCCATCACACGACAGACTGGTGGCTCGGCATTAGGGCTGATTTCAACTAGATCTACTCCAGCTTCATGAGCAATATTCATTGCTTCTTCAATAGAAACAACACCGACTGACTCGCCGTCAAGACCAGTTAAACGTACTTCACGTACGCCGCGAATTTCACCATTCAAACGATGTGCGTTTTGCTTAACTGGTGCTTGTGTTCTTCTTCCGCCTTTAATACCTTATTCCTCCAAAACATTGAGCTTGCGACTGCTAATATCTTGCTGCAAGAATGCAACAAGATCGTCAATCTTAAATTTACCCAAATCTTTACCCTTGCGAGTACGAACTGCAATCTCGCCTGCTTCGACTTCTTTGTCGCCGCAAACAAGCATGTAAGGCACTCGCTTCAAAGTATGTTCGCGAATTTTAAAGCCAATCTTCTCATTTCTCAAGTCCGCATTGACTCTAATTCCACTTTTTTGCAGTTTTTCTACTACTTCTTGTACATATTCTGACTGACTGTCAGTAATATTCATCACTACAGCTTGTTGAGGCGCCAACCAAGTTGGGAAGAAGCCTGCGTATTCTTCAATCAGAATACCAATGAAACGCTCTAGTGAACCAAGAATAGCACGGTGAATCATAACCGGAGTGTGACGTTCGTTGTCTTCACCCACGTATGTTGCACCAAGACGCTCAGGCAGAGCAAAGTCTAGCTGAACGGTACCACACTGCCAAGCACGATCTAGGCAGTCATGCAGGGTAAACTCGATCTTAGGACCGTAGAATGCACCTTCGCCTTCTTGAATTTCAAAAGGAATTTCCATTGATTCAAGAGCAAGCGTCAGGTCAGACTCTGCTTTATCCCACATTTCATCAGAACCTACGCGCTTTTCAGGGCGTGTAGATAGCTTAACAACAATGTTGTCAAAACCAAATGTCTGATAAGTATCATAAACCATTTTAATACAAGATGTAACTTCTTCTTGTACCTGAGCTTCTGTACAGAAGATGTGTGCATCATCCTGAGTAAAGCCACGCACACGCATAATGCCGTGCAGCGCACCAGAAGGCTCGTTACGGTGACATGAACCGAACTCGGCCATACGCAATGGCAGATCACGGTAAGACTTCAGGCCTTGGTTGAAGATCTGAACATGACCTGGGCAGTTCATCGGCTTGATAGCGTACTCACGGTTCTCTGAAGAGGTTGTGAACATTGCTTCTGCATACTTGTCCCAGTGGCCAGAACGTTCCCAAAGCACGCGGTCCATCATCAGAGGACCCTTAACTTCCTGGTAACCGTACTCAGTCAGCTTCTCGCGAATGAATACTTCCAGATCACGGAAGATTGACCAACCATTGTGGTGCCAGAACACCATACCCGGCGCTTCTTGCTGCATGTGGAAAAGATCAAGCTGTTTACCGATTTTACGGTGGTCACGCTTTGCGGCTTCTTCCAGGCGAGTCAGGTGCGCCTTCAGTGCTTTCTTATCATGGAAAGCAGTACCGTAGATACGCTGAAGCATCTTGTTGTCGCTGTCACCACGCCAGTATGCACCAGCAACGTTCAGCAGGGTAAAGTGCTGACAGAAGCCCATGTGCGGTACGTGTGGGCCACGACACATATCGATGTATTCTTCGTGGTGATACAGGCCAGGACGATCATCACGAGAAACGTTCTCGTCAAGGATTTCCACTTTGTACGGTTCTTCACGTGATTCAAACGTATCACGTGCTTCCTGCCAGCTTACCTTTTTCTTGATAACTTGGTATTTGGTCTTCGCCAGTTCTTTCATACGCTTTTCAATCTTTTCAAGATCTTCTTGCGTAAGTGACTCGTCAAGGTCAATGTCGTAGTAGAAGCCGTTGTCGATGGTTGGACCAATCGCCATTTTCGCTTGTGGGTAAAGCTGCTTCAGTGCGTGGCCAAGAAGGTGAGCACAAGAGTGGCGAACGATCTCCAGACCGTCGACTTCGTCTTTAGCCGTGATAATTTCAAGGCTGGCATCTTCTTCGATAAGGTCACACGCATCGACGCGGTTACCATTAACGCGACCGGCAATGGTCGCCTTCGCAAGACCTGGACCGATCGATTGCGCGACTTCAAAAGTAGAAACTGGGTTGTCAAATTGACGCTGACTGCCGTCAGGAAGAGTAATTACAGGCATGAATATGTCCTTTCACAGTGGTGCCACACACCAAGTAGCACATGTTGAATATATATAAGCTTTGGAAAGCTTAGATGAATGAGTAAAAGCTTCTGAACCAGTCCCGCAATACTGAGCAGTACAGAGAACAGAAACGAAGGTGGAACTATATCAAACGGTTGTGACTGATTGCAAAGGCCCTGACAAATTTAATTGTTTTATACCCATGCTGCCTCTCACACGACATTAAAAGCAGTTTTGTACTCGATTGTAATAAGTCGTGACATTTCCGGACAATCCTTGGATAGCCGATACCAAACCCATTTTGTACAGTGTTCACATCTTGATTAATGACAACAATTCAAACTCATAGACGGAATTCAACCATGAAAAAGCTAACACTGTTCATCGCCGCGTCACTTCTATCCTCCCAGGCATTTGCAGGAGACACCTATATCCGCAATGGTAATATTTACACCAACGAGGGAGCAGGCTTTGTAGAAGCAGGCGTTGTTACCGGCAGCGAACTATACAAAGGCCAGGATAAAACAACGGCCGTGGTGCTTAACGGTGGCTATCACGGCGAAGACTTCAACATTGACTTGAGCGGTATTAACTATCGCTTTATCGGTACTGACAACGATCTAGTCAACATGAGTGCTTATTTTACAGCAGGCGGTACCGGATATGATGCTGGTGATGCTGACGGGCTGAAAGGAATGAAGGATCGCAAGATGAGCGGTGATCTGGGCCTTAACGCTGACTTCCATCTTGGCCTGGGAACTGTCTCCACATTCTTGCAACACGATGTTACCGGGGCCTATAAAGGATTCATTGGCGGTGCCAAGTACTTCCACGTAATGAACCTCGGTGTTGCCGACTTCGTACCGTTTGCAGGTGTGAGCTACCTGAGCAAAGACTTTGTCGACTATTACTATGGCGTTAAAGCCTCAGAGGCGACTTCGTCACGCAAAGCGTACAAAGGTGATAACGACTTTGCCTTCAATGTCGGATATAAGCTTGTGGTCCCTGTAACAGACAGTATCGACATTACGCAAAGTACAGCCTATACCCGACTGGGCTCTAAGATCTCAGACTCACCGATTGTCGACAGCGCGAACCAATGGGTAGTCGGTGCAACCGTCGCCTACCACTTCTAACTATTGCCTATATAGGGAGTTGCACCCTACCCTTGGGCGCAGCTCCCCTATTAACTTACCTTTACTGTCACAACTGCAAGCTCCTCCCCCACTTCTAGTAGATTATTTCTGCTCCTGATCAGAACAAACTTGAAATACAGCGGAAAAATTGCTTTCATTTGTATAGGCAATTATGGAATGACAGCAATGGCTCAGTCACCGCGATACCTTCAAATAAAAAAATACCTCAACGACAAGATTCAATCACGCAGTTGGCCACCTGGTTACAAGATCCCAACAGAAATTGAGCTCTCGGAGCAGTTCTCCGTCAGCCGTATGACCGCAAACAAAGCGATTCGCGACTTGGTCAAAGACGGTTTTCTGGAGCGAACCCCTCGGCTCGGCACGTTTGTCTGCCAGAAAAAAGCCCAATCACCACTGATGGAAATTCGCAATATAGCTGCAGAGGTCAAGAATCGTGGCCACGATTATGCCAACAAAGTGATTAACCAAACGACAGTAGAAGCCAATGATGACATTGCTCTGTGGCTCGGTGTTCGCCACGGAACCAGTGTCTACTTCACTCAGATAGTCCACTATGAGAATGACACCCCTATACAACTGGAAGAGCGCTGGGTAAACCCCGACTTTGCCCCCGATTACATAGAGCAAGATTTTACGCAGCAGACCCCAAACGAATACCTGGTGCAAACCTGTCCGCTGAGCGACATTGAACATACTGTCGAAGCCATTTTGCCGGCCAAGCGCGTATCGGATCTGTTGATGATGGCTTCGGGTTCACCGTGCCTGCTGCTAAACCGCCGAACCTGGAGTGATAAAAACCTGATCAGCACCGCGCTTCTTTATCATCCGGGAGATAAGTATAAACTCAGCTCAAGAAGCCAAGTTTAACATTGACAGCCTAGTCCAATATCAGATAGGTACTTAATACTTTATTATCAAGTACCTAGATAATTTCCTACGCCAGCAAGACAACGAAAACAAAGAACTCTCAGCTTACTCCTCCTCTTCATCACTGCTATACAATACCTCGTCAAAGATGAAGTACGTCTTTCCCGATCAATCACCAGTTTTTTACTCACTGTCAGCCAATAATTACAATTCCGATCACATTTTCTTTACATACCATCTTGAGTTTATCTCGATAATTGTCTATTTATTTGTATATACATAATCAACCTTGAAGATAAACGTCCATGGATCGAGTACTGACGAATCTAAAAATGGTCACTATGCAGCCAGAAGCTGGTTACCAAATCATAGAGAACGGCATGATTGGCATCCGAGATGGCAAAATCATGTTTGCCGGTCATGCTGATCATCAAGATCTGCATGGTCACCCTGATGTTATCGACTGTCATGGCGCACTCGTCACTCCGGGATTGATCGATTGTCATACTCACCTGATTTTCGCTGGCAACCGCGCCAACGAATTCGAACAGCGTCTTAACGGCGTTCCTTACGAAGAAATAGCCAAAGCCGGCGGTGGTATTCTGTCAACAGTAAGAGCAACCCGCGACGCATCGGAAGACGAACTGTATGACCTAGCAGTCCAGCGTCTCAATGGCCTGAAGCAAGACGGTGTTACCACCGTCGAAATCAAATCCGGATACGGCCTGACATTAGACGACGAACTGAAAATGTTGCGTGTTGCGCGCCGTATCGGCGAAATGACGGATATCAAAATCACCACGACGCTTCTTGCAGCCCATGCCCAGCCACCGGAATACAACGGCAGAAGTGACGATTACATCGACTTTGTCTGTCAGGAAATCATCCCGGCAGCAGCCAGGGAAAAACTCGCTGATGCCGTCGATGTCTTCTGTGAAGGAATCGGCTTTAGCACCGAACAAAGCCAGCGTGTGTTCACCGCGGCTAAAGCACACGGCCTGAGCATAAAAGGACATACCGAGCAGCTTTCCAACCTGGGTGGCAGTGCGCTGGCAGCAAGCATGGGAGCCACCTCCGTTGACCATATTGAATACCTCGACGAAGACGGTGTGACAGCACTAGCAGCCAACAGTACGGTCGCGACCCTGTTGCCCGGCGCCTTTTACTTCTTGCGCGAGACGCAATATCCACCTATCGAACGATTACGCCAGCAAAAAGTACCTATGGCTATTGCCACAGACTTTAACCCGGGCACTTCACCGATTGCCTCGCTGCGCACAATGATGAATATGGGCTGTACCCTGTTCCGACTCACCCCGGAAGAGTGTTTGCGAGGCGTGACCTGCAATGCTGCTCAGGCTTTGGGTCTGCAGGGATCTCGTGGACAAATTGCCCTTGGCATGGATGCCGATCTTGCTATCTGGCAGGTCGAAACACCAGCAGAGCTGTCATACCGCCTTGGTGTGCCGGATCTCATTGCCCGTGTGGTCGACGGTCATGTCTTTCCCCTGAATGGAGATCAGTTAAATGTCAATTGATATGAGTCCGTGGCAGGGTCGGAGAGATCCTGAAGATGGCGAGCTAGGTCTGCGCTGGCACCAGAAAGTACAGCCAGCAGATCAGGCCAATGAAGAAGGGATCATGATACTCGGTTTTGCCTGCGACGAAGGCGTTTCCCGAAACAAAGGCCGTACAGGCGCCTATGGTGCGCCGGTCGCAATTCGCAAAGCTCTGGCCAACTTGGCCTGGCATCACACCGACCCCGTCTACGACGGCGGCGATATCAATTGTAACGACGGCAACCTCGAGCTGGCCCAGTACCGTTTAGGCGAAGATGTCAGCAGAGCACTGCGCCAACGCCATAAAGTGATTGTCTTTGGTGGCGGGCATGAGGTGGCTTGGGGCACCTTCCAGGGGATTGGCAATTACCTGGTGCAAAAGCAGCATGTCGCTAATCCGGATGCTGACCAAGACCTCGAGGAGCCAAGCTTAGAGCCAGCGCCAACTGTCGGGATCATCAACTTCGACGCCCATTTTGATCTAAGGAACCCACCAGCCGGACAGCAATCTGAAATGGGTAGCTCAGGCACCCCTTTTCATCAGGCAGCACGCTTTTGTCAGTTGCAAAACTGGCCGTTTAAATATGCCTGTCTCGGCCTGAGCCGTACCGGCAACACTCAGGCACTGTATGCCAAAGCTGATCGCCTTGGCGTGCTCTATAAAGATGACACCGAGCTGACGCATCAGCATATCGAGCAAACAATCGCTGAGCTTCAACAATTTATCGATCAATGTGACTACCTCTACCTCACCATTGATCTGGATGTATTTCCCGCCGCAGTGGCCCCCGGTGTAAGCGCACCGGCAGCCCGCGGTGTTCCGTTTGATATCGTCGAGTTACTGCTTGAGCCGATCCTTGCAGCCAAAAATCAGGAAGGTGAATCCAAAATCCTGGTTGCAGATCTAGCCGAGTATAACCCTCGTTTCGATATCGATAACCAAACAGCACGGTTAGCCGCAAGGTTAGCCTGGACAATCGCCCGTGCCATTCGCTAACTGAATCGGTACTGCAAGGAGAGCCAAATGACGCAATCTACGTCTCAACAACAATCAAACCCACGTTTAGATGATACCAGAACAATTAAAGCCCCAACTGGGACACAGCTAAACGCCAAGTCATGGTTAACAGAGGCACCACTTAGGATGCTGATGAACAACCTGCACCCGGATGTTGCCGAACACCCTCACGCGCTAGTCGTATATGGTGGTATCGGCCGTGCGGCCCGTAACTGGGAATGCTATGACAAGATTGTTGAAGTATTGCAGCGTCTGGAAGATGACGAGACCTTACTGGTTCAGTCCGGTAAGCCTGTTGGGGTTTTTAAAACCCATAGCAATGCACCGCGTGTATTGATTGCCAACTCAAACTTGGTACCGCACTGGGCAAATTGGGAGCACTTTAACGAGCTCGATAAAGAAGGCCTGATGATGTACGGCCAAATGACCGCGGGTAGCTGGATCTATATCGGCTCTCAGGGCATTGTTCAGGGCACGTACGAAACATTCGTTGCCATGGCACGACAGCACTTCAACGGTGATGCCAAAGGCCGTTGGATCTTAACCGGTGGTCTTGGCGGTATGGGTGGCGCTCAGCCGCTGGCAGCGACAATGGCCGGATTCTCTATGCTGGCTGTCGAATGCGATGAATCACGTATCGACTATCGTCTCCGCACTGGCTATGTCGATTGCAAGGCAACCACCCTGGATGAAGCACTAGCAATTATCGAAGAGTCGAAACAAACTGGCAAACCTGTTTCCGTTGGCCTGCTGGCAAACGCGGCAGATGTCTATCCAGAGCTGGTTGAACGCGGCATTGTGCCTGATGCCACCACAGACCAGACCTCTGCGCATGATCCCCTGAATGGCTATCTGCCGAAAGGCTGGAGCATGGAATATGCCGCTGAAATGCGAACCAAAGACGAAGCCGCAGTCGTCAAAGCCGCCAAGCAATCAATGGCAGTCCAGGTACAGGCGATGCTGGATCTACAGAAGGCCGGATCTGCAACAGTTGACTACGGTAATAACATTCGCCAGATGGCATTTGAGGAAGGGGTTGAGAATGCCTTTGACTTCCCGGGATTTGTACCTGCCTATATCCGTCCGTTGTTCTGTGAAGGCGTCGGGCCATTCCGCTGGGCTGCCCTGTCTGGCGATCCGGAAGATATTTACAAAACCGATCAGAAGGTAAAAGAGCTTATCCCGGACAACCCTCATCTGCACAACTGGCTCGACATGGCCCGTGAGCGTATTCAGTTTCAGGGACTACCGGCACGTATCTGCTGGGTCGGCCTGAAAGACCGTGCCCGCCTGGGTAAAGCGTTTAATGAAATGGTGAAAAATGGCGAGCTGAAAGCACCGATTGTGATCGGTCGCGACCACTTGGATTCTGGCTCTGTTGCCAGCCCTAACCGCGAAACCGAAGGTATGATGGATGGTTCCGACGCCGTATCAGACTGGCCGCTACTGAATGCCCTGCTGAATACCGCTTCTGGCGCTACTTGGGTGTCGCTGCACCACGGCGGCGGGGTCGGTATGGGCTTCTCGCAGCACTCCGGCATGGTTATCGTATGTGACGGTAGTGACGATGCAGCCGAACGTGTTGGTCGTGTTCTGCGCAATGACCCGGCCACAGGGGTAATGCGTCATGCCGATGCGGGTTATGACATCGCCATTAACTGTGCAAAAGAGCAAGGTCTTGACTTGCCAATGATCACCACCCCGTCAGCGACACAATAATCAACGGTAGCAAGAAGGAAGTTGTATGTACCAATTAGAAATTAATCCGGGAAAGCTATCACTTAAGCAACTCCGTGAAATCAGCCGCCAACCTGTTGAGCTATCTCTGCACGAGTCAGCGCTAAAAGGCATGTTGGAAAGTACCCAGGCCGTTGAACAAATTATTGCTGAAGATCGTGTTGTCTATGGTATCAACACAGGCTTTGGCCTACTGGCCAACACCCGTATTGCTGTTGAAGATCTTGAAACGCTGCAGCGCAGTATCGTTCTCTCACATGCTGCCGGCATCGGTGAGTTCATGGACGACGCAACGGTTCGCCTGATGATGACTCTGAAAATCAACAGCCTTTCTCGCGGCTATTCCGGTATTCGTCCACTGGTGGTCAATGCGCTGATGAAACTGGTGAACTCTGAAGTCTATCCATGCATACCTAAGAAAGGCTCCGTTGGTGCTTCAGGTGATTTAGCCCCCCTTGCCCATATGAGTACGGTGCTGCTTGGGGAAGGACAGGCACGCCATAAAGGTGAGGTGATTACAGGTGCCCAGGCGCTAAAAGTAGCGGGGTTAGAACCAATCACACTTGCGCCGAAAGAAGGCTTGGCCTTGCTTAACGGTACCCAGGCTTCTACGGCCTTTGCGCTTGAAGGCCTATTTGCTGCAGAAGATCTCTATGCTTCCGGTACTGTCTGTGGAGCCATGTCAGTAGATGCGGCATTGGGTAGCCGCCGCCCATTTGATCCACGAATACACCGTGTTCGTGGTCATCGCGGACAGATTGATGCCGCAACGGCTTATCGACATATGCTGAGCAAAGACAGCGAGATTGGCCTGTCGCATCAGCAGTGCGAAAAAGTACAAGACCCATATTCTCTTCGCTGCCAGCCTCAGGTGATGGGGGCCTGCCTACAGCAGATCCGCAACTCTGCCGACATTCTGGAAGTTGAAGCCAATGCGGTCTCAGATAACCCGCTGGTATTTGCCGACGATGGCGACATTATCTCCGGAGGTAACTTCCATGCTGAGCCTGTCGCCATGGCAGCTGACAATCTGGCGTTGGCAATTGCTGAAATTGGTAGCCTGTCCGAGCGCAGGATGGCTCTGCTTATCGACAGCGCCCTGAGTAAACTGCCACCTTTCTTAGTCGACAACGGCGGCGTGAACTCAGGCTTTATGATTGCGCAGGTAACCTCAGCGGCACTGGCTAGCGAAAACAAAACGCTAGCCCACCCAGCCTCTGTAGATAGCCTGCCTACATCGGCTAACCAGGAAGACCACGTCTCGATGGCGACCTTTGCCGGACGCCGCCTGACCGATATGGCTGAGAATACTCGTGGTATCCTGGCTGTGGAGCTTCTTGCTGCTGCGCAAGGACTGGATTTCAGAACACCGAACAAGAGCTCTGAGCGCATCGAGCAGGCTAAGGCTCAACTTCGTGAGCGTGTTAGCTTCTATGACAAAGACAGGTACTTCGCACCGGACATTGAAAAAGCGAACCAACTGCTTAAAGAGGCAACCTACAACCTACTGATGCCAGAGCAGTTACTGCCAAGCTTGTAATCCCCTCCTAATCAAATGCCGGAAAATACTTTTTCCGGCTTTTTCATTATTTTGTCATCGTTTTTAATCAACTTTTTGAGGCCGAGTTGACTATTATTTAATAGTCGTCACCTATTCGGACAGGCTAAAACCTTGATAAGCGCACAGTAATTTGCTCAATAAATAGACTAAGATGTTGATGAGACACTTATAAAGTCTCGTATTATCTTGATCAGCCGTGGAGGGTGCTATGTGGCAAGCGATTTCTCACCAGCTTTCAGAAGTTTTAGATAAACCATTCAAAATCATTGAAAAGGAACCTCTTGAAGGCGGTGATATCAATGAGTGCTACTGTATTGGTGATGGCAATGATCGGTACTTCCTGAAGCTCAATGATCGTGAGCAACTGATGATTTTCGAGACGGAAGCCGAAAGCCTGCATGTCCTTAACGAAGCTGATTGCATACAGGTTCCTGAATTTATTCACCTCGGTACCTGCCGCGACAAATCATTTTTGGTCTTAAACTACCTGCCAACCAAAGTGCTTGATAACGATGCCGCCTATACTCTGGGGCAAGAGCTTGCCAGGCTGCATTCCTGGGGTGAGCAGGCTGAATACGGTTTTGACTGGGACAATTATATCGGGCTAACCCCACAACCGAACAAGTGGCGTCGGCGTTGGTGTCGTTTCTTTGCTGAGCAACGCATTGCCTGGCAGTTGCAAATTTGTCAGGAAAAAGGCATCGATTTGGGCAATATTGATACCATCACCAGTCGAGTCATCGACCTTTTGATGCACCACCAGCCCAAACCATCACTACTCCACGGTGATCTCTGGCATGGCAATACCGCCGTTACTGTCACCGGGCCGATTATTTTTGATCCGGCCAGTTACTGGGGGGATCGCGAGTGTGATATTGCGATGACCGAACTTTTTGGCGGCTTTCCGCCAACCTTCTATGAGGGTTACCAGTCTGTCTGGCCTTTGGATGAAGGATATCAAGAGCGTAAAGAGCTTTATAACCTTTACCATGTCCTCAACCACTGTAACCTGTTTGGCGGCAGCTATATTGCCCAAGCCGAACACTCGATAGAAAAACTCGGCCTGCTCAAATAGTCAGGCGCCTTCGGGATTATTCTCTATCTGAGATATATGATATCTTCAGTAAAAATTACAAGCTGAGCACTTGGCTGGATATCCTGCCGAGCTCTCGGCTTGTTTTCGTTATCATTCTTACTGAGAGATATTGATGTTACAAGCAGCTGTTTTTGATATGGATGGCCTGTTGGTCGATTCGGAACCCTTCTGGCAACGTGCACAGGTTGAGATTTTCTCTTCGCTAGGCGTGCAAATTGAGCAAAAAGATACCCTGCAAACCATGGGACTACGTATCGATCAGGTCGTCGAGTTTTGGTATGCCAAACAACCTTGGCAAGATCTCGACTGTGCCACAGTAACAGAAATGATTGTGGTACGGGTTGAAGAGCTAATCAAAGAACATAAGCCGATGCTACCGGGCGTACTTGAAGCCCTGGCAACCTGCGAACAGCTAGGATTGAAAATTGCCCTTGCCTCTTCCTCGCCGATGCGCCTGATCCAGTCGACCCTGGAAGCCCTTTCTCTGGAAAGCAAGTTCTCTGCGGTACTGTCTGCGGAACACCTTCGCTATGGAAAACCGCACCCGGAAGTCTACATCAATGCCGCCGATGAACTGGGTGTCGCTCCACAGGCCTGCGTCGCATTTGAAGACTCGGTAAACGGCCTGCTTGCCGCCAAAGCCGCGCAAATGAAAGGCATTGCCGTACCGGAAAAAGCCTATGCCGATGATGCGCGCTGGGCGATTGCTGATAGAAAACTTTCCTCGCTTCACGAAGTAAATCAGCAACTAATTGCCAGCCTGTAACACGCCAGATGCTACTATGCTGAGGTAAAGGCAAATCGCCTTGTCTTTACCTCATATTTTGCATACCTTTAGTCTTCATAAATGTTCCAAAATCAACACGTTACCAAACAAAGCAAATCTTATAAAACGACAAACATCCAGCCAAAAATATCAATCCCTGACAAAACTTTCATTATTTCTCCGAAACTTCTTATCCAATCAAACTTTGCAGTTAATTCTCGGCAAAAACGAATGCATGACGCTAAAGTTTAGTTAGATACAATTATTCCTATAAATCAGTAATGAAGCCGATTTTATGTGCTCAGCACCTCTACGGAGTACACTATGAAAAACTATACTGAACAAGGGGTTATATGCCCTCATTGCGGACATAATATTAGAATAACCCTCGATGCCAGCGCAGGTAGCCAAGAGTTTTACGATGATTGTCCGGCATGTTGCCACGCCATTCATTTAACGATGGAAGTTGATGAGCTGCATAAAACCATAAATCTATTCGTTGATGCCGACGATGAACAGATTTTCTAACTAATCTCCCTGGTAGGTGGCTGAATACCCATTAAAACAAACAATCCCTGCAATGGCAGGGATTGCTATTAAACAAAGCGCTACTATGCAGTTTCTTTTGCCGCCAGCACTCGTTCAACGGTATCAACAATGGCCTGTGTCTGGGGATCGATTTCAATATTCACAATATCGCCAGCCTGACGGCAACCAAACAGGGTTCGGCTAAGCGTTTCAGGGATCAAATGGACGCAGAAACGATTATCTTTAACCTCCCCTATCGTCAATGAACAACCATCAATGCCAATGTAGCCCTTGCGTAATACATACTTAGCGTAAGCTTCAGGCAGTTGGAACCAGATAGTACAATTATTCGGACTGGTGATAACCTCGCTGATTTCTGTCGAAAAGTTAATATGTCCCGACATCGAATGGCCACCAATTTCATCGCCGAACTTGGCTGCTCGCTCAACATTCACCGCATCACCGACTTTCAGCAAACCAAGGTTGGTCACCTTTAATGTCTCCTGCATCAAATCAAAGGCAACCTCGTCACCAGAGCACGCCGTTACCGTCAGGCAGCAACCGTTATGAGCAACTGACGCGCCAATCTCAAGCCCAGACAACAACTGCGACGGCATCCGAATAACATGAGTCTGAAACTGATCTTTTTTGGTAATTTCGATAACTTCCGCAGTACCCTGAACAATCCCGGTAAACATGGTCTCTCCTGTTTATATTTTGCAAGGGAATAATCGTCCCTCTTTATGAGAGGGCTGCTAATCACCCAGTCAATCCTAATAACCTAAACAAAAATCTTATAAAACACGGCTATAACATTTGTAACCATCGACAGGAGAATATATCCTTCGAGGCACTCAATATCAGCCAATAAATTCCTGAATAGCTCAAGGGTATAATATGTTAAGACAATTATCTAAAAACCTTGGTCTGCGTATTCAGTTAATCCTGACTCTGCTGGTGTTGTTAACGGCCATTCCAATTGGACTGTTATGGTATCACAGCTCTGAACAGGTCCGGTTGCAAACCATCGAAAGGCTATACCATCACTCCAGCGAAACCATTTATCACCAGCTGGATAGTTTCTTTTCTGAAGCCAGAGATGTCTATCAACACCAAAAAAAAATAGCAGCAGATTTACCCACTATTGTTCAGGACCGCGACAAACTTATTGTCTATCTGTCCAATGTATTGAACCATCACTTTACGATCGACTACTTCTACTTCGCCAACAACGAGGGCGGGTTGCTTTCGCTCGGACACGACTGGGACAAACACTTCACTCGACTTGAATCAGAAAACGGGGGAGCAGGCCCTTTGACCAGCTATCAAACCCTGCACAACGGAAGAGGTGGCGTTGCTACCGCAACCACGGAGCACTTTGATGCCCGTACGAGAGAATGGTACCAACGAGCTCTTACATCAAACAAACCTATTTGGAGTGACCTCTACCCTGGCGCCATTGATCAGAACCAGCTAGGTATTACCCTGTCTAAAGCCCTGCGGGATGAAAATAATCAGATTGTTGGCGTATGGGGGCTAGACATTACACTCACCAGCGTGGTCAATGAACTGATAAAAGCCAAGCCCAGCGAAAATAGCACCGTGGCCCTCGTTAACGAGGCTGGTCAAATTCTGGCTAGCAGCAACCCTTTACACAGTCCGCAACAAGGCCAACTAATCAACGTGAGCTCTTCGCAATCACATGCACTTGGTAAGCTTTGGCCGTTGATAAAGCAACATGACAACCAAAACCATAATACAGCTAACAATAATGCCAGAAGCCTTGAGACCACGCAGCCATTTACCTTCCAGGGCCACCCCTGGGTTAGCTACTATACAGAATACCCGTTGGGACCCAAACGCAACATGCGAATTGTGCTGTATTCTCCGTTATCAGATCTAACGCCGGGATTTCTCCAAGCAAAACACTATGCCATCATTATTACTATGTTAATGATTGCCCTGGCAACCTATTACGGCTCATTAGGCACCCGCTATATACTGACGCCTATCCGCCAGCTAACAAAAATTGCCGAAGAAATAAGCCAAGGAAAGTGGGATAAGAAGATCACCGTTGATCGCGATGATGAAGTAGGACAACTCGAAAAATCGTTCAACAAAATGACCACGCATATCGAGTCAACAATCCGCCAGCTTGATCAGCAACAGCAAGAAACCAAACGGCTGAATACGCTTCTCGAGGAGCAGAACTTACAGCTGGAGGAGCGAGTAAGAGCCAGAACAGAAGAACTGAGTATCGCCAATCGCCAACTACGCGAGCTTGCTTATATCGACCCGCTAACCGGGATTGCGAACCGTCGCCATTTCTGGGAACAATTCGAGCTATCCACCAAAGATACCGACGGTTGGCTTCTCATTCTAGATATCGACAACTTCAAGCAGCTAAACGATCACTTTGGCCATGTAACAGGCGATCTCGCCCTTCAGCACTTTGCCAAAAGTTGCCAAAGCTGCCTGGCAGATGGCGACTACATTGGCCGAATTGGCGGCGAAGAGTTTGCCATCTGGTCCGAAGGCAGAAACGCCGAACAAGTTAGACAATTAACAGACCAAATTTTCGAGAGTCTTGAAAAATCCCCCCTGACAGTTCAGGACACATCAATAGTGATTACTACCAGTATCGGTGCTACCCGCTGCGGTCCTGGAAAATTGAGCTGTTATGCCATTGCTGATAGGATGCTCTATAAAGCCAAGCGAACTGGCAAGAACAAAGCCGTTATCGATACCCAGTTTCACTCGGAAAATCTAGTGCAATAACTCCAACAATAATTGTATCGTCCTCATGAGGCGCTATAATCCACGCTTGTTTATTTGTATTACTTATCTCTGCTTCAGGAGCATTCTGTGCATAATTACCGGCGTGAAACGCGCCACTTACTCAAGCTAGCAATACCTGTACTTATTGCGTCTGTCGCCCAAACATCCATGGGATTTGTCGATACTGTCATGGCCGGTGGCGTCAGTGCAACCGATATGGCCGCGGTTTCCGTGGCGGCGAGTATCTGGTTGCCTTCGATTCTATTTGGCGTTGGCTTGCTGATTGCACTTGTTCCGGTCGTTGCCCAGCTAAATGGCTCCGGGAAAAAAGAAAAAATCCCGTTTGAAGTACAGCATGGTTTTACGCTTTCGCTGATCATCTCAATACCGATCATGCTTGTTCTTTACAATGCAGGTATGCTCATTGATATGATGGATGTCGAGCCCGTGCTTGGCGAAAAAACCATTGGCTACATGCACGCAGTTCTGTTCGCCGTACCGGCTTTTCTGTTCTTCCAAACCCTGAAGAGTTTCTCTGAAGGACTGTCGATGACAGTACCGGGCATGGTTATCGGATTCATTGGCCTGGCAGCCAATATTCCGCTCAACTGGATCTTTGTCTACGGTAAATTTGACGCCCCTGAGCTTGGCGGGGTTGGCTGTGGTGTAGCTACGGCTATCGTCTACTGGCTGATGTTTTTCTCGATGTTGGCATACGTACTGATCAACAAACGCCTTAAGAAAGCAGGCCTCTTCAACGCCTGGTATACGCCGCAGCCAAAAGCTATTTTGCGCTTGTTCAAACTAGGCTTTCCTGTCGCCGCATCACTATTTTTCGAAGTATCGCTGTTTGCTGCTATTGCCTTGTTAATTTCGCCGCTCGGCTCAATCGTTGTCGCCTCGCACCAGGTTGCCATTAACTTTTCCTCGCTGGTGTTCATGCTGCCAATGAGCCTGGGCGCCGCACTTAGCATCCGGGTCGGCCACCTGCTAGGCGAAAAGAACCTTACCGAAGCAAAAATTGCCAGTCACTGCGGACTGCTGATAGGCTTGCTGATGTCGATGACAACCGCTGCAATGACGGTTATATTCCGTGAAGATATTGCCCTGCTTTATACCGACAACCCTGATGTTGTGATCCTTGCCGGCCAATTGCTCTTCCTCGCGGCTGTCTACCAGTGCACCGATGCCATTCAGGTGGTCGCTGCTGGCGCCTTGCGTGGATACAAAGACATGCAAGCCATTTTTGTCCGTACCTTCATTGCATATTGGATCCTCGGCCTGCCAATCGGCTATACCTTGGGAATGACAGACTGGATAGTCGAACCAATGGGGCCTCATGGTTTCTGGTACGGGAATATTATCGGCCTGACATCAGCGGCGATCATGCTGGGTGCCCGTATGCACTGGGTTCACAAACAAGACGATGATGCCCAGATAGCAATGTCACTTCGATAGAGTTGGTTCCATTTTCAACATAAGGCGGCCATGTGCCGCCTTTTCTTTTTTGCATGGCATTCACCATAATAGAAGAAAACGAGTACTCTATGCGATGCTAAACAAACCCTTCTTTTTCACCATCGTCGTTTCAGCTTTACTCACTCTTGCAGGGTGCGAATTTACTACGGCTGAAGATAGCCTTGAAAACTACAACGAACGGCTGGCCAACGTACTGGAAGTCTCCCCCTCGAACAAGCCTGACACTGACATTCCGCAGCTAGCCGATATTCGCGATCTGCTCTTGCCCATTGAAGACATTCGCATTGGATTGCTCGACGCCTACGAGCTCAGAAAGTGCGGTCTGTTTCACCTAATCGCCGAAAGAAATTCAATCCTGGGCAAAGTACAGGATAAAACGCATCGCTTCCGCTACGAACTACTATTCATGGATGGCTTGGAGCACTGCCTCGCTACCCTGCCCCAGGATGCTGACATCCTTCCCGAGATCAAAGAGCTCCACCAACTCAAACAGCAACAGCTTCCCGTCTATCTCTGGAATATGCTGACAACCGGCGAGGAGTGGCGAAAACAACTGCGAATTTATCACACTCCCTTTGGCCTGACTGAGTATCCGGGATTTGCCGCTAACCATGATGCTATGCGTTATTTACTGTTCATTCATAACACGCTTCAAGACGGCGGAACTGTTCCGCCCAAACAAGTTGAACGCCTGTTGGACTACCAGCAACAGATCTACACCCATCGATATTTCGGCCAGCTTGTATATTCACTCGCCCGCTCTCGGGACTGGCTAAATGCATCTACCCACCTGTTGGAATCCAACGAAGCAAACATCATCTGTGGTGCAAACCGTAACCAGCAAAAAGCCGTCTATCTCACGAATGTGTTTCACCGTTTTTTTGCCGGTAATATCCAGCCCTACCTTGCGGAGCTAGACTCACAATACAGTCAAATCCAGGCACCGCTGAAAGTTTTGTTGCGGCCCCCCTCTGAAGTCTCACCCCAGTTTACTCCCTATTATCAAAGCTATATTGCCGGTGAGCTGCATGCCAGCTTCAGGGAGGCAATCCTTAATCACGTGAAATTTTGGCAACGAACATTCAAGCGATGCCAACTTAAGCTCGTTACAAAAAATGAGTAATTACACAGTATTGGAACAAAATCATACTATTAATTCAGTGCTGTTCGCTCTAAGATGAAAGCTCGGCAATACCTATTCGCTAAGTTCATCCAGCTGTGTGAACTCAGCAAATCCGTATTGCAAGGAGCAAACAATGAAGAAACACAAGAATGAAGCCAAACTGCTTAAGAAAGCATTAGAGCTAGGTATGGCGTTTGCGAAAAAGCAAGGATATGGCGACCTCGACAAAACGGTCTCGCCGAAAGACAAAGTCGAATGCATTTACCGCCTGCTGGTCGAGGCGAAACAAATTACCCCGCTAGCAACCAATCAGGAAGATGGTCCTAACATGAAGCACAAGTTAGTGCTGTGGATTTCACGATTATTACCCCCTGATCACGAGTTACTCAAATAAGCATTGCGACTCATAATAGCGTCAGGTAACGTATTCTAATTACACATATTCCAAGGTAGGAAACAATGCGTCGGGTAGTATTCAATCAAAAAGGTGGAGTCGGAAAATCAAGCATCGCGGCAAACTTGGCAGCACTAAGTGCAGCCAATGGTTATAAAACGTTATTGATTGATCTCGATGTACAAGGCAACAGCAGCCATTACCTCGGCTATGATATCAACAGCGATAGCAATACGACGGTTGCTGATTTACTCAATCAAACTGTCGGATGGTTTTCAGTATCGACGCCGGTCAAAGACTTTCCGCAACCCACGCCTTTCTCTAACCTTGATATTATTCCCTCGAGCCCTAAGCTCGAAAAAATAGAATCTGAACTTGAGCGACGCTATAAAATCTACAAGCTTCGAGATGCTCTGGACGAGCTTGAGAAAAGCTATGATCGGATCTATATCGATACCCCGCCGAACCTGAACTTCTTCAGCAAGGCCGCCCTGATCGCAGCCAAACGGCTGTTAATTCCTTTCGATTGCGACAGCTTCTCTCAACAAGCGCTGATCACCTTGCTCAATAATGTGGCTGAACTTCGTGAAGATCATAATCCTAAGCTGGAAGTCGAGGGAGTGATCGTCAATATGTTCAATGCCCAAGCTAACTTCCCGGCCCAGATCATCGCCGATCTGAGTGATCTCGGGTTGCCGATTTTAGAGCCTTATCTTCCGCTTTCGATCAAAATGAAAGAGTCTCACTACCACCAGCAACCTCTGATCCATTTGCTGCCTAACCATAAGCTGACCATAACATTCGAAAAGCTCTTCCATACCCTTGAAGAAACTGCAGATAAAACAGCAGAAATCGAGCAATAACAAGCCATTATAAACGCGCTAATCGAACCTTGATTAGCGCAAAACTATCCACTACTGCCGATTCGGCTCGCGCTTTGGACAAACTGTAAGCAAACAATCTCTTTTTTCTGACTTTCTGGATACTTGCACTTGCACCACCAGAATGAAGTGTTTAATATCCTCCTTGTTCTCAGGAACACAACAGTACGACCGTAGCTCAGCTGGTTAGAGCACCACCTTGACATGGTGGGGGTCGGTGGTTCAAGTCCACTCGGTCGTACCAATTCTCGATGAGAATAACAATYTGCGTCTGTAGCTCAGCTGGTTAGAGTATCGCCTTGACATGGCGGGGGTCGGTGGTTCGAGTCCACTCAGACGCACCAAATTTCAGTACACTGCATTATTCGATATAAATGCAGTCTACTAACAAATGATACGACCGTAGCTCAGCTGGTTAGAGCACCACCTTGACATGGTGGGGGTCGGTGGTTCGAGTCCACTCGGTCGTACCAATTCTCGATGAGAATAACAATTTGCGTCTGTAGCTCAGCTGGTTAGAGTATCGCCTTGACATGGCGGGGGTCGGTGGTTCGAGTCCACTCAGACGCACCATACATAAGAAAGCCTGTTCTTCGGAACAGGCTTTTTTCGTTTCGGTACCCTACCCTTACCAAACACCTTTTCAGCATCCGACTGGAGATGAATCATCCTATCGGGTCGTACCGGTTTGAATGCCACTACAATCCCCACGGCTCCCTCTAACATCACTCACGCATCGAGATACGTATGCCTTCTGAGTTGATGAAGATTCAATCCGCAATCACAGACAACCTCTTCATATGAGGTAATTAGCAGCAATTTAACTTCAAGGTGAACGGATACATACTCAAAAATTACAGGTTGCTCGCAAACCAGTTCGTTGAACAGAAACGTCACGGGCAGTTAACCGAAATGTATTCGGTTACATAGCATTCATTTCCTAAATACCAAAATTAAAACTTTGAAGTGCGCTGGAGTTTAAAAAGAAAAAAACACCCTAAATGAGGCAAATTTCATAAGAAAAATCAACCTAGAAAGCGATATGCTTCTAAAAAAGAATGATTCTCAGGAAGATCATCCAATAACTTTAACTTATACATTGATAATAAGAGAGTTAATCCAAATGGTGGAAGACTCTATCAGTCATCGTTATTAGATGTGAAACCACCAGCGGATATTCAATGATGATAATATGAGCGTCATATTGCTGCCGATTGGCTCAACCTAAATTTCTATGGACTGTATCCATTCGATATCGTCCAACCTGCCACACAAGGATTGTGATATATGATGTCAGTTCGCCGATTCCTTTCCCAAAAACCTTGGATCATCTCTCTTGCTATCTTGCTTGCAATTGGGCTGTGGCTGCTTAGTGGTACCTCCGAAAGCGAACCGGCACCACAAGCTGAAGCTACTCAGCCTGCTGAAAAAGAACAAGCCCCATTAGCAAAAGTTGTTGTGACTAACTTTAAATCGCAGCCTACCCAACGATCTATTTCCTTGTACGGACGTACGGCTCCAGACAGACAGGCCACCTTGGGGGCCGAGGTATCAGGTACCGTAGAGAAACTACTAGTCCGTAAAGGTCAGCGAGTATCCGAAGGCCAGCCACTGATCCAGCTCAATAAAGCGGACCGTGAGCTACAGCTCAAACGAGCCGAGGCGTTGTTAATGGTTCGTGAGAAGGAACACAACGCGGCAAGATCGCTTCGCGATCGTGGGCTACAGGGCGAAGTAGCATTTAGCCAGGCAGAAGCTTCACTGATTGATGCCAAGGCCACGGTAAGAAACCTGGAACTGGCACTGGAAAACACCCTGATTGAAGCGCCGTTCGACGGTATTGTCGAAACGCTCCATATCGAAAAAGGTGACTACCTTGGCGTTGGCGATCCTGTCGCAACCGTGGTTGATCTCAATCCTCTAGTAATAAGTGCAGATGTCAGCGAGCGCCATATCCAGCAAATCCATACCGGGCAGAAAGCGCGCATTTCACTACTCGATGGTTACAGTACCGAGGGAGTACTCAGATATCAGGCAAGCGTTGCCTCTGCACAAACCAACACCTTCGCCATTGAAATCGAAATCCCGAACCCGGATATGAAGCTAACGGCCGGTGTCAGTGCGGATGTCGAACTTCAACTTGATAAGCAACTGGCGATCAAAGTAACACCTTCTATGTTGGCGCTTGACGAGTCTGGCAATCTGGGCATTAAGACCCTTGCCGATGATAACCGCGTCAACTTTGTTCCTATTGCAATTGTGAAAGTCGAACCCGATGGCGTGTGGCTCAGCGGCGTTGGCGATCAGGTTGATGTTATTACCGTCGGTCAGGGCTTTGTACGAGAAGGTGATAACGTCATTGCTGTGCATCAGGCGGAGAATGAATAATGTTCGCAATTATCGATGCGGTGTTAAGCCGTACACGCACCATGATCACCTTGCTGATACTGATCTTGATTGCTGGTGCCATTATGTATCAGGTGGTTCCCAAGGAAGCGAACCCTGACGTTACCATTCCCGTCATCTATACCTCTGTTTCGCACGAAGGGATCAGCCCAGAGGACTCAGAACGGCTGCTTGTTCGTCCACTAGAAAAAGAGCTTCGCTCGATTGAAGGTATCAAGGAGATGAAAGCAACGGCTGCTGAAGGCTATGCCTCTGTGGTACTTGAGTTCAATGTCGGGACCGATCTTGACGAGGCATTGGTCGATGTTCGTGAAGCTGTTGATACCGCCAAAACTAAGCTGCCTGCCGATAGCGATGATCCGATCGTAAAAGAAGTGACTATAGCAAGCTTTGATCCGGTCCTATCCATGGTGCTTTACGGTACTGTTCCTGAAAGAACGATCATCCAAATTGCCCAACAGTTACAAGACAAGCTGGAAAGCTACCGTCAGGTACTGGAAGTTGATATTGCCGGCGACCGGGAAGATGTTGTAGAGGTTGTTGTCGAACCCCTGCTGATGGAGAGCTACGGCCTTGACCAAAATGATGTATTCAGCCTTGTGTCGCGGAATAACCGCGTAGTCGCGGCCGGGTTTATTGACAGCGGCTATGGCCGTTTTTCTGTCAAGGTTCCCTCGGTATTCGACTCACTCAAAGACATTCTTGAACTGCCCATCAAGGTGGACGGCAATAAAGTCATCACTTTCGGTGATATCGCCACAGTACGTCGTTCATTTCGTGATCCAAACAGTTTCGCCCGCCTTAACGGGCAGCCTGCTGTTGTCCTCGACGTAAAAAAACGAAGCGGTGAGAACATCATCGAAACCGTCGAAATCGTCAAGGCTGTGGTTCAGGAAGCCCAGCAAACGGCAATGTGGCCGGATAACCTGCTGGTTGAGTACACCCTCGATCAGTCTAAAGATGTCAAAATCATGCTTGCCGACCTGCAAAACAATATCATGTCGGCAATTGTCCTGGTTGTGGTTGTCATACTGGCAATCCTCGGTTCCCGAACTGCCCTGCTCGTAGGAATTTCAATACCCGGCTCATTTTTAACCGGTTTGCTCATACTCGCTATTAGCGGGCTCACCGTAAATATTATTGTTCTGTTCTCCCTGATCATGGCTGTCGGTATGTTGGTAGACGGCGCCATTGTCGTCACTGAGTATGCCGACAGGCGAATGCTGGAAGGTACCCCACGCAAGCAGGCATACCAGGAAGCGGCGAAACGCATGGCATGGCCAATTACCGCCTCAACAGCAACGACCCTGGCAGCCTTCGCCCCCATGCTGTTCTGGCCGGATATTACCGGTGAGTTCATGCGTTATCTGCCATTAACGCTGATAGCCACACTAAGTGCCTCCCTAATTATGGCGCTCCTGTTTGTGCCTGTCGTGGGCAGTGTCATCGGCAAACCTCAACAGAACAATAAAGAAGAGCTTCAACGGAAGTTGGCGCTCGAACGAGGTGAGTTCAATCAAGCCAAAGGGCTTACCCGGCTTTATCTGAACAGTCTGGCTATCGCAATTCGCCATCCCTTAAAAATACTTGCTGGTGCCCTGTTGTTCGCTGTACTCGTTGCTTTTGGCTATGCGAAGGCTGGACTCGGTGTCGTATTCTTCCCGGAAGTGGATCCTCCCCACTTTTCACTTAAAGTGCGTTCTCACGGTGACTTATCGATTTATGAAAAAGATAAGCTGATGCGCGATATAGAAGCGAGGATCATCGGTACAGCGGGGATCAGTAGTGTGTACACCCGAACAGGCGGGGAAGATCAAATCGGTTATATACAACTTAACCCGCTAGACTGGCAATACCGTGCTCCTATCAAGGATATTATCGCCGATCTTCGGACTAAAACCGATGATCTGGCCGGCGTTGAACTGGAGTTCAAATCACCGAATGCTGGTCCGCCGAGTGAGCATGATTTGATCATTGAGGTAGCAGGAAGCAACAGCACCAACATGACCGAAGCCGTACGGCAGATCCGCCATTGGGTAGAATCTCAGGCCGCCTTCACCAATATTTCCGATTCCAGTAACAAGGCTGGGATCGACTGGGAAATCAAAATAAACCGCGATGATGCTGCTCGCTTTGGTGGCGATGCCACGCTTGTCGGTAATACTGTCCAGTTTGTTACTAACGGCTTAAAAATTGGTGAGTATCTGCCAGACGATACTGATGAAGAAGTCGATATACTTGTGCGCTACCCACAGGACAAGCGTGATATCGGCCGCTTTGATGAACTGAGGATAAAAACGCTCTATGGATTGGTTCCGATCACCAACTTCTCCAGTATTGCGCCATCACCAAAACAACACACGATCAGTCGTACTGACGGAAAACGCGTACTGGAAGTTATGGCAGACGTTGCTCCCGGTTATAACCTGAGCTTAGAGCTTCCTAAGGTTCAGGCTGCTATCAATGGTATGCCATTAGCTGACAATATTAATGTTAAACTTCGAGGGCAAAACGAGGATCAGGATAAGTCTTCTCAGTTCCTGCAATCAGCCTTTGTTGTCGCATTGGCTGTAATGGGACTGATCCTTGTCACCCAGTTCAATAGCTTCTATCAGGCCTTGCTGATTTTAAGTGCCGTGCTGTTTTCAACCGTCGGTGTTTTCCTCGGCTTGCTCATCTTCCAGCGTCCATTTGGCATCATAATGTCTGGAATTGGTGTTATCTCGCTGGCTGGTATTGTGGTCAACAACAATATCGTTCTTATCGATACCTATAACCAGTTACGCCGAAAAGGCTATGAAAAAACGGTTGCCATAATGCATACCGGTGCCCAGCGTTTACGTCCTGTGATGTTAACCACCATCACGACGGTGCTGGGCCTGATGCCCATGGTCATGGAAATGAACATTGACCTGCTAAACAGAAAAGTGGAATTTGGTGCGCCCAGTACCCAATGGTGGTCACAGCTGGCAACAGCAGTAGCTGGCGGCCTGACCTTTGCGACTTTGCTTACCTTGATTTTGACACCTTGCCTGCTCATGTTAGGGCGTGATAAGCAGCAAAAGAGTCAGCAACAGCCCCCCTTCAGGCCCGACGATACGATTGAAATCATGGAAGAAGAAGACGTATCAACAAAGACAGAAGATAATTCTATGAAGAGGGAGCTAGCTTACTAGCCACTTCTCCTTTCATTATGACTCCGTGCACCTTGAAGCAACAAGGTGCACGAATAACAGCCTCTCAATTGGTAAGACTAGCAAGCCGTTTAAATAAACCGGCGCTAGCCGATGCTCAGGGCCCAGCGGATCAGTAACGCGACCAGTGACAAACTCAACACGCCGCAAAACCACAACGCAACAAACCACAGCCAGCGTTTAAAGCACGGATTGATCATCAATGGTACCCTTCATCTTCATTCAGCTTGCCACGGAACACCCAGTAAGAATAAGCCGTGTAGGCAATTATTAGCGGTAACAAAATGACCGCGCCGGCAAGCAGAAATTTCAAGCTGGTATCAGGCGCAGCAGCCTCGGCATAAGTCAGACTATGCGGGACAATATAGGGATAGGTACTGACACCAAAGCCCAACGAAGCGAGCAGAAAGAGCCCGAGACTAGCCAGGTACGCCTTGATGGGTTTATGTTCTATCAGATCTTTAAACAGTAAATACACCAGGCATGCAGACCCTGCCGGGATCAGCAAGAACAAAAATGCCTGCGGAAACGAGAACCAACGATCGGCGATGACACTGTTACCCAATGGTAACCACAAGCTCAGGATCCCAACCATGATCACCATTATCAAGGCGCACCGCTTTGCCGTCGCATAATAGCGACTTTGATAAGGTTTCGGCAGCTTGATGAGCAACCAGCAAGAACCAAGCAAACTGTAAGCCGCTATGGTGACCAATCCACAGAAAACGCTAAAGGGTGTGAACCAGTCGAACCAGCCGCCACTATACTGCCTGTCAGCCACTTCAATCCCTTGCAATAAGGTGCCAAGCATCATGCCCTGGGTGAAGGTTGCCATCAGTGAGCCAATAAAGAACGAGCTATCCCATAGAAATTGTCCGCGCCGGGTCCGGAAACGGTACTCGAATGCGACCCCTCTAAAAATGAGTCCGAGCAACATCATGATCAACGGAGCATACAAGGCAGGCATTACCACCGCATAGGCTAAAGGAAATACGGCAAACAAACCGCCACCGCCAAGCACCAGCCAGGTTTCATTACCGTCCCATACCGGTGCGATACTGTTCATCATCAGATCTCGTTCTTTGCTTGAATCACCGGCAATAAACAAAATCCCAATCCCGAGATCAAATCCATCAAGTGCCACATAGGCGAAAACCGCAATGGCGATGAGCATGTACCATATCAATGCGTAATCCATATGTCCTCCTATAGCCTTGAGTCAGTTGTGGTTGATACAGCCGATTGGCCTTTCAGCTCCGCCTGGTACTTGGTCGGCGATTTACGCATCAGCCTGAGCAGGTAGAAAAAGCCTGCACCAAAGACAGTGAAATACACCACAACAAATGCCGCCAGCGACACACTTACCGCAGCAGCGTTAACGGGTGAAATGGAATCTATGGTTCTCAGTAACCCATAAACGGTAAATGGCTGTCGCCCGACTTCTGTCGTCACCCAACCACAAATAATGGCGACAAAGCCAGTCGGAGCCATCACAACGCAGCAGCGGTGGAACCACTCATTATGAAAAAGCTCGTCTTTTCTCCTCAACCACAAACTAGTCAGGCCGATTGCCAGCATCAGAAACCCGATCCCGACCATGATCCTGAAGCTCCAAAAAACGATAGCGACTGGCGGATGTTCATCCTCGGGAAACGCATCTAACCCCTTAACCTCGCCATTCCACTCATGCGTGAGGATCAGGCTACCGAGATGCGGAATCGCGATTTTGTAATCAACGGTTTTCTCTTCTTCATTAGGTAGCCCAAACAGAATTAATGGTGCCCCTTTTTGGGTTTCAAAGTGCCCTTCCATTGCGGCAACCTTTGCGGGCTGGTGTTCAAGCGTATTCAGGCCATGAAGATCCCCCACGATGACTTGGATCGGAGTGACAATCGCGGCCATCCACATTGCCATGGAAAACATAGTTCGCGCCAGATGATTGCTTTGAGAGCGCAACAGATGAAAGGCACCGACCCCTCCGACGACAAAGGCCGTCGTCAAGAAGGCCGCAAGTACCATATGAACGAGACGATAGGGAAAAGATGGATTAAAAACGACTGCCCACCAGTCTACGGGGATGAACTGGCCAAGCTCGTTCATTGAATAGCCCGCCGGTGTCTGCATCCAGCTATTAACGGAAAGGATCCAAAATGCAGAGAACAGGGTACCGAATGCGACAATGACCGTAGACATGAAATGCAATTTTTTCCCGACGCGATTCATGCCAAACAACATCACACCAAGAAAACCCGCCTCAAGAAAAAAAGCAGTGAAGACTTCATAACCCATCAAGGGCCCGAGCACGGGACCAGTTTTGTCAGAGAATACACTCCAATTAGTACCAAACTGATAACTCATCACTATGCCGCTGACAACGCCCATCCCGAAGCTGATAGCAAAGATTTTTATCCAGTAATGGTAAAGCTCAATGTATTTGTGCTTGCCTGTTTTTAGGTACAAACCTTCCAGCACAGCCAGGTAGCTCGCCAAGCCAATCGTGAACGCCGGAAAAATGATATGGAAAGAAACAGTAAATGCGAATTGGAACCTAGCCAGATCAACTGCGAGTTCATTCATAGTTGCTCCTTAGCCCAAACCAACGTATCGTGGTGCCCGGTTCAGGTAGTACATGTCATAAAAGCTCTATTCTATTAATACGAGCAAAGCTAAATTATGGTTCAACTGTGGAGTTTTTTCAGTACGATTAACACTATTAACTATCATTAGGCATTTTATTATTTTTGTAACTACCTAATTATTAGTCTCTTCATCCTTTGACAAACAACAATGCAAAAACTTAAGAATATTAATAAACCACCTATAGTGATAAAAGCACAATAAAAGCACCTGAATAAGCTACCTCTCTGAATTTGTACACCAATGATGACATTAATATATTTCTTAACTTGACAAAAAAATATAAGCCAATGATAATTAATCATATTATTACTAAGCAATTTGATAGAATATATTTATCGACATTTTAGAGTTTATCAATCAAATATTTCTCTTGCCATTACCCTTAGTTAAGCGTATAGATATAAATTAAACCACCACTCAGCCCTTGTTAGTAATGATAATTACTGGCACGTCATCTTACGTTTGAATTTTGGTATTTGATGTGAGGGCACACTTTATGAGTTTTAAACGAACTCTTGAAAAAATGGAACCGGACTTTGAGCCCGGAGGGAAATATCAAAAATGGCACGCATTATATGAGGCCATTGCAACTATCGCCTACACACCCGGCACGATCACCAAAGGTCACACCCATATTCGTGATAGCATAGATCTCAAGCGAATCATGATTATGGTGTGGTTAGCAACGTTCCCTGCCCTATTTTGGGGGATGTACAATATTGGTAACCAGGCGATTATTGCACTTAATGCAATCTACTCTCTTGAACAAATACTCACCCTTGCCGACACTAACTGGCATTATGCGACAAGCCTTGCGCTTGGTGGGTCTCTTGCCGACAGTGCAGGATGGGGCAGCCGCATGCTATTAGGTGCTGCCTACTTCCTGCCAATTTATCTCACCGTTTTTATCATCGGTGGTTTTTGGGAAGTTCTTTTCGCAGTCATACGCAAGCATGAAATCAACGAAGGCTTCTTCGTCACTTCAATTTTATTTGCCCTCATCGTTCCACCTACCACTCCGTTGTGGCAAGCGGCTTTAGGAATCACCTTCGGTATTGTTGTTGCCAAGGAAGTCTTTGGGGGAACAGGTCGAAACTTTATCAACCCCGCACTCGCCGGGCGGGCTTTTCTCTACTTTGCCTATCCAGCACAACATTCTGGAGGCTTAGTCTGGGTGGCTGCCGATGGCTATACCGGGGCGACAGCGCTCAGTCAATGGGCCGAAAGCGGTCCTTCGTCACTGATTCATAACACTACCGGCGACTCAATTAGCTGGATGGACGCATTCATTGGCAATCTACCCGGCTCCATTGGCGAAGTGTCTACACTGGCCCTGCTTATCGGCGGCATCATGATTATTGCCATGGGTATTGCCTCATGGCGCATTGTTACCGGTGTATTCCTGGGAATGGTCATCACCTCGACAATATTCAACCTCATTGGTTCGGAAACTAATCCTATGTTTTCAATGCCATTCTGGTGGCATTTGGTGTTAGGCGGGTTTGCATTCGGTATGTTCTTCATGGCTACCGATCCGGTGTCGGCGGCATTTACAGACAAAGGAAAGTGGGCATTTGGGGTGCTGATTGGTGTTATGACGGTTCTGCTTCGAGTGATAAATCCGGCCTACCCTGAAGGCATCATGCTCGCGATTCTCTTTGCCAATCTCTTTGCACCGATATTTGACTTCTTTGTCACTCAGGCCAATATCACCAGAAGAAAACGAAGATCGCACTCGTTATAATTACGTAGCTGGTTTATAACGTAACTGGTTTCTCTGGCACTCAATTGCTTTGCGTGCCCGGGGAACCGATAAAGCTATGATTTCTGAACAAACAATGGTCTCAGTGCAGGCTCACTTATGGGAGGTGTTAAGCCATGCCTTCGACAAAAATAACCGGGTCCTGATAGCTGATCGCCATACCTTCGTCCATGAGCTCTTCGATGATGTCGTCATTCATTTCTACAAACGCTTCACTCAGGATATCGCAAATCGCCTCCCCTCCCGGTGTCAAAGCCAAGGCGGAAAACCAGGGTTTCAGCCTGATCTTTCCTTGCAGCACATGATGAAGGTTCAGCATGTCTTTACGAGCAATATTTACAATACTGTTTGCCAGGCTAGTCGCTATCCCCAGAGAGCGGTATTCAGGCAATACATAGACAGTATGCAATGAGAGCTCATAACAAAGCTCTGATGAATGGAACGGAAAGCGATGGTCTTCGATATAACGGCTGAAAAGTGCCGAAGCAATCAACTCGTCATGGCAATATACAAGCAATGCTACATCATTGTCGGATTGATACTGACGTTGAAAAGGTGCTTCCAGCAGGCTTGATTCAGCAGCAAAGGTACTCATACCATCGTTGCCATTCAGCACTTGGATTTCATAACTAGCTTCAGCAAGCGTTTTTAGAACCGTCACTCCGTCAGTCAGCCCCAACGGTTCTATCACTCCCTCCAGGGTTAATGCAGGTAGCGACAATAATCTTACTTGTTCATATAAAGAACCTGCACAGTGGCCTGTCGGTTTCAAAAGCCCGAAAGCATCAATTTGGAATACATCTTCACAATTATCATCCGCATGTATATCAACAACATACCATTTTTGCTTTTTATTAAGCTCCAGCTCTAACGCCCATTGAACAACTTGTTGCCAGCAGGAAAAAGACTGACTTAATTGAAATGACGACTCTTCCAGATGATAAACCTGATAACGATCTTGTTGCATTAAATAAAACCTTGCCAATGAAAATAAGCAATCATTTGATTATTTATCATATCAAAGTTAACCAAACTCATCGCATGGCATAAAGCAAAGTTGTGATGTATGAGTTATTCGGTGAGAAGTTTTGACGTTTTTTCGGCATTATTCCGGCAGCTAGCGGTCAATATTTTGACGCCAAAAAAGTGACAATAATTTACCTTATTATCGGCAAAATAATTACTATATTTAATTCAATACATTGAAATTAAAACAACAAGTTTGGGATCAATATCACCTCATAAAAGGTACATGAAATATTGATAATTTATATTACATTGACTAAAGTCAGCCATGTCAGAGCAATGTCAAAAACAATAATAACCATTATTGATGGCCATAAGGCTTACCGAAATAATATCAGCAAGGATGCTTATGAAGTAATTACTCTATTTCTTATTCGTTATTAAAGACTCCATTATTATTTTACACAATAAATTTATAACAATATTAAGCAGTTAATGAAAAAGTTACTTTTTATATTATTAGTCGTCGCCTCGCAAAGCGTAATGGCATTCAGTGATAGACCAACCGCCGATCTGGTGTTAGTCAAAAAAGCAGAGCGGAAAATGTTCCTGATAAAGAACGATACCGTCTTTCGCGAATATACTATCAGTTTAGGTAAGCAACCTGTTGGACATAAGCAAAAAAGGGGAGATAACCGAACACCAGAAGGCTTATATACGCTTGATTTCAGAAACAGGCAAAGTAAGTTCCATCTGAGTTTGCATATCGATTATCCTAACCAGCAAGACAGGTTGAAAGCACAGCAACTCGGTGTTGATCCTGGTGGAGATATCTTTATTCACGGATTGCCAAATGGAAAGAACATGCCCCTTGTCTACGAAGGCGTAGACTGGACCCGAGGCTGTATTGCAGTAAACAACCCGCAAATCAGAGAAATTGCCCAGTATGTATCAGACGGTACACCAATTCAAATAGCACCATAACCAGTCACTACTTACTTTGGAATAGCTCTCCGTCAGCCAGAAGGATTGGAGTACGGAGAGTTATCACAATTGCCTTTGTTACTTGCATCACCTTATGGTTGCGTCACACGCCCATCTAGCGCAACACGCAAGCTCTCTTCATATGACAAAGGCTTGGAGAAAAAGTACCCCTGCAGCTCTTCGACCTCCAACCCCTGTAACGCTTTCTTTTGCTGCTCGGTTTCGACCCCTTCAGCCACCATTTTAAGCCCGAGAGCCTTAGACATGCTCACCACACTGCTAATGAGTATTTCCCCTTGGTCATCGACACCAATGCGCTTGACAAAGTTTTGATCCAGCTTGACGACATCAAGCGGAAACTCGCACAGTGAATTCAACGCCGAATAGCCGGTTCCAAAGTCATCAAGTGCCAACTTGACCCCCATGTTTTTAATTACCTGCATTCGGTGAATAACCTGCTTGGTCGATCCTATCAACATGCTTTCAGTTATTTCTATCGTCAGATTCTCAGGCTCAATCTGATGTCGCTCAAGCACAGACTGTATCTGGTGAAGTAGCTGGGAATGTGAAAAATGCGGACTCGACAAATTCACATGCACCGATAATGGCGCTAAACCATTTTCCCGACGCTGACGATTAACTTGCGCCAAGAACTCGCAGGATTTATCCAAAATTCGGCTACCAAGGGCGATAATCATTTCTCGTGACTCCGCCATCGGAATAAACCGGCCCGGTGACACCTCTCCAAGTTCCGGATGGTACCATCGAGCCAATGCTTCGAAACCAGATATTTCTTCAGTAGCCGCGCACACTAGAGGCTGAAACTTAGGATAGATGCTGCCATCGCGAATAGCCTTGGCAATATCTCGCTGAATCAAAATATGACTCTTTAGCTGTTCCGCAATACGATGGTTGAACAGCTGAATCCGTGAAGGTTTCAATCCCGCACGGTAGGTTGCATATTCGGCGGCATTCATCATTTCATCTGCGGACAAAATTTGTTTGGTCGTTAGCACAACGCCCACTGAGACGGTTAGCTGAACTTCGACACCTTCGACCATTAACGGCTCATGCAACGCTTCGATAATGGCTTTGGCATGACGATAAGGCATAAAACGGCTGCCTTCAGTCAGTACAAAGGCAAATTCACTGTCTGCCACACGCCCCAGGGTTCCCCTCCCGACAACACGCTTAAGCATTCTGGCAACGGCCACCAGCACCTCATCGGCCATTTGGTGCCCGAATGCACCAGCGACAATATTAAACCGCTCTATCCGGATATAAATCAGCGCAGGTGAAGTTACCTGCGGTCCTTGCTGTTTATCAGCCAGTTTGTTCGATAACAGTTTATAAAGGGTCTGACGATTGGCCAGTCCCGTCACCGTGTCGTATTTTTCGAGTTGTTTTATCAACCCTTCCTGCTTTTTCTGGTGGCTGACATCTTTAACGGACAGCATCAGCGCCTCGCCATTTTGTTGTTTAATGGGAGTCACTTCTAACTTACAGGCGATCAAACTACCATCTGCTGCCAGCATATCCATATCAAAATGTCTTTGTCCGGCGGCTACAGCTTGATACATGGCATCGACCTTGCCACTTTGATCACCGGATTCCGAACAGATATTCAGTAAAGGCTGACCGACAAGTACCCGACCGGACGGATAGTGCAAAATAGAAGCTAACGTATCATTGGCATCAACAATTTGACCATCAAGCACGATGACCAGTCCAAGGTTGCTGGTGCGATACAAGGCTTCAAACTTTTGAGCAACATCATTAAGGGCTGAGTCGGTATGGGATGATTTTGTCAGGATTTGGTTAATAACCTCGCCTACCATCGAGAACTCATCGTTACCATCAACTTTCATCGGGGTGCTGTACTCGTCCCGGATCAGGGTCTCAAGTCCTTTTTCCAGCGCTATAAAACGGCTACCCACTTTTCGGCGAAACGCGAGCAAAGTCACTACGCCGGTAATCACTGCAGAAATAAGCATGGCTGCAGCCAGCCAAATAATAAGCTGGTTACCTTCCTGATAGATAGTTCGCGGTCGGCTGCTTTTTAGAATAGCTAATGGATTACCATTGAAATCATTGAGCACAACGCATGCAGCAAGATCTTTCCCGTTATTCTCAATTTGAGTAAGAGGAATCAGCTTACCCTCTATACTGTCTTGCGGTGTCACTGCAACCAGCGTATTTTCGGCGGAGAGCACTTCCCTGAATTGACTGGGAAAAACAGCCGATAGATAACGCCCCCAAATCAGCCAGCCTCCAACAGGACTATCAGCGAGACTGGTACGTATCGGAGTCACGCTAATGACCAGCACTTTACCCGAAACCGAAATAAGGCCTGATTTGGCATATTCTTCAGGGAGCCGCCCCTGGATTAAATCATCAAGATAAACGCCAATACCTTGCGCAGACAGTAACTGATTAAGGAAGTCAGCCGATACTTTAGTTGTACGCCCTTGTACCTTAGCCATCGAACTTTCAACGATATGTCCATCCCTGTTAACAAACAGCATCAAGTCAAGCTCAAGATTTTTCAGCGCATCGTAGTTCAGGTTTCGGTCACGGTAGGCATTGTCACCTTTGGTCACAAGGTAGTAGCTTTCATCCCAGTTCGCCCAGTCATATGATCGCTCAGACTGGCTTCGGACAAGAATATCGATAACGGCTTTGGCCTGATAGCTATGCTTGAGGATTTGCTGTCGTTCGATATCATTTAGGTTCATGAGAAAAAAATAGCGGGCACAAAACAAGCAGATAGCAGCAATCGCAAACAAGCCTGCTCCAAATAATAGAGCCGTTCTTGTGCTTAGCTTGGCAGGTGCAAGAGTTTTTATTCTCATTTTCCATTAACAGTCGCAGTTTCATTCCATCAAAGAATATCAATTTACCCTTTGCAGGCGCAACAAATCACGGGCGCTACTAATAGTGAAGAAATACGGCAATTTGTAAATAATACCCCGTAAACCGTGTACTCAACATGGGTAATTTACTCGTTTGTATCCATTTCTTCCTGCCGCTTTTACGCTGTACAGCGCTTTGTCGGCCACCACCATAATTGCATCCCACTCACTTTGCAACTGCTGCTGGGACGCTGTAAATACTGCTCCCATAGAAACAGTAACAGTGATATCTCCGGCGCTGGTAGAAAAAGCTGTGTCAGCAATTGCCGAACTTAAGCAGGCCAGAATGTTATCTGCTTCATGTTCAGGGGTATTGATTATCAACACGAATTCTTCCCCTCCCCAGCGAACACTCAGATCCCCGCTGCACGATGCTTTTTTTACTCGCTGAGCCAGCAAGATCAGAACCTGATCACCAACATCATGTCCCAGCTTGTCATTGATAGATTTGAAATGATCAATATCTAGCAATACTACAAGAGCGGCTCTTTGCTCGGGTCTTGAAGAAATGGTTGTCAGCCACCTTTCAAGGTAACGACGGTTGTTAAGACGAGTTAGCGGATCTTGCATCGACTGGGTGGCCAGTTCCGCATTTGACTGCTCCAAAGCAATATTGTTGCGGCTAATACTGCTGTAGCGACGATAAAGTAAATACAGCACAATCAAAATTAATGCCGTACCAACCTTTAGCATGTTCTCACGGGCTTCCTGCTCTGCTAGGCGTGCTGAGCTCAAGGCATTTTCCGTTTTCAACAACACGATTTCGTGTTCTTTTTCTTTCGCTTCAAACCGCTCCTGTAAATCAAACAGCTCTTTCCTTCTAACATCAAACAAGTACTCTTTGCCTTGTACTGCATACTGTTTGTAATACTTGAGAGCCTGCTCGAAATCGCCCGATGCCTCATAAATATTAGCAATAATATTACTCACGTAGATGTAGCGCTTGCGATTATTCCTTTCTTCATAGGTATCCAGGGCAAGAAAGGCATGTTCGAGGGCCTGATCAGTTTGATTTAACAGCAAATACGACTCAGCCAGGCTTTCATTACAATTGGCGATACCACGGGGCTCGTTATATGTTTCTGCCAACCTAAGGCAGGCTATTGAGCTTTCCATCGCCTTCTGAGGCATACCATGATCCTGTTGCATGGCAGACAAATTCATGAGGGCTGTCAGCTTCACACGGTAAGAGCTGGTTTTTGCAGCCATTTTCATCGCTTCTCTAATATGAGCAACCCGCTCGTCCGGCCTATTTAAATACTTTGTAATAACGCTGCCATTGATATGGAGTATTGCCTCGGCAAATGGATTGGAAAATGCCTGCTCATGATAGATATCCAACGCCTGGCTCAGGTAGTGGTCAGCTTTGTCCCACTCCTCCATACGTATATAAACCGTTGAAATATTTGATAGAACGCGGGCTATTTGCAACTTGTCACCACACCCGAGAAATATCTCATACGCATTCTGGTAGCTCTGTAGCCCCTGCTTATACTCCGAACGGTCAATATAGATATTTCCCTGCCACTTCAGCGCACGGGCAAGCAAGGATGAATACTCCAGCTCCCTCGCCAGATCGACAACGACAGCAACCGTTGATTCCGCCAGTTCGTAGTTTCGCTTATCCACCAGCTCAGCCGCTTCAGCCAACCACGCCTCGGCGACCATCCATTTACTGCCAGTTTTCTCGCCAAGCTGCTTTAGCTCGCGAATATAACTCATTGCCTTAATATCATTGTCACCTTCAGCCTGCTCAATGTTGTACTTAACCAGCAAAAATATCGCCTGTCTTAATGAGGAATAAGTAGGATCGATTTTTCTTTCCACCGCTGGTAGGCGCTGCTCTGCTTTTTTAGGTGCAATAAAAGACTGTACATAAAGATCCAGCAAAGGCTGTTCCTTATCGCTTGATATCGACTTCAAGAAATGGGTACAGGGTTGATCGCTGTCTTGGCCTGCTATTGAACGACACGAAAACGTCATAGCAGCAAGCATGATTAATAGAATTGAAAAACGCGCTATCAACTTTGAAGGCTCAGGCATAAAACTCTTTATAGATTAGTAATTGTCGTTGTTCCCTCACAACATTCCATCGGGGGCTATTAGTACCAGAGATTGTATTACAAATACAATCTCTATCCTTTTAATTTGTCAATCAATATCAAGAAATGCCGATGTCATCATCAACTTAGTATCTAATTCTGACAATAAAGACTAATCACAATTAAAGTAATAAGGTGCAACTAAAAATTCATTTATAAAAAAGCCCGCAAAAAAGCGGGCACTTATATGTTTCATGAATAATTAACTAAGCGGCCATCGCCTCTTCATCTTGATAATTTCGCGCAATATCCACAAACTCATTTTCACACTCTAAGAAGGCCTCGACCACTTGCGGATCGAAATGTGTCCCCTTCCCTTCTAGAATGATTGTCTTGGCCTTATCATGACTAAACGCAGGCTTGTACACTCGCTTCGAAATCAGGGCATCATAGACATCAGCTAATGCCATCAACCGGCCTGACAACGGTATTTCTTCTCCAGCTAATCCGGCCGGATAGCCACTTCCGTTCCACTTCTCGTGGTGAGTCAGTGCAATTTCACGCGCCAGAGACAAGAAGGTCGAGCTTCCCATTTGTTTTTCAGCTGTTGCAATCGACTCAGCTCCGATCAGGGCGTGCGTTTTCATGGTCTCAAACTCTTCGTCAGTGAGTTTACCCGGCTTGAGCAGTATCGCATCCGGAATCCCAACTTTGCCGATATCATGCAGTGGAGCCGACTTATACAGCAAATCTATCCGCTCATCTGTCAGATAATCACGAAAAGCATCTCGATACTTGAGCCGTTTGGCCAGCGCCCTGACATACTCTTGCGTTCGCAAAATATGTGCGCCTGTTTCATTGTCACGGGATTCAGCCAGAGCCGATAGCCCGACAATAGCTACATCGCGAGTCTGATTAACCTCATCATAGCTTTTCTCCAGTCGGATCAGCATCTCATTGGTATAATATGCAATTGTCCCCATCTCGCCATGCTGGACAACGGGCACGCGAACAGATAAATCCCCTTTGGCTGCTTCTTCTAGCACCTGCTGCTGGTTCACTAACAATAATCGCAATAGCTTCAGCCACTGGTACATAATAGAGACGGTATAGGTAACAAGAACAACGGCAACATAGACAAACTCTTTGACGATACTGACAATCGCAGAATGCGGCCCCGTCACCGCAATGTTTTCTGCCAGCCAACGGACATCTTTGAGCATCAGCATACCCAGTATTGTTGTCAGCAAGGTAACCACAAATATCACCATTCCTGCCATTTGAAAGGCAAGTGAATGGCGGTAACTCTGAATACCCGCCAGCTCCGACGCTTTGATCTGCTTGGGATAATGCAAGATCTGACTATACAAAGAGAGATCCAGGCTGATCAGCACACCCAGGCTGCCAATACCAAACAAGACCTTAAAGCTGCTCTCGATGGGGAAGTCATGAAAAACGTTGTACCAGACGGACAGGCCAATTGCCCCCACGGCGAAAATTGCCAGGTTCTTGGTCACGCAATGAATGCTGTCACCTGCTTTGATCCATAACGAGCGCAACGCAAACATCAGCGAAAATGTCACCAAGGCGTAGAGCCCGGCCTGCCATCCCGAAAGCGTATCGAGAAAAGGACATACCCGCCCGCCATACAAACTAAAAATCCCTGCTGCAAGCGTGTAATGAATCGCAGCTCGTTTTGTCAGTTGTTGTTCTGTATTCATCGCTACTTATTGTTAGTATGAATTTGGTTCAGTGTAACTAAATGTTAAAAACATTTCATTCACTTAAGTCATCCAATAGTGACGTGGCATCTACTAAAAAAATGGTCCGCCTAAGTGCTTTACTATCTCAATCCTCGTCAATAACCAAACACCATCACACCGCCAAAGGTGACCCTGTAACTCACCAGTTCTACTCAAATGATAAGAAACATCCCCAAGGCGCATTAATCCAAGGGCTTACCCTACTCTAAAGTGCAAAAGTCATACTGCTGTCATTTGCAAAGGCCATATTAATAACCACCTGAAATCAGTACTTTTTATCAATATAACGTTGCTGTATTATTACTGTATATATATACAATATCAATCTGTATAATAAGGACCTGTTGTGATCATCAACCATGTCTCAGTCGGTACAAATGATATCTCAGCTGCCATTCGATTCTATGATGCAGTATTTGCAACACTTGGAATTCAACGCTCACACGTTATCGATGGTGTTGCCGCTTCATACGGTGAAAGCTTCGAGTTTTGGGTTGGCAGCCCCTGTCACGATAAGCCAACATCCGGAAACGGTTCTCATTTTGCCTTTACTGCCCCGACAACACAGTCTGTCGACGAATTTTATCAAGTTGCTCTGAAGCAAGGCGGCCGCTGTGGTGGCAAGCCCGGACTTCGCCCCCAGTATGGTAAATCTTATTACGCGGCATATATCTACGACTTAGATGGCAACAAAATTGAAGCGGTATCGTGCTAACACTCAAGGCTAACCTCTCCAATTCATAACAGGAAGGACTCAACGTGTACCAACTATATTACTACCCCAACAACGCCAGCCTGGCGCCTCACTTTCTGCTCCATGAGATGCAGCTTGATTACGAGCTATTACTAGTTGATCGAAAATCTAATAGCCAAAAATCATCAGAATATTTGAAACTAAATCCAGCTGGACGGATACCCACTTTGATTGATGGCGAGATAACGATATTTGAAAGTCCAGCTATCTGTATTCACCTTTGCGAACAACATCCCGAGAAAAGCTTAATACCACCGTTAGGTAATAAAGAAAGGCCATTGTTCTTTCAATGGCTGACTTATTTAAACAACACACTTCAAGCTGAACTTATGGTGCGTTACTACCCACATAGACATACGTTAAATGAGGAAGGTATACCGGCGATTAGAGAAGCGCAAGATGAGCGTGTTGCGGAATCTTTGCAAATCATCAATGAAGCATTAACAGGCAAACAATATCTGCTTGGCGATAACATTTCCGCCTGTGACTTCTTCTTATTTATGCTCTCGCTGTGGTCGCTTGGCACCAAGAAATCACCGATGTCATTCCCCCATTTAAGCCAGTACCTCAAACGCATGGCTCAATATCCAACGATTCGCAAAGTCTGTGAGTTTGAAAATATTGATCTTCAGTCTTTTCAATAATTACTTCAAATGAAAGTTAAGATATTTCAAAAAACAGAACAACCACTCAAAAGACAGAGAGTGCACTAAGGCAAAACTATTAAAACAAGAAGGTATCGAGTTACATTATCACAATCATGATTCTGAGTTTTCTCGGCTGAACATAGCCTTCGACCCACCACAAATTGCCCAGCTCATTATGCTGATCTCAACCATGAATGCATGGAACCGAATGGCTATAGCAACCAAAATCCAAGAAAAATAACTGATCGGCTTACCACAATTAGAACACTCCTCAAAGAGCATCACACCCAGTCACTTCCCGTGACTGGTTTTCTTACGCCATCCCGCGATATCTCTCGCTTCACGATAGATACGACATGAATAATTAGAGGTCAAAACATTTCATTAAACAAGTTACCGCTTTACTGATAAAAACCTTTGTCAAATGATGAAATTCAAATCAAAACTTGTGAGACACTTATCACAATGTTAACATTCTGCCGATTTTTTTAATTTGAAGTCTAAGTATTTTCCTGTTTTGAGCTGTTTAGAACATGTTTACCAGAGGGAAATACTTAGAGGACAAAACGTTCGAGAAGAAGTATGGATAGCGTATTTAGTAAATACAGTATAGAAACAACGGATTACGAAGTTGGGCAAGACAACATTCAAAAATGGGGATTTGACGTTCATAACCCAGTATTCGGCATCAGTGCCGGACTGATTATTCTATTTTTGAGTGTACTCTTGCTTGTAGACCCAAGTACTGCCAAAGCCGCCCTCAATGGCCTAAAGTTTCAAATCATTGAAAACTTTGACCTCCTGTTCATGTGGTCTGGTAATATTTTCCTTATTTTTTGCCTTGGCCTGATAGTCTCGCCGCTTGGCAAAGTCAGGCTCGGGGGCATCAATGCCAAACCTGAGCACTCCAAGATCTCATGGCTTGCAATGTTGTTTGCGGCCGGCATGGGTATCGGGCTTATGTTCTGGGGTGTGGCAGAGCCAACAGCCTACTTTACTGGCTGGTATGAAACGCCTCTTGCAGTAGAAGCTTATTCACCAGAGGCGAAGAAAGTTGCTCTGGGAGCAACCATGTTCCACTGGGGGATTCATGCATGGTCAATGTATGCAATCGTCGCCCTGTCTCTGGCTTTCTTCACATTCAACAAAGGCCTGCCACTTTCTATCCGTTCAATTTTTTACCCAATTCTCGGCGATAGAACTTGGGGTTGGTTTGGCAACGCCATTGATATTATGGCTGTTCTGGCGACCCTGTTTGGTCTTGCGACTTCTTTAGGGCTTGGTGCTCAACAGGCAACCAGTGGCATCAATCATGTCTTTGGCACCGATGGTGGCCTTGGCATGCAGCTAGCCGTCATTGCTTTTGTTACGACACTGGCTGTTATGTCTGTTGTTCGTGGTATTGAAGGCGGCGTTAAGGTGCTAAGCAACATCAACATGCTTTTTGCCTTTGCGCTTCTTGTCTTCGTTACTCTGGTTGGTTTTGCCATTGCAAAAGGTTCCCTGCCAGCAACCTTCATGGGCTATGTCGAAAATATCATTCCTCTGAGCAACCCGCATGGCCGTGAAGACGAGACCTGGATGCACGGCTGGACAGTCTTTTACTGGGCTTGGTGGATCTCTTGGTCACCATTTGTCGGTATGTTCATTGCCCGCGTTTCTAAGGGTAGAACGGTTAGAGAGTTCCTGATTGCCGTAATCTTTATTCCAACCCTGATTACCCTAATCTGGATGTCTGTATTTGGCGGTATTGCTATCGACCAGGTGGTGAATAAAGTGGGTGAGCTAGGCGCAAACGGGCTGACTGATATTTCTCTGACTCTATTTCACGTATTTGATGCTCTGCCATTTGGCTCAATCATCTCAGTGATTTCTATCGCGTTAATCTTGGTGTTTTTTATCACATCGTCTGATTCAGGCTCTCTGGTTATCGATAGCATTACAGCTGGCGGTAAAGTGGATGCGCCAGTTCCGCAGCGTATCTTTTGGGCAACCGTTGAAGGTGCAATTGCGGCAGTCATGTTGTGGGTCGGCGGAACCGAAGCAATCCAGGCTCTGCAGGCAGGTACCATTGCCACAGCTCTACCGTTTACCATTATTCTCCTATTGATGTGTGTGAGTCTCATCAAAGGGTTAAGAACCGAAACATCGCTCTACACGGCGAAAGGGACGCGCATTAACACAAGCCCTTCTCTTTAATTAAACACAAATGGTCAGCAACATGCTGACCATTTTTTTACCTGCCCGAACTATTGTCCATCCGGGATCACATTGCCATTTTCATCATAGGCCCGAACATTGAAATGGTACTCGACGCATTTCTCGTAATCACCTTTGAACAGCGCATTGAATGCATACTGGTAAGGAACAAGCTTACATGCAAAGCTATGGTTCCCCGGAGTATTAGGGTTCCAGCCCCAATCCTTGTCCCAAGTAATCATTAACGCCCCTGCTCCGCTTGTATCAAACGGCTTCATATCGGCACAACCCAGCTTCTCGCCGGTGATATCAAGATTCAGTTCCTTGGCAAAGAGACGGTAATAATCAATCCTGTTTTGCGCCAGATTGGTTTCAGCCCCCTTGTTACATTCATAGGCGCCGTTGATGATCTGAATGGTTGCCCCGAATCCGGCCTCGATACCCGACGCTTTGTCGGCGGCATTTGGCTTCCAAGTTCCGTCAATAACATGCAACATGCTCGGTTTCGGAGGTTGTGGGTAGACATAAAAAAAGACTGCCGAAGCAAGGTTCAACCAAGTATCGGCAACCAATGCAGGGTTTTCCAACAAGATATTCTGATCGCCAAACATTGCTTCCGAGAACGGGCCATAATTATAGTTCCAGCTCAGTTGCTTAGCCCCACGGCCAAAGTAACTCTTGCCTGGCGCGCATGGCCACTTCTCGCCCTGCCAGCCGCTACATTTACTGTAGGTGCTGTCGGGCTTATCTTCGGACTTATACATCTCGCGCAGGTAATACAGCCCTTGACGCCACTCAGGTACCCCTTTTGATGTCTCCCAGCTTGGTGCATGTGCCCCTGTTTCCTGGACAAAGTGGGCAAACATGGTGGTGATAGAGCGTTTACAAATGTCGTCTGAATTACGGCCGTCAGTATAGGTTCGACAGAAGGCAGGGAACTTGGCTATTGCCTGAAGAAAACGTGTATAGGTGTACTTCTCATTGCGCAGCGGGAAAAGATAGTTCCACATCGCCTCATCAACAATCGTCTCGACGCGGCGGACATTCTCCGGGTTCGCGATGTTCAGAGGAGTCACAGCTTCCACCAACACATTATCAAGCGTCGCAATATCTGAGCGTACCAAGCTAAACAGCTCTGTGCTGGTTTGTTGCGTTTCGAAAGCTTCCAGCTCACTGCGCGGCATTAAGTAGCCGCCTTGACCATCAGGGAGCACCGTCAGGCCGGGGTCCGGGTTAGGGTTGGGACCTGGGCCGGGTCCAGGCTCTACAGGAGTGGAACAATCCGAGGGTTTCCAAAACCATGATGATGATGCTGACGGTGTGTCCCATGCACCCGGATTATTCTGGGCGATATAGCAACTTCCGTTATAGCTAACCACATCACCATTAACGACCTGAGTCTGGCCTGGCACCCATTCGATGGGTTGTACATTAGCGAGGGTCACGCCGCTTGCACTAACACCGAGTGCCATACCAATCAAATAACCAATTCTTTTAGTCTTATTGATGTTCAACATAAATAACAAGCCTCCGTTCTATCTTTCGGGTTCTGGTTATTATTTGTTCAACAAAAATACGGTGCGATGTGATTCAAATTTAAATTGTCAGGCGTTCGAGTGTATTCACATATTTTCTGATAGCGGAAATATTCTCGCGGCGAATTATCGATATCACGCAAAGAATTATTCTATTGATAAAATTAATAAAAAACGCAATTACCGCTTCACCCGGCTTCTTGCATTCGCAGCTACAATGAGTCGGTTAATCAGCACTTTTTTCTTGGTCTCCGACGCAGTGTTAAGCTCACGGATCACCCGGCTGATTTCAGAATCAAGGTACTTGGCTGTCTTGGTGCGGATCATTGCACTGATGACTTTATCAGCGTTGACCGGCAACGGCTGTGCCAGTGCCCACTGGTAACTGTAGCCTTGGCTGGTGTCCGAATCATTGCCAGCCCCTTGAGCATCAATCATGATTTCAATTGGAGACTGAACATCCGCTTCACGCCCTAGTTTCCTGTAATACTCGCAGACAACAGGAGACCGGTGATGGGGCAGTTCGCCACTTTGGTACAACTTCGGCCCCAGCTCTCTGGCCAGATCTACTTTCGCCTCCAATACAAAAGTACTCGCATTGGTCGCTTTGGCCGTTGGTTTATCCGGCTCGGTGAAATACACCATTGCCCGCGCTTTAGCCCGTGTCAGGCCGACATAGGCCAACCGCCGTTCTTCCTCAACATCGGCAGCAATACTCCCCGACGATTTGTTCATATAAGGGAAGGCATCCTTATCCCAGAAAGGCAAGTGGACATGATTATATTCACAGCCTTTGGCACGGAAAATCGTTGTCAACTGGACACCCGAGACTTGGTTGTTGGCCTCCCCAGTTCGCTGGGCAGATTGCTGTGCCGACTGATGAGTGTAATATTCGAAATACTGCAGTGCTTTTTCGCAATTCTGATCCATCGATTCCAGCACCGTTGCCACACTGTCGAGCCTTTCAATAGCCTCTTCAATTTCTGTCGCTGTCGCCTCGGTTTTCCAAATCCAGTTATCAAGGCCACTCTCGTTACGGTATTGATTAAAAACCTCCAACGCCTTGAAACTTCCCTTTCGCTGCAACCGAACCAGCAGCTCAAAGCGCTCGATCAGGTTATCCAACTTCAGGCTACTGTTCGCTTTCTCATACCGGCTAATAAACACCAACCAGTTAGTGGTTTCCATACCGGCCAGCTGATCGCACAGCGGTCGCAGTGCCTTATTCGGCACATAACAATGGGGAAAGCTCAAAAAACTAAATAGCAACAAAGACTTTTGCTGCTGAGGCATCTCACCAAACCTACCGGTTGCCAACAGCATAAGTTCAATCAGCAACCTGACTTCCCGGCTGTTTGCCAGCACCGAGGGTACCGGCATTTGGTACGGTAGCTGTTTGCTCAAAAAGGCCAGTTCGAACAGCAATGTCTGCGACCAGCGGCGGACAAGAATGGCAACATCTGACGGCTCACCGCCATCAGCGAGATACTTTTGCACCGACTGGGCAATCTCTCCGACCTGACGCGAAGTGCCAGACACCTCAATGGCGGTATCACTGATAGCTTCATCAGAAATGGTCAGAAAATCACTAAATCGTTGCTTATTGTTGGCAATCAGGTGACTGGCGGACAAAGCCAAACTATGCCCGAACCGGAAGGTACGAGACAGGGTATAGGTACTGGCAGGTGCAAAATCCTGTTCAAAATCCAGCATGAATTGCGGTGCACTGCCGCGCCACTTGTAAATACACTGATCAACATCACCGACGGCCAGTAGTTGTGTCTCCGGCCCCAGCAGTTGTTTGAGCAAGCGGTACTGAGCCGTATTGATATCCTGGAACTCATCAACCACCACAAGCTTGCAGTGCTGATGATAATGCTCACGTATTGCATCGTTGCCTTCGAGCAATTTCACCGACTCCACCAGCCAGTCATCAAAAAAGAATACCCTTTGCTGCTTACGCAAGGTCTCAAACTGCTCATAGGCATCAATAATGAACAAATAGTCCCGGCTGATCTCTGACATCCGGAACACTTCGCGCGGCGGCAGCATATACGCCTTAACCAGGCCGATAAAACTCAACAAGAGCTCAATGGTCTTGGGATCTTTGACCATCTGCTGGCGCTGGAAGCTTTTCTCCTTACCGGCTACCGACCGGAGCACTGTTTTTACCAGTGCCTTATCGCTCTCGCCGCTTTGATAATTGACGCGAAATCCCGTTTCTCTTAGAAAACCGGTTTGATTGAGCAGCTTGAGACAAAAGCTATGAAAAGTATGAACCGGTACGTTTTGCTCTATCCCCGATGTGACGAGTTTCTGCTGAAAATCGGTACGAATATCGCGGTTGAACATCATCACTAGCATTGCTTCGGCAGGGATATACGCCAGCTTCTTTTCAATCAGGCCAACCAGGGTTGTGGTTTTCCCCGTTCCTGCGCCTGCGATACAGAGGGCATTACCTGTTTGGTGATTAATAAATGCTGTCTGCTCGGGGGTATAGCGCGTCATAGTGGACCTGAACCTGAAAACGAAAAGACGGTGATTTTGCCACAACTCACGCTACTTCGCTCCTCAAAATCGACACTAACAGACCAAATTCAAATTCCCACCGGTATAGTCTGCAAACCAAATTACGCAAACGTTTGCTTTATTTGCTGAAAGCTGTAATCGCTTCTGCTATTATCAGCCACAGTTACAGGCTAGGCTGCTGTTTTGAAGACATATCCGGCCTAACCTGCATGGTTTTATCTTTGTCTCGACTTTTGAAATAGGAATTCACCATGAGCCTTGCTGATCAAGTTCTCGCTGTAAATGACGATCTCCCGATCCGTACAGACAAACCCGTCCATAGCGGAAAAGTACGTTCCGTGTACTGGTTGACGGAAGCAGACAGCCGCCGTCTGATCAAGGAAAAAGGCTATAACGTACAGCCAGATGCCCCACTCGCCATCATGGTGATCAGTGATCGTATCTCCGCATTCGACTGTATCTGGCATGGCGAAGGCGGAATGAAAGGCGTTCCGGGTAAGGGCGCCGCGCTCAATGCTATTTCTAATCACTGGTTTAAGCTATTCCGCGATAACGGCCTGGCTGATAGCCACATTCTTGATATCCCCCATCCATTTGTATGGATTGTGCAAAAAGCCAAACCGATCAAAATCGAAGCCATTTGTCGCCAGTACATCACGGGTTCGATGTGGCGTGCCTATGCCAATGGCGAACGTGAGTTCTGCGGTATTAATGTACCCGAGGGGCTGGAAAAAGATCAGAAGCTACCAGAATTACTGATCACCCCGTCCACCAAAGGCATTCTAGAAGGCATTCCTGGCGTTCCGGCCGTTGATGATGTCAACATCAGCCGAAAGAACATTGAAGATAACTTTGCCGCCTTTAATTTCAGTTCAGCGGATGATATTGCGCGCTACGAAACACTGCTAAAAGAAGGCTTTGATGTTATCAGCGAAGCCCTTGCTAAACTGGATCAGATATTTGTCGACACCAAATTCGAATTTGGCTATGTCACTGATGCACAAGGCAACGATAAACTTATCTATATGGATGAAGTCGGTACACCTGATTCATCACGTATCTGGGAAGGTGCCGCTTACCGCGAAGGTAAAATAGTTGAAAACTCTAAAGAAGATTTCCGTCAGCTATTGCTTAACCACTTCCCCGATCCGGATATCTTACTCAACAAAGATCGCATGGAAGAACGTTCTGCTCTGGCTCGCGACAACGCCCTGCCACAAGACGTTCTTATGCAAGTATCCAAAATTTACACTGGTATTGCTGAAAAAATCACCAGCAGAAAAATCACACTGAGTGAAAACCCTAAAGCGGAAATTATTAATATTCTTCGCGATGAATACAGTTTAATTGATTAACAGTAGAATTCTAATTTAAAAAAAGCGGCAATTATGCCGCTTTTCTTTTTATATTTTTGACTATATTTGCAAGAGTTAAACACCTATATTCAACTGCTTTAGTATTTAAAAGTGCAGATTTTAACCGTGTTTTACAATAAAGATTTTATAAACTTAATTACCAGCAAAAAAACACATTCCGTGATCACATATTTACACAAACGCTATTAACAATCCCGTTACCCAGCCGACACAATGGCTATCAAACCTATAAATATACGTGTGCTCGTTGAGGTCTCATCATATGAAGTTCAGCCATAAAGTGGTCGCCACATCATCCGCCATATTACTTGCAGCATTAGCTTTGCTGTCTGCTAATCAGTATTTCAATACTAAATCCCAGATCCAAACATTAGTCATGGACAGTATTGATGAAATCGTTACTGGAATGAGTAACACAGTCAATGCCGAAATAAGCAGCCGTAAGGAGCTTGCCAGCTACGCTACCAGCTTGATTGAACAAGACTTATCACTCAATAATATCCAAACCGTCATTAGCCAACCGGTGATGAAAAATACTTTTCTGCTGACAGGGCTCGGCTTCGAGAAGGATGGCAGCTATACCAGTAATGATCCTAGCTGGAATCCGGGCAGCGACTGGAACCCGCGGGTGCGTCCATGGTACATCGATGCCAAGCAAGCCCGTGATCTTGTCATCACCGCGCCGTACGCCGACTCGGCGACCAAAGAGATTTTGGTATCGATCGCAACGCCAGTATTCGCAAGTGGTGAATTTACAGGTGCAATTTTCTTTGACGTTAGCTTGGGAGGCTTAGCTGAACTGGTAAATCAGGTTTCACTGTTCGATGCTGGTTACCTGTTTATTGTTGCCGGTGATGGCACTGTTATTGCGCACCCTGAAGAGAAGTACAATGGCAAACCAATGTCAGACTTCCTGGGTAACCAGGCGCTTTCGAACAATGTGGTCACAACCGAACTCAACGGCAAAACCGTGAAGCTCTCTTTTACCCAGGTTGAAGGCCAAAATTGGTATATCGGTACGGTACTGGATGAAAGTCTTGCATTTGCCGCTGTCGACAAGCTGAAAACAGACTCCATCATATACTCAGTTATTGCATTGATTGCCGGTATTATTGCTCTATTGCTTCTAATCAAAGTATTGATGCGCCCACTGCAAGACTTGAATATCGCGATTCAGGATGTTGCATCCGGTCAGGGCGATCTAACCCGTCGCCTTGACACCAATACCGATGCCGAGTTTGCCGTGCTGGCAACAGGATTCAACGCCTTCACCGAAAAGCTACAAGGCCTTATCATTCAGTCCAAGTCATTAAGCCATGACATCATGCAAGGCACAGAGATGACAGCAGAAGGCGCGAAGCAGTCTGCCAGCGCGATGTCTGCCCAGTTGCAGGAGCTGGATCAGCTCGCTACAGCCATGCATGAAATGGCGACCACGTCATCAGATGTCGCCGGTAATGCGCAAGGTGCAGCCTCGGCCGCTCAGGCTGCGGACACAGCAGTGACCGAGGGAAGCGATGTGGTCTCCCATACCGCTACTGCCATTACCAATCTGTCGGAACAAATCGACGAGGCTGTTGAGGTCGTCAAACAACTGGAAGCAGCTACCGGCAACATTGAGTCCATCCTGAAGGTGATCAATGAAATTGCTGACCAGACGAACCTGCTGGCACTGAATGCTGCGATTGAGGCCGCCCGTGCTGGTGATTCTGGCCGTGGATTCGCCGTAGTCGCCGACGAGGTTCGCACACTTGCCCAGCGTACTCAGCAGTCAACGACAGAAATCCGCCAGATGATTGAACAACTTCAATCTGGCGCCAGCTCAGCCGCTAGCGTTATGGGGCTAAGCAAGGAAACAGCTGCCAATACCGTTGTAAAAGCGCAGGAGGCAGATGAAGCCTTGGCACGTATTAGTGGTGCTATTCAGCAAATCAACGATATGAACCTGCAGATTGCTTCTGCAGCTGAAGAACAGAGCCTGGTTGCCGAAGAAATTAATACCAACACACTGAATATCAAAGAGCTCTCGGTACAGGTTGCCGATGCTGCCAATGGTGCCAACGAGGCAATGGGCGTCCAGATCAACAAAGTACGCGAACAAGATAGTGTGATGAACAAGTTTATTGTATAGCGGCATACAGCTTCGCAAATCAACTATAAGCGCACAACACAATGCCACCCTCACGGGTGGCATTTTTCGTTAGTTACGACAGATAAACTAGCCGTCAAAGGGTAAATTTGTGTGTCTCGGCGTTCAGAGTGTGAGACATACGGGAGAGCTCGCTACTCGAATCAGCAATATTTCTAGTCGCACGCTCCGTTTCCGCAGCCCGCCTGTCGATATATTCGATGTTATGGGCAATGTCATCAATACTCGTTGTCTGCTGCTCGGTAGCCGCCGCAATTTGCACCACCATATCAAAGATCCCCCCGACTTCCTGAGAGAGCATACTGTTGACCTCATTGGCCTGACTCGCTATCTGCTGAACCTGATTAGTCTGCTCAACGTTTGTCTCCATCGTCTGGACCGCAGCATCAGCCCCTCCGACAATCGTCTCTATTATCCCTTCGATTTCCGATGTTGACTGCTGGGTGGATAGCGCAAGTCGGCGAACTTCATCAGCAACAACTGCAAAACCTCGTCCATGATCTCCCGCCCTGGCCGCCTCAATCGCAGCATTCAGTGCCAGTAAGTTCGTTTGCTCGGCAATCTGTTTAATCACTGCCAGCACGTTCACGATCTGCTCCGTATCCTGACGTAACTTGACTATCTGCTCGGATGTTGACTGTGTGGTCTCACCGAGCTGAATTAACGAATTATAGGTGTTCTCTATATGCCCCGCTCCTTCCTTGGCTTTGACCAGCACATCTTCGCAGACGCCGGACGCCGTTGCAGATGTCGCCGCTATCTCTCTGATCGTTGATCCAATTTCCTTTGTCGCCTTAACAGCCTTGGCCGTCTGTACCTGTTGTTCCGAAACCGCGGTCGTGGTTTGCTGGGTAACTGCCGCCAACTCATCTGCAGTAGTCCCCTGTTGGGAAGCAACGTCGGTGAGATGGCTGACCATTGCTCGCAGGTTTAGCAGCATCTGATCTAACGATGTTTGCAACTTACCGACTTCATCAAACGCATCTACCTGGATATTATGGGAAAGGTCACCACCAGCCACTTTCTGCGCCACTCTGGCAGCCGCAATAATAGGCATTGCAATTTTCCGAGCGATATACAGGCCCAGCAGAAAAACAACAATACTAGAGATGACAATCAGCAGGCCCGAGATAAAGGTTGTATGCTTCACCGAACTAAAGGCTTCTGCTACATCGACCTCACTAATAATCGCCCACCTGAAGTCACCGATATCGATAACGTCATAGGCAGATAGCACCTTTCCGCCATTATAGCTAACGAGGATATCGACCCCCTGCTGCCCAGTGAGCGCCCTATTCACAGCCTCACTGTCAACGCCATTATCCTCAACGGTTCCGGCAAAACTGGCTTTCATTGAGTGTGCCGCTAGATCAAGAAAGGAGTCCGAACGCATCAGCTTATCATCCCCCACCAGATAACTTTCACCGGTCTCGCCCATACCGTCACGAACAGCCATAATACGATGCAGCCCTGCCTGAGATAGCTGAAGTGCGACAACCATGTCAGTTCCGTCGACAGGCTTGGCAATAAACGCAGCCGGATCACCGTTACTTGGTGCATAGGGATGATAATCAACTATTCCGTAGCGCCCTGAACGCTTCACCTGCTTGACCAGGCTACCAAGATTAGAGTCAGCATATTTACCATTAAGAATATTAGTCAAATAATCTGGCTCTTTGGTTACTGAATAGAATATTGTTCCATCTTCATCAATCAGAAATAAATCATGATAATGATACTTACTGATATAATTTGAGAAAAATGAGTCATAAGCTTCTTCATCAAGCTGAGGTATAAGGTGAGCAAGAATATTAAGATCAGCTTCACGCTCAGTGAAGTAATTATTAACTTGATTTCTTTTTAAAGTGTTAATTGCTTCAAGTTTAAGTGAAACCTTACTTTCAATATCTAGGTTTGACTGAAACGTGGCAATCATTGTTGTGATTGAAGCTGGAATAATCCCTACCAACATAAAAGCTATGATTAACTTGGTCTTAAGGCTCCAGCGAGTAAATCGCCACAGAGGGGAACGCTTTGAACGCGACATATTATAGCACCTATCATTAAGACCTCTTAATATATAAAGTGGTCATTTAGGTTTACTAACCTTAGTTATAAAACACAGTTAGAAAACCATGTTACAGCAATAAAAAAGATTAATGAAGCTGCTAGATTTTAAATGCATCGCATTAAATAAATTGAGTTAAACCCAAAATTAACAACAATATACTCAGAAAGGATTTTTTGCCTTATTTTCCGATTGGAATTCCATTCAAGATGAAAGCTCTATGAAGAGATGCGCTGAGGCCATTTAAATCATGGTGATTAAACAGTACTTAATTTTGATTGTTAACGTATATTTTGTTATTTATCAAAAATGAATACTATCTCTACCAATATACATTCACACCAATAATAACACCGCTATCTGTAAATATTACCATGAATAGATATTATCCTGAAAAAGCAAAGGCTAGTGAACACTAGCCTTTCTTTCGTTAGCCGGTATGACTTAACTTTCTTTAAGCTTGAATTTGTTAACAATAGCCGCAAGCTGAGTATTGGCCGTCGCTAGGATTTGGCTATTCTCAACATTTTGCTGCCCGCTCTCGGCAAGCGTATCTGCCATCTCTCTGATGGAAGACATGTTTTTGCTAATCTCCTCAGAAACAGAGCTTTGCTCTTCGGCAGCCGTTGCGATTTCTACCGCGAGATTATTCACCTCTATGATAGACTCCGCCATAGTATCGAGATCCTGGTTTACCCGTGCCGTATTCTCGGCAGTATGGTTACAGCTCTCTTTAATCACATTCATGTTCGACACCAGGCTGTCAGCCCCCGTCGTAAGCTTGGTCAGCATTTGTTCAATCTCAGAGGTGCTCTGCTGTGTTCGGGCAGCCAAGGCTCTCACTTCATCGGCAACGACTGCAAACCCCCGGCCCTGCTCACCGGCACGCGCAGCTTCAATGGCCGCATTCAATGCCAACAGGTTTGTCTGCTCGGCAATATCACCTATTACTTTGAGAACACCCGCAATATCCATACTATTTCGGTTCATCTCACTGATATTGGTTGCCATTGACTCAACATCATTAACCAGCGCAGAGACCGATGACACAGCATTAGAAACAATTGCCTTTGAATGTTGCGCCTGGTCATTGGTACTCTGAGTATGGGAAGAAGTCTGGGCAGCGTTTGCTGACACCGTCTCGGCAGTAATGCTCATCTCATTAATCGCTGTCACCACCTGGTCGGTCTCATCAACATGAGACTGTAGTACAGTTGCATTCTGTTCAGACTGGGCTCTGAGATCTTCCACACTTCGAGAGATGTGGCTCGTCGCCTGTGAGACTTCCAGCATCATCTGCTGCAGGTTGGCGATGAAGGTATTGATCCCTTCGGCGATTTTCCCCAGATCATCATGGCTGTTCACGTCAAGACGACGGGTAAGATCGCCGTTTCCTGCCGAAAGATCCATAACAGTTTCCTTCAGGGCAACAATCGGACGATATAACCGATTTAACACCATAACCACAACAAGCAAAGAAAATATAAGAATGGTGGCCGAAGTGATCAAAGAGTTAGTAAACGCCTCCTCTACATCGGCATAAACAACCGACTTATTAACACCTACGTACAAATACCATTTCTTACCATCAACCAACGGGATATCAGAAAAATAAGCCCTCTTATCGACACCCGCCCATTGATAATCAGCCGCGCCCGATCCCATTGCCGTCATCTTCTGCTCGAGATCAGGAATATCAAAGTAAATGCCTAGCTCATCACTTGGATCCGTCGAGGCCAATTGAGTAAACTCTTCGCTGAGAATCAGAATAACAGCTCCCGGAAAGTTTACCCGACGGATCGTTTCATTAAGGCTGTTTAACGAAACATCACCGACAACCACCCCCTCACGGCTAATTGGCGTAGCAATACTTACCATCAGATCACCTGTGGTCGCATCGCTGTAAAAGTCAGTCAGAATGGTGCCGTTCTTCGCCAGTGCCTGCTTATACCAATCGCGTGTACGAGGATCATAATCATTGACATCAAAGACGCCGTTATCTCCACCCGAATCACCATATGCCCGACCATCGCTGTAGCCAGCAGTAAAACTGGCAAAGCTGGCCGCTTTGGTGACCATCTTGGCCACTTCGACATACTCACTGTCTGAGTGCTCTTCTTGGTAGAAGGCTCTGCTTGACTCAAGCGCATCTACGCCTTTTTGCATAGACACTTCTATCTCTCGCTTGGCACTCTCGACAATGAGTTGAGATTTCTCTTCAATTGTCGCTATTTTATCTTGTTTGAAATTGTTGTAAGACAGCCAATTGGTGATCGACAGTGCAACCGCAACCAATACAGCAACTGTCATGATGATGCGTTGCTTGAAACCAATACGTTGTAATGAAAGGTGCATGATCTACGTCTTATATGCTTAAAGTTGAGTAATAAATATTTGTTCACTTTAGAGTCTAAACACGCAGAATAGGAAAGTGGAGAGTTAATAAATTGACATTTCTATCTGTTTTTTGACGCCATGAAAAACTAATCTAGTCCCATTCTTGGCTAGAGATCAACCAATTCAGAGTTTTTCCCAGGATATCCCTTCTTAGGCGCTCGCTTACTGTAATAAGTTCAACACTGCGGGTATGCAATCGTTTATTCAACCATTGAAAAACTATTTATCCGAACTGCATATCAGCTCAGATGCCCTTATTTTTGACAAGATTGAAATCTGTGATAATCATCACGCATCATATATGCTATAGGCATATGTTATTTGAAACAGACTCGAACAAAAAGGGTTAGCACTAAGCTAACCCTTTACACATTTCAGTAGATGATTCTGTTACGCTATCGGCTTAACCGGCTCGCCGTCAACCTCTTCTGGCTGAGCTGCAGGCTTTCCTGAAGACTTCAAGCGTTTTTCCCAGTAGTCAGCATTTTTGATACCAAGCTTCACAGGGTCGAAAGTAAACTTTGTTACTCCTGCTTTTTGTTGCGCTTCGTAATCATTCAGCGCTTTCAGAGCAGGCTTCGACAGGAAGAAGATAATCAGGATACCAACTATGTTCAGCCATGCCATCAGGCCTACACCCACATCACCCATTGCCCAGGCAAGGTTTGCTGCTTTCACTGTGCCGTAGAATACCGCTACAGTCAGGACAATTTTCAGTACAAACATCATACCAGGCAGCTTCAGCGAGCGGCGAATATAGGCAATGTTTGTTTCTGCGATGTAGTAGTAAGCAAGAATCGTTGTAAAGGCAAAGAAAAATAGAGCAAATGCGATGAACGGCTTGCCGATACCAGGCATTGCACTTTCGATAGCCATCTGAGTAAACACAGGGCCGTTGGCACCAATGTCAGCAGCAAGATTCTGTACCAGGAATGTACCTTCTGCACCACCGTGAACGTTGTAAGCACCAGTGATAATAATCATGAATGCTGTAGCCGAACATACCAGCAGTGTATCGATGTAGATAGAGAACGACTGAACCAAGCCCTGCTGCGCCGGGTGATCAACGTCTGCCGCTGCCGCAGCATGAGGACCTGTACCCTGACCGGCTTCGTTCGAGTAAACACCACGCTTAACACCCCAACCAATTGCTGCACCAACACCAGCCATAGGTGTGAATGCGTCACCAACAATCATACCGAATACCGTAGGTACCAAGTTGATGTTCAGCAGGATGATAATGAAGGCAATGATGATGTAGGCCAGTGCCATAAACGGAACGACAATCTGGGTAAAGCTAGCAATACGCTTCACACCACCAAAGATGATGAATGCCAGAATAATCGAGACAACTGTACCTGTTACGATTTTCGCCAGGCTGATAGTACCGATAGTTGTTTCAATCATACCACCTGTACCGAATGCAGCTTCAACCGCATTACCGATACTGTTTGACTGAACACCCGGTAGAAGCACACCACAAGCGAAAATAGTCGCAATAGCAAAGATCCATGCATACCACTTTTGGCCCATTGCTTTTTCGATGTAGTAAGCCGGACCACCACGGAACTGACCGTCTTCGTCTTCTTCTTTATAAATCTGCGCCAGAGCTGATTCACTGTATGCTGTCGCTGCGCCCAGGAAGGCAACAACCCACATCCAGAATACGGCACCCGGACCACCAAAACCGATTGCCGCAGCAACACCTGCAATGTTACCGGTACCAACACGTCCAGACAAAGAAACGGCTAGTGCTTGAAAAGAGGAAATACCTTGATCTGAACTCTTACCGGATAATAGTAGGCGCCACATTTCTCTGAAGTGACGAATTTGAACAAAACGAGTGGCAATGGAATAAAACAAACCAGCACCCAGGCACAAATAAATCAGTACCGGGCTCCATATTATTCCGTTTAGAAAATCTACTAACGACTGCATTAAAATCTCCCTGTCTTATAGATTATGGTTAATGCGTGGGCAGTATAATAAGCAGATTGTAAGCTAAATGTTAAGATTTTTATTTCATCAGTCAATTAAGCGTGAGTGACAGCACAGAACAACAACATTAAATTAACAACCAGTGAATTTATCCCTATGCCATGAAATGCATGGTTATTTATACTGCAGGAGATACGCTCAGCCCCTTATTCCTTGAACATTAAGCAGGCAAGCAAGCCAATATTTATGTTATTGATCACAGATTTAGCAGGATGATACAGCAGATAAATTCGCTATCCTTATCAAAGCTGCACATTTATTGACCAGTGAATAGCAGCACGTTTACTATGTGTTTTATATTGAATAAGTTTTAGTATTTGTTACTAACTTTAATGTTTTTCTAGCCACAACCTTTTTTTGTACCCAGGCTACAGCCCGTTAAAATTTAACAAGGCCTTAACCGTTAACCTTTCTATTACTAAGTGTAATGACAACGACTGCTCGCGATCTTCCTGTTCGGCAAACCAAAAAGCGCAGTGATAATCACTGCGCTTTTGTTATCTTTGTAAGGCGTTAATCTCACCGTTACACATCATAGGTCGTAGAAGATATATCTCCTCCCTTACCCGTCCAGTTAGTATGGAAAAACTCACCACGTGGCTTATCTGTACGCTCATAAGTGTGCGCACCGAAGTAGTCGCGCTGAGCTTGCAGCATATTAGCTGGCAAACGGGCTGTAGTGTAACCGTTTAGGAACGTCAGTGCCGATGACATACAAGGCATAGGCAAGCCCACCTCAAACGACTTGGCAACGACCTTGCGCCATGCAGGCAAACATTGTTCCAAAATAGCCTTGAAGTAAGGGTCGAGGCCAAGGAAGGCCAAATCCGGGTTGGTTTCGAATGCATCTCGAATATTCCCAAGGAACGCACTGCGGATAATGCAACCGCCACGCCACATCAAGGCCACATTACCGTAGTTGAGTGACCAATCATTCTCCTCCGAAGCCTGGCGGATCAACATAAAGCCCTGTGCATAGGAGATAATCTTCGATGCAAGCAACGCCTGGCGAAGTGCATCAACCCACTCGGACTTCTCGCCATCAACAGGCTGAATCGCGTTATCAAACAGCGCTTCAGCCTCGACACGTTGTTCTTTAAGCGATGACAGGCAGCGTGCAAATACAGAATCAGTGATCAGCGTCAGTGGAATACCGTGTTCAAGAGCATTGATCCCTGTCCACTTGCCGGTACCTTTCTGACCTGCCGCATCGAGAATTTTCTCCACCAGCGGTTCGCCTTCCTGATCTCGATAGCCAAGAATATCGGCTGTAATTTCAACCAGATAGCTGTCTAGTTCCGTTTTATTCCAGTCAGTAAAAATTGACTGCATCTCATCATGCGAGATACCGAGCCCCTCTTTCATGAAGTGATAGGCTTCACTGATCAGCTGCATATCACCGTATTCAATCCCGTTGTGTACCATTTTCACGAAATGGCCGGCACCTTCACTGCCAACCCAGTCACAGCAAGCCTCGCCCTTATCGGTTTTCGCGGCGATAGCCTGGAAAATCGGCTTCACATGCGGCCATGCCTCCGGATCACCACCCGGCATAATGGAAGGACCGAAACGTGCACCTTCTTCACCACCCGACACACCAGCACCGACGAAACGGATCCCTTTTTCACGAAGTGCCGCAACACGTCGGTTAGTATCTGGATAGTTGGTATTACCGCCATCGATAATAATATCGCCTTCATCCAGCAGCGGAACCAAGCTGTCGATAAACTGATCAACCACTTCGCCTGCACGTACCATCAACATCACTTTGCGCGGACTTTCGAGCTGGTCAACCAGGTTTTGCAGCGAGGTTGCCCCGACAATGTTGCTTCCTTTTGCAGCACCATTCAAAAACTCGTCAACCTTGGCCACAGTACGGTTGTAGGCGACCACCTTGAAACCATGATCATTCATATTCAGGATCAGGTTTTGGCCCATCACAGCCAAGCCAATTACACCAATATCACCTTTCATTTCTTTCTCCTTATGCCAGCTCTTTGGCGGCTGCTGAATCTAAAAACCATTCTGTCAGACCATTCTCGGCCTTGATATTTGCCGCCGGATACGCGGATGCTTCGGCTGACTGCTCAAAAATGGCTTTAATCACCGGCGCTTTGCTCTCCCCCATCACCAAATAGGTGATTCGCTTGGCATGGGACAGCAAATGCGCGGTCTTGGATACCCTGATTTGTCTGTTTTCCGGATGAGCAGCAATGGTAGCAAGCTCGGTTGTGTCGTAATTAGTCTGGCCGGGGAACAGCGATGCCGTATGTCCATCCGTCCCCATCCCGAGCAGTACCCAGTCAAACGCCGGTACGCCATTCTCATGGGGGATCTCCGCCTTCATTTCTTCGGCAAAGCGAACCGCTTCCATCGCAGCAAACTCTTCACCGCAGATACGGTGAATGTTTTCAGCCGGTATCGAAATATGATCGAATAACAAGGCCTTGGCGTTGCCATAATTACTCTCTGGACTATCTGGCGAGACACAGCGCTCATCTCCCCACCAGAAGTGCAAGTTCTGCCACTGAACGACATCAGCAAATGTCGGCTGTGCCAAAACCTTGAACAACAGAGCCGGAGTACTGCCACCAGATAATGAGATATGTACCGGACGGTTTTGCTGACTGTACTCAACGATGGACTCGGCCAGCGAAGTAACAACCTGCTCGGGGGTATCAAAGATTGAATAGTTCATCATGGTTATAACTCGCAGTAATCGGTATTAGTCAGGTTCTTACAAGGGAAGCGCCACTCTCGATTGTCGCCAGCCAACAGGGCATCAGCTTCTTTTGGCCCCCAGGTACCTGCGGCATAACCGTACAGGTGTTTGGGATCTTCTTTGTAATCAAGAATTGGCTGCACAAACTTCCAGCAAGCTTTTACTGCGTCGGTACGGGCAAATAGTGTTGCGTCACCGTTCATTGAATCAAGCAGCAACCGCTCGTAGGCCGTCAGCATGTGGGTTTCCTCAAGGCTCTCGTAATGGAAGTCCATTGACACATCCTTGGCTTCGAATCCAGCACCTGGCTTTTTGAGGCCAAAGCTCATCAAAATGCCCTCATCCGGCTGAATACGAATAATCAACTTATTGGCCGGCGCATTGGCACTAAAGACCGGGTGCGGCGTTTTCTTGAAATGAATTACCACCTCGGTTACTCGGGTAGGAAGACGTTTGCCGGTACGGACATAAAACGGCACCCCACTCCAACGCCAATTATCGATGAACATCTTAAGCCCGACATAGGTCTCGGTGCGGGATTCGGATGCCACCCCTTGTTCGTCGCGATAACCCGGCAGATGCTCACCGCGAACATCAGATTCGGTGTACTGGCCTAATACCAAATTCTGTTGTAAATCCTGATCAGACAGCGGCTGAAAGCTGTTCATCACCTTCACAACCTCATCACGCATTGAATCGGCATTGATAGCCGCTGGTGGCTCCATGCCCACCATGGCTAGCACCTGCAGTAGATGATTCTGGAACATATCACGCACCGCACCAGCCCCGTCGTAATAGCCACCGCGCTCTTCAACACCAAGAAATTCTGCAGCCGTAATTTCGACATAGTCGATAAAATTACGGTTCCATAGCGGCTCGAACATCCCGTTGGCAAAGCGGAAAACCAACAGGTTCTGCACGGTTTCCTTACCCAGGTAATGGTCGATTCGGTATATCTGGTGCTCCTGAAAGTAGCGATGGAGCTGCTGGTCCAAGGCCTGTGCCGAAGCCAGATCATAACCAAAGGGTTTCTCGACAATCAGGCGCTTCCAGCCGTTCGATTCATCATTGAGACCGTATGCAGCCAAATTTTCTGGGATCACACTGTACAGACTTGGCGGTGTAGCAAGGTAGAAGGTGGTGTTGCCATTGGTATGGCACTGCTTACCAATCCTATCCAGGCGTTCTTTAAGCAACGCGTAATCTTCAGCAGCTGCCGTATTGAGAGCCTGATAATGCAAATGCTGGCAAAATGCCTCAAGCGTCTGTTCGTCCACTTCCTCAGTGGTCATCAGTGTTTGCTTGAGCTTTTCTCTGAATGCCAGATCGGAGAACGCCGTGCGGCTAACACCCAAAATGGCAAACTCTTCAGGTAACTGCCCATTGGCATAGAGATGATAGAACGCAGGGATCAATTTCCTGTGGGTCAGATCGCCTGACGCACCAAAAATGACAATACAATTATTTTCTGGCTTATCCATAGAGTTTTTCCATTCAGAACAACAAGATCTGCAAGACAATGTCTTGATAGACCGGATGTTAGCACTACGAAAAAGAAGGGAAATTCGGTTTTACCTATTACAGTAATAGGTAAAACCTTGTTGTGGGAAAAGTTTAGACGAAAGGGCCAAATGACTACCGCTTATCTGCCCAAGATTAGACGGATGACAAGTTCACTAGCTCTCGGGTGTAGGCATGTTGTGGTTCATTAAAGACTTGCGCCGTGTCACCCTGTTCAACGACTTGGCCATTTTTAAGCACCAAGGTGTAATGGCAGAGTGACTTCACAACATGGAGATCATGACTGATAAACAGATAGCTCAACCCGTACTTCTGCTGGAGGGATTTTAGCAAGCTCAAGACCTGAAACTGCACGGTCCTGTCGAGCGATGATGTCGGCTCATCCAGCAAAATAAACTCCGGCTTCAATACCAGGGCACGGGCAATCGCGATACGTTGCCGCTGTCCGCCTGAAAATTCATTGGGGTAGCGGTGACGGGTGTCCGGATCCAGCTCCACTTCCCGCATTGCTTCGCAAATCACCTCATCCTCTTCTTTCGGGGTCAGCGACTTATGGATCTTTAACCCTTCACCAATGATCTGGGCGACCGACATACGAGGATTGAGCGCCGAAAACGGATCCTGAAACACCACCTGCAATTTACTGCGGTAAGGCAGCATCTGTTTACGGCTGAGCGACGAAATATCCACCCCATCGAAACGAATTTGCCCCTCACTGTTGAGCAGTTTCAGCACCGCCATCCCGGTTGTTGATTTACCGGATCCACTTTCACCTACCAGACCGACACTGTGGCCTTTTCGCAAAATAAAGCTGACATCGGTAACGGCTTTAATATGATCCTTCACTCGTTTCAAAATGCCGCCGGTGATCGGGAACCACACCCGCAAATCATTTACATCGAACAAAGGCTCGGCGCTGGCTGAAACCGGAACCGGACTGCCACTCGGATCAGAGTTGATCAGCTTTATCGTATAGGGATCAGAGGGGTTATTGAATATCACCTCCCGGGTATCTGTCTCGACCAGTGTGCCAAGCTGCATAACAGCCACCCGGTCAGCAATACGGCGAACGATACTCAAGTCATGGGTAATAAACAGCATCGCCATGCCCATCTCCTGCTGGAGATCTTTAAGCAGTTCCAGTATCTGTGCCTGTACCGACACATCAAGCGCTGTTGTCGGCTCATCGGCAATTAACAACTCAGGTTCGTTTATCAACGCCATTGCAATCATTACCCGCTGACGCTCGCCCCCCGAAAGCTCATGCGGATAAGCTGTCAGGCGTTTTTCGGCATTGCGTATACCGACTTTCTTCAGCCAGCTCAATGCACGCTTTTCTGCATCTCTTTGCCTCATTCCCCGGTGAATAGCCAGGGTTTCACACAGCTGGCGACCAATTTTGTGCAACGGATTAAGCGACATCATCGGCTCCTGAAATATCATTCCGATCCGATCGCCGCGCATTCTGCGCATCTCGCGCTCACTGCACGCCATCATATCTGTGCCGTCATAGATAACCTGGCCACCGATATAACGGGCGGAAGACTTCGGCAACAGACGCAGTATCGCATTGGCCGTTACCGACTTGCCCGAGCCACTTTCCCCCACCAGCGCCAGTGTTTCACCACGGCGAATAGAAAGGCTGACATCATGCGTGACCTGATTGACACTGTCACCACTCTGAAAGCCAACCGATAAGTTTTCAATTGTAAGTATTGGTTTTGCCATAACTTATCTCTGATGATGGGGATCGAATGCGTCCCGAACTGCTTCACCGACAAACACCAGCAGGCTTAGCATAATTGACAATACAACAAAGGCAGACAACCCAAGCCAGGGAGCCTGCAAATTCGTTTTTCCCTGCGCCAGCAGCTCGCCTAGCGACGGCGATCCCGCGGGCAGACCAAAGCCAAGAAAATCCAGCGAGGTTAAGGTTGTCACTGAGCCACTGAGAATAAACGGCATCATGGTGAGCGAGGCCACCATGGCATTTGGCAACATATGACGCAGCATAATACGGCCGTCTCCGACACCCAGTGCCTGGGCGGCACGGACGTAATCGAAGTTCCGGCAACGGAGGAACTCGGCCCGTACTACACCCACGAGCCCCATCCAGCTAAACAGCACCATGATCCCGAGCAACCACCAGAAGTTGGGTTCGACAAAGCTGGAAAGAATAATCAGCAGAAACAGTGTCGGCATTCCCGACCAGACTTCGATGAAACGCTGACCGAACAAATCGACCCAACCTCCGTAATAGCCCTGGCAAGCGCCGACAATCACCCCGATGATGGTCGAGATAACAGTAAGGGCAAACCCGAATAACACTGAGATCCGGAAACCATAAATGATCCGTGCCAGCACGTCCCGTCCTTTATCATCAGTACCCAGCCAGTTGACACTATCCGGCGGAGACGGTGCTGGGCCGGTCAGATCATAATTGATGGTATCGTAGCTAAAACGGATGAGCGGCCAAATCATAAAGCCATCGGCCTCAATCAACTCAACCACATAGGGGTCGGTATAGTCGGCTTCAGACTCGAACTCTCCGCCAAACTCGGTTTCGGTATATTGCTCGATGATAGGAAAATACCAATTGGCATCAAAACGGATCAACAGAGGCTTGTCATTGGCAACCAATTCGGCAAACAAACTGATAAAAAACAACAAAGCAAAGGTCCATAGCGACCAGTAACCGCGTTTATGGGCACGGAATCTCGCCAGTCTCTCCTTTGTTAACGGATTCATTTTCACTAGCGCGCCTCAAAATCAATGCGTGGATCAACGAAGGTGTACGTTAAATCCGAAATGATGTTCAACAACAGTCCCAGCAGAGTCATGATATATAAAGAGCTGAATACCACCGGATAATCACGCTGGATGGTCGACTCAAACCCCAGCAGCCCAATCCCTTCCAGCGAAAACATCACCTCAATCAGCATCGCGCCGGTAAAGAAAATGCTGATAAATGCCGCGGGAAACCCGGCAATGATGATCAGCATGGCATTACGGAATACATGGCGATAGAGAATGCTTCGCTCGTCGAGCCCCTTGGCTCGGGCCGTCACCACATACTGCTTGTTAATTTCATCAAGGAAGGAGTTTTTGGTCAGCATCGACAAGGTAGCAAACCCACCGATCACCATGGCCAGAATTGGCAATGTCAAATGCCAGAAATAGTCGATGATTTGCTGATACCAAGCCAGCTGGTCAAAGTCAGATGACACTAAACCACGCAACGGGAACCAGCTGAAATAGTTGCCGCTGGCAAAGAAGATTATCAGCAAGATGGCAAACAAAAAGCCCGGTATGGCATAACCGACAATGACAACAGCACTACTCCAGACATCAAACCGCGAGCCATGATTAATAGCCTTGGCAATCCCCAGCGGAATAGAGACGAAATAGATGATCAGGGTGCTCCATAGCCCCAGGGAAATAGATACAGGCAAGCGATCGATGATCAGATCAATCACATTGCCCCCTTTAAAAAGGCTCTCGCCAAAGTTAAAGGTGGCATAGTTCTTCAGCATATCGAAGTAGCGCTCATGCAGAGGCTTATCGAAGCCAAACTGCACCTTGATGGCTTCGACTACTTCAGGATCCAGCCCGCGCGAACCACGGTATCCGGCGCCGTTATCGCCTGGCTCAACAGCCTGAACCTCCTGGCCTCCCCCGGTGAAACGTTCCATGATGCCGGACGAATGCCCTTCAAGCTGGGCGACTGCCTGCTCGACAGGGCCGCCCGGTGCTATCTGAATGACAAAAAAGTTAATGGTTATAATCGCCCACAAGGTCGGTATAACCAGTAACAAACGACGAATTATATAAGCAGTCATCTTTCCCTATGCCTTATTGAAACTTCCCAAGGCGAACAACGTATCGGCAGCACAGAACGCTGGCTCCTCAATCGTAATAACATTCGCTAGCGGCGTTTTTCCGGCAGCTTGGCAGCCTTCACCGGATCAATCCACCAGGTATCCTTGCCCAGCGCATACTTGGGCCTTACCGACGGACGGGAGAACTTATCCCAGCTGGCAACACGGAACTGACTGATATGCCATTGCGGGATCACGAAGAAATTCCACTGCAACACCCTGTCTAGCGCTCGGCCGTAACTGAGTAAGGCTTCCGGATCTTGCTGATTCTCAGCAATCTTCTCGGTCAGATAATCAATAGCGGGATCTTTGACACCTGCCGTGTTGTAGGTACTGTCGATAAAGTTGCTGTTCCAGGCTATCAGCAAATTAGGATTCGGATAAGGGTTGGCACCGTAGCCATGCGAAACCATATCAAAGTCACGATCACGCAGTCGCTTGATATACTGGGTAGTGTCGACGGTACGGATCTTCATATCGATCCCCATCAGTTTGAGATTCCTCTGCACCGGGATTGCCAGGCGCTCGGTAGTCGGGCTATAGATCAACAACTCAAAGGCAAACGGTTCGCCTGTTTCGACATTGCTCATCACCTTGTTCTTCAGCACCCAGCCAGATTGCTTCAGCAACCCAAGGGCCTTGCGCATCTGGCTCCGGATCCGTCCCGATCCGTCAGTCACCGGCGGTTGGTAGGCTTCGGTAAATACCCGCGGCGGCACTTTATCTTTTACAGGTTCAAGCACCTTGAGCTCATCGGCAGTCGGCAGGCCGTTTGCTTCATACTCGGTATTCTGGAAATAACTGCGGGTGCGCTTGTACTGGTTGTAGAACAAGCTCTTGTTCATCCACTCAAAGTCCATTGCATAGGTCAGTGCCTCGCGGACTCCAGCATCCTGAAAATATGGGCTTTCGGTATTGAAGACAAAAGCCTGCATCGATTGCGGGATCTGGTGTGGGATCTCTTCCTTGAGGATATAGCCCTGATCAAAGTTAGGCCCCTGATACATAGTGGCCCAGAACTTGGCAACATTCTCTTCCCGGATGTCATACTCACCCGCCTTGAAGGCTTCGAGGGTTACGGTTTCATCACGATAGTAGTCGTACTTGATGGTTTCAAAATTATGACGACCGATATTCACCGGCAAATCCTTGGCCCAGTAATCATCAACCAGCGAATATGTCACGCTCTGGCCTGATTTATAGTTAGCTACCTTATAGGCACTACTTCCAAGAGGAGGGGTGCTCAGAGGCTCACTCAGGTTCTTGTCTTTCCAATAATGTTCAGGAAGCACGACCATTCCCTGTACCAGTGAGAATAGAATTTCGCGATTGGGTTTAATCATGTCGATACGGGCTGTAAGTTTGGACTTGGCCGTTACCGACTTAACGTCCTTATAATAAACCTTGTATTGTGCTACCCCTTCTTTAAGGAATTTTTCAAAGGTAAAAGCAACATCTTCAGCCGTTATAGGGTGGCCATCGTGAAAGCGAGCCTTGGGGTTGATGTCTACCTCCATCCAGGTGAAATCATCGGCATAACGTACTTTTTCTGCAATAAGCGGATAGTGGCTGTCGATTTCATCTGTAGAGGAAACAAACAAGGTATCATAGATAGCATCCGCACCGGCTGCAGATACTCCCCGGCTGGCATAACGATTAAAACTATCAAACGTACCTACCTGGGCGTAGGTAACCTGCCCTCCTTTAGGGGCTTCAGGATTCACATAGTCGAAATGAGTAAAGTTACTGGGGTATTTCGCACTGCCGAAACCAACCAGATTGGTCGACTCTATTACCTCGGCAGCATAAACATCGACGGCATGGATCGCTCCGGTAGCGAACAACATTGCCCCGAATAATGGTATCTTTTTCAACATTAGCGTCTCCCTGCTTACCTCGAACGTCCTGCTTGAGGGTAAAAAAGTTCAAATTATCATTATTCTACGATAGGACAGTAATCACTATTCGACAATGTCGCAAGCTTGGTTCCATCATAATCTGTCCAACGCGGATAACGCTTTTGCTCTGGCGAACAAAGGTTATCCACTGATATGGCCTATGACTTGCAGGCTGCACGGTTAGCCGTTAACATCCCCTCCCTCTCCGCAGGTGCGGACTACGTTATTCAGGATTCAGGTTATGTCTAAATTTTTCTATAAAGGCCGCATCGAGAAAAAGCCCAAGCACGAGAGCTTCGGCTACAACACCAAACGTGCAGCCAAACTAGGTACCGAAACCAACCCGCTACCGCTTATCGTCAATAGTGAAGAGCGCAAAGCAGAGGTTGAAGCTATCCTTGCCGAAAACCAGCTATTTGCAACGATTACGGTCAGAGCAGAAGAAAAAGAAAATCTCGTTGAACTAGAAACAATCCTGAACAAACCAAAAACGACCGTTTTCGAGAAAACGCCCAACCGTAATGACCCTTGTTCATGTGGTAGCGGCAAGAAGTTCAAAAAGTGCTGCGGCTAACACTCTGCTTACAGGCAACAGTCCCGCCATCTAGTGGGGCTGTTACCTCACCTCGCCTGCCCATCAGCTAGCCGCATTTCTTTTGTTCCTGCAATTTTGCAGAAAAATCCGTATAATCCCGCCTCGTTTTAAATTTTGAAGAAATACGCGATATGAGCAAAGGCTACTCCTGTGTCGGGTTATTCAACCCAAAAACTCCTGAAAATGTTGGTTCGGTAATGCGGGCTGCAGGCTGCTACGGCGTGAACTCGGTGTTTTACACAGGGACACGTTATGACCTTGCCAAAAAGTTTTGCACTGATACCAAAAACGTCTATCAGGATATTCCGCTGATCGGGGTTCAGGACCTAAAAGATATCATTCCGCATGATTGCGTGCCTGTTGCCGTCGATTTAATCGAAGGGGCAAAACCGCTGCCCGACTACAAACACCCGAAGCGCGCCTTTTATATTTTCGGTCCGGAAGACAACACGCTGAAAAAAGAGATCACCGATTTTTGCCGTGAAACAATTTACGTACCGACCACAGGCTGTATGAACCTGGCTGCTGCCGTTAATGTTATCCTCTATGACCGTATGGCAAAGGGCGACAATTTCTCTAACCACAAATAAATTGCCCTCTATTTATACAGCAAGTGATAGACTGCAAACGGAATAATCAAGCCCTCTTGGTTATTCCGCACGGATAGAGTCAGTGTTCAAGCGGCACTTCCCAGGCCTGCCTGACTATTTCCTTGGCGTTATGATTGATTAAATCACCATGAGAAATAATCACTCGCTCAAAATCCCAGTTCAGTATCTGCAATAAAGACTGCCTTGCTGCAACTTTATCCTTCCAGCCTAACTGATATTCAGGCGCAGGCTTGGGATGATTCCACATTCGAAAAATCAGCTTCCACCAAAACTTCAGCCCCCATCCAACCCCTTTCGTTTTATCGCCAATGTTTTCAATAAGATCGACCAGGATGAGCGTTCGACTCGGCTTGTGGAAAAAAGCGACCTCCCACATATATTTAGCCCCACGCACCAATACCTGGTCGAAATCATCAACCCAACAATCAGGGACCTTGTCGCACAGGAACTCACTGAATTGCAAATCCGGCGCTTTCTGTTCAACACCCGGACAAATCATAGTTTGCGCTAACGGGTATGTATCCTGTGTGGAAACAACATGCTGGTAATGATACGAGCCCGGAGCAACGATATACGCAACCTCTCCCAACTGATCAAGCTGCGCTTTCAATGCCGGACTGATATGGCAAGGCGAATGCAAGAGCAGCCGATCATCTATAAGGCGAATCACGGTCATCCGTGAGAAGAAATCTAAACCGGCGTAATGTACCGGATAGTCAATTGTCCATATCCTATCTCGGGTATGTTCGGTCAGTAGCATGCTCATATCACTTCTCCGGCTTATTCAGGAAAAGTCTAGCACTTACAACTTTGTCACACTCAGCCAGCCTTTCATGCTGGAACGGTAACAATGACCAGGCCATTGTCACTTGTTGTAACAACACCTGAAAATATAGGTACACAACTGGTGCACGTGGCCTAACCGAACTAGACTTAATCCGATTCAACTATGGGTCACAACACCAGACTCAAACTACACGGAGAATTATCACGAAGCGTTCGGTAAACAATCTGCAACGTCTACCACAAAGATAAGCAACCTGTATATGGGTCATTTCCTAGCAGATTATCTTATCTCATTGGTAACCTTGTGGTTTTATTGAGCGTTTGAGCTGGAAATATAGAAAAGACGGAGCAAAAACAAGCAAATGTTCATTTTATAGTGCATGGGCTCTGTAATCTTTGTTTGAATCAGTGATATACTCCCCCACCGAATAGTGACAGTAATTGTTTATAGAGAAAAACAATGGCAGATTTATCTAAATACAGAAACATTGGTATTTTCGCGCACGTTGATGCGGGTAAAACCACCACTACTGAGCGTATCCTTAAGCTTACTGGTCAAATCCACAAGACTGGTGAAGTACACGACGGCGAATCAACTACTGACTTCATGGAGCAGGAAGCTGAGCGTGGTATTACAATCCAGTCTGCAGCAGTTAGCTGTTTCTGGAACGACCACCGTCTAAACGTTATCGATACTCCTGGACACGTTGACTTCACAGTTGAAGTTTACCGTTCACTTAAAGTACTTGATGGTGGTATCGGTGTATTCTGTGGTTCTGGTGGTGTTGAGCCTCAGTCAGAAACTAACTGGCGTTACGCGAACGAATCAGAAGTTGCTCGTCTGATCTTCGTTAACAAACTAGACCGTATGGGTGCAGATTTCTTTAACGTTGTTGACCAGGTTAAGAACGTTCTAGGTGCTAACCCACTAGTTATGACTCTACCAATCGGTCGCGAAGATGACTTCGTTGGTGTTGTTGATGTACTAAACCGTCAAGCTTACGTTTGGGATGACACAGGTCTTCCAGAAAACTACGAAATCAAAGAAATCCCAGCGGATATGGTTGATGACGTAGAAACTTACCGTGAAGAGCTTGTTGAAACTGCTGTTGAGCAGGACGACGACCTAATGGAAGCTTACATGGAAGGTGAAGAGCCTTCTATCGAAGACCTTAAGCGTTGTATCCGTAAAGGTACTCGTGACCTAGCGTTCTTCCCAACTTTCTGTGGTTCTGCATTCAAAAACAAAGGTATGCAGCTAATCCTTGACGCAGTTGTTGATTACCTACCAGCTCCGACTGAAGTTGATCCACAGCCGCTAACAGATCCAGAAACTGGTGAGCCAACTGGTGAAGTTGCACTAGTTGACGAAAAAGAGCCTCTACGTGCTCTAGCGTTCAAAATTATGGACGACCGTTTCGGTGCCCTAACATTCATCCGTATCTACTCAGGTGTGATGAACAAAGGTGACACAATCCTTAACAGCGCAACTGGTAAGACTGAGCGTATCGGCCGTATGGTTGAAATGCAGGCTGACGAGCGTAACGAACTGACTTCTGCACAAGCTGGTGACATCATCGCTGTTGTAGGTATGAAGAACGTTCAGACTGGTCACACTCTATGTGATGTTAAGCACGAGTGTACTCTTGAGCCAATGATCTTCCCTGAGCCAGTAATCTCAATCGCAGTTGCTCCTAAGGACAAAGGCGGTTCTGAGAAGATGGGTATCGCTATCGGTAAGATGGTTGCAGAAGATCCATCATTCCAGGTTGAGACTGACGAAGATTCAGGTGAAACTATCCTGAAAGGTATGGGTGAACTTCACCTAGACATCAAAGTTGACATCCTTAAGCGTACTTACGGTGTTGACCTAATCGTTGGTCAGCCACAGGTTGCTTACCGTGAAACTATCACTCAGCCTGTTGAAGATAGCTACACGCACAAGAAGCAGTCTGGTGGTTCTGGTCAGTTCGGTAAGATCGACTACCGTATCAAACCAGGTGAGCCAAACTCAGGCTTCACGTTCTCTTCAACTGTTGTTGGTGGTAACGTACCTAAAGAATTCTGGCCTGCAATCGAGAAAGGTTTTGCTGGCATGATGGACACTGGTGTTCTAGCTGGTTTCCCTGTTCTTGACGTTGAAGTTGAACTATTCGACGGTGGCTTCCACGCAGTCGATTCATCTGCAGTAGCATTCGAAATCGCAGCGAAAGGTGCATTCCGTCAGTCTATGCCTAAAGCAGGTGCACAGCTTCTTGAGCCTGTGATGCACGTAGACGTGTTCACTCCAGAAGATCACGTTGGTGATGTTATCGGTGACCTTAACCGTCGTCGTGGTATGATCAAAGATCAGATGGCTGGTACTACTGGTGTTCGTATTAAAGCAGACGTTCCTCTATCAGAAATGTTCGGCTACATCGGTACTCTACGTACAATGACTTCTGGTCGTGGTCAGTTCTCTATGGAGTTCTCACACTACGCACCATGTCCTGCAAACGTTGCTGAAGCAGTAATCGCAGAGCAGAAAGAAAAAGACGGTAAGAAGTAATTTTTAAATTACTTTAACCTATCGATAACCCCAGTTACCTCGGTAACTGGGGTTATTTTTTATCTGTACCTAAAGAAAAATGCATATAGGATATGAGCGCAAGAACTACTTCAATGATGTTTTGGTGCGACTTCTTGATTACTCCCACTGCACTCAGCGAGATAGCGCATAATGCCGTATTGCTGTAGCCACCTAAGCTGCTCCGGCCGCTTTACCAGAAACCTGCCGCTGTAGTTCAGTGCGTTTGCAAACACCCCTTCGATATTATTGATTCTCCTCGGCAGTACCAGCATCCAGCGCTCTGTCAGTAAGATATTGTAAGGGAGGCACTTCCCTTCATCATCAATCAGCGACAACACCTCCAATGCATCCAGGTAATGCTGATACAACTCATCTGCACTCGGCCTTGAGAGTAAAAACAAACAATGCCTGAAAGGCAGAGAGCCTGACATTATGAGTGATTCGAGCGGTATATCGGCTTTTACCACCTGCATATGACGATGCGGCTGGCTAGCGCCAGCTAGGGGACCGCTATTATAAAAGCCCAAGACATCCCTATCATCGAAGCCCAATAACCAGGCTTTAAAATCCGCCAGACACAGCTGAGAGGTTTGAGGGATAAATGTTTTGGAGCAAATTAGCAAATGAGGTGATAAGACAGGAAACTTATTGAGCAGGCAAACATGATGCTCTCCGGCTTCTCCGACATACATAGACGGCTCATAGGGCAGAAACGGGTTCGCTTGCGGTGCTTTCGCTATCGGCTTTTTACTGGCGTTAGGCGTCACAACATACCCAAGGTAATCGACTCCCTGCTCCGTGATCACTTCAGCTTCTGTTGTTATTGGCATCAAGAGGTTATCAGCGAGTGCTTGCTGGGTCACTTGCTCAGCGACATTCCAAAACATTGACTCTCCTTATCTGAAAACGAAACAGATATAAAAGGCTACAGCAAACTGCCTATTTTTCAACCGTGTGTATTGCTTAGTTTACACTTCAAATCAGATGTCGGTAGCTCCGAATCCTGTGCCTCTATAGCAGCACGCAATAAAAGTTTGTATGATCAAGTTGTTGAATGAGAACAGCTTCCCACCCTATTCCCATGCTCTACTCCAAAGGGAAGCTGGATAAATCTTTGTTCGGTCACTCAAAGTTTATCAGCTCGGCGCATGTTCGTTCGGTCAAACAAGCATGCTCTCTTCATATTCAACGACTATCTCTGAAAATAAAAAGGCGTTTACCGTCTGGTAAACGCCCTTTTGCTGTACTCATAAAATGCTAATCAATGAAGCGCTTAGATTAGTTCAGCAGCCAACAAGAAACAGCCAAACAAAAAGCTCATCCCCAATGCAAGCTGGCCACCGCCGGCCTGGTAATACTCGACCGCGTCTTCCTGAACACTTTGCAGCTTACGCACTTTGATAGTCATCGCCATCGGCACAAAAATCGCCAGGAAAACAAGAATAATGCCGGCATAGCCCAGTACTGCCAGGAACTGATCAGCAGCCCATAGGGCTCCCATCAGAGGCAGGATGAATGTCAGTACATAAGTGACCGCCCTGTTCTGTTTGAAGGCATCCGAATTTTGATCAAATAGCGCCATAGCCACACCCAGAAACGACGTCAGCAGCGCAAGACCAGTAAAGACAGATAGCACCAGCTTGATCATGTCATGCTCAGCACCCAGTGTCGCAATGAGCTCAGAGACGTTTGCAAAAGAAGTCATCTGTTCAGCTGACAAGTTACCCATCGCAGCGTACAGCCAGAACAGGTAACTAACCAGCGGTATGCAGGAGCCACCGATAATCATGTTACGAAGCTGCTTGTGCGTGGCATTTTCGTTGTAAGTCACCAGAGACGGGATAACCACAACGAAACCAAAGCTGGTAAACAGCACCGAACTTGTTTTGATCAGATCAACCTTGCTATCACTGGAAGCTTCCAAAAGGTTTGCCACAGAAATAGTCGGTACCAGTGATACCAATGTCAGCCCCAGCATTACCACCATAATGGCGAACAGCACCCGATTGAGCTTATCGACCGCCGCTGTACCGGCAGCAACAACGATACCGGCAATTAACGCAAAGGCGATTTGACACTGCATCATCGTCAGCTCAACGCCCAGACCGCTCATCATTTTCTTAACCAGATCACCGGCACCAATGATGTAAGCCATCAACAGACAAACCAGCAAAGCATATAGAAGCCCGTTTGTAACTACCTGACCACCCTTGCCCAACGTTTTGCGGGCAATGGTGTTCATTCCCAAACCACCACCAGCTTTAATACTGGCTTCTAAAAGCAGCAAGGCCGCATAGGTCGTACCGGACCAGATGAAGAGCATCATTAAGGTGCCCCATAACAGTCCGAATTGTGCCAATACCATCGGGATTGCCAGCATTCCCGCACCCAGCGCCGTACCCGCAACGATCAGCGCACTACCCAATAACTTCAAGTTCACAACAAATATCTCTGAAAAATAGATCGACTCTGCTAGAGGATTTCCCATTAGCAGTACTTAAACACTGTCTATTTGGCAATCTCACTTATTCTTAGCTGTGGTCAGCAGCCAAACTAACGGCAATACATACAAACTTTTGGCAAAGTTGTTGTAAAACAGTCTATAAAGAAAGATTGTCCCCAAAGGACAGACAAGAATTATTAGCTAAAAAAGCTAAATCGCGAATAGGCAAAAAAACCGTCGTGCTGAGAGGCGAAGGCAGAAGAGCTGGCAGAATGTTGGCGAGAGGATGTCGCAGCGTTCGACGCTGACGATAAGCAGTCTATGGCTAAATGTGACAGCCCTGCTGTATTAAGTTTCATTTATCGTACTCCAAAAAACGATATTTCCCTGCTAGTAAGGATAATCATCCGTTAATTATCCTATTTTTGTTCGGTCATTTAGCAACTTAAAGTTCTAACAGAAAAATCACAACAACCATATATGGAATCTTTGATCTCATATATGGTTGCATGATTTTCAATGAGCAGATTCTAATGAGAAATAAGGAAATCCCTTCCGGACAATTGTCATCCGAATAGGATTTGAAGAAGGCATCGTATTGGCGTCACTGGGCGCTCGCGTCAGTCGCGACAAGCATTAAGCGGTTAAATGGGCCAGGACAGACACTGATATGGCTACCGTCATCAAACTGAATGCCATCATAGTAGTCAGCGCCCCACTTAACCCGGGTAAACCTTGCATAACGGGCTTTAGTGTACACCGCTTCCAGTGCATTAAGTGCCCCATCCGTTTTTGCCTGAAGCAAAATGGCAGGGCTTAGCAACTTTTCAGCTACAGATTTTACGGCAACAGTCATCCTAACCTCCTGTACACCCTCGAACATATTGTTCTTTTACCAAATCCTTACGCAGTTGCAACCTTGCGCTATACCGACCGGACAAAAAACACCCAAGATAAACGTTAATTACTTCACAGTGGGATCCGTGTCTCCATGAACAAGGTTTTCATCAACAACCACGTCAACACCACCACTTGTCACAAAGCTAGATACCGCCAGTTGCTGCATGTCCATTGATGCTTTCACTTCCGCCATGTCAAATTGATCATCACCCGGCAACGACGGCACTCCCTCGTTGTTATCTTTCCCGTCATAGGAAACTGCCCCCTCATAAGGGAACAGGTAGGTTCCATGGCCACCGTGCTTAACCCGAATAGCGCCTTTAATGAGCTCCGAGCCATCTTCAATTGACTGCGAAATTGGATCAAGATCCAAATGGCGGATTAGAGGCTCGGTTCCTGCTGATTCTTTCCACCCTGTGATACCGTGGACAAAAATAGAGTTCAAATCAACCATTCCCCACCCCAATAACCATCCAAATAGCCCATCTAATAACAGGCTAGCAGATTATTTCATCTGGCATCATTTATCCGTTTTACGAGGGCAAGATTTGAGAATCAAATCCTTCTGCCCAAAATTGAACAGATTGCATATTCTTTCAAGATTATAGCGGCCATAAAGATGTAATATTCCTTCACAATATGCGCATCAAAATCAACCCAAATCACATAAGCTATTGATTTTCAATTGCATACCCCTTTAGAGGTATTCAAGGTCGTAGTTGATTTACGTCATATTTATTCACAATCTGACTTATTACTATTGCCTCAGAATTAACGCCTGTTGTTAAGAGGATCTTATGAGCAAAGTCAGATTGGCGATTATCGGTAACGGTATGGTCGGCCATCGCTATATCGAAGAACTAGTCGATAAAGCAGACATGGAAAACTATGAAGTAACAGTTTTCTGTGAAGAACCACGAAAAGCTTATGACAGGGTTCACCTGTCTTCGTATTTCTCCCACCACACTGCCGACGAGCTTTCATTGGTCAAGGAAGGCTTCTACGAGAAACATGGCATCAAGGTTCTAATCGGTGAACGTGCTATCACCATCAACCGCGCTCAAAAAATCATCCACTCCAGCACAGGACGCGAAGTTCAATACGACAAGCTCATCATGGCCACCGGCTCCTACCCTTGGGTTCCACCAATCAAAGGCAATGAAAGCAAGGACTGCTTTGTATACCGCACCATCGAAGATCTCAAAACTATTGAAGCCACAGCAAAACGCAGTAAAAGCGGTGTGGTTGTCGGCGGTGGCTTGCTTGGCCTTGAAGCAGCAGGCGCCCTCAAAGCATTGGGCGTAGAAACCCATGTTGTCGAGTTTGCTCCTGTGCTAATGGCTGAGCAGCTAGATCCTCAGGGCGGTGAGCAACTTCGCAAGAAAATTGAAAAACTCGGAGTGAATGTTCACACCGGCAAAAATACCAAAGAGATTGTTGCGGAAGGCACCAATGGCCGTAACACCATGCAGTTTGCAGACGGCACCTCGCTAGAAGTTGACTTCATCGTTTTCTCAACCGGTATCCGTCCTCAGGATAAGCTGGCCATGCAGTGCGGACTGGCAACCGGCCGTCGCGGCGGTATTGCCATCAACGACCAGTGCATTACTTCTGACGAAGATGTCTACGCCATTGGTGAGTGCGCTTCATGGAATGAAAAATTTTACGGTCTGGTCGCACCGGGTTACAAAATGGCCCAGGTTGCTGTCAGTCACCTGATTGGCGAAGAAAACGCATTCGAAGACGCGGACATGAGTGCCAAGCTCAAGCTGCTCGGCGTTAAAGTCGGAAGCATCGGCGATGCCAATGGCCGTACTCCTGACAGCAAGAGTTATGTCTATCTCGACGAAAACGAAGAAGTGTATAAGCGCATTATCGTTTCCGAAGACGGTAAAAAGCTGCTGGGTGCCGTACTGGTTGGCGATACCTCTGACTACGGCGACCTGCTTCAGCTGATGCTAAACGAAATCGACCTGCCAGAGCACCCTGACACGCTGATCCTACCGGCACATGCAGGTGCTGAAAAACCGGCCCTAGGCCCGGACGCACTCCCTGAAAGTGCTGTTATCTGTTCTTGCTTTGATGTTACCAAAGGCAAGATCGCGCAAGCGGTTGCTGATGGTCACCACACAATGGCTGACATCAAGGCCGTTACCGGTGCAGGCACTGGCTGTGGCGGTTGTATCCCACTGGTTACCTCTGTTTTGAACGCTGAACTGGCAAAAACCGGCATCGAAGTGAAAAACGATGTCTGTGAACACTTTGCCTACTCGCGCCAGGAGCTCTTCCACCTGATCCGCGTTGAAGAAATCAAAACATTCGACGAATTGCTGGAGAAATACGGCAAGGGTTACGGCTGTGAAGTGTGTAAACCTCTGGTTGGTTCGATTCTGGCGTCTTGCTGGGGTGAACACATCCTCAAGCCACAACTGGTCAAACTGCACGATACCAACGACAACTTCCTGGGCAACATTCAAAAAGACGGCACCTACTCGGTCATTCCGCGTATGGCAGGCGGTGAAGTTACACCACAAGCGCTGGCAGAACTGGCCAATGTGGCGGCAGAATACAACCTGTACACCAAGGTAACAGGTGCCCAGCGTATCGGCTTGTTCGGTGCCCAAAAAGATGACCTGCCAGCAATCTGGCGCAAGCTTATCAACGCGGGCTTCGAAACCGGTCAGGCCTACGCTAAAGCGCTGCGCATGGCGAAAACCTGTGTTGGCTCGACCTGGTGCCGATACGGCGTACAAGATTCTGTCGGGCTGGGTTCATATATCGAGAACCGCTACAAAGGCATCCGTACTCCTCACAAGATGAAGTTTGGTCTATCGGGCTGCACCCGTGAATGTGCTGAAGCACAGGGTAAAGATCTGGGCATCATCGCTACAGACGCCGGCTGGAATATGTATGTCTGTGGTAACGGCGGTATGAAACCTCGCCACGCTGATCTACTCGCCACCGACCTGGACCACGAAACTCTGATCAAATACATCGACCGCTTCATGATGTTCTATATCCGCACGGCAGCGCCGTTACAGCGCACATCGGTATGGATGGATAACATGGAAGGCGGAGTTGACTATCTGCGCGAAGTTATCGTCGAAGACAAACTTGGCATCAATGCGCAGCTGGAAGCCGATGTTGCCCGTCTGGCTGACGAATTCCGCTGTGAGTGGAAAGACACCATTGAAGACGAATCACAACTGACTCGCTTTGCACACTTCATCAACTCAGATTTGCGTGACGATAACGTCGTGTTTGTTTCTGAGCGTGACCAACACCGTCCGGCTGCGTTCAACGAAAAACACCCTGAGGCCAAAGGCGACATCCTACACGTGGAACTGGAGAACTAATCATGGCTTATGAAAAAGTTTGCGATATCACCGACATCACACCTGGAACCGGTGTTTGTGCCCTAATCAATGGGCAGCAGGTAGCGGTGTTCCGCCCAAGTGACGCTGAGCAGGTTTTTGCCATCAGCAACATGGACCCGTTTGCCCGTTCCAATGTGCTATCACGCGGCTTGATTTGTGAGCACCAGGGCGAGCTTTGGGTAGCCAGCCCGCTAAAGAAGCAGCGCTTCAACCTGGCCACAGGTATGTGCATGGAAGATGAGCGCTTCAATATCAAAGCGTTTAAAGCTCGTGTGACTGGCAGCAAAGTAGAGATTGCTGCTTAAGGTAACCATCGCCGAGATTTAATAGCTAAAAGGCTTCTTGCTCCGAACTGATTTTTTACGGAGAAGAAGGTGAGGTTAAGGGAGCCTTTGTCTATTCAATCTTAACTTTTTATTTTTAAACTTTTGATAATAAGGATTATTATGTCTTATAACAAACCTGCTGAGTTCGTTCAGACGATGATCGACACTGGCGAAGCGAAAGTGCGTACATCTACGCGTGACCTGGTCTTACGTGGCATGATGGCAGGTATTATCCTTTCTCTTGCCGTTGTTGTCGCCATAACAACTATCGTACAAACCGGTGTAGGAATTGTCGGAGCGCTGGTCTTCCCGGTCGGCTTTTGTATTCTGAGCCTAATGGGTTACGACCTGCTGACAGGTGTTTTCGGTCTTGCACCACTGGCTAAACTTGAAAACCGCAAAGGCATCACCTGGAGTCGTATCCTGCGCTGTTGGGGCTATGTTGGCCTGGGCAACCTTATCGGTTCACTGCTTGTTGCCTTCCTTGTTGCCCTGACGTTCACAATGAACTTCAGTGTCGAAGCTGGTGCCGTCGGTCAAAAATTCATTGCCGCCGCCACAGCACGTACTGTGGGTTACGCCGAGCATGGAATGGATGGCTGGATCACCGTATTCGTTAAAGGCATTCTTTGTAACTTAATGGTTTGTCTGGGTGTTATTGGTAACATGACAGCTCGCTCTGTCGCTGGCAAAATTGCAGCAATGTGGTTACCAATCTTTATCTTCTTCGCGCTAGTCTTTGAGCACGCCGTTGTGAATATGTTCCTGTTCCCACTAGGCATGATGCTAGGCGCTGATTTCGGTGTGGCAACCTGGCTGAACTGGAACCTTATCCCGACAGTGCTGGGTAACCTGGTTGGTGGCCTTCTATTCACCTGTGTGCCGCTGTACCTGACTCATGCTAAAACAGCACCGGCTGTTGATGTAGAAAACGATGCAGAGATCCACGCAGAACCTGCATTTAGCACTAAATAATTACCGAGTTTGGCCCTGTGCAGACTGTACAGGGTCAGTCTTAACTTTCGCCATGTATTGTATTGTTTTGGCTATAAAAAGTAATAACTCCTTAGGATAGTTTGCCGAGTTCTACTCTTTATACCCAAATTTGAACTGATAGGCGTTGCTATGACTATTCACACATCGTTAAACAACGGTTTTGTTTCCCTTGTTGGTGCGGGGCCGGGTGATCCAGACTTGCTTACCGTCAAGGGCCACCGGGTGATTCAGCAAGCTGATGTCGTGGTTTACGACCGTCTGGTATCAACGGAAATTTTAGCGCTGGCCAGCCCTGATGCCGAAATGATTTATGTCGGTAAGAAGCTAGACTATCACTGCGTTCCCCAAGACCAGATCAACCAGATCCTGGTTGACAAAGCGCAAGCTGGAAAGCGTGTCGTTCGGCTAAAAGGCGGAGACTCTTTTATCTTCGGCCGTGGTGGCGAGGAACTGGAAGAACTGGCCAAGCATGGCATCAAATACGAAGTTGTTCCGGGCATCACAGCAGCGGCAGGGGCAACCGCTTATGCGGGGATCCCTCTGACACACCGAGACCACGCACAGAGTGTTCAGTTTATTACTGGTCACGTACAAAAAGATGGCCGTGAAATTGAGTGGACATCACTGGCACAGTCTAATAATACGCTGGTGTTCTATATGGGACTCAAGCAAAGTGGCCATATTAGCGACAAGCTGATCACGCACGGTTTATCCGCAGACACCCCTTGTACGATTATCGAGAACGGCACTCGTAAAGAGCAGCGTGTACTTACATGTAGTTTGGCTAACCTGCCGGTAGTGGCAAAAAGCGCCCAAAGCCCGGCCTTGATTGTTATCGGCAGCGTGACGACATTGAGCGAATCATTGCAGTGGTTCAATCAGGAGTAATCGAGTTAGTTTGGTAATTATTTTTTTGGTGGGAAGGGCACTTAATTGTGCCCTTTTACTGATTTCTATACCGTCTTAGCTTCGCGCAGTAACTCTAACCTCTTCAGGCTTAGCCTTGCCGTACTTATTGACTGCTAAATTAGCAATCACCATACCCAACAGCATTGCAGCGATAAACACCAGCATCGACGGGTTCAGGCCTGAGATTGATGTTACAGCCGGTCCAGGACAAATCCCGGCAATCCCCCAGCCTAAACCAAACATTGCTGCACCGCCCACCAGCTTCTTATCAATCATACGATTCTCTGACAATTGAAATCGTTCGCTGCATACAGGGGCGGCACGTTTCTTTATCACCAGTAGATAGATCGGCATGAACACCGCCAATGCACCACCCATCACAAACATCAGGCTCGGATCCCATGCGCCGGTAATATCTAAAAACCCAATAACCCGGTGCGGGTCAACCATGCCCGAAATCATCATGCCCATACCGAACAAGACACCGGATACAAGGGCAACGAAAAGTGAGGCAATTGCCTGTGATGACTTTTTCATTATCAATCTCCGAATAAAGGCCATTAAAGCAAATGCATGCGAACGAACACGGTCGCAATAGCAACTGCCATAAATACACATGTGGCGACAATCGATCGGCCAGACAAACGTCCCATCCCGCAAATACCGTGGCCGCTGGTGCATCCGTTACCTATTTTGGTTCCTATGCCGACCAGCAATCCTGCGATGCCTACCCAAAAGAAAGAGCTGACGGGCAAGACTTCTGGCAATTCAAACCCAATTTGAGCGGCCAGCAGACCACTTGATATCATCCCTATGACAAACAGCACCCGCCATAACACCTCACCTCTTACCGGTTTTAGCAGGCCTGATACAATCCCGCTGATCCCGGCGACCCTGCCGCTAAACATCAACAATAAGCTGGCAGACAACCCTAACAGCATGCCTCCAAACAAGGCATCCCACGGTATTTCAAACCCCATCACAACCTCCTACTCTCTCAATTCGTTCGACTCCCGCCCTCATTAAATTAGAGATTACTAAAGTATGACTTATAGTCAATAGTAAATTAGATAAATTTAAATTAGACATTGCTAATTGATGGTTTTATAGTGATATCCAATGCTAGAAACAAGACGAAGCCGTAATGACTTTCAGCATTGTCTAATTTTACTGGAGAGTGTAATGACCAAAATCCTCATCATCGGTGGCGTAGCTGGCGGCGCATCTGCTGCCGCCCGTGCTCGTCGTCTCAGCGAAGACGCTGAAATCATCATGTTTGAACGCGGTGAATTCGTTTCATTTGCTAATTGTGGCTTGCCATACCACATTGGTGGCGATATCAAAGATCGCAGTAAGCTGCTGCTGCAAACGCCTGAAAGCTTCCTCGCCCGCTTCAATGTCGATGTGAGGGTGATGAACGAAGTGGTCAGCATCAATCGTGCCGACAAAACGGTTACTGTCCGCAACACCCTGGATGACAGTGAGTATGTCGAAAGCTACGACTTCCTGCTACTGAGTCCCGGTGCTGCACCGATTATCCCGCCTATCCCTGGCCTTGATAACCCGCTGACCCACTCTCTGCGTAATATTCCGGACATGGATAAGATCATTAAGACGATCGAGATGAATAAGCCGGAACACGCTACCGTTGTTGGTGGCGGGTTTATCGGCCTCGAAATGATGGAAGCGTTCCACCAGCTCGGTATCAAAACCACCTTGGTCGAGATGGCCGATCAGGTCATGACACCCGTTGACAGGGAGATGGCAGGCTTTGCGCATCAAGAAATTCGCGATAAAGGCATCGATCTGCGCTTGGGTGTTGCACTCGAGTCTGTCGAGTACATCTCTGGCGGCTCTGTAGCCAACGAAGATGCCGGCGAGAGCGCTGAGCACCAGCATCTCTGTGGTGAGCTGACACTGAACCTGAATAATGGCGATACGCTAAACACTGATATCTTGATCATGGCTATCGGTGTGCGCCCGGAAACAACACTTGCTGCCGAAGCCGGTTTGAAAATCGGTGAGCTTGGCGGTATCTATACCAACGAGCATATGCAGACAAGCGATCCAGCTATTTTCGCCGTTGGTGATGCCGTAGAAGAAGCCGATTTCGTCACAGGCAACCCTACCCTTGTACCGCTTGCTGGCCCGGCAAACCGCCAGGGGCGTATGGCAGCAGACAACATGCTTGGCCGCAACGAAACTTATCAAGGTACACAAGGCACCGCGATTTGTAAGATCTTCGATCTTGCCGTTGCCTCGACCGGTAAGAATGAAAAAACACTCAAACGTGAAGGCATCCGCTTTGAAAAGGTTTACGTTCATACCGCTAGCCATGCCAGTTACTACCCCGGTGCGGAGATTGTCTCGTTTAAAATGCTGTTTGATCCTGAAACGGGCAAGATCCTTGGTGCCCAGGCAGTGGGCAAAGACGGTGTAGACAAGCGTATCGATGTGATGGCCGTGGCACAACGCGCCGGTATGACGGTTGAACAACTACAGCACCTGGAACTTACTTATGCTCCGCCTTATGGCAGTGCCAAAGATGTCATTAACCAGGCCGCTTTTGTTGCGACTAACATCATCAAGGGCGATGCCAAGCCAATTCATTTTGATGAAGTTGATAGCCTTTCCGGTAACCAGCTGCTGCTGGATGTCCGTAATCCCGCTGAACTTGAAAACGTTGGCTTTATTGAGGGCTCGATTAACATCCCGGTCGACAGTCTGCGCCATCGCATGGATGAGCTACCCAAAGACAAGGAAATCATCGTGATTTGCCAGGTAGGGTTACGGGGTAACGTTGCCTATCGTCAGCTCGTCAACAACGGCTATCAGGCACGCAACTTAATTGGCGGTTATCGTACCTATAAGTTTGCAAAAGCATAACGCAGAAGTATGCTTACCAACACCATTGCTGTACTTCTGTCGTACAGCAATGGTGGCTGGAGCATTATTCATTAATGCAAAAACGTACCCTTTTCATTGGCACTGAATGCAGTTAAATCACCTGCCGGGTTAATAAGGTGAGGCAAGATATTCGGTAAGTTCAGCTCGATATCTTGATTCTCTACCGGGTTGATCATCGCGTGATACCACCCCAACAAACCCAGTACCGCATAGCCGATAGCATCATCGCTATCTCGGTGCTCAAGAATGGTCTGCAAGAAGCGTAAAATCGTTTTATCGTTGGATTTCGTCTGCTTAAGAGCCTCGTTATAGATAACCGATGCCTCGTCTACTAGCCCTTCAAACTCAGTTTCAATTGCGACCTTGAAGGAGCCACCATCAACAGAAATTCTCATATCAATATCACCAGAATAAATCGTGAATCGATAGTAGCTAAAAAGTGGGAAATTGTCGCTGCAAATGCAAGATATATATAAAAAGCCTAAAACACTTTGTCTTAGGCTTTCCATTTACCACTTCCACTGAAAACACGTTCTATTAGCGCCAGTAGCCTGAGTGGGAACCATAGCCTATGCTGTAGTCGGAGCTATCACCCTTGTCTTTGTCAGAGTCATCTGATGAATCTCTATCATCATAGTGTCGATGTCCGTGATGTCTCCAGTTGTGATCTCTGTTGTAACGTTCTTTGTACCAGTCATACCAATACGGACGCTTGAACTCTATCTTTTCCAAGTTAAGGACAAATAGGCAATCAAAGAAGATAGGATCGCCAACCCCGCCCCCGAAGTCGGTTAGGTTCACCATGCCAGACAGCCGTACCGTACCTTGGTACCAGGCAAAATCACCCGATGTTTTAATCACTGCATTCTCGTCACTGGAGGCACCAGTAATGTGCGTTATTTCCTCGCCTTCAGGTGTCACTATTGGCTTGTTTACCGGTTGTACTGTGGTGTCACCCCGAGTCACAATGGTACCGTTAGGAAATTTAAAGAAGGTTGTTCCGACAAGCTGAAGGCCTCCATTGGGCCCGTCCTCAATATTCGACAAACAATCTGTCGCGGTTCCGACAAGCTCCCCCGTTGCAATTTCTTTCAAATCAACATCAAAGCAAAAGGCGGGATCTGGCTGCTCATCACCGTCTATATCAGGTACGTCCATTTCATACATATCACCTTTACCGACCAGGTTGAGAGCTAAGCGCTGTTTACTGTCCGCGTCATTTTCATCGTCATCACCAGAATGCTCTTCGTGCTTGTAGTCAGAATGTTCATCCTTGGTGTCATACTCTGTATTATCATCTTCATACGAATCATCAGAAGAGTCTTCAACAGGCTCGTCATAAGAGTCATCAACGTACCCGTCATAAGAACCATCAACAGGTTCATCATAAGAGTTGTACTCTTCACCACTATCAGTATCAGTGCTCGCATAACTATCACTTTCATACGACGAGTAATCATATGAATCGTTATCATCATAAGATGCGACGGCAAAACCGGAAAAGCCGATACATACCGTAAGCACGGATAGTGCTACCTTATTCATTTTCATCACGATTCTCCACGAACCTTTTTAGTGACATCTTAGGTAATTGCTATAGCCAACAAACATAACAAAGCACTTCAATACTCCTTGCCATCTGCTCTTTTTTTCAGAAACAACCAAGCCACCTCCAAACATAATATTATGGGAGTAATTTGAACTGCTTTATTCTGGTTAATTGTAGATGCTATTAAATATTTTGATAACGATATCTATTCCCTTTAATTATTATCAACATCATGAATAAATTGGAAATTATAAAAACATTGGCAAAATCCACCTATCAAGATCTATTCGCAGTTCTCATAATTAAGAAAACCACACATAGTCCGAACATCGACAAAACTCGCACAATAGATTGTTTTATTTAGCTTAAGGCTTGAAAAATGGTATAACCCAGGTAATCAATTATGCTCTGAGCCTCGTTCTCACATAGGCTCTCATTCAATATTTCATTCACTAACTTAAACTAATTAAATGATAAACAATGCCGCTAACGAGTATAAGAAAAGACTAAAAAACCACAATAGAGAACTAGCAGAGAAAGAAAAATTCCATCGCAACATTAGTCATCTCCGATTATGGTTGGTAGTAACAACAATTACTGCCGCATCTATTCTCTATAACCATAATTATATTGAAGTCATTATTACAGCAATATTCATTTCAGGCACAATCTTCTTACTGTTGGTTAGAAAACATCTGCTAGTAGAAGACAAAATCACTCGACTAAAAGCCTTAATTGTTATCAATAATAATGGTATTTCCCGCGCCGAGGGACGCTGGCATTCACTTCCAGATAGCGGCAGTGATTTCATAAACAAGGAACATTTATTTACCAGTGACTTGGATATTTTTGGTGACAGCTCTCTTTTTCAGCGGATAAATACTGCACATACTAAGTTCGGACGAGAAGCACTGGCAGCGAAGCTCAGTAAGCCTAGCCAAACCTTTTCAAGCACTTACGAAAATCAATGCGCCGTCTTAGAACTTGCCGCCAATCTCGAGTTCAGACAAAACCTGGAGCAAGCTTCATTGCAGGTAAAAAGTCACAATATCAACCAAACAATAGCGTGGCTTGGAGACAAGAATACGTGTCTGGGCCTACAACAAAAGAAAGGGCTGGTTCGTCTGCTACCCATAGTATCGTTCGGCTCTTCATGTGCTGAATTCATCTTCTTTCAAACGTTCTTTATTCCGGTATTGTTTTATGCTTTACAAACACTTGTGGCTCTGAAATACCATAAGCAGAACCAAAGTTTGTTGACATCATTTGATAACAAGAAAAACAGTCTTAAAGACTATACCGGGATATTAAGAGTCATCGAAGAGCAGCGTTTTACCTCTCAGGCGCTACGAAAATTACACAAACGTATGATGAGTGACCGCTGCACTCGACCTTCTGTCGAACTGGCTACACTGAACTACTTGCTAAACCAGGCCAGCCTTCGGCATAACAAGCTCGTTCATCTCTTTATCAACATACTATTGCTATGGGATTGCCGGTACACGATCAAGCTTATGGAGTGGAAAGCCCAAAATGGCGCTTCAATTGCCACATGGTTCGAGGTAATTGGCGAAATGGAAGCACTCGCATCATTATCGGTGCTGTCTTATGAGAATCCGTCATGGACAATGCCAACAATCAATAATTCGAATACCATTGATGCCAAGAACCTCAAGCACCCACTGTTGCACGCCGATACCAATATAGGTAATAACTTCTCACTCGGTCACAACAAGCATGCGGCGATTATTTCAGGCTCGAACATGTCAGGGAAAAGCACTTTCCTGCGAACTGTGGCGACCAATTTAGTACTCGCCTATGCAGGTGCTCCAGTCAATGCCGACAACTTTCATTGTGGTCAATTTACCATCGTGACCTCTATGAGAACCGTCGACAATATCGATAAGAAAATATCCACATTCTACGCAGAGCTGATAAGGATAAAGAAGATGATTGATGTTGCCCAAACAGGCAATACCTTCTTTTTCATTGATGAAATCTTTAGTGGCACCAACTCCCGAGACAGACTTGAAGGGGCCTTTCAGGTCATCAAAGCACTAAACACCCCTAATTGCATTGGCATAGTTTCAACCCATGACTTGGCATTATGCGAGCTCACAACCAATAACATGTTCACCGCCGAGAACTACCATTTCCGCGAACACTATCAAGACGCAAAGATATACTTCGACTATAAAATCCAACCAGGCCACTCGACAACCAGCAATGCACTTTTCATGATGCAGCAGCTTGGGATCCCTGTTAACCAACCAGAGCAGATTAACTAATATGATCATTTACCGAAGGCTTACACCTTAAATTGCCCGACGGAATCAGAGTCAATATCCTTGGGGTTTAATCCGTACTCATTACTTCCCGGGTGGCTATCTAGCACGAAAAAATAAAGGAGGATTAGCGCCCCCACCAGCGGGATCAGCCCCAGTAGCATCCACCAGCCGTTACGCCCGGTATCATGCAAGCGCCGCACACCCACTGCAATACTCGGAATGAGAATGGCCAGCGAATATACCGTTCCCAAGGCACCGGCTCCCTCTCCCGCCCCGGGGTTCCCCATCGCGTTATCAAGAAAGGCCAGTACAATACTGATAACAACATTGGTCAGGAAAAAATACCAGTACTCTTTCCTGCGTGCTCTTCCCCTAAAGACGGCATAATTTTTAAGGACATGGAAATACCAGTTCATGGCTCAACCTTCATGTGAATAACTACTGAAAGTATATCCACTGCCGTCAATCTCGTTTTCTCTGATATTGAACAACCCACAAATCGCGTAGTCCTAGACTTAGAGAACGCTTATAAAAGGAATCCATTTATGGCCATGAAATTGCTTGCTACTGCCGCTTTGATCTGTGTCGCTTACTCGTCACACGCAAACACCAGACTCGACGAGCATGTCTTCTCTCCGGACCATGGGATCATATGCGATCAAAGAGCAGGGTTCTGCGTCGACCGATACGGTATATCCATGGCCTTTACCAAGGAATTCCTTGGACAGGCCGCGCAAGACAAGATGATGAAAATGATTAATGAGGTGGGTGCAAAGAACTTTGATACCAGCCGGTATTCATTTAGCAATAAAGTCTATTGCGACTCCGGCCAGCAAGCGTGTTTTACCGACCGGTACCAGGAGCAGCCGCAAGAAAGCTACAGCCAGGTTTTGTTTAAGTAACACAGAACCATTAAAAAAACTGACTCATCGACAGATAACGGTTACGGATATGTTCAATCAATAATCGTATCTTCTGGGAGGGTTGGCGGGTGTAGGGATAGACAGCATAGATCCCAAGCTTCTTGCCAACTTTATCCGGAAAGAGATCAAGCAATTTACCCTCAATTAAATCATGATACACCAGGCATCGTGGCACATAGGCGATACCATAACCGCCAAGCGCCGCCTTACGCAGAGCCGTGGCATTATCCGTCGAGAAATTCCCTTTTACATGCAATATGTAGTTCCCTTGCTCGCCGATAAATTGCCATTCCGCCGCTCCCGTTGTCTGATAGGCGTATTGCAGGCAATTGTGATTAACCAAGTCTTCCGGTTCCATCGGCTTGCCTAGTCGAGCAATATAAGCAGGCGCCGCACAAATAACCCATTGCGAATCGAGAATATGCCTGGCAATCAGGCTGGAATCTTCCAGATAACCGGTACGGATCACCAGATCGTAACCATCTTCCACCAAGTCAACAAAGCGATTGTTCAGCGACATATCGACGGTCATACCGGGGTGCAGGGTACAGAACTCCGCCACCGCATCAGCTAACAAGAGGTCTCCGGAGATAGTCGGCACTGACATTTTGACGTGGCCACTGACTTTTTCACCGTATCCACTGACCGCGTCAACCGCCTCGATTGCCGCCTGCTTCACATTTTTCGCACCTTGATAAAGAACTTTACCGGCTTCACTAACTGTTAACTTTCGGGTTGTACGGTACAAAAGCTGGACGCCAAGGTCCTCCTCCAGCCTTGCAATTCGCTTGCTAACCACTGAGTTTGTAAGGGAATTTAATTCAGCCACCTTGCTGAATGAACCACACTCCACCACCTGGGCGAAGAGGATCAGGTCATCTGTTTTTGCCATCATTAATCAACTTTTGGAATTAATCTTTTTCATTATTTCCCTATATCAAAAAAAAATAAAGGGTTATTGTCACACCACATTAACAAACACCCTACAATCCATAACAAGACCTGAACCAGGTCAAATACGAAACAGCTGTACGAAGGATGTACTACCATGAACGATACCCTACTTGCGTTACTCGCTTTTTCACCCATAGTGGTCGCTGCGATTTTGCTGGTCGGCCTTAACTGGCCAGCCAAACGCGCCATGCCTGTGGCCTTTTTACTCACTGTCGGCATCGCCATATTCTTCTGGGATATGTCTGCCAACCGGGTTTTCGCTTCCACCCTGCAAGGACTCGCTATTACCGTCGCGGTACTCTGGATTGTCTTCGGTGCCATATTCCTGCTTAACACCCTTAAGCACACCGGGGCAATAGCCACTATCAGAAGCGGCTTTACCGATATATCAACCGACAGACGCGTACAGGCCATCATCATCGCCTGGTGTTTCGGTTCATTTATCGAAGGTGCCTCTGGTTTCGGTACACCTGCTGCTATCGCCGCCCCTCTTTTGGTTGCAATCGGTTTCCCGGCGCTTGCCGCAGTTGTTATGGGTATGATGATCCAGTCTACGCCGGTATCTTTCGGTGCCGTCGGTACACCAATCATCGTAGGTGTCAACAAAGGCCTTGATACACACAATATTACCGAGACCCTGGTCGCCAATGGCTCAAACTGGGATATCTACCTTCAGCAAATCACCACTAACGTTGCTCTTATCCATGCGACTGTCGGTACATTGATGCCTGTGTTGATGGCTGTGATGCTGACCCGCTTCTTTGGTAAGAACAAGAGTTGGAAAGAAGGCCTGGAAATCCTGCCGTTCGCCATCTTTGCCGGTCTGGCTTTCACCGTTCCTTACGCACTAACAGGCGTATTTCTGGGGCCTGAATTCCCATCTCTAATCGGCGGTCTGGTTGGTCTGGCTATCGTCGTCACCGCTGCCAAGAAAGGCTTCTTGGTACCAAAGAATCACTGGGATTTTGAAAGTGAAGACAAGTGGCCGACTGAGTGGTTAGGTTCTCTGAAGATGGATCTGACCGAGAGCGAGAAGAAGCCAATGAACATGGCTCTTGCCTGGGCCCCATATGTTCTGCTGGCTGTGGTACTGGTTGCCAGCCGTGTAAGTGTCGATTTTAAGAACTTCCTGAAAAGTGTCAGCCTGTCGTTTGGTGACATCCTAGGTGAAGCCGGGATCAGTGCTGCCATCCAGCCTCTGTATCTGCCGGGCGGTATTCTGGTGTTCGTTGCCCTGCTCGCTGTACTGCTGCAATCTCGCCAGGTATCACCGCTGGTGAAAGCCTTCGGCGAATCAAGCAAGACGCTAGTCGGTGCAGGTTTTGTATTAGTATTCACCATTCCTATGGTACGTATCTTCATCAACTCGGGCGTTAACGCCGCAGACCTTGCAAGTATGCCTGTGACAACAGCAAACTTTGCCTCAGGCCTGGTTGGTGAGTTCTTCCCAGCTCTCAGTGCGACTATCGGTGCCCTGGGTGCCTTCATCGCCGGCTCGAACACAGTATCAAACATGATGTTCAGCCAGTTCCAGTTTGAGGTTGCACAAACACTGACTATCTCGAGTGCCGCCGTTGTTGCCCTACAGGCAGTCGGTGCCGCGGCAGGTAACATGATTGCTATCCACAATGTGGTCGCCGCATCAGCTACCGTTGGTCTGCTAGGCCGCGAGGGTGCAACTCTACGTAAAACCGTTATCCCAACGTTCTACTACCTCATCGTAACAGGTGTAATTGGTCTAACCATCGTCTACGGTTTCCACATTACCGATGCCCTAATGAGCTAACTCTGCAACACAACAAGTACACGGAAAGTCACTAACGACGAGCAACACAGCTATTCCATTCGGCCCCAGTGAACAAGAGTCACTTCCCAGAGCAGTTTCACTGGACCGGATGGAATAGCTTACCTGCCTTCAAGGAGTTCAAGATGCGAATCTACCCTGCCAAGCCGGAAAAAGTCTATTTCTACGCAACTTGCCTGGTCGACATGTTCGACCCGGAAGCCGGTCTTGATGCCATTACGCTGTTAGAGCAGCAGGGGATCGAGGTCATTTTCAAAGAGAAGCAAACTTGCTGCGGCCAGCCAGCCTATAGCTCCGGCTATGACAGCGAAGCCAAGCAAGTCGCCCTCAGCCAGATGGCACTATTTGAAGAGCAATGGCCGGTCATCGTTCTCTCCGGTTCCTGCGGCGGCATGATGCACCACCACTATCGTCGTCTATTCAAAGAAGATGAGAAACAACAGCAAGTCGATACCTTTTGTGACCGTGTTTTCGAACTCACCGAGTTTCTGGTCAATGTTTGCCGTATAAAGCTTAACGACCGCGGAGAATCAACCTCTGTCGTGATGCACACCTCCTGCGCTGCCCGCCGCGAAATGAATGTCCATGTTACGGCCACCCAGCTACTCAAACAGCTCGAAAATGTCGAGCTTCGTGAACAAGACTACGAAAGCGAGTGCTGTGGCTTTGGCGGCACCTTTGCCGTTCGTCACCCGAATATCAGCCAGGCTATGGTCGAAGACAAAACCCACCACCTGTCGAATACCCAGGCCGATGAGCTGGTGAGTGCCGACTGGGGTTGCCTGCTGAACATTAACGGGGCATTGGACTACCAAGGCAAGTCAATGCGCGGCCGCCACCTTGCCAGCTTCCTGCTGGAAAGAACAGGAGGAAAGTAAGCATGAAACATGAAAACGCCCAAGGGCCAGAACTCTTCCACCCGCAAGCCAAGTCGGCATTGGCAGACCAACAGCTACGACAGAATTTTCGCGGTGCGATGGACTACCTCCGGGACAAACGAAAAACGGCTTTTGCTGATGCCAATGAAGAACACAATATTCGCGACCTCTCTGAGGCCATCCGCCAGCGCTGCCTGAGCAAGTTACCCGATCTGCTGGAACAGCTTGAAACCAATTGCCAGAAGAACGGTATTCAGGTCCACTGGGCAGAAAATGCCGACGAGGCCAATAGCATTATTGCCGATATTGCCCAGTCCCATAACGCCAAGACGATCGTCAAAGGCAAGTCGATGGTCAGCGAAGAGATTGAGCTGAATCATGAAATGGAAAAACTCGGTATTGAATGCCTTGAAAGTGATATGGGCGAGTACATTGTCCAGCTTGACGGCGACAAGCCTTCTCACATCATCATGCCGGCGATTCACAAGAACAAACAGGAAGTGAGTGATACCTTCGAGCATAATCTCGATGATTTCACCCCGACCGTCGATGTTGATGAGTTAATTCAGACCGGTCGCAGCAGGCTGCGCCAGAAATTCCATGACGCCGATATCGGCCTGTCGGGCGTCAACTTTGCCGTTGCCGAAACTGGCACATTGTGTCTGGTAGAAAACGAAGGTAACGGCAGAATGTGTACCACTTTGCCTGACGTCCACATTGCCATAACCGGTATCGAGAAGGTGGTTGAATTCCTGTCTGATGTTCCACCTCTATACAGCGCCCTGACCCGTTCGGCTACCGGTCAGGCGATTTCCACTTATTTCAACATGATCACTTCCCCGCGCCGCGAAGGTGAGCTGGACGGCCCGCAAGAGGTCCATCTCGTCCTGCTCGACAACGGTCGCTCACAAGCTTATCGCGATGAGGAAATGCGCAAAACCCTGCAATGTATCCGGTGCGGGGCATGTATGAACCATTGTCCGGTCTATACCCGCATTGGCGGCCACGCCTACGGCACGGTTTACCCGGGTCCGATCGGTAAAATCATCTCACCGCACATGATGGGGCTGGAGAAAACCAAAGATCTGGTAACCGCATCAAGTCTGTGTGGTGCCTGCGGTGAAGTCTGCCCGGTTCGGATCCCTATCCCCGAGCTCCTGCAGCGACTGCGCCATGAAGCCAAGAATCCACCGAACGAAGGCACCCAAGCCATTAACGGTCAGGAGGCCGCTGCCAATAAAGCTGAAAAGCTGGCCATGAAGGGATTTGCCTATGCGGCAACTCACCCAACGCTTTATCACACAGGTACATTGGCAGCAACAAAGCTCAAGGCCCTGATGCCAAGCAACCTCGGGGCATGGACCCAATGCCGGACCGCACCAAAGCCTGCGGACAAAACCTTGCACCAGCTGCTTAAGTCACGAAAGTAAGGAGAGAACAATGAGCACAGCACGACAATCTATTCTGTCTCGCCTTCGTAACGCAGGTGCAACACCCAAAAGTTCTGAGGGACACACTTATCACCCTTGGGCTGCGACATCGGAACAAGAGCTAGAACAACGATTTATCGACTGCATCACGGCCAGTCACGCCGATGTTATTCGTACTAATAGCGAGCGACTAGAAGAAGTTCTTTCCCGGTTAATAGAAGACAAACAGCTCCACCGCATCGCCCTGGGCACTGGAGGTAAGTTTCAGTCTGCCATTGATGGAGCCACAAAGCAGGTTGAATCTGTTCCTTTTGAGCATGAAGTTAGTCAGTGGAAAACTGAGCTATTCGAGCAGGTTGATGCCGGGATCACCCACTGCCTGGCCGGCATTGCCGACACTGGCACGCTGGTATTGTGGCCCGACCGCCAGGAGCCTCGTACCCTGTCACTGGTCCCACCGACACACATCGCACTTCTCAAGCGCTCAACACTGGTAAGCAACTTTGCCGAGCTCATGAACAAACAAGCTTGGCATATCGGCATGCCAACCAATGCCATTTTAGTCTCCGGCCCATCTAAAACGGCTGATATACAGCAGACACTGGCCTACGGCGCCCATGGCCCGAAAGAGCTGATCGTCGTGATGATTGAAGACTGACTGAACTAACTGACAAAATAGACACATCCAACTAACTATAGTGCGCTCACTCCCTGTCTCGAGCGCATTATTTTTTACATACAGCACCATCAGCTTGAGCTACGACTTTTAGTCAGTTATCCGTATACCACCTTAGGCAACCAGGTTGCCAGAGATGGCCAGTACGCCAGCATCCCAATCACAAAAAGCTGAATCATAATAAACGGAATAACCCCCCGATATATTTGCTGGGTCGAAATCGTATCCGGGGCAACGCCACGTAAATAGAACAACGAAAAGCCAAACGGCGGTGTCAAAAATGATGTCTGCAGGTTCAGGGCAATCATGATACCGAGCCAGACAGGATCCAGATCCATACTCAGCAAGATTGGCGCAACAATCGGAATCACCACAAAGGTGATCTCAATAAAATCGAGAAAGAACCCCAACAGGAACATCACCAGCATTACCAACAGTACCGCGCCGAACACCCCACCCGGCAGATCGGTCAAAAACTCCCTCACCAGATCATCGCCGCCAAACCCGCGAAAAACCAATGAAAAGACCGATGCGCCAATCAGGATCATAAAAACCATCGCGGTCACTTCGGTTGTACTGTGCATAACATCACGGAGAATTTGAAGGGTAAAAGTCCGTTTGATCCAAGCCAGAATAATGGCACCGACCGAGCCGACCGATGCAGCTTCTGTAGGTGTCGCAATGCCAGCGAGAATAGACCCCAAGACCAAAATGATCAGCAATATTGGCGGAAACAATACGGTAAGCACCTGCATCCACAACTCTTTGCTGACCTTGCGCTCATCAGCTGGAATTGGCGGTACTTTCTCAGGAGCCACCACGGCTATCGCTATCAAATAGACGCAATACAACCCCACCAAAATAAGCCCGGGGATCAGGGCGCCAAGAAACAGATCGCCTACCGTAATACTCTCCGGGGCAAAGATCCCCTGATCAAGCTGCGCCTGCTGATAGGATGACGAAATAACATCACCCAGCAGCACCAGCACGATCGACGGCGGGATGATCTGCCCCAGTGTGCCTGACGCACAAATTGTGCCCGTCGCTACCTCTGCCGAATAACCGCGTCGCATCATGGTCGGCAAAGAGAGTAACCCCATGGTCACCACGGTAGCACCTACAATCCCGGTACTGGCTGCCAGCAACATGCCCACCAGAGTCACTGATAGCCCAAGCCCGCCAGCGAGTCCACCAAAGACCTGCCCCATGGTATCCAGCAACTCTTCAGCAATCTTTGATTTTTCGAGCATAACCCCCATAAAAATAAACAAGGGAATGGCGATTAACAGTTCATTGGACAATATGCCCTGAATACGATTGGGGATCGCTTCTAGAAACACAGGATCAAATGTTTCGGTAAAATAACCAATGACAGCAAAGATCAATGCCGATCCCGCCAATGAAAAGGCAACCGGGTAACCAGCCAGCAACACAATAAAGACGAAAATAAACAAGAACAACGGCAGGAGTTCAATCATAATCCGTGCTCCTCGACATGCTCGTCTAAAGCAGCAACCGCTGACTCATGACCACTGAGAACCAGTATGCACTTCAATGTTTCCGCAACTCCCTGCAAAATCATTAACGCGGGCATAAGCAGAATCGACGTCTTGAAGATATACCGCGCATCAATTCCCCCGGCTTCCTGGGAACCTTCCAGCATCTGCCATGAAAAAAGCACGTACTCCCAAGAAATGTAAAAAATGAAGCCACAGGTCGGCAGCATCAAGATGATGAATCCCAGCAAATCAACCCAGGCTTTTTTTCTTGCAGATGAAGGACGATAGAAAATATCAACCCTGACATGAGCGCCTTTTAACAAAGCATAAGCTGCGCCCAGCATGATCACGTAGTTGTGAAAGTAGGTAATCGACTCTTGCATGAATACAGAGCCAATATTAAAGACATAACGCATCACAACCACAACAAAGGTAATGATCACGATGGCGAGAACAAACCATGACACGATCCGTCCGGTTAAATCGGTAAAACGATTAATACCCCGGATCAGACTAATCAAGAAGGGAGAAGGTGTATCCATACAACACTCACCGAGTTATCTAATTTTCAAGTATTTCAATACCGGAAGACCAGATGGGCATCTTCACGAACTGTTCAGAAACAGCCTCCTTGCAAAGCACGCCATCTGGCACTGATATCCGTGTTACTTCTTTTATTGTGGGTTTCTTGAATTCAGGTAGGACTGCTCTGAAATCTCATGCCACTCAACAGCCTGCTGACGGAAAGTCTTATAAGACTCATAGACTTTCTTGCTCATTGGATCTTTCTTCGCTTCATCCTCAATCACCTGCTCAGAAAGACTCTTCAGCTGTTCAAGTACCTCGGTTGGATACGGGCGCAAATCCACCTTATGCTCCTTGACCAAACGTTCCAATGCCGCATTGTTACGTGCCGTGTATTCCGCCAGCATATTGGCATTGGCCACGCGGGTGGCATTCAGCACGATGGACTGGAGATCTTTCGGCAGCTTATCGAAGGCTTTCTTGTTAATCAGCGCTTCCAATGTTGTACCTGGCTCATGCCAACCCGGGTAGTAATAAAACTTGGCTGCCTTGTGCAGGCCGAAAGCCATATCATTGTATGGGCCAACCCATTCGGTGGCATCAATAGCACCAGACTGCAGTGCCGGGAAGATTTCGCCACCCGGTAGCAAAACCGGAGTTCCGCCAGCACGCTTGAGTACTTCACCACCCAGTCCGGGGATGCGCATTTTCAGGCCTTTAAGATCTGCCAGCGAGTTGATCTCTTTATTAAACCAACCGCCCATTTGAACGCCGGTATTTCCACCTGGCATTGGAATAATGCCGAACGGCGCATAGGCTTCCTGCCACAGTGCCAAACCACCGCCGCTGTAGATCCAGCTATTCATCTCCTGAGCCGTCAGTCCAAAAGGCACAGCCGCAAAAAACTGCCCTGCAGGCACCTTTCCTTTCCAGTAATAGCCGGCACCATGGCCCATCTCGGCTGTACCTCTCGATACAGCATCGAATACTTCAAGAGCGCCCACCAGCTCCTTGGCGCCGTAAACTTTTACCTGAATTCGGCCGTCACTCATTTCGCCAATCAGTTTTGCCAAGTCATTGGCACCGGTACCCAGCCCTGGGAAATTTTTTGGCCAGGTCGTTACCATCTTCCATTTGTATTCGGCTTTGGCGGCATTGGCAATAAAGGGGGTAAAAAGCGCAGCGGCTACAGTGAGCGATAAAGTCAGCTTTCTGACGACATCCTTGAGATACATCATCCTCTCCTTCGTATTGTTGTTATGATTTTGTAAACCAACTTTTACTATAGATTCATATCAAGGAGGTCGTTATAAATTATTGATAAATTTGAGCGCGCTCATAAAACAGCCGTAATCTCACGGCTAATGCACTATGTTCAAATACACTCTAAATGGGCTGTGGAGAAATGTTGATATAGGCCGGGAGTGGCGGGTAAGTTTGAATGATTGGCTCTCAGGCAGAACAAATGGTGTAAGACATAAGTTGTATTGCGCAACGGCATTCCTAAGTCTAACCTACTAGATAGCGTGGTAAGTAATCCCATGCATAAAGCAAGGAAGGATGCCTGTTATGTCAGCTGAAATGATCAGAGATAATGAATGCACAAACGAAAGTAGCCACGCTATGCATTTAGCTGGAACATGTAAGCATTGTGGGAACGCAACGTTAATACATATTATTGAGCTTAATCTCCAGTCATGCGCTTTCTGCCACCAGTCGGAACCTGAAGCACCAAGCCACTTTAACCCGGCTGAACTAAACCATAAACAAGAATTCAAGAAAGAAGATCACGTTAATAAAGCTTAACCCGCACCACTTTCATCACTTCAATATCGAAACCGGCAACCACCTCAATCGTCGGATAGTAAGTCATGTTGACCTTGGCCCCTTTCAGGCTTTTGTACTTTTTCTTTCGCTTGAACTTAAACGGCGCATCGCAGCCTTCAATCATCAATGTATGCTGAATCCACTCTCCATCTTCACGCTGGGTGTGGGATAGCACTTTTACCCCTTCGGAATGAACAAGACTTTCATGATTTTGCAGTAAGTTATCAACGGGCGATTTCATGGTTTATCTCAATAACGCGTAATAGAGAAATGCTAAATGAATTCATAATCACAAGCAATAATTCAAACTTTCGAAATCAATTTGATAATATCTTTTAATACAGGAATTTATATAACTTTAAGCGAAAATAAAAATACGACTAACATTCATTCAGTATCATTTATAAGACAAAATCACTCAAACCATCGCACTACTATTAATGTGTCCTTAGGTCTTATACCGCTACAGGATTGTCCTGATCAAGCGGGTTATTTTTGAGTTCGAGTTTCATTGCTGAAAACAACAACAGAGAGCATTGGCTCTCTGTTGTTGTTTATGCTGGAGGACTAGCGTTAGAACGACAGGAAAATGCCGGCTAGCGTTGCGCTCATCAAGTTTGACAGAGTGGCTGCGAATATCGCTTTAAGGCCAAGTCGTGCAATGTCCGGACGGCGGCTCGGTACGACTCCTCCCAATCCCCCCATCATCATGGCAATCGATGTCAGGTTGGCGAAACCACACAATGCAAAAGTCACGATTGCCTGAGAGTGTTCGCTCAACTGCTCTTTAACGGCCATCAGATCTGCAAATGCCACAAACTCATTCACTGCAATCTTTTTACCAATCAGGCTTGCTGCTACTGTTGCTTCTGACCAAGGAACACCAATTAACCAGGCAACGGGTGCAAATAGATAACCGAACAATAGTTCAAGACTTAGGTCATCAATACCAATCCAGTTACCAACATGCCCAAGACCACCATTTAATAGCGCGATCAAGCTGATGATTGCCAGCAGGCTTGCACCGACAGCCATCGCTATTTGCAAGCCGCTCAGGGCACCTTGCGAAGCCGCATCGATAATGTTTACCGGTGCCGTCTCATCTTCCTCATCAACCTGTGGCTCATCACTCAGGGTTTCCGTTTGCGGAACCAGAATTTTTGCCATCATCAGGCCAGCGGGCGCAGACATAAAGCTTGCGGCAATCAGGTAACTAATTTCAACGCCCAGTCCGGCATAACCCACCAGGGTGCCACCAGCCACCGATGCAAGGCCGCCCACCATGACGGCAAAAAGCTCAGAGCGGCTCATTTTGGCCAGGTATGGACGAACAACCAATGGTGCTTCTACGGAACCAACAAAAATATTGGCCGTGGCAGACATCGATTCGGTACGGCTCGTACCCAGGATGCGCTGCAGACCGCCACCCAGACAACGGATCACCCAGCCCATGATGCCAAGGTAATAGAACACTGAGATCAGTGCAGAAAAGAACACGATGGTAGGAAGCACATTCACAGCAAAAATAAAGCCGATTTTGAACTTGGCCAAATCGCCAAACAAGAACTCAGAACCAATGCGGCCATAGTCAATCACACCGGAGACAGCATTAGAGACAGTGTTCAGTACTTCACGTCCTACAGGAACATACAGAATGAAGCCAGCAAACAAGATTTGGATTGCAAACGCACCACCTACAGCGCGCCAGCTTATCGCACGGCGATTTTCAGAAAAAAGTATAGCAACCGCAAATAGCGAAATAATGCCTAAGATGCCGACCAAATGGTTCACGGTCATTCTCCAATATTAGTGTTTTAGTAAACGATTGCGGCGGCATTGTAGGGATTAAAAAAACTGTGACAAGGATCAAATTGTTAAGCCGTTTTACAGTAAGGAAACACATCTTGAAAAAGTTGCTGCCTTTATCGACAAAGCAAACGAAATCGGCCGATTGGTTCCATATGCGGATACTATTGTCACACCAGATGACAATCACCCAGCCCAATAGACACAAATTTTGTAAGACTTTCTTCCCCTGCTTTTGATACATCTTCTACACTTTTCACTGCGGTGCTCATTATCAAGCTGCCATCAACTCGTTGGCACAGGTGTCTTCTGAGAGGTGTTCCATGAACAGCCATAAAATACTTATCTTATTTATCATTGTGTTTGGACTGGTTGGTTGCGAGCAAGCATCAAAAGGCTTTAGCCTACCGATTGGCGATCCGGCAAAAGGTGAAGAAGTCTTTATGAGTATGCAGTGCCTGAGCTGCCATGAAATGGAAGGTTACGATCGGCCTGAAGGCGGAGAGGACAAACTTTCAGTGACACTAGGAGGTAAGGTGGCGACTCTGAAAACCTATGCCGAGCTTGTCACGTCAGTTATCAATCCCTCGCACCAGCTTGCGGAAGGCTACGAGCTATCAGAGATCCAGGAGTCGGGTGAGTCTGTCATGCCTGTCTATAACAACATAATGACCGTAGAGCAGCTCATCAACCTCATCACTTTCCTTGAGTCACGTTATGAGCTAGAGCCCTACACACGCACTGAGTACATAATATACCGGTGATAACTCAGAACAGGCCGCGGTCCCAAACCGCGGGCTCGCCGATACGGGCCCGGACAAAATCTATGAACACTTTCACCTTGGCCGGTAAATACTTGTGGCGCGGGTAAATAGCATACAAGGGCATCTGCTGATTGAGCTGCCAGTCAGGCATCAAACGGATCAGCCGCCCTTCCCTGAGTTCATTCTTGAGCAGGTAGGTTGCCAGATAACCAATGCCGTGCCCGGCCAATGTCGCATCCCGGATGGCATCGGCCGAGTCGACACGGTAGTTACCCTTGACCTTCACCTGTAAATCATCCTGTTCGTTGCAGAAACGCCACGTCGTATCTTTACGTTCCCGACTGAAGTAGGTAATACAGTTGTGCTGTTTCAGATCTTCAGGATGGTAAGGTACACCATGCTTGGCCAAGTAGTCCGGGCTGGCAGCCAGGACAAACTTACAATCGGTAAGATGTCTTGCGACAAAGCCCTCTGGCGGTGATGACATGATCCCTACCCACAGATCCAGCTGTTCCGAAATCAGATCGACCCGATGATCAAACAGGCTCAACTCCAGATCAAGCTGGGGATACTGCTCATGAAACTCGGAAATGTAAGGACCGATATGGTTGAGGGCAAAGGACTGTGCAATACCGACACGCAGTGCGCCATGCAGGGTATCAGTATCTTGCACCAGCTCGCTTTCCGCCTCATTGATCTCGTCAACAATATTGGCACAGTGAACAGCGAACTGTCGGCCGGCTTCTGTAAGGGCAAAAGAGCGAGTTGTGCGCTGAACCAGTTGTACCCCCAGCCGCTGTTCAAGCTGCTGCACCAACTTGCTGACCTGTGTTCTGGATATATCGAGTATCTGCGCGGCACGGGTAAAACTTTGCTGCTTTGTCAGGGCATTGAACACAACCATCTGCTGGGCTTTTTTTAGCATGTAAACCTTCAAGAACTCGATTCGCGCAACAAGCCGCCACGCACAAAAACAAAAGACCTGTCAGTGACAGGCCTTTAGATAAGAAGTACCCCGCACATGACGTGGTACATTCAAGTATTGTATTCCAGCTTACATCTTAAAGAAAGAAAGCTGCTGCTTTTGCTTCTCGGCAAGCTGAGACAGCTCGTTACTTGCAGAAGCACTCTGGCTAATGCCGGCGACATTCTGATTAATGATTTCAGACATATTTGTGACATTACGATTAATGTCTTGCGTCACCTGCGATTGCTGCTCGGCAGCGGTCGCTACTTGGGTATTCATATCGCTGATCTGCACGACTGATTCCGTAATTCCCATCAAAGCCTCGTTAGCACGACTCGTCAGTTCCTGATTGCGCTCAAGCATCTCAAGGCTCATCTGCATACTGTCATTGGCATTGTTTGACTGTGATTGCAGCTCTTCGATTATGGCCTGAATTTCCTGAGTTGAGTCCTGGGTACGAGCCGCAAGCATACGCACCTCGTCAGCAACTACCGCAAAACCACGACCTGATTCACCCGCTCGAGCAGCTTCGATGGCAGCATTCAACGCCAGCAAGTTTGTCTGCTCGGAAATACCGCGGATCACTTCGATCACCTTGCTGATCTGCTCAGACTGCTCCTGCAGGCGTGTAACAACACCGGCAGCATCTGACAGAGTCTGCGTCATTTGTTCACTGGCCGCATTGCTTTGCTCAAAAATTTCCAGCCCTTCTCGAGCCAGTTCATCGGTCTGCTTAGCTGTTGAGTCTGCCGCTGTGGCATTGTCACTCACGTTTTCTGCGGTGCTCGATAGCTCATTAACGGCTGAGGCAACCTGGTCAATTTCATTCAGTTCAGACTGCGCATTCGCTTCAGACTGGGTCATCACGGCAGCAAGTTCAGTCGAGGCAGATGCCACATCCTCACTAATACGTACAAGGGCATCAACGGTTTTATGAAGCTGATCTACCGTTGTATTTACATCGGCACTGAGTCGTGCAACCTCATTGTCACCATCCTGCTCGGCATGGACACGTAAATTACCACTCGCGACTTCGCGCATAACAGCCTGCAGCTTCACAATCGGGTTAACAATCAGCCCCGACAACCACCATGCAACAGCAAAAACGACGACAAAAACAAATAGAATTGCCATTGAAGCCGTCGACATCAGCACTTTGTTGTTCTCGGCACTCTGCGCCATACTCTGCGACGAGAACCTGTTCACGCTTTCTGATAGCTGGTTGATCGAACCGACCATCGTATTACCTACCTGACGATATTGCGCAATGAATGCCTCAAATTCTGATTCACTCACTTCACCGCGATCGTGGCGGGTCAGTACATCAACGGCGCGTGTTGAATACTTAATGTAATCATTTATAGCACTGCGAACAGATTGAGACTCAGCTTTAAACTCAGGTACCAGCTCTAGTAACTGCAAGTCATTAGTAACATCGCTAGACGTCGTTTTTAACTCGTTAAGAAACGAACTACGACGTTTGGCATCATAAATAGAATACACCGCACTAATACGCAATGGATAAATGCGATCATCAATATTGGCAATCGTATCTTTATAATCAACAAGATTTTCCGTGTTACTTGAAACGATCTGTTGTTCAGCTTCCAGTTTAGTTTTTGTTGTTACTAAAGATACCAGCAGAACAACGGCCATTAACATAACAGGCAATAACACCTGATAGCGAATTGATAAGTTTTTCAACGAAAATTGCATTACAGCCTCAAAAAGGTAAAAGTGCAGATATGCATCCATACACAAAATAATGGCGGCATTATCGCCTCAAACCCCTTATAAAGATAGAGGTAGATCACAAAAAACAGAAAAACCAATGCAACTATAGACATAAAAATAGCAATTTCTCATAAGCCATATATATAGCAAAAAGAAAAGCTAGCCCCTCCAGTGATATATTTATTCCTAATATACCCAAGCTACCTCAAGATGCAGGATTCAGAGTGAGACCAGCGAGCTCAGTTCAAGGAAAATGACGGTAGGAATGGCTTTTCCCTTTCAACGTTATTTGACACAGAAATGGGTTTGCTGGCTCACTCCCAAAGGGCGAGTTTACT
>NZ_RSEJ01000084.1 GCF_009910675.1 Photobacterium alginatilyticum | reverse complement strand
AACAAGAACTWAATTAATTGATTMAGAACGMCYWTTYCTTGMTAGAAAGTCATTAATATACGTTTCAATTTTTTATAAAAAAAAAGAATCAGTTAATTTCCTGGATAAAAGAATATGCATTTCTGTAGATTAGATATTATACAAATACTTTCCCGAAGAATAGAATTTGATTCTATTTAATCTATTTATTAGTATCCCATCCAGTTTTTATAAGTTCATTGACGAAGTTTTATATTACTCAATATTACTTAATAAATAAAACCTACCTATCTTTTTGTGTTTGCGTACTTGTACTTTGTTSTTAGATTCTATATTTTATATATTTTACGTAAAGCTTAAAAAAAAAGAGAAAAAAGAGTTCTAATACATTCTAATATTAATACATCAATAAAAAACTAAGAATAGAAATCTTTGWCGAGCGGAATRAAAAATCATTAGGATTTCGACACAAGAAAGGGGTGTTGAAAATGCCTTTTCYTGTGTCGAAGACTAAGAAGACAAATAATCCTTCCTAGAATTGTTTGTTCCCCGCGTTTATCCCTTCTCTATTTCCTACTTATTTGTATCTAGTTCCATTTGATTATTTTCTATTTAGAAGAAAAACCTATTGATGTTTTTTATGATATTTTMATCTRGCAAGAATAATATAGTCACACCATCCAAATTTKATTTGGATAAAAAAAAGAAAAGGTAAARRCAAAAAGTATTCTACATATTATGATTACGAACACAATACAARGGTTTCKYGGCATCTCRTAGAAAAAGAAAGAATAAAAAARTTTMGAATTMCATTTTTTTGATTATACATAATCCCTAATAMTTTTAGGGTTCTTTTTATAATTAGAAACTTGATGTTGATAAATCCGTGAAATCTAGAAATTCATTTCGGACAATTGAACCTTTTCGAACTGTTTCTTTTTCAGAACCAAAAAAATTTGTGCCAAAACAACAGATGCTAAAAAGACCAAAAGGCCTTGAATGCGTAATGGATCTTGAAGGACTATTTCYGCATCTCCTTGACCAAATCCKCCTACATTAGGATTACTCGTCAATGGTTGATCAAATTTGATAGATTCACCYTCSGAAACAAGAAGTTCCGGGCCTGGGGGRATAATATCAACYACTTGACGTCCATCCGATGYATCYGCTATCGTTATTTCGTATCCCCCTTTTTCTTTTCGTATRATTTTGCTTACTATWCCSGTTGYTGTAGCATTATAAACTGTATTGTTACTCTTGYTCCCGTCGGGATAAATCTGACCCCTTCCCCTRTTTCCACCYACGTATATAGGATATTTTAAAAAGTGAACATCTTTCTTAGTAGCAGGGTCYGGTGAAAGAATAGGAAARGTKATTTCACTATATTTCTGACCAGGAACAGGGCCKATCACAAGAATATTTTTRKTAKYKGGRCGATRGCTCTGAAAAGACAAATTRCCTATCTTTTCTTTCATCTCGGGAGAAATACGATCAGCAGGGGCTAATTCAAAACCCTCAGGTAAAATAAGAACAGCTCCGACATTCAAAGCCCCCTTTTCACCATTAGCAAGAACTTGTTTCACTTGCATATCATAAGGAATTCGAACAACTGCTTCAA
>NZ_RSEJ01000083.1 GCF_009910675.1 Photobacterium alginatilyticum | reverse complement strand
CTCTGCATAGATTGGGCATACAGGCATTCCAGCCCATTTTAGTGGAAGGGCGTGCTATTTGTTTACATCCATTAGTATGTAAGGGATTCAATGCAGACTTTGACGGGGATCAAATGGCTGTTCATGTACCTTTATCTTTGGAGGCTCAAGCAGAGGCGCGTTTACTTATGTTTTCTCATATTAATCTTTTGTCTCCGGCTATTGGTGATCCCATTTCTGTACCAACTCAAGATATGCTTATGGGACTMTATATATTAACGAGTGGGACTCGGCAAGGTATTTCTGTAAATCGGTATAATCCATATAATTCTAATTGTAGAAACCCGAAACCGGAAAGAATTTACRAYAATAATTGGAARTATMCAAAAGAAAAAGAACCCCTTTTTTGTAATTCTTATGAGGCAATTGGAGCTTATCGACAGAAACGAATTCATTTAGATAGTCCTCTCTGGCTCCGGTGGAGACTCGATCAACGCGTTATTTCTTCAAGAGAAGCTCCTGTCGAGGTTCAMTATGAATCTTTGGGTACTTATTATGAGATTTATGGGCACTATCTAATAGTAMGAAGTATAAAAAAAGAAATTMTTTATACATATATTCGAACTACTGTTGGTCATATTTCTCTTTATMGAGAAATCGAAGAAGCTATACAAGGGTTTTGTCAGGCTTGYTCATATAGTACCTAATCAGAAGGTACCAATTCTATGAGACCTGTGGAAATTTTKGTMTYTCCGGYTCAACTAGGATTATAGTTACARAATTTTTACGCGAATCAAGATCGAGAAAAGGRAGTTTTTCAATCACTGACTCAAACCCATTGTCGAATCCTACTCAGTGAAATATGGAGGTACTTATGGCAGAACGGGCCAATYTGGTCTTTCACAATAAGGCRATCGACGGAACTGCCATGAAACGRCTTATTAGTCGATTAATAGATCACTTCGGAATGGCATATACATCACAYATCCTRGATCAARTAAAAACYYTAGGTTTYCAGCAAGCCACTACTACATCTATTTCATTAGGAATTGATGATCTTTTAACAATACCTTCGAAAGGATGGCTAGTTCAAGATGCTGAACAACAAAGTTTTCTTTTGGAAAAACACTACCGTTATGGGAATGTACACGCGGTMGAAAAATTACGTCAATCCATTGAGATATGGTATGCTACAAGTGAATATTTGCGACAAGAAATGAATCCRAATTTTAGAATGACTGACCCTTTTAAYCCAGTTCATATAATGTCTTTTTCGGGAGCTAGAGGAAATGCATCTCAGGTACATCAATTAGTAGGTATGAGAGGATTAATGTCGGATCCYCAAGGACAAATGATTGATTTRCCCATTCAAAGCAATTTACGCGAAGGACTYTCTTTAACAGAATATATMATTTCTTGYTATGGAGCYCGCAAAGGRGTTGTAGATACTGCTGTSCGAACRTCAGATGCYGGATATCTCACGCGGAGACTTGTTGAAGTAGTTCAACACATTGTTGTGCGTCGAACAGATTGTGGCACCATACGAGGTTSTTTTGTGAGKYCTCRAAAYGGGATGATGCCGGAACGCATTTTTATMCAAACATTAATTGGTCGTGTMTTATCGGATGATATATATATGGGTTCACGATGCATTGCCACTCGAAATCAAGATATTGGGATTGGGCTTATTAATCGATTCATAACCTTTCGAACACAACCAATATTTATTCGAACCCCCTTTACTTGTAGGAGTACATCTTGGATCTGTCGATTATGTTATGGGCGCAGTCCGACTCATGGTGATCTGGTYGAATTGGGCGAAGCCGTAGGTATTATTGCRGGTCAATCTATTGGAGAACCCGGCACTCAATTAACATTAAGAACTTTTCATACTGGCGGGGTATTCACAGGGGGTACTGCAGAACATGTACGAGCCCCCTCTAATGGAAAAATTCAATTCAATGAAAATTTGGTTCATCCAACACGTACACGTCATGGGCATCCCGCTTTTCTATGTTCTATAGATTTGTATGTAACTATTGAAAGTGAAGATATTCTTCATAATGTGACTATTCCATCTAAAAGTTTTCTGTTAGTTCAAAATGATCAATATGTAGAATCAGAACAAGTAATTGCTGAGATTCGTGCGGGAACATCCACTTTAAATTTTAAAGAGAGAGTTAGAAAACATATTTATTCTGATTCCGAGGGCGAAATGCATTGGAGTACCGATGTGTATCATGCACCTGAATTTACATATGGTAATGTTCATCTCTTACCAAAAACAAGTCATTTATGGATATTATCWGGAGGGCCGTGCAGATCCAGTCTAGCCTCCTTTTCGCTCCACAAGGATCAAGATCAAACGAGKRCCYATTCTCTTTCTGTCAAGCGAAGATCYATTTCTAATCYCTCATTGACTAATGATCAAGTGAGACATAAATTAGTTAGTTCGGGTTTTTMTGATAAAAAAGAAGAKAGGAGTCTTGATYMTTCAGAATTGAATCG
>NZ_RSEJ01000082.1 GCF_009910675.1 Photobacterium alginatilyticum | reverse complement strand
AGATTCCCATGACGATATTGCTTCTTCATCAATCCAGAAGGTTATTGAGCCTCTGTTGATCAAGGCTTGATTATACTCTTTCCAGTTATTGGTCTTGTAACGGACCTTGGTTTTACTCATGGCTCATATAACTAACGATGGAACATGAGCGATCAGATCGTCACTTTCCGAAAGAGTTCAAACTGATTTACGCAACAAAGCCTCTAGTTGATCTACAAGTTCCTTTAGGCCTAAAAGCACTTCTGGAGTGAAATGCTCTGCTTTATCTGCCAATACTAAACTGGCCAAATAGATACCTATAGCACTCTTGTTTTCATCGCCCGTATTCTGCACAACACCATCAACAATGAATTCAATAGCTTCCATAAATTGTTCTTCGTTTTTCATTAGCACAGCCAACCTCAAAAATAGCACTGTGCAAATACATAGTAGTTTTACTGTATGTGTACAGTTTTCACATGCTCAACGAAATCACAGGGCTTGTCTACCATGGGGACTTACTACATAACAGTACAGTTTGAAGGAGTATTGAAACGCTGCAAGAAAACCAGACATCCAGAAAGTTGCTGTCCAATACATAAATATATTGATGTATCTCAGATGAATGTTTAATCTACTACTGATAGATATAATTACTAAAGCTATTAACAACTTGGTTTATTCAAAATAATTAATAAACCAAACTCATTAGATAAGATAGGAATAGGGAATGAAGTCACTATTTATCAGAATGCGCATAGTTCACTGGATTGGAATCCTACTACTAGTGCTAAATGCACTCTTACTCACAGAGAATCTACTCTCCACTATCATCCAGCTAATTATTGCTGCGGTCGTTTTAATCCATGATCTTGACGAAAAGCGTTGGGGAGTGGATACAATAGCTCAAGTAAGCCATTACTTAGAGAATATCTCACAGAAGGATCTATCCCACGCTTGCGATGTCGATGCCCGGTATAATGCTGAATTTGCCCAATTACTTACAGTCGTAGACAATTTACGCAATGAAATTAGCGCCGTATTAAAAGAAATAAAAACCAACTCACAGACCAGTTTAGATCATGCAGGACAGGTTGCTGAGATGGCGGACAATGTTTTAAAGCTAACTGCAAATTCTAATAACCTTGTGCTCCAAGGTAGTGAAAAACTGATTGAACTAGACCAGTTGGCAACTGTACTCTCCTCCAGCACCACTGACTCTCACAACAATATCAATCACATAAATAGTAACCTGCAAGAAGTTCAGCAAAACTTTACCTCGCTGGAAAAGCTATTACACGACTACACACTAAATAATACAGAATTGGAACAGGATCTAGATCGCCTCAACGACAGTGCAGATAAGGTACGAGGCGTATTAACAGTTGTCGCAGGTATCGCAGATCAAACTAACCTACTCGCTCTAAATGCAGCGATTGAAGCTGCACGTGCTGGAGAACAAGGAAGAGGTTTTGCTGTAGTTGCAGATGAAGTACGTGGACTTGCTGCTCGTACTCAAAAAAGTCTTAGTGAAATTGATCAAATTGTCGGCGAAATTACTCAGGCTACCAATCAAGCGACTGGGCAGATGAACAGACAAATCAAGAGACTAGATGAGATGCAATCTGGTATGGATAAAACAGTAGACATAATCCAGCAAACGACAACAGAAGGAAGTTCCACGCTTGAGCTAGTCGTTCAGACATCGCAACTTGCTCATAACTTACAACATATGAGCACGAGTATGACAGAAATCATCAATCTGATTAGCCAGCATTCCAACAGTAATCACCAAACAATCACCCACATCACACATCGCATTCATGAGCAACATACAATGGAAGACGCTATTTCAACATCAATTGCTAAATTTACGCTTTAACTTTAACCAGTTTTATAGGTTGTGGCTATTACAGCACAACCTACTTTCCTAATACCTGATTTTCTTCGTCACACATAGTCATTTCCTCACATGAGTAGATACGGGTCACCGGTATTGTAATACCTCTCATGCTACCCAACCAGTAGCATATCCATGGACAATTCAGCCTCATGATCTCCCTCCCTTTCATTAAGGAATCGTTCATCACTTAAAACGCTTTGCCAGTAAGCACGCTTTTCTTTGAATCGGTAATAGCTGTTGGCGTATTCGATATATGCGGCTTGCTTGGCTTCGGCTACGATTTGACGGTAGGTTCATCTTCAGATTTAGATTCCATCGACCAACCACGTGCTCCCGCAGCCCAAAGCAAGAAATCCCACGCCTTTTCTTCTGCGTTTTCGCCATCAAAGGGGCTTTGTTGCGTAAATCGAATTTAAGCTGAACGGACTCAACATTTGTTTGGGATTAATCAACTCTAATTGTTTGAGGCATGGTAAGACTCGACAGCTTATTTAAAGCTCGAACAGCTGCGTAGGCTTCACCTACTTGAGCATCATAATCTCGTAGACTCAGGCTTGAACCAAGAAGACGTTTATATCTCGACATTGCCGTTTCGGATATTGACCGAGAGTGATAGC
>NZ_RSEJ01000081.1 GCF_009910675.1 Photobacterium alginatilyticum | reverse complement strand
CGCACGGTTGGCGCCGGAGTACGCTGAGAGTTCGGCGGCCAAGTAGGAAGGTCGCATGTGGAAATGCCTAACAAGGCAATCAAGGTGACCCGTTACACTCGGCGGTTTTGGTATGAAGTTCGGTGCGCTTTGCTGGTTTGGCGTGGGGCACCTTATCGCAGGCGTTATGCACCTTAGAGCCAAGTTCTTCAATGGTAGAAGGTTCATCGTTCTATACCTCGATTTCTCTGGCTATTTGTTCAGCGAAAGGCTGCCTGAAAGCTCAGAGAACAGCAGGTTGTCGTTTTCTTTGTCGCCTTTTACCCTGGCAATTCAGCCGTGAGTTTCCGTCGTTACATTGCTTTGAAARGGCAGCAGCTTGTCTTAACCAATAGTGMGGTGCAGCAGCCAATCAAATCTGTATCAGGTTGTCATTCAAGTTGGTCTGGCTCAAGGTGTTGAAAGTAAATCTGAATTATTGGAGTCTGCGCTTGTTGTCTGCATGCCGCAGTCTCATCAAGCGTGGAAAGATTATCGGCCAAGTATGCTCGCAGTAATGKATGGAGTTGCATAACAAAGCAATCAAGGTGACCCATTACACTCGGCRGTTTTGGTWTGRAGTTCGGTGCGCTTTGCTGGTTATTCGTGGGGCACCTTATTGCAGGCGTTATGGCTTAAAAGCACAGGCAACGTGGTGTTCGCGTCAAGGTTTGTGGGTCAAGCTTAGCGGCTATTCATCCGAATTTCTCGGGCGATATACCTGAACGCTTTCAGTGTATAACGAACTGTGAATTTAGCGGGCTTTGTCCGCAGCACGCCTGATTTACCACTTGCGCGGGCTGTCAGAAATGCCAGAAACTTCATCGAAAACCAGCTCTTAAATTTTGGCTAAGGGCTATCAGGTTTTAATTCTTGTTAATTTTCCCGAAGCTTCTGATTTATATCAGTTGGTAAAGAGCAATTCTTTGTCCAGTGACCACTGATTTTGCTCGTTGGCTCATGAAGTTATGTATAAATTTCTGTTTGGGTTTTATTGTTAGGTTAAACTGTTTCGCGTTCAAGCCGATATTTCTGTAGCGGTAGCATATTTGGTAAGTAATTCAAATTCCTTGAGTTTGCCATAACAAGGCAATCAAGGTGACCCGTTACACTCGGCAGTTTTGGTATGAAGTTCGGTGCGCTTTGCTAGTTCAGCGTGGGGCACCTTATCGCAGGCGTTATGGCATTGGTTCACACAGGCAACGTGGTGTTCGCTTTTCGTCCTGAGGGTCAAGCTTAGCAGCTATCAAGTCGCTCGTTTCAGGCGATATACCTGAACGCTTTTCGGTATAACGAACTGTGGGTTTGGTTGGTTTTGCCCGCAGCACACTTGATTTGCTCAGGGTTTACGCTGATAGCCATTTCTGAAACTTCATCGAATGAAAATGTTCTATTTTGGACTATGGTTATCAATGTTTGGTTCCTGGCTATTTTTCCTGAAGATTCCGATTTAACCAGTTGGTAAAGATCAATTCTTTGTCGAATAACTTCTGATTTTGTTAATTAGTTCATGAAGTTATGCCTTTCTTACTGTTCAAGTATTGACGCTAGAGTAGACTGTTCGGAGTTGGAGCAGATCATTTTGTAGCGTGTCTGTTAAGCGCTTGGCTCCTTTGAGTTTGCCATAACAAGGCCATCAAGTGTGACGCATTACACTCGGCAGTTTTGGTTTGGAGTTCATTTGGCTTGGTGAGTTTCGTGGGGCGCACCTTATGGCTGGCGTTAGCTCTCTTAGGAAGTAAACAAGTCATGGAAATATCTAAACCTACATACATTGTTGCAGAGTTATCAGGTGAAGTAGCAAGTTGGATTCATTCTACACGGGTGACACTTGAACCCGGTATTGCCCATTTTCCTGAAGAAATAACTTTGGCTGGTTCATCTGGCGTAGGACCTATCAGCAAAGGGCAGAAGCTAAGTGTGGTGGTTTCACAACTTGAGCAAGTTCTTCAGAATTACTCTTGTATACAGTTCAAATTTAAAGGGGTTAGTCATTTCCCTGATACAGAAATCTACTTTGCAGAACCAGAACGTGAAGAATTCGACAGACTTCATGCAAAGATAACTGAAACTGCAATTGTTTTTGATGACAGTCCGTTTCCTTATAACCCTCATTGTACGCTTAAGAGCTTGACGCCAATGGAGAGTTCCCATGAGGAGATTATTTCAAATTTGGTGGTACCTGTAAGCGAACATTGCATCAGAAAAATCTCTATTTACGAGCTGGATGAGATGAAACCAATCAAGCTTTGGGAGCGGGAGCTAACAAAAACATCAAGGTGACGCGTTACACTCGGCAGTTTTGGTATGGAGTCCGGTTCGCTTGGTGAGTTCATCGTGGCGCACCTTATGTTCGACGTTATACGTCTTGGAAGTATCGAGGTCAAAATTGGATTATTTAATTTTCTTAGTGCCGGTAGTTGGAGGACTGGTTTCGTTTGTGCATTGGTACTTACACAGCCCCAAGCTTCCAACATACGATGCTCTAGGAGACTTGGCAGGAGA
>NZ_RSEJ01000080.1 GCF_009910675.1 Photobacterium alginatilyticum | reverse complement strand
GCGACAAAGAAAACGACAACCTGCTGTTCTCTGAACTTTCAGGCAGCCTTTCGCTGAACGAATAGCCAGAGAAATCGTGGAAATATACGATGAACATTCTACCATCGATGAACTTGGCTCTAAGGTGCATAACGCCTGCAATAAGGTGTGCCCCCTGAACCAGCAAAGTATACTGAACTCCATACCAAAACCGCCGAGTGTAACGCATCACCTTGATTGCTTTGTTAAATTCTTGACAACGAATAAAGCCCTGAACTTTTGACAAGATCCAGCAATGGTTTTACCTTTTCAGTACACTCAAAATATAATAAATGAGTATCGTCATAATACTGTTCATAAATAGCCCTTTGTTCAGGAAACACAAGAGTAATAAACGAACCGTCTTTAGCAATACTGAGTCTACTTGCTAGAAGTTCAACACTTTTAGGCTCTTTAAATACAACACGACTAGGAGAGCGATATTTAACCAAGTATGGGTCTAGCTCTGAAGCTAAAAGCTGATAAAAATTGGACCATGTTGTATCAAATGAAGCTTGCTCATTATCAGTACGATGATCAAAATAGCGGATAGCCTCATCTTGACTTAACCAGTGATCAAAAACTGTAATCGCCAAAAAATTCCACTCTTCCCGATTCTCGTACTCATCAGAATCTAACACAGGGAACAGTGCCACAAGTTCTTCTTGCTTGTTCTTAGAAATAATTCGAAATGTCCGCATATATACCTTAAGAATTTAACGCCTGCAATAAGGTGCCACACGCAAAACTAGCAAAGCGCACTGAACTTTATACCAAAACCGCCGAGTGTAACGGGTCACCTTGATTGCTTTGTTATGCAACTCCATCCAAGAATGCTGTACCTACTTGGGCGAAGGCCTGTCCGCATATGATCTCCTTTCGCTGGGACAACAACGAATACTGGACTTAAGAGCGCAGATAACTTTCAGCAACTTTAAGCCAGCCGAGCTTTCTTACCTGCCTGATACCAAACTTGATTGGCTGCCCTGCAATAAAGCTGAAAGCCTAAGGGAGCGCTACTTCCTGAAACCACGGAACAAAAAGGGTGTTAAACGAGAGCCTGACGGTTCGTACTCAAAGGCAACAAAGAAACTGACAACTTGCTGAACCCCGACACCAAATGGCAGCCTTACGCTGAACGAATGGCCTGAGAAATAGTGGTAGTGAACAATGAACCTTCTACCATCGATGAACATGGCTCTTAGGTGCATAACGCCTGCAATAAGGTGTGCCACGTTGAACCAACCAAGCGCACCGAACTCCATACCAAAACCGCCGAGTGTAACGCATCACCTTGATTGCCTTGTTATAAGCAGCATCCCACTTTGATATGCGCGCATTTGATATGCTACATTAGCCAAAATTAATGTAAGGAGAGTTGTTATTGTGAACCTATCTGAAATGGTACTTTCGTACAATAGTGAAGCTGGACAAGCTACAGTTAGAACTCAACAAATTAATGGTGAGCTATACTTTTCTCTTTTCGATGTGACTCTAGCAATCTCACAAGAAAACCGAGTTTTAGCACCTGAACTACCAAGTAAAAGACTCATTGGTCTTTTAAAAGCCCATGCAACTCACTTGATGCAAGACGAGATATATACACCTCTTAACCTGCCTGACAATATTGATGAACCTCATCGTGAAAGTTATGTGACAAGAGCAGGACTATTTAGAGTTATTTTACAAGACAAAAGTCCCGCATGTCGTAAATTTCAGAAATGGGTACTTGACGATGTCTTACCATCCATCACCGAAACTGGACAATACCAAGCACCAACTAAGTCAGATGATTCAGATATTGTCGCCCTGACAAAACTATTCCTCAAGGGGATGCAAGATAGAGAAAAGGTTGAAGCTGAGATAAAATCTGACGTCTCTGGATTAAAAAATAGAGTTGGATGCATAGAAAACACTAATAGTTCACTCGTTTACTATTCAGTTAAAAATTACCCAGAAACCATGAATTTACCAGATAATGTAATGTATGAAATATTTTCTTGGTGTATCCAAATCAGTTCCGGAGATGACTCAATCAAAATACCGCCTGATGATAAATACGATAAGGCTTTTAAATCTTGCATCATCGATGAAGCACTAAAAATTTGGCAAGATAATAAAATTAAAGCAGTAAAATAACCAATACTGAGGCCCTTTCTAAAATGTCAGGGCTTCTGCTTATAACGCCTGGGATAAGGTGCGCCACGGTGAACTCACCAAGCCCACTAAACTCCAAACCAAAAATGCCGAGTCAAACAAGTCACCTTGATACCTTTGTTATGCAACTCCATCCATTAATACGATCATACTTGGCCGAAAATCTTTCCACGCGTGATTAATCTGCGGCATACAGGCAACAAATCCGAACTCTGATAATTCCAATTCACTTTCAACGATTTGGGCCAAACCAACTTGCATGACAACCTATTGCGGACATGATTGGCTGTTGTACCGAACTATTGGTTAAGACAAGCAACTGCCCTTTCAGAGCAAAGTAACGATGAAACTCATTGCTGAATTGCCAGGGTAAAAGGCGACAAAGAAAACGA
>NZ_RSEJ01000078.1 GCF_009910675.1 Photobacterium alginatilyticum | reverse complement strand
TCAGAGGCAACAAAGAACGGAACAACCTGCATTTCCCCGAACGTTAAGGACAGCCCTACGGTGAACGAGTGGCCTAAGATTTCCCGTTCTTGGGCGATGCGGTTACGACCAGATCAAAAAGCAGGCTTTTCCCATGCCTAACGCCTGCAATAAGGTGCCCCGCACTGAACTAACAAAGCACACTGAACTTCATACCAAAACCGCCGAGTGTAAAGGGTCACCTTGATTGCCTTGTTATGTTTCAATTATTAAGTCAGCATATATTTCGGACAATGCGCAAACTACTGCCTCAATACTTATATCAAGCTCAACGATTAATTCTGAAAATTCGGAAACAGTTGACGATATTATTTCGCTTTTAATCTCAGAGTGTTCGATGGGAATTTCAATATCAGTATCTTCTAATGTTGAGGCTACGATTACATTACTTGTTGTAAATGATGACTCATGAGATATTTCATTTCGAAGCGTTTTATACTTTGATACAATCGTTGATAACTCACCCATCTTTTCCTTAATTACTGGAAAATCATCGATTAAGTTATCAAACTGTATCTTCCCTTTAAACGAAGCCACCCTTATATTGTTCTTTAGCAAAGAGGTCGAGACAAGAAGTTTCATTCTTTCTTCAACCGTTGTTAATCGCGAAATAATGTTCTCAACATGATAAACACATACTTTTGAAAATCGAAAAACAGGAAGGTCTAAGTCCTCATGTTCTAAATAATGTAAACCAATATTCAAACCGTCCAAGGCAGCATCGACTTCAATAACTCGCTTCATGACATCGAAGCTATATTTCTCATACTCTGTGTATGATTGCTTCTCCCCTTGTGTTTCTCGTAACCCTTTTATTACGGCTTTAGCGTAACAAACTTTTAAAGATGAGAATGAATCGTTACTAATCAACATGATAAACGTCCTTTGAAACATAACGCTTGCAATAAGGTGCCCCACACTAAACCGACAAAGCACACTGAACTTCATACCAAAACTGCCGAGTGTAACGGGTCACCTTGATTGCTTTGTTAGGCATTTCCACTTGTCACCCCCCTACCTGGCCGCCGAACTCTCAGCGCAGTCCGCTGCCAACCATGGGATACAGCATGCACTAAATCTCAAGCAACACTAATACTATCAGCATCTTAAAGCCAGATACATTTACATGACATCCTGATGAGATGCTAATCGAGGCTGCATCACTAGACTGATGGGATGAGTAAATGACAAGCCTTTCACTGCAGTGCAACGAGGAAACTAGGAACGTTTATTGCCGTCGTCTGAGACAGCAAAGAACGGAACAACCTGCATTTCCCGGAACTATAAGGACAGCCCTACGATGAACGAATGGCCATAGAGTTCCCGTTCTTGGGCGACGTGGTTACGACCAGATCCAAAAGCTGGCTTTTCCCATGCCTAACGCCTGCAATAAGGTGCCCCACACCAAACTAACAAAGCACGCCGAACTCTATACCAAAACCGCCGAGTGTAACGGGTCACCTTGATTGCCTTGTTATGCGATACTACGTCATCAGTACCAACATGACTATTAAAAACTTAAATCAAAAGTTCACAACTTTGGAATCAAAATATACCGAATAGTAAACTATGAAATTATTAATTAATTTTTAGGGCTGATCGCTAAAAGGCAAACAAGCCAAAACTTTGAGGGTTTTAGTTTTCACAAGCCTTCTTCAACAAGTTGGTATTCTGTAAATGAAAATATGAAGTTATCTCTTTCATCTATATAATCAATATCTTCCTTATAAGGATCAAGACTAATTGATATAGTATTTCCATCCTCAATAGCTTTGACGTGAGAAATTGAACTACACATGTAATCATCACACAGATCAACTTTCTGAACACCAGTCAACCGAAGATTAATCACCTGCTTCTCAAATTTAACTAGGCTAATTTCCACACTGCTTTCTTGTTTAATATTTTTCGTATATCGCTCATACTTAAATACAACACTTAACAATTCAGCATTTCTTAGCGTATTTTCTAGATCAACTAACCGCCTCATTTAACCTCCTTAACGCATAACGYCTGCRATAAGGTGCCCCTCGCAAAACCAGCAAAGCGCATCGAACTTCATACCAAAACTGCCGAGTGTAATGGGTCACCTTGATTGCTTTGTTAGGCATTTCCACATGTAAAATTCCTACTTGGCCGTCGAACTCTCAACGCAGTCCGCTGCCAACCATGGGATACAGCATGCACTAAATCTCAAGTAACACTAATACTATCAGCACCTTAAGGCCAGATGCATTTACATGACATCCTGATGAGATCCTAATCAAGGCTGCATCACTGGACTGATGGGTTGAGTTTACGACAAGCCTTTCACAACAATGCATCGAGGAAACTAGGAACGTTTATTACCACCGCCTGAGGCAGCAAAAAACGTAGCAACCTGCATTTCCCAGATCTTTAAGGACAGCCTTACGATGGACGAATGGCCAAAGATTTCCCGTTCTTGAGCGATGTAGTTACGACCAGATCCAAAAGCAGGCTTTTACCATGCCTAACGTCTGCAATAAGGTGCCCCGCACTGAACTAACAAAGCACGCCAAACTTCGAACCAAAACTGCCGAGTCAAACGGGTCACCTTGATTGCTTTGTTAGGCATTTCCACTTGTGACCGTCCTACTTGGCCGGCGAACTCTCAGCATA
>NZ_RSEJ01000009.1 GCF_009910675.1 Photobacterium alginatilyticum | reverse complement strand
GCACTGTTGAGCCTTCAGCTGGAAGACTGGTTAGAAATGGACCAGCCAGTCAATATTCCGGGAACCGTCGATGAGTATCCAAACTGGCGCCGTAAGCTTTCAACAACGTTGGATGATATCTTTACTCGCCAGAATATTATTGACTTAACTCGACGTTTAACCGAAACACGAGAGAAAGCTTCACAATAATCTAATCAGGAGTAATGCGTTGGACACACTGACAGTGACCCGCAGTGATAAGGAATACATGCAGCTCGAAAGAGCTGCATTCTCAGACCCATTTTCTTTTTTAGGCCCACAATATCAGCCTCAAGGGATTGCACTGCGCGTGTGGATGCCTGGGGCTGAAAGTGTTGATGCAGTAACGGAAAAAGGTGAGCGATTCACTTTAGTTCGAGATGCAGATAGTGGCTTCATTCTGAAAGGTGATACAGACCTTACCACTGAACTTTACCAGCTAGAAATCCGCTGGTCGGAAGGCGACCAAACCGTCTACGACCCTTATCAATTCCACAACCTGCTGCCTTCGGGCGAAGCCTTGACTACGCCTTCTCTTATGCACAGCGAGATGGGGGCACAGCTAATTACTCTGACGAAAGGCAGCAAGTCGGTCTCAGGTGTTCGCTTTTTGATCTTCGCGCCGAATGCATCGGCGGTAAGTGTTGTTGGCCAGTTCAATGCGTGGGACGGTCGTCGTCACCCGCTGCAAAAACTGGATAATGGCCTGTGGGGACTATTCATCCCTGGCCTTACAGAAGATGAGCTGTATAAGTTCGAGCTAAAAGACAGCGAAGGTAACGGACTCCCGCATAAGGCCGATCCATGGGGCTATTACTCAGAGCAGTATCCGTCATTTGCCTCGAAAGTATACGATCAGTCACGATACCAGTGGAATGACAGTAAGTGGCAGTCTCGTCCGGTGACAGCCAAGCATCAGCAGGCGCTTTCTTTCTATGAACTTCATGCAGGTTCATGGCGCACCAAGGATAATGGTGATTTTCTTACCTATCGTGAGCTTGCCGATGAGTTGATCCCGTATTTGCAAGACATGGGCTACACCCATGTTGAGCTGATGCCAATTTCCGAGCACCCTTTCTACGGTTCGTGGGGTTATCAGCCAATTGGTCTGTTTTCGCCTAGCAGCCGTTATGGTTCTCCAGATGACTTCAAGTACTTTGTCGATCAGTGCCACCAGGCTGGTATCGGTGTTGTACTTGATTGGGTTCCGGCCCATTTCCCGTCAGATGACCATGGTTTGGCAAACTTTGACGGTACGGCCCTGTTCAATGATCCAGACCCGCGTCGTGGCTGGCATCAGGACTGGCAGAGCTATATTTATGACTACGGCCGTGACCATGTACGTCGCTTCCTGGTCTCGAATGCACTGTTCTGGTTTGAGCACTATCATATTGATGGTCTGCGTGTTGATGCAGTTGCGTCAATGCTCTATCTTGACTATTCCCGTGAGCATGATCAGTGGATCCCTAACCACGAAGGCGGCAACGTCAACTTTGATGCGGTTAGTTTGTTACGTTGGATGAATGAGGAAGTCTACCGTCATTATCCGAATGCGATGACTATTGCTGAAGAATCCACAGCGTATCCGGGGGTGTCAAAACCGACGGATATGGGCGGTCTTGGGTTTGGGTTTAAGTGGAATATGGGATGGATGCATGACAGCCTTTCTTATATTAAGGAAGAACCTGTTCATCGCCGGTATCACCATGACACGATTACCTTCCCGATGGTTTACGCCTTCAGTGAGAACTATGTGCTGTCGCTGTCTCATGACGAAGTGGTGTATGGCAAAGGCTCCTTGCTGAACAAAATGCCGGGTGACGAGTGGCAGCAAACGGCCAACTTGCGTGCATTTATGGGCTATATGTACGGTCAGCCGGGCAAGAAGCTGAATTTCATGGGGGCTGAAATTGCGCAAAGTGCGGAGTGGGCTCATGAAGGCCAACTTGAATGGCACTGGCTGCAATACCCAAGACATAGCGGTGTTCAGGCGCTGGTTCGTGATTTGAACAAGCTGTACACCAGTACACCGGCGTTGTTTGAGCAGGATTGCTCACCACAAGGCTTTGAATGGCGCGTCCAGGATGACGCCGACCAGAGTATATTAGCTCATGAGCGAATTGCACTGAATGGTGACAAGGTACTGGTCGTCACGAACTTTACGCCGGTTCCACGTCAGGGCTATACCCTCGGTGTTCCTGAAGCAGGTGAGTACACGCTAGTACTGAATACCGATGATGAGAAATACTGGGGAAGTCAGGCAGCTGTTACACAGGTTGCTAAGACTACCAATGAAGCGAGCCATGGTTTGGTCAACTCGATCAAGCTAGATCTGCCTCCGCTGTCGACAGTGTTCCTTACCTTTTCTAGGTAGTTATAACTCTGCAAGTTAACTCAAGCCCGTGATCTCCATCACGGGCTTTTTGTTATCTATATCAAATTTTTATAGCTGCTCGTGCAACTGATTCAAAAACTCTTGTAACTACGTTCGTTTTTTGACAATTTTGCGTCAAATTAACTTACATCAAGTTGTTAGAATGGAATAAGTGTCACAATCACATGGCAAGGTTGTTTCATGGCAAGAACGATATTGCCTTGTATAAAAAGAACGCTAATAAAAAAATAGAGATAATAATGACAAGAATTGTAGACCAAGCCTCAGCAAATGTTGGCGGTAAGGCTGTTGATTACTCTGCTGAATTAGATTTGATATCAACAACCGATCCGCAAAGCCATATCACTTATGCGAACCAGAGTTTTTGCGATGTCGCCGGTTATCGTGAAGACGAGCTAGTGGGAAATCCTCATAACTTAGTGCGGCATGGCGATATGCCCAAAAAAGCCTTCGCACAGCTTTGGCAGTATGTCCAAGCTGGCAAAAGCTGGATGGGTATAGTGAAGAATCGTTGTAAGAACGGAGACTATTACTGGGTCTCTGCTTTTGTAACGCCTATTACTGACGAAAATGGCCAGGTTATTGAATACCAGTCTGTTCGAAGCCGTCCGACAGAAGAAGAAGTCCAGCGAGCTACCGAGGCATATAAGGAGCTTGATAATGGCTCGGAAGGAACGAAAAAGTTTAGATTTCGTCAGGGAATTTTGCTTAATAGCGTAATTACCCTGGCGGTTTTGTTTTCTCTGGTGCAAATGTTCGTTGATGTTCCTTTTGCACTCACCGCGTTCTTACCTGTTCTGTTATTGGTAGGGCTGAGTATTAACATCTTGTCTCAGTCACGCTTGAAAGTGGTGCAGGAACTTGCCAAGAAAGCCTATGACAACCCGGTGATGGAGCCTATTTATACCGGAAAGAAAGATGACTACTCGGTTATTGAGCTGGCGTTAAGAATGCGCCGCTCTGAGCTGAGGGCGATTGTTGGCAGGGCAAGCGAGACATCCGGCGATATTCTGATCTCAGCCGAAGATGAATTTGCCAATAGCCAGCAGATTAAGACTAATCTGGCACAGCAAGCAGAAGCGACTGAACAGGTGAGTGTGGCGATGGGGCAAATGTCATCGACAGTGAGAGAAGTTGCAGAGAGTGCGGCTCAGTCATCGACATTAACCTTCCAGGCCCAGGAAATGGCTGGTAGCGGTCAGACAAGTGTTGAGACGACGATTGAATCAGTACTGTCACTGCACAGTGAGCTAGATAACTCAAAGCAGGTAATTAATGCACTGTCTGAAAGTAGCCGTCAGATTGAGGGCATTTTGGATGTGATTGGGTCTATTGCCGATCAAACCAATTTGTTGGCGCTTAATGCGGCTATTGAGGCAGCCCGTGCCGGTGAGCAGGGACGAGGGTTTGCCGTGGTTGCAGATGAAGTTCGTTCTTTGGCGCAAAAGACCCAATCTTCAACCGGTGAGATCCATGAGATGATTAATCGCCTGCAGGCGACCGCGAAGCAGGCGGTAGAAGCTGTTGAGCGTGGTGGTGAGTTGTCCGAACACTGTCGTCAGCAGGCAATCGAGACAGGCGAGCGGCTTGGTGAAATTAATGAAATGCTGAATAAGGTGACAGACAGCAGCCATCAGATTGCTTCGGCTGTAGAAGAGCAGGCCGGTGTGAGTGATGAAATTGCTCGTAATATCGAGCAAATCAGTGAGCTGACAGCGTCAACGTCTGAAACCAGTGACAAGTCGGTAGAAAGCACCCGCATGCTGGTAGAGCGTCTTGAGGCACTACAGCGTTTGATGGTTCAGTTTAAACGAGCTTAACTGAAAGCGAAACACATCGATATATTAATGAAAAAGGCAGCTAAGTTAGCTGCCTTTTTATATGCTTCGTGCTATTTATACTTCTGATAGGTCCATGACAGTCTTAGAGACATTTTCGGCACCGGCATAAATCTCGTCCATTACCGTTGATACCTCGGTGATCTTATTCATTCCGTCGTTGGCGATAGAGGCGACTTCATCCATGGCGACGGTGACGCTGTCAGTGAGGTTCTTGTTGTCCAATACCACACTGGCGATTTCACTGGTTGATTGGCTGGTACGGGAAGCCAATTGCCTGACCTCGTCGGCAACCACAGCAAATCCTCGGCCCTGCTCACCAGCACGGGCAGCTTCGATCGCCGCATTAAGCGCCAAAAGGTTGGTTTGATCGGCAATCTCTTTAATCGTAGAGACAATGGCTTCTATACTTTGTGACTTGGTATTTAACTGTTGGATCTTGCCGGAGGCTTCTTTCACTTTATCAGATATACCTACTGAAACTTCAACCGAGTCACTTAGAAGATCAGAACCTTGTTTGGCTATCTGGGCCGTTTCGACAGAAGTGCTATAGGCAATATCAGAAGCCTGAGAGACAGCCTCACTTTTTTCGACTTGTTTGGTAATATCAGAAGCAAACTTGATCACTTTTATGACTTTTCCGGAAGTATCAAATATAGGGTTATAAGTCGCTTCTAGCCAAACTGCCTCACCATGGCTATTTCTTCTTAAAAAGCGGCCAGATTTAAATTGGCCGCTTTCTAAATCCTGCCAGAAGGATGGGTTCTCGGAATAAAAACTCTCGTCGCAGAATATTCTATGGTGTTTACCTGCAATTTGACTGATTGGATAACCCACAGTCGACAAGAAGTTATCATTAGCAGTGAGGATATTACCTTTAGGATCAAATTCAATTGTTGCTAATGAACGGTTTAATGCTGTTAGAACGCTTTCCTTATTTAAGCTCTCAATGGTACAGGCTGTGACATCGGAAGCAATTTTCATTATTTTGATGACTTGACCATTAGCTTTTATAGGAAAATATGTCGCTTCAAGCCAAAGCGTTTCTCCTGCTTTATTTCTTCGCTCGAAAGTGCCTTTTTGCGCCTGGCCCTGACGAAGCTGCTTCCAAAAGTTTTCATATTCAGGGGAGTTCGCATATGACTGAAAACACATGACTGAATGATGCCTGCCAATAACGTCATCACGTTTGTAACCAGTGACATCTAGAAAGTTTTGGTTGGCGGTCAGAATATTACCCTGTGTATCAAACTCAATGGTAGCGAGACTCTCGTGAATTGACTCAATGACAGCTTCAAGGTTCGAGACAACCTCTTGTTTGCTGCTAAGCTCTGCTTTTAACTTCCGATTAAACATTCGATCCCGACCCTATATAGCTGAGTTATTAATTCTATTAATAAGAGAATTTTGTCTAAAAATGACACAAGCAAGTCTGTATTTTATTAGTATGCACATTATCAGTAGCGGAGATATGCTAGCTAATATTTGCTAATATTTCATCATAATTTTATACAATTTATCATTTGTTTTTTGAAAATTACTTATAAAACAGAAGGATATATATTCCCTTGTGATAATGTGTTTGATGATGAGTAATATTAAGAATCATCAAGGTAAATATAATTGAATGGAATTGTTACTGTTTTGGGTGGGCTTGGTGAAAATATACCGAGTCACTAATGGATTCGGTGCATATAACTCTAAATGCTAAAGGGGGGTATTATTTATCGTAATGTCAGTTCGGTAATTACCAATATATTATATAGGCCTATTAATGGAGAGCCTTTGCTGGTCAGCGATACTTTCTAAAGCTTTTACTCGACGAACTTGTTTTTCAGTGAACACTTTATTTCTTAAGTTATCAACTTCGCTTTGTTGCTCCTCAGTGGTGAGTAGGGAGTTGGCGAGAATCTCATCTCGTTGTTGTAGGTATGAATTCACTGTTTCCTCGAACTCGGCGCGGTCTATAGCCAGTTTTTCCAGTCTATTGGCAGCTTCGGTTCCCACAAGTTCCTGATTGGCAAGATAACGTTCCTGGTCCGTCATTTCCTTTGTTCGTTGTAGCTGGCCTAGAAGGTTGGCATTGCGGTAGCTGAGCTGTAGATCCGGAGAAAGCTGATCGATTTCTTGTTCCCAGATGATAGCTGTCTCTTCAGCATTTTGGGTATGCTGCTGTATTTCGAGCTGCTTAAGTGCTAATTCTCTTAGCTGGTTTTCTTCCGCAAATAATAATTGTTGTTCCTGAGGGGTAAAAAACTGAAGTTGTATGCTCTTGATTTGATCAATGAGTCGCTGGAGTGCATCTATATCTAGCTTATCAACAGCATTTGAATCAATGTGTTCTAAGGCAGCTCTATAGTTGATGAACCGCTGAAAGAGGTCTTCGTCCAACTGGTAGGCACTGGCTTGTTCTTCGTTATAACTTTCAAAATTGTCTTTGAGGGTGTTCAGGTTTATCTCGCCAAGTCCTGACAGGAAGTACTCGAAGGTATCGCGAGAGGAATCTGTGTCCACCTTGGTATCGAGTTGCGAAGCGGCTTGTATCATAGGCTTATCGGAGGTTGAAATACGGCTGTAATAGACCGCACTGGCAGTCACAATAATACAAACAAGCGCGAGTACGGTCTTTTTCATCATTACAGTCCTTGTAGTTGCAGTCTGTTGGCGTGCTGTCGATACAGCGTGGTAGGGGCGGTTTCAAATAGGTGAGTTATACCAAGCAAACCGTTAATTTCATCCAGGTGGTTCATCTTGTAGTCATTTCGGATCACTTTACCGAGATGAGTGCTGCACTGACCGACGAGCCCATCATTGGGATCGTCAAACGCAAGGCCCAGGATGACAATTGCCGCGTCTGTTGGGTCCAGAGCATTGGTGAAGTTTCTGGTGCCTGTCCACGAATAATAATACACGCCGTTATCTGCGATATAGTCACCTTCACCACAATCTGATGTCGGTACACCTTCAGGGTACTTTTGATTAAATTTCAGCGACCCTTCGGTAGTCAAAGCGGCCAATGAGGCCAGTGGATCTTGGGGAAGATCACTTCCTCCGGATAACAGGTTAATAAGTGTGACCAAACCTTTGGCCAGTTTAACGGCAACACCTTCTGGCAGAGATCCTTCAGGGACAGTTCCCCGAACGATGTCGGCGACTCGTGAGCCTTTATTCACCCCGCCGATACTGGTTACGGATGCAACAAGCTCTGGTGCGACAGAGGCGACATAGCGCGCAGTAGGTCCGCCGTGGCTGTGGCCTATCAAATTAACCTTTTCGGCACCAGTGACGGCTAGGACGTCCTGGACCTGAGTAAGCAACTGTTCGCCACGAAGCTCTGTGCTGTTGGTCGCGGAAATTTGTGCGACATACACATTTGCACCGCTTTTGCCTAGTGCCTGCGGAATACCGTAGAAGTAATCAATGCCTGCCAGCGTGTCAAAACCAAATAGTCCGTGCACCAATACGATCGGATATTTGGTTTCGGTATAGCCTTTTTGGCTGACGCCTGCTGGTGTGGTGCTGGCTTGGCTGGTAAACGCAATAAAACAAAACAATAGTAGGGTAGTGAGACGTTTCAATTTTACTCTCCTTGTTAGACCTCCGATGAGCAAAAATAATCCTAGTATGCGGAAACGCACTTGGCTGGGTTTATGTTCGTATTGTGATCAAGAATAGGGAATTATTCAAAAAACCAACATGTAAGGAATAAAAGGTGCGTGTTTCGAACATTAAGCCCGGGTGTTTTTTCGTGATTGAAGTCTTTTGGGGGACTAATGGTGTAAATCGAAAGAGAGAATGACTGGTGAAAGAGGGCTCTAAATAAGCAACACAAAGGCGGCATGAATCATGCCGCCTCAAGAAAGGTATGCTTTATTGCGCAGGTTTATTTGAAATCAGCTGCGCGCATGCGGTTAAGCACTGCCATGACTTCAACGACACGAGGCTTGGCCAGGTCGCCGTAGTTAGGCATCATTTTGAACCAGTCATCATGGAGCATTTGCTGGAACGCTTTGCTTGGGTTCTTTTCCCAGCCTTTGCCTTGTGCCAACTGGAACCAAAGCCATCCGACGGCATGAAGCTGGCTCGGATCAGCGACTTGCTCCAGAGCTTGCAGATCAATGAACTCACGTCCAAAGCGTAGCGACGTTTTGTCTTTTACCTGAATCCTGAACTTACCGTCTTCAAGCATTGTTTGCAGTGCAGAGCGGTTGATTTTCCGTGTACGAGGACGGCGGATTTCTTCAGAGCCTTCAAGCTGTCGGCGAGTCGGGTGAGACTTCACGACTTCACGAGCTTTGGCTGTAACATCGACTGCTTCGTAGTTATGCATTTGGATCACTGTATCAGCAACGTCCAGGTAGTCTCCCGAACCACCCATAACCAACAGAACAGAGATATTCAGTTGGTCGCGCAGGAGCGAGATACGGTCAACCAATGGAGTAATTGGTTCGTCGCTTTTGGCGATAAGGGACTGCATTCGCTCGTCGCGGATCATGAAGTTTGATGCCGAGGTATCTTCATCAATCAGCAGCGACTGGGCACCGGCTTCCAGTGACTCCTGTAGCCAAGAGGCCTGCGAGGTGGAGCCCGATGCGTTTTGGGTGCTGAATGAGCTGGTGTCTTTGCCCATTGGCAGGTTGCTGATGTATGGAGTCAGATCAACCTTGTGGACACAACGGCCGTCTTCGGCGCGAATTTTCGAAGCCGTATCGTCAGTGACAACATAGTCGCGACCATCACCCGGAATGTGGTCATAGACTGAGTTTTCGATAGCATTTAGCAGTGTCGATTTACCGTGGAAACCGCCGCCGACAATCATAGTGATACCTAGTGGAACCCCCATACCGCGAAGCGTGCCTTTATGCGGCGCTTCAAGGGTGACAGCGAGGCTCTCCGGGCTGACAAACGGGACGGCATCAGGCATTGGTAAGTCACTGTTACCGGCAAGGCGGGGCAGGATACTTTCGTCAGCAACAAAAGACATCAGACCTTTTTCTTTCAGCTGGCGGCGAAGAGCAACCTGATCTTCGACAGTCTCACAATGGCGCTTCATCTCATCAAGCGGCAACTCGCGGGCGATGGTTGCACGTCGAATAACCTTCGGCATGGTGTAGGTCAGAAGATTCGTTGTCTTCTTTGCAATGATGGTTCGGCCATCTGCTGGAAGGTTAATGCGAAAGCGAAGCTCTATCGCTTCTTCATCAAAGACGACAGCTGTGCGATCCAGAATAGTCTGGCCCGGACGATCAATCTGAATTTCATTGATTTGCTGAGCCAAATCAGCAAACTGGCGAGCAATGAAATCACGTGCTGCACGTTGGTAGTCAGCAGACTGGTCTTTGAGCCATTCAAGATCAGTTAACGACCATTTCCTGCGGGCACGGACACGCGAGGCTGGTGCAAAGGGATCAGCCTGTGTTGTATCTATGAAAAAGTCGAAGTCAACGAATTGATATTCTCCACGCAGGCTTGAGTAGCTGCGGTAATTGTGACGGTCAATTTTATGTAATTTGGCTTCGAGTAATTGCATATCGCCTCGATATCGTACGTTGATAATTCCGGGGGCTGGATTCTACACGAAAGGCATACCAATCGGTACACTTATCTGGTGTTTTCAGTCAGCTATGGTTTGCGGACAAACAGTTCACGACTTCTTGGTTGTGCTTTTGCGGCAAAACTGTGACTAAGTTTGGTCGAAACTCTGCAGGGCTTCCACTTTGGTCTAATTGTGCAATTTCATTGTTACGCTAAGTTTGTATCAGGATGGATGACAGCAAGCGAAGGAGAAGTCATGCTGGAGACCACAATGAGTTTTGCCGAAATAGTGCTGATCATTTCCGGATTGTTGTTCATAACCAAGAGCGTTATGCAATATGGCAAACGAACAAGTGATTGGGGCGGTATTGTCAAAATGTTTTACAAGCGTGTTGGCATGGATACCGCTGAGTACAAGTGGTATCGCCTGGGGGTGAGCTGCTTTATTGTCGGTGTGGTTGTGAGGATCGTCAACTTGACCTTCTGGCCTGTGTAAACTCCTGGCCGTGTATACACGGGGTGATAAGAGATACAAAAATGCAGCCTCAAGGCTGCATTTTGCGTAAGGGGTAAATCTAGCACTCACTTTCTCGGTAGCGGTAATAACAGTTCTGCTTTTAGCCCACCTAGAGAGCTAGTGTTAAGGGTCAGACTTCCCCGGTAGCTGTGCGCGAGTTCACTCACGATATTGAGCCCCAAGCCGGTACCCGGTGTGGTTTCGTCAAGACGAACACCGCGCTTTAGTACCGATTCATATTCACTGGCATCGATACCGGGGCCATCATCTTCGATGATGATGGTTACCTGATGAGCGTCACTGTCGGTTTGGTGAACACGGATCAGACTATTCGACCACTTATAGCTGTTCTCAATGAGGTTGCCGATAATCTCGTCCAGATCTCGCTTTTCAACTGCTACATTCAGTTCACTGTCCAGTTCGTTGACCAGTACGACGTTGCGGTGAGCATAGACTTTATCCATCGCCATCGAAATCGCATCGACACGGGTGGACGGCGCCGTCTTCGCCGCCAGAATGTTAGCCGCGCCGGCCATTCGTGCCCGTCCCAGGTGATAATCGATATGTTGTTGTAGCTGCTGCAGTGGTGGTGACAGCTTCTGCTTTGCCTCTTCATCGAGCAGGGTGACTTCATTATTAAGAACAGCAATCGGCGTCTTCAAGGCATGCGATAGGTTACCGGCATGGTTTCTGGCTCGCTCTAACAGTTCCTGATAGTGGAAAAGCAGTGCGTTGAGGTCATCTATAACAGGCCTGACTTCGAGAGGATAGAAGCCGGTAAGTTCAGTGGAGTTACCTTCGCGAACATTTTTCAGGTTTTGCTGGAGCTTTTTCAATGGCCAGAGCGACCAGCTCACCTGAAGCCAGGTTAGAACCAGGATACCAACCGCCATTGTCAGCAAGATCAGCCATAAACCATGAGTGAGCTTTTTCAGGGTAGCCATCAGCTTGTCTTGGTTGGCAGCAATCGCAAGTTCTACCGGCTCATCAATTTCAGGCAGCAGGAATTTTCGTTTTACCACGAGCAATGACTGTTCATCAGGGCCGATATAGCCATCGTCGTCGTTGCCGGTAATTTTCGCATCCCATAATGATCGGGAGCGGATTTGGGTGTCATTCACCGTCAGCGCCCAATAAAGGCCGCTGTAAGGTGATTGGAACCTTGGATTGGACAGTTTGCTTGGCAGGTATAACTTACCGGTTGCGTCCACATCGGCAAGTGCTGTTAGCTCATCCAGATAGAGGTATAGCTGCTGCTTTTCCTGATCGATAAGATAGCTTTTGATGAAGCTGGGCACCAAATAGCCAGCAGAGAGTGTGATAGCCAGTAGCCATACCGTCGCGGCGAGGAGCAGACGACTGCGTAGGCTAGGCAGGTGTTTGCTACGCGAGTTAATCGGCATTGATGCGGTATCCAAGCCCTCGAACTGTTTTGATGACATCGCCACCAATCTTGCGGCGGATACGCCCGATGAAGACTTCAATGGTATTGGAGTCTCGGTCGAAATCCTGTTTGTAGATATGTTCTACCAGCTCGGATCGTGAAATTACCTTGTCGGCGTTATGCATCATATACGATAGGACTTTAAATTCGAGTGCCGTCAAATCAATGGCTTCACCGTTGTAGAGCACTTTTGAGCTGCGCGTATCCAGGCTTAGGCCACTGACTTGAATTACTGGAGAGGCATTACCGGTCGAGCGACGAAGCTGAGCGCGCAGGCGGGCCACGAGTTCAACCATCTGAAAAGGCTTGGTCAGGTAGTCATCAGCACCGGCATTCAATCCCTCGACGCGTTGGGTCAACTCATTACGGGCGCTGAGAATGACGACTGGACTGCTGACATTCTCATCTCGGATCCCTTTTAACACCGTGAGACCGTCAAGTTTCGGTAATCCTAAATCGAGGACGATGGCATCCCATGGTTCTGAGGTTGCTCGGTAGAGGGCATCTATACCGTCGGTAGACAGTTCGGCGACCCAGCCACTTTGCTCCAAACCATCGACGATTTGTTCGCCTAGTGTGATTTCATCTTCAACGACAAGTATTTTCATTCGGATACCTTGATGACATTTTCCAGATTACGGCCTTTGATTTCGATAATAGAAAGCGTTTTTGCCTCGTATTCAACTCTGACAATATTGTTGTTGGGGTCGATGAGCTTGAGTTCATATACCCAGATATCATCATCTTCTTCCAATTCAACCTTTATTATCCGGCCGTGGAGTTGTTTACTGACAGTCGCCTTCAGAGCAGAGAATGGCTGAATGAGCCCCTGCTGGACGGCTTGCATAACATCGTCATGATCTTCATCGATCTCTAGCGTCGGTGCCGCGTTAGCCACTGGCGCTAAAAGGAAAACCATGCAAAGTGCTGTGAGTAATCGCTTATTGATATTCATGTATAGATTGTAACTGAACTTAGGTGAACCGAGAATGAATATGTAAAGCCTTCAGTGATATAGAGACCAAATTATCTGATTTGAAGGTTAGTCTGATATCAGTATCACGAAATACCCGTGCAAAAAACCACCGTTGAGTGATTGTGTGCGCATAGTTTAACAGACGCTGGTGGCATAATTATCTAGAAGCATTATATTCCTCTGAGTATTATAACTAGATCCAGGAATCATATGCGCTTAACTCTTAAACTGAAGCTTGTATTATCAAGCGTACTACTCATTATACTGACTCTCCTAATACTAGGAGGTGTTTCCTACCAAGCACTTGAAGAGCAGGCATGGACCGCTATTGAAAGCGAAAGCCAGAACACTGCGAAGGCCTATAGTCAGGGCATTGGTGACTGGTTCCATGACCGCCAAAACGCTGTTACCGCAACAGTCGATGCTATTGAGCGCGATTCACAGCTGGATATTGTTGGTCACCTTAAACAAACACTGACATCTGGTGGTTTTGGCCTGAGTTACTATGGCACCACGGAAGGGGTTATGCACCGTCATGATCCGTCGTTGAATAAAGCAGGTTATGATCCTCGCGCACGGGGCTGGTATAAGGAAGCTTCTGCAGCGGGTAAGCAAATCACAACCAAACCTTATATAAGTCATACTATGCAGACATTGGTGGTGACACTGGCAGAGCCGGTATATGGCCAAGGGAAAATGCTTGGAGTCGTAGGCTCAAACCTGGCTTTGGGCCAGCTGATGAAGGATGTGCTCGATATTGCAGTTCCGGGTAAGGGCTTTGCTATGTTGCTTGATACCAAGAATAACCTGGTTGTTGCGCATCCAAACCAAGATATGGAACTTAAGCCAATCACGGAACTGGGGCAGGGCTTTAGCGAGCAGAATTTGGCACAGGCCATGGCATCTCAGTCACTCTTTTTTACCACGATGGATGCCCGTGAAAAGGCAGTTGCTGTTAGCGCGATCCCTAACACTACCTGGGCAATAGCGCTGGTTATGGACAAGGCAACATTGGTATCGCCACTCAACAGTATGTTATTTAAGCTGGCTGTGTGCGGCGTGCTAATCATGCTCTTCGTTTCTTTATTTACAACCTGGTTGGTTTCTCATCTGTTTAAAGGGCTAAACAATGTCTCGGCCGCGCTGTCTGATATTGCCAACGGCGAGGGGGATCTGACCGTTCGTATCAATGTTCAGTCGGATGATGAAGTCGGCAAGCTAGCGGAGAACTTCAATCAGTTTGTCGGTCGTTTGCATACCATGGCAGTCAATCTGCGTGATATTACATTGCAGCTTAACCATTCAGCGGCTGACTCGGCGGATGCGGCTGCCCAGAGAAGCCAGAATATTCGTCATCAGCAAGATGAGATCACTATGGTGGCGACTGCTGTGACTGAAATGGCCAGCGCGACGCAGGAAATCGCCGGTAATGCCGAAAATACCGCCAAAACGGCAGAGCAAGCGGTAGCATTGACGGAAGAAGGGCACACACAGGTTGGTCAGAGTCAGTCATCGATTGGTAACTTGGCAAAAGAGGTCAATAGTGCCGTGGGCATTATCGAAGATCTTAATGGTCACGCGTTAAAGATCAGCTCTATCCTTGCAACTATCCGTGATATTGCAGAACAAACCAATCTGCTGGCGTTGAATGCAGCGATTGAAGCGGCTCGAGCGGGCGAACAGGGAAGGGGCTTTGCAGTGGTAGCGGATGAAGTCAGGGTGCTGTCTCAACGAACCCATACCTCGACAGAAGAGATCCAGACGATGATTGAAACACTGCAATCGACAACCAAGCAGGCGGTCACTGTGATGTCTGATAGTCATCAGCTAGCGGAAACCAGCGTGAAGGATGTGGACGATGCCGGTATCAGCATTAACAATATTGCGAATGAGATCAATGTGATCAGTGATATGGCGACGCAAATTGCGTCGGCGGCCGAAGAGCAGTCGAGTGTGACAGCTGAAATTAGCCGAAATACGGAAGGCGTTCAGGAGGTTGCGAACCAGATGGCAGGTGAGGCCCAGGAAGCGGCGCATCAGGCTGAAGGTTTGAAGGCACTTGCTAATCAGCTGGAACAGGAGGTTAAGCGTTACAAGCTCTAATATTCTTATTGCAGTTTTTAGTTAGTTGAAATTAAGCCGCTTGAACAAGCGGCTTTTTTGATGTCGATACTGCCTACTTTGCAGGTGGTGTTTTGCTTAAGCTAGATATCAGCGTTAGCTCTTACTCGGATGAACCGGGCAAAACGGGGTATGCCGTTGTCGGTATAGCCGTTGTAGCGGTAGTTGATGACTGAGCCGATGAGCGGTGGGTTATCGCGCTCATCATTTTTAAACCCGGTACCGATCTTGAACTTTACATTGTCAGCAGTGAGGACCCAAAGCGCTCCCATTTTTCCGCTGAATTTACCTTTTCCCTCCTCATAGCCGATCACTACGGCTTCCGCATCCTGATAACGCTTCATCTTAAGTAAACGGTCAGATCGGCCGTGAGAATAAAGGTTGTCCTTGTGGTGCAGCATCAAGCCCTCGCCGTTGCCGGCAGTGATTTCGTCAAGCTTGTTGTCGAGTGCATTTCTGTCTGTATAGGTGTATTGCGTGACGGCTTGTAAATGAGGACGGTTGATGGTCGCAATTACTTCCGACAGTTGCTGCAGGCGACGCTCAAACTGGTAGGGGCTGGAAGGGATATCAAAGACCATATAGTGAATAGCCCGCCATTGCTTATCGTTGGGTGAATGGTCCAATACCGTTGCGGCAACTTGCTGGAACAGGCCTCGCCCGGCCCAGAGTTCTCCGTCGAGCTGTATGTCGGACGGTAGCGACTCAGTAAACCACTCAGGCGCGGCTATCAAATTGCCAGTACGGGTTACCAACTGGTTACCGTCCCAGAAGGCACGAACGCCATCGAGTTTTTCGCTAGCGTAGTAGGCAGAAATTGTGTCCTGGTCCGATGAGAGATCAGGTGGCAGCTGCTCGTTGTAAGGCTGTGCCGACATAATTTGTGGTGCCGTTTTTGCGTGTAGATGAATCGGGCTGAGAACCAGTGCAATGACAGCAGCGAGCCGTGTGAAGCTTGATGGCATTCGTGCCGGAGAAGAAAGTGTCATCGTGCGCTCCAAATTGTGAGTAGACTTGGTGTTTAACGGTATGTACAGGATGAGACCGAGTAAATATTGCTGTACAGGGGAACCTCGAATATGTGTCGCGGGCTTGAATATATTGAAGAGCTGGCAAAGTGAGGGCATTGGGAGTGCGAGCTATGTCCGTTGGGTATATTATCAATACCCTAGCTATATGTTCTTTAAGATGCTGGTGGCACGGGTATAACTTGGTTGAATATGGCTCGTATGGATGGAGTCATGTAAAATCAGCGACTTTGAGTTTTTTGGCTCACATCGACCCATTGCGATATACAGTGACGTATTACCATGCAGCTAGCACAACACAAATTTGGTGACTTCCTTCAACGGAAAAACATAGACTTTTCTGCTCGGACATATTTTGTTCATGCCATGAGCTATATGGCACTAGGATTATTTTCTTCCCTGCTTATCGGCTCTATCTTGAATACCCTTGGGATGAAGCTGGGGATCCCGCTTTTTTCTGAAACGTTATGGCCTATCGCTAAACAGATGACTGGTCCGGCGATCGGTGTGGCCATTGCCTATGCCTTGAAGGCGCCACCACTAGTACTGTTTTCGGCAACAACAGCAGGTGCTGCCGGGGCAGCATTAGGCGGTCCTGTAGGGGCTTACATTGCGTCAGTTGCCGCTACTGAATGCGGTAAGCTGGTCGCGAACGAAACGAAAATTGATATCTTGCTTACTCCGGCAGTGACTGTGGTGGTTGGTGTTATCGTCGGAACGTTAGTTGGTCCTCAGGTTGGTGCGTTAATGACAGCGCTGGGTGATCTCATTATGTATGCAACACAATTACAGCCTCTGCTAATGGGGATGATTGTTGCTGTACTCATGGGAATGGCGCTGACGCTACCTATCAGCAGTGCGGCAATTGCTATCATGCTCAGTCTGAATGGCTTGGCCGCCGGTGCGGCAACAGTCGGCTGCTGCGCTCAGATGGTCGGCTTTGCCGTAATGAGCTTTCGCGAAAACCGTTGGGCAGGTGTTGTAGCTCAGGGGTTGGGGACATCAATGCTGCAAATGCCAAATATCGTCAAGAATCATAAAGTCTGGTATCCGCCAATTTTGGCTTCTGCCATTCTAGGCCCAATCGCGACTCTGGTCTTTGCTATGGAAAACACGCCGTTGGGCGCAGGGATGGGGACCTCAGGCTTTGTCGGCCAGATCCAGTCTTTTATCGCACTAGATGCTGCCGGTTGGAGCAGCGGTGAGATTTATACCGCTGTCCTTATGATGCATTTGATCCTTCCTGCGGTGATTACGCTGGTGATTGCCGAAGTGATGCGAAAGGCGGGGTGGATAAAGCCGGGGGATTTGACCCTCAACCTGACGTCTAAGTAGGCAGTGAATTAAGTGAACAAGGAGCATGATAGGTGCTCCTTTTTTGTGCCTGTGCCAAAATTAACCGGATTTCTTGTTGGGTTTTATCACATTTATGCCTGTTTTGATGTAAACATGACACAAAGAGATTATCTAGCTGATATTATTCATATATTAAGAGTATTCTGAACTTTGCACTAGGTTAATACCTTATCTGGCAATGACGGATGCAGAGCGACAAAGGCCAATTGTTTAGCAGGTTAAAAAGATATGATGTCATCTTGGAAAGTATCATTAGGGGTTGGGTTTGTACTGGGAAGTATTTTGGCTTCGGCTGTATGGAACCGCAATCCCGGCCCCAGCCAAGAAGAGTATGAGCTGCTATTACATAAAAATGCCGTATTGGCCGAGAAGCAACAGGTGCTTCAGGAAAGTTTTGAAGAGCTGGAAACCCAAAAGGCGCTAGAACTCGAGAAGGCCTTTGAGCAATTGACCGGCAAGCAGGCCGAGCTTGAGCAGCAGAAGGCCGATTATGAGGAACAGTTGGCTCAACTGAAACAGCAGCAGAAAAAGTTGGTCGTAACCAAGAAGAAGCTGGATACCAAAGTGGTTGAACTGGAGACCGCGACTGAAAAGCAGCAAGTGGTGCTGAGTCATTCGAAAGAGCTTTATCAGCAGCAGTTGTTGTTGCAAAAGCAGGTAGCCAAGGCAGAAGCTGATGTGAAGAAAGCCAAACGTGTTGCGGAAGACTTTAAAAAACCTTGTGACGAGTTTAAGTCTGGTACAAGCTGGAACTGGGTTTCGCAGGCAGATTGCGATAAGTACGACGCCAAGATAAAGGCTGTTGCTGATGAAGAAGCTCAACTGACTGCCTTGAAGACTGAGTTGGAAGCACTTAACCAAAAAATTGAAGTCAACTTGCCTAAGAAATAGTTGGGCAATAGTAGTAAGTGTATTTTACAAGGCGGGGTGATACCTCGCCTTTTCATTATGAGAGAGGAAGGATGAACCTTTTTGGCAACATTCCGGCTGAATTGCCAGAGGAAGTGTTTGAGGATATTGTCGACACATCGAGTGTTCGTATTGAGCGTATTATTTCCAAAGGTCATACGACGCTAACGGATGAGTGGTACGATCAAGATGAGCATGAATGGGTCGCCGTGCTTAAAGGTGAGGCTCGGATACTATTTGAAGACGGTTGTCGGGAAGTGCACCTGAAAGAAGGGGACCACCTGAATATTCTGGCCCACCAACGCCATCAGGTGTCGTGGACGAGACCTGACCAGGAGACCATATGGTTAGCAGTGTTCTATCGCTAGCAAGCAGCTCGCCAAGAAGATTGCTATGTTGAGCTGCTTTATTTATCGGCCTTTGATTTGTTGAACTGGTCTGGGCTGTAAGTGATCACACTTCAAATCGAACAAGGCCTGCCAAGGCTTGCGGATAACCTCTCTCTGACGCTAATGCTTCGGCCTTGGTAACGATTTCTTTTTGGCTTAACCCTGACGTTACCGGGAATTGCTGCTCTAAGGGTAGGGTATCGTCTTTCATCATAGGCACCAGACCTTCAATAACAAGTTGTTGAATCACGCCTTCAGCAGCCGACAAAGCAGATGAGGCCTTGACGATTTCTGTCCTGGCATAGCGACGACCTGCAAAAGAGATATCCGCGGCTCTAAGAGAAGGATCATCCCCCGGGATCTGCTGAGCACCAAACAAGGGTTTTCCACCGACAGTCGCCGTCTGGTAGGCGGGTACAAACTGCGCCATATGTGAAATAGCCCTGTCGGTTCGTGTGTCTATGTCTGAGTTAGTCCAGCCTTGCTTGAGTTTTCTAATGAATGATGTTCCCAACGCTGGCTGGGCATTTTCTGCCGTGCTCCTGGCCAATCCTTGACGGAATAGCGTAATGTCTTCAGTCATGCCGTGAAGCTGGAAAAAACCATTAGGGTAGGGTGTTAGTTGTGCCATGCCATTCGGTGTTCCCCGCTCGCCATGGAAAATCACTTCTGGCCAGACGCCTTGACATTCTGCCCAATGGGTCACGTAGGCCGCCTTGAACTCAACCATACGATGTCGGGGTAAGTTCGCCCAATTGTCCAGCGTACCAGTTCGGTAGCCACAGGCATTGATCAAGTAATCGACATTAACGGAATGGGTGATGTGATCGTCTATTGTCGGATCAAACTGCTGATGGGTTACTGACCAGCTGCCAGACTCATGGCTTTGTTGGATGTCTATAACCGTAGAGCGTGTATTGACTTTGCTCGAAGCTAGTTGTTCGAGGGCGAGATTGGCCGTTGCCGCCAACCGAAATACGCTAAGTCCATATTCCTGTACGAGGATCAGCGGAAACTTGAATTTATCCAGGTCGATATTCTTCGCGACCGGGATCATCCAGTCATCAAGCGAGCCCGGTTCGGTGGGGATAGATGTACGGGAAAGCTGTTCGAGCTCGTTACGGTAGTAGAGTTTGTAGTATTGGTCAGGATCACCGAGAACTTGATTGCGGCTATCTGCTTCAACGAATTGACGGTAGGCACCTTGTAGTAGCTTTAATCGTGGAATAAGCACCTCAGGATCGCCGGGATCATGCTGGGGAACGGCAATAACTGTTGGGCGGATATTGGCTGTATTGGGAAATACCCGAAGTGTATCAATCGACTCTTTGAGCAGGGTTAGGCATTGCTGGTCTGAAATTTCCCGGTAAAGGTTTCCGCCTGCATGCAAATGGCAAATTGGTGGGCCGTTAACCAGGCTCTTGCCTTCCTCGAATAATTCAACCTGAATACCAAGCTCAGCCAAACGAAGGGCTATGGTCGAGCCAGCGATACCGCCACCGATCACGCCAACTTTAACAGGGGGATGGTTATCGGTGCGGTGGGAACTATGAATATTCATAATATGCTGATTTAGCCGTTTAAGTCATATCGTGATAATGGTTAGCATTCTACGTTGCCTTGATTATGTTTAAAACACTTACTCTGTGTGGATTAGGTAAATCATTACATTAAGTGCAGTATTTACATTGTAAATATTAGGCTCATTGCGAGGGACTGCGTGAGCAACGAATGCATGCTCAATCAATATGCTTGTGACGTTGTCACGCTGGCGATGATATAACGACGTTTATAAATAGGTGGTGATGGCATATTTCAGCAGACCAATAGCGCTTCTACTGTTATCATCATGAGGAAAGTTTATTAAAAAGAATATATAGCAGCGCTCCAACAGATAAGAAGCGCGAGGAGCACGCATGGCTACTTCAATTTTGATTTGTGATGATTCGGCATTAGCTCGAAAGCAGATGGCAAGAGCCTTACCGGCTTCCCTGAATGCTGAAGTTACTTTTGCTGTTAACGGTTTGGAAGCCTTGCAGCACCTTAAGAAAGAAAAGTTTGACCTGATGTTCCTGGATCTGACCATGCCGGAAATGGACGGATACCAGACATTAGAGGCAATTCAGCAGCAAGGAATAGATATTAAAGTGATTGTGGTGTCGGGGGATATCCAGCCACAAGCACAGGCACGAGTGAAGTCGCTTGGTGCGATAGAGTTTCTTAAGAAGCCTGTCGACAAAGCCTTCTTGAAAACATTCCTCAAAGAGCTGGCGCCCTCTGAGCCTGTCGCATTTGACGCGGTGATTCAGAGAGTGTCGACGCCCGCTCTCCGGCGTCGTGATGTTTATCTTGAGGTGGCCAACGTGGCAATTGGTCGTGCCGCTGATTCGTTGGCACGTCACTTCGACGTGTTTGTTAACTTGCCTCTGCCAAACGTCAATGTATTTGAAGTGAGTGAACTTCATATGACAATGCGTCACCTTGCAAGTAGCAGTACGATGTCTGGCATTTGCCAGGGATTTAGCGGTGAGGGGATTGCAGGTGAAGCGCTGGTGCTGCTAAGTGATTCCAGCGTAAAAGATTTGATGGCAATGATGCAGTATCCGATAGAGGCTGACGGGGACTCGGAGCTGGAACTGCTGATGGATGTCAGTAATATCCTGGTTGGTTCATTCCTGAAGGGATTAGGCCAGCAGGCCGAGGTGAAGTTTTTTCAGAGCCACCCAGTACTATTAGGACAGCATATGCCGATTGAGAGGATGATTGCTCAGACCGAGGGTAATTGGCGTAGAACGATGACATTTGAAGTTAGCTACGGTATTGAGAATACATCGATTAAATGTGATCTGCTGCTGATGTTTGTTGATGAGTCACTTCCTTTACTCGATAACAAATTGTCTTACTTGATGGATGAGGACTAGGCCATGTTTTCTTTACCTGCTGAATTTGAACAATTCCACTGGATGGTAGATATGGTGCAGCATGTTGATGTTGGCCTTGTCGTACTGGATAAAGACTTTACCATTCATGTCTGGAATGGATTTATGATCCACCATAGCGGCAAACAGGCCCATGAGGCGATCGGAAAGAACTTATTTGAAGTATTCCCCGAGATACCGTCAGAATGGTTTACGGCAAAATCCAAGCCTGTTTTTGAACTAGGTTGCCGGAGCTTTTTGATCTGGCGTCAGCGTCCTTACCTGTTTAAGTGTCGTAATGTCAGGCCAATCACTCAGCAAGCTCCATTTATGTACCAAAATGTTACATTGAATCCGATGACATCGCCAAAAGGTGACGTTGATTATCTTTTTATGGCAGTGGAAGATGCCACGGCCGAAGCGCTGGCTGAAGGGCGGCTAGAAGACAAATAATTACCATAAAAAAGCTCATTTCGATGAGCTTTTTTATTATTTCAAGAATGGATTTTTAATCCCACAAGTCTGAATATCACCTATGGACTTAGGCTGCTCCTTTAGGGCAATCTGAACAACCCCCTTTCTTTATTGTTGATATATGTACGATTTTTATTATTAATTCGTTGTATTTCCCTTGTAAAAATCCTAATTCGGTTCTAAACACTTAAGTGGTAGTGGCAAAAAAGAATCAATAATAGGGATATCTAGATATGACAAAAATGTACAAAATTCTCCCATTGGTATTGTTAATTTCGGGAGTCGTTCATGCTACGACAGATAACCCATGGTACGCCGGTGCGCGTATTGGTGGTACCAACTTTGATAGTTTTGACGGTGCTTTGGATGGTGCTGAGAGCAGCTTTGAACGCGATGATTGGGGTGGTGGTGCCTTTATTGGTTATACCTACAATTCTTGGTTTGGTGTCGAAGGTGGCTACACCTATCTGGGGCAGGCTGACGCCAATGTCGGTGGTGGCGGGTTTGAAGTGCACGGCTTGGATCTTGTGGGTAAGTTCACATGGCATGCCGCGCCGTCATTTGATCTCTTTGGTAAGTTAGGCGGCTATGTCTTTGATGTCGATAACAGCGTAAATAATCAGGATGATAACGGTGTATCTGCAACCGCGGGGATCGGTGCTGAGTATTTCTTTAATGACGATCTATCTGCTCGCGCAGAGTACCAATATTACAACCAAGTCGGAGGTAGTAGTCCGGGCGAAAGTGATGTTCATTTCTACGGCGTTAGCCTGGTCTACTATTGGGGTGCACCAGAGCCGGTCGCCATTATTGAGCCAGAGCCAGAACCAGTCCCCGAGCCGGCACCAGTTCCCGTTCAGCCGGAAGTGATGAAAGTGAAAGCGCTGAGTGTCAACTTGCCGTTTGCCTTTGATAGTAATGCTTTATCGCAGTCGGATATCGATCGGATCCAACCTATTGCCCAACGCCTGGTGGAGTACCCGGAGACAAAACTTTATGTCGTTGGCCATACCGACAGTCGAGGATCCGAAGAGTATAACCAGAACCTGTCTGAAGAGCGTGCCGCGGTTGTCGCCGGTTATCTTGGCGCGCACTTTGGCATTAACAAAAGCCGTATTGTTGCCCAGGGTAAAGGGGAGTCGGAGCCGCTGGCGCCAAATGATACGGAAGAAGGTCGTGCTAAAAACCGTCGTGTAGAAGTGTACACGCCGGGTTTTGAAATTACGAAGTAACACGTTTGGAAGCAGTGTTATTGAGTAAAAAAAGCGCCTTCGGGCGCTTTTTTCTTAAGGGTAATTTGTCCTAAATAGGGTTAGGCCCAATTATAGCTGGCACTGGGGGCGTGTTGCATTGTAGCTAGGCAAGCGTCCAATTTCAGCTCTCAGATCATCAATTCGTGACGAGTGCGACGGGTGAGTAGACAACAACTCCGGTGGCTGGCTTCCTCCTGAAGCTTTGGCCATGTTTTGCCACAGGCTGATGCTCTCATTCGGGTTAAAACCGGCTTCGGCCATCAGGCGCAAGCCAATGATATCGGACTCTGACTCCTGGGCACGGCCATATGGCATGAGTACGCCGTATTGTACTCCGAGCCCAAGTCCGGCCATGGCGGCATCATGATACTGCGTGCCACTGATAGCCATACTGGAAAGCTGTAGACCAGCATTGGCTAACTGGTTACGCGATAGGCGTTCGTTGCTGTGCTGGGCCAATACGTGGCCGATTTCATGGCCAATGACGGTGGCGAGTTGATCCTGATTGTTTGCTACATCCAGTAAGCCAGTATAAACACCGATTTTTCCGCCCGGGAGGGCAAAGGCATTGACTTGCTTACTGTCAAATACCACCACTTCCCATTGACTGAAGCCGCTACTCGGGTTTAGCTTGGCTGTTAATGCTCTTGTGACACATTGCACATATTGGTTGGTTTTTTGGTCACTGTTGATTGTTTCTTGTTGTTTTAGCTGCTCAAAAGACTGCGCACCAAGCTGCGACATGTCTTGGTTTGAGAAAAGCAGCACTTGCTGACGACCTGTCGGCGAACTGGAACAGGCCGTTAGTGCAAGGGCCGAGGCGATAAGCGCCGTACTGATAAGAGGTCGAAAGTAATTCATCTGAATGACTCCTTCCATTCAATTATAGGAAAAACTAATGATTCGATCATACTACGACAGGCGCAGAGTTAGTAGTCGGTAAACATGGAGAGTGGTATTCTAACGACATGACGATCTATAGGTAACCTCATGAGTATTTGGAAGAAAGACTTCACCTTAGATAGCTTGAACCAGAGCTCGGTCAATACGTTGGTTGAGCATCTTGGGATAGAGTACAGCGATTTTGATGACAATAGCCTGAGTGCTGTGATGCCGGTTGACGCACGAACTCACCAGCCGCTTGGGATGCTTCACGGCGGTGCATCAGTCGTGTTGGCAGAAACGCTTGGCTCACTGGCTGCTAATATGTGTGTCGATGAAACGAGGTATTGTGTCGGGCTGGACATTAATGCCAACCATGTACGTGCTGTTCGCAGCGGAATTGTTAAAGGAACCGCAACACCCGTGCATATCGGGACGACAACCCAGGTCTGGCAGATTGAAATTACGGAAGAGCGGGGACGTTTGGTGTGTACCAGTCGTTTGACGATGGCTGTCATGAAGCATAAAAAGAAAGACGTGTAACTCTATGAATTTATCTTTTTCTGAAGGACGTATTATTGCCAATCAGCACGAGTTGGTTGTTCGTCTTAATGGCGTTTCTCGAGCTTCATTGCAGGCGAGGGTTGACGATATTACCTTAATTGGTGGTGCCAACGTAGTTACCGCGACTGGAAGTGGCGTTAACTGGTCGGTACGGCTGGATAGTGAAGAGCAATTGAACCAGCTTGCTGAAGCGGTAGGTATTGCGATTCAATAAGTGGTAATTCGGTGTATAGGTATCACGTATACTCAATGTCTTTATAGTAACTGATAAAGATAAGTAGCAACTCTTTGTTTTCTAAGAATGGATTGAGATCCTTTTCTATAACACTTCAATTTGCGAGTTTTCACATCCGAAATGGTTCCCTGGATACAATTTTATGAGAGCACGTGCTCATTAATTACTATTTTGACCCAAAACTCTAGCGACGAAGTGTCATTTATTGCACTCTGGTTGTGAGTGATAATACTAAAATAATGAATTATTGGCTGCGTATTTGTGTAGGGAATAAGTAACTGAATGAGTTCAGTTTCTCAAGGTAAAGGGAGTGTTAATGATTCAACCTCAGCTTAAGCAAATTGCTGAAACTGCCTATTTGACTATGTATAGTCAGCGACCTGAACTGTGCAACATCCAAGAAACGTTTTATGGTTGGGTTGTCTTTGTTGCATCGCCAAGAGGGAAAGCTGTCGTAAAGTTCTCGAGAGAGATAGGGCGGCTGGCGAAAGAAATCACTGGCTTAAAACGCTTATCTGATTGTCTTGATTGCTCTGTTCCAGAAGTATTGTTTTTCGGCCGGGAAGAAGGCTATGACTACATAATGATGGAATGGTTAGATGGGATGTCGGCTCATGATTTGCCCAATGACCCGGTCGCACTTGAGAGCTTTCGTGAAAGCTATACAGATTTATTGCTTGCTCTTCATGATAATCAGGCGCAACAAGGCTTTGAGCTGACAGAAGATCAATATGAACCTTGCTTAATTAAGGCGTTTGACAGTTGGATGGCGCCAGTGTTGCGCTACGTGCAAAGTGGATGCTCACCATTCTCGCCCAAACTTAAAGAAGCCTACGGCTCAATGTGGGAGAGAAAGGAGGAAATCCTATCGCCTATTAATAATAACTCATCATTTGTTCATGATGACTGTCATGTCGGTAACGTGCTATTTGATCCTCGGACATTTAAAGTAGCAGCAATTCTCGACCCTTGTGATGCGGGCTATAAGCACCGTGAATTCGATCTATTTCACCTCTACGATGTGCGCCCTGATTTGAAGCTTGTTGAGCGATATCAGGAAAAAGTGCCATTAGCTGAAGGTTTCGAGCTTAGACGCTGGTTCCTTAGTTTGTGGGATGACGCTAAGCATAGCCGAAACATGGGATGGTATGATGAGGCATGGCTAACGTCCAAGGTAAATCAATTTAACGAGATCTATGCCCATAGGTAGAGCTTGCTAGCGAATGATTTATCAGCATATTATTGTGGTATAGGAATGATTTAAGGTTAACAGAATGAGAATAATTGCAGCCTGTATAGCAGCAGTCTTACTCGCTGGGTGTGCACAGCAACAAGTTTCTCGAGGGCCGGAACCCAAACTTGAGCCTGAGGTTGGGGGAGAGGCGAAGCCTGTTGAGCCCATTGTTAGTGAGCCTGTGATAGCCCCGGTTTCGCAGCCCGAGCCCGCAGTAAAGCCAGAAATCAAACCAGAACCTAAGCCAGAGCCCAAACCTAAGCCAGCTCCGGTTGTGACGAAGACCCAAGACGGAAAGTTAATTCTGGGTGCGGAGGAGTGGGTTTGGTTAGATTCGGCCAAACAGCATGTAAGAGTAAAAGTCGACTCTGACGTGAAGCTTTCTACGATTGGCGTGACGGATGTTCAGGAGTTTGAGCGAGATGGCAATGACTGGATTAAATTTAAAACCAGCGGCCATGCAGTCGAACTACCTGTTGAACGTTGGCTGAAAGGTAAAAATGGAAGCAAAGAGCGTCAGGCCGTTGTGAAGCTAAGGGCTAAGCTGGGTGAACTGAATGAGTTGACGGAGTTTGCGTTGACGGCAGGCAAGGGGATTGTACTCGGAATTAACTTTATCCGGGACGTTGCCATTGTCGACGGGACACGAAAATACGTGCAGCCAAAGGCGAAGAAATAGCAAAACTTTTAGTAACAATAAAAAAGGCGGTATGTCCGCCTTTTTTGCTTTGTAACGCCACCTTTACGGTGTCTCTACCGTCACTTCGTAACTGGTAAACTTGCGGATATTGATCACGCCGCTATCGAAGATCAGATATTGCCCCTTGATACCAAGTAACGTCCCCTCTACGGTAGGGGTTTTGTCGAAGTTATGGGACGTAATTTTAGTTGGGTATTGTGTTACCGGATACTGGATACTGACCAACTTTTCATTGAGTTGTTCGACAGCATCTTCACCGTACAGTGCCAGAAGCTCATTGAGGCGAGTTTCGATGGTAGGGAGTAATCTCTCGGCCTCAGCTTTCAGGTCAATGTTCTCGTTGTCACCTTTAAGCATCGCACGCCAGTTAGTTTTATCTGCCACCATTTCTGCTAGGGCGATTTCAACCAGCCCCGAAATCTGACGGGTCTTCACTCTTAAAATAGGCAGTGCCTGTGTCGCACCTTGATCTATCCAACGTGTCGGTAACTGGGTATGGCGTGTAATGCCGACTTTCAAACCTGACGTATTAGAAAGATAGACGTAGTGTGGCACCATACAGTGGGTATTCCCCCACTCAGGCTCCCTGCAGGTTCCTTTAGCATAATGGCAGGTTTCCGGCTTCATGATACACATGTCACAGCGAGCCAGCTTTTTCATACAGGGAAAGCAATGTCCCTGTGAGTAGCTTTTCTTTGTTTTCTTGCCACAGGCATCGCAGAAGATATTACCGGTATAGGTCAGCTTTAGTGTTTTGCCTATGAGAGGGTTTAGGGGCAAGAGTTCATCACCGACAGGAAGCTGGTACTCAACTTCACTCCCTAGTGATGACTTCATTTTTTTTAGTGTGCCTAGCATGACTTTGCTCATATTGTATTTATGTAGTAAAGATGATTTTATCATTACTCGCATCCGATCTCAGAACTGATTCATTACTGGTTACAGTATTGTAAATGTTTGTAAGTTGCGGGCTGTATATGTTTACTGTCTGTATTGTATTGGTATCATTTTGTTTAATAACAACAACTAGATGGAACTACAACGATGAAGAAAGTAATACTCGGCAGCGTACTGTTGGTTGCAACCAGTGTCTCGGCATCACCTTTTGAAAAACCGGAAGATGCTATCCATTACCGTCAGTCAGCATTTTCCATGATTGCGACAAACTTTGGAGATATGGCTGAAATGGTTAAAGGTCGCAAAGATTGGGATCAGAAGCAGTTTAGCCAACGCGCACAATTTATCTCTCAGCTATCGTTAATGCCGGAGGAAGCATTTAAGGAACCTGGTACTGAGTCTGGTGATACGAAAGCAAAACCTGAAATCTGGTCTGACTGGGATGGCTTCTCCATGAAACTCAATAAGTTTCAGACTGATCTGGCCCAGTTGGCAACGGTGTCTCTTGACGGTGACGAGCGCGCAACGAAACGTGCGTTTGGCGTAGCAGCGAAAAACTGTAAATCCTGTCATAGCGATTATAAATTCCGCTAACGCCCGTTACAGAATAACAATCGGGGGAAAAGTGAAGACACTTTGCCCCCGTATAGATTAGAAAAGATAACTCACAATCTCTTGTGCGAAGTAGATGTAAATCACCCCGCCAATCATGGCAAAAATCAGCCACCCAATCAGTCCGTTTGTTATTCTTGGCGCAATGCTTGTTGGAAGGGGCTTATTACCGCTAATCATAGGCTTAATGAGGTTTTCCTTACCCAGCAAATAGATAATGATAGCGCACAGGTGAATACCTATTGCAGCCAAAATCAGATTGAAGTTTATCGTATGTATTTCAGTGAGTAAGCTGCTTATCTCACCACTGACATACATTGCGAATGGGCCTTCAGAAATAATGTCATCATTGGCGAATAGTCCCGTTATAAGCTGGATGCTCAGCAAAGCAAAGAAACAAAGTACCATGTAGCCACCTGCCGGATTGTGTCCGGGATGTAGTGTCGCCTGCCTGTCTTTATTATGTAATGACGTCAAATACTGGAATACAGCCTTAGGAGAGCGGACAAAATGACGAAACTGGGCCGTTTCACTACCAACCAAGCCCCATACCAGGCGGGTAAGCAGAAGCGCTAATAAGAAATAGGCAAGTGCGAAGTGCCAGTCCATCAGACCTTCCGTACCCGTGTACCATAGACCGGCAACGGAACAGGCTTGCAACCAGTGATAACCTCTTACGAAGCCATCCCAGGTTCGCGTCGATACATTCATTGCTTCTATCCTGTAATTGTTAATCAACTGTGATTATTTTTACAGAATTAGCAGTGTCATACCATGTTGTTTATGCCATCTTTTCAAACATTTACAATTTAGCTGATGTAAGAAGTGGCAAGCCAAAATATTGCTCTGTCTCTATTTAGCATCGTAATGGAGCCAGCTTTCATCATCCAGTGTCAAGAAAGAGGATTTTCTGATTTCCAGTATGGTTGTTCCTTGGTTTTGAGAAACAATTCCGACTTCATCTAAATTCTGAACAAGATCACTCAACTGGAAGGGCTTTCCGGAAAAGACATCGCTGGCGATAATGTTCCCTAATAAATCGGAAATCGCGAGATAACTATTGGGTTGGTTCAGCTGTATTTTATCGCCTTGGATATTGAGGTCGGGGCCGAAGAATTTAATGCCAACAGGAACATGCGTTATGGTCTTAGTCGGGACTTCTCGCATTCCCTGAATTTGCATTTTGTCACCTCGCATTGCAGCACCGTGCTCAGGGACGAATATCACAACCAGATTCCGGTCTGACTTTTTAAGCTTGTTTACAAATGCGTAGAGATCATCAAGAACATTTTTTTGCTGCTGCCTGTAGCTGATTAGGCTACTACCGGAATTACCTCGAATGATCCGGTTTCCATCATGGGCAGAAATAGAATTGTACAGGGTGACTGTTGGTGTATTGCGAGTTTGGTTGGTTTGGGCAAGCCACTGCTTTAATACAGTGGCATCTCGGTAAATACTCGAGCCATCAAAGCTTTTCTGGTACGGCGACAATTTATCAAGATCGACGGCGGGAGAGAGCGCACCGATGTTGTTGCTGATATGGGTCATGAAATTCCCAAACTCACCGTTGTGGTTCAAAAGCAATTCATTTTTGAAACCAAGTTGCGCCAGGTTCTCAAATAGCAGACATTGTTTGTTGCTTGCAGCTTCAAAGAGGCTGGTGTGTTCTTGTTGACCACAGCTGGCACGCAGAAGGCGAATAACCGCTGGGCCGCTATAGGCTGTTGCGGAGTTGAAATTTTCAAACAGGATATCAAATTCTGCCCATAATGGATGGGTAGTTTGGCCCGTCAGGTCGAGATCGTCCCAGGATATCGAGCATATGTTCAACAGGAGTACATCAAAGTTATGATTTAGGTTGAGCCCGCTTTGTAAGCTGGAACGTTTTTGCGCTTCATTAGCGAAAAAAGCCTTCCGGTATTGATTAAGGCTGATATCGTCAATGATGTCAGGAAGCTTTAATTCAGCGCCAGGAGGTTCTGCGGATAAGGCCGACGCTGTTTGGGGCGGAGTGATACGGGTCTGATGTATGTCGTTTTGTGAAACATGGGTAGTAGGTACTTTGGCCTGTACATAGAGCGGCTTTTCAGTGTTACTAAAACTAAAAAAAACCATGGTGATCATCACCAGGCTCGTTACCCGAAAGACTTGCTGAGCAAAGTAGTAACCGATGAGGATAAGGCAGAGTAAAAGGATGATATCAAGAGAGATAAACCGGGTAAGCAGCTCAAGCAGATAGAGCGAATCGAACTGTAGCAGTTGAGAAAGTTGGGTGGTTAACCGGTCAAGTGGTGGTAAGAACGAGTCATAGTGAAACAGCCATAGGCCGACAACGACGGCAATGCTATTTTTGGCTGCCCTTAGCCCCTTGTTAGCCACAGGGATCAGCAGGAAAAAGAAAAATGCAAAATTGTAGAGGGTCGAAAATCCTATCACCCCTTTAACCTTTAAGGCTATCTTGAGCAAAAAGTAGATGTTCCACCAGCCCAGAGACCAGGTTACTTTTTCACTGAGTTGTTTCGTTGTCATGATAAGCCATGTCCCTGCTTGAATTACAATGCATCATCTTTGTTTTTGTATTTCTTGAAATAGCTAAGGTGCCTGTTTAGCCAGTGTCGACGTACTTGGGAAACCATTGAGTTGGTGAAAAAGCCAAGCACAAAGCCGACAGCAATCGCAATCGAGATTGTCACGATAAAATCAGTCAGATTCATGGTAGTACCCTCTGAGATTTCCGTTCTAGAGGAACACGCTTGGCGTAGGTGCGAGTCGTAGTCTTGTGGCTAGGTAACGGTTTGCTTGTGTGCCAGCGTGTTGGTTTAGTTTTGACGTTTTTGTTTAAATGTGGAGCTGTTGCGTTGGTAAGTTCTTCAATAATGTCAACCGGGTTAATAAAAACGTAATAACTAGAAAATAGCTCACTGACCTTGAGGTGAAAGATACCGTTTAGTACGTCGTCTATATCATTGGCTCTAATTGCACTTAAAAAAACATAGATAACGCTATCTCCGGTTGTGAGCAAATCGCCATCACGTCGTAACTTACACAATGAGGCACACTCTGTTATGTCTTGGCTCGGGAGTATGTTGAGCCTTATCAAGGCAAAGTCTATATTTAAGCTCATTTGCTGTGAAATAAGTGACTTAACGTGCTGAGTGAACAACGTTATATCGCTTTGGCCTGAATAACTGTAACGTGGCCGTAAGCTGAGAAGGTCTTCATATTTATCAGGGAGCTGACCAACATACACTTGGTTTTGTATTGCGAGTGTCTGGCTGACAAAGTGAGAGAAAGAAACCTCGGCGGGAACGATAAGATTGACTCCTGAGTCCAATAACAGGCGTTCATCAAAATAGCTGATACATTGGATGAGTTCCCTGATAATTATTTTCAGCTCAAGTCCGCAAGATGTCCTTAGTTGGTAGGCGAGGCGGGATATACCTTCAATTGCTTCGTAGGAAACACAAGGAAGAACGATGGTTGCCTTCTTGTTGGTTAATGATGCCTCTAGAATCTCTTCAGGAGTTTCAAAGAACCGAAACTGTGCCGGGGGGACTTCATTTTCTCTTAACAAAGAGGCCAGCGTTAAAATATCTCGGTTGTCATTGATAGTGTCGGTGATAGATAAATTGCGCAAGTACGCTTTGTCTTCGATTGGGGTATACGTCTTTTGGTTTGCATCAAAGTAATAGTCGGCGTTAGTTATGATGCCCTGTTTGGTGTGGGCAAAAAGAAGCGTGTAGTGGTAGTTGATTTCATCCGAAGTACTCACGAGAGAGACGCTTTCAATCTGGTTGCAATGGGCCAATAACGTTGAAACGAGCGACTTATTATGGCGGACGTCATAAATGCAAAAATACACAGCGATGTTTGATTTAAGTTGCCAGACCTTTAAGCGAGATAATGCAGCACTGAGCTGTTCGTTGTTATCAGGGGATAATAAACTGCTCTCTGATAGTACAAATAATGTAGTATTTGATGTTACGGGTATTTTTTCTATATCATCAAGTAGCTGAACAATATTTTTCAGGCTGTTACTGCACTTTAAGAAAAACACTTCATTATAAAGTGCTAAGAGCTTGTCTTTATTCTTAATAGAGAGTTTCTGGTAGCAATCATAAGACGTATTTAACAGTAAAACGTGATAATCGGAATCTGCTACATGTGGTCCTCGAAGACGGCAAGGATCAGTTTCAAGCAAATTTATCACATTATCATCTTCTGAAAGAATAAAATTAGTCATAACTTATATTGCTCATACTCTCTTACAGTCGCTAAATTCACTGTTGAGGAAAGTTAGAATTGGTTGGTATGCCAAACCTCCAAAATATGGATGAAGTACAATCAATATACTTCAGTATCGACGTTCCCCAATTGTTAATAAGCCTAGTACCAAGATCGTAATTTGGTCAATTTTCAGCAGGATAAACTCATTGTGATAGTACCGACCCGTAGCCAACAAGGCTCAGACGCTTCTGAAGCAGAATCGAAGAGGGTGCTACTAGGCAGAAAAGTCAAAGATGGGTTGATGCTTGCTTTTACAGCCAGCTCTCAACGATAAGTAAAAAAGTGCAATAAAAAAAGTCAGATTGTGGCTGTTTTATTAACTTCTGCTATTCTTATTATGTTGATAATTATGATTATAAGTAGATAAGCGTATTAGAGACTAGGGCGTTAAGATCAGTAAGTGATTTTGTATGGAATCTCTGCTGATGTCCGTCATCAATACATTTTGTTTATTTAAAATAACTATAAAGTGATATGGATATAGAATCAGATCTATCTTACATAGCATCTTCATACCATTTGGATGACTTTGACTATGAAGAGTTTGCCGATAACGAAAGAGCTCGCATTATTAACGGGCGTTGGGGTGTTTTTGATGAAGTCAATGAACGCCACCCGAAACCAGTGAATGGAATAATAGAAACAAAAGAGCCATAACTTATTCTCCGAAAGGTCTAAATAGATGAAATTAATCGCTGTCTCTGGCTTGAAGGGCGGGGTTGGTGCATCGACGGTTGCTGCTAACCTGGCTGGTGGGCTTCATGATATTAATAAGAATGTCGCAATTGTAGATCTGGACCTTCGTAATTTTCTTCGTGTGTACTTTTCGATGAAAATGACAGATGGTGATGGTTGGGCTAGCCGCGAATATTGTGGTGAGGACTGGGCTCTTGCTTTTCATCAAAGTCCTGCCGGGGTGAGCTTTCTTCCCTTCGGAGCGCAAGCGAAACCTGTACTATCCGGCAGGGAGAAGAGTCTTAGTAAACAGCGTAAAATCGATTATTTTTCAGAACCCGAATCAGTTTATCGGCTGTCTAATAGCTTTTTTTCTGAGATGCTGACAACGCTGGCTGATCAATTTGACTACGCCATCATTCATTTGCCATCCGTTAGCTTTACTAGCAGTTTCATGGAGCCCCTGCGAGATCTTCATGCCACTATTGATCTGCACTTAGTCGTGATCAATCCCGATACGGCTTGCTACTCCATTCTCGATGCTCAGAGTAAAAGTGTAAGCCAGCTTTCTAAAATCAAACTGCTTGCGAATAAGTTCTATTCGACGAGTGAAGTAAGTAGTGACTTTTCCTTTTATATGAAAAAAATATGGGGAGAGACCTTAATTTCAAACCCGATTCATTTCGATGAGGCGCTTACGGAAGCAACGGCTAATTTACAAACCGTGAGCTGCTATTCACCCGGAAGTCTTGCCGCCGCAGAGTTCAAAACGTTAGCGCTGTGGAGCATTGCAGCTCTCAGTTGTGATGAAGGCAGTTATGCTTAGCTTCATTGCAAGAGGGATAATCAAGCCCTCCGTTATGCAGAGCTTCAACAAATACCTGACGGTGTATCCCGAGAGTGAGCATGCATCGAGTTCAGGTCGTTTTATATTGTTCATCTGGTTTTGTATCTGCTCTATTGTTCTTCGGCCTACCGTTTTCGGGCATCAGACTTGGACATTACCTCTAACGCTTTTCCCGCATATTAATTTTGCCAGACCGCGTTTTTTGGATTCGGTACGCTGTTTGATACAGGCGTTATGGTTGCTTGTGGTAAAGCAAAATGGTGCTGAACGCACTCGACGGGAGGTTACGGAGACAGAGCCGATCAATACCCTACGAGACGGCCTGTTGTGGTTTATCGGCCTTCCGATGTCTATCGTGCATTGGGCTGGAGCCTGGGTCGAAAGGGTGGCAGATAAATCTCAAACAGAAAACCGATCCGATAGAGTGAGCTTTTCCAAGTTACTGCTGAGTGTGTTGGTCGGTATTGCTTCAGTGCTTTGTCTTACTGTCCCTTTTGCCTGGCAAGCTCAAATCGTTTTTGTGTTATTACTTTGGCTGGCGGCAATGATGATACGGCGCTTGCCTGGTCGGGTGCCTAACTTATTGTTGATTATTCTTTCTGTAACCGTTTCGTGTCGATATATATGGTGGCGGTATACCTCGACACTTAACTGGGACAACTCCGTCGATTTGGCTCTGGGTATGATATTGCTGATGGCGGAGAGTTACTCCTGGCTTGTCTTGATGCTGGGCTATTTTCAGAATGCCTGGCCATTAAAGCGAAAGCCTATCCCGCTGCCGAAAGACGTTTCAGAGTGGCCAACAATTGATTTGATGATCCCGACGTACAACGAAAGCCTGGATGTAATTAAAACAACGGTACTGGCAGCGCTTGGTGTGGATTGGCCCAGGAGTAAGCTCAATATTTATATATTGGACGACGGGCAGCGCGATGAGTTCAAGGCCTACGCGAAGGAGGTTGGGGTACATTATATTCGCAGGCCAACCCATGAACATGCCAAGGCAGGTAATCTTAATTATGCCTTGAAGCGCTCTAAGGGTGAGTTTGTTGCTATTTTTGATTGTGACCATGTGCCAACAAGGGCCTTTTTTCAGGTCACGATGGGCGGCTTTCTGAAAGATGACAAGCTGGCACTGGTGCAGACACCACATCATTTTTTCTCACCTGATCCCTTTGAACGTAACCTGGCGAATTTTAGGGATGTGCCTAATGAAGGGAACTTGTTCTACGGCTTGGTGCAAGATGGCAATGATATGTGGGACGCGACTTTTTTCTGTGGTTCATGTGCGGTATTACGTCGTTCTGCGCTAGATGAAATTGATGGCGTTGCGGTCGAGACGGTGACTGAAGATGCCCATACGTTCTTGAAGTTGCATCGCCTTGGTTATCGTTCAGCGTATCTACGCCAGCCAGTATCGGCCGGCTTGGCAACAGAAAGTTTATCGGCGCATATCGGCCAGCGGATCCGCTGGGCAAGGGGAATGGCGCAGATTTTTCGGTTGGATAATCCTTTGCGGGGAAAAGGACTGAAGTGGCCTCAGAGGCTCTGTTACCTCAATGCAATGCTGCATTTCTTATCGGGGATCCCCCGGATAATTTTCCTTGTCGCTCCGCTGGCCTTTTTAGTCTTTCAAATGCAGATCATTTATGCCCCGGCAATCGCAATTGTTCTGTATGTGTTGCCACATATGATCCATGCAGCTATAGCGAACTCGAGAATCCAGGGAAAATATCGGCACTCTTTTTGGGGGGATGTCTATGAAACGGTATTGGCCTGGTATATCGCTCGTCCGACAACGGTTGCGTTGTTTGCCCCGGAAAAAGGCCGCTTCAATGTGACCGAAAAAGGCGGGTTGATTGAAGAGGCCTATTTTGACTGGAGTATTTCGAAACCCTATCTGGTGTTGATAGGAATGAATGTCGTTGGGCTGGGTTTCGGGATCTACCGGCTTGGATGGGGGCCAGGAGACGAACTCGCAACCACCGGGGTTAATTTGGTTTGGACCCTGTATAACTTGTTTATTTTGGGAGGCGCAATTGCTGTTGCGGCCGAAGAGAAGCAGATTCGAAAGAATCATCGTATCGATGTCGAAATTCCCGCAATGATTCGCCTACAAAGCGGCCATATGTTTCCGGCGACTTTGGTCGATTTCTCACTGGGAGGGCTGCGGGTCAAAACTGCTGACAATTCAATCTTTGACGGACAACATGAAATAGAAGTGACGTTGCACCGTTCGTCAGAGGAAATAACGTTTAAATGCATGGTTATCTACCGTGACGAAGAGTGCGTTGGCCTTAAGCTCTGTCCCCTTACAACTAAACAAGAAATTGATTTCGTACAGTGTACGTTTGCTCGTGCGGATAACTGGTTGATTTGGAAAAAGCAATATCAACCAGATAGACCAATGAATAGTTTCAAAAGCGTACTGATGGTAGGCGTTAAAGGTTATGAAAAGCTATTGGAGAATAGTCCTTCGGTTATTAAAAAAGCCTACCTCTCTCTAAAGTCTGCTATTGGGGCTCTACTTAGTTATCTGTCGTCATTTAGGCCAAGGTTTGTGCAGTTGAGGGATGATAAATGAAGCGTCTAACCATCAAAATAATTACACTTCTCGTTGGTTTACAGCTTTTCTGTTTAGCGACTGTTGTACAGGCGTCTGAACCTGTTGCGGATATCGAGCATAAGGATATTAGCTTTTCGCAGTTGGGTATTAATGGCTCCATCACTATGTCCGGAAGCGAAAGTGCGGCCTATCTGAGCTTCGGCTCACGGCTGGATGAAATCGTCTCGAAGGCAGTGTTAGAGTTTAGCTTTATTCCCTCTCCGGCATTGCAGTCCGCCGTTTCTCATCTAAAAGTCTTTTTGAATGAAGAGCTGATGGGGGTCGTTCCCATTAATGAGGGTGACCAGGGACAACGCGTGTCAGCCTCGATACCGCTAAACCCAAGATTTATTAGTAACTTTAATCAGTTACGTTTTGAACTTATTGGATCAATCAACAGTACTTGCCGTGATCCGAATAGTCCGAGTATCTGGGCTGAAATCAGCAAGGCAGGCAGCATTAAGCTGCAAGTTCACAATGCTGTTCTGGCAACGGATCTTGCTTTGCTGCCAGCGCCATTTTTTGATCAAAGAGACTTTTCGCATTTAACGCTTCCTTTTGTTTTTCCACCTCAACGTGACATTGACGGCTTAACCGCTGCAGGGGTGATGGCTTCTTACTTTGGCACTCTGGCCAGTTGGCGCGGTGTTAATTTCCCTGTCTATTTTGACGACCTTCCCCAGCAGCATAATGCGATAGTCTTTGCAACGAATCAGCATCGCCCTTCATTTATTCAAGACCTGCCAACAGTGAATGGCCCTGTGCTTCAGCTAATTACTCATCCCACCAACCGTTACCGGAAGTTATTGCTTGTACTGGGGCGTGACAGCCGTGATCTGAATACTGCTGTACGTGGTTTGGTGCTAGGAGACAGTTTGCTCTCTGGGCCTATAGCACGAATTAATAATGTTACCGAACTAAAGCCCCGCAAGCCCTATGATGCGCCAAACTGGGTGAGAACAGACAGGCCGGTGAGTTTTGCCGAACTGGTTGAGGGGCCTTATCAGTTACAGCGTGAAGGGCGTAGTGCTGCACCAATTAACGTGGAATTCCACTTACCACCGGATCTTTTTGCCTGGCAGTCGAGGGGGATACCGCTTGAGTTAGCCTACCGCTATTCCCCGCCGTTAGGGAATGCCGAATCGCGAATGAGCTTTTCGGTCAATGGGCAGTTTGTTGAAGCCTTTAATTTATCAGATACGGGCAAACATGCCGCTAGCAGCCCGATCAGAGTACCGCTACTGGACGATACGTTAATCAGTGCGAATTCCATCTCTCGCATCCCGGCTTTTCGTATTGATAGCAGTAATACGATGCAGTTTGAGTTTAGCTTCATATCAGGGGCGGGTGGTAACTGTCAGTCGGCACAACCCAGTCGCTATTATGCGGTGATGGACTCGGACTCTACGCTGGATTTTTCCGATTTTCCACATTACATAAAAATGCCTAACTTACGCGCATTTGCAAAATCAGGCTTTCCATATTCCAGAATGGCCGACTTATCGGAAACAGCTGTGGTTATGAAGCCAAATCCGCCAGCGCCTGAAGTAGCGCTGATGCTCGACACGATGGGGGCGATAGGAGCCAAAACAGGGTATCCGGCAATAAAAGTAGCCATGTTGGATCGTTGGGATCCGCAGCAGTTGAGTGATAAAGATATTTTGACGATTGGGCGACTATCGCCAAAGGCTGACAATGCCGTTTCTCAAGATGGCGCGAACCTGATCTTGGGGGAAATGACTAGGAAACTTGCCTTACCTGCGAGTAATAACAAGCTGGGTTGGGCGAGCTGGTTACAGAGCAAGCCTGATGATGCAGATGTATTAGGGACCGTTGATGTAACGGCTCAAGGTGCATTTGCAAGCATGGTTGCTATGGAGTCACCTCTAACCAAGACACGTAGCCTCATTTCGCTAGTGGCATCGCAACCCAATGATTTTGCCTTGATTGGTGATGCGCTGAATGACAGTGGCAAGTTAGACCATATGTTTGGTTCGGTTGTCACTATACAGGAGGGGCAGGTGGCAAGCTTCGAGGTCGGAAAGAGCTATTACCTAGGGCAACTACCAGTAATGGACTTGGTTTGGTACCACTTCTCTTCCCACCCGGTATTGCTCGCCCTGTGTGTCGTATTCCTAATTGTCGCGCTCACGATAATTTTCTGGCGTGTATTGCGACGAATATCTGCCGACAGATTGGCTGACGGAGGTAAGTAATGAAACAGCTAATTACTCTGCTAGTTTGCATTATGATCAGCTCTCAGGTATCTGCGAAGCAATGTAACTGGCCATTGTGGGAAACGTTTAAAAGCACCTACATTCTTGATGATGGGCGAGTGCTTGATGCATCTGATCCTAGGCAGATCACTACTTCTGAAGGGCAGTCCTACGCATTGTTTTTTTCGTTGATTGCCAATGATCCCGAGACCTTTGATCTACTTTTCAGGTGGACCCAAACACACTTGGCCAAAGGTGATCTGACAGCCCGGCTTCCTGCATGGCTGTGGGGAAGAGATGCGCAGGGAATGTTTTCGGTGCTCGATGCTAATTCAGCCTCGGATTCGGATCTGTGGATAGCCTATGCCCTGTATGAAGCTGGCCGGCTATGGGACAACTATTACTATCAGAGTGTTGCCTACTTCCTTGCCAGTAGGATCTTGCGCGAGGAGACCGTAGCGCTGAAACAAGGTGAGCGTCTCTTGCTGCCGGCGCCAACAGGTTTTGTTATTGATGACCGCACATATCGCCTTAATCCCAGCTATGTGCCAATACAGCTGATAGAAAAAATGGCGACATCCTTTCCTCACCAAGACTGGGCTTCACTCAGAAAGGGAAGTGAACTGCTTATCGTTGAATCAATGCCAAAGGGCTTCAGCCCTGATTGGGTTGTTTATTCAGAGAAAGGTTATACCCGAGACAAAAAAACCAAAGGAGAAGGAAGCTATAACGCGATCCGTACCTATTTGTGGGCGGGTATGCTGGCCGATGATGATCCGTTTAAGCCCCAGGTTGTCGAGGTTATGCAGCCTATGGTTACTGCAAATACCCGTAAAGGTTTACCGCCGCAAACGGTAGACACGCGTAATGGGTCTTATCGGGGTAAGGGGTCGGCTGGTTTTTCAGCTTCTATGTTGCCGCTGTTGGTGGCATCGGGCGAACGTGAATTTGCCAAGAGCCAGTATCAATCGGTGAAAGAGTCACTGCTCAGTGAGCAGAACGATTACTACTACGATAACGTTCTGGCACTATTTGGCGAGGGATGGTTTGAGAACCGGTATCGGTTCGAGCGCGATGGTAGCCTGGTTACATTTTGGGATGCGCAATGTCAGTAATTCCGGTACGCATAATAATAAATGCGAGTCTGTCTTTCTATTGGTTACTACTCGCCAGTTTTGCCTGGGCGCTGACCCCTGAGCAGCGTCAACAAGTCTATAGTTTGTCGCCGTCGTTGATACAGCAAGCATCCCAGCCCCAAGCGATAGACTCTGTTGACTGGCTCCATGGCCAGATTGTTACCGCAGAATTGATGAATCGTGATGATATTGTCCAAAGTGCTGTCGAGAGATTAATGGCTGTTTCGCCATATGATGTACAAGGACAAGCAGCACGTGCGCGCCTTAGTGCGCGAAAGAATGAGATCAAGCAGGCCGAGTTGATACTGAACTTGCTGCGAGTGCAGCATTCCGGAACGAGTTCGGTGTTGTTATTAGAATCATATTTGTCCATTTATACCCATAAACGGAATGAGTACAAACGGCTTCAGTTATTGGAAAAGCTTGGCCGTACAAAGGAAGCTATTGCAGGCTACGATACTTTGTTCCCCCATGGCTTGCCAACGTACCAGCTCAGGCTTGCCTACCTTTCTCTGCTTGCTGAAGATGATAACAACTGGGAACGGGTCAAAGACCAGCTCGAGCAGATGAATTACCGATACCCGGATGTACCGGTATTACAGCTCAGCCTTGCCAACCACCTCAGAAAGCGGGACTCTGCTAACCCCTGGATGCTGGCGACTGTTAAGAGGTTGGCAGCAAATCCACATGTCGGGGAACAGGCAGCCAATACGTGGCTAAGCGCACTTGCAGATCTGCCCGTTGATGATAGTTGGGCAAAACAGCATGCGACACTTGCCAGTTACTTCCCTTACAACTTCGCTATCCAGCAAGCTAATATTGCTGCCCAGTCCCGCTGGAGACAGGAGCAAGAATGGCTAAAAGATCCGACTTATCTTGCCAAGCTAAAGGGAATTGCTTTAGTGAAAACCGAGGATCCCGCCATCCTCCCGGATGCTTACGAGCAGCTAAGCTATGCGATATCGACCCGACCGAATGATCCTCAATTATTAGAGGCTATAGGAAAGTATTATCTGCGCGTAGGGGAATCAGGACAGGCATTGTTGTATTTCAAGCGGGCTGCGTATTTTGATAAAGACCCTGATAACGCCACAAAATACCAGTCTCTTGTTCAAACTGCCCAGTACTGGACCTACATTGAGCGTGGCGATCAGCTGGTAGAAGAAGGGCTGCTTCAACAAGGAAAGGAATACTATTCTAAAGCGCAGATCCTCTTGCCAGACAACCCGCAAAGTTATACCCGTCTGGCAAATCTTTCTCTTGCCGAGGGAGAGTATACAGCGGCAAGTGCCGGTTTTCGGAAAGCAAAGGTAAAGGATCCCTTGAATGCTGCAGCACTCAGAGGAATATTGGCTACCTATGTGACGCAGCAGCAACCCCAGATTGCATTGCTGCAGGTGAGCTCTTTTACGCCAGCGCAACAAGCGTTGGTACGCAAGGAAATTGATGCGCTAACGATAGAGCTATTGGCCAGGCGGCTTGATACCTATGCGAGCAGTGAGAAAAGCCTGCGCCTAGTACAGCAAACGCTCGATATGCTGGTGGCACTTAATCCGAGTGATCCCTGGTTAAGGAAAGAAGTGGCTGATTTGCTGGTAGGTTACCGTCAGAAAGCGCTGGCTGATCGCCTGATGGCGAACTGGGCTGCGAACTCTCAGGAGCCGGAAATGGTCTATGCCTATGGTTTGTATTTATCCCAGCAAGATCGGCTTGATGCTGCAATAGCTACGGTTTCGTCTATACCTGACGAAAATCGAACAGTCAGTATGCAGCAGACTCTGGAAAGGCTGAAACTCAAGCAAGTGATTGCCCGGGCTACTGCCCTTTATGAGCAAGATCCTGACAAGGCGATCAGCTTGCTGCAGAGCTATCCTCGCCCCAAGCGGGTAGAAAGTCGGTTAACCCTGGCGTTTGCCTGGGTACGAATGGGAGATCTTGGCAAGGCGCGTTTAGTTCTTGGTGCTCCGGAGCTTTCAACATTGGATGAAAATATGTTCATTCGCTATGGGGAGGCTGCTGTTGCCCTCGATGATAGGTTTCTGTTCGATAGCTGGCGCATAGCTGCCCAGGATCGGAAATTAAACCAAGAGTTACAGGCGAAATACTATCAGACAGTGGCCGACTATGAATTATACGGCGCCAAAGCCGATTACGCGGTAGGAAACATCAATAAAGCACACCAGACGTTTCAGTTTTTACTTAACTCTGAAGTGGCCAGCCAAGATGAGATAGCACTTCGTCTTGTTCGGACCAGTCATAAACTGGCTGATGAAAAAACCTTTAGCTATGTCACGCAGCGCTTGATACAGCGCCAGCCTCTTCTTTCTTATTCACAGCAACTCAAATTGGCTGAGGTACTTTACGAGACCGATAATAATCAGGATGCGACCCTGATGCTGGCCAAGCTTAGTGAACGCGATGATGGGACGGTCATTGATAAGTGGGAATCGTTGAACATTGCGATGGATAAACAGCAATGGAAAACTGCCGAAAAGCTGGCATACCAGACTTTGCTGGCTGACAGGCAGGCTAAACATCCTGTCAAAAAGGAAGGGCAGGAGCTTACACTAGAAACTATGTATCTTGAAGCCGATGACTATTGGCTGACGCGTAGGGTGAAAGCCGATATCGATACCCTGAGAGCCAGGGAAGATGGCTATATCAAGCTCGGGATTGACTATGGTTTCCGTGAAGGTGAGAACCATGAGCTCAATGTGCCCTTGGAGGCCAAGATACCTTTCTCTGAGTATGACGGTCATTTGGTCGTAAAGGTGGATTATGTTGAGGTAGATTCTGGTGATCAAACCTTTTTTGATAGTGATGTTAGTTTTGACGATAAGCAGAGCGGCACTGCCATTGGCATTGGTTGGGAAGCCAAAGACTGGCGGATAGATATCGGAACCACGCCGCTGAGTTTTCTCAATACGGGTGTTGTCGGTGGCGTTGAGAAGGTATTTGATATCGACCAGTTTACCTTTCGTGCTGCTTTGTCACGCCGTCCTGAAACCAGTACAACCGTGTCTTACTCGGGCATAAAAGCGGCCGTACCTCCTGCGGCACCAACTGAACAAGAGTGGGGAGGGGTGTTAAAAACGGGTATCAACCTTGGCCTGTCATGGGATGACGGCGGGCCGTATGGTTACTGGTCGAGTGCGCAATTCCATTACCTGGATGGAAAAAATACTGTAGACAATACCCGGTTTGCATTGATGGGGGGCGGCTACCGCAAACTAATCGCCGAGGAAGATAAGCGGTTGAGTGCCGGTATCAGTGCATTTTACATGAGTTACGATAAAAACTTGGGTGAGTTTGCCGTTGGGCATGGCGGATACTATAGTCCCCAGTCATATTTCTCGCTTTCGCTACCGGTCAGCTACTACGGCCGCTATCAGAATACCTGGGCCTATTCTGCTTATGCCTCGGTATCACATTCCTGGAGTGAACTCGATGCGCCATACGGGTTTGACGGCAGTGAAGAAAAAGGTGGGGATTTTGGTTATTCCCTTCGGTTGGCGGCAGAAAAACGGGTAAGCTCAAAATGGTATGTCGGGGCGCTGGTGGATGCGGAGCGGTCCGAATTCTATGAGCCGAACCATTTTCAATTGTATGTGAAATATACCTTCAATGAGGGCTGGCAACCGATAAAAACACCGCCAGAGCCTGTCGCTCTCTATGCGGATTACTATTAAGCAGCGGGCTGAGCCTTGCATTTGTTGATTAAATTAGTCGATTACGAAAAAAAGCCTGCACGAAGCAGGCTTTGTAGGATAAAGGTGATTTCGTTATCGGTTTTCCAGGCGGTTATAGTCAAGTAGTCCAGCCTCAATCGGATAACTATCTCGATATATCTGATTCAACTTGTCACTGAAAGACCAGAAGTCCGAACTTGTTCGACGAACGGCGTAGTTATCAAGAAGTTTGCGATAATCTTGTTCTGTATTCACTGTCTTTATTTGTTCAGCCAGTTTTGGCAGTTGGGACTCCTGTAGATGCCAGAAGGCACCGGGATAACTGCCAAGTAAGCCTGAAACCAAAGTCACGTCATCCTGTTCATACAGGCGATTAGATTCTTCATCAAACAGGCTAGAAATGTTTTTGTGGGCGCTGTTTCTAACCAGTGTGAACAGTTGCGGTTGGGCGGTGCGATCATTTGGTTCTATGACGATAAACGTCAGCTCGGGGAACAGGGTTGCCTGCTTGCCTTTTAGTTGGTTAATCGTATCAAGGGCTGCAATACTTGCTGGTGTCAACTGTGCATTGGACAATGCAAAACGGTTCGAACTCACATCGTTTAAGCGATCCAGCAGCATATTAAACAGCTCTTTCTTAGGATTATCAGTGTTGAACTGGACACCTGTCGGCTGGTTAAAGGCATTGATATCCCCTTGTATGAACAGGCTTAAATGTTGGTTGGAATCCTGATACCAGCTAGCGAGCTCCTGACGTCTGGTTTCTGTCGGTAGTAGTGACAAGAAATTAGATTCACCTTCCATACGCAGAAAGTCCATATACATCCGGGTAATAAGCTGGTGGCCGAAATTACCATAGACATCAAAACCGGCTACCAGTAGGTAATGGATCCGTTCAATCAGTGAATAATCAAGTACCCAGGCCGTTTTCGGATGCTCGCCAATAAGTCCTTTTGCAACGGTGGCGCTATCGAAATGACGGAAAATGGTCAGGGTCGCATTGTCATTGCTACCGTCGCCATCCCAGATCAAGTCTGTTGTTAAATGCTCTCCGTTTTCAAAGGTTTGGTTCAATAGCTCGTTTTTGGCTCGTAAGAAGCGCCCTTGCTGTTTGGCGTAGGAAATCCAGTTTGTTAGCGGCAGGGTGTTGCTTTCTTTTTCTGCTGGCAAACGCAGGTTGTGTGCCTGTTCTGCATAGAAGGTATTGACGCTAGGAACGTTAGCCATTTCAGGAGCAACGAAGAAGACCCAGAAGCGGTCATTAATGACATTTAAAGCCAGCTGGCCACGACATACAGGCCCTTTGATGAAGCCCATGATGGTGTTTTGTGCATTATCGATCATAAATCGATAGCGGGCATTGGCCGGCAACTGGCTGAATGCCATCAGAGGGTTGGCAGCGAGATCTGGCTCATAGCCCGGTAGGGTAGAAACGACGTAAGAGGGTTCGAAAAAGAGTTCGTCATACCGTGCCATCTTGCTCTTGTTCAGGGCGTAAGGCATGTGAGTTTTATCGACAATGGTTTCTCGTACCAGCTCGAAACGGTAGTAGACGCGATCTACCCCGGGATCATCAAACGGTCGACGGGTCGCGATTAAATCAACAGGGCTGCCCGGTGCGGTTTTTGAGCGGACTAGTTTAAAGAAAACCGGCTTTTCTTCATCTGAAAAGTAGAGATGAGAAACAAACAGATGCTCGTAGATATATCGGCTGACAAGTTGTTCCTTGAGTGAATCACCATTTAGGAAGGTTTCCCACTCGCGCACTTTTGCCAATGTCGCCGATGAAGGCGGTTCAACGCTGGTCATTGGTGCGCCAGCAGCCAGCCACTCCATGAGAGTGTCGTTTTCGTTTTGTGAGATTTGAGGTAAGCCGTAAGGCATGCCCCATTTAGGGTAGGCTTGCTCGTACTGATCCATTTCCTCTATTGTTGGGCATTGCTGATCCCGGTCCAGGCTAAAGTCCCAGTTATCCGGGTTTAGAACGGTATCTGATGGTAATGGGTGCGCTTGTTTAAGCTGAAGCATTCTTGCCATTACCCCTGCCTGGGTATTGGCCTCAGGTGACTGCTCACGTTCGTTGAGCACGGGGGTAAAGCCCTTATCACGCCATTGGGCCGTAGTTTGAGCATCAATAAACATGCGCGTGGTATTGGCAGCCAGCAGACGAGTGCCTTCGTAGACTTTCTCTTTATTGGCACCACGGTCTATGCCTTCCGCTGAGCTTAGCTTTAGTTGGCACGGAGCATCATAGCAGGCGTGGCAAACTACGCAGCGGTTTTCGATAACCGGCTTGACGTCGGTCAGGTAGCGCTGAGCAATAGGTGTTGTTGTCGGCACTATACGGTCTTTGGGCTCAGGCAGACCATAGAGTTGGTCGTAGTTGAAGCCGGCATATACAGCACAGCCTGAGAAAATCAGGGTGAAAAGGATCACCGCCACTCTATTGCTGTGCTTCAAAAAAGGTAAGCGCATGGATGATTTATTAACTGGTTGACATCTCAATATTGTATAAGTAGCCACCGCGGTATAACAAGATTTTATTTTAACGTTGTTCAATTAGCGCTTTGCTGCTTGTACTCCGGCATATATTGCTTGTAATTAAACAGTTTGGTGTTTTTCACACTGTTATGGACCCAGTAGATCCCTACATTGGGATAGAAGATCAGATCCAAGTAGGGCTGTTGGTATAGCAGGTAACTATACGCGATACGTTTTGCTCTAAAATCGTCTCTCATCTTCGATTCTGTCATTAACGCCGTTGATTTTTCCTCGACAAATAAATCACTCGGCTGGTACGCCCAATGAAACATGTCTGGTTTTAGCTGGGCGGTTGAAAGAAAAGGCGACTCATTTTCGATGATTGACAAGGTAGCCGCACGCACCGACAGGGCGTGATGGAAATCAGTGTCTTTTTCAGTAATGAAAGACATATAGGAGTAGTTGAGCGTGGCAGATTCACCTTTCGAGATATAGTGATGGACAACCTTCGACTGAATACCGGACTCGTCGATATAGTTCATGAACACCTGCGCGGTTGGTTCTCGTGCCAGCTGGGTTTGGATAACCGGATCATCCCGGTAGGTCTTGGTTTCATGAACGAGAAGATCAGAAAATTGTTCCCAGTTGTGATAACCAAAAGTATATGAAAAATCGGTGTTTGGTTGGCAGGCGCTTTCTCTGTCAACCCGGCACCAGGCAACAGAGTAGATACCGTCACCTTTAAAAGCAAAGGCTTTAACCTTGGTAATTTTGGGTGGTGAGACCAACTCTAGGTGTTGCCGGTAGGCTAGATTGAGTTTTTGCCGCAGATCATCCAAATCGTCGTCATTAGTGGCAATGAGAGTAACTGAGTTATCTCCCCAGTTTTCTGTTTGGGTTAAGTAGTAATTTTGTGCCGGTCGTTTGTAATGATTTAACCAGAAATAGGTACCAATACTGGCGATGAGAAGAAAACAAACAAACGAAAACGGGAAAAGAGGGTGCTTAAAGAGAAACTTGGTTTTCTTTGTCAGCTCAGTGTCGAGTGGAACTTCCTGTCGTTCGAACTGAGTAATTTGATAACCAACACGAGGCAAGGTTTCAATGACCTCACCTTTATGCCTTTCCTGCAGTTTTACCCGAAGCGCCCGTATAACCTGAAACAGTGATGCTTCTGTAACAACCCGATCAGGCCATCCTACTTTCAGTAATTCGCTCTTGGTAATCGGACGCTGGTGGTTATCGATTAAAAAAGTCAGGATGTTTTGTTCTGAGAGGTTGAGCTTTTGTATTGAGTCAGAAGATTTGATAATGCCTTGGCATGGAATGAAGTAAACGTCAGTTTGAAATTTAATATGCTCACGGCTTGACATTAATACCTCTGATGACTTGTGACACAGTGGAACGTTTCCTTTTAGAGCTCAAAGCGCTAATTATTAGAGATTTCATCAGCCGAAAAGCATAGATAAAGAAATCTAGTACGCTACGTTTAATTTTACGCTGGAAAGTAAGTCTACCATGAATAAGGGAAAAGAGTAGGGGGGAGGTACGTTCGGGGAAGGAAATGACGGCGCAGCTTTGAAGGGGCTCAGGGAGGTGGATACCTCCCTGCCGGAACAATAAGATTATTTCTTAAAGATTTCCAGGAACTCACGCTTCATTGGTGGGTTGCGGCGTGCTTTTTTCAGCTGCTTGCACATGTCTTTCACACAGTTATGCAGTACTTTGTCTAGCATAACGGCTTTGTATTCTGTGTATTCTTCGTCTGTCATGTCATCAGGCTTTTTCGATTCCTGTAGCTCACCCAGGAAGTCTACACCTGAGTAGCTTTGGCTAAGCGCGATAAGAGCATGAAACTGTTCGAAGTTGTCCAGCACATTTTGCGCACTTGCAGGAAGCTGGTCCCACGCTAGGCGAGATGTTCCTTCAGAAGCTTTGTAGACGTTGACTAGCATGCCCAATAGTTCTTCCGGCACTTCTTCAAACTCGACAACCTGGCGAAGTTCTGGCGAACAATCGTCAAGAGTAAAGGTTACTTCTTCGGCGATTTGTTCTTCTTTATTTTCAATCTCAGACATAGCTAATTCCTACAGCATGAATAGTTAAGGAGGGGAATCCTATAGCCCTACGTATAAATGTCAACTTTTCTCAGCGTAACCGTCTAATTTGGTTAGCCAGAGTAATATAGCTTGTTATCGGTAACAGATTACCAGTCAGGATTGAAAACTTGCTAAGCAGGTCACGTTCGATCGCCTATAGTGAAAGTATGCTCATATTATCGTTAGGCAAATTTTCTAGCTGTGCTATAACTAAAGACAATACAAATGTTTCAATATCAATAGGATGCTTTCATGGAAGCAATGCGTATTTTACTGGTCGATGATGTTCACCTTGAACGTATGCAGCTTGCAATGAGGTTGCAGCGTCTTGGTCATATTGTCGAGGCTGTTGGTTCAGGACATGAAGCTATTGAAAAATACCCGTTGTTTGATCCGGACTTAGTGCTGCTTGATGTTAGCATGCCGGATATGAGTGGCACCGAGGTGGCGGAGCAAATTCGAATTCAACACCCTGACTGGGTGCCTATCATCTTTCTGAGCGGTCATGATGAACCTGAAATGATTGCCAAAGCCATTGATATGGGCGGGGATGATTATTTGGTCAAGCCAGTAAACAAAATGGTTTTGGTCTCTAAATTAAAAGCCATGCAGCGTATTGCGCACATGAGACATCAACTGAAGGAAGCGTCGGAGCAACTTGAACTGGCTAATGAGCGCCTTTCACAACAGGTTAATGAAGATGGCTTAACCAAGCTGGCCAATCGACGTTATCTTGATCAGAAGTTGGCTGAGTTTATTTCGTGGCATGGACGCAATAACTTATCGCTGACTATCATCATGGTGGATGTGGATCACTTCAAACCGTTTAATGATCATTATGGGCACCTTGAAGGTGACCGCTGCCTTCAGGCGGTTGCTGGTGAGCTCAAGCAGACATTTAGCCGGGCTGGAGAGCTTGCCGCTCGTTACGGTGGTGAAGAGTTTGTTGTCTTGATTAGTCATTGTGAAAAAACCAAGGCTGTGAGGGAGTGTGAAAGGCTGAAGGCCTGTATTCAGCGATTAGAGATCCCTCACTCGAAATCGACGACATCGGATGTGGTAACCGTGAGTCAGGGGATGGTTTCGTGGATCCCTACGGGCCTTGAAACGCCTGAGAACATGTATGAAATCGTTGACAAGGTGCTCTACAAAGCCAAGGAGCAGGGTCGTAATCGTTACGTTGCTGCAGAGTTTACCTGATTGCATTAATCTCCCTCCAAGAGTCACATCAGCTTGGCTGTTCTTTTTGCCGTAAACAGGGCTTGAAAGGCAGTTGAGTATGTTGTGAGACATCACTCCATTCAAACAATAGCTACCAACTAACGCATTGGCTGAGCCGAGGCGGTAGGTATAACTTCGCAAGATTAAATGCTAATTGATTGATTTTCAAACACTCGGTTCGACAAACGCTTGTTGTTCAGGCTGTGCGTGCTAATCTGCCTACAGGTCAGTGCTGATCCCAGTCTTGGCATGACATGTTCATAAAGAGTGGAATCAGTATTGGTATCAACAATAAGAAGGGTGAGGGAAGATCATGGATATTTGCTTTTCGCAGAATGAAGCGCGAGTGTTGGGTTGTTTGCTAGAAAAAGAAGTGACTACCCCGGATCAATACCCATTAACATTGAATGCATTGACAACAGCATGTAACCAGAAAAGTAATCGAGACCCTGTAATGTCGCTGGACGAAGCGACCGTGCTGGATACTGTTGAAGCGCTGAAAGCTAAACGCATTATTCAGGAAGTAACGGCAGGTTTTGGTAGCCGTGTCGCTAAGTACCAGCACCGGTTCTGCAATACTGAGTTCAGTACATTACAGTTTACCAAGCCGGAGAAGGCTGCGCTGTGTGTAATGTTGCTGCGTGGGCCGCAATCACCTGGCGAAATCCGTACCCGAACGAATCGCCTGTGTGATCTTGCAGACGTTAAAGAGGCAGAAGCTGTATTAAATGGCCTGGCAGAACATAGCAAAGGTCCATATGTGGTGAAGTTGCCAAAAGAATCGGGCAAGCGTGATTTCCGTTACATGCATTTGTTCAGTGGTGAGGTTGATCTCGAAGCCTTGGCTGAGCAGGCTGCGGTACCTGTTGTCGGCAGTTCATCTCCAACTTCTGAGCGTGTAGCGAAGCTGGAAGAAGAAGTTGCTACAATGAAGCAAGAAATTGCCGAACTTAAAGAGCTACTTGAATCATTGACTTCTTAAGTGCAGAGATAATCGCGTTATTCACTAAAGTTATGGCTCAGCATTGGCTGAGCCTTTTTATATGATGAAACAAACAGATATTACTTCTCAGGCTGAATATACAGCAAAGCAGACTGATTCAGAGCGTAATAAAGCCGCGCAATGGTCGGTCTACTTAATCAGAACTGCATCAAATCAGCTTTATTGTGGTGTGACGACAGATGTGAAACGCCGTCTGAATGAACATAGTGGTAGTAAGAAAGGGGCTAAGTACCTGAAAGGGAAAGGCCCATTAAATTTGGCCTGGACTGAGCAAGTCGGTGATAAGAAAACGGCTATGCGGTTGGAGTACAGAATCAAAAGGCTGTCGAAAGCCAAGAAAGAGTCAATTATTAACCACACCCTGAAAATCAATACACTATTGGAATAAAACAATGTTTTAAAGCTGAGTGTTAGATCACGAAAATCGCACAGCACAATAGCAGTAATCACGTATCATGGAGTTAATAGTAAGTTTGATAGGTTAATAACTGTGTTCATTAGAACTTGGTGTTTTGGTTTTTCGTTAATATTTGCCTCTTTGACAGTTCACGCCTCAGAGGTGACGACCACACCTAGTCCGAGAGGACAAAGAGATGTGTTGAAAGATAAACTAGTCGGGATATACACGACATATCAACTAAGAGAGACTCTGATTCAAGGCTGCAACCGGCTCGAAAATGGTATAAGTAAAGATGTTCAAACAGCCTTTGATGATTATGCCGTGGTAGCCAAAGATTATATCTTGGAGGGCAAAAGGTTGCTTAATGAAGAGTTGTCCGCCGTAGATGTGGTCGAATGGAAAACGTTACTGGCTAAAGCCGGAAATCACTACAAGCAAAAGTTCAACCAGTTGCCTCTGACAGAGCTGAAGCAAGAATGCCAGCAGCTGGCAAGAGAAATGACCACTATTAACAAGCAAGTTATTGCGTTGAAAAGCCAATAGAAATTGAACTCTAGTCTTATTCTTACTACACTTCAGGCATCTTAAAATCAGGTGTTTTGTTATGGCACAGAAAGCCACCATTTATAAGGCCCAGTTCAACGTCGCTGATCTGGACCGTCACGTTTATATTGATAAATCGCACACATTAGCATGTCACCCTTCGGAAACAATCCAGCGACTAATGCTGCGCCTAGTTGCCTGGGGTTTGAATGCAAATGAAGAGCTGCAATTTACCAAAGGGCTATCAGAAACCGACGAGCCTGATCTGTGGATTAAGAACCTCAGTGATGAGATAGAGCTATGGATTGAACTAGGTCTACCGGAAGAAAAACGGGTTCGTAAAGCCTCCCACCGATCGCAGCAGGTGATTATTTTTGCCTATGGCGACAATGCCGCCTCGGTCTGGTGGCAGCAAAACAAAAGCAAGATCACTCAATATGCGAATGTTTCAGTCGTTTTCATCAAGGATGAGACATTAGCCGAGCTGGAAGCGATGGTTGAGCGTACTATGCAGCTTCAACTGACTATTGAGGGAGAGCAGGGTTGGCTAAGCTCTGGTGAAGCCAGCTGTAACATCGTCCCGGACTGGTGGCATCGCGTCTAGCCAGATCTCAAAGTGGTATTCGCTGGTATTGTAATGCTAACTTCATTCTAGCTGTGCAAAGTAATACACAAACTACCTCAATATGCTGGATTCAAAGTGGGTCCAGCGGTTTCAGTTCAAGGACGGATATATGGCATCACAGGTTCACTCTCTGGCTAAGAAAGTCTGGAACTACCACTTACTCAATGATCAGCTTGAGAAAAGTGATTGTATTTTTGTTCTGTGCAGTAACGATATTCGTGTAGCCGAGTATGCAGCAAAATTGTACCTAGACGGCTATGCGCCTTATATCGTCTTTTCTGGCGGGGTAGGTGAATTGACCAGTGGGATGTTCAGTGAGTCGGAAGCAGAGGCCTTTGCTCTGGTTGCTGCGGATATGGGCGTACCCAAAGAATCTATTCTTATTGAACCCCAGTCGACGAATACCGGTGAAAACATTCTTTTTACCAAGGTGCTATTGGAAGATAAGGGGCTTGACCCTAAAACGCTGATATTGGTTCAAAAGCCATTTATGGAGAGGAGAACCTACGCCACATTTATGCAGCAGTGGCCGGGCAAGCAAGTGATGGTGACATCGCCGCCTATCAGTTTCGATGAGTATCCAAATGAATTGCTCACCTACAGCGATGTCATAAACGTTATGGTAGGCGATCTTCAGCGAATCAAAGATTATCCGGCTCTGGGGTATTCAATGCCACAACATATTCCTGACGATATCTGGCAAGCATTTGAATCACTGGTCGAACTGGGTTTCAACGAACATTTGATTACTACTTAGCAAACCGCACTCTAGATCGTTGCTTACCCGGGTCTGTTCATCTCTCTATTTTCACCTGTCACAAAGATGATGAAGATCAACAGACCCTAAGCTCAGTTATCGGGTCACCATTTTTCTAATTTCAGCAGCCTTCTCTTCGTCACTCAGTTCTGATGGCGGCGGAACAAGAATACCTTTCTGACAAGCAGGGCGTTCGGCAAGTTCATTGAGCCAGCGTTGCAAATGCTCCAGGCCGTCGATATCAATTCCGCTCCATTCATAGATTCGAACCCATGGCCAGGTTGCCATATCTGCGATGGTATATTCATCACCAGCGAGATAGGCATGTTTGGCCAGCTGTTTATCCATGACCTCGAACAAGCGTCGGCCCTCGTGCTGGTATCTTTCTATTGCCGCCGGAATGGTCTCCGGGAAATAACGATAGAACACATTTGCCTGCCCCATCATTGGTCCCACACCGCCCATCTGAAACATCAGCCACTGAATAACCTGAGAGCGCTTTTTAGGATCCTCAGGCAAGAACTTTCCAGTTTTCTCAGCCAGGTACAACAAGATGGCACCGGATTCAAAAACAGCGAAATTGTCGTTTTCTGTGTCGACGATGGCAGGAATTCGACCGTTTGGGTTAATGGCAGTAAATTCTGGCTGTTTTTGTTCCGCCGCCATCAGGTCGAGTGGGTGGACTCGGTATTCAAGCCCCATTTCTTCCAGCGCGATAGAGATTTTATGGCCGTTTGGCGTGGCTGCTGTGTAGAGATCTATCATACTAATTCCTTTTAACCTTTAACTGAAGGACGTGTGCTAACTAGCTGATACCAGCGTTGTAAGTTTGGTAAGTTTTCATCGATATGGATTTCTAGATTTTTCATGAAATCGCACAATATGACTGCAGTAATGTCAGCAATACTGAAATTGTCACCGGCAACATAGGTTGTTTTTGAGAGTTGTTTCTCAAGCGTCGGTAGGAAATCAACTAACCGCTGGCGAGATTCTTCCCCCCAGGCCGTTATGCAGTTTTCTCTGTCTTGATAGATGCCGCTGATGTTACGGAAGGCTTGCATTGCTACCAGCAGGCCACGTAGTTCGACCAAGCGTTGCCACATTTCAATTTGGGCTTTTTCGAGTGCGCTATTGCCGAAGAGTGACTGCTCTGTAGGGAAGGCTTCGTCAAAGTAACGACAAATTGCAACTGACTCACAGATTGTGGTGCCGTCATCGAGTTCAAGGACAGGGATTTGCCCATTGAGACTTATTGCCCTGAATGTCTCGCTGAGGTTTTCGCCCCCACGAATATCGACTTGCTGACGTTCAACGTCAATTCCTTTTTCGGCCAGAAAGATACTGACTCGGCGAGCACTTGGTGCCGGCCCTAGTTCATAAATTTTCATTATACTTCCTTTATCTGAACGTTCGTTTAGTTTAAAATCTACTCAATAACGGAACGATCAGTCAAGTATGATTTGATCTTTTTTTGGCGAGGAATAGGAATGGCCAGATCGAAGAATTTTGACCGCGAGGAAAAACTGCTGTTGGCGATGGAGCTTTTTTGGCAAAAAGGCTACGCGGAAACCTCAGTTGCAGACCTGGTTAACCATCTTGGAATCAACCGGTTCAGTCTTTACAACACGTATACCGATAAGGAGTCGTTGTATCGGGAAGCGCTGGACTATTACCTGAAGAAAATATCATTTCCGATGCTTTCAGATAGTCTGTCTGCTGACGCGGGTTACCAGGACATTGTTGCGTATCTGACATGCTTCGCCGATTTGCAACGGGAGCAAAAATGCGGTTGTTTTATGCAGAATGCCATTTTGGAGCGGGCATACAGTGATGATGACGTGCTGGAAGCCGGAAGTCTGCTTTATCAGACACTATCCGATAGCTTTAAGAATGCGATTGAAAATGCGCAGCGACGGGAAGAGCTGAATACAAGTGTTGAACCGGCGAGGCTTAGCCATTTCTTGGTGATGCAGATGCAGGGAATAAGAGTACTGGGGAAAGCTCGGCAATACGAAATGATTGATGATGCCCTGTCTGTGTTACTGACTATGCTTGATGGACAAAAAGTATCAGGTGCCTGCGAATAGGCACCTGATATTGATAAGAATTGCTAAATGCTCGAATTAGCTATCAGAAGCGTTCAGGCCTTGTTGCCAAAAGGCAACCTCCATACGAGTCGCTGTTTTAAAGATCTCGCACAGTCTTTGACCGCGTTGGCTGTCTAGCGAAATTTCAGTCAGCATCTCGTCAAGGCGTTTTATGGTCTCACGAACGCCAGACTGGAACTCTTCACCGCTGTATAGTTGGATCCAGCTTTGGTAAGGGTTACCGTCAAGTTTTGTTTCAGACCAGTTAAGGAGCTGAGTACCGATCTCGGCATAGCCAATCGCGCAAGGAGCGAGGGCGGCAAAGAGATCAACACGATCCCCTGCCATCCCGGTATCAAGGACATAGCGAGTGTAGCTGACGGTACCGAAATCTTCTGGTTCACCTTCCATGTCAGACTCGGTCAATCCCCACTTGGCGCAGTATTCGACATGATGGGACATCTCGGAATCAAGCAAAGCCGTTAGGCTTGGTAACGGTTCACGCATTTCTGCAAGGGTGCGTCCTTTGAAGATAGCGAGCGCATAGGCTCGTGCATAGTGTTTGAGGAATAAAAAGTCCTGTTTAAGATAATGAAGATAGGCACTTTTATTCAGTTCACCTTTAGCAAGTTGAGTAACAAAGCTATGTTCGGTGTAAGCTTGCCAGTCTTGCTGGCAGGCTTTGATAAGGTCTTGATGATTCACTGGAAGTCCTTGTTAAATAAAGCCATGAAGTGATTAGTACGTTAATACGTAATCTTTAGCCTGCGGCAGGGTTGTGATGATTTTGTGCTGCTTCATGAACTCGGCATATTCGTCATATCGTTTCAGTTCAACAGCTCCCGGACGCAATGCAAAACGGGTAAGGGTATCTTCCCAGGCATTACGGTTGAGATCGTTATTCAGAGTATCGGGAGAATATGCAACGAACTCCTGCCAGGCCTTTTCAGGATGGTTGATCAGGTAGACAGTTGCTTTTTCGATAGCCTTATTGAATTTACTCACTGTTTCCGGGCTGTACTTGTGTTTGTTGGCTACGAAGATCAGCTCATCATAGGGTGGAACACCGTGCTCTTCAGGGTAGAATGCCGTTGCTTTGTAGCCTTCCAGCTCTAGTTGATTCAGTTCGAAGTTTCTCAATCCGCCCCAAATCGCATCCACTTTGCCGGAAGCGAGAGAAGATGAAAGCGCCCAGCCAACGTTAATGATTTTTACGCTATCCATGCTGACATTGGCAGATCTTAACATGGTACCAATAGTTGCATCTTCGTTACCGCCAATCGCGACACCAATTTGTTTGCCTTCCAGATCTGCAAGACTCTTAACACCTGATTTATCAAGCACAATCAGAGAATTGAGTGGCCCGGAGATAAGAGTGGCCGAGCGTACGACTGGCAAACCGGCTGCAGTACTTGAAATAAGTGTGCTTTGGTACGAAACGGCCATATCAATCTTGCCTGCGGCAACAAGCTTGTCTGGAATACTTGGATCAGTTGGTTCCTGAATCTCGACCTCAAGACCTTGTTCGGCAAACCAGCCTTTTTCCTGGGCCAGGATAATAGGGCCGTGGTTGGGGTTGACGAACCAGTCCAGCATCAGGGTGACTTTTTCTGCTGCCGCATTGAATGAGGCCATAGATAGAGAAAGTGCAGCAAATCCATGGAGTAAATGCTTTTTCATTGATTGTTCCTGTCCTTAAGTTGTTATTTTTATTGCTTATTCGCCTGATAGCCAGGCTTTGTTGGTGTTATTTGCTTTGCCACGGAATTGCTTTTTTCAGCAATACATCGGCGGTGAAATAGAGGCTGACTGAAAAGAAAGCCAGGATAAAAAGGGCGGCAAACATTTCGTCGACAAACATTCGGGCGTTTGCCTGAAGCATTAAATAGCCAAGACCTTCGCTGGAGCCTACCCATTCACCAATTACTGCGCCGATTGGAGCGACGACAACTGCGACTCGAATGCCTGAGGCCAAAGCTGGCAGAGCCGCCGGTAAACGAATTTTCCATAGGAGCTGCCAGCGCGTTGCGCCCATGGTTTTGGCCAGATCCAGATATCCTGAAGGTGTATGACGAAGGCCGTCATAACAGCAGGTTGTTACCGGGAAAAAGATAATCAGGGCGGCCATGACAACTTTCGAGGCAATACCATATCCCAGCCACAGCATCAGAATCGGAGCGATAGCAAAGACGGGAATTGCCTGACTGGTGATAAGAATTGGCAGTAGCCAGCGGCGTAACGGGGCAAACAGCAACATTTGCAATGCAAAAAACAGCCCCATAAATAAACCAAGCAACAGTCCGAGTATAACTTCGGTACTAGTGACTATTGTGTGGTGCCATAACACCTCAGAGCGTTCGATTAACTTACTTAAGACTGCAGCCGGGCCAGGCAAAATGAAGGCCGGCATGTCGAATGTTACGACAGAGGCCTGCCATAAACCCATAATCACAGCAAAGCTGATCAGAATGCGCATCAGGCTTTGTGATAGCCCGCGGTGCTGTTCCGGTACTAGATGCCGGATTTGGACTGACTCGGTCATGGTATTGGTAGTGGGTTGTTCAGCCATAATCCTGCTCCAGTTGCTCGATAATGGTCTGTTGGTGGGCAGCCATTTGGGCATCAAATTGCCTCGGTGGTACTGATGGTGGCGTATTTAGTTCAATGAGTTTGGCAGGCTTGCCAGTCATGATGTAGATATTGTGCCCGAGGCGCAGTGCTTCTTGAGGGTCGTGGGTGATCAGCAATACAGTACGGTTTTTGAGAAGCTCGGCTGATAAAGTCTGCAACTTATGGCGTGTCACGGCATCAAGTGCCGAGAATGGCTCATCCATAAGCACCAGCGGCTTGTCCTGCATCAACGTTCTGGCCAGTGCTACCCGCTGGCGCATTCCGCCAGAAAGCTGATTGGGCATTGCTGTCGCGTAGGATTCTAACCCTACTGCCTGAAGCAGCCTGACGGCTTTATCCTGATCCCGAAGGGAGGGAGACGAACCGAAACGATGGCTCAGGCAAACGTTATCCATCACTGACAGCCATGGCAGCAAAAGATCTTGCTGAGCCATATAGGCAATACGTTCAGACAGCGACTTATTATCGGATGTGACAAGGCTGCCATGCCAATTGACACGATCTTTGTTAAGCCCTGCAAGTTGCCTTAGCAGTGTTGTTTTACCACAGCCACTTTTACCCAGCAGGCATGTCCACTCACCGGCAGGCAGGGTCAGATTCAGATCCGCGAACAGCGCATCATTGGCATCTTTGTATGTCAGCGAGACGTGCTGCATACGAACTTCGACAGCACGAGAGTGAGTGGTTGTTGTTGCAGATACAGACATAGCCATTGTCCTTATTCCGGTTGGTAGTGACCGGTAAAGAAGTGGTGTACAGGCCCATGACCCGAGCCAATTTCAAGTTCGCCAGCGTGGCTGATAGCCTTTGTGATATAGGATTTTGCGTATTGGACGGCAGTTGTTAGCTCAATACCCTGGGCAAGAAACGATGCGATTGCTGAAGAAAGCGTGCAGCCGGTTCCGTGGGTATTGTTAGTTGGAATTCGAGGTGTGCTCATGCGGACCACATCATTAGCCAGAATAAGCAGGTCGGTACTGTTGGTGTCCTGTTCCAGGTGACCGCCTTTGAGAAGAACGGATTTAGCGCCGATTTCACGTAAACCGTCTATCATATTCGCCATTTCCTGCTCGCTGTGAGGAATAGCGACACCCAGTAGGGCTGCTGCTTCAGGTAGATTAGGGGTAATAACATCAGCTAGCGGCAACAGTTCTGATTTCAGGCTTGAAATAGCATCTTGTTGCAGTAGGAGGTCACCGCTGGTCGCGACCATGACAGGATCGACAACGAGATATTTAGGCTGGTATTGACGGAGCTTGGCGGCAACTACACGGATAATATTGGTGTCACTTAGCATGCCAACTTTTACAGCTTTGACATCAAGATCAGTAAAGACACTATCAAGTTGCTGTTCGACAAACTCGGGTTCGACGGCCAGGATACCAGACACTCCTTGAGTGTTCTGTGCCGTCAATGCAGTGATGACGGAGCAGGCGTAACTTCCTGTTGCCGAAATAGCCTTGATGTCGGCTTGGATGCCAGCACCGCCGCCACTATCAGAGCCGGCAATCGTTAGTGTGATTGGTGTTTTTGATGGAATCGCCATAACTACCCCTAAAGTTGAGCGCAGGGTAGCAGGTGTCAAAGAAAGGCCACAGGAGAGAAGGGCGCAGAGAGACACGGTTGCTAGTTCCCTACGCCATTATTAAATGGATCAGGTTCAACGGGTCCCATCGAAATGGTCTCAGCCAAAGGCTCCCCGACTAACGTACTAAAATTCGTTTAATATGTTTGACTAAACAGCAAATGATGCTGTTATTAATTTTCCCGCTATTCTAACCATGTTTTTTATCAGAGAGCAAACATGATTGTGAAAATTTCTGGGGCAGGACTGTTTTCACTTGACCAGCCTCTGAGATTAAAATCACCAACCTGTGTAAGCTTTAGACAAATAAAGGTGGGGTAATCAATCTCAAGAGGTGAAATATGGATAATTCCCAAAAAGAATCGCATGAAAAAATCAATTATGTTGAATTCCCTGCAGTGGATCTTTCTGCGACAAAGGCTTTTTTTACTCAGGCATTTGGTTGGGAGTTTGTTGATTATGGTGAAGACTATTCCGCATTTTCCAATCAAGGGTTAGATGGCGGCTTTTTTCAGTCGGCATTGAGTTCGACCACAGCTAATGGCGGCGCTTTGGTTGTGCTTTACAGTCAGGAGCTGGAGACTTCGCTGCAAAATGTCAAAAAGGCGGGCGGGGTTATTGTTAGACCTATCTTTTCATTTCCGGGTGGGCGTCGTTTTCATTTTACCGAGCCAAGCGGCAACGAGCTTGCGATATGGTCCGATAAATAATACTGCTAATTTATGAATTAGGTAGCCTCATAAACACCAAAGGCGCTAGATAGCGCCTTTGGTGATTCATCGTTACTGCGAACGTAAATTACATTTTTTTACAGTACGCGGCGATGATTACCATGTTGGTACCGGCTGCTTTACCTGTGATGTGCAGAGGATTGTCTGTTAGGCGAATGCCACGAACAGCGGTGCCTTGCTTAACAACCAGGCTAGACCCTTTAACAGGCAGGTCTTTGATGATAGTGACGTTGTCACCAGCCTGAAGCGGAGTGCCATTCACATCTAGTGTTTGAATAGAGTCTAGTGCTTCTAGTGCGATCCCTTTTTCAGCCCACTCAATTGTGTCTTCTTCTAGGTAAAGCATATCAAGAAGATCTTGCGCCCACGTTTCAGCCGAAAGACGTTTCAGCATACGGTAAGCCATAACCTGAACAGCAGGAACCTGGCTCCACATGCTATCGTTCAGGCAGCGCCAGTGATTCTGATCCATTGTATCAGCATCTTCAATTTGACCTCGGCAAGTACCACAGACCATCACACAGCTACCAGCAGTTGTGTCCGGAGAAGCAGGCACTTCATATACGCTCAAGTTATCTTCAGATGAACAAAGTTCACATTTTGCGTCAGCACGCTGCTTAACGATGTTTTCAATAGTCATAGGGATTTGTCCGTAGATTTGTTGTGGCATTATTATGCCAGCATTTTTCGATAAGGAAAGAAATCCTGCTTTAGGTCACACAAATAAGCCTAAGCAGATAGTGAATTGTATGGTAAGTGAACATCTTTATCGGCGCTGGTCGTTTTTTGCCCGTTATCGAGCGACCTGGTTGAAGAGAAATAGCCGCCTTAAGCTATCAATTATTTGCTCATTGTTGTTGAAAGGCTGTAATAATGTAGAGATAAGGATAAAATCATAATTGCCTTAAATTAATATTATAAGACGATGTAGGGACGAGTGATGAAGAAGGCTGTTTTTTTACTATCTATACTTGCTTTGGCGGGCTGTGATGAAGATGATGTCAAAGATTTAGCGCAAGGGAATACTAAAGTGTTTACGGTTACGGGGGCGCAGGTAGCCAGTAAGCTAGGAACATTGGATCCCGGTTACTACGACATTGCTGTAATTACAAGTGCAAGCCAGGGGAATACGTCGCCAGACGGTCTGCCAGTTGCTTCAAAGTCTACACTTGAAAATCTGGGAATCTCGGTTGAGGGAGAGACTTGCGGCAGAATTGATATCACTGATCAGGTTTGCTTCCAAAGCGGAAATTCAAGCAGCTGCCTGCCGAGTGAGATTAATATGCTCGGTTTGGCGGTTTATACGATTGATCTTGATAAAGTTAAAACGGCGTCAAGCAATGGATTTTATCCTAAATTAGCCGCTGAAGTTGGTGGGCTGTACGTGGATATTGCTTATAAAGAAGTAAGCTGTGCCTCACTTCAGGCACTCTAACGGGAGCGTTGCTTTGGAAGACTGGGTTTGTTTCACAAGCCCAGCGTTATTAATGTTCGAAAGGTAAACAATAAAATTGGATCAGATTAACTGATAAATGTTGCTTACTTATGTTACGGGGTAAATTAATTCGAATATCCTCGCATAACATCTTTTTTCTCATATTCACTTTTATATCCATTGGTAAATTACTGCTTTTATTTGCCGGGGATTGAACGTAATGACAGTTAGGCACTTACTCGCCTCAATAGGCTTATGCCTGTTATATATTGGCCAGGCAATAGCTTCAGATGTTACTGGTTATGTAGTCGGTGGCACGCCCGTTAAACCTAGTCAAGACTATAGCTGGATGGCCTCGATTCGTCTAAGTTCAAATCAGCTAAGCCATACTTGCGGCGGAACCGTTGTTAACCAACGCTGGGTGCTTACTGCCGCACATTGTGTTGTTCGACAGGGGGATGATGGTAAGTTTATCGTGATTCCTCCCAGTCAGTTGAGTGTGATGGTAGGGACAACAAGTAGTGTTGTTGAAGACGTTGCAACGTTATACGCGGTTTCTCATGTTGTCGTTTATCCCAAATACTCCCCCCAGATCATTCTCAAAGAAACCCTCCAGCCTGATGGCTCTATGCTTACCGAGGTGATCAGTACGGCATTAGAGAATGACCTAGCTTTATTGCGAGTTGATAAGCCTTTCTCTGTGAATATTAATCATGTTGCTCTGGCAACGGATAAAGATGCTGATGAACTCGATATTCAGTTAGGGTTGCAGTGGTCTGATAAAGAACGACCTGAGAATACAAAAGTATCCGGTTGGGGATCAACTCAGACAAATGGAGGTGGGGTATCAAAAAGATTGCTGGAAGCTAAGCTATCATTTGTTCCAATGGATGAATGTTTTACTCGTCTAGAGCTTGGAAACGACGCTCATTACATCATTGATAGCCCAATGAACAGAACAAAGATCTGTACGCTACCGCCATCGGTCATTTTTGATAGCGATGGTAATTCGCTGGAATTTGGCTCGGATTCATGCAAGGGAGATAGTGGCGGGCCTCTAAGAGCACAGAATGAGCTGGGAGAATGGGTGCAGTTTGGTATTGTCAGCGGTGGCCCTATAGGTAAGCTGGTTTGTGGCTCGCTTGTGCGTCCTAGTTTTTATACACGGATTGGCACCTATTATCCTTGGATTCTATCGATTGTCGGTTCCATCCCTGAAAAGCCAGTTACCAAGCCCGACTTTATTACAGCCGAAGAATCCTCTTCGACATCGCCAGAGGGAAGTACAGATGATTCGGGTGGTGATGCAGAATCCGGTAGTGTTACGGGCTCTGGTGGTAATACAGGCTCCGGTGACGGAAAAGAAGATGAGCTTGTTAATAGTGACTGTAACCTTAACTCTTCTGGTATTTCACACAATAACTGCAATTTGAAGTCAGCCAGTGGCGGAGCAAGCGCCTGGGGGGTGATATTATTGATGATTATTGCTTGCTGGGCTCGTTGCGGGGCAGGGATTAGAGAAGGGTAAGTGATTCGAATAAAGCCACCAAAATGGAACGGTGGCTTTATTCACAATAGTAGCTATCGGCGGAAAGTCACTTCTTCGCTGTTTTCTCCTAGGCAAATTTGTGTCGTTGCAGGTTGAGTTTGTGCAATTATCTTGCCTTGACGGACTGAATACCGCACCGGGACCTGGCGACGAACAGCATCAAAACCATTCTCAGCAGGTAAGATCAGCAGGTTACCTGGCTTGCCTTCTTCAATACCATAGTGGTGTTGGATATTAAGCGTACGCGCTGAGTTAGTGCTAATTAAAGCCAGTGAATTGTTGATTTGGTCGTAACCCATTACCTGGCATATATGTAACCCCATATGGAGCACCTGCATCATGTTTGCTGTGCCAAGTGGATACCACGGGTCAAAGACATCATCGTGGCCAAAGCAGACATTGATATCAGCCGTCAGCATTTCTTTGACCCGGGTAATACCACGTCGTTTGGGGTAATCATCAAAGCGGCCCTGTAGGTGAATATTCACCAGAGGGTTGGCAACGAAGCTGATACCCGACATTTTTAGCAAACGAAATAAGCGTGAAGCGTAGGCGCCGTTGTATGAGTGCATGGCGGTTGTATGGCTGGCTGTTACCTTGTTTCCCATTTCGAATTTATGAGCCAGGGCGGCCAGTGTTTCAACAAAACGTGATTGCTCATCATCAATTTCATCGCAGTGCACATCAATAAGTCGGTCGTACTTGCGGGCGAGTTCAAATACGTAGTGTAGCGATTCAACGCCATACTCGCGCGTGAATTCAAAATGGGGAATCGCGCCAATCACATCAGCGCCAAGTTTCACTGCTTCTTCGAGTAATTCTTTGCCGTTAGGGTAGGAGAGTATGCCCTCTTGAGGAAAAGCAACAATTTGGATATCAACCCATTGCTTCATTTCCTCTTTGACTTCAAGCATCGCTTTTAGCGCTATCAGTGTTGGATCAGAAACGTCGACATGGGTGCGTACATGCTGGACACCATTGGCAATTTGCCATTTTAGCGTTTGCTTGGCTCGTTGTTTTACATCCTCAAGAGATAGCATGGACTTTCTTTCCGCCCAGCGCTCGATACCTTCGAACAATGTTCCGGAAATATTCCAGCTTGGTTCACCTGCTGTTTGCGTGGTATCTAAATGGACATGCGGCTCGCAAAATGGGGCAATTGCCATGCCTCCTTCGCCATCAAGTACTTTACAGGTGTGGTCTAGCGCTTTACTCATTGGAGCTATTGTTTTGAACTGACCACTTTCAATCAGAATTTGATGCAGGTCTTCCTTGTTTTGTAGCAAAATATTTTGAATGAGTATGTCTGATGTATGCATCTCAACGAATCCTTATACTTTAGTCGCCAAGGGCTACACTGGTGATAGCTGTCCAGTAGGCTGTTTGAATTCAGTATTAGCAAAGTCCTTATGACAATGATGGTTTTTAAGGCAGTCTGCAATGATATTACCGTTAATTGTGAGATGGTACGTTGTATCTACTTTTATAAGGTAGAGTATCAATCAGCAGAGAACCCGCTAAAAGTAGGTATTTTGCAACGTTTTTTTCGTTGTATGACTTTGATATTGGGCTGGGGATAAATTGTTTATCCACAGAAGCTGTGAATAACTCTGTGGGAAATGCTTTGAGCCTAATCCCCATGCCGGATTCAACAAAGTCAATACTGTACGTAATGAAAAAGTCATGTAATCTCAGATAGATTGATTTAGTTCAATATCAAAAAAACGTCAATAATTTTTTCAAATAAGGCGATATGAAATGAGTGTTGAACGCTAAGTATAGCTAGCTTTGTTAAGCTATCGGGCTGGATAAATCGGCATAGACAAGCGGGGACGGCTGCGGAGTTTTTGTCCACTTAAAAAGGTGGAATAAGTATTTTTGTTATCATTATTGAACTAAATGACAATAAGGATAATAATGCGAATTGTTTTTCTTTGGGTGTTAGTTTGTGTCCCAGATCCTAGTTGTTGATGATGATATTCAACTGTGTGAATTGCTAAAAGAAGTACTGACTGAAGAAGGCTATGATGTTCATTGCGAGCATTGTGGTGAAAATGCACTCGCATACATGCAGAGTAATGCCGTTGATCTTGTTTTGCTTGATGTGATGTTGCCTAACATTGATGGCCTGCAGGTTGCTCGCCGAGTTTGCCAGCGATTTGCTACACCAATAATGATGCTGACGGCGTTAGGCGATGAACCTTCAATGTTAGAGGGGTTGCAGGCCGGTGCTGATCAATATCTAGCAAAACCTTTTCGGGTGCCTGAATTATTAGCGCGTATTACTGTAATATTGAGGCGTGTCGGCCTGGAACGTCAGAGGCAGAGTATTAATCATTGCCAAACAGATCTTAGCCAGCAGATTTCTCGGTTGCCTTTAACGGGGACTGAGTCTGAACTTATCGAGTATTTGATAAACCAGCACGGTGTTGTGGTATCAAAAGCAGAGTTACAAAAGGAAGTGCTCAAAAAGGAGTTAAGCCCTTTTGATCGTAATCTTGATATGCACATAAGTAACATTCGTCGTAAGATGGTGCAGTCTGGCTTGTCTAAGCAGCATATTAAAACGGTTCGAGGAAGAGGATATAGTTTTCTTGAGTCGGTGGGTGTGGTTTGAGCAACCTAAATAAAAGGAGTGGCGCAAGAAGCGCCACTTTTTGATTTATTTGCTGTACGAACTCGCGATATTATCGATTCGCTGGTTCGCTCGCATTGCTTCTTGATACGCTGCGTCAGAAGCAGCACGTGCATCATTAACTGCACCTGCCATTTGATCTTGCTGACTTTGCAGAGCACCTACCTGATCAGAGAGCATATCTACTTTGTTGGTAAGTTGCTGCATTTGATCAACTTCATCTGAGCTTGAACAACCAATCAGTGTCGCACTCAGAATAATACCGGTAAGGATAGATAATGAACGGTTCATTTTTCTTTCTTCTCCTTTGTTTGCCACTACAGACCGAGTGTTAAATGTTATCAGTCGGCAGAATTAGTATGGCATATGCTGCTCAAATTTCTTCTTTGTCACCTATTTATAGCTAAAAAAGGTCTCTCAAAAACGAGAAAACCCGCCGGAGCGGGTATAAAAGCTTAGTTATTTGATTTTATGATGTCTTGGATAAAAGTCGTTCTATCGTCTCGACAATAATCTGTGGATTCAATGTATGTTGAACTTTTTCAACCAAGGTTCCGTCAGGTTTGAGGAAATAAAAATATGAGCTGTGGTCAACAGCGTATTCAAGGGCAGAGTCTTTTAACTCAGTTCGCATATAAAGAACACCATATTTCTCAGCGAGTGCCTTTGTTTGTTGTTCTGTCCCTGTCATTCCAATAATATTTTTGTGGAAATATTGTGCGTACTCGGCACTTTTCTCAGGAGTATCACGATCTGGATCCAGGGTGATAAAAATAGGCCAGAGATTTTCCAGTTGTTTATTATCGAGCTCTTTCAGTGCAGCAGAAAGTACAGCCAATGAGGTCGGACAGACATCAGGGCAGTGGGTATAGCCAAAGTAGATAACTCGTAGACGCGAGTCTTCCTCGTCATAAAGGTCAACAGCTTCTTGACCGCTCTCAAGAATATTCATAGGGTAACTGGCTTCAGCTAAAGCAGGATCCTTGGAGCCAACAATATACTGGGTAATTAAACCTGCTGAAAGTGCGAGTGCGAGTACAATCCACTGAAACTTCACTTGACCATCCTTATTGAAACGTTGATAGGTGTGATTTTTTCTTGGTCAGACAAGGGCTTAATATTCCCTTGCCAAGTCATTTCATCCGATGTGCAAAACGGGAGTGTCAGGTCGCCAGAAAACCCACCGCTGGCGGTGCGTGATAATTGTAACTGATAGACGCCCATCATCATTTCATGACCTTCCAATGTGAGTACTAAATGATCGGTTTCAGCCGGTAAGTCAGGCCATTGGACATTGATTTCAGTGTTTTGCATTGGGTTGATTACATCAGTAGCAAGTGTAACAGATGCGTTGTTTTGTTCACAAACTTGAGTGCTGAGCTGACAATAGTCAATTTGCTGTTGTTGCTTGTCAGTCTTGTTTTTACCGATTTCAGACACCTGGTATCCGCCCCAACCGACGGCTACGATAAATACGAGGTTGGCTATTGGCTTCCATGTGCTCTTTTTCATTATTTACATTTGGTCCGTGCTTGTAATGACTTTGTGAATGATATCACGATAATAGTGGGGGCAATTGGTGACGAGATAATTTTGTGAGGGGCGTTGAAGTTAAGCTGTTCGTTCGTGGGAATTGTGTAAACCTTGCCCCGGATAAGCAGGGCAAGGTGAAGTAAGCAGTTATTTTTCAGCGACTTTTTCAAGCGCCCAGACAATACCAATTCCCACTAGCATTGCAGCAATGGCGTAGCCTAGCAGTGCAGGCTGTCCGGTAATTTGCTCAAAGTTTAATGGCGAAAGGTTCTGCTCTAACAACGGAACCTGCTGGCCACTAGAATTTGTTCTCCAGGTCAAGGTTTCTTTCCAAGGCCAAATTTTACTGAGCGTACCTATCATTAAGCCCGTCAGGAATGTTAGGGCGATATCACGATGGCGGCGAAGTACCCAGGACAAAACGTGGGAGAAGCTTAATAGACCCAGCAGACAGCCGGAGGCAAACGTCCCAAGTGTTACGATGTCGAGTGATTTGGCTGCTGCAAGGATAGGGGTGTACATCCCCAGTAGCAACAGGATAAAACTGCCTGAAATGCCGGGTAGGATCATGGCGCAAATAGCGATGGAGCCAGCGATAAGGGTGTTCAGTAATGTTGGCTCTAGGCTAAGTGGGTGCAGGACTGTAATTCCGTAGGCAAACATCGCACCAGCCACAACCGAAAGAAAGCGATTGGGCTTCCAGTGCTTGATTTGTTTGAACATATGGTTCACCGAGACGATGATGAGGCCAAAGAAAAATGACCACAGCGGGATCGGATGAGTATGCAGCATCCATGTAATAATGCGTGCCAGAGTAAAGATACTGGTTAGAATGCCCGATAATAACAAGATCAAAAATGTCCCGTTAATATGCTCGAAAGCGGCCTTGAAGCCTTTGTCCCGCCAAATGCCAATTAGGCTTGGGTTAACACGTCGAATACTTTCAAGTAGTGTATCGTAGATCCCTGTAATAAAAGCGATTGTACCGCCTGAAACGCCAGGCACCACGTCAGCGGCACCCATCGCCATGCCTTTTAGAAAGGTAAAAACTTTGCTCATGGTTTTCCGTAATCTGAATAATTGAATAGCAGAACTTACCGCCATTATACCGTGTCGCCGTGAAAAATAAGTGTTTTTTTGCTCTTTGGTGACGTTGTTATATAGGAATGTAGCAATGAGTCAGTTTTACCTTTTTTTGACTTGTGTACGGCTAGTCTTTGTATGCCAGACAAGGTTATAGATGTGTATATGATTTAATGGATAAAAAAATACTAAAATTCGCGGTGTCAGGAGGGCTTGGCTTCGTTGTGGATGTATCGACAATGACATTATTGTCTGAAGTGCTGCCGGTAATACCGGCAAGGGCGGCAGCATTTTGGGCCGCGGCATCGTTTACGTGGTGGTGTAATCGTCAGTTTACTTTTAAAGGTGCCGAAAAAAGTGCACCACTGCGACAATGGTTCAAGTCTCTCTTAACCGCATGTGTAGGTTTTATTCCAAACTGGGGTTGCTACTGGGTGCTGATCAGGTGGGTAGATGATGTATGGATCACGCAACTGGTGGGTGAAAACGGGCTTTATTTCTGGCCACTGGCTGCGATGATCCCCGGTATTTTATTAGGTATGGCTGCCAATTTTAGCCTTGCGGCTCGCTGGGTATATCGCCCGACGTTAGGATGATTTCAGCAGTACAGCCTTGCGAGTCGTTATTGTAATGCTTCAGTTGCCAGCCGTATTTACGGCAAATGTCACCGGCAATAAGCAAACCAAGGCCAAAGCCTTCGACGCCACGAGGTTTGCCCCCTAACCCGATCCCGCTGTCAATCACCTTGATGCTATCAGGGGAGGTCTCTAGCGTAACGGTCCCTTCTTCTGTGCAGGCAAAAGCATTTTTAATGAGGTTGCCAATGAGTATTTTCATTGTGGTCTCAGGCGCTTTGACAGTCGTCTCACCATTCATGGTCACACGCCATTCAACGGGTTTGTTTGCCAGCAAGTGCTCATGTTCGGTGGCAATGCTGCTGAGTTCATCATGGCCTAAGGCTCGCGGACTGAGCTTGGTCAGGTTTTCTTCTCGAGTTAGCGAGAGCAAGGTAGTGACGAAGTCGTTCATCTCATTACTAGCATGGAGTAGGCGTATGCGCTGTTTTTCTATAAACGCGGGATCGTTCGACTGCCCAAGCAGAGAGATTGCTCCCTTCATAACCATCAAAGGAGTACGTAGTTCATGACTGGCATAGCGATTGAAAGAACGCTCTCGCTCCAGTAGCTGATGGATCCGTTCGGAATAGAGGTTAAAGCTGGTGACAAGCTGCAAAAGCTCCTTTGAAACCACACCTCTGGGCGGCTGAATAGGGGATAAATCTGTGACAGAACGGGCCTCTAGGTCATTGGTTAGCTCTGACAAAGGGGCGGTCAGCCTTCGGGAAATGCTTAAAATGACAAAGAGGCTAATTAAGATTAAGACTAGAGTGATGGAAAGCTGTTTGGCCTGATTCCAGAATATCTGCTCCTCGCTTAATTCGTAGATGTCATCGTAATACAGGAAATAAACGCTCAGCTGTTTACCTTTAATCATCAAGTTACTGCGCATGATAAAGTACTCGGTATCATCCGAGCTGACTCTTTTGAGTTCAACGGCTTCATCGTCAGGCAGGGAGTCTGGAATGATGAGGTGTGACGGCAGGAGCTCTCTCCCAATATAGGCATGGCTGAAGGGAGGAATCGAGATTGTCTGGGCATCGTTCTCGCTGAGTACTTCCTTGGCCACTTCTTTTGCATGCTGCAATCTATTATTGGCATTAATCAGTTCGAAGTCTTCAAGAGTTGTCTCAAGTAAGACGAAGTGGATACTGATGATGGCAAAGGCAACAATCGAAAAGTAGGTGAAGGTCAGCTGCTTTGCACTTTTAACCTGTTTGTTTGCAGTCACTGGTTTTCCTCTGGAATCAGCTGGTAGCCAACTTTGGGCACTGTTTTGATATAGCTATGTTTAAAAGGCTTGTCTATCTGGTTTCTAAGCTGATAAATGTGGCTTCTTAATACATTCCCTTCAGGTTCGTCGTCTCCCCATAGGGTCGAAATGATTTCTTCTTTGGTAACCAATTTTGGAGCCCGCACCATGAGCAGCTTTAAAATGGTGAATAACGTTGGGTTTAGAGAAAAGCTGCAGTTGCTCCGGTGAACAGTATGACTACCAAGATCTAATTCAAGCTGGCCGAAAGTCAGTGTCGTGGTTGCTGTCTCTCCGGTTCGGCGGCGAGTCAAGGCCTTGATACGGGCTTCAAGGATTTCAAGATCAAACGGTTTGACCAGGTAGTCATCAGCTCCCTGAGAAAAACCTTCCAGGGTGTCTTCCCGCGTATCTCGAGCTGTAAGCATTAGGATTGGGGTATCGACCCCATGTTCTCTCAACTTTTTGCATACCGTATAGCCATCCATGCGAGGAAGCATGACATCAAGAATAATCAGATCGTAGTGATTCTCGCATCCCAAATCATATCCCTGCCGGCCATTGCTGGCGTAATCCAGTGTGTATCCCTTGATTTCAAAAAAGTCAAAAATGATCCCGGCAATGTCTTGATGATCTTCAACTAATAGTAACTTCATGAAGGTTGTCCGTAGGTAAGAAACAGCTTCTCTATGATGGCATATATAAACGTGAAAAAAATGTCGATGACCTTTTTACGACATAGTAAACGATAAAATACATATTAACAGACAGGTTACGAACTGAGGTTAATTATGTCATCTATTACTTTGCTTTCTCAGCACCGAGAGCAACGCTATAACCGGGATGGGGAGCTCTTTGTTTCGGTGATCGTACCTATGTATAACGAAGAAGCAGTGCTTGAAGATTGCCACGAGCGTCTCTGTAATGCTTTAGATCTTTTAGAGAAAAAATGTGAAATCATCTATGTCGATGATGGTAGCACTGATCGTAGTTGGGACTTGGTCAGTCGGATGACAAGTTCGAATCATTGGGTGAGAACGGTTAGGCTCAGCCGTAACTTTGGCAAAGAAGCGGCCATGACGGCGGGTTTGCAATCAGCATCAGGGAAGGCGGTTATTTTGATCGATGCTGATCTACAAGATCCCCCCGAGTTGATTCCCGAAATGGTTGAACAGTGGCAACGGGGATTTGATGTTGTCGATATGAAGAGAAATCAACGTTATGGCGAGAGCTGGCTTAAGCGCTTTACCGCGTCAATGTTTTACAAACTCATCAATCAGCTCACAGAAATGCCTATACCTGAAAATGTGGGTGACTTTAGGTTAATTGACCGCCGAGTTGTCGATGAAATCAATAAGCTGCCAGAGAGAACCCGTTTTATGAAAGGGTTATTCGCCTGGCCCGGTTTTCGTCGTACAACCATGATGTTCGATCGAGACCCAAGGCTCGCGGGTGAAACTAAGTGGAACTACACCAAGCTTGTCCACCTGGCATTTGAGGGGATCACATCGTTCAGTACTCGTCCGTTGCGATTGGCAACTGGTGCCGGCTTGATTACCTCGGTGGCAGCAATTGCAATGGCAGCTGTTGTTTTTACCAAAACCATGATTTGGGGAGATCCAGTAGCAGGCTATCCGTCAACAATCATGGTTGTCTTGCTTCTCGGCGGAATCCAACTGCTTTCCATCGGCTTGATGGGAGAGTATGTCGGGCGATTATTTATTGAAGCAAAGCAGCGACCTTTATTTGTTGTTATGGATAACAACGTACGAGAAGCAGTTAAAATGAATAAAGAAGTAGAAGCATGATTCATTCACTAAAGAAACTTTCACTCACTCAATTTGCAATTGCATTAGCTGTGTTCGCAATGGCTGTTCGGTTGTTAACACTTGGTATTTATCCATTAATGGATACAACAGAGGCGCGTTATGGCGAGATGGCTCGAATTATGTTCGAGACCGGTAACTGGATCACGCCGATGTTTGACTATGATGTTCCATTTTGGGGTAAACCTCCTCTGTTTTCATGGCTAAGTGCGACGGGATTTGAGTTCTTGGGTGTATCCGAATTCGCGGCTAGAGTCCCACACCTCATCGTTGGCTGTATAGTGTTAGGCCTGGTGTGGCTAATGGCTGCCAGAGGAAAAGGTAATCGCAATACTGCCTGGCTGGCTGTTGCAGTTTTGGCAACTACAGCTGCATTCAGTGTTATTGCGGGTGCAGTTATGACCGATATGGCGTTAACCCTGGCCATTACCTTAAGTATGGTGAGCTTTTGGCTATCGTGGCAGCAAAAATCGCGCGGGTGGGGCTACTTGTTCTTTGTCGGCCTCGCTATTGGTATGTTGGCGAAAGGACCATTGACGTTAGTACTGGTCGGAATTAGTTTGGTGTTATGGCTGGCTCAGGATAAACGCTGGCAGAAAATACCCACTTGTCTGCCATGGAAGGGAGGAGTGGTTTTATTTTTACTCATATCATTGCCTTGGTACTTGCTGGCAGAATGGAAAACCCCGGGGTTTTTGAATTACTTCATCATCGGCGAGCATATTAAGCGATTTGTTGTTAGCGGCTGGGAGGGAGATCTCTATGGTTCGGCCCATAAAGAGTTAAGAGGTACCATTTGGGTATATTGGGTATTGGCTGCGTTACCTTGGTCTCCGGTATTGATCTATCAGGTTTCGCGATTTTTTAGAAACGGACAAGAAGGTGTTCAGTCTGAATCGGGCTACCTAGGGTTTCTCTGGTGCTGGATGGTATCGCCATTACTTTTGTTTACGTTTGCTGGCAATATTCTGCCTAGCTATGTACTTCCCGGTTTACCCGCGTTGGCTTTACTCATTACGGCTTACCATTATCAACAACCTTTATCTGAACGCGTGTTTAAGCTGGGGCTGATCACTCCTGTGTTAATTGTCATCGTTGCTCTATTGCTCAAATTCAACCTAATCGGAAAAGAAGCTGAAAAACACTTGATGGCTCAATGGTCCTCACAAGCCGAAACGAGCGAGAGCGAGTTGCTATATATCAACCACAGGCCTTTTTCTGCCCAGTTCTATTCCAATGGTCAGGCTAAAGCGGTGAGTGAGCCAATTACAGAGTTGATGAAAAATGCTAAGTCAGATGTATTTATAGTTATCGATAAAAAACACATACCAGAGGGTTTTTTATGGGATAAGCGCCGTTGTGAGCTACGTGGTGAGTCGAAGAAGCGTGAGCTTATCTATTGTAAATCGCTGAACCCACCGCTTGTTAATGTTGTGCCGTAAATGAACTAGTTTAACCATGCTTTATGAAAAGCGATGAAAGTGAATTGATATGTTGGTTGTTTTTTGAACTGTGACTGGACTAACTATATCCCTTTTAATGTTATGGAAATATAGCGTCAGGATTTTGAAAGTTGGAGCATCACTATGTACAAAGAGTTACTAGAGATACCCAGTAGTCATAGTTTCATACGCACAGACATGAAGTGGGATATCGGCAAGGAAACAGATATTGATACCTTTTGGTATGATGAGAAAGATTTAACCGGAAGCATTATTGCCAAATACGTGGTTAAAGTAACCAAGTTTATTTATCCACCAGAACGTTCACAGATCTGTTACCAGAAATTTACTCCCGATAATTTGTCGCTGCTTTCCACAGGAGAGTTGAAACAATAAATGTTGTTTAAAAAGTGGCCTGGTGCCACTTTTTTCTTTTTCCATCTTAGTGTGATCCAGGGCAGAAAATGTGCGATGTTCAGCAAAGCTGAGCTCTAGCATTTGATTAATTTATCTAATGGCTTGACGGTATGGAGAATAGCTGTAACAGTATAGGTATATTCAACCCCTTGAGTATTGAGGGGTGAAAAATAACGATATTGCTAGTTAGTGTGGTGATTCATTTTATATAGAAAAAATAATACCGGACTATAACGCGATAGAAACAAATTAGAATCAAAGGATGATACGGCCATGATACCAAGAGACGCGACACTCCGTGTTGTCAGACCTACCGATAATTTAGAGCAAATTGCTGTCATGTATAGCAAGGCGCTCGGCTTTGAGATGCTTAAACAGTTTAAAGATCATGATGGCTTTGATGGTGTAGTGCTAGGTCACCAACAACATGCCTATCATTTGGAGTTTATTCATCAGCAAGGCGCTACCGTCGGGAAAGCGCCCTCACAAGAGCACCTGCTAGTTTTCTTTATTGACTGCAGCCGCGTGTGGGAACGAACCTGCCGTAATATGATTGATGCGGGGTTTAGTGTGGTAGATTCGACGAACCCTTATTGGGAGAATGTCGGTAAAACATTCGAAGATGTGGATGGATACCGCGTGGTACTACAAAACCGCGATTGGGATTGCTAATTTCAATACATATTTAAAAGCTCAGGCTAAGACCTGAGCTTTTTTGTCTATGCCTATACCCTAATGGCGCTTCGAGAGATCCTCATAAGCTGACTTGAACATTAGAGTGAAGCCGTCCTGCGACAATTCCTTGGCTGTCATCTCGGCTGCGTTTAGACGCCTATAACATTCACCTAGGGCAGCAATCGCATTATCAATCTCTTTAGTACTGAGTTGTGGAGTGTGCATCTTGGTTCTCTCCCTGGTAAGACAGAAACGTTATTAATACATGCCGTTTAAGCGGGTCGTAATTTTATATTTCGACCATATCCCAGTCTGTATGAATGCAAACTGAACGGCGTGTAATTGCTTATTTGTTGTTGTTGGAAACGAATCTAGCCTATTGATTTTGCTAGCTGGCTTTGTCAGGAAAGTGTCAAATAAAGAAAGTAATTGGTGGCAATTCAAGGTGTTGGGCAGGCTGATGCTGAGTAATGATTATGTGAATACTCAAAATCATGCCTGCCGCTTATTATTGGGAGGTTTTCGTAAGGCTAATACCTTTTGTCTAACTCCACTAGCTTATGAATGAATGCCTGGATTTGGGCTTCGTTGTTATTATGAAACTCAGTGGTTGTTTGGTTAATGACTGTATCAGGATCTTCATTCGCGGTATGGAAGTGATAAGTATTATGGAAGTTAATATCAAGACTGACATTGCTATCAGATAGATTGACATAATACCCATCCGGGTTCTCAGTACAGGTGACTCCACCAAGCTGGATGCCAGTATCTGTCGCTGTTCCCTGAGTTTTGATCTTTTCGTACACACTAAGCAGGGTACGCACATCAACACTATTCTTCATAACAACCTCCACCCAATTTCATATTGTTCCTACGATAAAAAACGAAAGTTACACTTATAAATTTAGGTCCTGCTCCGTTGACTGCAAGCTAAGTTAGTTGAATGTTATTTAAGATCAAAAACAGAGCCCGCTAAGGGTCACAGTTTTGCCAAAAAAGGGATAGAACAACATTGATATTTTTAATGATTTCATAGTGACCTTTCGTAAGCTAAGTGATAGGTTGATTCTATGAACAGCCACTAAATGGAATTTATCCGATGTTTAAGCAGCTTACTGAAGCACAACTTGACCCTATTCTATCGCTTTCAATTGCTTATCGAGAAGACGAGCGTGAAAACAAGATGGATTTAGGTATTGGGGTGTACCGGAATAGCCAAGGTGAAACGCCAATTATGCAGGCGGTTCAGCAGGCTCAGCAGCATGTATTGGAGACGCAAACAACTAAAGGCTATGTCGGTCTTGCCGGGAATGAGGTATTTAACCAGTCGATGATGGATCTGTTGCTGGCAGACACATCAGCATATACCCGCGCAGCGGCTATCCAAACACCAGGTGCCAGCGGGGCACTGAGAATGTTGGCAGACCTAATGTGTATAGCCCAACCTGATACAACGGTATGGATTTCCAACCCTAGTTACGTTAACCACAAGCCTGTTATGGAGGCGGCAGGGCTTAAAGTACGTTATTACCCGTACTTTAACCCGACAACGAAGTTAGTTGATAGCCAAGCGATGCTGGCCGAGTTAGCGAAGGCCGGCCCCAAGGATGTGGTATTGCTTCATGGATGCTGCCATAACCCGACAGGCGCTGATATTTCCTTCTCTGACTGGCAGGCGATTACGGAACTCGCCAACAAGAATGGTTTTATGCCTTTTGTCGATATTGCCTACTTGGGGTTTGGTGATGGATTGGAGCAAGATGCAGCTGGCTTAAAACACATGGCAGACAATACTGAAGAAATGATTATCGCTACATCTTGTTCTAAGAATTTTGGCTTATATCGGGAGCGAACTGGTGCCGCGATCGTGATTAGCGATAGCCTGAAGGTAGCCCAAAATGCCAAAGGACGAATTTTGAACCTTGCACGTTCTACATATACCATGCCACCTGATCATGGTGCTGCACTTGTTGCGACAATTCTGAGCGATCCAGCCCTAACTCAAGTGTGGAAGCAAGAGCTGAATGAAATGCTGGGTAGATTGTTGAGCCTGCGCGCCGGCCTGACAAAGGCGGTACGAGCACAAGGTTCAGATGAATTCGACTTTATAGAACAGCATAAGGGAATGTTCTCAGTGACAGGCTTGAGCCCTGAACAAGTTGGTCGCTTACGCGATGAGTTTGCAATTTATGCTGTTGGTGACGGGCGAATCAATGTTGCCGGTATGCAGGAACAGCAGCTAGATTATTTAGCCAACGCTTTGGTGACCGTGTCACGTTGAGGTATAGACGAAAAGGTGGAGAGCTAGTGCGCTCCCCACCTTTCAAGCATTTCTTTTAGCTCTTTGGATTGGTATGGCTTGCAGAGGATATCGTCCATGCCGGCATCAATGCACTCTTGGCGTTCGGCTGTTGTCGTCCCGGCAGTTAAAGCAAGTATTGGCTTCCGGTAACCATGCTCGCGCAGCTTCTTGGTTGCGCAGTACCCATCCATAATCGGCATTCTGCAATCCATCAAAATCACATCAAAAGAATGGTCACTTAAAATATCGAGCGCTTGCTGGCCATTATCAACGACTGTTGGAACAAGGCCGAGTTTGCTTAACATCAGCTTGATTAACATCTGGTTGGTTTTGAGGTCTTCAACCACCAGCACTTTAAGCTCATCAATTTGCCTGTGTTCTTTGCTGTTTGTCGGGGCTTGCTCCATCGGTGAATGATGGATAGATAAGGGGAGAGCGACGGTGAAGGTTGCCCCTTTTCCGGCTTGACTATCGACAGTTATCTTGCCTTGCATTTGAACGGCAAGTTTCTTGCAGATAGCGAGTCCTAGTCCTGTCCCTTCATGGGTACGTTTGCTGGAGATATCGACCTGACTAAAAGGTTTAAATAGCTTATGTTGTTGTTCAGGAGAGATACCGCAGCCAGTATCGGTAACAGTAAGGACTAAGTGCTCTGCCTGCCAGTCAACGAGAGCAGTGACATGCCCCTGAGATGTAAACTTGATGGCATTACCAATTAGGTTCACGCAGATCTGTTTGATTCTGTCCTCATCACCAATGAGTGAGCTTGGTACTGAGCGGCTACATGTTACCGATAGTTGGAGCTGTTTTTCTGATGCGCGAAGTTGGAAAATATCATCGATCTTTTTTGTCATGTTATGACAGTTAAAGGGTTTTTCTGATAACTCCAGCATTCCGGCATTGATCTTGCTGTAATCCAATAAGTCGTTAATGATAGCCCGTAAGAGTTCACCAGAATGGTTCAGGGTGTTTAAGAGCTTATGCTGGTGTTTAGTGAGCTCGGTATCTTCTAACAGCTCTGCTGAGCCCAAGACGCCATTCAGCGGCGTTCTGAGTTCATGATTTATCATCGCCAGAAAGTCACGTGTGGCTTGTTCAGAGGCTTCTGCTCGCTGTCTAGCCGAAATAGCTTCTTCGTAGTTTAGCTGTCGACCTATCGATGAGCGGAGCATTTCACTAAATAAGGCCATGTGCTTCTTAAGCGTCTGAAGCCAAACACCTGTTGCCCGAATTCGAATAGCAAAAAAGCCATCAATTGCCGGGGGAGTACTCATTGATATCCATAGAATGCCCTCCGTGCTATCCCAATACGTGTTAGTGTTTTTTAATAAAGCGGGAGGCTGCCACACCTGACGTCGGCCTGAGATAAAGCTGTCGTTTATTCCTATATCGGGTTCACAACTAACTTCAATATGGCAGGCAGTTACCGAGAGGCTATCGACTAAACTATCTGCCAGTTTCTGAATAATGGTTTTGCTGGGAGACTGAATGAGGAACAGGCGACCATACTCCAAAAGCATGGTTTCCATTTTCGCCTGATAGGCTAGCAGCTCTGAGTCAACTTCAGCTTTCGCCTTTAGTTTTTCAACAGACTGTTCAATGAGCTTTTTGGCAGAGTAAAGCTCATGACTTTTAACCTCCAGTAGTTTTTCTGCCTCCTTGCGAGCGAGCTTTTCGCGTTGAAGCTTTTTATGCAGTAACGCAATATGCTGGCTGTGATCCATGTTCACTCCACAATTAACTCAAGGTTGAACCGGACGTGACTTTCTTTTTTATTCAGTGGCTCCATCATGATGTAAACGGTCTGGTCAAAATGCTTTGCACAGCCTTTGATAAGTCCCAGACAGACATGTGACATGCATCGTGCGGATTTATAGTCCATGACCATGTGGCTTTCAGTTTCTGATATAAATTCAAACTGGGGCGGAGTAGCATCCGGGTAGAGCTTTTTGACTTCTGTATGGATATGATCTTCGACTTTTCTGATGAAACTAAATGTATCTTGTTGGCGATCTGCCATTGCTGGCAGAGTTTCCAGCAAGCGAACGAAAACGGCCTCGCCGTACACTTCCTGGAGGGACTCTGCTTTAACGCCCGTAAGCTTACTTAATGTAGTAATGAGTTTTACAAGCGCCCGGTGGTCATAGCTACCGACGGCAGTATAACTTCCAGTATCGGCGGCTTCATCAAGCATCTGTTGACAAACCTCGAGTCCAAAACTCTCTTCGATAATGTCTAAAAACTCAGTAAAGATGATTCCTTTCATATTCTTACCTATTTCGCAACATCTATGATCCATTATGGTAAGCGAAATATGGAGCGTCAAAGTTCATTGAAGGAATGTGACGGAAAACATGCTAAAAAAGCAATGGAGAGAGCAATCAACCTCTGGAAAATACCCAAAGAAAATATATCGTTTTCTGGTATTTTCCTGAAGAATGAAGGTGATATTGATCTTAGGTGTTCGTATAACCTAAAGCGAGCTTCTGCTAATGACTAGTGTGCGATTATTATCAGAGCCGGCTTTCGCAAGTAAGCGGTTTTCCATTTCTTCAATTAAAGCTTGCTGATTGGCAAGCGGCAGTGCGTATATATCTGATACCAGCGACAGGTCATAATTAGTGTGGTAAAGCAGGCCGCAGGCCGCAGGTTTGCCTTTATAGAATCCGACAAACAGTTGCGCAGGTGATTCATCATCAAACATCATTTGGGTCAAAAATTCGACAACAGCTTCTTTTTCGGCCTCATCTTGCCATTTACTGGATAATATTAGCGCATAGCGAATTGTCAGTGGGTGACAGTCAACGGGGTAGATGGTGAGCGCCGGTTCAGGGGTATCGGGAATAGATGATATCTGTTGGCTAGACTGTTGTTGCTGCTGATAGAGAGCAAGCCCTTGCTTGCTTAACGGCGTTGGGAATTCTGCCTCGGTTATGTGTCTAGCCATCCAGGCATTTTTTGCATTGATGAGTTGTTCAATCTGTGAAGGCATATCATCTATTCTTGAGTAGTGGTTCCCACACCTTACCGCAATTGTGTTTGATAAGGTATGGTGAAGAAGGTTAATTGGTTAATTAATGACTTATAATGATATCTTGATTAGGTACGCGATGTCGTTCGCTATAGATCCCTTCTTCTGTCCGTCTACCGCAACTGACAATCATAGTAATTTCAGCTTCTTTGGGTAAACCAAGAAGTTTCTTGGCTCGCTTGGAGTCAAACCCTTCCATCGGGCAGGTATCATAACCTTCGGCCCGCATTGCCATCATGAAAGTCATGGCTGCCAGAGAGCTGCTTTTGTGGAGGCAGACTCGTAGATCGCTTTTGCTGACTTCTCGTACCATAGGCTTTTTAAGGCCGAGGCAATAGCTAAGGAACTTTCTGCCAACACCCATTAAGCCTAATTGGTCGTTGCGATAAACAAAGGGGATGAGCTTCTCATAGTACTTTAAAGCTCGTTTGGCTGTTGCGTCTTCGCGTCCGTCGAATGCTTGGCGGATTTGCGCCGCATTCATTTCTGCACGAGATTCCCATTTATAGGGAGTGATAACAAAGGCAACGAGTTCATTCGCTGTTTTGGCCGCGTTTTGTCCCATGCAGATATGGGCCAGTTGATGGCGCTCATTATCACTGATCACACGGTGGAATTCCCATAACTGCATGTTAGAACTGTTTGGGGAGAGTGTGGCTAATTCAAGTGACCGAGCGACGGCATCATGATCAAACTCAGAGTCCTGGTCATACTTTCTGACAGAGCGCCGAGAATGGATGAGATCGTTAAAATAAGAGTGATGTTCTGACATGCTGAATTATCTACGCTTTCGATATGAGATTACGTGAATTATATCAACCAGCCTTCCTGAGCTAAACCACCAATTTGGGCTTTGAATATTGAAGAGAGAGCAGGGGGAGATGTAACTTTATTGGGGACTTTTGACATTATTGTCTACTAGGTCGCAAAATGGTTTTTAACCAATACGCCACCTGATGTACATGCTGTTTAATAGCCAATTATGTTTGAAATGTACTATAGAGTGCTATGAGGCTTAATAACCCTATAAGTGACATCTATATCAGTATATTACTGTGTATTGGTATTGCGTTTGTCACCTACCTTGCCCGAGGCGGTGAGTTTAGCCGCCAGTTAATCATTGTGCTTGGTTATGGTGGGGGTTGTAATTTAATCAGTCTGCTTCTAAGAAATTATTGGCCGTCGTGGCAGTCTTATGCTCACTTTCTTGTTGTCGTTAGTGGTACTGTTATTTTCGGAACATTACATGCCATGCTCTGGTCGGCCTGGACGCCGTACGAAAGTGATCTCTGGCAACTTTTTAGCTTGCTAAGTGCAGCCCTGTTTTTTTCAACCCTAATCTATTATTTCTTCCATAATCGCGAAAAGGCACTGAGATACGAGTCCGAGCTGAAACAGGCCAAATTACTTCAGGTAGAGCATGAGAAAGCGCTGGTTATTAGCCAGCTACAAGTTCTTCAAAGCCAAATTGAGCCTCACTTTTTGTTCAATACGTTAGCAAATCTGCAAGTTTTGATCGATTCAGATGCAAAGAAAGCCAATATGTTGCTTGAGCGCCTGACGGATCTATTGAGGGTCTGCTTAAAGAAAAGCCGTCAAGAATCGATAATGCTGGAAGATGAAATCGATCTACTTGATGCGTATTTGGGGATTCAATCAATACGCCTAGGGGAGCGGTTAACTTATCAGCTCATTGTTGATAAAAGCGTAAATAAACGATGGAATATACCGCCTCACATGTTGCAGCCGCTGGTTGAAAATGCGGTGTACCACGGGATTGAACCTTGTAAGGAAGGGGGAGAGGTTATGGTTCACCTGACATCTCTAAATGGAAGAGTAAGAGTAGAAATTAAAGATACCGGTGTAGGGCTTGATGGTAAATCCTTGCATAAGGGAAACGGAGTGAGTTTGGATAATATTCGCCAGCGGTTGATTGCTTTGTATGGGGATCAATCCTTTCTGTCGGTTACGTCACCAGATACGGGAGGAGTAATAACCAAAATCGAATTAATCCCGGGGGAATACATATAATGACAGACTTGAAAACGATCACGGCTGTCATTGCTGATGATGAACCATTACTGCGACACCACTTAAATCGTTCCCTTTCTGAGGCGTTTCCCCAGCTTGATATTGTCGCCAGTGAAGCGGATGGTAAGTCAGCGTTAGAGAGCATAAAGCAAAAAAGACCGGACGTTGTGTTTTTAGATATTCGGATGCCGGGACTTGATGGTATCTCTGTAGCCAAGGCACTAAACGGGACCGATCCAATTCCTTTGATTATTTTCATTACGGCCTACGACGAGTACGCCATTCAAGCCTTTGATGAACATGCTTTTGACTACTTGCTCAAACCAATTACCGAAAAACGTCTGCTAAAGACTTGTGAACGAATCAGATCTTATTTGTTTTCCGTACGGGCGGAGCAAAACCGGACCGATTCAAATTCAGTTGAAGCGATTGAGCGACTGGTTGCGAAAATTCAGTCTCCGGCTAACAGTTATTTACGGTGGATTAAAGCCAGTAAAGGGGATGATATTTGTCTGGTTCCTGTTGATGATGTGAACTATCTACAAGCTGAAGATAAGTATGTCAGTGTTTATACACGGTATGGCGAGTATCTCATTCGTACTCCGCTCAAAGAACTCATTAAACAACTTGATCCAGATCTTTTTTGGCAAATCCACAGAGCGACGATTGTACGGGTAGACGCAATAGAACGTGTAAAGCGAGATTTTACTGGCAAAATGCACGTTCATTTGTCGACAGGCGATGTGAAATTGGCGGTGAGCCGAAACGCCCAGGGCTTATTTAAGCAAATGTAGTTTCGCCCCTCCGAAGGGAACCCATACAGGGTATGATCGCAGGTTGTCGGATAGGCAAGGTTGCAAAGAATGGCGTATCGTTCATATTGATATCGTTTAAGTGGCTTCATCTGCTTGCGGTTGGCGGTTTTAGGTTCTCAGTGCTGTCAGAGTAAATCTGGGAAATAGCAATATGATATATGCACTCTGATTCCCATTTATCGTGGTATCTTCCTTTTATCCTACTCAATAACCATTTATCGCATGGATGTTTACGAGACCTATATAATTGGTAATCTATCAGCATATACGGAGACGGCCTAAAGAATATAGCTGAAGAGTTGCAGGAATAACGAAGCAGCTTGTTACTATCACTCTGTAATGAATAAAAATAATGTTGGTTGGCACTTAACCGAGCCCCCTTCTGGGGGCAGGTTAAACTAGTGTTCTGTACTCAGTTCTATTATGAGGAATGATTGTGATTGAGTTTCAGAGAATACAAAAGAATTATCAGTTATCAGGCCAGAAGGCTCATAAGGCCCTGAAGGGGGTTCACGGCATAATTAACCGAGGTGAGACTGTCGCTTTGTTGGGCCCATCAGGCTCGGGAAAAAGTTCGTTGCTAAATATTTGCAGCCTGCTTGATAATAGTTATAAAGGGCGAGTGATTATAGATGGTGAGGCAATTACGAAAACGCCTGAATTTTCTGTCGATATTCGTCGTGAAAAAATAGGATTAATCTATCCCGGGTTTAGTTTGGTTGCAGCCTATACTGTGTTTGAAAACATTGAATTTCCACTGATTCTCAATCATGTTCCTGATGAGCTTCGCCGTACGCGTGTTTCGGACATGATATTGAAGTTAAATCTGGAAAAGTACAAAAGATTTAAGCCCGATCAATTGCCTGTGGAACTGAAGCGAAGGGTTGTGGTTGCCAGAGCCTTTATTAATCGGCCTGCTGCGGTTATTGCGGATGAGCCAGTCGCTGACCTAGAGAGTAGTGATGCTGCGAGTCTGATTGATTCAATCAATCAAATAGGAAAAGAAACAGGAAGTGCTGTGCTGATCGCAACATGTGACGCTGAGTTGACCTCTGGCTGTGATCGCATCATACACTTACATGATGGCAATATTGTAGAGCATGTGCCGTTGGCCTCTATTCAGCGGAGCAAGGTCTCTGAGGCGCTTCCATGGGGAGTCTAAACCTGCAGCTAAGATTGATGAAAAATTGTCTAATTTATCACTGGCGCTCTTCTTTGCTCTCGATAGTATCTGTTGGCATATTTTATTTGCTGTTATTGATTTTCCGTTATTATATACCAGGTTCAACCGCATATTATGAATATAGCAATACTCTCTCTCTATTGGGTCAGGCTCTAGTCATATTACTATTTATATTGTGCACTTGGGGGATAGCCATAAATAAAGTTATAAATAATGCATCTGAATTTAAATCATTTGTTGTGATTGGGTTAAACGATAATGAGATATTACTTTGTCTAATGGTTAATTCATTGATTATTACAGTGCTTGGTTTTTTCCTGGCCAGAGTTGTTGCAATACATTACCTATCTATCGGGCAGTATGTAATGGAGTATTTTCTCTGGGAAGCACTAATAATGATCATTGGAGGTACATGTATATCAGTAGCCATAGGGACGATTGCGCTAAAAAGCTGCCTTGATGATGGCAGATGATAGTGAGGTAGGTTGGTTGCCTCCTGAAGCGTCATCAAAAATTTATATGCGTAGTGTATGTTTATAGTCTATAAATTTTAGATGTTTAAAACAAAATTCAGGGAGAGAATGAATGGACTGTAACTCGCAAAATAACCGTTACCATTCCTTATCATTGAACACGCCACTAGAGAGTTTTTATCATTCAATACAGTTGTTTATGTTGCCTGGTAAAATGCTGGAAGCATTTGCAGTCACACAGGCTCAATATTCAATTGAGACGGCTACTATTCAAACAAACCAGTTGCTTGAAAACATGGATGCCAACCTTTCAACAACGGTAAGCGCAATGGACAATAGCTTGGTCTTTCCCTTTGATGTCATGGATCACGTATCCAAAACGGCATTTGATAATTGGTGTGTGTTGCTGGGCGGTAAATCAACGGCTGAGCTTAAGCTGGCTGAGCGGGTTGATAATCAGGAGAAGTTATTCTCCCGAATGGAAAAGCAATTTAAAAGAGAGAATGCTTCATTAATCCATAGGTTGTCAGAGAAAGAGGAGACGTTAGCATCACAATTATCTGAATCAGAAAGGGCCCGGAAAGCCAAACTATCAGCGCAGCGTGCTCAGCGAAAGTTAAAATCTGAGCTTGAGAAAAGTAACGATCAGGTATCGGCACTTAAAGCTGAATGCGAAAAATATACAGAGAGATACGATCAACAACTGTCGGATAACTCAATGTTGAAGACAGCAAATAAGCACTTAGAGCTTGAACTTGCACAAGCAAGGCAAGAGTCGGAATTGCAAAAAAATGACTCTGAGCAGGTGGCTACTAAACTTGAAGCCCTGACGACAGAGCAAACAAAATTGATTGCCGAGAAAGACGGCTTACAAAAACGTATAGAAGAGTTACAGCACCAGCTGGAACATTCTTCAAACTATACCGAATAATGATTCTTTCTATTCTTTAAAGCGCCCCGCTCACAGGGCGTTTTTTTTATGCTCCATAGCTTATCTGGTACAAGATGCTCGAAAGTTCTTGCCCAACAAGGCTGAGATTGATAAATGTTTAGATTATGTTAAGTATTTTTAACGCTTAGTGTATCGTGATACTAGGATCAATCAGGCATGAGCCGTGAAGTTGCTGTAGGGAGAGTGGATATGGAAGGTGGACAACGTGATGTGACGTTGAGGTTTCTTGCGGAGCCGGGAGATGTGAATTTCGGCGGTAAGGTTCACGGCGGGGCAGTGATGAAGTGGATTGATTTGGCGGCCTATGCATGCTCGGCTGGGTGGAGTGCGAAATACTGTATTACGGCTTATGCTGGTGGTATCCGCTTCGTGGCACCGATTCATGTTGGCAATCTGGTTGAGGTAAGTGCAAAGGTTATCTATACCGGTAGCTCTTCTATGCATATTGCTATTGATGTACAGGCGAGTGATCCAAAAACACTGGAAAGAAGGTTAACGACGCATTGTATTGTGATCATGGTTGCCGTAGACGAAGATGGTAAACCGACATCAGTCCCTGAGTGGGTGCCTCAAACCGAGGAAGATAAGATGCTGCGTGACTCCGCGATTAAGTTAATGAATATGCGCAAGGAGATCGGTGAGGAGATGGAAGCGCATGTGAAGTATCTGAAATAGGACACTGACAGGAAAGATGTCGCCCCACCTTACTGTGGGGCTACTATTCTTACCGTTATTTTCCTTAATCTGAGCCCGCTGGCCTCACTCTGAATCCTGCACCTTGAGGTAGCTTGGGTATAAGTGCGGGTTAGGTGTTGTAGCTACTGATTGTGGGTGAATTTTGATACTTGCTCAATCAGATCCGAAGATTGGCGACTCAGTGTGTCTGTTGTTTGAGCAAGGTGATTGACGAGATGCTTGTTGTCTCTGGCAATGTCATCAATGCGTTCAATTTCGGATTTGATATTGATACTGTCATTTGCTTGCTTGGCGGCGATTTCCTCTAACTCTTCAAGCTGACTCAGAGATAATTTTGCTCCGGCACTGAGTTCACTCAGAGGCTTAACCATATCAGTGACCATCGAAACACCGCGTTCCATTTCGGAACGTCCCTCGACCATACTGGTTACCGCTTCATTGGTTTCCCTGTCGATTTTGTCGATGACATTATTGATCTCGACGGTAGCCGTACCTGTTCGCGTGGCTAGGTTCCGGACTTCGTCGGCAACGACAGAAAAACCTCGTCCGCTTTCTCCGGCGCGGGCAGCTTCTATGGCAGCATTCAAGGCCAGTAGGTTAGTCTGTTCGGCAATTTCTCTGACGGTGGTTACCAGCTGGCGAACGGAAGCGGCACTTTCCTGCAATGTCTCGACAGATGTAGCCGAGTGACTGATGGCAGAGGCAATTTTATCAAATTCCTTGGTGACTAGATTAATGCGCTGTTGCCCATCCAAAGCAAGGTCATGGCCTTGCTGCGCTTGCTTTTTAGCTTCTTCGGCAGTAGCTGCGACCTGGACACTCTCATCCGAAAAGGTATTGATAGTATTGCTGATTCTCTCGACAGCCAGTTCCTGGGTATTCGATCCTGTTTGGATTTGAATAACGGGGTGCTGAATTGTTTCCGCTGCAGTACTGACTTTATCAGATGAATGGTGGATCGCCATAATGAGCTGATCCAGGTTCGAGCATGTTTCTGTCAAGGCATGGGTTATATCACTAATTTCATCCCGTCCCTGTGGCAGTGACGGATGGCGAAGATCACCACTTGCAAGGCGACGGACAGCCTCGACAACACCACGAATTGGTTTCACGATACTGCGGCTGACAACAAAGGCCAAAATAATACCAAGAATGAGGGCAGTAGCAGAAAGTACCATAACCCATTGTTGTGCTTGCTCTCCTTCCTGCTCGACAATGGTCTGTTCTTCCATCATTAGCATCTGCTGCTGCATGCTTAATGCTTCGATGGCATTAAGGAATGCCGCTAGTGCTGGTTGCGTCTGTTCCGAGAAGTGGCCTGCGGCTTGTTCTGGCTCGATTTCGACAAGCTCTACAGAGGCAAGGAAAGCTTTGCGGTAAGCCGCCTTACTGGCCAGCAGCTGGTCAAATTTCTCGTTCAGTCCGGTGGTTTTTACTTCGGCAAACCGATTGATGATATTGTCCAGTTGCGCTAAGTGGGTGTCCATTTCACGATATAGCTGCACTCGTTTATCCCAGTCACTGGTAGATAGGATCTGTAATAAGCGCAGTGCGGCAGCTTGTGCCTCAATATTCATTTCGGAAGACAGGGTAACGCGTTGAACATCATGTTCGATAAATTGTTTCGAAGCAGCTGAAGAGCTTTTCATTCGCTCAATTGCAACTCCAGAGATGACAAATAGCAACGTTAAGATGAGTAAGAAACTCACTCCCAGACGCTGGCCTATCCTTAGATTGGAGAGAAAAGACATATATAGATTCTCTATTCCGCAGGTAACAAGAATGTATCAATGATGACACATGTAATTAACGCTTTAAACTGAATAAGTTAGTTTTAATAGCACCTTTTTGTTGAACACATTCCTTGTTGTTATTAAGCGGGATTTTAAAGTCAGATATTCTAGTTTGGGATCAGGTTCAGACAAGGTTAGGATTAATGCTATAGAATCATAGCAGTACGGAAATGAAGGGACTCAACATGGTACATAATCGAATGCAGGATACTTTTCAGTCAGCGCTGGTTGTCGAAGGCGGTGCGATGCGGGGGATTTTTGCAGCTGGAGTGCTCGATAATTTCATTGATAACAATTACCGCCCTTTTGATTTTTGTATCGGCGTTTCTGCGGGCTCAACGAACCTGGCGGCCTGGCTCGCCAATCAGCGGGGCAGAAGCTATAGGGTGATCACAGATTATTCTTGTCGACCCGAATTCATCAACTTCCCACGCTTTGTAAAAGGGGGACATTGGCTGGATCTTGACTGGTTATGGGATATAACCATAGATGAGATCAAGATCGATGCAGAAGCAATGATGAGCCAGCCTATTCCCCTGTATGTTGTTACTACTAAAGTGAATACCGGCGAAGCCGCATATATCAAGGCGACGGCAGATAATCTCAATGAGTTGTTGAAAGCATCGTGCTCGGTGCCGGTTGCCTATCGCCATTTTCCTTTGATTAATGACGAGCCGATGACAGATGGTGGAGTAGCAGATTCCATTCCCGTGATTAAGGCTTATGAACTTGGTGCCAGAGATATAACGGTTGTCCTATCACGTCAGATTGGCTATCGGAAAGCCCCTGTTCGAAACAAGTGGCTGGTAAAGAAAATGATGTCTGAGTTTCCGGCCCTGTCGGAAGCGATGATAAGACGAGCTGAAAGTTATAACAAAGCCATCGACTTTATCGAGAACCCGCCCGAAGACTGTTCCATCACTGTTATCGCACCGCCAGAGTCGTTTTCCGTTGGCAGAATTACTACCGATCAAGCCAAGCTTAATGCGGGTTATCAACTCGGGATAGAAGCCATAAACCTCCAGCAGGTATGAGTTCACGGTATTGATAATGAAAGGAGTTGTTGTGATTGAAAACGCGCAGGAAAATGATATTGCTGAAATATCAGTTCTGATTGAGCATGTAATAAAAACCTGTATTGACGTAACCGATCGTGATGCCAATGACCTGGTCGCCCATAGTGTCTACAACATATTGTTATGGAAGAAAAATAAACATAATGCTGCTCACTTAGTCTATCGTCTCGATAACAGGATCGTAGGCGTAGTATTGGTCAAAGAATTTTGGAATATTACCAGCTTATTTGTTGATCCGGACTATCAGGGCAGAGGTATAGGTAAAGCCCTCATTACTGAGGCCCTAGCTCAATGCAGGGGGAAATCGCCCAAAGGGCTAGTGAGGCTTTCATCGTCGACCCATGCTCAAGATTTTTATCATGCGATAGGTTTTGAGCAGGCAGGAGAATCGAAGCCTTTGCCTGGTGGATGTATTCCGTTTCAGTTTGTATTCAATAGCATTGATTAACAGTTGAACCCGGAAGTAAATAATGACCAGGTTTTTAATCACCTTCAATGCGATTATACGCCGGATATAGATAGACTTAGGAGTAAGCATGCAATCTATTCAAAACCCTTCGCTGCTTTCATTTTTATGTGAGCCTTCGGAAAATACGCTTGCCGTAACTAACCCGGCTACCGGCGAGGTTATTGGTCATATTGCAACCCAGTCAAAAGCTGAGATTGAAACGGCAATAGAAAGATCCCATGAGGCACAATGCTACTGGAAAAAGCGAACAGCAAAAGAGCGGGCAGCCGTGCTAAGGCGCTGGTTCCAGTTGATGATGGATAATCAGCGTGATCTGGCCCGCATTATGACCCTGGAGCAAGGTAAGCCGCTGACCGAAGCAATGGGAGAGGTTGCCTACGGTGCGTCTTTTGTCGAATGGTTTGCTGAAGAGGCCAAGAGGGTATACGGTGATGTGATTCCGGCACCAATGAGTGATCGTCGTCTTGCAACGATCAAACAACCTATCGGCGTAACCGCGGCTATTACCCCTTGGAATTTTCCTATCGCGATGATCACCCGTAAAGCGGCTCCTGCCCTGGCGGCAGGCTGCAGCATGATAGCCAAACCTGCAAACCTTACCCCCTTGTCAGCTTATGCCGTTGCCGAGTTGGCCTATCAGGCCGGTATTCCCCGTGATTTGTTAACGCTGGTCGTGAATGCTTCAAGCGCCATGGTCGGCGAGGTATTTTGTACCCACCCGAAAATTAGAAAATTATCGTTTACCGGATCGACTCAAGTTGGACGCTTGTTGTTAGCACAATGTGCCAACGACATTAAGCGTACTTCTATGGAACTGGGTGGCAATGCGCCATTTATCGTGTTTGATGATGCCGATATCGACAAAGCCGTTCAGGGTGCCGTTGCTTCCAAGTTCAGAAACGCCGGCCAGACATGCGTTTGTGCCAATCGCTTCTATGTACAGGATTCCGTCTACGAGACGTTTGTCGATAAGTTTGTTGCAGCCGTCAAGGCTCTGAAGATGGGCAATGGTCTAGATGATGGCGTTGTGATTGGACCCGTTATCGAGCAAAAGGCCAAAGAGAGTATTGGACACATCATTGCCCAGGCCAAGCAAGAGGGAGCAACGGTTGCCTGTGGAGATATTCAGCAATCGGGATTGTTTGTCTCTCCGACTGTCTTGACTGAGGTCAGACAGGATATGGATATCGTCAAACAAGAGATATTTGGCCCTGTCGCACCGGTTATTCGTTTTAACAGCGACGAAGAACTTATCGAAATGGCAAATGATACTATCTATGGTCTAGCTAGCTATTTCTATAGTCGTGATATTGGCCGTATCTGGAAGGTCGCAGAAGCGCTCGAGTACGGCATGGTTGGGATCAATGAAGGGGTTATTTCCACCGAAGTTGCCCCCTTCGGTGGCGTCAAGCAGTCAGGGCTTGGCCGTGAAGGGGCGAAGCAGGGGATGGATGAATTCCTCGATGTTAAATATCTTTGCTTCGGCGGGATCTAGTGACTAATAAATCGCGACGATTTCAAAGACCTTCTGTTCGCCGCCGATATGCACTTCAACGTCGTCATCAACATGGCTGCCAGCTAAGGCCTGACCAAGCGGAGCTGAGGGTGTCACGATAATGATTTCTTTGCCTGAAAACTGGAATTTCAGGCCGCCGGCAGCTGGCCCGAGAAAAACATATTTATCGTTATCATTGTCGTCGACCAGGTGGATGAGACAGCCGAGGGCAATGGCATCTTCGCTTGTGAAGTGCTTGATATCAAGCTTGGCATACAGAGACAAATCTTCTTCACACTCAGCGACCCGCTGAGCTTGTCCTTGAGCAAGATATGAAGCTTCGAGACTTAAGGTGTCATATTTGTGCTCAGGGGCATTTTCCTCATCGGTTGCCGTTTCGTATGCACGCGTAGCCGCATCTATCGCTGATTGGTGGACAGTTTTAAGCTCATCTACAATGTGTTTAAGTAACAGTGTTTTATCCATGTTTATATATTCATTTTTATGCGGGTGCTCATCGTACCTGAATGCAAACATGATGTCATAGTTGTCTTCAGATGTAGTTACTGTTGAGGTTCTACGATTAAGTATATGACGAAGCTGCGGCAAAACAGGACTGAATATGCCAACAGTTGGATTAGGTGGTAGCTGTTATTGGTGCACTGAAGCTATTTTCCGTTCACTCGCAGGGGTAGAGCAAGTCAGGCAGGGCTGGCTCTGTGCTTGTGGCTATGACGAGCCGTCTGAAGGGGTGGTTGTTAGTTATGATGAGCAGATCATAGATCTGCATACATTGATTCAAATCCACTTGCACACCCATAGCTGTACATCGAACCATGTATTGCGTGACCGATATCGTTCGGCTGTCTATGTTTACAACGCTGAGCAGGGAATAGAAGCTGAAGCTTGCCTCATGTTATTACAGGCTGAGTTTGATCAGCCTGTCATTACCCGGGTACTCGATTTCGAGGCGTTCAAGCCGTCATGCGAGCAGATTCAGGACTATTATTATTCCAACCCGGACAAGCCATTTTGCAGAAATTTCATCACTCCTAAGTTGCAAGGGCTATTAGAAAAATTTTCAGACAAAGTAGACCAGAGCCAAAGAGCTGTCATTGAGGCAGAGGTGGGTCAAATATCAAAAGGCAGAGCAGAAATGACAACCAAGAAGGATTACCCACTCGAGCACGATACGGTAAAGCATGAATACCGGATGGAGCTCGACAAAGATACCTACGCATTGATCACCTACAGCCTTGAAGGTAACGTGCTTCACCTCAACTACTCTGAAGTTCCTTCTTCACTCAGAGGGCAGGGGATTGGTGAAATATTGATGGAGACGGTGCTTACTAGAATTCGGGACGAAGGTTATAAGGTTTTGCCTGTTTGCGGCTATATCAGTAACTACATCACCAAGCATGACGAATGGCATGACTTGGTAGCGGACTAGGCCTAGTATAATCACTTTTAAGTGAGACGCTGTTCACCATCTTGGTTTTAGTTAGGGTAGTTGAAGATTTTTGCTCTACATTTGTTATATAGCAGTGAGTAAAAAAAGCAGGGAGGCTAGCCTATGACAAAGCGGGCAGTAAAATATTGGAATGTTCTGGCGGAATCGAGTCGCAACCGTTGGCAAGTGCTTGATGGAACCGATGGCATGATAGAGCAAGTGACATTAAGCATGGATGATTCAACGGGTGACTATACTCGTTTGACCCGCTTCAAGGCGGGGGCAGATACCACACCGTTTGGTCGAAATCGTCATGATTACCCCGAAGAGGTGTTTATTGTATCCGGTCGACTTTATGATCAGACAAACGGCACCTGGTTAGAGCAGGGCCATTATGCCAATCGACTGCCCGGTGAAATTCATGGTCCTTTTTTGTGTGAGCAGGAATGTATCGTGTTGGAGATATCGACGCCAAGCCAAGCATAGATTACTAAATCAACATGGTTAAATGTTCATGCCCGATGCGAAAGTGCATCGGGCATGATTGCTATCTGGTACTACTACTTACAGACGGTGGCTTGTTCCCAGCGAGTCAGTAACTCCATAATTTGGTAGGAGTCAGTGGGTAGTGCTGCCGGGCGCTGGGCTTGTTTCAGACCTGCTTCGAGGTATTCTCGGGTCTTTCGTACTTGGTAAAGGAAAGCATCGCCGTCGGCATCAATTTCAACAATCTCTTCCTGTTGTTCGTACTTTTGGATGATGAGCTGATTGCCAGTAGCCTCTGGCAGCCACGGGTTTGATTTTAGCTGTATACACCCCTTGGTACCGAGGATGGTAAAGCCGGCTTGCAGGCCGTAATCTTCTGCCGTATGAAGCTGGCAGACAACACCATTGTTGAAGTGAAGTGTTGCTGCAGATTCACAGATATTGTCGTCACTCCCCCGGCGACCATGGGCTGTAAGGGTATAATTGTCGAAAACTTGGTTACCAAAGCTGTGCTGCATCACGAGGTGAAGCAGTGAGGCTGGGTAACAGCCAAGGTTGTACAGTGCACCTTTACTGCCCGGATTGACAAACTGAGCAATGGAAGCGCAGTAATGGCCTTGAATTGAACGTACTTCACCAATGATGCCACTGTCGAGCACTTCCAGGATCTTGCCGGTGAATGGGTGATGCAGGTACATCAAGCCTTCCATAAAGAACACGTTGTTCTGCTCGACAGCAGCCAGTGCCTCGGCCGTATTTGTCATATCAACAGACAGTGACTTTTCGCATAAGATTGCCTTACCTGCATTGGCTGCTTTGATGATGTATTCATGGTGCAGGTGGTTAGGCAGGGCAATATAGACAATATCGACATTGCTATCATTGATAACAGCATCGAAGTCTGATGTTACCGTTGCGATATCATGGTCTTGTGCGAATTGGTCTAGTGTTGAGAGGGTTCGTCCAGCGACAGCATGAATACGGGTATTACCCTCTTTATGAATGGCATCAGCCATGACGCCCGAGATAAAGCTTGTTCCCAGGATCCCCCATTGTAATGTATGAGACATGCTTATTGCTCCTTGATGAGTAGTTTAGATTCGAATGCCTGAACCAAATCAGTTAGCCCTGCATCAATAAACCGTTGGGTATGGTCGGCTTGAAAATGTTGCTCAAAAGCGGCGCGGTCTTCATAACGTTCCCAAAATATGATTTTTCTGGGTTCTATTTGATCTTGGAGAGCCAAAGCAAAAGTGCATCCCGGCTCATTGTTCATCTCATCGCAAAACTGGTGAATCGCGCAGATGGCCTTATCTAAGTCAACGTCAGGTTTAATATGAAGCTCTGCGGTAATGAACAGACCTTGTTTGAACATTTCAGACAGCATAAGAAAGTCATGTTGGGTAATTGAACGGCATAACTAATTTAATTGACTCCCTGTGGTTGATAAACAATGATCTGGTTTGAAGTTTATAAACTATAGGTTGTTAATGTGGACAAATTGAAGAACATGCAGGTATTTGTCTATGTGGCGCAAAACGGTAGCTTTGCCAAAGCCGCAACGCATTTTTCGCTATCCTCAACAATGATTGGCAAACATGTTAAGTCATTAGAAGCCTTGCTTGGGGTCAAGCTGTTAAACCGTACAACTCGAAAGCAGTCTTTAACTGAGGCCGGACAAATCTACCTTATCGAGTGCGAAAGGATTCTGAGTGATATTGCAGATGCTGAAAACAATCTTCAGACAATCGAAAATAAGCCCAAAGGAACGGTAAGGATTAATTCGCCAGTTACTTACGGCAATCTGGTATTGGCTCCTTTGCTAGCAGACTTCCTGCATCAGTTCCCCGATATCAACATTGAGTTGGTGGTTGATAACGCAAGGATCGATCCGATGCACGAAAGGTTCGACATCGTATTCAGAGTGGGGGAGCTTGCCGACTCAACGTTGATAGCTAGGCGATTGCCGGATTATGAAATGTTGTTTGCCGCGTCACCCGATTATATATCGGACAAGGGAGAGCCTGTTTCGCAGGCCGATTTGGTGAATCATCATTGTCTGGGCTTTAGTTATAGCGATATTCAGCCCCAGCTTGCCGTGGGGATCGAAACTCATGCTTTTGACAGGCAGCATACACGGCTACTATCCAATAGCGGGCAGGCCTTGAAGGTCGCAGCAGAAAAAGGAGCGGGAGTGGTTCTTCAACCGCGTCTTATTCTCTCGGAAGCTCTCGGTGACGGAGCTTTGATCGAAGTACTTAAGGACGAGCGGCCGAAAGCCATGCCCGTTCATTTGTTATATAAGAGCAAGCAATTACCCTTAAAAACGCGAACATTAGTTGATTTTGTCTTGGCGGCGCTTGTTAAGTAAGCGTGAGTTTCTTATGTCTGTTTTTGTCGTTATAAGTCATTAGAAAGTGTTTGTGCTATTAAAGCCTTGTCAGTCAATTCTGATTGGCACCTTTCTGTTTTTAACGGCGCCGTTCGATGGATTAGGGAACGTAGCTCTGTGTGTCTTACAGTGCTCTCTAGGGGGTGATAATAAAGGCTTTAAAAATATAGGTTTTGAAAGGTGTTTTTTCTAGATTTTCATCTGTTTATCTTAGTAAGCTATACCAAATTTTAGCGATGAGAGAGAAAGATGAACGTTTCCGGTTCAACATTTACTGAGGAAGACTTTTCGAATACGGACCTTGCCGGCTCGGTGTTCAATCAATGCTATTTCTATCGGTGTAGTTTTGTTCGAGCTGATTTAACTGATGCTAAATTCACCAATTGTCGATTCATTGAGCCTGGTGATATTGAAGGCTGTCGGTTCGAGTATGCGCAACTAAAAGATGCCAGCTTTAATGACTGTGATTTGAGCATGGCGTTGTTTACTGGTGCGCACTGTCTGGGTATTGAATTTAGATCCTGTAACATGAAGGGCTGTAATTTTTCGCGAGCTAATTTTTGCAATTACATCACTCATAATACTTACTTTTCCTCTGCATACATTACCGGGTGCAACCTGTCATATTCGAATTTTGAGAATCAGCGTTTGGAGAAATGTGATTTGTTCGAAAATCGCTGGAATGGTGCCAATCTAATGAATGCTTCTTTAAAGGGCTCTGACTTAAGTCGTTGTGAGTTTTCCGAAGAACAGTGGGGCCAATTTGTCATCGAGGAGTGTAACTTGTGTCACGTAGATCTGGCAGGTTTGGATCTGAGAAAAGTGAAGTTGAAAGGGGTCATGATCTGCGACTGGCAGCAAGAGCAATTACTTGAACCTTTTGGGCTGTGTATCCTTCCATCCTAACTTTCTTTACAAGGACGGTCTTAAGGCCGTTCTTTCGTTTTAGGGCTTTCTGCCTGGCCCTTTCTCCGGGGCAATTTTATTGTTGTTTTGGGTGCAAAAAAGCAGCAGTTATTGCTAATTGATTAGAACACGAAATATTATTTTGTTGCTATGGTTAATAATTATCTAAGTAAACAAGAATTGTTGGTTGCTTCTTGTCCACTTTACAGTAATTTCCAATTAAACTTGACACTTCAACCACATAAATGATTTGATCTACGCAGTTACATATTATTTATAGGACTAAGTATTCTTGGCAGAAGTTGTGCCAAGTAGGATTAAATGATGAGTAAACATGATAAATACAGTATAGAAAATACTGATTACACAGTTGGACAAGACAACATCCAAAAATGGGGTTTTGACGTTCACAATCCGGTATTCGGTACGAGTGCTGGCCTGATCGCCCTGTTTTTGGTTGCTGTTTTGATCAGTGATCCGGCAACGGCAAAGACAGCTCTGAACGGGGTGAAAAATAGCATCATAAATAACTTCGATGCGCTGTTCATTTGGTCAGGAAATATTTTTGTCATCTTCTGCCTGGCTTTGATCTTCTCACCATACGGGAAAATTCGTATTGGTGGTCAGGATGCTGAAACGGATTACTCACGTGTATCTTGGCTATCAATGCTGTTTGCCGCTGGCATGGGTATTGGCCTGATGTTCTGGAGTGTTGCCGAGCCGGTAGCCTACTACACAGGTTGGTATGAAACTCCGCTCGGTGTGACGCCTAATACTCCCGAAGCTGCTAAGCTGGCGATGGGGGCAACCATGTATCACTGGGGATTCCATCCTTGGGCTATCTATGGCGTAGTTGCATTATCTCTGGCCTTCTTTGCGTACAACAAAGGCTTGCCTCTTTCTATTCGTTCAATCTTCTACCCACTGCTAGGCGATCGTGTCTGGGGATGGGCCGGTCATATTGTTGATGTTTTTGCCGTATTGGCGACATTATTTGGCTTGGCAACATCATTGGGTCTGGGTGCACAGCAGGCGGCAAGTGGTATTGAGCATGTCCTGGGCTTCAAGAGTGATATTACGTTGCAGATCGGCGTAATTGCTATTGTAACTCTGCTGGCTGTGTTCTCAGTAGCTCGTGGTATCGACGGCGGGGTAAAACTACTCAGTAACATTAATATGCTGGTGGCGGTTGCGCTATTGGTGTTTGTTGCTTTGGTGGGCTTTGCTGTCTCAATGGGGACCATCCCAACAACTATCTCAGGCTATGCCGAGAACTTCTTTGCTCTAAGTAACCCTCATGGTCGTGAAGATGAAACCTGGATGCATGGTTGGACTGTGTTCTACTGGGCGTGGTGGATTTCTTGGTCACCATTCGTTGGTATGTTCATTGCGCGTGTTTCTAAGGGCCGTACTGTTCGTGAGTTTTTGATTGCTGTGCTAATTGTACCGACATTTGTTACTGTTCTTTGGATGTCAGTCTTTGGCGGTCAGGCGATTGATCAGGTTATTAACGGTGTTGGTGTCCTGGGTGAAAACGGTCTGACGTCAGTTCCATTGGCTATGTATGAGATGTTTGAAGCATTGCCTTTCAGCAATGTATTGTCGATTATCGCAATTGTGCTGGTGATGGTGTTCTTTATTACTTCTTCTGACTCCGGTTCACTGGTTATCGATAACATCACCGCGGGTGGTAAGCTGGATTCTCCAATGCCACAGCGAATCTTCTGGGCGACTATCGAGGGTGCTATTGCTGCTGTGATGCTGTATGTAGGCGGTACGCAGGCAATTGAAGCGCTTCAGGCGGGTGCGATTTCAACGGGGCTACCGTTTACCATTATCCTGTTACTGATGTGTGTAAGCTTGATTATGGGCTTCCGTACAGAACGTTATCGCTAATAGCTAAGCATAGTGATTATAAAAACGCCGCTAATATAGCGGCGTTTTTTTACAACCAAATCTCCGATACCGGCGTATCGGGATCAAAGTGATAGGCAATCTGTGCTTGCAAAAGCTCCGCTGTTGCCAGAGCATCAGTGAGTGCATGGTGGGGTTGATAGGTTGGTAGCCCGTAACGCTGTCGTGCTTTCCCGAGACGCACTGAGCCTGGTTTTTTGCCCTGTAATCGGTTCCAGAAACCACCAAGTTGGCGGTGTTGAAATGCCGATTCCAGTGCTAGGGTGTCGATGACAGGGAAGTGAATACCTTCGCTAAGCCGGGCCTTTAACGCACTGTTCATAAACTCTCGTTCAATTTTCTGATAGTGTACGACAACAATTTTCCCGGCAAGGGCATCGAGTACTCTCTCCAGGATGCGCAGCAGATCTGGCGCACCACTGACATCAGAGTCGGTAATACCATGGATTACAACCGATTCTTCATCAAGAGGACGGTGTGGGTTCACGACCCAGTGTGCCGACTCCCTGCAACGAATACGCTGAAGGCTAAAGGGGACCAACCCTATACTGATGATTTCATCGGTTTTAGGATCAAGCCCGGTTGTTTCAAAGTCCAGTGCGACAAAAGGGACGTCTTTTAGTGGTGTCTCGCCACTGATCATGCCAGCAGAGTAATACTGTTGCAGACGAGAGTCTTTCGCCTGTCCAGCCAGCGTGGCAAAAAACGTTGGCCAGTCAGGTGTGTTGGTATTGGCAAGCAGGGGTCTTTGCCTTTTTTCTTTAGTCATTATCGTCTGTTGCCTTGATACCGGAACTTGATGAAGTTCTGAGCATTACTGAGGATCTGGAATGCAGCCTTGAGGTTTCTTCGCTCAAAGTCAGACATGTTTTCAGGTTCGATACTATTGTCCGGTTCGGTCTCGGCTTCGACGTCAAGCGCCTGGTGGCGTATACGAACCATATAGATAAACTCCATGGCATCCCGAAGATCCTGACCGCGTCCTTTCGGTAGTATTCCTGCTTCAATGATGTCATCCAGTCGTTCGAATGAATTTTGTGAACGCGAACCGACGGCGAGAGCGTGAACACGGATCAGATCGGCAAGTGGTGCTGTACCGCGGCGCTTTAGGTTAATCGAGTTGTTGTGGCGACCGTCTTTCTCCATCACGAAATCTTTGAAAAAGCCAAGTGGTGGCGTGCGGCTGATGGCGTTGCGGGCAAGGCAGGCCAGGAAGCGGTTATTCTTTCTGGCTCTTCGAATGATAAAGCTATTGAGTTGCTCGGCCCACTTCACCCGTCCCCAGACACCATCGAGGTCAAAGAAGATCGAGCTATTTAATAATGCCTTTGGCTTGGGGTTATCAATCCATTCACCAAAGCATTCTTCCCATTCCTTACGTGTTTTACGCCATTCAGGGTTGGTAGCCATGATGTCACCCTGGCAGTAGCTGTAACCACATGCAGCAAGTCCGTCGCAGACAAACTTAGCGAGATTGGCAAAGTACTCACCATGCCGTTTTTCATCGTAGCTATTGTCCAGAATAAGCGCATTATCCTGGTCGGTAACGATCAGTTGCTCGTCTCGGGCCATTGAGCCAAGCGCGAGGAAGCAGTAAGGGATGGGCGGCGGGCCTTGAATCTCTTCGGCAAGCTCGAGCAGGCGTTGCTTAAAGCTGCGGCCAATTACAGCCATTGCACTGCCCACCATATGGGAGTTAGCATCTTCATTGACCATGCGAACAAAACAGTCTTTAACTTGTTCTGATAACACCTGCAACTCTTCGACACTTTGTTGTTGGAAAATGGTACTGACCAATAACAGGCTATTTTGCGACTCGTAACGTACAATATCAGTCAGTCCAATAACCCCGATTGGATGTTTGTTACGCAGCACCGGAAGGTGGTGTACGTTGTAGCGCAACATGGTAAGCATTGCTTCGAATACATACGCGTTATGATCGAGGCTGATTAACTCAGTAGTCATCACCTCTGATACCGGGGTTGAAACATCAATTCCCATGGCAAGAACGCGCGTACATAAGTCTCTGTCGGTGATAATGCCGACAAGGTGGTCTCTGTCTTCATCATCAATAGAAGCTTCAGGGTCGGTAACCAATAGGGAAGAAGTACTTTCTTCAGCCATGGTTTGCGCGGCGACCTGAATTGACTCGTCCTTTGCGATGAGAAATGGATCGCGAGTCAAGAGGGTTCGGACCTTGGATGTGGTGAGATCGTTGGCATCGGTATGAGTGGAGACGACATTACGGAGCCGGGCACTGTCTTCGACTTCGACGAAGTCGGCGAAGGTATCGAATTCATCATATAGGCTGTTGAACATGTGCTCAGGAATACAATATACCAGTGTGTCTTCAATTGCTTTTGCTGGCATACGGACACGGTTGTTCATCAACAGGCCCATTTGGCCGAAAAGATCCCCTTCGTCAATACGGTTATAGAGCTCGCCCTTTCGTCGGTAAATTTCGACAGCACCGCTACGGATCAGAAATAGGTCGTGAATTTCATCGCCTAAGTTGAAAATCATACTACCGGCTCGGTAATAGGAGACCTCGATTTGTAGCGCTACCTGTTTTTGTTTTTCTTCTGGTAAGTTATCAAAAGGAGGGAACTGGCTGATAAAACTAAGTATTTCTAGCTGTTCTGCTTCCATCGCAAGATCCGTGTTGGGAGATTAATTAAAGATATACAGTAATCAGTATACAAGGGTTGCTTCATTTATGCTTTTACTATCAGCTTGTTAGCTTAGATAATTTTACTTTTCAAACCCACAGTAAATCTGATTTATCAGCTGATTTTGATGGCGGCAGCCCGTTTTGTGCAAGATACTTTTGATCTGCGACTTCGTTGTTTCTTTCGATACGCCGCGAATAGCGGTTATTTCACTGCCATCATAGCCTTGAGCAAGCAGTGAGACGACATTATGTTCAGCCTGGGTGAGCGTGCTGGGAAGCTTCAACATTCCTCTGGATATAGGTGCTGAGCCATAGAGGTTTTCAAGAGTGTTGCGGGCGATGAAAAACTGTCCCCATGGAGCGAGCATTTCTAGCAGTTGCTGCATGAGCTGCTGGCTTTTGTAGGAAAACGGTTGATTATAACGATGAAAACTAAGCGATAATATTTTTCCGTCTGAAATGGGAAAAATTCCGCTGACTGAATAATCAACAGCCATCCGAGGAATCATTTCTTCAAGAAACCAGTTGTCACTAATTTGCTTGATGGGCAACATTTCCTGTAAGGCTATCATGCTACCTGATAGTGACTGGCCGAGATAATGCTGTAGATAAATATCATCTCGAGAGTGCCGTAGATAAAAATCAAAGTCGCTGGTATCAATGCCGTGATGGAGGATCCATTGCTGGCCTTTATGGGGAGGAGCCCCAAGGAATAACAGACTTATATCTGCACCTAGATATTGACCGATACTACGGACGATTCGGTTGAGGTCGTCACTTGATTGGCCGGCTTCCAGCATTTCTTTTACCCAGTATTGAACCCGCTCCATGGATTATCCTCACTGGTGTCATTGTTATTAATATAAGAATCAATGATGCATTAGTACATTGCAATTATTTGTATTGATGATGTGATCAAGATTTGCACTGGCAATCAGCAGCTTAATCGGTATTGGCGGCGTGCTGGTTTCACCGTTTTCGGTGGCCTTGTTTCTTCAATGGGCAACGAAAGCCACATAACCTAAAAAAGCCTATCAGTGAAAAGCGGGTTGACCGTATGGAATTATGGGTGATAGCTTGAGTGCGATAAGGGAATACATAACAAAGGAACATTAATCAAGGATATGAAGTTTATTAGCTGCAATTTTGACTCTCATGCAAATGAGATTTTAACCATTCTTAATGATGCGATTTTGCACTCAACAGCGCTCTATGACTATAAGCCGCGAACAATAGATAACATGGTGTCATGGTTTACAACCAAGGAAGAAGCCGATTATCCGGTAATCGGGGCGATAGATGAACATGGCCAGTTGATGGGATTTGCCACCTATGGACGATTCCGCGAACAGCCTGCGTTTAAATACACGGTTGAGCACTCTGTGTATCTTCACCCGGACTTCAGGGGAAGGGGAGTTGGCAAAGCATTAATGATAGAGCTTATTGAGCGTGCCAGGCAGCAAAACTATCATGTCATTATTGGTGCTATTGATCTGGAGAATGAAGGCAGTATTTATTTGCACCAAAAGCTGGGTTTCACTCATTCGGGGACGATTCAGCAAGCCGGATTTAAATTTGGTCGTTGGCTGGACTTGGGATTTTATCAACTGGTATTGAATACGCCGGCCTGCCCGGTTGATGGGTAATATTTGCCACATCAATCATGCTTACTTTAGTTATTGATAACGTGATCTTTTTACAATTACTCGACACTGGTCAGACATCATATTTGATGAACTAAATTAGAGCTTCTACTCTTCATTGTTCCATGTGCAACGGAAATGATAACAATGAAGACAGTAACTAAGAGTATCTTAGCAGCGTTGGCTACGCTCTCATTTTCTGCGAATGCGGCAATTGGTGAGCACCCTATCATTTTGATCCACGGTTTTCAGGCTGATCAATTGCAAACAAAACCCGATCGTCAGGGCGTCGAACAGGAAGGGGCTGATTATTGGCGCGATTTCTGGCTTGCAAAAGCAGATGATCGCATTGACTGGCCGTCTCAGGAAAGGGTTGCGGGTAAGATTTCGTCAGATTATATCTGGCCGAAGTTGCAGGAGCTATCGAAAAATCAGACATGCCGCAATGGCTGTATTTTTGTGACTCACTCAACCGGTGATCTTGTTGCGCGCTATATGCTGGATAACCAGGCGAACTGGCTGGAAAATGCTGGCCTACAGCCGCTGAATATTCTGGCGACCTTCGATTTTGCCGGTGCCGGAGGAGGTTCGGAGCTTGGTGATTTGGCGATCAATGTGGCCGAGGGAAGCGGATGGGTTAACGGTGCGCTTAAGTCAGCGATTAAGTTGTGGTTGGGTGAAATCCCGACTAGCTCAAATACCGGGGTGCTGAATGATCTAAAAGTAGCGAATGCCCGTCAATTGGCCCCGATACCTGATGGCAGGATCCCAAGGGTTCGTTTTACCGGCGATGGCTCGGACTATTTCAACTTAACCGCAGGATTTTTGCCCGGTCATGATGACGGTGTCGTTGCCAGCCATTCTACATGTGGCGCGAGCCAGGCCGGCGACTTTAATAGTTGTTCGACCAATGTTGCCTATGATGGCAAGCTGGCCACGCAATCAAGCGGTGTAAGTGATTTCATGCCCGATCATTATCCGTTGCTTATGGGAGACGGCTACAGCCATGGTGGGTTGATTACCAATACACATAGCGGGCAGGTTACAGCAGCAAACCAGCACGCGACACTGACAAATGGTAAGACGCTGACAGTGAGTACGACAGATGAAAAGTATTGGCTGACAGGGAACTATTATCGTTATGTTGATGGTTCTGACAAAGTGACAATGTCACAGCTGGCAGTTGATTTACTCAACTAATATTCAGACAGCAGAGGGCTAACTTGCCCTCTGCTGTCTGATTGAGCATATTTTTGATTGCGAAACCTTTATGAATTATAACAAGCATATTGCTATCGCGGTGATTGTCGGGGCATCAATACTGGCATACTGGATGACAAAACCATCAAAGGATGAACATCAGCTTGTTTCGGCAATGTCTGAAACAGGGCAAAGTGATGCGGCAGCAGAATATAGTGCGACAGCGTCAGTGATTGATTCTGGTGGAAAAAAAACAACCCCGGCTAATCAAAGTGTCGAACCTCGTTCTGCCGAAAAGGAAAATAGCGATCCCGAACTAGAATCAGTGACCCGACAGTTGGCCCAGATTTCAAATGCCTATGAGGCTGAAATTCAATATCCCCCTTACTCAAAGCCGATTACAGCATCAAACAAAAGCTATCTGGAGCCCAATTACTATAATGTCGTTGATGTGCCGGTGTTAGATGGGGCTCATACGGCTTCAATCTCACTGACCAAGTTTCGGTTTTTCTACCCGGAACCTGTCGTCGTGTCATTAAATACCAAGCTGGCGGTTAGCAATATCAATTATGAGTTCTATGAGCCAACCTCAAAGCAGGTGTTAGCGGTTGAACAAACTGATAATAAAACGTTAGTGATTCAGACGAGCGAGGACTGGCCGCAGGAAATTCGAATTAAAGCGACCATTGATTTCGAACAGGGCAGTGACATATTGACGACGGACTTTAATTTTTTCGTGCCGTCAGCCCTTTTGCTCTCTGTCGGGGCTCCGACATCTGAAGCGGCTGATATGCTGATCCCTGTGCAGTTGGAGGTCAAGCAGAGCGGAATATACCGAGTGCGTGCTAATTTATATAGCCAGCAGGGTGATGTAATAGCGGCACTGAACGGAAAGTCCAAGCTGGCAGAAGGCACTGAAGAGCTAGTGCTAAAGGCCCACCACAGCGTACTGTCAGGAACGGACGGTTTATATCTGCTAAAGGATTGGGTCATTGAAAAAATGTCCGGCTTCCCTGGTGAAAAGGCTAGTTACGGGATCAGCGAACAAGACACAATCCCTCTGGCCCCGTTTGATTTATCGGCGCTCAGCCAGGAGCCCTATTCGCCAAGTCCGGAAGAGCAACAGAGGCTTGAATTTCTGCGACAGGCTGCAAATCAATAGCGACAACGCCTGGCGGATTAGCCGGGCGTTTTTGTTGAGAGTTTATGAATATGGTAAAGGTTGACGATGATACAGAAGCTATTCATGAACACTATGGGATAAGCGCCTAGCTGCCAGCCATAGATGACAAACAGCAGGCATCCCATCCCGTTGATATATCTCAGTCTTTTCATATCCCCCATTAACAGTGACAATCCTACCAGCAGAGAAGCCACATAACCGACGGTTTCAGATATTTCCATTGTTACTCATTAGATTCGTCCCTGAATGCAATTAACTGTAGAACAAACCCTGTCGCTGTGAATAAATCTCTCCTGTACATACCTTGAAGTGAGTTAGGGGTTGTAGTCTATGTTTAAGTGGTAGCTGTTATCTCTTCGTTAAGGTGGAGGCCATGTCATTGAAACGATAGACTATCTAAAAGACAGGTATACAGAAGAACTGGCTCGACTTGTTTACTGTGAGAGTCAGTGTTCAAGATTGCTGGCATTCTTAACGACGATTATCGCTGCGCTTGGCACGGTAACTGTGATTAAGAGTGATAGTCTCTTTCAGCCCTCGTTACCTATTGAATGGATTAAGCTGTTGGCATTGCTGCTGGCATTGTTTTCTATTGTCTGTGCCTGGGGGCATGCATTACTGGCGCTGAAAATTGACAGGAATACCGAACTCCCCAAGGGGCGTGAAATAACGTTACATCTAGCCGAGCTTGATATCGCAAGCAGGGAGCAATCTATTCTCAATTACTACCACGAAGCGATAGAACAGCTCTCGGAGGTAATTCACGAGAAAAACAAGTATATTGTCATCGCTTATGAGGAACTGACAATGAGTGCCTGGTTTTTTGGGATCGTCTCTGCAGTCGCGATTGGAATGGAAATTTTAAACTGAGCGCAAGCTATATTGCCATGATCATGGAAGAGGACTATGAGGGAACTTGAATTAAAAATACCGCCTGTGGTGCTGATGGGAGTATTTGCTATTGGAATGTGGCTGCTATCAATGCAGTTACCTAAACAAGCACTATTTGCTAATGGCAGTACAATCGCTGCAGTGGTTATTGTTATTCTCGGGGCCCTCGTTGCTGTCTCTGGGGTGTTGGCTTTTCGTAAAGCCAGGACTACGGTTAACCCAATGGAGCCGCAGGACGCATCTACATTGGTAAACAGTGGCGTGTACCGAGTGACTCGTAATCCAATGTATCTGGGTTTTCTGTTAATGCTCGTTGGTTATGGCGTCTTTTTGCAAAGCGCTTATTCGCTGGTTCTTTGTGTGGGCTTTATTCTTTATATGAACCGTTTCCAGATTGAACCGGAAGAGCGGTTTCTCGAAGCACAGTTTCACAATGAGTTTGTACTGTATAAAGGAAAAGTGCGTCGCTGGATCTAGGCGAAAGTCAGCATAGTGTTAATTGCGCTCAAAAAAACGTCACTTGGCCACTTAAATGCCTGAAGTTTAGGATTTTCGTTGATGTCGAAAAGAAATAAGACATAATACTGGTTATTTATCCAGTTAAAGAGGCAAGAGTTGTTGGTCAGTAATACTAGACTGATAAGTATTCAACAACCTTGTTTAGCGTGAATATTTGTGGCTAATTTCAATGTGCATCTTGGATCAGCCGCGCTAACCAGCAGTTTGGCGGCTACCGCATTATTATCGGCTGGGCATATCGTACCGATCACTGCCTTATGGCTGATGTTTCTTGGCACCATGGGTGGATTGTTGCCGGATATTGATTCAGACAACTCCACCTCGATGAGTACTTTGTTTCGATTTTTCGGCGGAATGATCACATTCAGTTTTGTTGGCCATATTTACCGATTGGTCTCAATGCTGGAGTTGATTGTATATGCGCTTTTTTGCTATCTGACCATCCGGCATAACCTAAAAGCCTTGCTAGAAAAAGTGACCGTACACAGAGGTTGCTGCCATTCATTGGCATTCATTAGTGTTTCCGGTTTAGGCTGCGCTTCCCTTGTTTATTTGCTCGGCTACAGTGAAATAACGAGTTGGTTATCAGGGCTCTTTTTATTCGGTGGAAGCCTTGTACATTTACTGCTTGATGAAGCATACAGCGTCGATCTTGCTAACCGAAAAATAAAAATGTCATTTGGCTCGGCATTCAAGTTATGTTCGAACCGTAATCCGGTGATTAGTGCTATTCAGTTTCTGCTGATAGGGGTGCTTGTGATTCATAGCCCGCCCTGGAATGATACCTGGCAGCAACTGTCGGACTGGAGTGATTTTAGGCTCAAACCGAATTGGCTCAATCGAGAAGATGTCACTGCATTCTTTGATGATGTTGTCGAGTCTACAACCAATGCAATTCAACCTCGTTAGTCCGTCTCTATTAATGTTAGTAATCACAATAGTACTTATCTAAGTTTGCCGACTTTGATTTGTATCATGTGCCATTTTTATAAAAAGTGCTTAACTGTCACAGCTTTAATGATAGTGCCTTAATCGGCTAAGAGGGAATCAGGTTAAAGGCCTGAGCTGTACCCGCAACTGTAAGCGTTGAGTGTTACCTTGAACCACTGATTATTCGGGAAGGAAGGTAATACGTTGTTATACGCAAGCCAGGAAACCTGCTATCAAAACATGCTTCTAGATACTGGGCGGGAATACTCAGTGATGAAGGGTTGATCTCACGTCTGTGTTATCAATCGTTTTCTCCTGCCTGATATCTAGTGCAAAGTTAACTTAACGCTTAAGTGTGCATTTGATATGAAACGGAACTTTACTTTAGACCTCTATCTCCCTTGCTCCATTAGGTTCGTATTGTTATCGCGGCTTTGTCTCGCGCAACGTCAAGGATTACAAATATTCATTCTGGCGACCAAGAATTAGGAGCCAAGAATGCATATTGTAGATGGCGTTCTTTCAACTCCGGTGCTGGCTAGCGGTATTACTATTACTGTGCTGGGAACCGGGTTTGGTTTGCGCGGCCTGTCCGACGACAAGTTACCTCAGGCAGCAGTACTTGCCGCGTGCTTCTTCGTTGCCTCCTTGATTCATATCCCACTAGGCCCGACGAGCGTCCATCTGATCTTTAATGGTCTGATAGGCCTGTTGTTAGGGGGGGCTGCATTTCCTGTCGTGCTGATCGGCTTAGTGCTCCAGGCCGTCTTTTTTGGTTTTGGCGGGCTTATTGTCCTTGGGGTCAATTGCCTCAACATTGCTTTGCCGGCCATTGTTATCGGTTTAGTCGTCAGGCCTTGGCTGGGGCGGCTCCCTGCAGTAGCTCTTGGGTTTGCCGCCGGTTTTGGTGCGGTGTTGCTAACGGCCTTGTTTGTCGCTTTATCGCTGGCCCTGTCAGGTGAAGGGTTTATCACCAGTGCCAAGCTAGTAGTGATAGGGCACTTGCCTGTTGCTGTTATCGAGGGTGTCGTATCAGCATTTGCGCTAAAGCTGCTTTGTAAGGTTCGACCGTCCCTTGCAATGTTTTCCTATCAGTGAGGCCACAGAATTTATCATGAAATATTTAATTCCGACTTGCCGCTTAGTAGCAGATGTTGCCGGTTTGGTTATGTTGAGTGCCAGTTTGATAGCCGTTAGTTCAACCAGCGCCTACGCCCACAGGATGAAGGCTTTTTCCTGGGTTGAAGGGCAGGCCATTGAAGGCGAAGCCTATTTTACAAATGGCCAAATGGCTGCTGATTCAACCGTCGAGTTGCTTGTTGACCAGAAAGTTGTAGCAACCACTCATAGTGATGAGGAAGGGCTGTTTCGCTTTGAAGCATTAGCGGTTGGGGATTATCAAATCCGCGCTGATGCCGGTCAGGGCCATGTCGCTACTTATAACATTTCGGCGAGTGAATTTTCCGTCGAAGAAAGCGATACGGGTACCGTTGTTGATCCTTCTGGACCGGAAGCTTCACTGCCACAAAAACCTGTTGATAGTACTCTTTCGAAAGCTCAGGTAGAGCAGGCAGTAGCGAAAGCCATTCGTCCTTTGCGTGAGCAACTTGACCAATATGAGGCGAAAGTACGCCTTCACGATATCTTGGGTGGGATCGGATATATCTTCGGTCTGTTCGGGTTGTTTGTTCTCTATCGGTCTCGTCGCCAATGATAGACGCCTTGCTTGCAACATCATCGGCACAGATGTCATCAGTTAATGCTGCCCCAAGAGTGCGGCTGTTGCTGGCGATAGTTATTGCAGCTGCGGTGGTGATGAACAAGCAATGGGCGCCTCTGTTTGGATATGGGCTGTTGGCATTTCACCTATGGCAACACAGCCTTGTCGGGCTTTGTTCTGGATTTAAACGTCTTGCTGCCGTTGATGGTTTTATCGTGTTTACCGTTATTTTACTGCCGTTTACCGAGCCGGGAGAGGTCGCATTTCATGTCGGTGAGATGGCGGTGACCCGAGAAGGCATGACTCTGGCAGCAATGATTTTGCTTAAGGCAAATATCCTTGTTATTACCTTAATGGCCCAGTGTGCGGGGCTAAATGCAATGAGTTTGAGCTATACACTCGCCGAGCTGAAGATACCGTATAAATTGGTGCTGATAATGCAGCTAAGTATTCGCTATATCAGTGTTATGCAGTTGGAATTTAAGCGATTACACCAAGCCATGAAGGCCAGGGGATTCCAGCCTGATAGTTCGCTACACACATGGCGCAGTTATGGCTACCTGTTTGGCATGATGCTGGTAAGGGCGTTGGATCGTGCCGATCGGATTTGGCTGGCAATGAAATGTCGTGGTTTCAATGGACGTTTCCCACAGACTCCGCCGGTCCCCTTGTCTGCTCGTGACAAACGTTATCTTGGCGGGTACCTCATCATTGTTGCCCTGATTTTTCATGGCGATATCGCTGTGAGTTGGCTAGTTAGCATATTGCCTATTCAGGAGTGGTCATGAGTGAATTAATTGCCCTCGAACAACTGAGCTACTCACGCCCTAACGGGAATATTTGTGCCGAGCAGCTAGATTTCAGTTTGTCAGGTGGCGATCGAATAGCAATAACCGGGAGTAATGGCTGCGGTAAAAGCACTCTGCTTCAATTGATCATGGGACTACTGCCTGCTGACAAGGGCAACGTTCGTCTGTTTGGCGAGAGTTGTTATAGCAAAAATCGACTCAATGAAGTCAAGTACAGACAGTATCGGACTCGTATTGGTTTGGTTTTTCAGGATCCTGATGATCAGCTGTTTTGCCCGACTGTGATTGATGATGTTTGTTTTGGCCCTTTGAACCAAGGGTTTAGCGCAGCTGAAGCTCGCCAGAAAGCCATTGCGATACTCAGTCAGCTTGGTATTGCTAACTTGGCAGAATGTGTCAGTTATCAGTTGTCCGGTGGCCAGAAACGCTTGGTGGCCTTGGCAGCCGTGTTGGTGATGGAGCCCGAGGTTCTGCTCCTGGACGAACCCACCAATGACTTGGATCAGGAGAACAAGCAACGGTTGTTAGAAATTCTGCATGACTGCCAGTTGCCAATGATCATTGTCAGTCACGATAAGCAATTTCGTTCTGAGCTTGTATCGCAAGAATATTGTTTGCAACAAGGCCGGTTAGTGCCTGTTTCTACCGCGAATATCGAGGGTGCAGCATGAATCAAGAGGCCGTTCAGGTAGGAGATGGTGCGTGATTACTCAAGTGAAACGCTCAAAGCATCGTAATGAACTACGTTCAGGGTTTACGACGGGGGCTTGTGCGGCAGCTGCCAGCCGGGCAGCGACACACTATTTGCTGACTGATGAATGCATTCGTCAGGTAACGATTACTTTACCCAATGGTGATAAAGCTTGCTTTGAGTTGTTTCGTCTCGCACACACTTCTGAGGGGGTGCTGGCGAGTGTAATAAAAGACGGCGGTGATGATCCCGACTGTACCCATGGCATAGAGATTCAATGCATGGCGTCGTGGTATGCCGAGCCGGGCATTCATATTGACGGTGGAGAAGGGGTGGCGACAGTTACTTTACCTGGGCTGGAACTCCCTGTGGGAGAGGCGGCGATCAACCCCGTACCTCGGCAGAATATATACGATATGGCAATGGCCGAGTGGTTGGCATGTCCGTCTGAGCAGCACCTTAGGCCGGGATTGGCTCTGGAAATTCGTGTACCGGAAGGTAAAGAGTGTGCGAAACAGACTATCAGCGAACGGTTAGGGTTGGTTGGTGGTATTTCGATACTTGGGACCCGTGGCACGGTTAAACCTTACTCGACCTCTGCATTCTCGGCGTCGGTACGCCAGTCGGTGCAGGTGGCCAGTGCAAATCGCCTTGATCATGTGGTACTGACTACCGGAAGTCGATCAGAGCGATCGGCAATGGAGATGTTGCCTGAACTCAATTCAATGGCATTTATACAAGCGGGCGATTTTGTCGGGGTTGGGTTGCGTGCCGCTAAGCGATACCAGATCGGGAAAGTGACTGTCGTCGCGATGATCGGCAAGCTGGGGAAAATGGTGTCTGGCCATATGATGACCCATGTGTCCGGCCATGCGATTAATTTCTCCCAACTGGCCGATATTGCCGCTCAGCATGGTGCAGATGAGGTGCTGTGCGGAGACTTGGCGAATGCCAATACCGGGCGACACGTGCTTGATCTTGTTCAGGCTTCAAATAACCGATCAAATCCTTCTGCTGTGACTTTTTCTTTTTCAGCTAGCAGATATTTACAGGCTCTTTGCTGCCATGCAGCCAAGCATGCGGCTGATTATGTGGCTGACAAGGTCATGATTGAATTTCGCCTGATTGATTTTGATGGCAGCTTGCTGGCTCAATATCCGGCGGATAGTCGTTGCAAGCAGCAGTCAGGGTCGTGAAACAGATAGATTTCACCTTTAACCAACAGAAAAACCATAACAAGGACTGCCGTAATGAAAAGCATGCAGCAATTAACCCGGCAAGGCCGCCAAATTGAAGAAAGCTCATTTGACATCATTGATCGTGAAATCGAACAGATTCACGGTGGACATAGCTTTACGCCTGCCCAATGGGCGGTTGTACGTCGAGCGATTCATACCACAGGCGACTTTGAGTTTGCGGACTTATTTCGATTCAGTGAGCAGGCAACATCTTCCGGTATTGCTGCGCTGAAGGCGGGGGCTCCGATCATTACCGATGTCACCATGATTACCAGCGGGCTTAGTCAGCAAAGGCTATCAGTCTATGGGAATCAGGCTCACTGTTTTATCAGCGATACCAAGGTTATTGAAATTGCCAAGAAAGAGGGTGAAACGCGAGCAATCTGGGCGATGCGTCATGCCAGAGATCTCGGTTTGCTTGATGGTGCGATTGTGGGGGTGGGTAATGCCCCGACCGCGCTTTTCGAGGTGCTTCGAATGGTGGCTGACAACGAAGCCAAACCGGCATTGATAGTGGGGATCCCGGTGGGTTTTGTGAAGGCGGAAGAATCAAAACAGGCGCTGACAGAACAACATATCGTGCCTTATATCGCCAGCCTTGGTCGAAAAGGGGGGAGCCCGCTGGTGGTCTCAACTATTCATGCTTTGCTCACGGAGTCTGTATGACTGCAGCCATAACTATTGTCGGTGTGCCGGAAGATGGCTGTATAAGTCTTACAAGTCGTGCTGTCAATGCCGTTGCCCAAGCCAGGGTGCTCGCCGGGCATCCTCGTCTGTTGCATTGGTTTCCCCAGTTTAAAGGTCGTTTACTGCCAATGGACAATGGGTTCAGACCTTGGCTTAACCAGCTTATCGATGAGAGTGAAGAGGGGGAGGTCGTTGTTCTTGCTTCGGGGGATCCGCTGTTCTATGGCATTGGTAGTACCTTGAGAAAACAATTCGATCTGCGTGAGTTGTGCTTCATTCCTTCACCCTCTTCCATGCAGTTGGCTTTCTCTCGTCTGGGACTGCCCTGGCAGGATGCCCGCAGTCTGTCGCTGCATGGCCGGAAAATGGCAGGTTTGGTTTGTCAGCTGCAGCAGGGTGATTTGTTCGTGATACTGACGGATAGTACCAATACACCATCGGTAATTGCGCAACATTTGCTGCATTACAGAGAAACCTCATGGCAGCTCAGTGTTTGTGAGCAACTTGGGGCTCCGGGTGAACGCATTACTGTATATCGTGTGGCAGAGCTGGCCGAACTGTCAGGAGATGAGTTTGATCCGTTGAATGTAATCATTGCTGAACGAACAGCGCCTGGGTTCTGGGGAGAGTACGGCCAGTTTGCCGATGATGATGCCTTTGAGAAGCGCATGCCGCAGCGAGGCTTGATTACCAAGCAACCAGTTCGGCATTTGGCTCTGGCAGAAATGAGGCTTCGACCTGCTACCACTGTTTGGGATATCGGCACGGGGTCGGGTTCGATTGCAATTGAGGCCGCCAAGCAGTGCTGGCAGGGGAGTGTTTATACGGTCGAATGTAACGAGGCCTGTTACCCAGCCATCGAGGCGAATATCGCTGGCCACGGCACCGACAATGTCACTTTGTTAAAAGGGAGAGCGCCAGAGGCTCTGGCGGGTTTGCCTGTGCCTGATGCGGTATTTGTCGGCGGAACACGCGGGGCGATGGGCGACATATTATCGCATTGCTGGCAGCAGTTAACTGAACAAGGGGTGTTGGTAGTGACTGCCGTTACTATTGACTCTGTTGTTGAAATTCATCAATGGAGCAAACTAAACCGGCTCAACCCGAAAGTGCAGCTTGCTTCAGTCTCTCAAGGGGTCCCTCTGGCACATTACACCCGATATCAGGCTGAAAACCCGATCCATCTTTTCATATTTAATAAGTCAGTGACGCTACAAGGTAATAACAATGAACAATAACTCTGCTGGTCAATTATTTGCTGTCGGTGTCGGCACCGGAGACAGCGAACTGCTTACCCTCAAGGCAGTTAGATTATTGCAACAGGCTGATGTGATAGCGATTCCAGAAAAAACCTTGGGTAAGGGAGATTCTTTTGCCTGGCAGATAGTGACTGGTGCGATTAAAGAAGACGAGCTAGCGGCTGAGCGCTGTTTTTTGCATTTTCCGATGACTCGCGATGCTTCGGTAAATGTTCCTGCATGGCGTCATGCGGCATTGCAAATTGCGGATCATGTCAAAGCCGGAAAAAAGGTAGTGTTTGTGACAGAAGGCGATCCGTCTGTATTTAGCACTTGGGCCTATGTTCAGGAAGAGCTCTGCGAGCTCATGCCTCAGTTGGAGCCTGAAATTGTTCCCGGGATTACGTCAATTACCGCGATTCCGTCTCAGACAAAGATCCCGCTGGCAGATGGTCAGGAACGGTTTTGTGTGGTGCCGGCAACCTACGGCATGGAATGTCTGCCTCGTCTGATGGTCGAGTTCGACACTATCATGTTGATTAAGGCGGGCCGGGTGATCCCTGAACTGACGGCGATGCTGGAGGAGATGGGGTTGCTGGATTGTGCAACCTATGTATCTCACGCCACGATGGATAAGCAGGAAATCTATCATGATCTTCGACAGGTACCAGCCGAGCATCGCTACTTTTCAATGGTTCAGTTGTCTATCCGAAGCCGCCGGGGCATTTTGAGAGGATCCCGGCAAAAAAGTGTCTCTGAGTGGGCAGGGGTGAATGCTTTATGAGAATAGCTATTTATGCGATCACCCTCAATGGTGCCAGACAAGCGCAGCGGTTGCACCGGGAATTACCTTTTGCCGATGTTTTCGTCAGCGAGGCCGGGCTTGAAGAGTGTGCCTCTGCATCATTGCTGCCCCTACCGTTGGCTGAGTTTATCGCACCGAATTTCCACCATTACGATTGCCATATTTGTATTTTTGCGACAGGCATTGTCAGCCGCATAATGGCACCGTTGCTGACGGATAAACGCCAAGACCCTGCAGTGATCTGTGTTGATGACCAAGGTCAGTTCGCGATCCCAATGTTATCTGGTCACCGTGGTGGCGCTAACACGATGGCACAGCGTGTGGCACAAATTCTTAAAGCCACGCCGATTGTGACAACTGCATCAGATGCCGCCAATACTCTGTCGGTTGATATGGTGGGAGCACCGTTTGGCTGGGTACTGGATCCCCAGTGCGAGGCAGCAATCACTTCGGTTTCTGCGGCAGTCGTCAATGATAGACCTGTTCTGGTGGTACAGCAGGCGGGCGAGAGAAGTTGGTGGCCCTATAAACGTACCATGCCGAAGCACATATATTGCCATGATCAATTAGCCGAAGTTGATAACGAACTGTGGCAGGGGCTGGTGCTTATTAGCGACCGGAGAGAGCCAGATCACTATGAACATTGGCAGCATAAAGCTGTTTTATGGCGGCCTAAGTCATTGGTGCTAGGAGTCGGTTGCGACCGTAACACTCCGTTATCGACAATTCAGGCCGGTATCGACAGATTCCTGGCTGAAAATAACCTTTCCATTGATAGCGTATCAGCGATGGCCAGTATCGAGCTGAAGGCTGATGAAGCAGGTTTGCTGGCCTATTCCCAACAGCAACAATGGCCCTTTGTGACCTACAGCGCGGAACAGTTGCGTGATGTCAAAGGGATCGAAAATCCATCGCCCTACGTCGAGAAGGTGACTGGTGTTGCATCGGTTGCCGAAGCGGCGGCATTGAAGCATAGCCAAACCAAAAAGTTGCTAGTGCCAAAATGGAAGTTCAAGCTGGGTGGTTACAACGTCACTGTGTCGTGCTGTCGAATCGAGCATGAAGAAGCGCTCTCGAAACACAACTGGAAAAACTGGCTTGGGCAGAAGAGCAAAATAAATGCCCATGGCAGTGAGGTGGTAAAAGGATATCAATGCAAACCCAAGCATGTCGATTTAGACCGGCCGATGTTGTATCACCGGCATCACTTATTGCTGTGCGAAGGCGGGCGGTGCAGCAAGGAAGGCAGTAAAAACCTCACGCATGAACTTCGCTCTCTTATCAAGGAGATGGGGCTTGCCAGCGGCAACAACCGCATCAAACTGAGCAGGACTCAATGTGCGGGAGCATGTCGCAATCGCGCCACGATGGTGGTTTACGAGCGGCTTGAAAGCCACGAGGTGCCAGTCAACAACGGGTGCTGGCTGCGGAATGTTGAAAACCTGACGCTGACCCAGTGGCGCCGGTTGTTCCTGGCACTGGCTGATCGCGTACCGCTGAGTTCTGTTTTGGAGCCGGAATACTTCGCCGCCATAGATGCGGCAAAGCCGATCACCCGAGACGAGATAATTAATAATTCACAAGGATTGGCAACACAATGAAACGATTGAGGCACCATAACAAAGGGACGGCTATTGTCTTAAGCTGCTTTGGCTCGGTAGTCGAGCAACAACGTTATTTGGCTTTGCAACAGCGACTGGCCGAACGTTATCCGAGCTGTACGGTAAAACTTGCCTTTAGTTCAAAGATGGTGATTAAAAAGCTGGGTCAGCATGGAGAGCATTACCAAAGTCTGCCGCAGGTGTTGGCAGATCTGGATATGGAGGGGTATCGGCATATTCTGGTGGTTTCCTGTTATATGTTCCCGACAGATGAACATTTGCAATTATCTAAGATGGTGGAAGGCTTCCGTCAGTTCTCGCTAGCCAGCATTGAGCATACGCCGGCAATCATGCATCACACCTTGCATGCCAGTGCCATTCTGGCGGCGCTGAGCAATCGTTTTGCCCAAGGGAGTGATGCAAATCTGTTTATTCATCATGGTGCTCCGCTACTGGATAACCCGGGGCATCAGGCTATCCAGTACTGTGACAGTATGCTGACGAAGTTATCAGCGAAGAACTTTACCTGTTCACTCGAAGGGGCATGGCCATTCCGTCTGATCGCCGATTCATTGTCACAGGAAATGCTGGCGGTTGGACAACAGGCTTCATCTCGTAATGAATACGCGATTAAGCCAAAGCTGCGTTTGATCCCGTTGTTGTTAGTATCAGGAAATCACTTCGTTAATGACCTGGTCGAGATTAAGCAATCTCTGGAGAGCAGCTTTGATGTTTCCCTGGCAGAGCCGATTAGCGGTGACCGCTTTTGTTTGTTGGATTTTCCTGAGTTGATTTCAGTGTTAGAGCAGCAAGTTGAAGAAGGACTTATTCGTTTGCGGGCACCAGAATCTGAGGTGTCATATGGCTAAGCTAACTCTGGTCGGGCTTGGGCCCGGCAGTTTGGATCTTATGTCGTTACGAGCCAGACAGGCCATTGTCGATGCCGATGTTGTTGCCGGTTATAAGGCGTATGTGGAGCTAATACAGGAGCTTATCGAACGCCAAGAGGTGATCCAAAGCGGAATGACTCGAGAGTGGGATAGAGCCGCCGCAGCGGTTGCACAGGCAAAAGCCGGGCGTGACGTGGTGTTGGTTTGTTCTGGTGATGCAGGGATGTATGCGATGGCCCCCTTGGTACTCGAGCTGCTGACGGAGCAAGGATGGAGTGATGAGCAGGGACCTCAGATAGAGATAATTCCCGGTATTACGGCGGCCAATGCCTGTGCCTCTTTGGTTGGTGCGCCGCTTGGTCATGATAGCTGTACGATTTCATTGTCGGACTTGCTCACGCCTTGGCCGGTAATCGAAAAACGGATCCATGCTGCAGCCGAAGCTGACTTTGCTATCACGTTTTATAATCCCCGTTCACGCAAACGAAAAAGCCATATTGAACATGCGCAGCGCATTTTGTTGGCATACCGCGAGCCGACAACTCCCGTCGCTGTGGTGAATGCCGCTTATCGTGATGAGCAGCAGGTGAATCTGACCACCCTTGATCGATTTACCGAGCTGGATTTCGGGATGAATGCGGCTGTGATCGTCGGAAATAGCAGTAGTTTCCTGTATCAAGACTGGATTGTTACCCCGCGTGGATACCGGAACAAATATCAGCTTGATGATGGGGTGACTTTGCCCGGACAGAAGCGCGGGCATGCACTTGCAGTCGATAATGCAGAAAGAGAATAACGGAGAAAACGATGACTGTGTATTTTATTGGCGCAGGGCCGGGTGATCCGGACTTGATCACGGTAAAGGGAGCGAAGTTGGTTGAATCCTGTCCTGTCGTTCTTTATACCGGCAGCCTGGTTCCCAAAGCAGTTATTGACAGGGCGCGGCCAGATGCCTTGGTCCTCAATTCTGCTGATATGGATCTTGACGAGATAACGCAAGTGTACGTCAATGCTTTCGAGCAGGGTCTGGATGTCGCGCGTGTGCAAACGGGGGATTTATCAATTTATTCTTCGCTGGCCGAGCAAACCCGCCGTTTGAAAGCGCTGGGTATTGACTGGAAGGTGATACCCGGTGTGTCATCGTTTCAGGCTGCCGCTGCAGCACTTGGTCAGGAGCTGACAATTCCGGAGCAGTGTCAGACGATTATTCTCAGCCGTGCCTCGGGTCGAACGCCTGTTCCTGAAAAGGAGAATCTCAAATCTCTGGCAGCGCATGAAGCAACTCTGTGTTTGTTCCTCAGTGCCACACTGATCCGCAAGGTGGTGCGTGAGCTTGAAGAGGTCTATCCCGTAACATGGCCGGTCGTTGTGGTTGAAAAGGCCTCTCACCCGGAGCAGCGTATTGTTCGCGGTACTTTGGCGGATATAGCAGATAAAATGCATCAGGCAAAAATCCGTTCGACGGCAATGATTATTATCAGCAAAGTGTTTGCCATTGAAGAATTTGCTGACTCTAAGCTTTATGATCCGGCGTTTTCTCATGCCTGCCGCAAAGCAACAGTCGTCAATGATGTCGTTACTGTAGATAACGGAGCAACGGCTGATCAGACTGCTATACCGGGGCATTGTGATGAGTGTAGGTAAGGTATTTTTGGTCGGCGCGGGGCCGGGCGATCCTGATTTATTAACACGCCGTGCTTTCGACTTAATGCATCGGTGTGATGTGGTGTGTTACGACAAGCTTGTTAGCCCGGGCATTTTAGCCAGCATTCCCGATCATGTTGAGTTGTTTGAAGTTGGCTATCGGGGATACCGCCATTGCCATATTGATTATGGTATGCACCCCGAGGTGATTAATTTTGCAAAGCAGGGCAAACAGGTTCTGAGATTAAAAGCGGGCGATCCGTGTATCTTTGGTCGCACCACGGAAGAGTGCCGTAATTTGAAAGAGCATGGCATCGATTATGAAATCGTTCCGGGTATTACAGCAGCTCTGGGGGCCGCAGCCTATTCAGGGTTCCCCTTAACAAGTGCAGGTATTGCTTCCGATGTGACCTTTGCCAGCGGCCATCAAGGTTCCAAGTCGCTGTCTTCATGGGCGGCTCTCGGCCAGTCAAGCGGGACGCTTGTCCTTTATATGGGGGCAAAGAAACTTGCACAGCATGCAGAACGATTAATTGGGCAGGGGCGCTGTCCGACAACACCGGTTGTGCATATCTCCTCGGCCACTTGCGCCAGCCACACTGTGACCAAGGGGAGTCTGGCGACCATAGGTGATCAGGTACTGGCGCTCGATAATCATGCTCCGGCACTGGTTGTCATGGGAAATGTTGTCAATGTGCTAGACGAGCTGGCATGGCGCCAAAGAATACCGCTCTCAGGCAGCCGCGTGTTGCTATGTGGTCACTACTCAGGCCTTGATAAATTGAAATCATCAGGCGCAGAAATTTTCAAGGCTCCTGAGCCACAGCTGGTAAGTTTTGTCGACCAGGCTCTGCTGACAGAGCTATGCCAATACTCGGCACTGTCTTTTGCCGATGTGGCTTCGGTGACTCTGTGGTGGCAAGGGTTGCTTGCTCATCAATGGGATATTCGCCGTTACTCAATGCCTATTAGTGCCGAGAACCCGGCTGTGGCGCAAGCTCTGAAACACCGAGGTATTGTTGTCGAGTCTTCTTCTGATGCTGGCATTTACAATCGGGCAGTGCTGTCGGCCCCGGTTGGAGCCAAGCGCAACTCACGTGGCCATGGTATGGAGCGTTGTCTTGGTTCCCGGCACTATCCGCCAATGCGCGTTGAGCTGCCTCAGGTAGATTGGTTAATTGTGGAAGATGTCGCCCAGGCAAAATCCTTGCTACTTCAGCTGCCAGAATTGGCGCAAGCAGTAATCATTGCATTGAACGATGAGGCAGTAGAGTGGGCAAATTCCTTGCCTAACGAGCAATTGCCTATCACCGATTTTGAAGCGATGCTAGAGCTCAAAAACGAGGTGCTGGATGTGGTTTGATGGAGGGTTGCTGACGACAGAAGTCGAGCTGCTTGTAGTCGCCGCTTCGGTGGGAGCTGCACTATCGCTGGATAGCTTTCTTGGCGAGCCAAGCCGTTTTCATCCGTTGGTGGGTTTTGGTAACTGGGCTAACTGGGTTGAAAGGGTTTGCCGTCAGCAGTTCTTGCTGATAAATCGACAAACTGATAGTGGCAATCCAGAAACACGGCTCCGAAGTGTCGGAATAGCCGCTTGGTGTCTGGCTGTGTTGCCAATTTTGATAGTGGTTTGCGCTTTAATGGTATGGCTTGCACAAGTGTCATTCTGGCTCTGGCTGCTTATTAGCGTGATCGTGTTGTATTTCACCCTTGGCGGTAACAGCTTGGTTTTTCACGCCAGCGAGATCTATCGCCCGCTCAAAGCAGGGGATATCACTTTGGCCCGCGAAAAGATCAGTTTTATTGTTAGTCGCGAAACAGCCTCTATGAACAAAAAGCAGATAACCTCAGCGACAGTGGAATCCGTGCTGGAGAATGGCAACGATGCCGTTTTCGGCGCCATATTCTGGTTTGTTGTTGCAGGTGCTCCGGGCGCGCTGCTGTTTCGCCTGGCCAATACTCTGGATGCGATGTGGGGCTATAAGAATGAGCGATATCGATATTTCGGGTTTGCAGCCGCTAAACTTGATGACTTTCTTGGCTGGATACCGGCACGCCTGACTGCCCTGACTTATGGCATTCAGGGAAACTTGCAACTGGCAATGAAATGCTGGCAGGAACAAGCGACTCTGTGTGCCAGTCCCAATGGCGGGGTAGTGATGTGTGCTGGGGCCGGCGCGCTGAATACAACCATTGGTGGTCCTGCGATCTATCACGGAAAATATCATGAGAAAATCTATATGGGCAATGGTGAATTTGCCGATTACCCGGTGATCATCCAGGCCAATCGCCTGGTCATCTGCGGGGCATGGGTTTGGGTGTTAGTGTTACTTCTTTTGGGACTAGGTTAAGCAGGCAATACAAGATGTTAGAACATGGCGGTAATTTATTGCAATTTTCTCGGCAATATCAGATACCTGTTGCCGAATGGCTGGATCTTTCAACTGGAGTCAGCCCGTTTGCTTATCCTTGCACGTCGGTACCTTCAGCGGTGTGGAACAGGCTTCCCGAACTGAATGATGGACTTGAGGAGGCGGCAGCTGGTTATTACGGCTGTGAGCCTTTGCTGGCGGTTGCCGGTTCTCAGGCAGCCATTATGGCGTTGCCTGAAGTGATAGCGACACAGCGAGGAGAGCTTGGTGTCGTGTTATTACCACGGGTGGGCTACAAAGAACATCAGCATGCCTGGCAACATTTCATTGGACCTAATGGGGCGAAGTGGCAGATAGAGTTCTACGATACCGCTCCGAGTGAATCAGAGCTAGCACGTGCAGATGTCGTTGTTGTCATTAATCCAAATAACCCAACAGGTGTAAGGCAACCGCTAGAGTTGCTACAGCAGTGGCAAGCTCAGCTTCAGCAAAGACAAGGTCTGTTAATCGTCGATGAGGCGTTTATTGACTGTACCCCCCAGCACTCCCTGCTGAGCCGGCAATTGGGGGACAATGTTGTAGTACTACGCTCGGTAGGAAAATTCTTTGGCCTGGCTGGTGCTCGGGTCGGTTTTCTTTTCGGAAACCATCTGCTTCTTGACGCTATTGCACTCAAGTTGGGGCCGTGGACGGTTCCTGGCCCGAGTCGTTGGGTTACACGCGAGGCCTTGCTTGACCGGCAGTGGCAGCGAAGGATGCGGCAACAGTTGGCGGGGCACTCATCGCGATTGCGTACATTGCTAACTTGCTACTTTTCAACTTCAGTGAGTGGTTCAGAGTTGTTTCAGACAGTTTGTCTGCATGATGCACCTATGGTTCATCAACAGCTTTGTCGGCATGCCATATTAACCCGTTTGTGCGATGAGAAAAATGCACTTAGGTTTGGCCTGCCGCGTGATGAATCAGAGTGGCAACGCCTTGATGTGGCATTAAAAGCCATAACTCAATCGGTCTGATGTTTCTGAGGGAGCCAATTAAATGATGATTGTAAAGGAATACAGCAAACATAGGTGGGGCAATGACCGTGCAGTGGTTTAACTTTATCATTTTTAATGCTGTTGCGCCGTTGCCCGACCTTCATCGAGTGAGTGATGCCGGTGCCGGCGAAAACTTGATGCAGTTGACTCCCACACGGGATGCGGAATTAATCGCTTGCGGACAAGCCAATACGCCATTAAACGGGGAGTTTTCGCCATCACCTGTCGCAGGCTCAGAGTCCGTTAGCCCGGCCATTCTTGTACACGGACTATTGAAAGCATTACAACGTCAGGGGCTAAAAGTACGCCTGCATTGTTATCAGCTCGGTCTAGAACAACAGCCGGATTTTAGTGGTAGTGCGCTTGATGATATTGTTTGCCATTTCTGTTTGCCCAGTGAAGAGGATCGCCTGGTCAGGCAGCAGTTGTTGCCTGAGTTAGTGCGTCAGTATCACGCCGGTGAAGAGCATATGATTGCCGAGTGTGGCGTAGGGGGGACAACATTTGCAACCTTGTGGCTAAGGCATTGGTTAACAAATGAAATTACTTTAGCAGGTAGTACAAAGGCTCCAGAAAAGCTGATGATGAAGGCAAAAACCATTGAGCAGCTAATGGACCAGTTCTCTTCTTTCCCCCGTAATGTCAATACATTCATACAGCATCAGCAAGCTTCCGATCCCGTTCAACGTGCTCTGTGTGCATTGCTGATGACACAAAGTCATGACAAAACCGTACTTGAGTTAAATCTGGCTGGAGGAATGATGTTTATCGCACCGTTGCTGGCGATTGGGATTGATGACATACAACATCACTTACAAATCGCGACAACAAGGTGGGTATTAGAAGGAACAAATGCCCGTAAGGTATTGTCAAACTTACCTTCTTCAATCGAAGTTGTGCCATCAGTGACTGACTTTAATCAGTCATCCTATCGTGCGCTGCATCTGTATGAACAGGGTTATGTGGTCGAAGGCTGCGGCTTAGGGGGAAGCCTGGTCTTTGCAGAGCAACTGGGTTTATCGCAGCAGCAGATCATTGAGTGCTTGGATACGGCAGTAAAGCCTTGGCTGGAATAGGTTGAATATTGGATAGATTACATGCGTAGTATGAGCATGAGTGTTAGGTAACATAATAATGAAAAATACGTCAGTTCAATGCCCGGCATTGGTTGTTAGCGCGCCATCTTCTGGCAGCGGAAAAACGACGGTTGTGGCAGCCTTGGCTCGCCACTTTCACTTGCAGGGAAAGAGAGTAAGGGTGTTTAAAACTGGACCAGATTTTATTGATCCGCGTTTTTTGGAGTTTGCTTCTCACCATCCTGTCTATCAGCTAGATTTCTGGATGTGCGGTGAGAAACATTGCAAAGCACTCATCGCAGAGGCTGCGAAAGATGCCGATTTAATCCTTATTGAAGGTGTGATGGGGATGTTTGATGGCCATTGTTCAAGTGCCGATATTGCAGCAAAGCTCGGCATTCCGGTATTGGCAGTTATTGATGCCGGTGCGATGGCCCAGACATTTGGTGCCTTGGCCTATGGCTTGGCGAATTACCGGGATAATATCGAAATGTTTGGCGTGGTCGCCAATCGTGTAGGCTCGATTCATCATGCGCAGATGTTGCAAGAAAGCTTACCGGATAGCTTGGCATTTTGTGGCTGGTTACCCAAAGACGGCGATATCATACTTCCAGAGCGTCATTTGGGGTTAGTGCAGGCTGATGAGCTCGATGATTTGGATATCCGGCTAGACAGAGCCGCAGGTTTGATTAGCGAGCATGGAGCTGTCTCGCTACCGTCTCCAACTGTCTTCGATGAGGTCGTGGATGATACAGTCTCTCCCATGCTGGCAGGCAAAACGATCGCCATTGCCAGAGATAGGGCATTTAGCTTTATTTACCGAGCCAATGTGGATTTGCTGAAAATGCTGGGGGCGAAACTGCACTTCTTCTCGCCGGTGCTAGGGGATAGCTTGCCAAAGTGTGATGCACTGTATTTGCCGGGGGGATACCCTGAGCTATCTGCTGGTGCGTTGGCTGAAAATCAAAGGCTGATTGAACAGATAAAACAACATGTTGAACAAGGTAAACCTTGCTTGGCAGAGTGTGGCGGTATGCTTTACCTGAACCGAGCGTTGAAGACATTGGATGGTATGACGACTACCTTGAGTGGCGTACTTGAAGCTGAGTCTGCAATGCAGCCGAAACTGGCAGCACTGGGTATGGTCGAAGCAGATTTTAATCCTTATCGAGAGGGCGACGCTGCCGCTGAACACTATGTTCTCGATGATGATAATAAGTATGTATTACGAGGTCATACCTTCCATTACTCAACAACCCTGTCAACAGAACAAGTGCTTACCCAGCCTTTTACTCAGCGTGGGCACAAAACGGATCCGGTATGGTTCAAGAATAATTTGATTGCCTCTTACATCCATTGGTATTTCCCGTCGAACCCTGCCTTGGTTGCCGACATTTTCTTAGGTAACGTGATTAAGCGATGAAGCTGATTTTACTCCGTCATGGTCAGACTCAATGGAATCTCACAAACAAGCTTCAGGGTTGGCGAGATAGCTCGCTGACCCCGCAGGCGAGACGCCAGCTTTCGGCCTTGTCGCCAGCATTAATCAAAAGCGATGTGATATACAGTAGTGATTTGGGAAGAGCACAGTCAACGGCACGTATTATTGCCAATATCTCCCGGGCTCATATCATCACTGACACTCGCTTGCGTGAGCGCTGTTTCGGGGCACTGGAAGGAAAGCAGGTGCTTGATAGCGTAAGTGGCGGAACATTTTGGCACGGTTATCATCAACGGTATCAAGCTAAGATGACAAGTGTGCCGGGTGTTGAAAAAGAGCAACAGTTTGAGCAGCGAATAAACAGTTGGCTTAGCGATATTACCGCTCGGCATTATGGTAATACCGTGCTTGTGGTCAGCCACGGTGAATGGTTGCGGGCGCTACAAAACATCATTTTAGGCAAACCATCCTGGCAACAGGGCAACGGGATCTTGAGTAACGGCGAGCCTTTGGCTATCCGGCTTGCTGAATCTGTTGAAAGAAACACCATTTTGCATTGTGATTAGTGTATCTAATTATTAATTGATTATTCGAAAATGTTGCATGCAGTAAATCAGTGTAATTTATAAATTATTGATATTTAAATAAATAAATGGGTGTCAAAAAAACATAGGGGGCTGGTCATTATATTGACGGCTTGGGGCGCTATAACATGTTGATAAAAATCAATATTTTTGTTCTTTTCCGTGCTAAATTCGAACGCATTTTGAAATACAAACAAGGCTTTATAGGCTAGTGCATGCTGTTTAATATCAATAACATATCCGTACGAAAGCAGGTTCTGTTACCTGTAGTCATGATCTGTCTGATCATGCTGATTGCTTTTGTTGTCGTAACCAAAGAGTCTCGTCAGCAGCGGGCGTTATCTAACAAGGTAACCTTTAGCGCTCTTTCTGAAAAGAGTATTGCTCAAGACGTTCTGAAAAATACCTATCAGGTGCGGGTCAGTGCTATTTATAGTCTTTATGATCAAACGGTATTAGCTAATCTAGACAGTGCTGTGAGAATGGGCTTTAGTAATAATAATCGTTTGCTTGATCAGCTAAGTCAGAATGAGTACTTAAGCAGCTATATCAGTACTATCCGTAATAAGATGCAGGCTTATCAGGATTTTATTGATCGTGATTTAAAACCATTTGTCGCACTGAAGAACGCAGGGACAGTAACGATTAGCGACGAAGAGAAGCTAGCATCTCGTTTCCGTAATGTGGGAAGCGAGCTGATTGAGGCGATTGACCAGCTGGCCACTGCAATTGAGGAAGATGTCAAAGTCGAACTGAAATCTGTTGAGTCAGACTACCGTCAGATGATGCAGGGGGTAATGGTTGTTATGGCCGTTATCGTTGGTGTTGGCTTGATGATTGCGTGGTACTTGTCGGGACTGATTGTTAATCCGATTATATCGGTATGTGGTGCGCTAAAACGCGTTGCGCAAGGGGATTTGTCAGTTCGTACTGAAGAGCTTGGCGATAACGAGATCACTCAGTTGAGTCATGATCTTAACTTAACGCTTGGTAAATTAAATGAAACTATTGACTCCCTGAACCGAATTAGCCATGAGGTAGCTTCAGCTTCAACTGAGCTGGCCGAAGTGATGGTATCTGCACAAAATAATGCTCAGAGCGAGCTAAGTGAAATTGAACAGGTTGCTTCGGCCGTAAATGAGCTTTCCAGTACCGCTGAGAATGTCAGCGGAAATGCTTCCGAAGCTGATACATGCTCCAAGCAGAGTCATAAGATGGTTAACGAGGGACTGAGTGTCTTCGCCCAGAGCGAACAGGCAAGTCGTGAAACCATGGTGAAGATGACTGAAGCTGCGCAGGTTGTGACGCATTTACGTGAACAGTCTGAAGAAGTGAGCAAAGTCATAGAAGTTATTCAGTCTATTTCTGAGCAGACCAACCTGCTGGCGCTGAATGCTGCTATCGAGGCTGCGCGTGCCGGTGAGTCCGGTCGCGGGTTTGCGGTTGTTGCTGATGAGGTGAGAATGCTTGCCGCACGGACTCAGGATTCGACGCGCGAGATTCAGGCAATTATAGAAGATCTTCAGCATCAATCCACTGGTGCCAATGAAGGCATGCAAGAGTCGCTGAAGATGCTCCAGCAAGCCGAAGAGCTTAATGGTGTGGCAAATGAAGTGCTGGGCGGCATTACTGATGCAATTGATATGATTGGTGATATGAATACTGAAGTAGCGACAGCTGCAGAACAACAGTCTCAGGTAACACAAAATATCAACCAGAACGTTGTCAACATGTCCGAGCTGGTGAATCTGAACGTGGTTGGAATTACACAAAGTGCTAGTGCAAGTGAGGAGCTGTCACGTTTGGCAGAGCAGCAGCGCAAGCAGCTCGAGTTTTTTCGCTGCTAGCAGGTAAAGGTTTGTTGCCTAAGTAATTAGCGTTACTGAATGAGAAAGTCACCTGATTAAGAGTCAATCTATATTTTTAAGAATAACAGTCACCAACTATAGGTGACTGTTTTTTTATCGGAGGTATTTCAATTCCTAATCGCCTTTAATTAGCGTTAAAAGGTAGCTTGGGCATATCAGTAGAAATCTAAATGCTGATTCTAATAGAAATTCCGAGCCAGGTAGCCTTATCTCTTTTATTCAAACTAGTATCCCATTGCTCTATCACGTCCCAATTTAAATAATGATCATCGAGTTCGGAATCAAACTTGGCTTGTGTCCCTGACAACACAATCATGTTCGAGATCAATACTTTGCTCCTTCTTTTCTTCAAGCCGTAATTTGTCCCCCGAACGGGTGATGCTGATCGTCATCCTAAGTTCTATAACCGTCAGTAAGTGAGATTTACCCAGCTCAAGAACAGAGATGAACCAGGTGAAGATGGGGCATCCTGAGCCAGCAATTGACGCTGGGATGTCTTTTCGTAGAAGAGATACAAGGAACCGTATGATGAAACAACATCCTCTTGCTATCGCAGTAGGGCTGGGGACCCTATTGATGCTAGCGGGCTGTAACGATGACAGCAGCAACAACACAGCTGCTGAAACGCCTCAGCCTAACCCGCAACCCCAGACGACCATGAGCGTGACAGCGATTGATGGCTATCTCAATAAAGCAACGGTCTGGCTAGACCTCGATAGAGACTATCAGCTTGATGCCAATGAACCGAATGTAAAAAGCGGCGACAAAGGGTTGGCAGAGTTGGATGTCACTGGGATCGATAACCCAGAGCAGTATCCCATTGTTGTAAAAGCCGTTACTGGTGAAACAGTCGATGAAGACAACCCTGGCGTTACGGTTACGAAAGACTTCATTATGTCGGCACCAGCGGGGAGTGAAGTGGTTAGTCCCTTGACGACAATGGTTGATATGAAAGTACGTAGCGAAGGAATACCAGTCGAGCAGGCGGTAGAAGACGTTGCCAGTATGCTTGGCATTGAAGCGGAATTGCTTACGGAGGATTATGGTGACAACAACCCGCAAATTGATACCGTCGCAGTTAAGCTCGTGCAGCAATCAGCGAAGTCGATCGTATCAGCAGGCGTATTACCCAATAATGAAGATGCATTGAATGAAAATAACCTCGTCGCTACCCTTGCCGATGTCATGAATAGTGGAGATGAAGTGGGCACGGCACTGAAGAGTGACCGCGGGGATGAGGTTAGTGATGATTATGACTTTGATCGTATAGTCAACGAAAATAAGAATGTTGAATCTGACAAAGATAAAGACGGTGTCGCTGATTCTGAAGATAAATTCCCCGAGGACGGTACCGAGTGGGCTGACACCGACGGTGACGGTCACGGCGACAATTTAGCTGACAAGTTCCCGCAAGACAGTACCGAGTGGGCAGATGCCGACGGTGATAATTACGGTGATAATGCTGCCGATAAATTCCCTGATGACCCTACAGAGTGGGCTGATACTGACGGTGATGGCCATGGTGATAATTTTGCCGATGTGTTCCCCGAAGATAGTACCGAATGGGCGGATAGCGACGGTGACAATTATGGTGATAATGCTGCCGATAAATTCCCTGAAGACAGTACTGAATGGGCGGACAGTGACGGCGATGGTTATGGTGATAATCTAGCTGACAGGTTCCCGGAAGATAGCACAGAATGGCTTGACTCAGACGGTGACAATGTCGGTGATAATAGGGACAGCTATCCTGATAACGCTGAAAAGTCGGTTGCCGATACAACGACCACTATCAATAATTCTGGTCCGGTATTGATCTCCTTGCTCAGTGACGTGCGTGAACTGAACACCAGTACCACCACTGTAGTAGAGACGTTTAATAGCGGAAACATCAGTACAACCAAGACTACAACGTACTCTATGGTAGGCAGTAACCGCTATTTCGGAAAAGAAGAAGAAGTTAGTGACTTGTCTCCAGCCGGTGACTTTGTACGAACACGGGGTTGGGAATATGATTTTAACCTCGATGGTATCGTGGGATTCAGAGGGAAAGCTTTTGAGCAGGGAAGCCGCACCTCGCAGGGTGAAACCTTCTGGCGATATATCGATGAATCGAGCGCTCAACCTGAAGGGGGAGACAATGGGGCAGACTCTCGCCAGTTTGACAACCTTGATCTTGTCGCGCAAATAGCAGCTAAAGATCTTACAGGGGTTGATGTCATACAGCACATTACTCAAACCAACGAACAAGGTGAGAGTAGCGAAAAGAACACCCAAGACATTAAGCAATATTCAGCTAGTGGTTTTGACTTTGACGCTGAAGAATACCTTCCTGAATATCAGTATCAGATGATTGCGACTTTCAGTGGCGGGCTGCTTACTGGCTTCGAAGAGCTGCGAGACTGGAATGCTGATGGCCTGGTTAATGTCAGTTTTCAGCTTACTGATGTTGATGCGCAGAACTACACCTTCGCCTATCAGCGTCCGGTATGGTCAAATCCCCATAATGCTGATTTTGAAGAGTATTCCCACTATACCTATGTTCAGGGCAAAGCGGGAGAACTTGGACCGCAGTGGTATGAAGTTAATCGGCAAGTCAGTTGGCAGGACGGGCTTAAGACAGTTCTTCTGTCCGGCAAGCGCTTCTTGCTTGATGAAACAGACGGGCGTCACCAGAAGCGGACAGATGACGATAACCCGGATGGGGTGTTATTTAGTCAATACACAACGCAAACCCGTGACGTTAGCGATAGTGAAAAAGTCGAATCATCCAGTTGGGCGAGTTTTGCACTAGACGACAGCTACTTTGGCCAAGACAGGGAAAACTTTACCGTATTAAGTGACGATATGGGGCAGGACTATAAAATTTTCCAGCGCCTGGACAATGGGATGTGGCTTGGCCATCGCTTTGCTGAGTGGGGAAGCCAGAACATTGTCGATTTATCGGGTCAGGTTGAAGCCCTTCGAGCAGCTAACTATGAGTTAGCCCAAATAACACCGGAGCAAATTCCCGGGCTGAGTAACTATGATGGCAAGGTTCTAACACCGTCATTCCGAATTGATGACAGTGGCCAGCCTGTGGTTTGGCACTTTATCACGAATAACTCGGCAATTACCGGCAGCGATGATGGGAGCTATCAATTGCTGAGCATTACGCTGAGCGATAATGGTATTAAGGATGGCTGGCTGGTTAATGATAACGGGGTAGGCACAGTTGTAATATCGGTTCCTGTCTCTGATTCTCCATGGGACTGGTATAACGCTTATTGGCGGATGATGGTCGATATTGACAGCTTCAATACCAACGAAGGTGGTAATAGTTATAGCTGGACCAGCTGGCTTGGCGAGTTCTATCTTGATCAGGCGCAGGCAACTGCTCGGGCACTAGAACTAGGGGTGGGGGTCAAAGAGTATACTGTTTGTACAGAAGGCGATACCGAATGGGATGACGTCAATGATGTACCGGCTACGAGCCATAGTTATCAGGAGTTTGTTGCCAGTGCAACTAGCTGCCAATATGAAGCTATGACGGTATCTGATATTGGAGGTAAAGCATTTTATCGGACGAATAGCCGTGGTGAACTCCGTCATTGGGTGCTTAATGCTGACGGAACTGGCCAGTACTTTAAAAACGGTTACCCGAATGGTCAATTTACCTGGGCAATAAACTCAGAAGGGATTGTTGTCATTGATTACGGTAACGGCGATTTAGACTATTTTGCTTATGTCAGCAAGGATGATACCCGTATTAGTTTCAAACTCTATAGTGAGTGGAATGAAGACGGGCAAGACTTGAAAGAGGTTTGGTCATCGGGCTTTACATATAACCGCCCAGAAGACTATACCGTTCGTAGCTGTAAGGTCGATCTAGCAACCTCAAACGCAACAATGGCTGATTTTACCACTGCGATACAATCATGTGGCGGACATCACGTCATAACAGAAGAAGATGCAGCTGAAATAGCCAATATCAAGTTTGTTCGTGTACGTGGCGACGGTGATACTCGGGCGTATCAGTTTAACGCCGATAATTCAGTTGCCTATTACCGTGCTGGTGAAAATCGTGAAAGTTCAACGCGTCGTTGGGAACGAACTGATGATGGGTATCTCAAAATTACTTGGGATACCGCAAACCCTGAAGAGTACATGATACTGGCTAACTTGCTGTACTCGGATGATCAAAGCAGCTTCGTTGTCTACGATGTCTATCAAGATGATGGTCAGTGGGTCAAAGAGGTATGGAGCCTTGTTTTCCGTGAATACGAAGGTAACAAGATCACTGAATGCAATGAAGGAAACAGTCCGTGGAACAGTGAGCTTGACCAACCTTCAGCCTTTAACGTTATTGACGATTATTATGCCGCCACTGAAAGCTGTCGGGTAAGAACAGATGATCAAACCCTGAAGTTCACTGAAGATATGTTGGTTGGTAAAAATGACAAGTCTTCAATATGGGCACTGCTCAATACTGAAGGCACAAATGAACAGGGAGAACCTATTTATAAAGAGGATGAGCGGCTACGCTTTGATCCAAACAATAAAGGGGCTTTTGTGGATGCCGAAGACGGAGAATTTGGGTTTGACTGGCAAATTGACGATGGTCAGCTACTGCTGTCTATAACCCATCAGGATTATGCAGGTTCCACGGAAAAAATGTCCATCGTTGAAACAGATGGTGAATACTTCTCAGTAAAAACTTTCTGGATAGATACATCCGGTGAGTGGGCAAACCCAGCCCCTGCTGAAGGAGAGGGTGAATTGACGAGCCTTATTTTCAAGCAAATAAGTAAAGACTAGTCACAGCTAAAAAAGAAATATATCCCTCTATGATCTTGTTGATTATAGGGGGATATTTGTTATATACATTGTTGAAATTGTGATTGAAATGAACTGCCAGAGCCACATATTTGCTATGTTAAATATTACTCCCAGCCAAGTTAATTACCCAAGAGGAACATATTATTGATGCCTATATTCTGAACGTGTTTACAGGAAATACAGCTTGCGGCAATCCTGCTGCCGTTGTAAAGCTTGAAGCGTGGGTGCCACTCGATATTTTGCAAGCCCTTTCTGGAAAGTTAGAACAGCCCGTTACATCATTTATTGTCGAAGCAAATGAAGGCTATGAAATACGCTGGTTTGCTAAAGAGATTGAAATTAACTTATGCGGTCACGGTAGTTTAGCGGCAGCCGCCGCTATTTTTGAAATGATACCTGACCATGCGCCTGTTGTTACCCTCTTTAGCAAGCATGGAACGGTAACTGTCACAAAAAGCAGTGATGCATTTACGATGACGATGCCGGGCTGGAAGGAAGCTCGTTGTTCAGGGTTAGCGAAACATGCTGATATGCTGGGTTTGGAAGCTATCGATGTCTTTAGTACGAGGGATTTGGTTATTGTGCTTGAACATGTGGAGCAGGTTCGTCGTTATCAGCCGGATTTTGACAAGATAAGCTCTATTAACGATTTTCATGCAACGATTCTAACCGCACGAAATGGAAATAATGGCTACGTACTCAGGTACTTCGCGCCGAGCATTGGTATTAATGAAGATTTAGCCACAGGTTCAGCACAGTGTTCGTTAGGTCCGTATTGGTTCGAGCAGTTATCTCTTCAGGAACTTGAAGTGACTCAGCTTTCGCAACAAGGTGGATACTTTCAAGTGAAGCAGGCGAGTGTGGACACTATAGAATTAATCGCCAATGTTCGACTGCAAGAAATAGTAAAGCTAATTAAGAAAGATGGAAAGTAATGAAAATACGAAAAGCAGATAAATCGGATGCCGAAGCGATAAGTGATCTAATCATACCGTTAATTCTGCGTTGAATGCGGAAGGTGTGTATCTCAAGTTTGGTTTTGAAAGAATTGATGGTATTCGAGAACGTAACGGAATGGTTGATATACCTATGAAGCTAAGCTGCACTGGCTAATGGTCTCGTAGAATTTGGGAAGTGTGATGTTTTACTTTGCCGATGAGTGATAATGAAGTACGTAGATACTTGAGCAGGAGTGCAATTAATGCATTTGTCATTTGCAAGATCGGTAAAGCTGTGAAAAACTAAAAATTGTTGTTATAGAAGAACTTACTGTCTAGGTGTTTATCAACACAACTTCGTATAACCCCATTAATAGGGTGTGGGGAGCATGATATGAAAGAATTTATTTGTGGTTTACCCAAAGTTGAACTTCACCTTCATATTGAAGGCTCGCTTGAACCTGAGCTTATGTTTGAGCTTGCTAAACGTAATCAGGTAGCAATTCCGTATAATACGCCTCAAGAAGTGCGTGATGCCTATGAGTTTCATAACTTACAGTCTTTTCTCGATATCTACTATCAGGGTGCGAACGTACTGATTCATGAGCAGGACTTTTTCGATTTAACCTGGGCTTATCTTCTTCGCTGCAAGGAAGATAATGTACTGCACACTGAGATATTTTTTGACCCCCAAACACATACCAGCCGGGGCATTGACTTCGATATTGTCATTTGCGGGATCCACCGTGCGCTTGTTCAGGCTCAGCATGAACTGGGGATCACCAGTCAGCTGATCATGTGTTTCTTGCGTCATCTTGACGAGGCGTCGGCTTTTGAAACGCTGGAGCAGGCATTGTTACATAAGGATAAAATAATTGCCGTTGGACTTGATTCATCCGAGCTGGGGCATCCACCGAAAAAGTTTGAAAATGTATTTCAAAAGGCATTGACCGAAGGCTTCCTGACGGTGGCCCATGCCGGCGAAGAAGGGCCGGCTAAAAATATTGATGATGCTTTAGTATTACTGCGAACTGCACGCATAGATCATGGTGTACGTTGTGTGGAAGACGAAGCGTTGGTGGGCAGGCTAATTGAGGGCAAGGTACCGCTGACGGTGTGCCCGTTATCTAATACCAAGCTCAAAGTCTTTGAGGATATGGAGCAGCACAATGTTGTCGAACTGCTTCGCCGCGGCGTGTGCGTCACTTTGAACTCAGATGACCCAGCCTATTTTGGCGGCTATATGAATGCTAACTTTTTGGCTGTTGCCAACGCGCATCCAATGAGCAAAGAAGAACTTGCACAATTTACATTAAATGCCATCGAAGCCAGTTTTATTTCGGAGAGTGAGAAACTTCGTCTCCAGAAAGAGACACTGACCTATCTGATGCAGTAAATGATGAAAGAAAAGAAGCCCAGGGCATGGCTGCCCTGAGCTTCATGCTCATTGTTACAGGTTTTCTATTTCCCGTTCATCGTCTTGAGTTTGTCACCCACAGGGCCAGAGAAGTTATATCCGTCGTGCTTGTCCCAGTTGATTGACCATGTCATCACACCACCGAAGTTTGGATACAGCTTAGTAGGGATAACCGTTCCGCAACCAGTTCCTCGTGTTAAACAGTCAAGCGCACTGACGATATTTTGTATCGGAGCCTGTCCTGAATTCGCTGAACTTGGACCGGAAGGCAGACCAATGGCAACCTGATCATCGCGGAGAGGCTGGAACATAGTGCCGTCGGCAAGCTCGAACCCTTCGACGAGCATTTTTGCCGACGCGACCATCATATCAACCGAACCTTCAGGTGCTGCGCCCGGCATATACGGATTAGCTAATCCACCATTGTTGTATAGCTGAACATGTAACAGGTTCAGCATGTCTCTGAGTTGATCGATAACCGGAATATAGGCTCCCCAGATACCTGAGTAGGCAATCATCCCACCCTGAACATAAGGGTGTTCCGGAGCCATGGTGAGATACATGTTTCCGCCTGTATTGGCCTCAATCTGCTTTAGCGCTCGTGGTAGACGCGCCTGAATTTGGGTGCCGTGCAGCAGGTTGGAACCACTTTCCAGGTCGATATCCAAGCCGTCAAAGCCCCATTCTTTAATGATCTGGCTGAGACTGTTGACGAAATTGACTTCATCCGCATCTGTGTTGAGCGTAATGGTGCCTTCGGCGCCGCCAAGAGACAGAACAATGACTTTGCCCTGAGCTCGCAAGTCGCGGACATCTTGTTTGAAGTGTTCGGGACTTAGTGCCGGGCAGGTGCTGTGGATGTCACCGGCATAAAGGTTGAAGTGTACGGTACCGTCGCTGTTTCGGTCATTGTCTGCAAAGGCTATATCAATCACATCCCACGCCGGAGAAATGTCTCGAAGGCGCATTGGGCAGCCGGCACCATTGACGAAGTTGTGCCAATAGCCAATGAGCTTGTGCTTAGTGGCTGATTGTTCGATAACCTTGACGCTGGCTGTAGCAGAGATGGCCGTCGCGCCGTGTGTATCGGTTGCTATGGCCATGACGTTATAGCTACCTGCAGAGCCGGCAGTCCAGCTGGTTGTATAGGGTGCCGTTGTATCAGTAGCGACGATGGTGCCGTTGACCTGGAAATCCACCTTTTGTACGGAACCATTGAGGGATTCCGCAGTAGCCGCGAAATTAAAGGCCTGGCCTAAGCTGACAGTCGTCCCACTGGCCGGAGAGGTCAGGCTGGTAACAAGAGCTTGGTCGCTGATGCTTACAAGAACAGAAGACTCCCCGCTATTCCCTTCGTTATCGGTGGCGACTGCTTTAATCGCGACATCACCAAGTCCCGCGGCTTGCCAGTTGGCGGAGAAGGGGGCTGTGGTATCCGTACCGATGCTTTGGTTGCCTGCATAGAACTGAACTTGGCTAATTGTGCCGTCTGCATCTGTTGCCTGGGCATTGATGGTAACGGTACTTCCTGCCAATACCGTACTGTTATCGGCGGGCGAGGTTATACTGACTTCAGGCACAATGGCACAGATACCCAGATCAGTCCAAGCATCAGCCCAGTACTGGCCTTTACCCGGCTCATAGGCCCAAGCCGAATCTGACGAACACCAGCCTGCTACATCACAGTGATATTTGTGGTTATTATGCTGGACGATATTGCCGACTAGGTACGCCTTGCCTGCAATATAGGCGGGTATACCGGCGCATCCTCCCCCCGTGTTTCCATCGCTGACAGCAACCGTAACAATTTCACTGAATGTATAGGCATTATCTATATCGGTTGCTTTGGCCTTGAAACTACGGGTACCTGCTTGTGCGGTCCATAGGTATTCATAAGGGGCACTCGTGTCCGTCCCAATAATTTGGTCATCAATGTAGAAATCAACTTTAGCGACTGGTCCTTTGTCATCAGTTGCGTTTGCTGTGAGGGTAATACTGTTGCCGGCAACGATTTGTGACGATGCTGTAGGGTTGATTAGGTCAATTGAAGGCGGTAGGTTGCCGGTGGCAGTGACAACCGTAATAGTAACCGTGTCACTGTTGGTTGCCCCTTGATTATCCGTCACGATTGCTTTGATCTGATGATTACCGACTTCCGACTTCCAGTTTAGCGTATACGGGGGAGCGGAAATGATGCCAAGTGATTGTGTTCCCAGCAAGAATTCGACGCTGTCGACAGTACCGTCAGTATCACTGGCAGTCGCGGTCAATATTACAATATCTTTTTCGGTAAATTGTGCATTGGCCAGAGGGGAGGTGAGGGTCACAATGGGGAGTTGATTGCCGGGGTTTGTGTCGCACTGACCAAGATTGGTCCACTCTTGCCACGGTCCCGAATGGTTTGCCGGATCATTGCCGATATTCCACCAGTTAGCCTTATAAGCTATATTTTTGCTCTGAACTTGTGTACCGGTGTTATAAGCCGTTCCTTGTTCCCAGACCGTGAGTTGCGAACAATTGACTGCATAGGCTTGACCGGCAGCACTAATACTTAACAGTATTGCCGTTGCCATCAACGATTTTTGCATAATAAAGTTCCTATCAAAGTATCCTTAGAATGTTAGATAAAGTCGCTGTTTACCCATATCACTCAGCGAAGCCTCCTCCCTATGTTGCAAGCATCGAGGTGGCATGCAGTAATCATTAGCGCCTAAGACACTTTTTAATAATGAAACTCTTGGTATTGTTTTATACTTCAAGCGCTTATCACATTAGTGATAAGCAAGGGGGAAATTCGGAATGGGATATTGCGAGTGAGTTTGTATTTTCTACAGGCTCAAAAAGCAGCATAGGCATAATAGCCCAGAAAGGTGAGGCTAACACTTCACCTTTCCGTTGTATTGAATCGTCTACGGGTAAGTGGGCGACTAACTATATTTACCCCAGTCGCGTTTGACGAACCAGTTTGTCGGCCAGGAAACAAATTCATCTGGTGAAAATTCATCACCTAAAATCTCCATGTCGACAATGCGCTCAGGGAGTAAAGAAAGAATATGGTGGCGGTGGTCACTTTCAAAATCCCATAGGTGATAACGATCAGACTGGTTTTGTGCCAACCGTCTTGGACCAAAGTCCATTGGCGCACAGGTTCTTATCAGTTTCTGGCCATTTTCTTTCGAGATAAACGTTAGACGCACCATTTTTTTGTTTTGAATAGCATCAACGAAGTGACTTTGATCCATAGTAAACTCCTAACAACATGTGTCGCTTGTGCATATGGTAGAAGAACCATGCATAAAAAACTGAGAGAATACTCTAAAAAGTGTTAACGCTATGTTTGTCGAGGTTGGTTCTGAAGGGGATGTAGGCATTATAGCGAATCGTCACCAGCGCGGGTGGCGATTCGACATCTGTTAATGACGCATTATCTTAGAGTTGGTCTTCTCTGGGTGTTTCATCAGGTGGGTATGGCGATTAGTAGCCGTTTGAGCCATATTATCGAGTATTCTGCCCATATCTGACGTGTGCAAACATTCAACAACACTCGGTTCGCGTTTCAGTTTGGTGCCGAGCTCATAATGACACTCTCTTTCAGGATAGAAATCAATATCGCTGTCTCTGAATTTTTTGGAGTCGGTTATGTCGTTGAACATAGATGCAACAGTGTGGCAGAAGACATCATAAACATCATTTGTACTTCTGGCTGTATTAATTTTATTCCTAAAATTTGGTGTATATGTTCTTTCCAATTTGGAATATGAGATGTGAGAGGGCATCTTTCCTGCCTCCTTCGCGCCTTGGGTATAGTTACCTATTAACTATAGGTCGGCAGGGAACTGAGTCAATCTGAACTCCAGCGTGCCTTAATCACCTCGGCGATTGTCGCTCCCCAGAACTGGTATATTTCGGGGCCGGGGTGAAAGCCGTCGATAGCCATCTGCTCAGGCTTGAGGCGGTAGTTGAGGTCGATTAATTCGCAATCGCTCTGCGTGGCAGTCCAACGGGTAAGTTGACGGTTAAATGCCTTGGCTTTGCTTCCTAGATACCAACGCAAGGGGTGGGGCAAGGCCGGAAATTGTTCCATCGGAGGGATCTTAGTCAGTATGATCTGGCGGCAAGAAAAATGGTTGCGGATTTGCGTGACAAGGGCTTTTTGCTGGTGTAGCCATCGAATCGAACTCAAAGGCTTGGTGACGTCGTTGACGCCGAGCGAGACAATCACAATATCATAGGCTTGTCTGGGATGATCTGACAGGCTGGAGCGGGTGTCTCTCGTCGTGGATCCTGACTTGGCATGAAGCTGCCATTCTAGTTTGAAATGACTGCTTAGCTGATTGATCACATTACCTGACAGTGCCTGAGATTGATCCTCGGCACCGACACCGGCGGCAGCCGAGTCGCCGACCAGTAACAAACGAAGTACTCTTCCTTGTCCGGCACTACCGCTTCGCGGGCCGGAAGCCTCTTCCAGTTTTGGGGTTACCTTGCGAACATAACGGCCCTGAACAATGAATACCGGTGCCATCAGTAGCAGAATCAGATTATGAATCATATTTTTCTCCTACGTAGAAGCCCATAGTCTTGGAAAAAGTGTCTTCTAGCATAGGATTAATTATTAGCTTTATTCTCCAAATTTTTCTATTTCAATAATAAAAAGAGGCCAAGAATCAGGTTGCCTTCATAGGGAAGCAAACATGATTCTTGGCCATCAAGTTATCGGCTGTTGATTTACAAGCGTATATTACTTATTGGCTGCTGACTGGATTTCACCATGGACGACCCAAGGCTCGTCAGCAACTGTCAGGTTGTCTTTATCCTGCCAGGTGGTACTGATAGTGGGTATATTTGCTGCCGCTGGTAGTGTCAGCAGCGATGCGCCGGTTAGATCCAACCCTGAGTTAGTACAGTCAGCGGCCCCACCAGCTGCCGGCAAGAAGCGTTTGTCGATACCGGTAGCCTTCAGGACGTAACGGTTACCGTTGTTGTCGCTATAAACTTCAGTACCGTCAGTAATGCTGAATTGTGCGTCCCACTGGCCATTAGTCTGATTCCATGGAATGCCATGTAAATTACCCGGACCGTGGTACTCAAGCATGACCTGGGTGTTGTTATTGCTGGATTCACCATTGCGATCATTTGCTGTGGTGTGGGTATAAATAAAGTTGATAGCTTTATCAAACTCATAGAAGCTCTGGTCAGTCTGATTTTGCAGCATGGTTAGCTGGCTCCAGCTGTCTAGCCCCATTTCCCAGCGATAGGTAACTACGCTCTGTCCATTAAGATCATCCCAGCTGGTTACCGAACTTGCATCAGAGCTAAGGACAAATTCGCCGCTTGACGCGCCCCAGAAGTCTTGGTCATTGCTAAGATCTGCACGGGTAAAGTTCAGTTTAACAGGCTGTCCTGACAGTTTAAGTGTCATATCCGCCGGATCGATGGTATAGGCGATGCCTGTTGAAGAGGGGTCTTCGTAGGCCTGAGTGAAGGTCCAGTTAATAGCATCATTCATGCTGATGTTGCTTTGAGGACAGCTGCCGTAACAGGTTAAACCAATCGAGCCGCTGTTAAAGATGGCATCATTAGCGCGGACAGTTTCACTGGTTGTGTAAGCGACTCGGTGTGTGCCACTGCCGTTACCTAGGTAATTGACGTTTTGGCGCAGTAGAGGTGACCAGAAGTAAGTATTTTGCGTAATACCGGCGTCAACACCGTCCGGGCTGCCTGAGCCATTGTCAGCCTGGAACTGACTCGCACTCTCAACCCAGTAGACGGTTACTGAATTGCTGCCGGTCCAATATTCGAAAGCCTCCCCGTCTTTTAGATCGCGTTGTCCTTTTGTCTGGCGAACGAGTTTGCCAGGTGCTGTAACTACGTTGTAGCTAACACCGTTTTCATCAGTAATTGTGGTAGGAGACACATAGCCTGGCTGGTGTTCTTCTTCTGTCCATAGTCCCCATTCACCGATAAAGCCGTGCTGGGGCTGGCCATTGATATTGGAAATATATTCGAAATTGAATCCAGCTTTAATATCCAGCAGGGCACCAGTGGCAAGATTAAACAGCGAATAGCTATGAACGTTTTCGCGTGGGTTGTTGCGGCTTAGGCAAACTTCCGGGTTACTGCCTACTTGCTTAAAGTAGAAGTTTTCGTTGTACGCCAGTTTGTATTCAACAGGTACCGGCGGGCTCTGACTCCAGTCAATTCCTTGAGTCTTGCCGCGTCCGCTGTTGCCCTGAGCATCGTCAATTTGTACGATGGCAGCTTGTTCAATGGTGTTACTACCTTCCTCGAAGGTATTGATCAGGCTGATGACGTTCTGACCGTTCTGAACACTAATGTTCAGGTCACCTTTGTCGCCACCTGTCGCATGTTTAAAGGTAAACTGTAGCTCACCAAAAGGGCTGTTCGGGCCAGGGGCTGCCGAAACCGTGGTGTTGATAATGTATTGTCCATCTTGCTCTTCAGAGTCCTGGAACCATACTTCAACTTCCTGAGGGCTGTTGCTGTTGGCACGCTTGGAGCTAACTACAACTTCCGAGTAGGAAATTTTACTGGCGGCCTGTGAGCTGGAGTCATCCTGGCGTTGCTCACACTGTGCTGAGTCGACCAAAGCCCGGTAATCGGCATTGGCAAAATGCTCGGCACCGGTAGCTTTCATGATACATAGCAGCATGTTAGCCATATTAAGCGGCTCGGCGGCTTGCTCTCCGACATAGCTGTCAGCAATGGTGTTTGAGTAGTCAGTGCCCGTGTCGCTGAAATTAGCAGTAGTGGAAGCTGAAAAGAGGGCGCTGGTGATCGCCGCTGCTAAAGATATCTTGTTCATATCAAGTCCTTTTTATTATTATTGTTAGTTAACGACACTGACTGTCGAAGGGGTGCTGATACCACTAACGGCTTGTTCGGTTTCACTGGAAGTTCCTCCGCCGCTATTACAAGCAGTTAGAACAAAACTTAATGTAATTAAACATAACAAGTGCTTTAATAATTTCATTGATATATCCCTTTTAATACACGTCATGTATTCGCTTGGTTTAATATGCCCAAGCTAAAAGTCAATTTATAAGTTGCTGAAAAATAGAAAGTTGAAAATTAATGTATATTGATATGAAATCCATTTAATTCATTTGTCGTTGTGCCTGATTATTATAATCCTGATGAATAATAAAATCACAGAGAAGTTTTTATTGTCTTTTTAATATTGTGCGAAAGAACAACGTTAGTTAATTAATTGGCGTTCAAGCCAGCTAAATAATATCGATATCGCCAAAAAAATGACGATCGAAATGAATTGAAAGCGTTGAAATATATTAGTTTATTAACTCTATTTTGATTGTATTTTGTGCTTGAAAAGATTTTATTTGAGTTTTTAGCTTGTTTATCAATATCTTGTGCGTTTTGCGTGAGAGTCTGAGGAGGTGGGTATTGTGTTGCAGCATTCCCAAAGAAAACGCCAGTGTGATCTTAATTCAATAAATGATTTTTCAATACTTAGAATTTAAACCCTAGTGCCTTTATTCTATATTGACAGTTAGTAAATTATGTTTTGTTTAGCATGCTGCATACCATGAAAATATATCTATCAATTGTTGTTTTGTTACAATGAGATGTAACGTTTCTGATTGTTTTTTGGTCGGTGGTAACAAGCTTGATTGTGGTGTTCACTGTGATGAATAACCCCCAATAGCCTTCTGTATAAATACAGTCGGCAATAAATATTAAAAACGCGGATAACTGGCAACCAGTGAGACTAGTTTGAAGTCTTATACCTATATTATCGGCGAAATACTGTTAATTGTGACTATTTCGGCTTGATATGCCCGTGTGGCATATTGTTGCGTATATTGTACATACATGTCGGTGCTTTTGTGACTTATGCTCGATTAATCAATGAAATCATATGCAATCATTACCCTGAGTAATTGTTTTTGACGTAATTAGAAGAGTAGTGGATGTATTGTGAACATATTATCAAGCTTTAAAGGCCGAATCATATCGGTCGCTGTCTTGTTGTTGGTAGCCTCGTTGGCTATCTCGTCCTTTTTATCCTACCGGCAGCTGTCATCCTCAATTCTGAGGAACATTGATGAATATTCAATGCTTAAAATTGACAGTTCGTCAGACAGAATCACAGATTGGTTCCAAACCATTAAGGACGGTGTCATTGCCACCGCGCCCGATTTTGCTATCGATCGGAGTGACTTGCAAATTACCTTAATGGTGAAGCAAATTGCGAGTGTATCTAAGGCCTCAGATTTTGTTGTAGGTTTTGAAGATGGTCGCTCTTACGGCGCCAAAAGTGGCATGCGTAGCCTGGCATTGTACGATCCCCGAGTCCGTGGCTGGTACAAAGCCGCTAAGCAAAAGCGGAGTACTGTGGTTACTGGTATCTATAAAGGAGCGTCTTCTGGAAAGTTGATGATCAGTATTGCAGAACCATTTTTTTACGAAGATAAGTTCCGTGGTGTTTTGCTCGCAGATCTGGATTTGGATTTACTGGGCGAAGTCGTCAACGAGTCTCCCTTCCCAGGTGCGATGACCGGGTTGTATGACGATAAGGGTACAACCGTCGCTTCAACGGGAGAGGTGGATGTTCCTGGTAAGACAAAACTTTCAGACTTTCCTGAACTGGCAGAACTCGAACGCCAGATGCTCTCTAAAGAGCAGGGGATATTCGATTATAGTCTGGGAGGGGTCGACAAGATTGCTTACTTTAAGGAGATTGTTCTCGATGAAGAAAACAGCTGGCACCTTCTGGTGGGTATCGATCAGTCTGTCGCTCACGCCGAGGTTGATGAGGCAGTGAATACCTCGTTGGCAACAGCAGGAATATTGCTGGTGTTTGCGATTGCGATCATTATGGTTGTCCTGAATCGGATTTATCGTCCAATCCTGGATCTAAAATCGACTATCGTTGAGCTTTCACAAGGTAATGGCGATCTTACCCGTCGCCTTGATGTTTATACCAATGATGATTTAGGGCAGATTGCAGAAGCGGTGAATACCTTTATTAGTAACTTGCAGGCTATGATGCTGGAGGTCTCTCAGTCTACCGAGCATATTTCAGAAGGGATCCAGCAGCTTAAAACCCAAACGGAACTCAATAATAATGTCCTTACCGCGCACTATTCAGAAACCGAGCAGGTCGTCACAGCCGTTAACGAGATGAGCTCAACAGCTGAAAGTGTCTCTCAGAGTGCGTCTCAGTCGGCGTCGTTTACCCAGAAGACCAGTGAAGAGGCTGAGCAGTCTAAGCGTGTGGTTGATGGGGCGGTGAGCAGCGTTGCGGCTTTGATTGACGAAGTCGAGTCAATGGCGCTGAGTATCCAGGCTATGAATGAAGATACCCAGAAGATTGGTTCTGTTCTTGGTGTTATCGGTGGAATTGCTGATCAGACCAATTTGTTGGCTCTTAACGCTGCCATTGAAGCCGCACGTGCCGGTGAGCACGGACGCGGTTTTGCCGTTGTTGCTGATGAAGTACGGGCATTGGCGGCAAGAACGCAGCAGAGTACTTCTGAAATTAACGAGATGCTGAGCAATTTGCGCAACGGGGCAAGTTCGGTTGTCGCAGCCATGGATGTCACGAAAAATAGCTGTCAGCAAACGGCGGATACAACGTCGAATGTGACTGAGAGCCTTGATTCGATGGCGACATCTGTTGTGGAAATTAACGATCTCGGTATTCAGATTGCGACAGCAGCCGAGCAGCAAAGTACGGTGACTGAGGAGATCAGCCGTAATATGATGGCGATTCAGGAGATGGTTAGCCAGCTGACAGATAACGGTACTCAAACCATGGACAGTACCAACAACCTTGCCAGCAGCAACGAACAATTAGTCGCTATTGTGAAGCAGTTTAAGCTTCAGTAGTTACTGAGCAACCAACCTGCAATGATAAACCCAGAGCCGTCACGTCAGTGGCGGCTTTGTTCGTTTAATGACATAAAGAAAGAAACTATCACTTCAGGGCCGTTAATATCGTTATTCTTGTTGCCAAGGAGGCGAGGCAAGTCTGGCGTGTTGCTGCCAGGAAAGTTGTGGCCGCCGCCTTCGATTGCATACAAGATCACGTCAGCGTGATTGCTGGCGCACTGATAGCTAACGACTCTGACGACTGAGCTATCTGTCTTATCTGTATCAGACAGCATTTCAACAGAGGGGATGGATGAGCATTGGTTAAGTTTTCTCCATAATTTCAACGTTTCTTCCGTGGATAGCACATCTCCCATTTCCTTACGCATAAAACGGACAGTACCACCTTGCCATGGCACCATTGGATCTTGGGTTCCGTTCATCAATAGCATTGGTAGCGGTGAGTCTGGACGGCAGGTGTTGGCTATCTTTGCTGGCATGTTGGCAATGACAGGAGCAATGGCAGTGAGTTTATCGCTGGCTTCACAGCCCATTCGCAGTGTCATCATGCCGCCATTGGAAAGGCCTGTCATGTAGACTCTGCTCGGGTCGACATTGTGGGTATTTATGAGATGTTCGATCAGTGCGCTGAGAAAGCCGACATCGTCAATGAGAATGATCTTGTCAGATTTTCTGGCTGTTTTACCACGACCGTCGTTCCACTGTGCATCGATACCATTGGGATAGGCAACGATAAAACCTTTTTGGTCTGCGAGTTTATTGTATCCGGTTCTCTCCGCAAGCTCGTCACCGTCGGCTCTGCCTCCGCCATGTAGGGCCAATAGCAAGGGAAATTGATCGGAAGATGTGTGTTGCGGCGGCAGGTGCAGGTAGAAGCTTCGTTGTAGGCCGTCATGATGGATTGTTTCCAGATGAAGGCCATCATGAGGCGATTGCTTGGCAACAGCATATGAGCTTATGGCTGAAAACAATATAACAAGCAGAGCAAAGTAGAGTCGTGAATAAGGTAGTCTCGTCATCCTTGGCCTCCAAATGCTGACGTATATTTTTATGTGTATTTTTGAAGTGTATCGGCGCTGATGATACAAACTGAAGATGCTTAAATCATTACGCCGATTGCCGTTCTATCTAGTATTTTTTATTTTAGTGGTAGGTAGATATCTGTGATTAATTCATGCTCCGCAACTTCGGGGAAGAAGTTCAAATAATGAAAGAAACAGGGGAAATCGCGTAGCTCCTCATCACTTTCAGGCAGCCATTGCCCATAGAGATAATGAACTTTGCTGTCCAGGTCATCATGTGAACCATGATGCCTGATAACAGCGCATCGCCCGGCAGGAAGGGTTTTATTTATAATCCCATGGGTGGTAGTGCCGATCGCTTGTTTGATTTCACCACAAATATCGAAGCGAAAATCCTCAGGGGCCGTGACCTTGGGATCGTCATAGATGATGCCAAAGGTTCTGCTGCTGGCAATCGGTGAAAGCCCGGTTGATTTGCGCCATTCAATAAACTGGCTTGCCGATTCGTTGACGCGTTCCGGCGCTGCACGATGCTCTTTTACGGCCACGTTAGTTTCTTCGAAGAATATGATATCTACCTTCATGTGTCTCTCCAATGCTCTTTCACGGTGATGATACTGTTGATTCCAGTGCAACCAATTAGGTTGGTTGCGGAACTCAGAAGGCGACTGGCCAAACTCCTTTTTAAAGGCACGAGCGAATGATTCCGGATACTCAAATTTAGCATCAAGCGCAATATCAATAATGCGCGTCTTATGATGGAAAACCAGTTGATAGGCTGCGCGTTTGAGTCTCAGTTGCTGGACAAATTTGAATACATTGATCCCCATGTAATGGCAGAACTGCCGATGGAAGTGATATTTAGAGAAATGTGCCACTTTGCTGAGCTCGGCAACAGTTAACTCCTCATCGAGGTGCGCATAGATGTAGTTACAGACTTGATCGATTCTTTGCCGGTAATTCTCATTCACTTCCAATGTATGGCCTATCGTTGCTTTCACGGTATGTTCCAGTTCGTCTTCTGATTGCTTGCTAGTATCGCCATGAAGAAGGCAAATATCCTGACAGATATTGCTATCGTGGTTAAGTGTAAACAATTGCATTTGCTTACAACAGGCAGTAATCGAGTGTGTTATTATTCTTGCCAAGAATATAAGAAAGTATTTGGGTATAAATTTGGGCGGGGGCTGTTCCTCCAGTTTCAACGTATGGCTGTATATAGAGAACCTATGACTTATAAGATCTTGATTGTTGAAGATGATCCCATCGTTAGAATGAAATTCCGAGGTCACTTTTTTCAGGCTGGCTATACCGTTTATGAGGCTGAAAACGGTGCTGCGATGAAGGCTGTTCTGGGCAACGAAAAAATTGACCTAATCCTTCTGGATCTCAATCTGCCGGGTGAAGACGGGATCCAACTAACCCGTGAGGTAAGGAATACGTCCGATATCGCTATCATAATGGTGACGGGCAGGACTGATCCCATCGACCGAATTTTGGGTCTGGAGATGGGGGCAGATGATTACGTTACCAAACCTGTCGAACCACGAGAGTTGCTGGTACGGGCTAAGAACTTGCTATGGCGGATCCAGCTCACTCGTGATGCGCTACAACAGGCAGAAGCAGCCTGGTCGCAACTGGAAAAAGACGATAGCCGCTTTTGTTTCATGGATTTTGAATTTGACGTTACGCAGCGCCAGTTATCGAAAGGTAGTGAGGCAATAAGGCTTACCAAAGCGGAATATGAGTTATTGGTGGCGTTTATTACTCATCCTAGTCGAGTGCTAAGTCGCGGCCGGTTGCTTAACTTGATATCACACCGGGTTGATTCTCCCAGTGATCGTACCATAGATGTGCTCGTTCGCAGGTTAAGAAACAAAATGGAAGAGAGCATTAAGAACCCCAAGATCTTCATTACGGTACATGGCGAGGGATATTTGTTTGCACCGGAAGTTATGTAGCTCGATGAATCTGACCATAAAAGCCAAGCTATCACTCATCATGTGTGCATCTTTACTCATAATGAGTTATTTCTTCATTACTAGCTTGATGAGTACCGAAAAGGCTGTCCTTGAGGCTGAGCAAAGTAATGTTAGTGATAAAGTTGCTTTGTTGTTGAATGATCATTTGAAAGGACAGGTTGATACTGTTACCCGGTCACTTTCTGACTATTATGAAAACTCAAAGTTAGAAAGTATCAGGGCCGAGTTGGCAACGGATATTTCGACATTCAGAGATACTATCGAAAGCATATATCGTAACAGCGGTTCGGCTGCCGAGGCAGAAACCAGTATTCATGCGTTTATCAACGAGTATCATTGGAATAATGGCCGCTATATTTTTGCCTATGATGCGACCACGCTGGTGAATAAGGCAAACGGGGTAAAGGCCAGTATTATTGGCTCTAGCGCTATCAATAAAACGGATTCAAAAGGTGTCTACTACGCGCGAGATATTGTAGCTGAGGCCAGATCCAATGATATTGGTTTTGCAAGCTATCATTTTTTGAACCCGGTAACTCGCAAGGTCGAAGAGAAACTGACCGCTTCATTTTATTTTGCACCTTTAAATTTGGTTATCGCTACCGGTGAGTACATTAGTACCCTTAGGAAAGATGAACTTCAGGCTGCACTAAACAGTATCAGTGCGTCAAAATACGGTCAAAACGGCTATTTCTGGGTTCAGGACAAAAATGGCAAGATCTTGGCTCACCCCAAGTCGGAAATTATCGGGACAACGATTCCGTCAACGACGACAAAGATTGCCAATGCGATCCGAGGGCAAACAGAGGCTTTTGTCCAAATTGCCTACGAGAATCCAACCACTAAACAGACCGAGAGCAAGATAGCTTATGCACGGAATGTGTATCCGGAATGGGGGTGGACGATTGCCACTGGCACATATGCCAGCGATATTACCAATATCCAGGATGGCCTGACGAGTGCCACCGAAGATATTTTTAACCACAAGGTCTATATAAGTATTGCGACATCGGCAGTTCTGCTGGTGGTCGCTCTTTTGGTTGCGACCTGGTCGATAAATAAGATTGTCAAAGGGTTAGTGATTCTAAAAGAGCGTATCGATACGCTATCGACCGGGGAGGCCGATTTATCATCACGGATAGAGATCACGTCCCATGATGAGCTGGGGGATATTGGTAAATCGGTGAACAAGTTTATTGCCTACCTTCAGTCGATGACCTTGGAAATCTCGCAAGCTTCCGCGAATATCACGGACAGTATGATTCCTCTTTCTGAATCAGAACCGGTGGTAGCTTTTCCTGCAGGACATCAAGCCACGATTGGTGCCCCTGGAATGCAACGCAATGATGTTCTTGAGCCTTCTGGCAGGATGACGGCAGCGATAAAGAAACTTGCGGCTGGTGATTTATCTGTCGATATCCCTCGCGGCGAAGGGGAAGATGTCGGGCACCTTGCTGATGCAATATCGGTATTTAAAAAAAATGCCCTTGCTTTGCAAGAACATCAGAACGAATTGCAAAAGTTGGTCGATGAGCGCACTGAACAGCTTACAAAAGCCAATGATGCTTTAAATAGTGAAGTAATTAAGCATGCCAATGCACGGGAGCAAGCAGAAGAGGCCAACAAGACTAAGTCGACGTTTTTGGCTCATATGAGTCATGAGATCCGAACACCAATGAATGGGATCATGGGAACACTCCATCTCCTTGATGGTACCTTGCTTGACAGCCAGCAGAAGCAATATACCAAGACGATTATCTCGTCTGGAGAGATCCTGATGGGGGTGTTGAATAACGTTCTAGACTATTCAAAGATCGAAGCAGGTCACTTTGATATCAATGAAAGTTGCTTTTCTACCAGTTCGATAGTGACCAATGTTATCAATATCTTTAAGGCAAGGGCGGAAGAAAAAAATATAGAATTAACTTATGCAATCGCTGGCGACGTACCAGACCATATTTGCGGTGACTTCAATAAAATTATCCAGATCGTTATCAATTTGGTCGGAAATGCTATTAAGTTTACCCAACAAGGGCAGGTTAATATTTCTGTGTACCTAGCCAAGGAGCAGGCAGAAAATCAGCTGATACTTTGTTTCGAGGTGGCTGATACCGGAAAAGGGATCCCCGAAGACAAGCACGAAACGATCTTTTTGCCGTTTGAGCAGGCGACGCGGTCGGAGCGAGGAACCGGTTTAGGTTTGCCTATCAGCCGACGATTTGCTCAGATGCTGGGCGGGGAGCTAACTGTTTCCAGCGTACCGGATAAAGGCAGCCGGTTTACTTTGACATTTCCGATGAATATCGCTGCAGAAGGCGAGTTGAATTCAGATGTAGATACAGTTTCTCTGTCCGTTCCGCCTCTGAGAATCTTGCTTGTTGAAGATAATGATACCAATGTTCTGGTAGCTAAAGGGTTTATGAACAGGCTGGGGCATAAGGTAACAGTTGCCATGTCAGGGGCCGAGGCTGAGGCTGCTATTGATGATCATGATATCGATCTTATCTTGATGGATATCAACCTTCCGGATACGGATGGCGTGACGTTGACCCATGTTCTTCGAAAGAAAGCCAATCGCCGAATCCCAACTATCGCTTTTTCTGCTCATGTCTTCCGTCAGGAAATTGAATCCTATCTCGAAGCCGGTTTAGATGGTTTTCTTGGCAAACCGGTACAGTTTGACCAGATGAAGGCTATTATCACCAGTGTTTACCATGGTCGTAATCATCAAGTTCGTACGGCTAACGATGTTGCAGCTGCTCCTTTAGAAAGCCACGCTGTGTTATTTGATCCGTCTGTATTAGAGGTCGATAGGCAGACACTTGGTGATGAGTTGGTCGGAGAGATGGTTACACTGTTCTTCGAACGCTCGGCAAGCATTAGTCAAGATATTCGAGCTGCTCGCACAGCCAATGAGCTAGAATCCGCGGCACATAGTCTGAAAAGCTCTGCTGGCGCGATAGGTCTGATTGCTCTTAGTAAAGGTTGCGAGGCACTGGAAATCGCTTGTAAGAAAGCGGCAGGCGAGGAAGAGATAGAGCAGTTGTCTATACAGTTGCTGGAGACGTATACCGCCTCGATTGATATATTGAAAGAGGAATTTCAGTCGTAAACGATAACTGCGGTCAGGCGATTCTGTTCATAATTTTACGCATTTTTTTAATACTTGTTCCCATAAAATATGCATCATTGATAACGCAACTAATTGCTGGTGAGGTGTGACAGAGGTCGTGATGACACAGCTTCCGGAGCACCTTTATTATTGCGGTATATTTTTAAAAGGATTGAAAAGATGTCACTAGCACATGTAATACTCACCGTGCTCAGCAGTCGTGACGTAAGCGGTTACGATATCACCAAAGAGTTCTCTCACAGTATCGGCTATTTCTGGAAGGCGAGCCACCAACAGGTTTATCGTGAACTCAACAGAATGGCTGAAAAAAAATGGGCAAGTTTTAGGCTTGAGTTGCAACAGAGCAAGCCGGATCGAAAAGTCTATTCCATTACTGATGAGGGGCGTCAGGCACTGTTTGAGTGGTTTCAGGAACCTACACGTACGCCCACAATTCGTGATGAGTTTGCTGCCAAGCTAGCAGTATGCGGTATCCATCACTCTACTCCTATGCAACAACAGCTTGAAGCGTTAATTCAAGAGTCGCACACCCTCATGAATAATTACGAAGAGCTGGAAAAAATCTACTTCCCTAACCATAGAACGCTTAATCGTCAGGAACGATTAAATCGCCTAACACTTCGTCGCGGTATACACATTCGTCAGGCTTGGGTTAACTGGGCCGAAGAAGCGCTGACGGAGCTAAAAGATCTGGATAGTGTAGAGGACAGTCTTAAAGAAGATGCATGCCTCTGCCTGTAAATATCTAATTTAACACGAATTATTTACGTATAACTTTCTGATATAAGAGCATTAACAAGGCGCAATACAAACAAGCGAGAGCAATAACTAAAGCCAATACAACTTCTGTATTTGACGTGATAAAAATCAATAATTTAGCCTTGAAAGTCTGGATGGCCAGGGCCAAGTTGGCTCTAGGTACACATTGTTAGTAAAGGGGTGGCAGCGTATAAATTTCGGCTGCCGCTAACATGCAATTGAGCCTGTTAGTTAGCAGGCTCAGGTTGAGATATAACATTTCTGAACAGGCGTCAATCGACGCCTCTTTGCAAAACCTTTGTGATAGCAGCTTTATTTTTGCTGCTATCACATCATTATTCTTCTATCCTAATTTATTAAGTAACAGTTGATTCCTTGTCCTAACGCAATGTGCATGTAAAATCAGTTGGTTATAAAGCAAGGACATGTCACAAAAGCCAAGAAAAATGAAATCAGTAATAAATACAATTTATGAATCAAAACTAGCAGAGTTAAAAGACAAAATAGAGACTCTTAGTACACCTGTTCAGCTTACGATCGTCACTGTCGGCGAAGACCCGGCCAGCAAAGTATATGTCCGTAATAAAATCCGGTTATTTGATGAGCTTGGTCTTGAGTGCCATCACATTGTTCTTGCTGAAGAAGGAACAACACAGTCGGACCTTGATGTGCTTGCAGAAAAAGCCGAGCATCCGATTTTATTCCAGCTTCCTTTACCAAACGGCCTGATAGCTCCGGACCTGCCGGCGGCTGTCGATGTTGACGGCTTTGGTTCCGAGGCGCTCGGTCAGCTGGTATTAGGCCAGAATGCCGTTCTTCCGTGTACGGTACAGGCAACCATAGATATTATTTCCGCACACTGCGGCGAATACAATTTTCCCGGTTTGAAAGTGGCGGTCGTAGGCCGAAGCAATATCGTCGGTAAACCATTGGCGATTGAGCTTATTAATCGCCAGAGTACGGTTGCGAGTTTTAATAGCCGCTCAGATCTTGTGGCGGTTGATTGGAACAAGTATGACGTTATTGTGGTTGCTACCGGTGCTCACGGTATCTTGGATAACTCTCAGTTTATCGAAGGGCAGCTGATTATCGATGTCGGTATTAATCGTGTTGACGGTAAGCTGGTAGGGGATATCAAGCACCATGACGGCATTTTCTCTGAAGCGGCGATTACACCTGTGCCTGGCGGGGTAGGCCGTCTGACTTGCCTGCATGTTTTGGGTAACGCTATTAAGCTGGCGGATTATTCTCGGTAACATTCAAACAAGCTTAATCGCTTGAGGGTAACACGATGATTGTTACTTGAGAGCGGAGAGGTATGGCAGTATCGGTGCGAAATCGGGCTCAGAGACACTGAGCCCGATAAGCCAAAATTAGATCATCATTACTTGGGCTGTTAACAATAGAGAGCCAAAACCAAGTAAGAAAACCACGATGGGCAGGACAAACTTAACCCATTTGTTAAACGGAATATCCAGCATCTGGAGCGTTACTAATACCAGCCCTGTTGGCGCCAGGAACAACATTGCATATTGCCCCCAGTTATAGGCAGAGACCACGATATCCCGCGGTATACCAACCGTATCAGCCAGAGGGGCCATAATAGGCATTGATAGTACTGCTAGCCCAGAGGAAGAGGGCACAACTAATCCAAGCAGGAAGAATACGAACATTTGCGAAACAGCAAAAACACTGCCGTGCATGCCAGAGACAAGATCAGAGGCATAGGCCAGAATCGTATCGGAAATCATTCCCTGTTCGAGAACGATATTGACGCCGCGCGCCATACCAATAATCAGTGAGACTGCAACAAGCTCTGATGCTCCTTGGGTGAAGGCTTCTACAGCGTCTTTTTCTTTCAAGCCGGAGATGAAAATGATGATAATGGCAATGGTTAGGAACGAAGCCGCCATTTGAGGGAACCACCATCCTCCCATCGACACTCCCCATACCATCATTGGAAAAGCAATGGCAAATAAGAACAGAATGATCTTACGGCGCACTGTGAAAGGCACCTTTTCATCCAGGCTTTTCCCTTTTAAAAAGCGCTCTTTAAATGCCTCTCGATCGGAATAAGTATATGAGAATGATGGGTTAGCTTTGATTTTATTACAGTACCAGTATAAATATCCGATGACGGTAATGGTTCCGACAATTAACCCAAAAGTTCGTACGCCTAACCCCTCTGTAAAAGAAATACCAGCTGCATTAGAAGCAATAACAACTGAGAATGGGTTAATTGTTGAAAACGCCGTACCTATTGAGGCGGCAAGAAATATTGCACCGACACAGACAATTGAGTCAAAACCAAGAGCAAGAAAAATGGGCACCAGAATAGGATAGAAAGCAACTGCTTCTTCTTCTAATCCGCAAGTTGTTCCACCAAGTGCCATTACAATACAAACAAGCGCAACAAATAAAAACTCTCGGCCTTTCGTTTTTTCAGAAAGTGAAATTAACCCCGCATTAAATGCTCCTGTTTTATTTATAACACCGATCATTCCACCGAGAATTAAGATGAAGACAATAATATCGGCACCTTCGATCGTTCCTTCTACCATGCTGACTGCAACATCGCCTAAGCCTTTGGGCGATTGCTCAAGCTGCTGGTAGGTGTCCGGGATTGCAATGGGCTTACGTATTGTGCCATTGACGAACTGATCAATACCGATATTAATATCCAGTTTGACTAACTCGTTTTGAGTAGCAGGAACAGTTGTTGTAACTCCCTGTGGACTGGTAATTAACAAAGAGTTATCGCTCGAGTTGTATGATAGTTTCGAATATGACCCTGCGGGGACGACCCATGTTAGCCCTATTGCAACCAGCATGATAATAAATAAAATTGTAAAGGCGGTCGGAAATTGAAAAGTTTTTGTTGACTCTTTAACTGCGAGCATAATACATCCCCTAAAGTTATTTGGTGAGGAAATGCCTACCAAGTGAATTTAAAATACGGCTAAACAAACAAAAAATATGTCGATGATGTCTCAAGTTGGGACGTGAAATATTATTCAGTAAATCACCATGGTGTTATTTGTTCTTCTGAATGTCGAGGGAAGGGTAATAATATTGTGTGCCGTGAACATTACGTCACTTATTGATTATAATAATTCGGCATTTGGTAATCTTTGTTTTCAATATTATTGTGAATCATTCTAATGAGTGACGAAGCGCCACAGTAATAATTGCTGATTAATTTGCGAGTAGAATCACAGCTCGATTTTTCAAACAGCTGTAATCTTCCTATTTGATTAATCAATTAATAGTAACTATGAACAATCTCTCTGATAATGCCTGTGAATTCGACGCGATTCGCTTTCGCCGCCAACTCCATCAACGTCCCGAGCTATCTTCATTTGAAGAAAACACCGCCCTGTCGATTGCTCTTCAATTAGAAGCATTTGGATTAATCCCTTCTACAGGGATTGGTGGGCATGGCGTTGTCTGTACCATTGATAGCGGGCACCCCGGAGAAACAACATTGCTGAGGGCAGATTTTGATGCACTCCCTATTACAGAGAAAAATGCGTTCTCCTACTGTTCTCAACATGAGGGGGTAATGCACGCCTGCGGTCATGACGGACATACCGCAACCCTGATGGCTGTAGCCCAAACGCTGTCGGTTAACCCACCAAGGCAGGGAAAAGTCATACTGCTTTTTCAGCCTGCCGAAGAAACAGGTACGGGAGCGGCGAGTATGTTAAATGATGCCTGGCTGGCAGAGCAGCGGGTAGATAATGTTTTTGCTTATCATAACCTCCCAGGCTACCCGTTACATACAGTGATAGTTAAACCTGATGCATTTGCCTGCGCCTCAACGGGGGTAACGATAGAACTGGAAGGTAAAACATCACATGCAGCCAGACCCGAGAATGGCGTTAATCCGACAACGGCAATGCTTAAGGTGATTGAGTTTCTGCAAAGTATGCCCACGAGTTACAGAGATTCGTTCACTCTGGTGACGGTTGTGCATGCTTTGCTGGGGGAAGAGGCGTTTGGAACCGCCCCGGGGAAGGCGACCATTATGGCAACCCTGAGAAGTGATAATAGTGCAGTGCTCAATGACATGAAACAAGACCTATGCGAGATGGTATCGACGCTGGCCGCACAGGATAAACTGACCAGCCAGGTTCAATGGCAGGAGTCGTTTAATGCTGTAATCAATTCGCCTAAACATTGTGAACTGGTTTGTGAACAAGCTAACGAGCTTGGCTTACCGATAGAGATACTTTCAGAGCCAATGAGGTGGTCGGAAGATGTTGCCGAGTTCCTGGAAAAATGGTCGGGAGCTTTATTTTGCTTAGGGAGTGGAAGCGGGCATCCCGAACTGCATAATCCTGACTATGACTTTCCTGATGCCTTAATAAGCAGTGCGAGTGGGCTCTTCCTAGGTATTATCCGCCAAATTCATCACTCTGAGTGAGTATATGATCACGGGATAGCCCGTGATCATATGCCGTAATTCCGAACAAAAAGGTAACTAGCGACTATACTTCTGACAATTATCAATTCAGGGCTTGTTAATCACTTAGCCCAGTTGTCGGCTCGATTCTGAAGATCAACTCTGAGCAATAAGCTTAAAGAACACGCTGATTAGGAGTGGATATGGAATGGTTAGAAGGTCTATTTGGTGTCATTGGCGATCTCACTTGGGGATGGGCATTGATACCCTTCCTCGTGGTATTGGGTCTCTTCTTTACGCTTGTTACCGGGTTCGTTCAGTTTACATTCTTTGGGCGCATGTTCCATGTGCTGCTAAACAAAAACCAAACGGCTGACAAAAATGCGATTTCCGGCCGGGAAGCACTATTGTTATCAGTTGGCGGGCGCGTTGGCGGTGGTAACATTGCCGGTGTTGCAGTTGCCATAACGCTTGGGGGCCCCGGAGCGGTTTTCTGGATGTGGGCAATTGCCTTGGTAGGAATGGCAACCAGTCTGGTGGAGTGTTCACTTGCTCAGCTTTATAAACGTAAAGAAGGCGATGAGTTTCGTGGTGGTCCGGCTCGTACGATAATTCACGGCCTGGGCGAAGACTACCGCTGGCTTGCCTATCTGTATGCAGTTTGTCTGATAGCCTCTTTTGCTATTGGTTTTAATGCATTTCAGGGAAATACTGTTGCTGGTGCTGCTCAAGATAGTATGGGGATTGACCGTATATGGACCGGGGCCCTCCTTGCAATAGGTACGGGCTTTATCATTTATGGTGGTATTAAGCGTATTGCCAAAGTAGCAGATGTGATAGTCCCTATTATGGCTATCGGATATGTTGTGATGGCGCTACTGATTATTCTTTTAAACATTACATCAATACCTGCGGTAATTGGCACCATTATTTCTAACGCGTTTGGTTGGGAAGAAGCGGTCGGTGGCGGTATGGGCGCGGCTATGGCACAGGGGTTACGCCGTGGTCTGTTCTCTAACGAAGCCGGGTTGGGATCTGCACCGAATGTCGCAGCAACAGCAGAAGTGACTCACCCGATAAGTCAGGGGATTACTCAGTCACTGTCCGTATTTATCGATACCATTCTTATCTGTAGCTGTACGGCGTTTGTGATTTTGCTTGGTGATGTCTATGTGCCGGGGGCTGAAGATATTGATGGGGTTGTATTGACCCAGCAATCACTGGTTTCCCATGTTGGATCCTGGTCACAGTACTTTTTGACAATAGCCATTTTGCTCTTTTCCATCAGTTCGATTATCTACAACTATTACCTGGGTGAGAACGCATTGACCTTTATGTCGCAGAATAAGGCTACAGTTCATATCCTTCGTATTTTTGTGATAGGAATAGTCTTCCTTGGGGCCGTAGCGCCGGGAGCAACATCGGTGTTCTTCTTCTCGGATCCTATGATGGGCATACTCGCAATCGTTAACTTGTTGGCACTGTTGATGCTGTTCCCGACACTGATCCGTATTCTGACAGACTACAAAGAACAGCTGAAAGCAGGGGCTGAGCATCCTGTGTTTGATGCGTCAAAGTTCCCTGATCTCGATATTGACCATAAAGCGTGGAAAATTAAAAAGGAAGAAAGTTGATGATGTCGGCTTAGCACAGCGAAAATCCCACTAGGGTTTAGTTCATCATCAAATAGCGAGTACTGCAAATGTGGTACTCGCTTTTTCTTTCAGATTTAGTCATTGGTACGTCTTGCCATGGCGTTGATATGCCGGTTTGACTTTCAGTCATAAGTGCCCGATCCCGCTTATACTCAGAATTTGGGCAACCCGTTTTTAACGTTTGGAAAATCAAGCCAATGGCGAAGAGGGTAATACTGACGATTGTCGGATTGATGGTAATAATCGGCGTACTTGCCGGTATTAAGGTATTACAGATCCAGCGGATGATCAATAATGAAGCGGCATTTGCTGTCCCCCCCGAGACGGTGACAACGGCCAACGTTCGCGCTGAGTCATGGGATACGCTATTGACAGCTGTTGGATCGTTGGAGGCCATTCAGGGAGTAACTGTATCCGCCGAGCTTCCCGGGAAAGTGGTGCAGGTGGCCTTTAATTCAGGGGCAAAGGCGGAAAAAGGTAGCTTGCTCGTACGCCAAAATACGGCGTCAGAGCGTGCCCTGCTTGCAGGCGCAGAGGCGAGTGTCGAACTTGCTCAGCTCAGCTTTAATCGTAATGCCGACCTTTATAGGCAGAAGCTTGTCTCAAAATCCGAATTGGATACTGCCCGGGCAAACCTTCGTCAGACTGTTGCCGAAGCAGACAATATTCGTTCCGTTATTGCCAAGAAAACAATTCGGGCTCCTTTTGCGGGACGCCTTGGAATTCGTCAGGTTGACCTTGGCCAGATCCTGAGCGAAGGGGAGGGAATAGTTTCTCTGCAGGCTTTTGGCACAATCCTCGTTAACTTTCTCCTTCCTCAGAGAGAAATCGCTCGAATCACAACAGGGACAACCATCGAGGTCAGTACAGATGCTCTGCCGGGGACAGTAATAAAGGGAAAAATAACGGCAATTAATCCTGAGGTGGATAGCGCTACCCGTAACTTTCAGATACAGGCAACGGTGCCTAATCCGGAAGAGCAGCTTCGGCCCGGAATGTTTGTTAATGTCAGGGTATTGCTATCAGCTCGGACAACAGTGCTGACTATTCCATCAACTGCTGTGCTGTATGCGCCTTACAGTGACTCGGCCTTTGTTGTCGAGAGCAAAGAAGAAAATGGCGAATCTGGAAAGGTACTACGCCAGCAGTTCATTCGCCTCGGGGAGAAGCGAGGAGACTACGTCGCCGTATTGTCCGGCCTGCAGGAAGGTGAGGTTGTTGTAAGCAGTGGAGTATTCAAACTCAGTAACGGCCAGGCTGTAGTTATCGACAATACGCTATCGCCGGATTTCAAGTTAGCACCCGAGCCCGGGAATAACTGATGGCAGTGAGAGATCTTTAATGAAATTTACTGATATCTTCATACGTCGCCCGGTGCTTGCTTTGGTGATCAGTTTATTGATCATCATCGCCGGGTTGCAGGCAATTCGCTCCTTGAATGTTCGTCAATATCCCCGTAGCGAAAATGCGACGATTACTGTCAGTACGGTATATATCGGCGCAAGTGCTCATTTGGTCAGGGGGTTTATTACAACGCCCTTGGAGCGGGTGATCGCCGCGGCGGATGGTATCGACTACATCGAATCTCAGAGCGCGTATAGCCTGTCAACGATCAGGGTGCGGCTAAAGCTTAATTATGATGCCACCAAGGCGCTGGCAGAAATCAGCTCTAAGGTCGATCAGGTACGTAATGATCTTCCGCCAGAAGCAGAAATACCAACGATCAATATCGAGTCGGCGGACAGTGAGTTTGCCTCGGCTTACCTGAGTTTTAGCTCCGATATATTGCTGCAAAATGAAATCACGGATTATCTGGTACGTGTCGTTCAACCACGCCTGAGCGCGATCGAAGGGGTACAGAGAGCCGATATCCTTGGAGCCCGTACCTTTGCCATGCGGATCTGGCTTGATCCCGAGCGCATGGCCGCCTTCAATATCAGCCCAGCGCAAGTGCGTCAGGCCCTGTCTGCCAATAATTTCCTGTCTGCTCTCGGGCAGACAAAAGGGTCTTTAATTCAGGTTAACCTGACAGCAAATACAAACTTGAAATCCGTTGAGGAGTTTAAGCGTCTTGTTATTCGTCAGCAGGACGGGGCAACCGTGCGTATTGAAGATATTGCAGAGGTTGTACTTGGAGCAGAGGACTATGATACCGAAGTGCGTTTCTCGGGCCAGACCGCTGTTTTTATGGGGATTTGGCCGTTGCCTAATGCTAACTCTCTCGATGTGATTAAGTTGGTACGCACCGAGATGGTCGCTATTCAAAAAGGGCTACCTAGCGGAATGTCGGCACGTATAGCCTACGATGCAACGGAATATATCGACAGTGCGATTAACGAGGTGCTTCAGACCTTAGGGGAAACGCTGTTAATCGTGGTAGTGATTATTTATCTTTTCCTCGGTTCTTTCCGGTCTGTGCTTGTGCCTGTGGTGGCTATTCCTCTGTCGTTGGTTGGTGCCGTCTTCTTGATGCAGGCTTTTGGTTTTACCATTAATTTACTCACTCTACTGGCCATTGTGCTTTCAGTTGGGTTGGTGGTCGATGATGCTATTGTGGTGGTCGAAAATGTCGAGCGTCATCTCAGTGAAGGGCAGAGCCCTTTAGAGGCCGCCATTCTCGGTGCGCGCGAGCTAGTTGGTCCCATCGTGGCGATGACGGTTACGCTCGCTGCTGTCTATGCGCCCATTGGATTACAGGGAGGGCTGACCGGCGCGTTGTTTCGGGAGTTTGCCTTTACCCTGGCCGGTGCCGTGACTATTTCGGGCATCGTGGCATTAACACTTTCTCCGATGATGTCATCGAAACTCCTTATACCGGGGATTGAGGAACACGGTTTGGCGGGAAAAGTTGCCCGTGGATTCAAGCGCCTTCGTGTTTTGTACGGACGGATGCTCGATGTCACTCTGAATACGCGCCCCGCTGTTTATATAGTGTGGGGGAGCATTAGTCTGCTGACTGTCCCTATGTTTAGGATGTCGCCACAAGAGTTAGCTCCCAGTGAAGATCAGGGGGTCATCTTCGGGATCATTGATGCGTCGGCCAATGCTACGCTCGACCAGACCAGCCAGTATGCTGCTGCGGCGAATCAGGCTTTTCACAGTGTACCCGAGACAGATTTTACTTTTCAAATCACGTTTCCCGCATCGGGCTTTGGTGGGATGGTAACCCGTCCATGGGACGATCGGGAACGTACCGTATTTGAAATTCTCCCTGAAATTCAGGAAAAGCTACAGGTCATTCCCGGTATTCAGATGTTTCCGGTGACGCCGCCTGCGCTGCCCGGCGGCGGACAGTTCCCGGTGGAGTTCGTTCTTGCCTCAACGGCAGAAACTGAGCAGATTCTAGAACTGGCCCAAAAAATTCAGTTCAAGGCCATGCAAAGTGGGATGTTTGCTTTTCCGCCTATCATCGACGTCAAGATTGATCAGCCACAATCTGAGTTTGTAATAGATCGCGATAAAGCGGCTGATCTCGGGTTGAGTCTGGAGCAGGTTGGCATCGATCTCGGCGTGATGGTGGGTGGTGATTTCGTTAATCGCTTCGACATTGCCGGGCGTAGCTACAAAGTTATTCCCCAGATCCAGCGTGTGAATCGTCTTAATCCTGAACAATTGCAGGATATATATATCACCGGGCCAGATGGCGGACTGGTGCCTCTGGCGACTATCGTGACCATTGAAGAGTCGACAGTACCAAGATCCCTGAACCGCTTTCAGCAGTTAAATGCAGTCAAAATCAGCGGGGTCTCGATACGTCCGCTAAACGAAACGTTGACTTACCTCGAAGAAGAGGCCGCCAAAATCCTGCCTGACGGTTATGTGATCGATTATACCGGTGAATCACGGCAGCTTCGTGCCGAAGGTGATCGCTTCTTGCCAGCGTTTATCCTTGCAGTAACCTTGATTTTTCTTGTCCTCGCGGCACAGTTTAATAGCTTCCGTGATCCGTTTGTTATTCTCGCCGGTTCGGTGCCTTTGGCTATGTTTGGGGCATTAACCTTCACCTTTTTAAGAATGCCAGATCCGAATGTTTCATTTTGGACTCATAGTTGGACAACAACCATGAACATCTACTCGCAGGTGGGGCTGGTGACCCTGGTTGGTTTGGTTTCGAAAAACGGCATTTTGATTGTTGAGTTTGCCAATAAGCTTCAGGAGCAAGGCCTGGAAAAACTTGAAGCTGTTCATGAGGCTGCACTGACTAGACTTAGGCCAATACTAATGACCAGTGCGGCCACAATCGCTGGCCATTTCCCGCTGATCCTAGTTACAGGTGCGGGGGCAGAAGCTCGTAACTCTATCGGCTTGGTGCTGGTAGGAGGAATGGCAATTGGCACCCTGTTTACCCTGTTCGTTATTCCATCGATTTATATGCTTATCGCCCGTGATTACTCAAAAGAACCGATCACTGAAATGAGGGTGGAGCCATGAAAACCTTCCTGTTAATCGTCTCTTTGCATGCCACAAGCGGCCAGACATCGTCGGCGTTGTGAGATAATAATAACCGAATGATAACCACGCTTTTGTTATCGTATGAAGAATTGCAAGTTGAGAAATCACACAGGTTAGTTGAGGAATTAAATGATTGTTTTGATGGTTGAAGATGACAAGGTCTTGTCATCGGCAATAAGTGATTATTTGGCGCTGGATAATATCGAAATCGATTATGCGTTTAACGGTGAATCAGGCTTAAAGCTAGCGACTCAAAACCACTATGATGTGATATTGCTCGATATCATGCTGCCTAAGCTAAACGGACTAACAGTGTGTCAGACACTACGGCAACGAGGCATCTCAACTCCTGTATTGATGATGACAGCACGAGATAGTTTGGATGACAAGTTGGAAGGCTTCAGTGCCGGTACGGATGACTATATTACCAAACCATTTGCGATGGCTGAGCTATATGCGCGTTTGTATGCATTGATAAAAAGAAGCAAAGGACAGGTAGCCAGTAAATTGAAAATTGATGATCTCACCTTGGATCTGGATAAGCATCAAGCTTATCGCGATGACACCCTTTTGGAGCTTTCTCCTCTTAGTTGGAAGCTGTTATTGACCTTGGCACAGCACAGTCCTTCTGTTGTATCAAAGGAAGAGTTAGAACAGGAGGTGTGGGGAGAGGAAACAAACGCAAATAATCTAAAAGTGCAAATTCATAAGTTGAGACAGTCAGTAGACAAACCGTTTAACTCTCCGTTGATTCATGCTGTTCCCAGAGTAGGATTTGTACTGAAAGGTGATAATTGATGCCGAGTATTAAACGGGAAGTCTATAAGTTACTTGGCGGATTTATTGTTTTACTAATACTTCTGTTTGCGTCACTAATGTTTCTCAATGTGAAGTATGGCATCAGTACTGATACTGAAAACATGCTCGTATATCAGGGAGCCTTGCTTGAGCGGTCGTATAACTCTACAGGTTCGCTTCCAGCGTTGGTCAATAGTGAAATTCTTAGTGTATACAAAGAAGTGGAAGACATTCCAGCCTATATAGCTGACGGCTTCCCATGGCCTGAGATGGGAGTGGCTATCTTGGCAGAAAAACAGCTATATGATGGCCTGGGTAAAAGTCGTTATGTCTATGCGATGAAATACGCCATAAAAGGACTGAACACGCCTATTTATATTATTTCAAGCTATGATGATGATTTAGAAAAGCAAATACAATACGAGGCTTCGATTCGCGAAGGGAGCTTGCTCTATATTGGAGTAGGTATCAGCATGATTATTATTACAATTTTGTTGTTTGTCAAAGTATTGTATTGGCGATTATTGAGCCCAGTTGAAACACTTTTTGATTGGGTGAACAGCTTAGATGAAGACAATGCACCATCACGAAAACGCCTAAAGTATATAGAACTCGTTAATTTAGCCGAAGAGTTAAAAGATAATATAAGAAAACAGAAAGAGTTCATTGATAGGGAAGGGTTCTTTTTGCGAACAATCAGCCATGAACTGCGAACCCCTATAGCTATTATTTCAACGAGTGGAGAATTACTAGAGCGGCTGTCACTTAGGAATGCGATCGCACAGCGAGCAACAGATAGGATCATGTACGCTGTCGATAATATGAAGATGCTTGTACAAACATTACTTTGGATATCAAGAAAATCAGATAGCCCGTTACCTGTTGCTGAAATAGATATCAATGCGTTGATCCATGAACTCGTCGAAGACAATAAATATCTTTCGCAGGATAAAGATATTGAGTTTGACTTGGATAAGTTGGCTGCCGGAGATGTGTTACATGATAACTATGGTACCGTGCAGTTAGTTCTGATGAACCTTGTCCGTAATGCCATTCAATACACCCATGAGGGGTGTATTACCTTTGAAAGCTTCTCAAGCACGGTCACTATAACCAACCCCGTTGACGATGATAACTCTGACCAAAAGGTTGAATCATCATATGGTATTGGATTGTATTTGGTCGAAAAGATATGTGAGGCACAGAACTACCGCTTTGAAATCATGACAGAAACTAACACAGTCAAAGCAACGGTAACCTTTACTCGTTGATAACCGATTGATAACTGCTCTAAGGGTACACTTAGATTCATTAAAGAGGGGCTTGTTGTCTCTGTTTGATCGAGAACTACTTTTGTCAGGTATCGTGAGGAATCAATATGATTTTAACCAAGGTGTTTAAAGGCCTGCTGCTGATAATCAGTGTCTGTGTACTATCAGTAGGTAACATAGCCAATGCCAAGTATGCAGAGCACGACTATGTCGTTGTCGGTGCAGGAGCAGCAGGGCTATCAGCGGCATTCACCCTCCATCAATCCAATGAAAACTATATTGTCTTTGAGAAAAACAATCGAGCCGGTGGGATAGCAGAGAATGGCCGTAGAGGTCGCTTTCATTATGCAAAGGGGACAGAGTACTTAGGAGAGCCCTATGGCGCTTTAGCAAATATAATAGAGGAACTGGAAATACCTATGGTGGAGATTCCAATGCCAATGGATGCCAGTCATTTTGAAGGAAAAGCATACATAGGTGATCACAATATCTCTCAGTTGACAGCAAAACAGGCTGGAAACCAAAACTTTATTCATTTTTTGAAAATGCTGAAAGAAGCAATCGATAATGAGTCTGTTGAGCACTGGAAGCAGCTGGATAATATTACAGCTAAGCAATGGTTAGATGATAATGAAATTTCGACATTTATTCAGCGTCGATATAATGTAATGGCGCGGGGGCTTTTTGGCGCCAATCTGAATGATATCTCGGCGCTTAGTCTAATTCCTGAGGCTGCATTTGATTATGTAGGAGCAAGCTCATTTGAAGACCTTTTCCAGCCTTCTGAAAGTTCAGGCTCATGGACATCTATTCAGGGGATTGCGGCGATCACTGATGCGATAGCCTCGGAGCTTGGTGAGCATATTAAGTACAATTCAACAGTTAGCAGAATCACCAAACATGGTAGTAAGTTCAAGGTCATGGTGAACAACAAGGGTACAGAGTCTGTTGTTATTGCTGACAAGGTCATCGTGGCAACGCCTTCACCCGTCACGCAATGGATTGCCAAAGATGTACTTACCACCCGTCAGGAGGAACTATTAAGCGAGGTTGAATATGCTCAGTACATTACGGTTGCTTTGTTTTCGGAGACGCCCATATTTAACAAAGCCTTTGATTTAGCAATCCTTGATGGTGATATTATCACAGATCTTTATGATGCCACCTGGGTAGAGCGTCATTACACTCCTGGTCTAAAAGACGTTAAAGAATATATTGCCAGTGCATATCTTGCACCTAAAGGTGTTTCGGACAAGTCATTAATGACCTTAAGTGATGGGGAAATAATGAACATCGTTGAAACAGAGCTTGCCACGATTGTTCCTGGTATCAAGAGCAAGATTAAAGGCTATGACATTAAACGATTTATGTACGCTTATCCGGTAATGAGTCCGGGTGCTTACGGACGTCTGAACGAGCTAAAGAAGAGTTTTGATGGTATATATTTAGCCGGGGATTATATAGAGTATCCGACGATTGAGTCAGCGTTTAACTCTGGAGCTGATGCTGCCAATAAAGCGATGAAGCATGCTAGGGGGAAGTGATGCCATGAAGAGCGAGCATATGGTTAACACGCACCTTATGGATAGACTGAGATTCGAAAAATACAGTAATCAGCACTTTACTAGTTGTGTCGAACTCATCAAGTCTACCTGGAATTTCCACATTGACTTTATAAATATACCTGATGACAACATCGTTTATGAGTATTACTTTAAGACATGCTTGAATTGGAATCAGCACCTCGATGTTGTTGTCGATGAGAATAGCAATGTGAAAGGGTTACTTTTTGCTAGCAAGGAAGACTCATCAGTATTTAGGGAGTTGGTATATCTCAGGAAAGAACGGCAAATTAAGAAGTGGAAAAACAAGAAAATAAGACTTGGTGCTTTTGGTGATCGAGATAAAGCTGAACAGGCGTTAGAGAGCTTTGTATTTAATGACGATCAAGGCGAAATTGATGCCGAGTACTTTGACAGTGAGGTCAACTTATTCGTTGTCAGTCCTGAACTAAAAGGTATGGGGCTTGGGCGAAAACTTATGGATCGCTACATGCGATTTTGTCGAGAGAACGCCATAGAAACAGCTTTTCTCTGGACAGATATGGATTGTAATTATTCTTTTTACCATAAGTATGGTTTTAAACTTCATCGTACATTCAAATGTTCAAATCAAGCGAACAACAGTTCAGAAGTAGAAAATGGGATGGTTTTCTATATTGACGTCATTAAGTAGTATATATAAACCGAGATTTATATCACGTTACGTGAGAGGCTTTTGGTGCAGACTTTACAAGTTATGCAATTTTAATTGAGTTTTTAGTCTGTAATCATCTAATGATATAGCGTCGGCTTTAGGTTGAATCGTTCGTTTGATTCGATCATAGGTTTCTGACGCTGGCTTACCCGTCTTTCTGTAGATAAACCTACATGAACCACAATTGTTTATAAAATTGCATTGGTGTTTCTCCAGGACTCAAGTTTGTTGAGGCTGTAATTGCTGGGGAAAATGTTTTTATATTATGAATTCATGGAGAGGTTTCGAACATGGCTGCAGAGCCCGTGCAGCGTCGATTACAGTTTGTATTAGACGTATATGAGAAATACCCCAACGATAATGTCACATTATGTTATTTCGGTATGGCAAATGAAGTATTCATTGTTCCAACCAAAGATGGCAAGTTCGTCCTAAAGAACTGCTTTAAGAGCAATACGCATGAGCTAGTGAGCAATGAGGTTGCATTGATAGAACATCTCACTCGTAATGGTTGTCCAACACCGGCAATTGTTGCGGATAAGACAGGATCCTCATTTGTTGAATTTGATGGTAGTTTCTACGTCATGACGGAGTATGTTCCTGATATGACATATAACTGGGAAAGCGAAATTCCAGAGAAAGCCTACAGAGAAACGGTACATGCCTTAGCTGACTTCCATCAGGCTACACGTAGTTTCAAAGAGCCGTATCCGGGGTTGCGCATCCAGTTTTTGGATATGGCTGCATGTAAAAGGTGGCTAACCGATTTAGAAGTGCAGATTGAAGCTTCTGACAAGTCGAGAAACTCAGTCAAGAAAATGTCTCGCTTGCTCCCGAAACTAATTGCTCTTGCTAGCAGATTAGGGGATGAGATAGCGACTCATGATCTGAGTGTTTTGAGTAAATGCTATATCCATGGTGATCTTCATTGTTTTAATCTCTTTTATGATCAGGATGTCAATTATACTGGAGTGATTGATTTTGATTTTTCGCGTTATGACCATCGCCTTGCTGATATTTACTGGACAAGTCGGATATTGTTTTTTAGTGAGATGAGGAAAAGATACAGTCGTGAAGAGTTGAATTCAGATGACTTTGATGTTCCACAGGAGATCGCTGAGCAAGTACAATTTGATAACTGGCGAATGATAGTCAGTGAATATCGCAAGATAGCTGAGTTAACCAGGGAAGAGCTGTCGTATATATATCTGTTTGTTGAAGCGGTACCTCTTTATATCGTTCGGTTTTTTGAACTGACGAATAGTGAAGAAGAATGCTTGGAGCATATCGAATGGTTTGAGTGGGAACTTTCTCGTCTGGAAAAAGATAGGCAAGTGGTTCAAACAGTCATCAAGAGAGTGTTGAATGATCTTGATTCAAAATAGTTTACGATTTGTGAGGCCGAGTCTGGCACGGCCCATCATTAAGCTGGCGCTGCCGATTATGATTCAGGGGGTGCTCTTTACCTTGATGGGTTTCGTCGACTCACTAATGATTGGCCAATTGGGTGAAGCGGCCATTTCCGGACTGGGTAATTCAAGTCAGCTGTTATCTTTTAGCTTCCTGCTGTTTGCTGCGATGTCGACGGGGGGAAGCATTCTGGTTTCACAATACTCAGGTGCAGGCCAGCCGCAAAAGTTGGTACATGTCGCACAGAGTATGGTAGCAACGGGTTGGCTGTGTGGGATTGTGCTGGGGGCTGTCTTTTATTTATACGCTGAAGAATTGATAGCAATATTAACGACCGATATATTCAAACCTCGTAGTGATTGGTCGGCTGTACCTGGTATTGCAGGTAGCTATATGCAAATAGTCGCGTTTGCCGTGCCTTGTATGCTGCTCTCGCAAATGATATCTGCGGTATTCAACGCGTCAGGCAATACAAAAACACCAGTTAAAATCGCGGTATTTTTCAATGTGGTGAACTTTGTAGGCAACTATATTTTGATTTTTGGCCTGCCTCTTCCTGGCATCACGGAGCCAATGTTTACGCCTTTAGGGCTGAGAGGGGCGGCTTTTGCTACGCTTGTTGCCAGTGTAGGACAGAGTGTAATTCTACTGATCTGCTTTTTACGTCAATTCAAGATTAAGAGCCGGTTACTGCCTGAGTGGCGCTATCTTAGCAAAATCGTAGAGCTTGGTTATCCGAACACTGTAGATGGGTTTTACTGGCAGGGTGCTCGTGTGTTTTATACGATACTGATGAACTCAGTAGGTGCGATTGCTTATGCGGGGTATACGATTATCAGAACCTTTAAAAGTCTCTTTATGTTACCTGTAGGAGGGTTGCAGCAAGCAACCGCGATTCATATCGGCAAGCTGCTTGGGGCAGGGAAGTTTCGCCAGGCGCAAGCAAGTGCTAACAGTGCAATTATGGTTGGTTTGTTGATAATGACGGTTCCTGTCTTGTTATTAATCCTATTTGCTAACCCTTTATTGAGCTTGTATAACATTCAGGCTCAAACGCGCGAGCTGGCCTATATTTGCATCTGGATTCTCGCTTTCTCGCTATACTTTACGTCTATTAACTCGGTGATACCAGGGTTGCTAAGAGCTGGTGGAGATGCAAAATCAGTAATGAATATCACTCTATTAAGCTTCGCCTTAGTTGGAGCTCCTGCGAGTTATTTTCTTGGTGTTTGGTGTGAGTGGGGTTTGATAGGTGCCTTCATTGGAATATCGCTGGAAGAGGTATTTAAGGCTGGGCTATTTATCCGTCGAATGCGGGCAGGACTTTGGCTTAAGCGTCTCGTCTGATGATATTTAAATCGAGTGTAATTGCTCTCAGCGAATGAGTCGATGTCATTACCAGTAAATACTACTATTACTTCACTGTTTACCTGTCGTGTATAACTTATTGAATCAAATGCCTAAGAGTTAATATTTATGTGTGTTGATTATTTGTTAATTTTCTGTTTGAAGTGATTTTGTTCTCAAGCGTTTAATTGTCCTTATTAAGAATTATTAACACAACATGAATTCTAATATGACATAGGCCTATAGAGTCAGTTAAAAGCTTACTTATATCTCTTGTGTTATATTGATAATGTAAGTATATACTGTTATTTAAAAGTATTGATTTAATTTGTAACACGCAAAGGTAGTATTGTTTGGGTTGCTACTTATTATCGATATAGATGAGATTGTGACGTCATAGTGATAATTATAGTTAGGGTTGACAATAAAATAGTTGAAGGGCTTGGAAATGAATCGAGAACATAACATAGACTCTTTAAGGGTTGTTGGTATTTTAATGGTTGTAATACTGCACAGTTTTGCTATTTATATAGTTGCGAACTATGACTATTATAATATTGACTTAAAAGTTTCAACATCTATTGCTGTTTTTACCAGAGTCGCCGTACCACTTTTTGTGATGGTGAGCGGTAGGTATATGATGAGTTGCCTTTCATCGATTAGCTTGAAAGAGTTTTACCAAAAGAGGGCGAAACGAATAATATATCCATTATTGTTTTGGTCTTTAGTTTATAGTGTATATAAACTGGTATTTGTTGATGGTAGCACGGTAGAGAGCAATATAATGGACTTTGTTATAGGAGTACCTTACGTTCACTTGTGGTTCTTGTATATGATCTTCGGCTTGTACCTGGTTACGCCAGTATTGTACAAAATAAAGGAAAAACTATCTCCAAAGGGATATGTTATATTTAGTATTGTGTCATTACTGATTGCACCAGTTTTCGAGATGACAGCTGAAATTCAGATATTACAGCTATTTACCTATATTGGTTACTTTACAATGGGAGATATTCTAAAAGACTTTGTTGTAACTAATAGAGTCAAAAAAATGAGTTTTATTGGTTATTTGATAGCAATGCTAACTGCGGTGGGTTTTACGGTGTACTTCATTGACCAACAGAGTGATATCGCTTTTAACTTCTCAGCTAGCACTATGTACACAACAACGATTGCAACAATTTGCTTGTATGTGTTTTTTAATGGTTTGACAGGTAAAGAGAGCGTATTGAGCAAGCTCAGTATTTACACTATGGGTATTTACTGCATTCATCATTTGATACTGGATTTGTTAGTGAATTATTCTGGAGAATCCATTACGGGTATTATGGTATTAGATGCTAGTTATTATGCTGTTGCAACCTTTGGGATCTCGTTTGTATTCATATACTATCTCAGCAAGGTTAAGAAAATCAGCAAGTGGGTAGGGTTTTAGAAGTCATTTAGGTGGCTTTTTATTATGGGTTTTTATACAGTTAAGAGGCCATTATTGGTTAAGTTAGTACTCTTTACTATTTAGCTGGTTAATGTTGGCGGGAAATTTAATCAGCGTTGTGATTTGTTTGGTGAAAATTAGTACAACTCTGTGACTTCTCTTTAGTACTTCCTTCTAATATCAGAAGGTGTTTAGATTTTCTTTCGTTGTAATCTGTTTCTTCTTGTTGCTTGAACTGCTTCGCAAAAGCAAATTGTTCGATTTATTGTTGAATGTTACGCCTGTATGCTTCTGTACATGGTTATTGATGTGATTCGCAACAGTGATAATAACCGCTATAAATTGGTTGCTACAAACACAAGTTCTCTGAAGCTTAATGACTGAACATCGGGCTTTTGTAGGGAAATACACGTCCTATTATTACTTATTACAGTAAGGTTATTGCTGGGTTAAGTTGTGCTCCAATTTAGCGAGGTTATCTTTTTAGGTGAGTCACTATAAATTATATTGGTTATGAATAAGTAGAGTGGCGAAAAATGGGTAAATTAGACCAACGTGAGACACCAATATTCAGCAGTTTAAAAGATGAATATGCGGCAAGAAATATGGCCCCGTTTCATGTCCCTGGTCACAAGCAAGGGCGCGGAATAGATAAAGATTTTTACGAGTTTATTGGTCCTAATATATTCAAAATTGATGTCACTATATTTGAGATGGTTGATGGCCTTCATCATCCCAAGAGTCATATTAAAAAAGCTCTCGCACTGACAGCTGAAACATTTAGTGCGAAAGAAAGCTTCTTCACGGTAAATGGTACCTCTGGTGGTATTCAGGCAATGATCTTATCTGCTGTGAAACCGGGAGAGACAATACTGGTTCCTCGAAATATTCACATTTCCGTAAGCTCTGGAATTATTTTAAGTGGTGCTATTCCTGTCTATATGCAGCCTGAGATAGATCCTGACAATGGTATTCTACATGGAGTATCGCCCTCGACCGTAAAGCACGCATTGCATCAGCACCCAGACGCCAAAGCGGTGTTAATCATTAATCCGACTTATTATGGTACCGCAACCGATCTTGTTTCTGTTGCCGAACTTGTACATAGCCATGATATACCGTTACTGGTAGATGAAGCTCACGGACCACATTTGTGCTTTTCCGATGAGCTGCCTATTTCGGCGATGGAGGCAGGTGCCGATGCCTGTACCCAGAGTACGCATAAGCTGCTAGGTGCGTTGACACAGGGCTCCATACTGCACATACAGGGCGATATGATTAAGGGGAGCAGGGTAAGACAAGTATTGAGTATGTTGCAAACGACCTCGCCATCCTATCCATTGCTGGCGTCGCTGGATGTTGCCAGGAGACAAGTTGCTCTAGAAGGAAAAGAGTTGGTGGCTCAGGCCATCAGTAATGCAAAGTGGCTTCGACAAGCCATTAATGCCATCGAAGGGATGCACTGCTTTGGTGAAGAGGTGCTAGATTACCAAGGGGTGTTTGCGTTTGATCCAACCAAAATAACCGTAAGTGCAAGGGCGCTAGGGCTTACGGGCTTCCAACTAGAGGAAATATTAACCTCTGAGTTTGATATTCAAGTTGAATTGTCAGATTTCTACAATGTTCTTTTCATTACCAGCTATGCGGACAGCAAAGATGATTTCATGGTGGTGTTACAAGCGCTTGGTGCTATTTCAAAACAGTATATTCGGAAAATAAATGACGCGACGATCCCTGTTGTTAATTATCTAAGTAATACACCGAGAATGATTGATAACCCCAGGGAAGCGTTTTTTGCACCTAAGACCAAGTGTTTGTTAAGCGAGGCCGTTGGCAAAAAAAGTGGTGAATCTATTATGGTTTACCCCCCTGGTATTCCTATTTTGTATCCGGGAGAAGAGATTACGGATGAAATAATTCGTTATATCGATATGCTGAAGTTAACTAATGCTTCACTACAAGGATTAGAAGACTCAAACCTTAAGTATATCAACATCATAGAAGACAAGGTTAGTTCCTCAAATATCTTCAGAGCTCCCTCTGTTCATGATTATTTTGACGAGGTGGAGCCTAGTCAATGCAGTACGGAAATGTTTGAACCCGGCATCATGAGAACTGGTTAACTCACTATTTAATCAGTCAGTTAACGGGCCTAGCTTTTGGCTGGCTACTCATATTACCAGAAGATGCAATAAAGACGGGTTGCTTGATTCAATACCGTTTGTATTTGTTGGTGCGTGCCGGAATTAAACATTACGAATGACCTCAAGATAACGAGTTAAGATATGGTAATTAGAAACTTAGATTTAGAGACGATAGAAAGTAATATTCATCATGGCGAATTTGAGCAAAGAATAAATTCGCTTAAATTGGATTTTATCAAGCTTCAGCAATCCATTAAGGAAAAGAATCAAGATTCGGAAGAGCACAAAAAGCATTTTCATTTGCAATTGGAAGCAATGAGGGAATGGATTAGTCGAAGTAGTGAAAAGTTAGATATTTCACGCTGCTCATCGTTGTTCGCTGTACCAACCCAGCAGCTGGATGAAGATGAAAAGCTCATTCATCGGGTCTGGATGGGAGGCGGTCTGCCTGAACCAACAAAAAGTGCGATGCTTCAATGGGACGATGCAATTCAGGCGGTTAATGATAGTGCGTATAAGAGTATCCTCTGGGTCTGGGATGAGGATCAACTTCGTGCTGATCCCCATTACGCCTCGACAGGAGGAGCCGGGGAATTCACTCTTGGTCAGTACCGATTTGGTGATCATGTCTCCCATGTCAATTCGTTACAAATGCTTGCCTTGGCAAAGGCCGAAGACTACTTCAGTGCTGTCAACCTGCTGCACGACAAGGGCTATTACGCAACATTGTCGGACTATTTCAGGTTTATGATTGTGATTGAGTTCGGCGGTTTGTATATGGACAGTGACACGATTCCCTATAAACCGGCGGCACTGTTCCTTGCAAAACCTGAAGTGCCGAACTATAGCCATTACGTCCAAAATGATGCCGGTGAGTGGCAATGCCATCATCTTGACTGGATGAATTTGTTTTTGGATGAAACCGGGCTGATCGTCGCAAGAAAGAACAACCAATCATTGCGCAGTATCCTCGATAAACTGCATGAGCAGTACATGCGCCTGCCTCAGGATATGCCGTATAAAAACCGTGAGTTTGAACTGTTTGTGTTTGAACAGCTTTATGATGAATGGAAGCTGCATATTGGCTGCAGCTTTATGAGCCATGATGAACTCACCCAGACCTACTCAGTGTTGTTCGATCATCAAACTGAGCCAGTACTTTGCGGTATGCGTGGCATGCGTTTGTCTCATGATATTATTACGGGTATTCATCTTCCGCTGGATGAGCAAGAGGGCCAAAGTTATGATCGCTGCATAGCCAACCTGACTCAGGTGGACTGGACATTAGATAACGCGCTGGACTTGGCTCAAATGGGCGATGTTTACCATGTCGATGAAGTGCCCAGGATGGCCTATCCATTGCAGCTTCGTTCCGATATCGAGCATTATCATTACTACAACGTACTAAGTACCGATGAATACCTTGATCGAGTAAACCAAGTGTTTGGTGATTACATGATTGCCAGTAATCAGCAGGCCATTGAGCGAGGATCGTTTTGGCATGGTGTTACGTCGAGGGCCGAAGCAAATATACAGCCCCACAATCACAATCGTTTAACAGCAAGGGAGGCGGTGAGATTTATTCCCGGAGATCAAACGAGTGAAAAAGACCGCCATGAAATGGCAAAACTGATTTTTGAAACAAGTTATCTGGAATACTGCTCAGCAGGTAATGTGCTGGGAGTAAACCTTACCGAGTTACAGAAGAAACAAAATATTGAGCCTTATCTTTCTTTGCTGGATGGTATTTACGATTACTCGTCTAGTGAATTTATGGGGTTCGTGATTTCGGGAAGCTGTGCTCAATACGATGCCATCAAGGCACCCTATTATTATCGTGATGAGATGAAAGCTGTTGATAATGCATACGATGATTTTGTACTGACACATCTCAGAGATGATGATTATTTTATAAGTACCGTTGCGCTTAAAAACAGTGCCCGTGGCAAGGGTGTTTTCTCCCAGGTGTTTAATCGGGTCAAAAAAGATGCTCAGGCGCAACAATGTAGCAGGGTAGTACTTACGGTATATGAAAGTAGTGATGCGCTCGCCATCTATCAAAAGATGGGGTTTGAAGTTATCGGAACGTTTGATTATGTACAGGATATCTTCTTCGATAATGTTCAGCTGCTCGCTTATAACCTGACCGACAGGTAGGACTGTATATTCTCATTGAAATACGTGTAACCACAGCTGTGATACCTAGCTGGCACTGGGTTTACAGCTGTTCTATTTCAATAGTTGAAGCGATGCAAGTTTATCAATTTTTATATAGAAGCTAATAATCAGTGAAAGATATATATAAGAAGCTGCTCCACATAGCGATTCCAATAACGCTTCAGGGGCTTATCACCGCAACCATTAACCTGGCAGATGTATTTATGATCGGTCAGGTTGGTGAAACAGCTATTGCTGCCGTTGGCCTCGCTAACCAGATCATGATGCTGCTAATTATCTCATTGTTCGGCGTGAGCAGCGCAGGCGTTATATTTGTATCTCAGTTCTATGGCGTGAAAGATTTCGCCAGCATTCGTAAGGTGATTGCATTCTGCAGCATGCTCGTCGTGTTGGTTACCTGCGCGTTTGCAGGAGCAGCATTCTTTATTCCTGATGAGTTAATGCGGTTGTTTACGGCAGATACCCGGGTGATTAGTCTGGCGGAAGAGTACCTGGTTATCGTCGCGGTATCTTACTTTTTTTCGGCGGCGTCTATTACGTTGGGGCAAATGCTCAGTGGGTTCGGCCATACCAAAGAAGCGATGTATGCCAGTGCGCTTGCGCTGGTTATCAATATTTCGTTGAATTATGTCTTAATATTCGGACACTTTGGCTTTCCGGCATTGGGGGTTGTTGGCGCGGCTATTGCGACAACATGTGCCAGAGTTTTCGAATGCCTGCTGTTATTTTATTTGGCGCGCAAACGTGATTATCCGGTATTTGTATCGATTGATGATTTCAGAAAAATTGAGCGAGGGTTTATTTTTGGTTACCTGAAGACGGCTCTGCCGGTGATTGGTTCTTACACGTGCTGGGCTCTTGGTACGACAACATTAACGGCTATCTACGCCCGAATGGGAACCGACATATTAGTCTCAGTTAATGTTTTCAACAGCCTTGAAAAAATAGCAACCACAGGGATCATTGCGATGAGTTGTGCGACCGGCATTATTATCGGTCATGAACTTGGCCGAAATAATATTGCTAAGGCCGTTAGTATAGCTAAAGAGCTCAATATCATCGGGGCTATATTTGCTGCGGTTGTTGCTGTTGTTCTGGCGAACGTTGTTGAACCGATTATTGGTCTATACGAGCTTGAGCCAAGTACGAGGGAGATGGCTAGAAAGATAACATTGCTTTTTTGTATGCTGTTGCCGCTTATTACAGTGAACTCGATCAATATGATGGGAACACTGAAATCTGGCGGCCAAACCCGGTACATATTTATGGTTGATACCATTTGCATGTGGGGGACGTCGGTACCACTTGCACTTGCGTGTGTTCAACTCAACCTGCCTGTGATGTATGTATACCTGATTGCAATTGGGGGAGGGGAATTGGTTAAGCTGATGCTAAGTGGGCTGCGCGTTGTGAGATTGGAGTGGGCCAAGAGCCTGACCTGATAACATAAGCAAGATTTATTCGTGATCTTCAAAGAATTGCCACACCGTCATGCCAACCGGCCCAAGGGCCTTGGTTTTTAGTTTGGCAACATAGACAGGCACTTCCATTGTTCTTTGTGTCGTTATAGGAATAAGCTTATTGTCTTTAATCTCTTGCTCTATTTCATGAGTAGGTAATCTTCCCCAGCCGAGTCCGCTGCGTATAAGTGATTTTTTTGTGTGCTGATCTGAGACATACCATTGAATCCCGTCTTTTACGATGCCGGAGTCTGGGCTGGTCTTGTATGAAGACTTAACGACAACCTGAGGGTAGTTGAGCAAGTCGACTTGGCTGATATTGCTGTTATGGGCCAGGGGAAACTTGTCTGAGATAAACACCGGTAGCTTGCAGTGGTCAATACATCGGTATTGTACTCTTGCATCTTGTTCAAACCCGCCATAGATACCGATGTCGACTAAGTCATCAAGCAGCATCCGTTCACCTGATGCTGTTTCAATATCCAGGTGGATAATGGTTTTCGGAAATTCTTGTTTGAGCTTTTCCAGCAGTTTCGTGACTTTATCCATGGCAAAGATAGCGCTGATACTGATGCGCAGCTCGGCTTCAACCTCGCTGTTCATTTGGCGGGCGAACATATCAAAGTCATTGGCTTCACTGAGCAAATGCTGAATCTTGTTAATCAGAATCTTGCCATTGCGTGTGAGCTCCGGGCGATAGGTATCACGGCTAAAGATTTCTATCTGGTAATACTCCTCTACCTGTTTGACTGAATATGAAACAGCGGAGCGAGCCTTGAACAGACGCTCACTGGCTTTGCGAAAACTACCTTCCTGATGGATCACGTTGATAACGTGCAAATGTTCTAATGCAATCATGGTCAAATAATATGACTGTTTTGGTCTAAAAGCTATGCTTTTTTCGACCATTATTTAGGAATAAAGTAGACACATCAACCGCACCCAAGGGCCCTCAATCATTAATGAGCAGGGCATTTACAGGGTGGTCAAAATTGTAGGCCATTAAGAAAAGCAGCCAGAGAGGAAATGGAAATGAACCAGCAAATACTCAGGACTCCGGACGAGGCGTTCGCATCCCTAGTGGATTATCCGTTTGCAGCAAATTACCTGGAAGTTGATGGCATGCGAATGCATTACCTCGATGAAGGTAAAGGCAATGACAAAACAATATTTCTGCTTCATGGCCAGCCTTCATGGAGTTATTTATACCGGCACATGGTGCCTTTGTTTGTTGATGCCGGTTATCGCGTTATTGCTCCAGATTTAATCGGCTTTGGTAAGTCAGATAAACCGGTTAGCAGCGATGTTCACTCCTACGGTAATCATGTTCGCTGGATGACAAGTTTTGTTCGTCAATTAGGAATAAAAAATGCCGCAGCCTTTATGCAGGACTGGGGAGGAATGATCGGGTTACGAGTGCTTGCCAAGGAGCCTGAGTGGCTGGAGCGGTTAGTAGTATCTAATACCGCACTGGCTGAAATGAAAGGTCTGGAAAAGTTCATGGTGCCTAAAGTGCTTAAGCTGATGGCGGCGATGGCGGGTAAACCAAGTATCAGTAAATTTGCCGATAACATCAATTACGGAAACTGGGCTGGGTATTTCAGACATTCAGAGCAGCTGGAAATAGGGGAAATCATCCAGACCCTCACGACCAGGCAGCTTAGTCAGGATGAAATGCAGGCTTACGATGCGCCGTTTCCGACGTCAGATTATTATGCCGCGCCTCGCAAAATGCCGGAAATAGTGGCTTCGGAATTGGATCTGGTCAATGCAGACTGGAAGCAGCTTAAACAGTGGGGCAAACCTGTTCTTACGTTATTCAGTGATAAAGACCCGTTTCTGGCAGAGCGAGGCTATGACAAGAAGTTTCAGAACAACTTTAGTGGGGCGCAGGGCCAACCACATATAACGGTAAAAAACGCCTCGCATTTCTTACAAGAAGATCAATCTCAGCATCTGGCATCGAAAGTCATTAGTTGGTTAGAGCAAACACAATATTAATTTTCAAATTATCAGGAGAAGTGATGAAAATTTTAGCAATTGGTGCGAACGGTGTTATCGGTAAAGCGGTTGTTAGCCATCTACAGCAAGATCACCAAGTTATTGCTGTAGGACACAGCCAGGGTGATTATACGGTTGATATTGAAAGTAAGGAGTCCATCCAGTCTCTGTTTGAAAAGGTTGGAAAGGTCGATGCCATTATCAGCATGGCGGGTAATGGGCAAATGGGGAGTTTGGATGAAATGCCTGAATCTGCTTTCCTTGAGGTGCTAAACAACAAGGTGATGGGCCAGGTTAACGTGGTTCGCCAGGGGCTTGATTATCTAAATGAAGGGGGCTCGATAACGCTTACGTCGGGTCAGGCAGCTAATCATCCGATGCCGGGCACCACTGCAATTACCATGGGAGTGGCAGCAATTAACGCCTTTGTCGCAACTGCAGCCTTGGAGCTAAAAGATGGCAAGCGAATCAATGCGGTGAGCCCTGGCATGGTAAAAGAAACGATGGAGCTTTGGGGTATCGATAGCAGTACTGGAATACCAGCAAAGGATGTCGCTACATATTATCAGGCCAGTCTTGATGGCCAATACAAAGGGATCGTATTTGATGCAGTTGGGGGGGCAATATGAGTCAGCATAAACCTGCCTATTTAGTGGCATCAATTGAATTACCACAAGAGCACGCTTCTCTGGCTGATTATGCTCAGGCTGCAATGCCAATATTCAAGGCTCATGGCGCTGAGGTTTTGGTGGCAGGAACTTCGGATCAAAGTGTCGATGTGTTGGAAGGTAATTGGTTAGGTTCAGATGCCAAGCTGTCACTGGTTAAATTTCCCTCAATGCAGCATTTGAAAACTTGCCTGAACTCGGATGAATATTTGACCATTAAACATTTAAGAACCGATATTGTCGACAGGAATTTTTCGGTCGCAATTGGCTAAGTAGCAATTAATGTTGATGAGTGATGTCGAGAAACATCACTCATACCACTCAAGTTATTAATTAAGCTAGTAAAAATATTGAAACATCTTATTGATATCGTTAACATTCACGACCGCATTTTTATGAAAGTAAGAGAGAGTGAATGGAAACGGTACAATCGGTAATTAATTGGTTGCTTACAGCTCCCTTTGGTGTATTGATAACCGCCCTGGGGGTTGTTTCTTTGGTTAATGTTTTAATTTATCAATTGAAACTTGGGATTAAGCAAGATGGAAAACTGTCATCTACTGTCTTTATCTTGGCCTGCTCTATTCTGATCGCTTTCAATATTAGTATTTCGCAATATGATGTCCTGACAACAGTGATAAATTGGATGACTGGAAGTGGCCTTGGCATACTCCTAACTGCTTTGGGACTAACCATTTTAATTAAGTTTTTACTTGGCTTTCTTAAGCCGGGGGTTAACTTCAGTGATAGGTTGACGGTTTTCTTTTATCTATTTTCCGGTGTATTGGGTGCGTACAGCTTCTTTAGATCTGAGTATGATGCAGTGGGATGGATCATGTATATGCTCGGAACGGCAGATTCCTTAGATTTGCTGCTCATTGCTACCGTAGGAGGCATGGGTGTCCTTTTGTTAGGGATGCTGATGGCATCTTTTCTTCCTCGCGGCTTTTTAAAAGATATGCTTACTTCGGATTCCTGGTTAGGACCTGTCTGGCTTATTTCTATTCTTACAGTTGCATTAGTCAATATGAGCTATCCGGGGTATCTATTTGAAAAGTATGCTTTGGCTCAAGTAGAAAAAAGGCCGTGGATGCGGGCAGTAAACTATTCATATGTTGAAGAGGAATGGTCATTGCCAATGAGTTGGTATCGGCCTGTTCTTCATTCCGTAACAATGGTGATGCCCGTTGTGCGTGAGGAAGCTCAAGAATTGCAGTTGAAGGAATATATTCTCACTAGGCTTACTTTCAATAAAGATCTGCCGCGCATATATGCTCAGGCTTATTGTGAGTCCGGTGAGGTTATTTATCATCATCAAACGGAAGGCGATAAAAAGTTGCAGACAAAAGGGCCTATGAATCAGGATGAATTGGCTCTTTATTGTGATTTCGACTGGTCTGCTAAACTATCGCTGTTCGAAGCAGTAAAAAAGCCTCAAATAATTGAGCGTCTAAACGCTTCATAACCTAGTTCGAAACTGTTGTGGTGTGGTACCTCCACACATATCCCCCCACTTTAATAACGAACAATCCAACTCAGGAGTGTCGGTCAACGTCTCAAAAATCAGTTTAACCGCTTATCTTTCGGTAACAGCAGTTTAAAGGTGATATGCCTAGTAGCCGTATGAATAAGATTTTAGGCGACTTTTTAGATAGGCTGATGATAGCCTATTGCGAAAATAAGAACAGAAGGACGTTGGTATGACACAGGTGTATCCACTGAGCGGTGTATATTGTGGCAAGGTGGCCAGTCGGTATGGCATGAAAACGGCCATTGATAAGAGTGCGGTAGAAATAGATATCTATCTTTCTGAGCAAGGGCTGGAAGGGGATGAGTGTGCAGACCACAAACATCACGGTGGTGCTGAGCGCGCTCTCCACCAGTATCCGGCGGAGCACTATCGTTACTGGAGAAATAAATACCAATCTGAATCTGAATGGCAAGCTCCGGGAATGGGGGAAAATATTAGCTCGGAAGGGATGACCGAAGAGACAGTATGTATAGGTGACCGTTATCAATGGGGAGAAGCCCTTATTGAGGTCAGTCAGCCGCGCTCGCCGTGTTTCAAACTCAGCAAACGTTGGGGCGTGGAAGAATTTGCGGTAGAGATGCAAGACATTAGCCGTTGTGGCTGGCTCTACCGTGTTATTCGCCCGGGTAAAGTGAACCTGAAAGAGCCATTAGTACTGGTAGAACGTGTCGAGAGTGCAATGTCAGTGCGAGAAGTCTGCGAGTATTATTTTGGTGACCCATTGAACCAGGAAGGGTTGAATAAGCTCCTACAACAAGATCGATTATCGCAAAGCTGGATGAGTAAAGTCGAGCTTCGGTTGGAAACGAGAAAGGTTGAAAATTGGAACTTCAGACTGCTTGGTCACGCATGAATGTAAACAAGGAAAGAGTAATGGTCCAGCTATCCTCATCTTTAGAAACGGAGCTAAACCAATTTGCGGAAATGGAGCAGCTTGCTGACAACGCAAGCTATATCATTCCTAATACGCCTGAGAAGCATCTAGTCGAGTACTCGAAAGAAGATACCCATTACCTAACGATTAAAAATGCAAATGAGATTGCAGGATTTATCATTCTTGTGGTTGATGAAAACAGTAACAGTGCCGAATTTAGACGTATTGTTGTATCGCAAAAGGGGCTGGGAATTGGCCAGAAAGCAATGAAGTTAATGGAGCAATTTGTGGCTACTCGCCTAAAAGCGAGTCGAGTTTGGCTTGATGTGTTTGAAGAGAATGCTCGAGGAAAACATATTTATGAAAAGATGGGTTATAAAACTTTCAAGACTGATGAGTCTAATGGCAGGACCCTAATTTTTATGGATAAAGATATGTCGGTTACCAATAAGGGTTGAAATTAAATAACAAAAACGCGAACCAATAGTTCGCGTTTTTGTCAGAAAAGGCTAAGTAAGCTACAAGCTTTTAGTGCAGCTTCTTATTAGGGCCGTTACGAACAAGGTCCTTACCGTTTTCGTATACTTCTTCAGTCACCCAGCGTCCGAGAAGCAGTTGATGCTTGTCATCAAGGACGGCAACGAAATGGCGGCCGTCAGCATTGTTAGTTGCCAGAGCGACACCGGCGGCATTCTTCAGGCCCAATCCGCCACTTTCTACCAATCGAAGAAAGGTCTCGAGTTCTTCAAGGTTGTCAATCACGCTTTCATCAAATTTCATATGATTATCACTTTGCTTGTTTGTATACCCACCCCTTGAGTACAGCATAGGACGGATAGCCAGAAGGTACTTTACTCGGCTATATCTTGCTGTGTTACATCTTGTATAGAGGCGGGAGTTATCAATGAATGTACTTTACAGTTGATGCATGAAAATTAGAACCGGCAAAGCGTTGGGTGCTTTAAAAAAAGCCAACTTTTAGCCTGCTAGAGCAATAAATCACCTATATATGATTAGAGTGGTTGAAAGTCGTCAGTTGTATCATGTTAGGTTGCTGAGGGAGCCTTTTTTCAGATAGTTCAGACCAAGGGTAAGGGATGTGTTCTCGGCGGATACATCCCAAAAACAAGCTTAGCTTAGTTCCATCTTGGCATTAAAGATTGTGGAAATTCCTTCCGGATGGGTAGGTTGGCTGAATAGGTAACCTTGAGCCATATCGCACCCAAGTTTTTTTAGTTCATTAACTTGCTCTGGTTTTTCGATTCCTTCGGCCACTACGTTACAGCCCAAGTTGTGCGCCATTTCTATCATTGAGCCAACTAATAGCTGTGTCTTTTTATCGGTAAGTAAGTCATCAATGAAGTACTTGTCAATTTTAAGGCAATCGACGGTAAGGTGTTTGAGTGAAGCGAATGACGAATACCCTGTGCCAAAATCATCGATTGACAATGATACTCCTAGTGTCTTCAGTTCCTGAAATACAGATAGGTTTTTTTGATGTGTTTGGACGACAGTTTCCGTAACTTCTAATTCTAAATCAGATGCTACTATTCCTGTTTCAGCAATGACCCGCTTAATCAATGGAATAAAATCCGGATCAAGAAAATGAATAGGGGAAATATTGATAGCCATGCGTATAGAAGGCAACCCTTGCTTCTTCCACGCAACTAATTGTGTACATGCCGTTATTAGTACTTGTTCAGTAAGCTGCTTTATCATGCCTATTCGTTCAGCGATAGAGATGAACTGAATAGGTGATACCTGTCCCAACTCAGGATGGTGCCATCGGGATAATGCTTCAACCCCCACGATCTTGCCTGAATCTAAATCATGCTGGGTCTGATAAACAAGTGATAAGGTGTGCTGTTCGATGGCTTCTCTCAGATATTGCTCTACCTTAAAACGATACTCAGCTTCTGTTGCCAGCACTTTGCTATAAAATGCATATTGGCTTTTACCGTGATCTTTTGCGGTATAAAGAGCTGTGTCTGCCGCTTTCAGCAAGCTTTGAAGGTCTGCCCCATCTTCTGGATAGGATGCGATTCCAATGCTGCATGTTTGAGTGAATTTTCTGCCACAGACGTCGGAGGGTTTAGCGATTATGTCAAGATAACGAGCAGCAATGTTTGCTGCAGTGTCCTTATTCGTAGCCTCTTTGACAATGATGCAAAATTCATCACCACCGAGTCGGGCTAACAAATGCGCTCCCTGGCCAACAGAGGCTATCCGGCTTGCTACTTCCTGAAGGTGCTTGTCACCAACATCATGTCCCAGACTATCATTGATATCTTTGAAGTTATCAAGATCAAGATAATACAAACTAAATTGGCTTTTCTCACTGGAAGATCGTTTTATCAATGATTCAAGGTTGGCATATAAGCAACTTCGACTTGAAAACCCAGTGAGCTCATCGGTATAGGCGAGTTCTCGTATTCGCTTCTGGTTATGATCTCGCTCCATAACAATGCCGGTCAGCATGGCAGCAGAAGTTAAAGCCTCTGACTCGTCTTCAGTCGGTCGTGCAGGATGGTTATAATACATACCAAATGCGCCTAATACTTTACCTGTTGAACTTATTATCGGCTCAGACCAACAACAACGCATACCATGCGGAAGGGCAACGTGTTTAATCGCAGACCATTTGGGATCCGTTTCTATATTCTCAACAACAACTCTTTTTCCCGTATAGGTAGAAGTTCCACAAGAGCCAATATTGGGGCCGATTTTAAGGCCATGTACTGAGTCACAATACTCTTGGGGTAGGCTTGGAGCACCACCATGAAGAAGTGTGTCTCCTTCGAGTTCAAGCATTGAACAGCGCATTCCTACAAAGAGTCCTTCGTACATTAATGCTATTTCGGTATAGATATCGGATGTAGGGAAGCCTTTGGCGATCATTTCTAGGATCTTAGTGTGTTTTTTATTAAATAGCTCAGCTCTTTTGTGCTTTGAGATATCGACATGATACCCCACCAGTCGACTTGGCTTAGAGTCAAAAGACTTTGATACACTAAATGCGATAGATCGAATATAAACGAAGTAGCCATTCTTATGACGTAAACGCATCTCTACTTCAAATGAACCTAATTGACCTGATAGGTAGTTCTGAGCTTTATCTAGAATTATTTGTTGTTCATCTGAATGAACTAGTGACTTCCAGGTATCTAAATGGTTATCTAATTCGTCGTCATCATAGCCCAGCATCGATTTCCAGAGAGGGGAATAATAGACTTCGTCAGTATCAAGGTCCCAATCCCACACTGCCTGGTTAGCTCCACGCATCGCAGTGACAAATCGTTCGCTACTTTTATTTAGCTCGTTAGTAAGTAGCTCGTTTGTTTCGTTTACAGAAGCTAATTCAGTCCGTAACTGATTTACTTGTGTTAACAAGTGGGGATTAGATTTCATTTGAATTAGATTATTATTTATTGATATTGCTATATATTACTGAATCGTGTGTAGAATGAACAGAAAATAAGTCAATACATTGACATCGCGAGTCATAGATAAACATACGTTAAATCAGTGTCTTATGTTTTGATAACTAATGGTTGTTGTACTAAGTGTCTGATTGTTATTAGTAATTAATGATTTTGATTGTGTGTGTTGGTAGTTATTTTTTTAACCCAGGTTACAAAGTTAATCATTAGATTTGTTAAGTGGTTATTTGCATTTATATAAAACATCTATATTAACTTGGTTGCCCATTATCTCAGTTGCGCAATAAGATTCGGAATGACCAAAGGTGTATCGGTATTACAGGGAAGACAAGTTGTCGAGGCAGTATTGAGCCCTGTCGAGAACTTTTTGTTGTTGATCATCGGCGAGCTGATCCCAACTTCGGTAAATCATTCTGATGCGGGGATTTTTTGCCAGAGTTTTCTCATGAATATGCATAAAGCGCCAATATAAGCTGTTGAACGGACAGGATTGTTCGCCTGTTTTTTGCTTGACGTTATAGTGACAGCCACTGCAATAATCGCTCATTTTATTGATGTAATTACCGCTGGCTGCATAAGGCTTGGTGGCTACGATACCGTTGTCAGCATAAAGGGCCATGCCGCGGGTGTTCGGCATTTCGACCCACTCGATAGCATCGATATAGATGCCCAGATACCAGGCATCCACTTCATCAGGATTGATTTCTGTTAGAAGGCAAAAATTCCCGGTAACCATTAGGCGTTGAATATGGTGGGCGTAAGCATAATTCAGAGACTGGCCTATTGCGGCTTTCATACATGCCATTTGAGTCTTTCCGGTCCAGAAAAAATCTGGCAGTTCGCGATGGCTATTAAGCGCATTGAGTTCCCGGTAATACGGCATGTTGCCCCAATAGACCCCGCGGATATACTCACGCCAGCCCAGGATCTGACGAATAAAGCCTTCGACTTGGGCAATGTCTATCTGACGTTCTGTGTCGTTATACGCATTTATTGCGGCATTGATAACCTGCATAGGATGGAGAAGTTTGCTGTTTAGGCAAAAAGAGAGGCGGGAGTGGTAGAGACTCCATTGATGTTCCGTCTGGTTGGTCATAGCGTCCTGGAATCGGCCAAAATTTGGCAGGCAGTATCGGCAAAAGTACGCCAGTAGCTCTTGGGCCTGTGCTTCATTAACAGGCCAGAGTAATAGAGCATCACAATCGCCTATTGTTGTAATACCATGCTGGCCTAACCGCTTTAAATTCTGAGAGAGCGGGTTTGCAAAAATCAAGGGAGCGGGAATATCAGCCAGTTCGGCAGGTTTAATTTTGTTGCGGTTTTGTTTGTCGAAATTCCACTTTCCTCCGCAGGGTTTACCCTCTGCCATTAAAATGTTGTAACGCTTTCGCATGCGGCGATAGAAGTGCTCCATCAATATATGCTCACCCTGCGGGAACAGCTCCATAATTTCATGATAACCGAGTAGAAAGTGCTCAGTATCCCACTCTTTTAGGGAGGTGTTCTCTGGTAGCTTCAGGCTGTGTAACTGCTCGTAAAGGCGGTATTCATCCGGCCGCTGGAACTCAACGTGTTTAATGGCGTACTGCTGGCAGAGTGACGCAATCATGTCAGGGAGTGAGCGATATGAGCACGTGTCATCAAGTGTAAGGTGCAGAATGTGGTGTCCATCATTCTTGAGCTTATTGGCGAACTGCTCCATTGCGAGGAAAAATGCACACACTTTTTGGATGTGGTGCTTCACATAGTTTGTTTCCTGCTTCATTTCGGCAACGAGATAAAGAGTCTGCTCATCTTTTTCTCGGTACCAACTGTGCGAGGCATTGAGTTGATCACCAAGTATTAACCGGAGCGTGTTGTAGTTCTTATTCATCGTCACTAATTCCTATCGGCCAGTCTGCTGCGTCCACTGTATCTAAGTTGCCATCGGTCTGATCGCCTCTCCATTTACGGATAAAGTTGTGGTTGGGATCATAGATCTCGGTTTGTTTTTGCAGGTTAAAGTGGCGGTGTTCTTTGGGATCGGCGCCGACTCCCGCCAGGTATTGCCAGTTTCCCCAATTAGATGCCACGTCATAATCTATTAGGTGCTGTTCGAAGTAAGTCGCACCGTAGCGCCAGTCGATACTTAATTCATTGACCAGGCAACTGGCTACGATTTGACGGCCACGGTTTGACATAAAGCCGGTCTGATTCAATTGGTTCATACAGGCATTGACGATCGGAAAGGGAGTATTGCCGCTACACCAGCGGCGGAAACGCTCATAATAAAAACTGGTTGTTGGTGCGTAGGGCTTTATTCCCTTGAATGTAAATAGGTTCGTCTGATGACAATGGGCGTACCATTGGAAGTATTCGCGCCAGAGTAGCTCGAATTTAATCCATTCGGTAGAAGCGTTCTGTTCAATTTCGTTTTGATACTGACTTAACGTCTCAAGTAAGGTGCGTACCGACAAGCAGCCAAGTGCCAGCCAGGGAGAAAATTTCGTGGATTTATCCCAACCCTCCAGTGCATTACGGGTTAATTTATACTGGCTGGGATAGGCAGTAGAAAAATAGGCCTCTAGGTGCTGAAGAGCTGCCGTTTCACCGCCTGTAAATTCACTGATTAATTCTGTCGATGGGAATGGCATTGAAGCGGGCTGATTAAAGTTGATTGGTGGGGGAGGCAACCTGTCAACTGTGGGAGTAGGTGGCTGTATAGGTTTCTCGTCAACTTGCTTCCGAAACTTTGAAAAGGTTGCAGGGATCTCACTAACGTCAAAAGGAAGTTCTGATTGTTCAAACATCGTATGAGTGGCTTTTGTTGTAAATGAGAGGTACGGGTACTGTTGTTTAAGTTGCCACCAAATTTGATTTTCATAGTAGCCACAGTGCTGACTGCGATAAAGGTTTGTGACATTGTAATGTTTAATAATGTCAGGAAATGTGTTTAGAGGGTTATCGGGTAATACAAGCAGGTATTGATGGTAATGGCTAAGTCGAATGTTAAGGCAGCTTAGTGATTGCAGCAGGAATTGCTGACGGTGCCGACCCAGTTCTGCAAAGGTGTAAGGTTGATGTGCCTGTTTTCTTGTAGGCATGCAGTAGACACAGAGCAGTAGGTCCACTTCTTGTGCTGCTAGCTGCAGTGCCGGGTTATCATGAAGACGCAGATCGTTTTGAAATAAGAAGAGCCCGGTTATCATTACTATGCCTCTTGTCTGTATCAGTTATCTTAGCTGTTTCTTTTACGTTGTTTGATAAACCGTTGCCTTCGACAACGTTCTGAGCAGTATTTGACGTTATCCCAGCAAGCTTGCCATTTCCTTCGCCAGGAAAACGGCCTCATACATGTGGCACATACCTTGGCAGGTAAGTGTTGTTTCTTATTGAGCGCCACGGCAACTTCCTCATCATGTGCTTAGTACTGCTTATTGATATTTTCCTTCTGATAACTATTACGTAAGGCAGTTTGGCCTCGATCAAATCTGTTTACCCTTCAACTTTTTATGATAAGCACGCTTCTTATTTCATCTTTAAATATGAATTAATTCAATATGTTGCTCTAATTTAACAGATTAATCTTTATTGGCATGATTTAATATCAATAAGTTTTCTTCATTTAATTCTGTACTGACACAAAGACAAGTTATTAAGACCTGTCTTATTGAAGCTGTTGGTACATGGTCGTAACCTTACTGGATATAGGAAGTGCAAGTTATGGAGCGAATATATGAACTGAATCAGGCTATATATGAAAAACAGGCCGATGCTTTTATCGGCGATCCATTGTTTTCCTTATTTACAACAGATATTAAGGCCAGGAAAAAAGCAATTGCATCAATCTGTCAACTTGCTATTTACAATAGCAAAGGTGAGACGTTTATATACACAGCGGATGATAGCTATAATGCGCTTGCGATTTGGGAACGTGTCGGTGTTAAAAAGTTAAGGAATCCATTTAAGGTTCTTTATTGTCATTACAAGATGATCACATGTGGTTGTATTAAAGAGATCAGCACTTACGGCAAACGTTTATCTGAAATACAAAAGCGAATTGACCTTAATAAGCGTAGGTCAGACTACTATCTAAACCTGTTATATGTTGCTCGTGAGTGTCAGGGAAAAGGCCTGGCATCAGAGTTGATGAAGCCAATGCTCTCGTATATGGATGAAAACCAATTAGTGTGCTCAACAGATACTAATAATGAGAAAAATGTGGGCATGTATGAGCACTATGGCTTTACTGTTGTTGAAAAAGTGCAACGAATTGAGGGTATTACAACTTACATCTTGAGGCGTGAGCCTATAGGGAGTTCATCAGAAAGTTGATAAGTGACTGAAATATGGCCGATATCGGGAGAGCGAGGAAAGCTTTGCGCCCGATATCGGTATAATGCTGTTAATACTCTGAAGCGTTACTTGATAGTCCAATTAAATGCTGATCTAGTAGCTCAATAAAAAAGGAAAGTCATTCAGCGTATATTGTTATGATTAAAATCAATCTGATAACGTATGTTTAACAAGGTAGGGACTGAAGAATATTGGACTTGATTAAACAGAACTAAAGTTTGCATGAAAATAATCAAGCTGGTGCGCCTGGTTGCATAAAACTAAGGGCTGCACCTTTCTCATTCGTTAACATTTCTCACTAATAATGTAGCTAATAGAGTCGATTTAGGGAATTTATGCATTTTTAACGACATAAAAGATGTTCTAAAAAAGCATATGCTTGAAATTGAGTGAACTTATTGTGATCAACTTATCAGAATTGGATGAAAATATGAAAAATTCGCATTTAATTTGCTGAGAACATATTCACGGCTGACGAATTATTCGCATAAAAACGGTCATTGTACCCAGATTTTTAATAAAAGGGCGGATATTTATTCGTAAAGTGACTATTTATCCTGTTCAGTCTCATGTGCTAGTAAAATGATATTTTGATATGTATCACAATTAACCAAGATAATTTCACTTAACATGGCTTCGCTTTCATCATTCAATTAAATAAAAATCTATAAAGATAATTTCTTAACTCTGTACTACATATAAGGATAAATATCGACATGAGTGGCGGTATCATTAAAGTTTCTAGAAACACTGCAAATGCACCTCAAAGCACACTATCTTCACAAACAGTTGCTTTTTCTCATTACAATAACTTTTCTGCACAATTACCTGTAGATCCTAAAACAGGTGAGATTGTTGTTGGTGATGTAAAAGAACAAGCAAAACAGTGCTTAACTAATATTAAAGCAATCGTTGAAAGTATCGATCACGTTATGGACGATGTTGTTAAAATCAACGTCTTCCTAAAAGATATTGCAGATATGGAAGCAGTAAATGAAGTTTACGCTACATTCTTCGATAACCTAATTCCAACTCGTACTGTGGTTCAAGTTGCTGCGCTACCAATGAGCGATGCACTTGTTCAAATGGATGCCCTAATCTCTAACGGTGAAGGTACTGCTCCTCAAGAGCCTTGCCCGCTAGTAAAACTATCTCGCAACACTGAGAATGCACCTCAAAATGCACTTGCAACACAAACAGTGGCTTTCTCTCACTACAACAACATCTCCGCCCAGCTTCCAGTTGACCCTAAAACTGGCGAATTTGTTGAAGGTGGCGTGAAAGAGCAAACAGCTCAGTGTTTGAGAAACATGAAAGCGATTCTGGAAAGCATCGATGTGCCTTTCGATGACATCGTTAAAATCAACCTGTACCTAACAGACTTGGCAAACGTTGATGCAGTAAACGAAGTTTACTCAACGTTCTTCCCTGATTCATCTATCGCACGTACAGTCGCTTACGTTCCTGCGCGTTCTATCATCGCTGCAGACGCACTACCTATGGGCGCACTAGTACAAATCGATGCTTCTGTATCACACGGTGACGGCACACCACCGCAAGAAGTTGAAGATCGTCATAACATCGTCATTCGTGCGAACAACACAGATGCAGCACCACGTAGCCCGCTGCACACGCAAACTGTAGCTTTCTCTCACTACAACCACATTGCCGCTCAGCTTCCAGTTGACGTAGCAACAAATGCACTTGTTGCTGGTGGTGCGAAAGAGCAGGCAGAACAATGCCTGAAGAACATCAAAGCGATCGTAGAAAGTGTTGACCACGTTATGGACGACATCGTTAAAATCAACATCCATATGAAAGATGTTGCTGATATCGATGCAATTAACGAAGTGTACACAACCTTCTTCCAGGGCGAGCTACCTGCTCGCACAGTAGTGGGTGTTTCTCAAATCGAGATGGACGCACTGGTTCAAATCGACGCGGTTGTATCTAACGGCGAAGGTACACTTCCACAAGCTTAATCGTGAATAGATTGCAGCTTGGTAGTTAAATATAAATACCAGCTGCATTCTTCAAATAAAACAGGGCAGGTTTTTATTATTTGGTAGTTAAATTAACTGCTAAATGATAAAAACCTGCCTTTTGTCTTTCTAGCTGTAACTCAACTCACACTCCGCAAGCATAAATTAAGTCCAACCTTTCTTCTTTGTGATTAGGCACTCGTTTGGAGTGATTAATAATGATTATTTTGTTTCTGACCTGAAGCCAAGATGAGGAGAAAAAGAAATGAAAGAAGTGAAGGATAATGTATTGCTAGCATTGCTAAATGATTTTTCCGGGTTAAAACAAGTTGATGCTATAGCAATAGCCGGTTCTCACGGCACGCAAATGAACGATTCACTTTCTGACTATGATATCTATGTCTACGTTAATGAAACTATTCCGGTCGAAGTCAGGCAAAAGATAACCTCACGCCATTGTTGTGAAATGGAGATAAACAACCAATATTGGGAAACCGAGGATGATGGCCGGCTCAACTCTGGAACTGAGGTCGAGCTCATTTATCGAAGTACAGATTGGTTGGATAAGGAACTTGAGCGTGTGTTGTTCAAGCATCAGTCAAACGTGGGATATAGTACTTGTTTTTGGACTAACCTGCTGAGTTCAAAAGTTTTCTTTGAACGAAATAACACATTAACGAGGCTTCAAGACAAATATACCATTGACTACAGCCGAGAGTTAGCTGCTGCCGTGATCGCTAAAAACTTGCCTCTGCTTTGTGATGCGGCTCCTGCTTATCCACAACAGATAATCAAGGCGATAAAGCGGCAAGATTATCTCAGCGTTCAGCATCGGCTTACCGCATATCTGGACAGCTATTTTGATATTTTGTTTGCCGTAAATCTTATACCTCACCCAGGTGAAAAGCGTTTGGTTGAGGTGGCGGTGAAGCAGTGTTCAAGCTTACCTGCTGATTTTGAGCAAACAATGGAGAATCTCCTGTTTCTTGCTGGAACCAGAAGTAATGAACTGCCCTTGGCATTGGATATTGCAACTGAGAACTTGAAAGCCGTCGTTGATGAATCTGGCATCAATTACCATGTTTGTTGACTATATTCCTATTCAAGCGAATCATACGGTTCGCTTTCAGCTTATCTTCTCTTAAGATAAGAGCCGGTTTACCATGGAGAATAGAATGATTAGGTAGGCGGAAAAAATTACGATCAAAGGTAAGTATTTTTTCATCTGGTTTACCAGTTAATGGTTGCAGTATATGTTGGTGATTTTATTTGATTTTTGGCTCTAAACTATGAATTAGAGAAATTCATTATCGGCTCAATTTGAGAACAAAAACGAATTTCTCTAATTCATAGTGATTTAAAACGAGGGGGTGAATAATGGTTCTCAAGCGCTAAGGACGGCATTGTTTGAATCCAAATTGAGGCACCATTATGAAGACAAACTATTTACGTAATTTAGTCCCAGCAATTTTAGTTGGACTCGCTTCTAGCGCGGCTATTGCGAATACAACGCTAAACGAACGTACTATTCCTACACCAGTTGGTTTATCAGCGGAATTCTCTCATGTGATTGAAAATAGAGAAACATCACTCACCATTCCTGTTCCGAAATCCACAGAGGCTTGGATTTCGCTTCAAAAACAATATGATCAGCCAGGGATTGAGCTTGCACGAAGTGCATTGGAACGTTTAGGTGTTACGTATGAAGCCAAAATTTTTGCCGGTGTGGATACATTCTTTGTTTCACCAAAAAAAATCGCGCCGGAGTATAAAGATAAGTGGTTGATCCACATTCATGGCGGTGCTTTTGTCTTTGGAGGGGGAGAATCGGCACTGCGTGAGGCTGCTTGGTTGGCAAATGGTCTAGGTGCGCAAGTCATTTCGATCGATTATCGTAAGCCGCCCCTTCACCCTTTTCCTGCCGCGTTAGAGGATACGGTGGCAGTGTGGAAGGAGCTTCTCAAAACACAAAAGCCTGAGTCTACAGCCATTTTTGGTACTTCAGCAGGTGGTAACCTGACGCTTGCGACAACACTTAAGTTTCAAGAGTTAGGGTTGCCATTACCAGGTGCATTGTACGTAGGTACACCGGCGGTCGATTTAAAAGAGACGTCTGATTCTTGGTATGTGTTGGAAGGGTTAGACCCACTCGGTAAGCGTGATGGTTTAATTCAAAGTACATTTGAATTATATGCAGGAGAGCAGTCATTGAGTAATCCACTGATTTCTCCTGTTTATGCTGACATTGAAGACTTCCCGCCAACTGTCTTTTTAACCGGCACACGTGACTTGTTATTGAGTGACACTGTGCGTATGCATCGCTTGCTACGTAGCGCCGATGTGGAAACTGCTTTGCATGTTTACGATGGCCAGTCACACGGTGATTACATGTCGGGTTTATTGGCTGATATTCCGGAATCTGACGATGCAATAAAAGAAATTGGTCAGTTCTTTGATACCCATCTTAATTGATGGTCGACACAAGGATGTGTTGCTTCTACTGCCAAAGCAAAATGAATGGCTTGTGCATTGACTGCACAAGCCATTAACGTTGCTATAGGCTTCTCGCATTTACCTTCCTGAATAATAAGCGTGGTTCTCCCATGATCAAAATTTTGATTATGCTGTGCGTTTTTCTTGCCACAAGCCTACCGGCACTGGCATCAAGCGACTATGTCTTTGCTGATACTTCCAGCCCGAAGGCGACGGTGAAGAGTTTTTTGGCTTCATCTGATGTGCTGATCGAATACTGGCGTAATGAACAGTTAGCAGCCCCTCAAGCACAGCATGCCTATCTGCAGGTGATAAGAACGATGGACCTTTCTCAAATACCAAACCGAAACCGTACCGTGGTTGTCATGGAGCGGGTATTGTTGCTCAGAGAAGTGTTAGATCGGCTGGAAGGAGATGCTCTGTGGGAGGCTCCAACGTTAGAAAGTGATAGCCTTGTGTCTGTTGAGCGTTGGCGTATTCCAAATACTGATCTTGCAATTGTTCGGCACGATGTAGATGACAAGCAAGGACAGTATCTTTTTTCTCCGGGGACTATGCAACAACTGCCTCGTTGGTATCGAAGTATGTTGGTTCTACCTTATCGAGACCAAGATAGAGTGGAATACTATCAAGAGTTTTTGGTCAATCCGGGGCCGTTGTTTCCAAAACAGTTTATTCAATCATTACCCTCTCAACTCATGCAACTCATGGGTCCGTTACCGTTGTGGCAATGGGGAGCGCTAGCTGGGGTGTTCTTTGTTTGTAATCTACTTATCCGTTTGAGCTTTCTCTTGGGAGAATATTGGAATACTCGTTGGGAGATGAAGGGGATGAAGTGGAAAGTGGGCAAACTCCTTTCCTTGATTGGTGTTGTGGTGATCCTATTTCTGGCCCGAAAGGTTATCGATGATGGGATATGGATAACCGGTGGGGTTTATCAATTTCTCTCGTCAACATTTTTACTTGGGCAGTTTTTCTTCGTGTCCTGGTTGATCATGGCGCTGTTCAATTACTTCGCCACCATTTACGTTTTCAATAAGCATAATGGTAAACACGTAGACTCGTCATTGATCACCGTACTTGCCCGTATTTTTGGTGGCCTGACAATAGTTATTCTCGGTGTTTATATTATTGAATTCATAGGTTTTTCAATTTCTCCTATTCTTGCGGGTATTGGTGTCGGTGGTTTAGCTGTAGCGTTGGCTATTCGTCCTGTACTGGAGAACGTGATTAATGGACTAACGCTGTATGCTGATGGTGGTATCAAAATCGGTGAGTTATGCAAATATGGTGACAAACTTGGCACGATTGAGAGCATCGGATTGCGTTCCACGCGCATTCGTACGCTAGAGCGCTCGTTGATCACTATTCCCAACTCTGAATTTGCCAATATGGAAATAGATAATTTGGAACGTCGTGATAAACGCCGTATGGAGCACGTATTCAGGGTTCGTGCTGAGCTGACACAAGATCAGCTAAAACTATTATTGGTTAATACCCGTCGTATTTTGCTGCAACACCCCAAACTGGAAGAAGACCCAGTCAGAGTTCGTTTTATGGGAGTCGGTGAATTTGCCGTGTTAGTGAATGTGGTGGCTTACATTCGATGCCGGGATCATGAGGAGTTTATGGCGGTACAGGAAGATGTGTTGTTTTCAATTGTGCAGCAGACAGAAGCTGTCGGCGCCCAGCTTGCTTTTTCCAACCAATATCAGTTTGCTGGTAACCTGGCGGCTATGGACGAGAAACTGAAGGAGAAGGCAGCCCAAACGGTTCAGCATTGGCATGACTCAAGTAATTATCCTTTCCCAGATTTTAGCTATGAGTATAAATATGAGATTAAGGATAGCATTGTGTACCCTGTGAAAACATCAGCCACGAGGCTAAGTGGTTAATTCATTATCACCGTAAGAACTATGATTGGTCACATTGCTATTGAGGTTGGATAATGCAATCGAAGAAACTTTGCATTGTTTGATGTAACAGTTGATAAAGTGGAAAGCCTCGTTTGGTTTGCAAGTAACCACCATTGATTTGTACCTGCTGTATTTTTTTGGGAAGTATCGGGAGCGGATAGGTCGAAATCTCGGGTTCAAGAGTCGTCATAAAGCTACTGCCATAGAGTATAGCGTCGGAATCTTTGATTTTATTGAGCAACACGCGAACGCTATGGGTAACCAGTGAACAATTTGCCTGATAGCCTTTGGATAGATATATCTCCTCGATAGGAGCTCTTTTTGAATTAACCCCATCAATGACCAAGCGCGCTATAGGCAGGTGGTGAATATCTTCCCAGTCGCTGGATTTCGATAAGATTGGATGATCTCTACGAGCGACCAAACAGAGCTTTATGTCTTGCAGTTTGTGCTGGTAAATCTCCTGTGGAAGGGGAAGGGCTGCAAAGTGAATCATGTAGTCAATTTGGCCATTGAGCATATCTGACAGTGACTCTGCTTGCCAGTAGACTAGCTTAAAGCTCGCCTCAGGCAGCACTTCTTTAAGTGCATTAAAAATACCATCGCCATACAGTTCTAAGAAAAAAATATTCATCGCTATGGTGATTTCGCCACTGAACTTGTCGGGCTCGAAGTTTTGGTATGATTCAACCACTTTTATGATTGGATTAAGCATCTCCTCTGAAGCTTCCGCTAGTTTTTCTGCCAACTCTGACGGCTCGACGCCATGAGCTTTACGGATAAAGAGTTGTTCACCAAAGGTTTCTCTTAGCTTAGTAAGACCACGGCTTACGCTAGTTTGTGATATCCCGAGTTTTTCTGCTGCGGCATGGGTATTGCGCGTTTCGACAACAGCTTGCAGTAACCTCAGTAAGTTCAAGTCCAAATCGTGAATCTCTTTCATATTTGAGCCCTGCTTTTCTTTGAGCGCCTATCTTCTTCTTATTTAGAGTATGCTAAATGGCCTGATATTCCATCGATTTATGCTTGTCTACTTGGTCAGTGTCACCCAATGTGAAGAATGAGCCCTAGTCGTAACATAGATGATGCTACCACAAGACATACAATCGGGATGGCATGAAGAATAGTTTTTATTCCAGAAGAGAGTATGAAAATTAAGTAAAGGTCGGGAAAAATCGATATTAACGGTTTGGTTTGGGAGTGAAGTAACGTTAATTTCTGCCTTAGTTAGGCTGAATCAGGCTATTGCTCTGGATGTTTGACACAACCAGAGCATGTGAACTTAAGGGCTTAGTCAAACATCAAAATAATGTAAGCAATGAACAGTATGAGGTGTGTAGCACCATTAAGTGAGTTAGTTCTTCCGTTACTGAAGCTAACACTGGTCATCAACAGGGTCGCAGCGAGAAGTACCATCTCAGCAGGCTCTAGCCCAAGGCGAATTGGTTCGTTCATAACCCCGGAGATCAGCAGTACTGCTGGAACGGTGAGTGCGATGGTGGCTAGCACAGATCCAAAGAATAAGTTCATGGCACGTTGAAGTTGATTAGTGATGGCTGCTTTTACAGCACCTACAGCCTCCGGTGCTAGGATGATAAGCGCCACAACGAGGCCGCCTAATGCAGCCGGAGCTCCCATTTCAGTAATACTGTTGTCGATTGGAATGGCTAAGCTCTTAGCCAGCAAAATAACCACAACTAAATAACTAACGAGCATAATGGTATGAAACGCATTGCTCTCTAGCGGGCCATGATGTTCGTGATCGTTTGTATTGTCAGCATCAATAAAAAAATGCGTATGGCTTCTGGTTTGAACAAACAAGAAAACACCGTAAAGTGCAATAGAGATAAGAACCAGAGTCCATGTTAAACCCGCAGACATGTTGCCAAAGGCATCCATGCTGGTGAAGTTTGGCAGAACTAGGCACAACATGGCCAGCGGGATGATGGCGACAAGGTAAGCCTTAATACCATCAAGGTTATAAGTTTGGGTATGATATTTCATGCCACCAATCAGAAGGGTTATACCTACGAAGCCATTAAGAACGGCCATAACAACGGCAAACATGGTGTCCCTGGCTAGTACGGGATTAGAATTACCAGTGAGCATGACGGATGAGACCATGATGACTTCAAGTAAGACGACAGACAAAGTCAGAATAAGGGTACCGTAGGGGTCGCCGAGTTTTATTGCCAGCGCATCCGAGTGACGAACGACGGCAAATATCGCGGTCATTACCACGTAGAACAAAATGCCGGTAGTGACGATGTAAAGGATTAAGGACGTTCCGTCAGTTAGTAAGCCATTACCGATGAGTTTAAAAAACGCAATAGCAATAATACCGATGGGGAGAGTGTATTCTTGTTTAAATGCCTTGATCATGTTGAGCCTTTATTATTCTACCTGTCATTAATACTTGTCCTTTAGCCAATGACATCTGGGGAGGTAATATTTTTGCACCGAGTCCTTGCAGTGAATGATTAAATGGTTGAGCGAAACGAAAGGCATAAGTGAAGTCTTTATATGCCTAAGTAAGCTGAGGAGGTTAGAAGGTGTAGTTGAGGCCCAGCGACATTAGAAAGTCATGGCTTTCATAAAAATCGATATTAGACGTAGTTAATGTACTGCCAGCAAAAGACGTGATACTCCAGTTATCCCAGCCTGGAATGTCTTTGTACTCGTATGCTAAGAAAATGCGGAACATATCATCGGAACGCGTTTTACCAAAAAGAGGGTTTTCAGCATCAAAATCACGGTTAGCATAGCTACCTGTTAGTGCAAATGAATGCGCGGCAGAGTGGAGGAAATAGGTCATTTCTGCTTTGTATTGGTTATAAGAAGCAGCTTTGCCATCAGCGTTATGATCGGTGTGGCTAAATGTTGTTACTAACCCTGAGCGAGGATCAAGCATGGAAAGGTACTGACCTTTCAGATAAAAAGTTTCTCCGTCACGAAGCAGGGCATTTTCCGCAATTTGTTCGTTATCGATCTTTGAAGTAGCGTAAGCCATGTCGACTGACGCTCCAGTATTCATGATGTTAGATAACTTAAGGCGATATGCGTTACCATCAATGTCCGTTGTTGTTCTTTCGTCTCCGATCAAGTATGGATCTGCCCAAACCTCGCCTGAAGCAATGGTCGGCAGATAGGCTACATCCAACTGCGTACCATTAGAAAAGTCATATTTATAACCAAGCTCAAAAGCTAATGTGCCGACAGCCAGGTCATCTCTTGATGTCCCTAAATAAACACGGTGTATATGGTTTCGATCCAGTGCATATTGAACGCTACCAAGCGGTGCCGCAAAGTAGTTGTTGGTATGAGAAACCCGATCATTCAGGCTACCTAACACCTTGTCGCCATTAGGGTTTAAGTTGGAATTTGACGTGGCATAACCGGTATTGATTGAGATCTCACCACTTAAGCGTGAATCGTCAGACGCGTTTGCTGATGTCGTAATAGCAACAATCGACGCAATGACACAAATCTTAAAGTTTTTCATAACGATAAATCCCGTTGGTTAGATACTGGGCTTCTATCCTGAAGAGGCTTTCCTTTCGATGTAGGCAGAGTAGGGATTCATACCGTGTAAAACGATGGATTAGAGAAATTCATTTTTGAGAGAGGTGAACTTAGCTTTAAGGTTAGAGTCGCTGAGAATATGAAAGGCTTATTTGGAAGGTACAAATAAGTAAAGAGCACCAATGTGACTTCAATATTGAACATTGAGAGCAGAGAGAGTATGGGTAACGTCAACAAGAAGGAGTGCCTCACTGAATCAACAAAGCACACCGAATCTCACACGAGCCACATACGCTTCTAGCCTCAAGATACCAGTAAGTTTGGCTACAATAGAGATGTCGCTTTTGCAGAAAACGCTTGAAAGTGTTTACGGTGTAAACTCAATCGAGGTCAGGCTCGAAAGCGAGTAGGGGGCGGACAGTGAATCCGGTAATGCTCCAAAAGCCCGTACTTCGATGCAAGACATAAGGGAGATAAAAAGATGACTGACAAATCCCAGTATACAGGTGATAACGTACATCATACTCCGATTATTGGAGATCCGGCTAATGAAGATATCGTAAGGGCGATAGGTGATGAGGGTTATAGAAAAGAGCTCTGCGATCAATATGGCCTAGAAAAAATCGACCAACTAATCAATCATATGATTAGAGCTACGGATTAGTTTGAGCACTCTGAAACCTAAACGGCTTATAGTGTTCTGTGAGGTACTCCACTCGTTGATGGTGAAAAATGGCGGACATTATAGGTCATAAATAACCAAGCAAACATAATAGGGGCGAAGCAATCGCCCCTTTCTTGTATCTGAAAGTTACTTCATCCATTGAACGATTAGACTTATCATTGTGCTACTTCACAGGGCTTAAATACGCTAAGATGCACACCATTATATTTGCTAGAGCCTTTATTCCCCAATGACTACTGCCACAACGCCAGCCAGCTTCACTGAACTTGCTTTAATTCAACCTTTGTTAGCACGATTAACAGAGCTTGAATATCAACAACCTACACCTATTCAAGCGCAAGTTATCCCGAGTGTGTTAGCGGGGCGTGACTTAATTGCAGGTGCAAATACAGGTTCGGGTAAAACAGCGGCTTTTGCACTGCCATTGTTGCAGGATATTTTTACTCAAAAAAATGCCGAGCACTCGAGAGACAGCAAAGGTAACTATGTTACTGGGCTGATTTTGGTGCCAACGCGTGAACTAGCTAAACAGGTTGCTGACAGCGTTAAGTCCTATGCTGTACATTTTAACGGTGCAATTAAAACGGTGGCTGTTTTCGGTGGGGTATCTGCAAATACCCAAATGCTTGCGCTCCGTGGCGGCACCGATATTTTGGTTGCAACGCCAGGCCGATTACTCGACTTAATTTCAAGTAATGCGATCAAATTAGATAAGGTAAAAACCTTAGTGCTTGATGAAGCCGATCGAATGTTAAGCCTTGGCTTTACGGATGAGCTATCTGAATTGTTAGGTCAATTGCCGAAACAAAAGCAGACGCTGTTGTTCTCTGCGACGTTCCCTGAGCAAGTACAGACGCTAACTCAAGAACTGCTTAACGACCCGGTTGAAATCCAGCTACAAAGTGATGATGCCAGCACCGTCGTACAGCGTGTTTTTAACGTCAATAAAGGCGAGAAAACTGCGGTACTAGCGCATTTGTTCAAACAGCATCAATGGCGACAAGCGCTTGTTTTCGTTAATGCGAAGAACAGCTGTGAGCACTTAGCCGACAAACTTTATAAACGCGGCATTGAAGCCGAAGTGTTTCATGGTGATAAAGGGCAGGGCTATCGTACCCGTATACTGGAAGCCTTTAAGTCGGGTGAGATTGATGTATTAATTGCAACTGATATCGCGGCCCGTGGTCTAGATATCGAAAAATTGCCAGTGGTGATTAATTTTGATCTGCCAAGAAGCCCGTCAGACTACATGCATCGCATTGGCCGAAGTGGCCGTGCCGGTGAAGTTGGCCTAGCGCTATCACTGATTGATTATGAAGATTTTCATCATTTCAAAGTGATCGAGAAGAAGAACAAAATTCGTCTTGAACGTGAACAGGTAGAAGGGTACGAACTCGATGAAACCATTACCCAAGAGATGCTAGAGGCCAGTAAGCCAATGGCAAAACCAGAAGGTACGGGTAAGAAAAAGCGCAAGAAGAAAGGGCTTGGTCAATCTGATGTTTGGTTGAGAAATTCATAACCCAGCAATTAACCGATCAACCAAGCGATAAACATCGTGTCAGTTGATAGTTGCTGACACGATTATATACTCAAGCATCTTGAAGTAGCTTGAGTTGAGAAGCGTTTAATCAAAGACACATTGAGTAATAAGGTAGAGAAAATGAGTGGAACCAATCGAGCCAATATTCACCCTGGATTAGAAGTGAAAATTGTCCTTAAAAAAGATCAACGAAGCGGAACACTGACCTCTGGCATTGTAAAAGACCTTTTAACGAAGTCACCAAATCATCCTCATGGAATAAAAGTCCGCTTAGAAAATGGTGATGTCGGTCGTGTGAAAGTGATCTGTTAGCCATTTTTCTTAAATGGCTATCACTTCGGGCAAAACCTTGTTGCGAATTTTTAGAGACTGAGAAATATCGGATAACTTAAATGTCTAAATCTGACTCTTCTACTAATGAAATCATTGATAATTTTGTGGCACCTAAGTGTCAGGCTAGGGTAGAGATCCTTTATCAAGATGATGATATTTTATTGATTAATAAGCCGAGTGGTTTGTTAAGTTTATCGGGTAAAAACCTTCTTAATTGGGATTCAGTGCATTATCGTTTAGTTAATGGTCAAGGCGCCACCCAGACTATAAAAGCAACGCCTGCTTTTGAGAATGCTAAATTACCACACCGCCTAGATTTAGGGACTTCTGGTGTTATGGTGGTGGGGCTAAACAGTTCTGCATCTAAGAGTCTGAATAAACAGTTTCAAGCACGGACAGTGCAAAAGCGTTACCTCGCTATGTTAACTGGGTGGGTTGAAGCTGACAGTGGCCAAATATCTGCCCCTATTGCTAAAGATAAGGCTTTGTTCCCCCGAGTAAAGATTTGCCACGATACAGGGAAAAGTGCCACTAGTGACTATCAGGTAATTAGTCGTTTGGATAACCCCCCTAGAACTTTAGTGCAATACACACCCATTACAGGCCGCACTCATCAATTGCGGATCCATAGCCTTGAATTTGGACACCCTATTTTAGGTTGTGATCTGTATAACACCCCAGAGCAAAGCAACAGCCTTGAAGCGAATGATACCTCACAGCGCTTAATGCTCCATGCCAGTGATATTTACTTCACTCATCCAGTCACAGGCGAGCCTGTCCATGGTCATAGCCCAAACCCATTTTAAGTAATAAGATACTTGTTTCGAGCTTGTGCGCTCAAATCTCAACATAGTTACTCCTAGCAACATAAAGCTACGTTAATTAGTGAGCAACGCAGCCAACTAGCCTAAACTTTGTGCCGAAAGCACTGAACCCAGCATGGAGCTCAGAATGCCAAACGTTGGGAATCTGCCTTAAACGCGTTGTGATAAGCGTTCTAACGATTGTACTTGACCTTGTTTAAGGTTTCTTTGAGTTCATCTAAAGATGGTTGACCACTTTTACCCTGGCGAATTGATTCTGATAATTCGCCAAGATCATCTCAGCGCTCAGGCTAAAGAATAAGTAATTAATGGTAGTTAGGGGCAAACCACCGGGCAATTGCGCCATTCATCCCGTTCATAATTTTGCACATTTCTTTATTACCTGTTCCTATAAATGATGCATCATGAAGTGGCATAGTTAATTTGGCCACCTGATTAGAGGTGATATCATCACCTCGGAAGTTAACAGGTGACACAATGACAAAACGTAGTAGAAGAACATTTAGCCCCGAGTTTAAACTTGAAGCCGCACAGTTAGTTCTTGACCAAGGC
>NZ_RSEJ01000077.1 GCF_009910675.1 Photobacterium alginatilyticum | reverse complement strand
TCGTCTGAGGCAGCAAAGAACGGATCAACTTGCATTTCCACGCCCTTAAAGAACAGCCATGCAATGAACGAATGGCCTAAGATTTCCCGTTCGTGGGCGACATGGTTGCGACCAGATCAAAAAGCAGGCTTTTCCCATGCCTAACGCCAGCCATAAGGTGCGCCCCACCAAACTCACCAAGCCAGCTGAACTTCAAACCAAAACTGCCGAGTGTAACGCGTCACACTTGATGGCCTTGTTATGGCGCGCTTTAAGTTGCCTACCCAACCATCATGCACGCTACCGCTACAGGGGGCCTGCTTGATAGGTGAATATCATACGCAACAACCTGAACCTATGCAGGATAGAAATCGTTACTTTATGATTTATTTAACAAAATTATGCTTTACTTGGGAAAGAACAGCTCTTTACTATCAGGTGTAAATCAGAATCAACGGAGAAAATTGCAACGAATTGAAGTTTGATAACCCAAAGCCAAAAATTGATAGTTACCTTTCGATGAAGTTACAGGAGTTTCCAACAGCGTATGCTGCTGAAAAATCGAGCGTGCTGCGAACAATGCCAATCAAAGCCACAGTTCGTTATACCGGAAAGCGTTCAGATATATCGGCTAAAAGGAACGACTCAGTAGCTGCTAAGCTTGACTCACTGAACAACAAACGATCACCACGTTGCCTGTTCGCCCTTGCGCCATAACGCCTGCAATAAGGTGTGCCCCACCGAACCAGCAAAGCRCACCGAACTYCATACCAAGACCGCCGAGTGTAACGCATCACCTTGATTGCTTTGTTATAAGCCTTTTTTATATGACTCTGATAATGATTTAAAAAGGACCTCTCGTTTAACTAACAACTGCTCTCGCACTAATTCCATATCTTCTTCAGTAAGAGAAGCTTTACCATCATAATATTTACGACGTAAGTCTTTCAAAAACTCCCCATACTCTCGCAGCAATGTAGCTGGTTCATCTAAATCGAGAAGAAGTAATTTTGACTCTGCGACAGTTAGATTTTTGAATTGATCAAACATATCAATTTTTGTTCGTTCTAATTCTTCTTGACGTTTTTCAGTTAACCCAAAACCCTGCTGATTATTTCTTGCCCACTCAATTATTAAAGCCCAGTAACGGAGTGATACATGTGTCATTTCCTCAATATTCGCACCAACACTTTCGAGTGCATCATAGAAACGTTTATTGGTTTCCTTTTTGTTTTCATGACCATGATTTAATTTTGTTACAGCTATTGTACCAAGTAGTGTAATTAGGCCACCTAAGCCAATTTTAACTGCCGTATCAATAACTTCAATTGCAGTTGTTGCCACATAACCTCCTTTGGCTTATAACGCCTGCAATAAGGTGCCCCACGCAAAACCAGCAAAGCGCACCGAACTCCGAACCAAAAATGCCGAGTGTAACGGGTCACCTTGATTGCCTTGTTATGTGCGCGAGTTTAAGGGTTATAAACCTTACCTGCTTGCCAATCTAAAATTGACAGCCCCATATCTAAGGCAAGATTACCAATCACAGGCAATGCTTCCTCAACTTTTGAATACGAAAAGCCAATTACGGGAGCTTTCACTGTAAAATTGTTTATCAACGGGCCATCACACCATACGCCATCATCAATTTCATCGTCCGATAAACTGGACAAACAAGGGAATATTTTTGTTGCCTCGTCATGAAACTCCTTATAGATACTTTCTATCTGAGTAACATCAATATCCGTCATGGGATTTACCAGGTTCACTGCTTCATCGAAGTTTTCAGGCAGCTTAAAATTTACTACCGCAATGTTATAACTCATTGTTGTTCCTTGTTCACAAAGCCATTTTATATGTTTGATTCCACTTAAATAATAGCTAACTTTGCCTACTCACATGAGACATCAGCTCCATTGCAACATTTAGCAGCGACCATTTCATCAATAACATCAAAACCAGTGATTTTCATAGCTACACATCATCGTGTTACCTTCGATATACACCGTAAGACATCTTTAGCACATAACGCCTGCAATAAGGTGCCCCACGCTAAACGAACAAAGCACACCGAACTCTATACCAAAACCGCCGAGTGTAACGGGTCACCTTGATTGCCTTGTTATGGCAAACTCAATGAATTTTAATCACTTACCCGATACGCTACCGCTACAGAAACATCTGCTCGAACGCCTACCAGCTTATCCTACCAATAAAACCCAGACATAAATTTATACATAACTTTATGAACTAAATAACAAAATCAGTAGCCACTGGAGAAAGAATTGCTCTTTACCAATAGATATAAATCGGAAGCTTCGGGAAAAATTGGCAAGAATTGAAACTTGATAATCCGAAGCCTAATTTTGATAGTTTTTTCGACGATGTCTCTGGCATTTCTGACAGCAAGCACAACAGGAAAATCAAGCGTGCTGCGGACTAAGCCCGACAATACCACAGTTCGTTATACTGACAAGCGTTCAGTTATATCACCTGAGAAGTTCGGCTTGATAGCTACTAAGCTTGGCCCGCAAACCTTGAAGCAAACACCACGTTGCCTGTGCTTTAAAGCCATAACGCCTGCAATAAGGTGCCCCACACGAAACTAACAAAGCACACTGAACTTTATACCAAAACCGCCGAGTGTAACGGGTCACCTTGATTGCTTTGTTATGCAACTCCATCCATTAGTGCGTTCCCTATTTGGTCGCAAGTCTATCGA
>NZ_RSEJ01000076.1 GCF_009910675.1 Photobacterium alginatilyticum | reverse complement strand
CTAAGGGAGTCGTGTAGTATTTGAATATCACGCATCTTGTTTTCTTCTTTTGTTTTTGTGGTGAATTCATTAGATCAGAAGGCAAGGTGCGTGTCTACTTATTGAACAGTAAAGGAATTTTGTGGGGATTCCTGAGTTGCAGGCGTTATGTTTTCTTGGGGTATGAATGTCAAAATATAGAAAGATTCTTGAGTTTTATCGACCTGAGTTTTTGACTGATCTTCAAGTAAGTCGCTTACAAGATCAAGGTTTATTAAAAGTATGGATGCAAGTAGAGACTGATGAAGAACGTAATTCAGTAGAGCTATCAGGTTTTGATGAATTGGCAGAAGCTGTTAGTTATTTGTTGTTAGCAGATCATGTTCTTATTTCTGAAGAGGTAGGTACTGGAAAAGAGTTTGGAACCATAAGAATTAGGTGTAGGGTCGATGACTGTTACTCAGAATTTTGGTGTGACACGGCAACCGTATAACAATGAAGTCAAAATTGATGTACTGTACTTAGCTACGATTGTTTCTTATACAACGTAGTTACGTCCGCTTGTCTCAAGTGTTATATATTATTGAGAGTTTTATGGAAATAGCAAAATTATTACATACTGGTTTTTCCACAGCGGATGCAGAGTATCCAGAAATACATCAAGTCAAAGGTGATGTTGTACTTAAATTTAAAGACTGGCAAGAATCAATTGTAGAAGTCTTCTTTGCTGATCCCGTAGCAATGAAATGGCAAATGGCTGAGTCTTTTCTTGAAGGTGAGCGTTATGATTCTTGTTACGTGATAGAGAACTCTGAATGGTTAAACCTGCATATAGCTCAAGATCAAATATCAGATGCAGAATGCTATAAGCACTATAAGTTTAATTTTAATGAGCTTGGACAGTTTGAAATTATAGCTCTTAGTTACACAGTGAAAACATAACAAAGCAATCAAGGTGACCCGTTACACTCGGCGGTTTTGGTATGGAGTTCGGTGTGCTTTGCTAGTTCAGTGTGGGGCACCTTATTGCAAGCGTTAGGCATGGGAAAAGCCTGCTTTTGGATCTGGTCGTTACCACGTCGCCCAAGAACGGGAAATCTTTGGCCATTCGCCCATCGTAGGGCTGCCCTTAAAGTTCTGGGAAGCGCAAGTTGCTATGTTCTTTGCTGCCTCAGGCGGTGGCAATATGCGTTCCTAGTTTCCCCGTTGCACTGTAGTGAAAGGCTAGCCGGCAACTCAACCTATCAGCCTGGAGATGCAGCCTCGATTAGCATCTCATCAGGATGTCATGCAAATGTAATTGGCTTTAAGGTGCTGATAGTGTTGATGTTACTTGAGATTCAGTAGTTGCTGTATCCCACGATTGGCGCCGGAGCGCGCTGAGAGTTCGACTGCCAGGTAGTGAAGCCACAAGTGGAAATGCCTAACAAAGCAATCAAGGTGACCCGTTACACTCGGCATTTTTGGTTCGAAGTTCGGTGCGCTTGGCTGGTTTTGCGTGGGGCACCTTATTGCTGGCGTTATGTGCTTAGATACGGTTAGTGAGAGAAATTAATGAAATACGTTATTTATTATGAAGATGATCGTATTGAAAAATACTTAATTTCATTGTCAAAGCGTGTTGTGCCTTTAGTCAAAAACGCTAAAAAAGAGCAGATTCTTGGAGTTATTGAATGTGTCAATCAAGTAAGGGGGTATTATGATATGGTACCGACTGGAGGTGATTCATTCAGCCGAGAAACGTTAGAACATGAAAGTGATGAGCATATATTTCTACGACAGATAAACCAGTTGAGTGAGAATCTTCTTTCCTTACTAGAAGGTAATGTGGAAAAAGATTGGCAGAAAATTGCTAATAATAAAGCTATTGAACGCTTTAAATCTGGGCTTAGTTCGTTTGAAGCAGCGAAGGAGTATCCATTAAGCACTTTGCCGAATCCTGAACAATACCAGATTGACAACGTATCAAGCACAATTGAAAAGAAGCATCTACAGTTAGAAATTGACCTTGATAATGCCGCTAAAACTGTAGAACGTGTACCTTCTTTTTCCGAAATAGCTGATAGCTTACGTGCCATCAATGTGTCATCAAGTTATATGATTTCGAAATGCTTAAAAGTACGAGGTCGACCAAAATCAGCACCAAATCAATACCTTCTAGCTGCTGTTTCTCAACTTGATGAATCATTTAAGGAGCACTTTCCTAAGTTGAAAGGAAGGACTAATGGAACTCCATTTCAGCAAGTTGCTTTCGAGATACTGTGTGATGAGTTCTTCGGTTCAAATACGAAAGAGCAAATTAAAATAGCAATCCGTCAATTAAAAAAGTAAGTCGGTGAAAAAAGTCGATAATCGACACGATTTTGTCAACGATATATACACAGATGAATTCGCTATAGTTATCTCATGATGATTTTGGAGGTAATTATGGATTTAAAAGATGTGGTTTTTTTAATTATTTCAATTGTCCCAGTTTGTATTGCTATTGGAGCTTGGGCTCAGAAGGTAATGTCTCACTTGGAAGATATTAGGAATGACCGCCGCACATAACAAGGCAATCAAGGTGACCCGTTACACTCGGCGGTTTTGGTATGAAGTTTGGTGCGCTTTGCCGGTTCAGTGTGGGGCACCTTATCGCAGGCGTTAGGCATGGGAAAAGCCTGCTTTTTGATCTGGTCGTAACCGCATCGCCCAAGAACGGGAAATCTTAGGCCACTCGTTCACCGTAGGGCTGTCCTTAACGTTCGGGGAAATGCAGGTTGTTCCGTTCTTTGTTGCCTCTGA
>NZ_RSEJ01000075.1 GCF_009910675.1 Photobacterium alginatilyticum | reverse complement strand
GATAGTGAGTGCGTATACTGGGAAATGGAAATGCCTATGGATCGCCTCTTAAGTTTAGCCAAACACGGACGCTTACTAATAAAAAGTGAGTATTTGAAATTTATTCCCTCATGCATTGATGCCTTGCTATTTCAGTTAAGCCGTTCTCAAAGAAAGTTAATACCCAATGAATTGGCATTTAGTGAAGACATAAAACAATTAAAAAAGTTAATTTCAGGAAAAGAAATCAAACTTCCTCTTATGTCTTACATACCACAATTCAAAAGTTTTATTAAAGCTAGATCTTCTCTGGTTGACATCAAAAATATCAAACCGTTATTTAAGATCGTAGACGATTTAATTTTTAATGGTGTAAGACCAGACAGCTGGCTGACTCCTGACGATGCGGAAAGAGAAGTGAAGTCGTATTTCACTCTGTAATAAAAAATTACAGATAAACGTGTTTTAAATTGCCCTACAGCCAAATAACCATGGGCTGTGCGGTAGCCGTTGTCAGACAACTTCGCCCGTGATTTCACCAGTGCTCAGTATGAACTGGAATGGGCATAAATTGGTAGCGGCGCGTTGTTTGAAGTTGTCCTTACTGCCCTCCAGGCTGCCGCCACATTTTGTAAATGAATAAAGGTAAAGCATGACATTACGAAAACCTAAGTACCCTTAAAGTCCCAACTCCCCGAAGTTACCAATCATAATCACTTACCGGCCGGAGCAATTGAGCTTGCTCGAATTCAAGACTCGGTTCATCCGACACTATTTTACTTATTCGTAAAAAATGCGGATCATTTAACGATCGTAACACCTCGCTATTTACGCCTAAAAAATGGAACCGATTATTTCTGTGTTCAAAACGATTTCCCTCTGGGGTTTCTACCCTGGTTTGCATATTCCTTAACTGAATTTCAAAAAACAGCATCGGAAGGCGGGCTACACTCTGGGGTGATGACCAGCGCAGACCAAAATGTAGACGGTGAAATGCTTTGTATTCAACGAACAATGGGTTCAAGAGAAGAAAATGATCCAGGCTATGCCTTTTTAAACCGTTCGCGAAGCGAAAGAGACCCATTCATAGAGAATGACCATATACCTCAAAGAATCAATTTTTCAGAGTCATTCATATTCAACGGTGGACTGCTAGAGCTCATTCAAGATTTGGCAGATAAATACCAAGGTGGAGAAATATAATGCCCAACACTAATGAACAGCGGCTTGATGTGATCGATAACTGCAACATACTACTGCTAAAATTCGAGCCCTTTAGCTCAGGAAATAATACCCCTGAAGAACGGATGGTCGCTCAACTTACTTGGCTAAAAAAAAGAGCTGAAGCAAATCAACTTGAGCTACCAGTAAAACCTGAAATGTTAAGTACCTTAAGATATATATACACCGACGGAACACTAAGCTGTTATGCAAGTAAGCCAAACGATATGAAATACATATACAACGAAATTGAGCTTCCAATGCGGAAACTATTAAACGTAACAAGAAACGGCAAATTATTGATAAAAAATGATTACTTTAAATTTATTCTATTATGTATAAACTCACTATTAAAACTACTTGGTAATCCTACTAGAACACTTCTCCCGCACGAGTTAAAATTTATTGATGAGTTAAAAACAATAAGGACGTTAAGCGAAGAAAATAAATTAACGCTACCGTTTCGCAATTATATACCTAACTATAACGGATTTATAAAATCAGATTCATCACTAACTGACATTAAAAATGCAGCAAATCTATTCAAAATTATAGACAATTATATATTTAATGGGACTAGGCCTGACTCATGGTTAACACCAAAACATGCTGAAGATGATATAAGAAAATATTTAATAAAGTAAGATTGTATATAATCAACTAAGGACCTAATTATAATTTTATCACTTCAAGTGGAGGAATTTCACTTCAAAAGAAGGCTGATTAATTTGAATCAACTTCAACAAGTAAATGCTATTACTTACATAACTAAGTAGAGAATATATGACAAGAGTGAATCCCCAATATCCACAACTAAAACAACTCCCAGATCTTACTAACATTAAGGATCTAGAAAATTATGCTATAAAACTAGGTGAAATTCAGGATTCAGTGAATCAAAACATAAAATACGTATTTGTAAATAATATAAATCACCTATCAATTTTGGAACATCGTACAAAAAAGCTAGATGATGGCTCTATAAGTTTCAGGTCTTATCAAACAGATTTCCCATTACAGTTCCTAGCCTGGTTTATTGAAGCATTAATCGATTTCAGGAAAGCACCTGAAAATGGAGGCCTACACTCAGGAGCAATGGTAACAAATGATCAATGTATCGATGGTGAAATGTTATGTATAAAGCGAGCCATGGCTTATGACGGACCAGGTATTCCAGGTTACTCAATCGTTAACAGATCCCGCCGTAATAGGAATTTATCCAGTGAAATAATTTATTTCCCCCAAGAGATCAGCTTTTCTGAGCAATTCATATTCAACGGTGGACTGATAAAACTCATTCAAGATTTGGCAGATAAATACCAATGTGGAAAAATATAATGCCCAACACTAATGAACAGCGGCTTGATATTATATCTAATTGTAATCTATTACTTACCAAACTTCATGGCTATCAATCAACGGATAACCGACCTGAAGGGCGAATGATTGCCCAGTTAACCTGGCTCAAAGAGCGGGCAGAAAACCATGACCTTCCCCTGCCTGTAAAACCTGAAATGCTGGGAACACTCAGGTATATCTACATGGATGGCACCCTTAATTTTCATGCCAGCAACCCAAAAGATAGTGAGTGCGTATACTGGGAAATGGAAATGCCTATGGATCGCCTCTTAAGTTTAGCCAAACACGGACGCTTACTAATAAAAAGTGAGTATTTGAAATTTATTCCCTCATGCATTGATG
>NZ_RSEJ01000074.1 GCF_009910675.1 Photobacterium alginatilyticum | reverse complement strand
CAAAGAACGAAACAACCTGCGTTTCCCAGAACTTTAAGGACAGCCCTACGATGAGCGAATGGCCAAAGAGTTCCCGTTCTTGGGCGATGCGGTTACGACCAGATCAAAAAGCAGGCTTTTCCGATGCCTAACGCCTGCAATAAGGTGCGCCACGATAAGCTCACCAAGCGCACTGTACTCCATACCAAAACCGCCGAGTGTAACGCGTCACCCTTGATTGCCTTGTTACGCCTGCCGATCAAATACAGTCAGATTCATTTTTTCCTGGAGTTTTAAGACAATTAGCAATCTGAACAATTTCATGAGCTGATTTACCATCTAGTTTATAAAATGAGACTTCAGACTCTGTTGCTAACCATTGTAAAGAAATATTGAATTTTTCCTTATGACTAGTTTCTAGAGACAAGTCTACTTCTTTTATATTTGTAAGATCACCATCATCTGATACTTCAATAAGAACACCATTTGATGGTAAGTCATTAATGAGTATTTCAGACGTCGGTGAGTCATGCTCAGGCTGGCATCCAAACAAAGTAGATGATAGCAATACCAATAGTAAAGTGGACCTTACTTTGTGCATACGAATTTATCCTCAGGAAACAGGCCAAAACCAAACAGTTGACTTGGAATAATGCCTCCCACCTCTCATTGCAAATTCAATCCATGAACTATACCTAGTTAATCTGCTGCCATTCCATAAGTCGATATGATCACCTTGATTATTAGGCCCATAATAATCTTTAAAGAAAATTATTCCTTTTTTCCCCTTTATCATAGAGAAACCCTCACTGGCTTCAAACTCTATAACTTGCTTAAATGGTGACGATGGGCCTTTTAACCAATTTGCTAACTCTTCAGCTCTCAGAATATGTCCAGGTTTATGACCATGCCAACATCTGACACCTCGAAAGCCTTTCGTACTAATCCCAGCTCCTTCGAGTGCGACTCCAAGCCTAATTGCACATTGATTTTCAAATGCTTTTTCACCAGATTCGTTAGTACAAGGAAAATCATCAAAGAAATTTTCAACTGATGGGTGAGCTTCCCATATCATCCCAAATTTCGACATTCTATTACTCCCTTTTTTATCGCCCGGTATAAACTAATTTACGTAAGCAATATAAATCCGGAGGAAATATTTATATATAAAATCAGATCTGGTGACACAATAAACCTGAAGTAACTTCCAGTTTTCTAGGAACTAGTTACAAACTGCAATTTGAAATGCGAAGAGATACCAAGGCGTAACGCCTGGCATAAGGTGCGCCACGACTAACCGACCAAGCGCACCGAGCTTCCTACCAAAACCGCCGAGTGTAACGCGTCACCTTGATGCCTTTGTTATGTACGTGATCGACATTAACCCCAAAAACACCCAAATTGGTCGAGTTCTAAAACCTCAGTGAATGTTTTTAAGTCTTTAACTGAAGGTGTTGGCTCATAAATATGCCATTTAAGATCCGACTTCATCCAATACACTTTCCATTCATCTCGAGATTTTAGGTATGTTGCTTTGGCTACTGGACTTTCTTGCATTTCACTTGGATCATTCCACTTCGGGCGGATTTCGAATACTTCTATAGATTGCCCTTTAATACGATACCAAATATCGACCTCTTTTCGGATTTCTACTGGAGGCCGACATGTATCTAAATATGCTTCAATTACCTTTTCATGTCGTTTTTGTTCAAGTTCAGAAAATGCCATAAGAATTGTCTCAATTACCAATTTTTAATCATTTTACGTCTTCCACAAACTTAAACCAATGATATGACTGCATGTTGAGTGAAAAGTACATAACGCCTGGGATAAGGTGCGCCGCGATGAACTCACCAAGCCAACTGAACTTCAAACCAAAACTGCCGAGTGTAAAGCGTCACCTTGATACCTTTGTTATGTGCGAACTTTTAGCTCTAAGCCCTTACATTCAATCGTTATTAAACCGCACTCGCCAGACATTTTGTAACCATTTGGAGATATAGCTAATGAATCTATATTTCCATAATCTCTAGAGCCATCAATATCAGTTGTATAATGGACTGAGCTTTGTGGTTTTAAACCGATAATAGTCGTTACAGTCGTAAAGATTAACTGAGCTTTACGATAACAAGTGTATTCATCTGCTTTCGGTGTGACGTAATGTTTTGATTCAGGCCAAATACTCAACTCAAGTTCAAATACTAGCTTCGAATCAACCCAGCTCCAGCCTAGAACAAATGAATCTTGAAGGTCAATTCCAATTAGCTCATCCAACATGATTCCTCCTAGCACATAACGCCTGCAATAAGGTGTGCCCCACTGAACCAACAAAGCACACAGAACTCCGTACCAAAACCACCGAGTGTAACGCATCACCTTGATTGCCTTGTTATGACTCATGACCACACATAGCATGAATACTCTTTTCCACGATCATCGACGGCTACGGCTCTTACGTATATCTGATGATTTTTTGCCATAAAGACTTCTGTACGATATTCAGCTAAGTGCTCTAACGAAACTCCATGGCTTGCAGCATGTTTAGGAAACCAGTCACGGTAGTAACCGATAGATTTACGCACTCGTGGTGTAAGTTTAAACAGCTCTTCAGTTTTGACTGGGTGCCATGTGACAGTGACAACTTCACCTTTTTTAAGCCTTGCAAGCTTAAATAAATCTTCAAAGATAAAAGCGTCATCAACATAGTTGCAACCACCAACAAACGAGTGAGTGAAGTTATGTATCATTGATTTAATGAGCTTGTATTTCACTGGAATACCTTTGAGTTATAACGCCTGCAATAAGGTGCCCCACGCTAAACTAGCAAAACACACCGAACTTCATACCAAAACCGCCGAGTGTAACGGGTCACCTTGATTGCTTTGTTATGCAGTTGATTCACGCCACATAGTTTCAGTAATCTTATACAGGCAATG
>NZ_RSEJ01000073.1 GCF_009910675.1 Photobacterium alginatilyticum | reverse complement strand
GGCATTGTTTTTCCAGCGACTCGTGTAGAATTTGAATATCACGCATCTTGCTTTCAATCTTTTGTGTTTGTGGTGAATTCATTAGATCAGAAGGTAAGGTGCGTGTCTACTTATTGAACTACAAAGGTATTTTGTGGGGATTCACAAGTTGCAGGCGTTAGTTGTCTTCAATTACTACGGTAGTTCTAAATAGGTGTAAGATGTTTATCGATGAAAGTTACGAAGCATACAAATCAACTAAGAATGTAATTTCTAAGCTTTGCTCGTGGAAAGAGGAAGTAGAAACAAAACTTTCCAATTCTCCGGAGGATACATTGTTACACGCACAAATATCAGAATTAGAGTTAGCTATAGCACGCCTAAAAATAATGGCTAAAACTGAAATATTTTCTGAAAAAGCCACGGTGCAACAGCTTGAAGATACTCCTGATGATTATGACTATCGTTTAATGTGCGAATGGGGTTATCGAGATCGAGCGAATTGGACGGATGCTAAAGTAGGATCAGAAATAGTAGTTGTGAAAGCAGGTTCTTATATCATCAACAACTAACAAGGCCATCAAGGTGATGCTTTACACTCGGCAGTTTTGGTTTGGAGTTCGGTGTGCTTTGCTGGTTCGGTGGGGCACACCTTATGGCTGGCGTTATACCCTTTAGGAAAATTACAAACTATGGTTAAAAACTTTGAGTGTGGCAAAGTGGTGCAAATTTCACTCTCAAATGGAAAGTTCAGCTACGGCTTGGTCCTACCCGAGCCTCTTGTCGCATTTTCTGAGAATTCTTATGACGTCCCTCAAAGTGATTTCAGCGAAGTCTTTGGTGGAAAGTTGTTCAAGATTTGGGTTATGAAAGATGCTTTGGGTAAAAATGGTTGGTCTAAAGTAGGCTGCATTGAAGCTAACCAAATCGAATTATCTGAGCCTAAATTTTATAAATTTGACCTTATCTCAAAGCAGTTTTCTATTTACACAAATGGCAATGAGATACCAGCAACGAAAGAAGATTGTATTGAGCTAGAGTGTGCAGCGGTTTGGTCAAAAGAGCATGTTGAAGAAAGGCTTCTTGCTTTAAGTGAAGGACGAGAAAGCAAGTGGGTAAGATCTTTGTCTGCTGAGTCACGGGTATAACAAGGCAATCAAGGTGATGCGTTACACTCGGCGGTTTTGGTACGGAGTTCGGTGCGCTTTGCTGGTTCCGTGGGGCACACCTTATTGCTGGCGTTATGCACCTTAGAGCCAAGTTCCTCAATGGTAGAAGGTTCATCGCTCAATACCACGATTTCTCTGGCTATTCATTCAGCGAAAGGCTGCCTGAAAGTTCAGAGAACGGCTGGTTGTCGTTTTCTTTGCCGCCCTTTATCCTGGCAATTCAGCCGTGAGTTTCCATCGTTACATTGCTTTGAAAAGCTTGTTGCTTGTCTTAACCAATAGTTCGGTGCAGCAGCCAATCCTGTCCGAAAGAGGTTGTCATGCAAGTTGGTCTGGATCAAATTGTTGAAAGTAAATCAGAATTATCAGAGCCTGCGCTTGTTGCCTGAATGTCGCAGACTTATCACGCGTTGAAAGGCATTCGGCCAAGTATGATCGCATTTATTGATGGAGTTGCATAACAAAGCAATCAAGGTGATGCGTTACACTCGGCGGTTTTGGTACTGGGTTTGGTGGGCTTTGTTAGTTTAGTGGGGCACACCTTATTGCAGGCGTTAGGCATTAAGTATCAATCTAGTAAATTATTTGTATGAAATTAAATGAGATCTAATATGAAAACAAAAATAAGCTTTGTTCTATCTTCATTACTGGTTCTTTCTGGTTGTGCATCACTCCCACCAGATACCAATGAAAGGTTAGGGCAATTTACGGCAGCATCTTCATATAACATTCGAAACTTAGAATATGAAAAATCAGAAGGAACAGCATCGCATGTTGAAGGGAAAACATGCTACAAAGTTAATCTATATACTTTAGATTACATGGAAGGACCTAAAGATAATTTATTACAAAGGGCAATGGATGATGCTATTAGAAATGGTCAGAATAATGGCTTAGAAGGTGACCTGTTAGTTAATGCAAGAATTGAGAGAAAGACTGAGTATAAAACCACAGGTGATTTTTTTAAAGTTAAAGAAAGATATGAGTGTGTTTTTGTCGAAGGAGATTTGGTTAAAATAGCTTCAAGAAAGCTTAAGTAATCAATCCTTAGATATGTCCGCAAATGCCTAACAAGGCAATCAAGGTGATGCCTTACACTCGGCGGTTTTGGTATGAAGTTCAGTGCGCTTTACTGCTTTAGTGGGGCACACCTTATTGCAGGCGTTATGCCAAGAGGTAAAACTTCATCAGTTTAAGACTAATGATAAAATGAAAAATTATGATAATTACAATACTTGATTACATCTTCATGATTGGTGCGGTTGGGATATTAATATCTATTGTTTCTTTCATCTTTATGATGATTTTTGTGAAGAGGCTAAATCCTTATATCATATTAGCAATGATTTCAGTATTAATAGTAACTCCATTGGCTGGAACATTTATCCCAAGCCTAGCGAGGTCAGAGTTACATGAAAAGTTAGATAGTGAAATTATCAGTGTTGTTTCTCAACGTGGAATTGATAAGGCTAAGGTTCTACATAGCCTGAAAGACATGTCTTCTCCTAAGTATAACAATACTCATCCACTTGAACGATTTATGTTTAAAGTTAAAACTGCTGAAGAAGAAATATACTTAGAATTGGCAAAAGACTCTAATGATAATGAAGTGTATTGGGTTTATTACCCCAAATATTACTACAGTGGAATAAACGACGTAGGTAAGATAAAGCTCTCTAAGTAGTGGGCTTTGGCATAACAAGGCAATCAAGGTGACCCGTTACACTCGGCGGTTTTGGTATGGAGTTCAGTGTGCTTTGCTGGTTCAGTGAAGGGCACCTTATTGCAGGCGCTGGAGGATCCCCACAAAATTTATGCATGATAACTGCTCCTCGCCATCATAATTAACTCTTGTTGTGCCCAACGTAATGTTGAATCTGTAATGTGATATTCTAGCCGTCGAAAGACTTCTTTTCCGAGC
>NZ_RSEJ01000072.1 GCF_009910675.1 Photobacterium alginatilyticum | reverse complement strand
GTGGCAGTAGAGTTGCTGTTAAGTCCTTGTGTTTATTCAATTTTGCCATAACAAGGCAATCAAGGGTGACGCGTTACACTCGGCGGTTTTGGTTTGAAGTCCAGTGGGCTTGGTGAGTTCATCGTGGCGCACCTTATTGCTGGCGTTATGGCCTAAAAGCACAGGCAACGTGGTTTTCGCTTCAAGGTTTGTGGGTCAAGCTTAGCGGCTATCAAGCCGAACTTCTCAAGCGATATAACTGAACGCTTATCGGTATAACGAACTGTGAGATTATCTGGCTTTGTTCGCGGCACGCTTGATTTGCCAGCAGCATAGGTTGTGGAAAATGCCAGAAACATCATCGAAAATCAGCTTTCAAATTTTGGCTGAAGACAACAGATTTCCATCTTCACAAATCTCCTATTTATATCATTAGGTAAAGAGCGATTCTTTCTTCATAAGCTGTTAATCCAATTCCTCTGAAAGTTACCCGAACAAAATCCATTCAAAAGAGGCTATGTGCTTAATATTTAAGGCCAAAATTGAGCGATTTCAAACTTATACCTTTTGTTTGTTGTATGATGCCTTAGTCATATGGCAGGTAAATAATTCTGTTCGGCGGTAGCGTGCCAAAATCAAGTTAACTGCTTTAAAGATAGCCATAACAAAGGCATCAAGGTGACACGTTACACTTGGCAGTTTTGGTATGGAGTTCAGTACGCTTGGCTGGTTCGGTGTTGGTGCACCTTATGCCCGGCGTTAAATTTATAGGAAAAATATGCATACAATCAATATAATTGATAAATTGGACACAACACATAATGGCCCAGAAGCAAAGCATTGGGTAACGGATGAGTGGCAGGAAGTATTTCTTAATCAAGGCTCTCTTGATGGAGCTTGTGGTCATTATTGCTTATTTATGTCGCTTATTATAAATGGTGTTATTTCTAGAAAGGATGCTCTTACAGCCCTTAGCTTTAAGCAAGATGGAAGAACCAATATTGGTAAACTTGCTTCTAGGGTAAAAAATCAAAATTTCTTCCATGGTACTTTAGATACAGAGATCGAAGATATATTCGATGGTGTTTATTCACGTGAAGTCGAAATCGAACGTTATAAATTCGGGAATTTACGCGAGTTTGTTGTAAATAATATTAAAGAAAATCACCCTGTAATGCTTGGAATATCTTGGCCTAATGGAGGCCACTGGGTAACGGTTGTAGGCCTTGATTATGAGGGGGAAGGTTCATCGAAAGAGCTTTATCGTTTTTTAGTCATTGACCCCAGTGGTAAGTCTATGCGCTATTGTCCATGGAATGGTGTAATTTCTGTAAAAGGTACCGGTGGTCCTTATCCATATGAGTGGTGGGGTGAACAGCAGAAAGTAAAACTTGAAGACGCTTTAGCAATTAGAGCAATTTAACAAGTCGCACCATGTCGACCCGTTACACTCGGCGGTTTTGGTCTCAATTGGCTTTAGTGTTTACGTTAATCAATTTGACACCTGTGGTAACGGGCGCATGTGCTTTGCGTTATGGCGCAAATTTGCCTTCATTGGGTAAATTATCATTGTTTGCTATAGTGTAGCGCTGGGCTATTTGATAATTTGTCTTAACTTGTACATTTTTGGTTGTTTATTTCTTGGGTTTTAATTTGTTGATATTTTGTGAGTGTTTGTTTGGTTATGGTCTTTGATTTGGGTAAATACACCATGGAAATTGAATTATTAAAAATAATTGGTCTTGGTATGCCAACTGTATTTATATTTATGGTAATCTATGTGCATTTGTTGCTTGGTGTTTCGAGAATGTTTGCGGGTATAGTTAAATTCATTCTTGGAATGATGCTATATATAGCATTTTCAGTAGTTATTGTATCTCCTGTGACATATCTCATCAGAATTAATCAACCAGCTATACAAGAATCAAATTATACCTTTCTTGCCGTATTGTTGAGTTATTTAATAATAATTACCCCTGCTATTTACTATCTTATAAAGGTAAAGAAAAAAGAGTTACAACGTGCTGGTTATTTTCTATCGTTAAAATAACTAGTTTATAGGATTGAATACTGGCGCCATAACAAAGCAATCAAGGTGATGCATTTTACTCAGCAGTTTTGGTTTGGAGTTCGGTGTGCTTGGTTGGTTCAGTGTTGGCACACCTTATTGCGGGCGTTATGGCACAAAAAGCACAGGCAACGTGGTGTTCGCTGTTGGCTCATCGGGTCAAGCTTAGCGGCTATTGAGCCGAACCTCTCTGGCGATATACCTGAACGCTTTCAGTGTATAACGAACTGTGAATTTAGCGGGCTTTGTCCGCAGCACGCTTGATTTTCCTGCTGTGTTTGTTGTCAGAAATCCATAAACATCTCCGAAAAAATCATCAAAATTGAGCTTCGGATTATCAAGTTTCAATTTTGCCAATTTTTCCCGAAGCTTCCGGTTCATATCAGTTGGTAAAGAACAATTCTTTGTCCAGTGGCCACCGATTTTGCTAGTTGGTTCATGAAGTTATGTATCAATTCCTGTTCGGTTTTTATCGGTAGGGTAAACTGGCAGGCGTTCGAGCAGATATTTCTGTAGCGGTAGCGTATCTGGTAAGTGACTAAATTTCTTTGAGTTTGCCATAACAAGGCAATCAAGGTGACCCGTTACACTCGGCGGTTTTGGTTTGAAGTTTGGTGCACTTTGCTGGTTCAGTGTGGGGCACCTTATCGCAGGCGTTAGGCATGGGAAAAGCCTGCTTTTGGATCTGGTCGTAACCGCGTCGCTCAAGAACGGGAAATCTAAGGCCATTCGTTCATCGTAGGGCTGCCCTTAAAGTTCTGGGAAATGCAGGTTGCTCCGTTCTTTGCTGCCTCAGACGGTGGCAATAAGTATTCATAGTTTCCTCGTTGCATTGCTGTGAAAGGCCTGTCTTCAACTCAACCAATCAGCCTGGTGAAGCAGCCTCAATTAGCATCTCATCAGGATGTCATGTAAATGTATCTGGCTTTAAGGTGCTGATAGTATTAGTGTTACTTGAGCTTCAGTGCATGCTATATCCCATGGTTGGCGGCGGACTGCGCTGAGAGTACGGCGGCCAAGTAGGAATTTCACATGTGGAAATGCCTAACAAAGCAATTAAGGTGACCCGTTACACTCGGCGGTTTTGGTTTGAAGTTCGATGCGCTTTGATAGTTTGGTGGGGAGCACCTTATTGCAGGCGTTAGGCATGGGAAAAGCCTGCTTTTTGATCTGGTCGCAACCATGTCGCCCACGAACGGGAAATCTTAGGCCATTCGTTCATTGCATGGCTGTTCTTTAAGGGCGTGGAAATGCAAGTTGATCCGTTCTTTGCTGCCTCAGACGA
>NZ_RSEJ01000071.1 GCF_009910675.1 Photobacterium alginatilyticum | reverse complement strand
CCAGTTGTTCCTTGTCAGGATACAAACCCAGCTCTTCACCCATCTTAAGGTCATCACAATGCCAGAAGCCACGTAAGGTCGGCATATCATGGGTACACAGCGCCGCCATGGATTGCTGCGGATAATGCGATGGCGAATAGAAACCACCATCCTCGGCTGTTTCGAAGAAGAACACCTTGTAAGAATGAATACCCGCCGTCGATAGCTTCTCAACAATCTCGTCAGGCACGGTACCCAGGTCTTCACCGATCACCGTACACTGGTGACGGTGACTTTCCAGCGCAAGGATCGCCATCATGTCTTCTACCGGGTAGTACATGTAAGCACCGTCTTTGGCGCCCTCACCTTTCGGGATCCACCACAGACGCAGCAAGCCCAGAACATGGTCAATGCGAAGTGCACCACAGCTACGCATATTGGCACGGATCAGCTGAACATAAGGGTCATAGGCTCTTTCTTTCAGCACTTCCGGGTTAAGCGGCGGCAATCCCCAGTTCTGACCCAGAGGACCAAGAATATCTGGCGGCGCACCTACGCTGACGTCCTGACACAACGCACCGTGATCAGCCCAGGTTTCAGAGCCTGAGTCACAGACACCCACAGCCAGGTCGCGGTAAAGCCCCATGACCATACCCTTTTCTTCTGCCAACTCGTTGACTTCGGCCAGCTGGGTATCGGCAATCCACTGCAAGTACATGAACAATTGTACTTTGGCATAGTTCTTCTTGATAAATGTCTGCACGGCAGGGTTATCAAAGTGACGGTATTCTTCAGGGAAGACCGGCCAACCCCACACGGAGTCATCTTCTTTCTTCAGCTCAGCATGAAGCGCATCGAAGGCCGCCTGGTGAAGCAAGCTTTCACCGCCCTGCTCAACAAACGCCTGGAATTTCTCTGCACGTGCCGTCTTTTTATCCAGGTGACGCTCACGGAACGTATCAAACAGCAAAGGAAGCACGGCCATTTTCAGGCAGGAYACCTCRCTGTAGTTCACCCAGTTGGCATTGCGGGCCTCGACCAGACGCTGCTGGAACTCAGGGCTGCCTACCAATTGCTGGGCCTCGTCACACTGGGCAAACTCAGACACTGAGCTCACATCAATATACATCAGGTTCAGCCAACGGCGAGAAGACGGGCTATATGGGCTCGCGCCTTCTGGGTTGGCCGGGAATAAGGMGTGAATAGGGTTAAGACCCACAAAATCACCACCGCGGGCAGCAACATCGGCAACCAGTTGTTTYAGATCRCCGAAATCACCAATCCCCCAGTTGTGATTAGTGCGAATTGAATACAGCTGAACACTCGTCCCCCAAAGCTTCTTGTCTTCCTGCAGGGCATCCTGCTTGTAACAAGACTGTGGCGTGACGATCAAAGTCATTTCAAACGGAGATTTTCGACGCTTGCGGAACACTTCCAGCTTGTGGTAACCCCACTCCAGATCATCCGGCAGTGCGAACACCAACGGGCCGCCATCGGCACGCTCGTCACTGATCAGCTGCGACTGTAACCAGCCTTCCATCACCTCGCCCTGCTCGGTTTCCAGGCGCCAGCTAAAATCGCTGATCCGCGCGGCTTGATCAAGGTGTATGGCAATGCGCATCGGCTCACCGCTGCGTACTACCTGTACCGGTGCCAACACATCCGGTTGGTGTTTTTTATTGGCAGACTCCAGCAAGGCTTCGTCGCTTCGCGTGTCGTAACCAAGCGCAGCCAGCAGACGACGGATCGTCTCACTTTCCACCTTGGCTTCATCTCCCCAAGCACTGACATAGCTATCTGCAATACCTGCGATGTCAGCAACTTGTTTTAATACTTGATCGTCTTTCATCGTTCTCTCCGATAGCGGCCTTGCGGCCGCTTCGATGTTAGGGTTTTGCTGATATCAATTCAGACTCTTAATCACCCAATGGACTGAATTAACGGTTTACTGGCTCTAGGTTCCAGATGTTATTGGCGTAGTCTCGAATACTACGGTCTGAGCTAAACTTGCTCATCAATGCTGTATTTAGAATTGCTTTGCGTGCCCAGTTCTTCTGGTCACGGTATTCAGCATCGATTTTCTCGTGAGTTTTCACGTAGTCGGCAAAGTCAGCCAGTACCAGGTAAGGGTCACCACCGTCCAGCARGTTGTGGCGGATCGCTGCCAGCTGGCCAGGGTATCCTGGTGTGAACTCATCAGTTTCCAATAGATCCAGTGCTGCGCGCAGTAAGCTATCAGCATGGTAATAACGGTAAGGRTCGTAACCCTCTTCTTTYAGTTTCTGTACTTCATCAACCAACAGGCCGAAGATGAAGATGTTGTCATCGCCGACTTCTTCGCGCATCTCGACATTCGCGCCGTCCATCGTACCGATGGTCAGGGCACCGTTCATCGCGAACTTCATGTTACCKGTACCTGATGCTTCTTTACCGGCAGTCGAAATCTGCTCTGATACGTCTGCTGCAGGGAACAGGATCTCAGCCAGGCTCACRCGGTAATCAGGAATGAAGACCACCTTCAGCTTGCCGCCAAGACGAGGATCGTTGTTCACCTTCTCGGCAACCTTGTTGATAGCAAAGATAATATCTTTCGCCAGCGCATAACCCGGCGCCGCCTTGGCACCAAAGAAGAATACGCGAGGCTGCATGTCGAATGTCGGATCGTTCAGCAGACGATGGTATAGCGACAGAATGTGAAGCAGRTTCAGGTGCTGACGCTTGTACTCGTGCAGACGCTTGATTTGAATATCGAAGATGGCATTGGTATCCAGCTCGATACCCATGTTCTCTTCAACCCAGTCAGCCAGACGTTGTTTGTTTTCTTTTTTCACTGCCATGTAGCGTTTCTGGAACGCTGCATCTTCAGCAAACTTCTCCAGACCGGCAATTTTCTCAAGCTTATTCGGCCAGTCGTTACCCACTTTCTCGCTGATCAGCGCAGAAAGACCCGGGTTACAGTATTTGATCCAGCGRCGTGGTGTCACACCGTTAGTCACGTTCTGAAGACGRCCAGGGAACAGCTCGTTGAACTCAGGGAACAGGTCACGCTTGACCAGCTCAGAGTGCAGTGCGGCTACACCGTTAACGGCATAAGTACTGACCACACACAGGTTCGCCATGCGTACCATGCGCTGAGGACCTTCCTCAATGATAGACAGCTTGCGCTTCACTTCATTGTTGCCCGGCCAGGTCTGCTCAACCAGCTTCATGAAGCGGTGGTTGATTTCGAAAATGATTTCCATGTGACGAGGAAGCATTTGTGCAATCAGTGCTTCGCTCCACGTTTCCAGTGCTTCAGGCAGCAAGGTGTGGTTGGTGTAGGCGAATGTCTTCGAAGAAATGGCCCACGCGGCATCCCAACCCAGCTTGTATTCGTCAA
>NZ_RSEJ01000070.1 GCF_009910675.1 Photobacterium alginatilyticum | reverse complement strand
ACGCGGGTATGCATTGTAGGACGCATACCAACATATTCTTCGCCAAGCAAGGCGACTCGTGTGATGGTCTTACCATCATGTATCGCCTGGGCAGGAGTCCCTGAAATTGGGATATCCAGACCCTTTTTTATTGTAATCATACGCACTTTCACCACATGAAACCCATTCATGAAACCTAGTAAGGCTTATGCATCCATTTCGGCAATGTTGATTTTCCAGGTCTCTGGTCCGGTTTGGTGAGCATTAACACCTTCTGCGTCAACCGCTACCGTTACTGGCATATCTTCAACCTCGAACTCGTAGATTGCTTCCATGCCCAAGTCCTCAAACGCGACCACTCGAGCTTTCTTGATAGCCTTGGCGACAAGATAAGCCGCGCCGCCCACAGCCATCAAATAGACTGCTTTGTGCTTTTTGATTGACTCTATCGCCATTGGCCCACGTTCCGCTTTGCCAATCATGCCTGTAAGGCCTGCCTGACCAAGCATCATCTCAGTAAACTTATCCATGCGCGTTGACGTTGTCGGGCCCGCGGGGCCTACCACTTCATCACCAACAGCATCGACAGGACCAACGAAGTAGATAAAGCGGTTGTTGAAATCAACAGGGAAATCCTCCCCTCTTGCCAACATATCTTGAATACGTTTGTGTGCCGCATCACGACCCGTCAATATTTTTCCAGACAGTAAGACCGTCTCACCTGACTTCCAATCCTGAACATCATCCTTGGTGATTTCATCCACGTTGACACGGCGAGTATTATCGCTCACTTCCCACGTCACTTCCGGCCAGTCTTCTAACTTAGGAGGGGTTAACTCAGCAGGGCCTGTACCATCTAATGTGAAGTGAATGTGGCGGGTAGCTGCACAGTTCGGAATCATACATACTGGCTTGGAGGCCGCGTGGGTTGGCGCTGTTTTGACTTTGACATCAACAACCGTTGTCAAGCCGCCAAGCCCCTGCGCACCGATACCGAGTTTGTTAACACGGTTATAAATATCTAAACGTAATTCTTCTTCTGAGTTTTGCGCACCACGTTCTTGAAGCTCATGAATATCAATAGATTCCATCAACGATTCTTTCGCCAGTACTGCCGCTTTTTCGGCCGTTCCACCAATACCGATACCCAGCATGCCCGGCGGACACCATCCCGCCCCCATTAGCGGAACGGTTTTTTCGACCCACTCAGCAATATCATCAGACGGGTTCAGCATCACCATCTTGGTTTTGTTCTCTGAACCACCGCCCTTCGCGGCAACCTGGATCTCGACTTTGTCGCCCGGAACCATATTGATGTGGATAACGGCAGGGGCATTATCCTTGGTGTTGCTACGTGCACCGGCTGGATCGGCAACAACAGAAGCTCGTAGGGGATTGTCTGGATTCGTATAGGCCCGGCGAACACCTTCATCAACCATTTCTTGAACCGTAAGATCACTGTCCCACTGTACGTTCATCCCAATGTTCACAAAGCAAGTCACAATACCGGTATCCTGGCAGATTGGGCGGCGTCCTTCTGCCGACATACGAGAATTGATCAGGATCTGCGCAATGGCATCTTTCGCCGCTTGGCTCTGCTCCCTGTTATAGGCCTTTTCCAACGCCTGTACAAAATCCAGCGGGTGGTAATATGAAATGTACTGTAGCGCATCCGCTATACTGTCGATCACATCTTGTTTACTGATAACAGTCATCATTGCCCTCGTTATTTCTTATTATTCGATGACACCCTACTCATGGTTTCTCATGCTGGGTGTTGCTAACATCATTTGTGCCTGTAAAAGAAAACCTATACCTGTATTCCCTCGGCATAGGTTTATCGATAATTAATTAATTGCCATTGACAGGAAGTAACCGACAACCGTAGCCGTCGTTACCCCGATAAAGCCTGGGATAATAAAGCTATGATTTAACACATACTTACCTATTCGAGTTGTACCTGAACGGTCAAAGGTGATGGCCGCAAGATCACTTGGATAAAATGGGAAGAAGAAGTACGCATAACACGCAGGTAATACACCAATGATGACTTCAGAGGGGATCCCGAGAGAAAAGCCTAAAGGCAGCATAATAGTCAGTACCGCAGCCTGGCTTTTCAAAAAAACCGAAACAACAAACATTGCTATGGCAAATGTCCACGGATGAACATTAACTATGTCACTCACCATCCCGATTAAGTAAGGTTTGTGATAGCTAATAATCGTGTCGCTCATCCATGCAATACCAAAAATAATAACCACGGCAGTCATACCGGCAATAAACACATTACTGTTTACAATTTTCTTTGGCTGAACTTTCGTTGTTAACAAGATTATCGCGCCAACCGAAAGCATTAAGAACTGTATGGCTACAGACATTTTCACGCCATCGGGAAGCAAACCGAGATCTTTGCCAAACATCGCAACAAAAATAACCGACACAATACCCAAGATGAAGACGGTTAATCCTGTTTTTGCCTTCTTATCTTCAATTGAACCTTCTTGATTTTCAGCACTGGTATCGAGTAACTCTTTGCGGAATTCTTCATCCTGACAACGCGCTTTGAACTCCGGATCTTTATCGAGATCCTTACCTCGTTTCAGGCTCCAGGTACAGGCAGCTAACAGGCCAACCAAGGTGGCAGGGATTGTCACCATCAGTACATCGAGCAAACCTATATCAAGGTTATTATCAACTGCAGTGGCCATAACGACCGCAGCGGCAGCTGCAATTGGACTGGCTGTAATACCCATCTGCGATGCAACTGACGCCATCGCCATCGGGCGTTCAGGACGAATTCCTTTTTTATAAGCGACATCGTAAATGACGGGAAGAAGAGGATAAACAGAGTGACCCGTACCAACAAGAACGGTTAATGAATAGGTACTAAGCGGACCAAGGAACACAATTTTATTCGGGTGTTTACGCAGCAATGTCTCTGCATATTTTACCAATAGCTTTAGGCCTCCTGTCGCTTCCAACGTAGCGGAAGCTGCAACGACGGCCAAAATAATCAACATCACGCTGATAGGTGGCGAGCCCGGAGCTACACCAAAAACAAAGGCTAAAACAGATACACCCAACCCTCCGAGGAGGCCAAAAGCAATACCTCCGTGCCGAATGCCAATAAATATTACGGCAAGCAGCAGCATCATATGAACATAAAACATTTTTAATCCTTAAATAGAAAGCATTTCGTCGTTTAATAAAACAACGGGAGTACCTTTAGGCTGGTAACCCTGTTAGTAACTAGATCATGAAGACAAAGAGAACCGCCAGTGCAGATACCAGGAAGGCAGAAGCGTAACACGCTACTTTACCCGCCACGCCTGTGTGGAATTTCAGGTCGTGCATACCGTGGTGCAGACGGTGCATTGCATGCCACATTGGAAGTGCCAGTGTCGCAATCGTGAATAGT
>NZ_RSEJ01000069.1 GCF_009910675.1 Photobacterium alginatilyticum | reverse complement strand
TATGATGCTCAAGTAGGTGAAGCCTACGCAGCTGTTCGAGCTTTAAATAAGCTGTCGAGTCTTACCATGCCTCAAACAACTAGAGTTGATTAATCCCAAACAAATGTTGAGTCCGTTCAGCTTAAATTCGATTTACGCAACAAAGCCGGTTTAACAAGGCAATCAAGGTGATGCGTTACACTCGGCATTTTTGGTATAAAGTTCGGTGTACTTTGTTGGTTCAGTGGGGCACACCTTATTGCTGGCGTTATGTGCTTAGAGCAACTCAATAGAAATTAGGTGTAATCGATGAGTAGTTGTATGACGTTTTTCCAACGGTTGGAATGTCAAATCTTAACCGGTAAGAAGACCGCGACAATTCGTGATAAGTCGGATAGTCATTACTCTGTAGGTCAGATATTAGATGCATGTACTCACGAAGATGGTCGTAAAATGTGCCAGATAGAAATCTTGAGCATTGAATCGCTGAAGTTGAGTGAGTTAAATAGAACGCATGCAAAAGCAGAAAACCTTCCATTTGTGTTTGTTCTCAAGTGGATAATTCGTAAAATCTACCCAACTGAACAAGATTTGTTTTTCATACAATTCAGAGTTGTAAGTGGTTGTTAAACTGAAATATTCAGTGTAACTCTTGGTTGCGCACATAACAAAGGTATCAAGGTGACGCGTTACACTCGGCATTTTTGGTATGGAGTTCAGTAGATTTGGTGAGTTGTTCGTGGCGCACCTTATCCCAGGCGTTAGCTGTTTATTATTGGCAGGGGGTGAGTTTTGTGGCTGGTAATATTTTGGTTACCCCTCGGCTCAACGCTGGCATTTGTATTTGCTGCGGCTTTTAACTTTTGCGTAAGTCTGCCATTTAATATCGCATTTGGAAGGGGTTGAAGTGCAGTGGTTTCATTAACCGCCATCTCTCCCGCTATTGGCTATTGTGGACTCGGCGGTTTTCATATCAGGTTCCCATTTACAGTTGTTTTCCGCCTCCAATGATTATCGTGGGCAAGGTGTTGAAAGTGTCATGGGTTTAATAGAGTGGGTGGCAAGGTTTTAGATTTCGTCATGAGAAATGGCAGCCATCAACTTTGTCACACCGTATGCAGCAACAGTGCTGATGAAAGGCGCGTCAGATGTGATGCCCAACGAAAATTTAGTGTTCGCTAGGCGAGTCCCTTTGGCTTCTGTGGTAGTGTTAAGTGATTATTTTAAATAGACTTTACCAGCTAACAAGTGCTTCCAGTCTGACCCCAAACACTGCGCGGTTTTGGTGTTAACTCGCTGCGCTTAAACAATAACACAAAACCCGCTTCGTATTTGGGGCAGCTGAAGCTGGCGTTAAATGCTATTTGCAGTGTCCAACTAAAATTAGGGACAGAGGTTATGAAAATTGAGCAAGATCTACAGTCTAAATCTGTCCCGAAAATTAAGAGAGCAGTTTCTAAAATAACTAAAGAAAAACTTGAAAGTTATGAGGAAGCTCTATTATCTGCGTTGGAATTTTTGCTTTCTAAGCCGAAATCATGGCGAGTACCATCACTTGTCATTAGAGCTATCGGTATTACAGGTACTAAAAGTTCTGTACCTTATCTCAAAGAGTTAGTAAAACAAGATTTTGAGGCCACTGTACTTTATCGAGATCTAGGCTTTTCTATATGCTTGTTGGCAGACGTCGCAAACAATAGAGTTAACTTCCTAATCAGTTTGCTCGATAGCTCAAATGAGCTTCTTCTCTCTGGTGCGTGTTCAGCAATTTTATATTCAGGATTTATCCCGTGCGAACAGGATATCAAGATGGTTCTTGATGGGGTCGTAAAATATGATCAGTGTGAAGGTCAAGTAATTACGTCAAGATGTTACATTGCAGCAGCCTGTTATTCTTGGCCTCAGTTAAAAACTAGAGAGTTTCTTAAAAGTTGTACAAAATCATCTTGGGCGGGTTTAGTCGATATTGCCAACGATTCACTTGCAAGTAAAAAAACAAAATATGTACTTGTATAGTAAAGCATTTAACAAGGCCATTAAATTGATGCATTACACGGCGCATTTTTGGTTTGAAGTATGGTGGGTTTTGTAAGTGCAGTGGGTGCACAACTTATGGCGGGTGTTAGCTGTCGATCGCTGGTTGATGTATTGCTTTGTTTTAATACTGTTGCCAGGCTGGCTTGGTCATTGTGTCGGGTACATCGATTTTATTGGCTTCCCAGTGGTAAGGTCTACATTCCATTTCTGCTAGACCATTGCCGTACAATAGCCTGTCTTCTTCGCGGTGAGTTGCAAATCCCACTGGCTATCCCATGCAGTGAGATCCGTTCGTCGTATTGTGCGGTTGAGGCAATGTGCCAATCGGTTCGCAATATCTCCGGCCATGGCAACCACACGTTCATGGTTACCGCAGTTGAGTATCGATCTGGATGTTGAAAGTGGTGTGGTTACAGAGGCTATGCGCCAAGATCCATTTGGCCAATGATGATCGCTGAGGCTGTGAACCGCGCTGTACTTTTGGCAAAGGCGGACAAGCCGCTTTGAGCTGGGAGACAGCTAACAAAACAATCAAGGTGATGCGTTTTACTCGGCATTTTTGGTTTGAAGTTCGGTGCGCTTGGTTGGTCCAACGTGGCACACCTTATTGTAGGCGTTATGGCGCAGGGGCGTACAGGCAACGTGGCTGTCGTTTTATTGCCGGCGGGTCGTGCTTAGTTGCTAGTGAATCTCAGTTTTCCAGCTCTGTTATGGTGATGGTAGTTCTCAAGGAAAATAGACAATTGTGGTTTCTGTATGCAACCGCCCGATTGGCGTTTTGAGGTGGCTTTTTTCATTTGTCCAATTGGCTCCTGCAGTTGTGTTGATTTCCTTCATTTTCGTTGGGTCGAGGCTTGGCAGCTAGCAAGCAGTAGTTTTCAAATCCTGTTATGGTGCTGGATGTTTGCAATGAAAATCGGCATCGTTGGTTCCAGTCCGCAGCACGCTCGATTGTCGTTTAGTACTCGCTGTTTTTTTTCTTAAGCACCGATTCACACAGATAGAAGAGAGCAGTCCGTTCCTCTTCTGAATAAATCCTGTTTAAATTCCCATCAAAAAAGTCAGGTTTCAGTTATAGCTACCTGAAATTAATCACAAAAACTGCGATCCCTCAACTTCCTATTTACTCAGTGATGTATGATGCCTGAATCATATGGCAGGCAAATGATCCTGTTTGGCGGTAGCGTGCATTGAAGTTGAGTAGGTTACTTGGAGCTCGCCATAACAAAGGTATCAAGGTGACGCGTTTGACTCGGCGGTTTTGGTTCGAAGTTCTGTGCGCTTGGTGAGTTGGTCGTGGCGCACCTTATCCCAGGCGTTATGCCTAAAATTCACAAATTAAGTAGAGGGGATATATGCCATTTATAACTGGTTTATTCAAAGATGGAAGTGAATATAAGAAAGCAATTACAAAAAGAACAAGGTGCTTACAATTTTGCACCGATGCATTGTTGGAAAGAAA
>NZ_RSEJ01000068.1 GCF_009910675.1 Photobacterium alginatilyticum | reverse complement strand
GCGTTTTATCATTTGTTAGGCTAGGAAAAGAGGTCTTCCGACGGCTGGAATATCACATCAACGATTCAGCAATTCGTTGGGCGCAATCCACCCTAATTCTAATGGCAAGGAACAATTATCGTGCGTAAATTATGTGGGGATCCGCCAGTGCCCGACGTTATGCAAAAAGGAAAATAATGAACATCGCAAAGATACAAGTAGAAAGAGGGCTATCGCTACCAAGTGATTATCTTGATTTTCTTATGACTATCGAGGGTGGTGAAGACTACTGTTTCAATGAATATCCAGATGAATACCCAGATTTTGAAGGAAGGTGCTGGGCATTTTTCGATGAAGAACTACTTTCTGAAAACATAGACATGCTTCAAATTGGCACTGCTCCAGCCCATAGGCAATTAGAGCTTTATCTTAAGTGCTACCAAGAGTTTTCTAATACTAATTTTGTTCACTCCTCTGATGGTATGTTGCCAATTGAAAGAGTTGCTAATGGTTTTGTAATCGCCGAGGAAAATGGTGATCTTCTATATCTTGATCCCGAAGACCAATTTTCCGTTTGGATCTTTCACCATGATGGTAGTGACGTGAAGAAAGTATCTGAATCAATTAGTAAATGGTTAGCACAAGCAACCATTGCATAACAAGGCAATCAAGGTGACCCGTTACACTCGGCGGTTTTGGTATGAAGTTCGGTGTGCTTTGCTAGTTTAGTGCGGGGCACCTTATTGCAGGCGTTAGGCATGGGAAAAGCCTGCTTATTGATCTGGTCGTAACCATGTCGCTCAAGAACGGGAAATCTTTGGCCATTCGTTCATCGTAGGGCTGTCCTTTACGTTCGGGGAAATGCAGGTTGTTCCGTTCTTTGTTGCCTCTGATGATGGCAATATACATTCCTAGCTTCTTCGATACACCGCTGTGAAAGGCTTGTCGTTTACTTAACCCATCCGTTCAGTGATGCAGCCTCGATTAGCACCTTACCAGGCTGTCATGCAAATGTAGTTGGCTTTAAGGTGTTGATAGTTATCATGTCTCGTGAGGATTAGTGAGTGCTGTATCGCACGGCTGTGCCGGAGTTCGCTGATAGTTCGGCGGCCAAGTAGGAAGGTCGCATGTAGAAATGCCTAACAAGGCAATCAAGGTGACCAATTACACTCGGCGGTTTTGGTATGAGGTTCGGCGCGCTTGGTAAGTTGGCCGTGTGGCACCTTATTGCAGGCGTTAGGCATGGGAAAAGCCTGCTTTTGGATCTGGTCGTTACCACGTCGCTCAAGAACGGGAAATCTTAGGCCATTCGTTCATCGTAGGGCTGTCCTTAAAGTTCTTGGAAATGCAGGTTGCTCCGTTCTTTGCTGCCTCAGACGGTGGCAATAGACATTCATAGTTTCCTCGATGCATTGCTGTGAAAGGCCTGTTTTCAACTTAACCAATCTGCTCGGTGAAGCAGCCTTGATTAGTATCTCATCAGGATGTCATGTAAATGCATCTGGCTTTAAGGTGCTGATAGTATTAGTGTTGCTTGAGATTTAGTGCATGCTGTATCCCATGGTTGGCAGCGGACTGCGCTGAGAGTTCGGCGGCCAAGTAGGGGGGCCACAAGTGGAAATGCCTAACAAAGCAATCAAGGTGACCCATTACACTCGGCAGTTTTGGTTTGAAGTTCGATGCGCTTGGTAAGCTGGCCGTGGGGCACCTTATTGCAGGCGTTAGGCATCCTAGAAAGGAGTCATGTAATGGATAAAAGTGCGATTAAAGTATCATTTATTGCAGGTTTGTTTGCTTTGAGTGGGTCGGGAATAACAGGTATCTTCATGCTAAAAGCTAATGAAGCTACTATTGGTAAAGAAGTTGCGATTCATTCTGCCAATATTGCAAACCAATATCATAGTGAGCTAAAGGAAAAATCAGAGATATTTATTGTTGCTGTGTATGATTTTTTTAGCTCTCTTAATGAGAATCCTGATGCTTCCTCGGCAGAAGTTAGAGCTATGACCTTAGCACTTCAGAAAAAGGCTATGTCATTGTCAATATATGCAAGCCCTACTTTGACAAGCTCTTCTCTTGAAGTTGTCAAAGCATTATCTGATATGCCTAAACTTACTTCTCAGGGGGGCGGGAAAGAAAAGGCAGATCGGGTTGTAAAAGCTTTGGAGAATTGGCGCCTTGCATATCGTAAAGAAACATCTTCGTATAGCAATCAGATTGTCTCTGATAGTTTAGCATCGGAATTATTAACTCAAGCATTTCAATAAGATGCCTAACAAGGCAATCAAGGTGATGCGTTACACTCGGCGGTTTTGGTACGGAGTTCGGTGTGCTTGGTAGGTTCAGTGGGGCACACCTTATTGCAGGCGTTACATGCTTATGCTGCACAACTCGATCGCCAATGTAACAATGTTGCTTGTTTTTTACTATATCTATGATTTTGGTCGAATAAGACGTAATCGTTCAATTTGATATTTTACAATAATCAAGTCTTGTTTGATTATTTGGGTAACTTTAATTGCAATGTAGGATTGTTAACAAATGGAAAAGTGCCCAGCAATAGTAAATATTAGTTTTGATGACGAAAGCCTTAATGGAATAGAAAAAATTAAAGAGATGCATGAATTAGAAAAGTACGGCCGAATTTGGCTGACTATAGGTAATCTGTTTAGTATCTTTGGAGGCAGTTCATTACGAAGTACTACCGCCGGTCATGCTAAAGAAGTCTTTAAACTCATTTCAAATGATACACTTAAAGTTACAGCAAAGGCTGTAGCTAAAGGTGTAGCATCTGAAGCTAATCAGACATCATATTCTATAACTCAAGCAAACTGGGAATATTATTTTCAGTCATATATTAACCTAACTACAATTAAACGGAAGAAAATTGAAGAGTTAGCTTACAGTCAAGCATTAAAGCATCAATCTAGCCCAAAAGAGTATATGTTTTGGAAGTCAATTTACATGGGGTGCAAAATATGATGCGGGTGTTGTTAAGGATTAGTGGTTTTATCGCAATAATAATGCCATTTTTCACTGTGGCTGGAGATGATTTTCACTTTAGGTATTTAAATGATAGAGTTACTGATTATTCAAATAAAATAGTTGTTTGCGATAGTAAAAAAGTAACGCCTAAACTATCTAAAAGTGAAACTAATGCATTGAAAAGAATAATTAGTGAACGTCCGCTTATATTAGCTTACTTGAGTACAAGTTCATATAACAAATGTTTACAACCAGAGCGTGGTGAATTAGCCGAGGCCTTATTGGCATATCAATATTTAGAACTTCCATCATATACAGTAAAGCTTGCAAAATCGACTGAAAAGCTAGCGTTTACAACAGATTTTGATAATTTGAAGTCATACGAGTCACTAAGGAATAATGATAGAAACTTTATTGATTCTATAGTTGTTCTACAACAACCATTCAATGAGCTTGAAGTGTTCGAGCGTATCATGGGCATGTAACAAGGCAATCAAGGTGACCCGTTACACTCGGCATTTTTGGTTCTGAGTTCGGTGCGCTTGGTAAGTTAATCGTGGGGCACCTTATTGCAGGCGTTAGGCATGACAAAAGACTGCTTTTGGATCTGGTCGTAACCACGTCGCCCAAGAACGGGAACTCTTAGTCCATTCGCTCATCGTAGGGCTGTCCTTAAAGTTCTGGGAAACGCAGGTTGCTCCGTTCTTTGC
>NZ_RSEJ01000008.1 GCF_009910675.1 Photobacterium alginatilyticum | reverse complement strand
GTGTATTATCGTTCGTCAGGCTCGGAAAAGAAGTCTTTCGACGGCTAGAATATCACATTACAGATTCAACATTACGTTGGGCACAACAAGAGTTAATTATGATGGCGAGGAGCAGTTATCATGCATAAATTTTGTGGGGATCCTCCAGTACTTGGATAAAGAGTAAGATTAAATGTTATGAGGCTATATTTTCAGTAAATAAGTTACTATGTTATTTTTCTTGACAAGGTGTAGTTATCTTATTGAGTGAATGAATGTCATTCGCTCAATAAGATAACTAATTCAGAACTATCCTGAGTTTTTGTCATTAAGGCATCTAATCTTTGCAAATTTCCTTGTTGCCATTTTGCTTTCCCTTCTTTATCACAAGTGATAACTTTAGATGTGAAAATGTTATTGGCATCCTCACATGATATTTGCATGTCAAACTTTATTTTCTTACTACAGTCATTAGCTTTGAAGATATAATCATTAGCATGTAACACTTCTGCACTACCTTGAATTGGCTCTCCATCAATATGAGTGTTAGATATAACTGAGTACTTATGACCAATGTACTCTGGGCAAACTCTTGCGTTTCCTTTTTTAACATTTCCAGGAACAGTTACAATTATAGATATGGAATCGCGTAACTCACTCCAAGGTCCAACTTTTTTTGATGGGAAATTATACATTTCTTTTGATTCATTTGTCTTATCATCAGCTTTTGATTCATCGAAAGCTGACGGTAAACTTTCAACTGTCTCTGCTATGTTGCTGATTTCAATCATTTTATCTTTCTGTTCTTCTAAAACAACAATCCTGTTGTATAAGTCAGTGTTTTCATTGAATAAATCACTTACTCTACCTTTTACTGTTAAGTAGTTATCGAATAAATCATTAGTGTCTTGTATTTCTTCATTATCAATTCCTTTAGCTTCGGCCAAAGCTGAGAATGTTAGGTTTGGATTTAATACTGGAAAAAGCAAGCCATAAAAAAACAAACAGCAGAGTATTAGTATTACAGCTCCTTCTATAGATATGACATTAAAAATATTTGCTTTATTATCAGAAGCTGATAGATCTCTTCTAAAATTCTCATTTAGTATTAGAGCGGTAATAAGTGCTGTTAAAAAAAGCGCACAAATTACAGATATTATAAAAGACCAATATACAGTGATAGTCATAGTTGATACCACAATTTAAGAGTGTAACAAGTAGGTTAGTAGGTATTACTTTACTATAGTGTATTATAATTTAGACTTCTCTTGGTTTGTTTTATTTTCTTTATATGTCAGGGTTCTATTTATGCCTTAAGTAGATAGCAGTACTTTAACTTTTATTCTGTAAGTAGCCGAGTTTATACCAATAAGGGTTGAGAGGTAGGTTTTTGTTATTACGTGTTTTTATTGTTTAGTCTTGTATCTTTTCATTGGCAGAGGAGGCTTGGGGCCAGTCCCAAGTGAAACACTCCTTTCCTAGGTCATTGAACTAGCTTATCAAACGTAACTAATTTTTCAAATCTGAAAACTTTTTCGGTTTATTAGCAACCTCTAATTTAAATGCTGGGGTGTTATATCTTAGATGGTGCTTAAATAACAAGGAGCTAGTTATGTCGACACCAACAGGTAATACCTTCAATAATAAATATCAAGCGGACTATGCCAAGCAATGCCATAAGTTTTGCTTAAGAGGGGTTATCGACCATGATTTGGCTGATTTCTTTGAAGTGAGCCGAGATACCATTCACAACTGGTCAAATAAATATCCTGAGTTTGTATTGGCTCGCGCTTAGTATAACAAAGCAATCAAGGTGACCCGTTACACCCGGCAGTTTGAGTATTAAGCTTGGTGATCCTTGCAGATTCACCGGGTGGTACCTTAATACTGGCATTTTTAATAATTAACTAATGTCTTCAGCCCCAATAGGGCAACAAATCTAATATGTTTCTGTCCCACTTCGTGCCAGCGTAATCATGTGATTACGAGGGAACCTACACGTTGGCTAATATCAGGCGTCAACTCTTTCACCACGCTCTCACTGTTTTTACTACTCTCTTTGTATACTCCGTATTCCAAAGAATGATGACTGCTACAACCAAGTTGAGACCGCTGGCACGGTATCGCTAATTCTCAAAACTCCTGTCATGCATCCCGAGCTTTACACTGGTAAAAATCACCCCCTCCACATTAATGACCGAAAAATAGTTTACAACTCCGCATTTTGCTTGTACTTTGATTTTGTTGCCGTTACAAAACACCAGAGTTTATTATGCTATTAAATACAGCCAAACTATTTGCTGCTTCCCTGAAAGTACCTGGTCAGGCTGTATTGCGTGCAACCAACATTATTATCGCCATTATTCTGGTTATTATTAACTAGGCTGGCGGCTACCTTCCGTCAGCCTGGCTGACGGAGGAACGATTACCTTTCTTTTTTTCAGCTTTCCTGACGGTCCTAATTACAAACAATACAGGACATGTCCCTTGAAAAAACACGACTTACTTGCCATAGGCTTTATGACCTTCGCCCTTTTTCTCGGTGCAGGAAATTTGATCTTCCCTCCATCACTCGGACTTGAAGCAGGTACCAACCTATTTCCTGCAATGGGTGGATTTCTGATTACTGCGGTAGGCCTGCCAGCCTTTACGCTTGTCGTCCTTGGGCGTATCAGCACGACCCAAAATTTAACCCAGCCGCTACCAAGCTGGCTGGCACGTACCTTCTGGGTAGCTCTGTTTACTGCCATCGGCCCGGCATTTGGTATGCCCCGTGCCGTCACCGTGGCTTACGAAATGGGACTCAAGCCATTTCTCGACAGTGATCAACTCTTGCTGTTTTCAGTCGTATTTTGTGGCCTGACTCTTGCGCTGGCTTTCCGTCCCGGCCGACTGGTGGACTACATTGGCAAGGTAATGACACCTTTGCTGATCCTTATGCTACTGTCGCTGGCGCTTGCTGCCATTATCTCGCCACTGGGATTACCACAAGCCCCGTCGGCAGATTATCAGCAAAATGCCGTCACCCATGGGTTGATCCAGGGCTACATGACAATGGATGCCATTGCTGCGGTAGGTTTCGGTTGGGTTATCATCCAGGCTATCAACGGCAAAGGTGTCACCGAGCCGAAAGCCGTGGCAAACACCGCTTTCAAAGTGGCGGTGATCTATGCGGTGCTGATGGCGGGTTGTTACCTGGCTATGGGTTATGTCGGTGCTACATCAACAACCGTGGCTGCCAATGCGACCAATGGCGGTGAAATCCTGACACGGTATGTTGCCGGAGAGTTTGGCATCTACGGCCAATGGTTGCTGGCGGCTATTATTGTCATGGCCTGCCTGACTACCACTGTCGGCCTGACTAATGCGTGCGCAGAATATTACAAACAAACTTTTAACGCACCGTTTTCGCTGACAGCCAGCATTGTCGTAGTACTTACTTGTATCATTGCCAACTTTGGTCTTGAACAAATCCTGGCGGTCAGCCTTCCCGCGATCCTAGTTATCTGCCCTGTCGCAATTGCATTGGTGTTAGCCGCTTTTGTCCTGCCATCTAAAAAAGTCAGTGCATGGGTATACAATACCAGCTTGCTGACAGCCTTAATTTTAGGCGGGCTTGATGCTTTGAATATCCTGGGGCAGATCCCGGAAAGCCTTGGCACAACACTAGTACGCATGCTGCCATTATATAGCGCCCATGCCAGCTGGCTGCTGCCTTGCCTTTTGATATTAACCTTGAACCGCCTGCAGGTTATAAGCAAAACAGTTATGACTAAGGCGACCGAATAAAAGTCACAGGGGGTAATGACCATTTTGGCTGTTATCCCCCAACTACGCTCACCAATAAACTTCACTGCTGTAACTATTATGCCGTATTTTCTGCGGTATCTTCGCTGACAGGACTAACACCAGTTTATAGGCTGGACATTAAGCATTTATTCTCACGCGAAAATGCCCAGATTTGAGTTTCGATGCTTATTCATACTGATGTGCATCCTTGATGCACCAGTGGTTAGTTGTTAAAAGGATCTTACATGCTATAGCTAGCGAGCGAGGTTGCGAATTGGGGATACATGATCATCGAACGGAACATGTCGCCGTAGAAATGTTTTACCTTCGACGAACTCGGGAGTGCTGATCCGGTCCATCCTAAAGTGACGAAAATCCTGACGTTTCGGATCCCAAGCGACCAAATACCAGAGTGGCGGCAAGATCAGCATTGCTTGTGGCTCAACATATCGGTTGGTGACTGTTCCTTTGGCGTCACAATATTGAAAGCGCAGATGAAGTTGCTGCAGAAAAGCTGTCTCGAAAACGGGCAGTAGCGCGGAGTCCATTTCTCCGATATTGGTTATGTCCACTTTTGGTGCGAGCTTCCCGACATACAAACAATCCAGCAGGCGGCGCAGATCGTGCAACTTGTCTGATGGCAGCGCTTTTTCGATTTTGGCAAGCCCATCGTCAGCGAGTCCTGAGAAGGGCATGCCTCCGGCTGCACGTATCGATGTAACGCTGATGACAAGTGCAAAGACCTCGGCGACTGAGAGTCTCACTGTGGTTTGAATGGAACGCGGATCAAGTTGCAGGCCACCCCCTCGTCCGGGCTCTGAATGAATCACAAAACCTTCATCACGCAATGCGTTGAGGTCGCGTAACACTGTACGCCTGGAGGCTCCCACCTCCTGCGCTAATTCAGCGACTGTCGAAGTCCCGTTGCGGCGCAGGCTTCGCACGATGGCATCTTGACGTAGGCGAATATTCATTTTGTAAAGCTACCATTCAATGGTGTCAGTATTTGTCACTATTAAGATATATAAATTATCTCTCGACGTCAGCAAAGTGATTTAGACGGTGTAATACGCATCGTCAATCCCTGAGCCTGTACAACCGCAATTTATATAGGAGAGATAAAATGTATGATCCCGCCGATTTTCCTGAATCCACTCTGGTTTCCGTCAACGGGGAGACACTCGAAGTCTTCGAAGCGGGGCGGTCAAATGTGGGTAACCCTATCGTGCTCTGCCATGGCTGGCCAGAACATGCCTTCTCTTGGCGTTATCAGATCCCCGCTCTCGTCGAGGCGGGCTACCATGTCATCGTCCCAAATCAGCGTGGTTATGGTAATTCGTCACGCCCGTTGCAGGTTACTCAATATGACATTACTCATTTAACGGGAGATCTTGTTGCTCTTCTCGATCACTATGGATACCACAACGCCACCTTTATCGGACATGATTGGGGAGCGATGGTCGTTTGGGGATTGGCTTTATTGCATCCAGACCGTGTCAACAACGTGATAAGCCTGAGCTTACCTTACCAGGAACGAGGAGAAACGCCCTGGGTCGAATTGATGGAACACATACTTGGCGGCGACAACTACTTTGTCCATTTTAACCGACAACCCGGTGTTGCCGATGCGGTGCTGGAACAGAATACGCCCCAATTCCTCCGTAATCTGTATAGGAAAAATATGCCCCACAAAGAGCCGGAACAAGGCATGGTGATGATCAACCTTGCACGATGTGAAGAGCCAACCGGTGAGCCCTTGATGAGTGACCAAGAGCTGGTTGTGTTTGTCTCTGCGTTCGAATCATCAGGGTTTACTGGCAGCATAAATTGGTATAGGAACCTTGATCGAAACTGGCACTTGTTAGCGGACGTGAATCCAATCATCCAGCAACCGACTCTTATGATCTATGGCGACCGAGATGTCATCCCTAAGTCTGAAAGGCTGACAGAATACGTGCCTAATGTGGAAGTGCGCAATCTGGATTGTGGCCATTGGATCCAGCAAGAAAAGCCGGAAGAAACCAACCAAGCCATTATTAAATGGTTGCAACAGCAAATCAAATGATAATAGTTATCATTTACATTGTTAGTGTGTAGGAGTAGAATCTTTTCCGAGTTCAGAAAACTATCGTCGACTGGAGAAAACACGGATGAGACTTAAGCTTGGCACTCTAGCCAAACCAGCAGTTGTATTTTTATCGTTAGTGTCACTGGGGTTCGGTACGGCAGCGACTGCTGCCGAGAAATTTAAAGTCGTGACTACATTTACCATTATTGCGGACATGGCTCAGAATGTAGCCGGTGATGCTGCTGTCGTGAAATCCATTACCAAACCTGATGCCGAAATCCACAATTATCAGGCAACGCCTGGAGATATTCGCCGGGCTCAGGGCGCAGACCTTATTCTTTACAATGGCTTGAACCTGGAATTATGGTTTAAGAAATTCTTCAAAAATCTTCATGATGTGCCAAGCGTGATCGTGACCGAAGGCGTAAAACCAATGAGTATCGCGCAAGGTCCTTATAGCGGTAAGCCAAATCCACATGCCTGGATGTCACCGAGTGATGCATTGGTCTATGTCGAGAATATTCGCGCGGCGCTTGTTAAGTACGACAGTGCGAATGCCGAAACGTATAACAAGAACGCTAAGGCATATAAACAACAGATCAGGGATATGGTTCAGCCTATTCGCGATAAAGTTGCTCAGATCCCAGAGGACAAACGCTGGCTTGTAACGAGTGAAGGCGCATTCAGCTACTTGGCACGTGATTTTGGCCTTAAAGAGCTATACCTATGGCCAATCAATGCGGACTCTCAAGGTACGCCACAGCAAGTGAAGCGGCTGATTGATAAGGTCCGGGCTAATCAGATCCCTGCGGTATTTAGTGAAAGTACGGTGTCAGCTAAACCTGCGCAACAGGTCGCTCGTGAGACTGGTGCGAAATATGCCGGTGTTCTCTATGTCGATTCACTCAGCAGCCAAGATGGGCCTGTGCCGACTTTCCTCGACTTGCTGAGAGTGACTTCAAACACAATTGCAGAGGGTCTGGAGCAGTAATGGCAGGAATCAAAGTATCAGACATTAGCGTAACGTATCGCAACGGTCATACCGCACTTTACAACGCAAGTTTTGTACTGCCAAAAGGGTCGATTACGGCCCTTGTCGGGGTTAACGGTAGCGGTAAGTCAACACTATTTAAATCCATCATGGGGTTTGTGCCCGTCAGTCAAGGATCGGTCGAAATTCTTGATATGCCAGCGAAAAAAGCCCTCAAGCAAAACGTTGTGGCCTATGTGCCTCAGAGTGAGGAGATTGACTGGAACTTTCCTGTCCTTGTTGAAGATGTCGTCATGATGGGGCGTTACGGCCATATGGGATTGCTCCGAATTCCGAAAAAAACGGATCATGACATGGTGACCGCGGCATTAGAGCGAGTGAACATGACGGCCTTTCGAAAGCGTCAGATTGGCGAGCTTTCTGGTGGCCAGAAAAAGCGAGTTTTTCTTGCCCGGGCATTGGCGCAGGAGAGCGAAGTGATTTTGCTTGATGAACCTTTTACTGGTGTCGATGTGCAAACGGAAGAGCAGATCATGGCGCTTCTTCGTGATTTACGTGATGAAGGCAAAGTGATGCTCGTATCCACCCATAATTTGGGAAGTGTTCCTGACTTTTGTGACCGTACGGTATTGATTAACAGAACGGTGCTGGCGCAAGGCATGACAAGTGAGGTCTTTACGCCGGAAAACCTTGAACTCGCGTTTGGCGGTGTGCTTCGTCACTTTATCCTTGGTGGTAAAGAACTGCACGAAGATAACGATGAACGTAAGTTAACTGTACTGTCGGACCACGAACGCCCGGTTGTGATGTATGGTGAGCAGCAAGCTGTGCCTGTATCACGCCCAGAGAAGTAAGGAGTTCATTCAGATGGAATATTTGCTTGAACCATTTCACTACGGATACATGGTTAATGCCATGTGGGTGAGCGCTCTCATTGGGGGAGTGTGCGGCTTTCTGTCTACATATTTAATGCTTAAAGGCTGGTCTTTAATTGGTGATGCGCTGTCACACTCAATCGTCCCCGGTGTCGCGGGTGCATACATGCTTGGTTTACCTTTTGCCTTTGGTGCGTTTCTCTCAGGTGGCTTGGCTGCAGCCGGTATGCTTTTTCTCAGCCAACGAAGCAAGTTACGAGAAGATGCGATCATCGGTCTGATCTTTACGTCATTTTTCGGGCTTGGCCTGTTTTTGGTGTCGTTGTTTCCAGCGGCGGTAAACATTCAGACGATTGTTCTCGGAAATGTGCTCGCTATTACACCAACCGACACTTTTCAGTTAGTGATTATCGGTGGTCTTTCACTGGCGGTATTGCTGGTGAAGTGGAAAGATCTGATGGTGGTTTTTTTTGATGAAAACCATGCCCAAAGTATTGGGTTAAACCCGACAAGGCTTAAAGTACTTTTCTTTACGCTTCTGAGTGCATGCACGGTCGCTGCACTGCAAACCGTAGGTGCATTTTTGGTTATCGCTATGGTCGTAATCCCTGGCGCAACCGCTTATTTAATGACGGACCGCTTCTCTCGGGTGATTATCTATGCGGTGATTATTGGTGCTGGCAGCTCATTTTTTGGTGCTTATATTAGTTACTACATTGATGGTGCAACTGGCGGGATCATTGTGCTATTGCAAACCGCTTGTTTCCTAGCTGCTTTTGTCTTTGCGCCTAAACATGGTCAAATTGCCATCAAACGTAAAAGTAATCAGCGGATGACAAGAAAGGAACCTGATTCGGCATCTTCTGTTTCTATGATGAACAAGGAGCACAACAATGCTTGATACACTCCTTATGCCGTTTACGTTCACTTTCATGCAGCAGGCGTTTCTTATCGTACTGCTGGTGGCAATTCCGACAGCACTGCTTTCTTGTTTTTTAGTGTTGAAAGGCTGGTCCTTGATGGGAGATGCAATTGCTCACTCCATTTTGCCCGGTGTCGTCATTGCGTATATTTTTGCTATCCCTTATACCCTTGGTGCGTTTGCCGCAGGTATGTTCTGTGCGCTATCTACAGGATACCTGAAAGAGAATAGTCGAATTAAAGAAGATACGATCATGGGCGTCGTGTTTTCGGCAATGTTTGCATTGGGCCTCGTTCTCATGACAAAAGTGGAAGTAGGTGTTCACTTAGACCATATTCTTTTTGGTGATGCACTAGGTGTAGATTGGGCTGATATTATTGAAGCTGCTATTGTCGCACTAATGGTAGTGCTTTTTGCTGTATTTAAAGGTAAAGATTTACTGGTATTTGTGTTTGATCACCAACATGCGCAAGCGATCGGGCTTCCGGTTAAATTCCTCCATTATGGGCTTTTATCGCTATTGTCACTTGCGATTGTTGCGGCACTAAAAGCGGTAGGGATGATCCTGGTAATTGCGATGTTGATTGCTCCGGGAGCGACAGCGTTTCTGTTGACACGTCGTTTCCATAACATGGTGATACTCGCACTGCTGATGTCACTGTCGAGTGCTTTTCTCGGTGTTTACGCTAGCTTTTTCATTGATAGTGCACCGGCACCCACAATCATTTTGATCATGACGCTGAAATTTATTCTGGTGTTTTGTTACACGAGCTATAAGAACCGAAAAGTTGAATTACAAGCTCGTGATACCGTGAAGCAGTTTTAGTCTTCAATGCTCTACGCTTCTTATACTTGTTGGCCCGCAAGCGCGGCGTCAATCACAGCATATACATCTTCCTTGCAGCGGCAGGCGCGGATCTTATCCAGATCAACGCCGGTGTCGCTGCTTTCATCTTCCAATACCCGGGTGACCTCCATCAGGCCTTCCATATGTTGATCGGAAGAGCTGCCGGCCAGGGTCACCAATACGTCTACTGGCTCTGCTTCGCCTTCAAAGTAGATAGGCTCTTTTAAAGTTACCAGGGCAAAGGCGGTACGGTTTACCCCGTCTTCTGGCCGGGCATGGGGCATGGCGAGGTGGGGGGCAATAACGATGTAGGCCCCCAAGTTTTCCACGCTTCGAATAATAGTGTCGTGATAGCGTGGTTCGATGGCGCCGGAGGCAACTAAAGTATCTGTGCCTAGCTTGATGGCCTGTTGCCAGTTTGCGGCATCGGCCTGAAGCCTGATTGAGTTATTCTCAATGAGGGATTGCTTAAAGTTAACTTTTTCGCTGCAATGGCTATCAAGCTGTGTATTGGTGAAGTGCTTGTCTATCAGCTCAAGCAGCTCGCCGCCAAAAGAGGTTGGATCCAGCATGTTCCTAACTCCCAGGATACATTTCCCGTCACCGACCTCCATCTCTCCGGCCAGATGATTTGAGGAAACGATAATGTCAGTGCCGGTAAGTTTCGATCTGTAGTCAGAGACGGCGCATGAATCCATGGTATGAGGGATGTTTTGGCTTTCCAGGAAACTGCCGATTTTCATCTTCATTATCATTGATGAACCCTGGCCGTTACCGCACACAGCAAGGATACGAACTGCGTGGCTTTCCGCAGGAGCGTTTGACTGAATGTTATTATTGGCGAGTTGTTCGTTACTGCCCGTGGCATAAGTGTTCATCATGCCTCCCTTCTCCGCATCTTCTTCGGCGCGAAGCTTCTTTGATGCGAAGAACATATAAACGCCTGCCAATGCCAGCAGGACAAAGAAGAATAGGGAAGAGGATGACAGCCCCTGCATAATTGGCGGGAACACCAGTGCCCAGTCGGCCATTCCCATCCAGCCGTTCAGTTCCGTGTTGTGCTGGCTGAAAAGGTGAATGGCCCAGGCAGAGCCGAGGACTTCGATAATCCCCATCACAAAGCAAATCTTCATGACCGCTTTCCAGCCGCCAAAGTGATTGGCAAACACGCCGATGGTAGCGTTCGAGAAGAACATCGGGATAAAGCCCGGAATGATCATGATAGGGGCATCGAAGGTTAGCATCGCAAGTACTGCCGTAAACTGGCCGATGGCTCCCCACATGAAACCAAAGACCATGGCGTTAGGTGAAAAGGCATAGATAGCAGCACAGTCAATGGCCAGGACGGCATTGGGGATCACACGTTCGGAGATCCCCTTGAAGGCCTCGGATAGCTCGGCGACAAACATACGCACACCCATGACGATTATCTGAATGGCCACGGCGAATTTCATGCCGGTTTCAAAAATATAAATGGTCCAGTGGGTACTCCCTGCCATCACTTGTAGCCTGTCGAAGCCGAAAGAGAGCAGGATAATGCTGAAGAACAGCGTCATCACAATTGCGGTGGCGGCAATACTGTCGTGGAAGATGTGAAGCCACTGGGGCAGCTTGATTTTGTCGACGCTGTCGTTCTTGTCTCCCAGTTTTGGGGCGACTTTGATGGCTATCCAGGAGGCGACTTGCTGCTGGTGGCCAATCGAGAAGCCTGCTCCGCCGGTTACCTCCTGGGTAGGTTTGAACATGATGTTGGTGGAGATCCCCCAGTACAGCGCGATCAGTACAGCTGAGTAGATAATCGTCTCCCACATTGAAGCGCCGAGCACGAAGTAAAATACCGCAACCAGACCGGTTTGTTGGAACATGATGTGGCCTGTCAGCATGATGGTACGAATGCCTGTGATACGGCGGAAGACGACGAGCAGGATATTAATTGCCAATGCCAGCAGGACGGCATAGCCAACCCAGGAGTAGTTTTCTCCCATGGTTTCCATGGTGGCCATCATGGTGGTGTAGGGGTCAATGACCGAGCCAGTCAGGTTATGGTACTCGGACATTTTCTCGATCACCGGTTTAAACCCGGCGACCAGCGTACCGGCACCCACTTGTACCAACATGAAGCCGACAATGGTTTTGATTGTGCCCTGGACAATGGTGGTTCTATCGCGCTTTAGCAGGAAGTATCCAAGGCATGTGACCAGCCCGAGCAGGAGCGGTGCCTTGGTCATAACTTGGCTATAAAAGATGTAGAAGATGTCGTACAGGGTGTCCATTATGATGCTCCGCAACTCGAGGCAAACGATAAACTGCGGCTTTTGGGCAACGATATCGTTTGGGTAGCACAATAGCAATCACATATAATCACAAGAAGGTAACATGTGATTTTTTGTGGAAACGATCTCGCTTGTGCTTTGATGTTGGTGATCGCGATCACTTAACTGATAATTTTGTGAATAATACCGTTAAATGCTGAATGATTGTTCATTACGAATATGACAGGAAAAAGGCTGGCCTGGCTCGAAGCAAGGAATGCCTAATAGGTAATAAGTTTATATTCCATTATGTGCGCTTGTGGTTTGTCATTTGCAATCATCCTGATATCGTTGTAGTCATTGTTAATCATGATGGTGATTGTTATAGTCTCGTTCTGTAATTAGTGGTCATTTGATAAGCAGAAAATGAAGAGGTATTCACGGTGATGGACTTGGCAAAATATCAGGGGTTAATTTTTGATCTCGATGGCACGCTGGTGGATACGATGCCAGCCAACTTGGAGGCCTGGCGGCGCACCAGCGAGCATTATTGCTTTCCGTTTGATGCGGGTTGGTTGTATCAGCTCAGTGGCCAGCCAAGTGTCAAAATGGCCAGTGCCATGATTGAGCGCTACGGGCTAAGCCATCGTCCTGAGGATATTGCCAGTACCAAGTTGGAAACCTATTTAGCTCTTGATGATCATGGTGAGGTTATACCGTGTACTTACGATCTTTTGGTTAAATATCGAGATACCAAGAAGACGGCCATTGGTACCGGCGGCCAGCGCACTAATGCAATTAGCATCCTTGAGAGCAAAGACCTGTTGCCGTTGATTGATGTGGTTGTTACATCCAGTGACGTAACAAACTATAAGCCAGCACCGGATACGTTCTTATTGGCAGCTGAAAAACTGGGGCTGGCTCCGGAGCAGTGCGTCGTATTTGAAGATACTTTGCTGGGAATAGAAGCTGCGCGTAACGCTGGCATGGATTGTATACTGGTCAAAGATGGTCAACTTTATGTTGTTGATGACCATGTTGTTGATAGCCATGTCGTTGATAACAATGACAGTGCCACTTAACCTGCCTATATAGACATCAGGTGCCAAAGCAATGTATGGCACAGCTCTTTGATGTGATTTTGTTGAAGAGACCACTTGTTATCACCCAATGTTATTGTCAGCTCGGAATAAGTACTGAGTGCATCAAATGCCGCTGCCTCGATATTTTGGCCATTTGCCACCGCATCATTGATAGCTATTTCGATTTCATGGCTGGTTAATAGCTGAATGCTGAGATCAAATCGCTGGGCTTGCCTGAGTCCATTATTTACCGCTGTTTGATCCCTGAGCTGTTCCAGCTGGTACTGAACGGAATCGCGGGCTCGGTAAAACCGGATCATTTCTGTTTCGAATTTCTCTCGTTCAATACGATAACGCGGTATCAACAGGTGTTGCTCGTGGTATGCCGTCGTTTGGTTATAGGTATTCTCGTTTAACGTCGTGATCCCAGCTAGCATGACAGCCTCTTGCTTACTAAAAAAGGCCTGTCGAAACAGGCCAAGAGATAGGAGTGTGTTTTACTCAGTGTTTCTCGGGGGGCTCTTTTGTATTACCAGTATTTGTTTATTTCGGCGCGTAGTGCTTCTGCGGTTTGTTTGCCGGTATCATTGGCCAATGCCCGGCCGGCAATAAAGGTCTTGGCTTTGATCCCTTCGAACAGGTGAATGTCTTGCGGTACGATGCCGCCAGTGATGGAGACTTCCAGCCCCAGTTCCGAAAGAACGCGCATGCGGTTAATATCCTCGTCCGTCCAGCTTACCCCGGCAAGTTCGGCATCGCGCGAACGGTGGTAAATGGCCTGCTTGATGCCGAGATCAACCCATGCCTGGGCATCATCCAGGGTCCAGTTACCGTATAGCTCGATTTGGATTTCACCGCCTAGTTCATCGGCAATCTTTTTACATGCTTCAATGGTGGCAATATGTGCAGCGGCAGAAACGGTAAGCCAGTCAGCCCCGGCTTCAAATGCCATGCGTGCCAGAATAGCGCCGCCATCGGTGGTTTTCATATCGCAGACAATAATATGCTCGGGGTGATTGGCGCGAAGAGTACGCACAGCCTTCATGCCTTCGGCAAAGGCTAGAATAGTACCGACTTCAATAACATCAACGAAACTTTCTACGTTATTAGCAACCGAAACAGCAGTATCAAGATCGGTAGAATCAAGTGCAATCTGGATTAATGGTTTAGTCATGATTATTTCTCTCAAGAATTTTACAATAATTAACGTTATTTAATTGGTAGCTGAGGCTTTATTTATAACAATTTAAAAGGATGAAAAGATTAACGGCTACTTTTGCCCATAATATGCATTCTTGCCGTGCTTACGGTTGTAATGCTTATCCGAAAGCTCTTGCTGTACTTTTATGCCGCAATTTAAAGAGCGTGTTGCAAGTGCCATTGCTGCTACTTCTTCCAGTACTACTGCGTTATGGACGGCATCGTGGGCATTTTTACCCCAGGAGAAAGGCGCGTGGCCTGAAATAATGGCGCTGGGAACGGCATTCGGATCAATATCCCGGCGACCAAACTCTTCAATAATCACCAGTCCGGTATTTTTTTCGTATTTTGTGTCTATCTCAGCCGGGGTGAGCTGGCGGGTGCAGGGAATATCGCCGTAGAAATAATCAGCATGCGTGGTACCCAGCGCAGGAATATCCAGTCCGGCCTGTGCCCATACTGTCGCATTTCTTGAGTGAGTATGAACAATACCGCCGATAGAGCCGAATGCTTTGTAAAGCTCAATATGGGTCGCGGTATCACTGGATGGATTTAATGTCCCTTCGATAACGTTGCCGTCTAAATCGACAATGACAATATCGTCCGCCTTCATGACATCGTATTCTACCCCTGAAGGTTTAATGGCAATGATGCCCTTATCGCGATCTATTTCAGATACGTTTCCCCAGGTGAAGGTGACTAAATCATATTTCGGCAGCAATAAATTTGCTTCCAGTACTTTTTCTTTCAGTGCTTGGTACATAGTAACTCTCTTATTGGGAGGGGAGCCCAATCAGGCCTCAACAAGTGCTGCATCAATGACCGCGTAGACATCTTCCTGGCTGCGGCAGGCGCGGAGTTTGTCTAGATCGACACCGGTTTCACTGTCGTCATCTTCCAGCACCTGGGTGACTTCCATCAGGCCTTCCATATGTTGGTCCGAGGAACTGCCCGCCAGAGTGACCATGACATCCACCGGCTCCTCTTCGCCGTCAAAAAATACCGGCTCTTTCAGGGTTACCAGTGCAAAGGCTGTGCGGTTAACACCGTCTTCAGGGCGGGCGTGGGGCATGGCAAAATTAGGGGCAATAACAATGTAGGCACCGAGTTTTTCTACGCTGCGGATAATCGCATCGTGATAGCTTTGCTCAACTGCGCCGGATGCTATCAGCATATCGGTGCCCAGCTTGATGGCTTCACGCCAGTTAGCGGCATCTGCCTGCAGGTTGATAGAGTTGTTTTCGATAAGTGATTGTTTAAAGTTCATTGCTCGACTCCCTTTCCTGCCAGCCTGTCGGCTGGCAGGATTATCTTTCTAGTGATCAGTTGTTGTTAGCTAGCGAAGTTTTTGTTGATAAGGCCCAGTAGCTCGTCACCGAAGGAGTTCGGGTTCAGCATGTTCTGCACCCCGAGGACAAACTTGCCTTCTCCTGCATCCATCTCGCCTGCCAGGTGTTTTGACGACACGATAATGTCGGTATTGGCCAGTTTCGACTTGTAGTCCGAGACTGCACATGAATCCATTACGTGCGGGATCCCTTTCTTCTCCAGGTACTTACCAATTTTCATTTTCATCATCATGGATGAGCCCTGACCGTTACCGCACACGGCAAGGATACGAATGGCGCGACCTTCAGAACTTGCGATAGCCTGGTCGGCAATTTCAGCGATTTGTTCATTGCTTGAGTCTGTTGCCACGGTTGTTGCTTCTGCCGCTTCGGCATCCTCTTCGGCACGTAGGGCTTTAGAGGCGAAGAACATGTAGACGCCAGCCAGTGCGAGCAGGACAAAGAAGAACATCGAAGATGAAGACAGACCTTGCATGATTGGTGGGAATACCAGTGCCCAGTCAGCCATACCCATCCAGCCGTTGAATTCAGTGCCGTACTGGCTAAAGAGGTGAATTGCCCAGGCAGAGCCAACAACCTCGATAATCCCCATCACGAAACAGATCTTCATGACCGCTTTCCAGCCGCCGAAATGGTTGGCGAATACACCGATAGTGGCGTTCGAGAAGAACATCGGGATAAAGCCCGGGATGATCATGATTGGCGCGTCGAAGGCCAGCATGGCAAGCACGGCTGCAAATTGGCCGATAGCACCCCACATGAAACCAAATACCATCGCGTTCGGAGAGAAGGCGTAGATGGCAGCACAGTCAATGGCTAACACCGCATTAGGAATAACACGCTCGGAGATCCCCTTGAATGCTTCAGACAGCTCGGCAACAAACATGCGTACACCGGCAACAATGACCTGAATGGCTACGGCGAATTTAAGACCGGTTTCAAGAATGTAGATGCTCCAGTGAGTCTTGCCCGCCATGGCTTGGAGATTATCCAGGCCAAACGACAATAGGATGATGCCGAAAAATAGCGTCATTACGATGGCGGTGGCGGCAATGCTGTCATGGAAGATATGAAGCCATTTCGGTAGCTCGATATGGTCAACGCTGTCTTCTTTATCGCCAAGCTTGGGCGCAACTTTGGTGGCTATCCAGGATGCGATCTGCTGCTGGTGGCCGATAGAGAAGCCGGCACCACCGGTGACTTCCTCTGTTGGCTTGAACATGATGTTGGACGAGATGCCCCAGTAGAGTGCCATCAGTATTGCAGAGTAGATGATGGTTTCCCACATGGATGCACCAAGTACAAAGTAGAACACCGCAACCAGACCAGCCTGCTGGAACATGATATGGCCGGTCAGCATGATGGTACGAATACCGGTAAAGCGGCGGAATACCACGAGCAGGATATTGATGCCCAACGCCATGAGTACGGCGTAACCGACCCAGGAGTAATTCTCTCCCATGGTTTCCATGGTCGCCATCATGGTGGTGTAGGGGTCAATGACCGAGCCGGTGAGATTGTGGTATTCGGAAAGTTTTTCGATAACCGGTTTAAAGCCTTTTACCAGGGTACCGGCGCCGACCTGTACCAGCATAAAGCCGACAATCGTTTTGATTGTGCCTTTAATAATGGTGGTGTTGTCACGTTTTAAAAGGAAGTAGCCGATGCATGTTACTAGCCCCAGGAGTAGCGGCGCTTTGGTCATGACCTGGCTGTAAAAGATATAGAAAATGTCGTATAGGGTTTCCATTATGATGCTCCATCGCTTCATGTAAATGGGGTGATTGGCTCAATGCCGTTTCTTATTCTCTGATCTATCTACCTGTTCTCTGTTCGCATAATCACCATAGCAATCATAAATAATCACAAAAAGACCATTTGTGATTTTATGTGAGAGTGATCTCGTGTCTGTTGCTTCGCTTTTGATCGAAATCAATTTTGGCTAATCTGTCTGTTTCCCTACGCCACATTGTTACTTAAACCCCTCTAAGCCCTTTAAAACTGAGGGTTGTGGCTAAGTGCTTGTTATGTATAGAGATGCTTTCGGAGGATAATATCGTCTGTCCATCACTCAATTTGAAATCAGATCCTAATCACAAAATGCTCATTATAATCATTGATAATCATTTTTGTGATTGTTATAGTCGTGGTGTGTCATGAGTTGTCACAGGGTGAGTTAAATATATGACTGAGTCACAGCGCCACAATGCGTTACTGGATCTTCTTAATCAGAAAGGTTCGATCACTGTTTCGAGCCTGATTACAAAGTTCGGTGTTTCTCCTGCGACAGCTAGAAGAGATATCAATAAGTTAGATGAGAAGGGAAAGCTAAAGAAAGTACGCAATGGTGCTCAGGTGGTGGATCACCAGCGTACCTATTGGTCGCCAATGAATATTCACCAAACACTCAATCATGATGAGAAAGTCCGTATATCACAATATGCGGCAAATATGTGCTCACCTGGTGACAGTATCGTGATTAATTGTGGTTCTACAGCCTTCTTGCTGGGCAAAGAAATTTGCGGTCGCGATATTCAGGTGATCACTAATTACTTCCCGCTGATGCGATACCTCATCGGACAGGACCATGATGGCGTGGTGATTGTCGGCGGGCAGTACCACAAAACACGCAGTTTAATTCTCGCGCCCCATCAGGAGATGACATCGTTTTACGCCGGGCACTATATGTTCACCAGCGGCAAGGGCCTGACGGCGGAAGGACTTTATAAGATGGATATGCTCTCGGCGATGGCCGAGCACAAAATGCTTAATCAGGTCAGCAGGCTGGTTGCCTTGGTCGATAGCTCGAAAGTGGGCCAGAGAGCGGGATTGCTGTTTGCGTCTTCCGAGCAGTTAGATGTAGTGATAACAGGTAAAGCGGCAGATCCCGATGTGGTGAAACAACTTCAACAGCAAGGCATCGACGTTGTCTTGGTGTAACAATTCCAGTCGAAAGGTGACTTCTGACGACAACACTTTTTGGTTGATAACATCCCCCAACGAAAGGTTACTGTAATGAGCAAAGTAAATGAAATTACCCGTGAATCGTGGATTTTAAATACATTCCCTGAGTGGGGAACTTGGTTAAACGAAGAAATTGAAAAAACCGAAGTTCAGCCTGGTACGTTTTCTATGTGGTGGCTGGGGTGTACCGGTGTCTGGCTGAAAACAGAAGGCAACACCAATATCTCAATGGATTTCTGGTGTGGTACCGGCAAAAAAACGCAGCAGAATGCATTGATGAAAAACCAGCACCAGATGATGCGTATGGGTGGTGTTCGTGAGCTGCAGCCAAACCTGCGTACGGCCATTTTCCCAATGGACCCGTTTGCGATTAAAGAAATCGATGCGGTGTTGGCATCTCATGACCATGCCGACCATATCGACGTCAACGTGGCAGCGGCGGTACTGCAAAACTGCGGTGACCACGTTAAATTTATCGGCCCGCAGGCGTGTGTTGATTTATGGACTGGCTGGGGCGTTCCTGAAGAGCGCTGTATCGTTGCGAAAGTGGGTGATGAAATCCAGGTGGGTGATGCACTGATCAAGGTGCTTGACTCATTCGACCGGACAGCGCTGGTTACACTGCCTGAAGGAACGTCGTCTTATGACAAGGGCATCCTGGATGGTATGGACGATCGCGCCGTCAACTACCTTATCGAAACAACGGGCGGTTCGCTCTATCACTCTGGTGACTCTCACTATTCCAACTACTATGCCAAGCACGGTAACGATCACAAGATTGATGTTGCGCTGCTTTCCTACGGTGAGAACCCACGCGGCGTTACGGACAAGATGACGGCTTCTGACATCCTTCGTGCCGGTGAATCACTGAACTGCGAAGTGGTTGTTCCTTTCCACCATGATATCTGGGCAAACTTCCAAAACGATCCGCGCGAAATTGAAGTGCTGTGGAATATGAAGAAAGAGCGCCTGCAATACGGTTTTGCTCCTTTCTTCTGGCAGGTCGGCGGTAAATACACTTACCCAACAGACAAGGGCCGTATGCACTACCAGCACTTCCGTGGTTTCCGCGATATCTACACTGACGAGCCTGAGCTGCCGTATAAAGCATTCCTATAAAAGCGCTTAGATAAAGCTCTCAGGTAAAAGTACTGGGCTATCTTCCTGTTTTCGGTTCGCGTCGTATGTTGGAAGGTAGCCCTTCTTTTAACCCCGGGCTTGAACCCGTCTTCAATGACAAGTGTGGAATTTTAAGTATTTAAACAAGGTGAACGCTGTGAAATATAAATTGTTGGCGCTTGATCTGGATGGTACGACGCTTACGTCAAATCATGAAATTTTACCGCAGGTGAAGCAGGAAATTCAGCGCGTAAAAGATGACGTTGTCGTTTTGCTGGTGACAGGAAGACACCATACAGCCGCCAGGCCATACCACCATGAGCTAGGCCTCGATACGCCGATTATCAGCTGTAACGGTACTTATATTTACGACTTCAGCAGTGACACGGTCGTTAAAGAAAATGCTTTGCCAAAAGAGAAAGCCAAGCAGTTTCTTCAGCTGGCCCATCAGCACCAGCTAAACATGGTGATGTATGTGACAGATGCCATGACCTTTTCCTCTCAAAAGCCGATTGAATATATGAAGGCGCTGGAGGCATGGGCCGAGGATTTTCCTGCTGCCATCAAGCCGGAGATCCGCCGCATTGCGTCTTTTGAGCAGGAACTGGCACTGAATGACTACATTTGGAAGTTTGTTGTAGAAGGGGATATCGAGCAGATCGAGTCATTTACCCGGCTGCCATTTATACAGGATGAATTTTCCGGAGAGAAGTCGTGGTCTAACCGTATCGACTTTGCCAACAAAGGCAATACCAAAGGGGCCCGGTTGGCTGAATATATTCAAACCTTGGGCATAACGCCGTCTGAAGTGATTGCCATCGGTGACAATCACAATGATATATCCATGATTGAGCTGGCAGGCCTTGGAGTGGCGATGGCCAATGCCGACGACGCCGTTAAACGTGCAGCTGATATATCTACCCCGGAGGGGAACGACGGGAAAGGTATTGCCGACATTATCTCAACGTACTTTCGCGCGTGAGCAATATAAATAGATAGGGGGAAACATGCATAACTTTGATAAAGAGCTCCGTCTCGGATTATATGAAAAGGCCATGCCCAATGACTTGTCATGGGAAGAGAAGCTAGTCAGTGCCAAAGAGTTGGGTTTTGACTTCGTTGAGATTTCGGTTGATGAATCAGAGGAGCGCCGTGCTCGTCTTGATTGGAGTGATGATGAGATCTATGCCTTGCGTCACTTATGCGAAAAGTACGGAATGCCATTGCATTCGATGTGTTTAAGTGCCCACCGTAAATTCCCGTTTGGTTCTGAAGACGAAACCACGCGCAAAGAAGCTTATGTGATTATGGAAAAGGCAATTAACCTTGCCTATAAGCTAGGGGTGAGGTGTATCCAGTTGGCGGGTTACGATGTCTACTATGAGCCGCAAAACGATATTACCCATCAGCGTTTTGTCGAGGGAATGAAGGCGTCGGCCAAGATGGCAGAGCGAGCCGGGGTGATGCTTGGGGTCGAAATCATGGATACGCCATACCTCAATGCCCTCAGTAAATTCGAGGTATTGAAACGAGAGATCCCGTCGACCTATTTTATGGCTTATCCCGATGTCGGCAATATTACCGGCTGGAATTATGATACCTGTACGGAGCTGAAGCTTAGTCGTGATCACATTGTTCAGATCCACCTCAAAGATACCCTCAAGGTGTCGGAAACCAGCAAGGGGCAGTTCAGGGATTTGGTGATTGGTGAAGGGGAAGTGGATTTTAGTGCCATATTCAAAACCCTGGCACAAATTGACTATACCGCCCCTTTGGTGATTGAGATGTGGGCGCAGGATGAAAACTGGATGGAGAATATCAAGCTTGCCAAGACACGGTTGGTCGGCCTGGCCAACCAGGCTGGTTTTAATCTTGTTTAATCACCTGTCTAACCCCCGCTCTTCTCAATAAATGCCTAAGTGGCCAGTCACAGCAGACAAATCCCTGATTGAGGGAGTTTGTCTGCCTTGTGAGTCTTAAAATCATCCAATAATTCTTGTTATCTCTTTTCATCTCAATTTTACGATTATAAAATCAGGGAATAATCATTTTTAATCATTAGAAGAAATTGAGGTGTGGTATGACTGAAGCCCAAAGACATAACGCCATCCTCGAATTGTTGCACCATAAGCGGCATGTGACGGTTGCCAACCTTATTGAAGAGTTTGATATCTCGCCGGCAACTGCACGTCGTGATATCAACAAGCTGAACGATTCTGGGAAATTGCGAAAAGTGCGTAACGGTGCAGAAGCTGTCGCGCAGGAGAGAACCTATTGGTCTCCGTTTAATATTCATCATGCGTCAAACCTTGATGAGAAGGTGAGAATTGCCCAGGCTGCGGCTGCTTTGTGCCAACCCGGCGAAAGTGTGGTCATCAACTGTGGTTCCACGGCGTTCCTGCTAGGGCAGGAGATCTGCGGCCAGGATATCCAGGTGATCACCAACTACTTCCCGCTTGCCAATTACCTGATAGAGGAAGAGCACGACGGGGTGGTGATCATTGGTGGTCAGTACAACAAAACCCAGTCAATTACTTTAGCCCCGCAAGATGAAGTATCGTCGCTGTATGCCGGACACTGGATGTTTACCAGCGGCAAGGGGATCACGGCAGACGGCTTGTATAAAATGGATATGCTGACAGCGATGGCAGAGCAGAAAATGCTAGATCATGTCGGTAAGCTGGCGGTCCTTGCCGACAGCAGCAAAGTTGGTCAGCGAGCAGGTATGTTGTTCTGTAATGCCGATCGCATTGATGTGTTGGTAACAGGCCAGGATGCCAATCCTGAGGTTGTGGCCAAGCTAAGAGAGAAAGGCATTGAGGTGATCCTCGTTTAGCCATTAATGCATGGAGATCTTAATCGATTTTATACCCAAACTACCTCAAGATGCAGAATTCAGAGTGAGTCCAGCGAGCTCAGTTCAAGGAAAATGACGGTAGGAATGGCTATTCCCTTTCAACGTTATTTGACACAGAAATGGGTTCGCTGGCTCACTCCCAAAGGGCGAGTTCCAGTTCTGTTAAGTAAATAGGGGCTTCTATGCGTTGTTACCGATTATTAATTTAGAGCCACTAGATTTTCTAATCGGTGCCTAGCCTACAAGCCAAGTAATTCTCGCTGAAACGAGCATCTTGAGGTAGTTTGGGTATATTCAGTGTCGGTTAGATCTCTTGCTTATTGTCTTAAAGTCTTGCCTCGCGCGATATCCAGTCGATAAAGAGCTCAATCTTTTGTGTGTGATTATTTGGAAGCGTGGCGATGTAATATCGCTGGGCACAGGGGATTTCTTTATTGGAAAATGGGGTAATTAATTCACCGGATTCAATTCTTTTCTTTACCAGACTATGCCTGCCCATGGCCACACCAGCATTATTAATCGCCGCAACCACGGCAAGATCGGAACGGTCAAAACCAATGCTCGGGATTTGATCTATGGATTCAATATTATACTTCCTTGCCCAAGACTCCCACTCGTCAACATTTGAATCATAGTCCCAGGCTTGATTGTCATGCAATAAAGTACACTGTCGCAGGTTATGTTCTTTTCCAATTAAATCGTGTTGTGTTGCATAATACGGTGTACAGACCGGAACGATGGTTTCTGACATTATTTCCTGATGCCAAAGTTTCTTTGGTGTTTTATCGTCATAATAAATGGCAATATCAATGCCGTAACCATAAAAGTTGATATTTTCATTGCCGGATAAGATTTTTAATTCAATTGCAGGATACAGCTGTTTAAATTTATAGATCCGAGGAACCAGCCAGCACTGGGCAAAAGAGGGGCGTGAATAGATGGTCAGCGTACCTGACACCTCGCCACTTTGTACTTCAAGTATTTCCTGGTTCAGGGCGTTTAGCGATTGTTTCAGGGTGAGGTAGATCCGCTCTCCTTCGGTGGTTAAGCTGATTTTTCGATGGGATCGCTTAAACAGCTGGATGCCAAGCTCTTCTTCGAGTCCGTTAATGCGGTGAGATATTGCGCTCGGCGTCATCGAAAGCTCTTGAGCCGCCATGGAAAATGAGCAGTGTCTGGCTGCGACCTCAAAAGTATGAAGCTTTGAAAGCTGAAAACTATTGAGTTTTTGGTTGCGTGAGTGAATATGCTCTTTGGTGTACATGCCGAATCCTCAAGCAAGAAAATATACCTGCTAATATTTCTCTCAATTATACCCTCGCTATTTTAATCAGTGTGATGTCAGTTAGGGTAAATATCTGAATATTGAATCTGATCACTGGTTTGTTTCAATCTGGCTCACAAGGGGATGAGGTTTGATCGTTTGTCAGCAATTTTCCCGTTTTGTTTAATAAAACGAGATTAAACAGCAGACACAAGGTCAAATTATGGAATCGCAACTTTGGGTTATAGCGACGCTTATAACCAGTATCGTAATGATCGTTTTCTCGATCGTTAAATTTAAACTCCACCCGTTTTTAGCACTGCTTTTTGCCAGCTTTTATGTTGGTACGTCAATGGGAATGGGGCCGATTGAAATGGTTACCGCCATTGAAAATGGTATTGGCGGAACGTTAGGTTTTCTGGCTACTGTTATTGGTCTTGGTACCATACTGGGAAAAATGATGGAGGTATCGGGAGCGGCTGAGCGAATAGGCTTAACGCTTCAAAAATGCCGCTGGTTATCACCTGAAGTCATTATGGTGCTTATTGGCCTGGTGTGCGGTATCACTCTTTTCGTCGAAGTGGGTGTCGTACTTCTGATCCCGCTGGCTTTCTCTATTGCCAAAAAAACCAATACCTCTTTGCTTAATCTTGCCATACCACTGTGTACTGCGTTGATGGCGGTGCATTGTATTGTTCCGCCTCATCCAGCCGCGCTATATGTTACCAATGAGCTGGGAGCGGACATCGGTTCGGTTATCTTTTATGGTTTGTTAATTGGTTTGACAGCATCACTTATCGGCGGGCCATTATTTTTAAAGCTGATGGGCTCAAGCTTGCCATTTAAGAAAGTCCCGGAAGAATTTTCCTCGCTGGAAGTCAGAAATGAAAGCGAGCTCCCATCACTCGGCGCTACCTTATTTACCGTGATGCTCCCTATTTTTCTCATGCTGATGAAGACAGCGGCGGAACTGAACATGGAGCACGGCACCACCCTTTACACCACGCTCGAGTTCCTGGGTAATCCGATAACCGCCATGTTTATTGCGGCTTTTGTTGCCTACTACATGCTGGGTATTAGGCAAAACATGGGCATGTCAGCACTGCTGGAGAAAACAGAAGGTGCCTTTTCCTCTATTGCCAATATTTTACTGATTATTGGTGCTGGTGGTGCATTTAACGGTGTACTGAAAGGGAGCGGATTGGCGGATGTACTGGCGCAGATCTTGTCAAATCTCGACATGCATCCGATTCTTCTCGCCTGGCTGGTGGCGATCATTCTTCATGCCGCTGTAGGCTCTGCGACGGTTGCCATGATGGGGGCGACAGCCATTGTTGCACCTATGCTTTCGATGTATCCGGATATTAGCCCTGAGATCATTACTCTGGCCATCGGCTCTGGTGCGATTGGCTGTACTATCGTAACAGATTCATTATTCTGGTTGGTTAAGCAGTACTGCGGGGCATCGATAACAGAAATCTTCAAATACTATACAACGGCGACATTCATCGCTTCTTTTGTCGCCCTGGGTGGCACTTTCCTACTGTCATACATCATTTAATTTAAGGTAGAAAAATGAACGCATTGAACATTGAAAAGCTGGTTAGTGAATTCCCTCTGGTGAAAAAGCTGATTGCGCTGGAAGAAGTCTGCTGGTTTAACCCAAACATCACCACCTTGGCAGAAGGGCTGCCGCATGTCGGGCTTGATACAACCAATATCAAAGATGCCAGTGAGCGTCTGGCAAGGTTTGCTCCTTACCTGATGAAAGCCTTCCCGGAAACGGCACCATCGAAGGGCATTATCGAATCGGAAGTGGTCGCGATCCCGGCGATGAAAAAAGTCCTCGAGCAGCAGTATGACACCCAAATCACCGGCCAGTTATTGTTAAAAAAAGACAGCCACCTGCCTATATCGGGATCGATTAAAGCGCGTGGCGGGATTTATGAAGTACTAACTCACGCTGAAAAGCTGGCTCTTGAGGCTGGCCTGCTGTCCGAATCTGATGATTACAGCAAGTTGTTCACCGATGAATTCAGAGACTTTTTCAAGCAGTACAGCATTGCCGTCGGCTCTACCGGTAATCTGGGTATGTCTATCGGCATTATGAGTGCAAAATTGGGCTTCTCGGTTTCGGTCCATATGTCAGCAGATGCGCGCGAGTGGAAAAAGAACAAGCTGCGCGCTCATGGTGTGACAGTGGTTGAGTACGAGGAAGATTATGGGGTTGCGGTAGAGCAGGGGCGTAAAGAGGCAGAAAATGATCCGTCTTGCTTCTTTATCGATGATGAAAACTCACAAACCCTGTTCCTGGGTTACTCTGTTGCCGGCGAGCGGGTAAAGAAGCAGTTTGATGATATGGGGATCACTGTTGATGAGCAGCACCCGCTGTTTGTCTATCTGCCGTGTGGTGTGGGTGGTGGCCCTGGCGGCGTGGCGTTCGGTCTGAAAATGGCCTTTGGTGATAATGTCCACTGTATCTTTGCCGAGCCAACCCATTCCCCTTGCATGCTGCTGGGTGTTCATACTGGTCTTCATGATCAAATTGCGGTGCAGGATATCGGTATCGATAACATTACGGCTGCTGATGGCCTAGCCGTTGGCCGTGCTTCTGGTTTTGTGGGTAGGGCGATGGAAAGGCTACTTGATGGCTACTACACCGTTACCGATGAAAGGATGTACCATCATTTGGGAGAGCTAAGCAAACATGAAGACATTCAGCTTGAGCCTTCTGCATTGGCTGGGTTGCTCGGTCCTGTCTGGGTCTCAGGTAATAAGGAATACCGCGAACGTGTTCAGCTTGATGATCACAAAATGAAAAATGCGACGCATCTGGTCTGGGCGACGGGAGGCGGTATGGTACCGGAAGAAGAGATGGCATCATATATTGCCAAATCAGGGAGTTAATTCTTTATTGCTAAGGCATAGTTTCGGCTATGCCTTTTTCTTGTCTGATCTGCCGCACAGCCAGTAAAAATGGAGTGTGTAGCCTGGTTGGCTCTCTCGAATCGGTGCTTTATTTTTGCACTTAATTGTCAAAATTTTGACCTCCGTCACTCTATTCGATCTAAATCTTGATAAAACGCATAGCCCTTAGCGACCAACGTGCATAATGTCTCGGGTGTCCCGTATTCGTTTAAGTAAAAGGTTACAAATATGTCTGATGTACCAGCGTCTGTTACAAAGGTTGCCGAAGTCGTTCAGCCGGTTGCCGAGTCTTCAGGTTCAATTTGGGGGTATGTAGCAGGTGGTGCTGTCTTACTCGTTTTGGCGGGCTTCTTTGGTTACAGAAAGCTTAATACGCCTGCATTCATCATTAAGCAGGTAAGAAAGAGAAACCTGAAAGAGATCCAGAAGCAGGGTATCGAGAGCTCAGAGTTTATTGTTGATTTGGACAAGCTACTTGATTCAGTACTTGAGTACGCTAACGAAAACAACAAGAAAGGCAGCGATGTTGTGAAGATCATTAGCCCGCTTAACGATGCTGATCGTATCAAGACGCCTCGCGACATGTATCAGGCAATGATTTATATCTGTAATTCAATCAATGACTCATCTCTGGCTCGTGAATTGAAGAATAAGTCCAAGCAGGTTAAGGGCAGTTCAGCTCTGATGACCGGCTTGTTGAAGCGCGCGGGAATCTAATACTCCAACTGTTTCAAAGAAGGCTGCGTTAACTGATAACGCAGCTTTTTTTTGCTTATGAATTCTAAACATATTGGCTGCATCAGTTAATTTTCCTGCTTCTTCCCCTGAGAAAACGTGACGGTAGCTGGTCCATGGGGATCACCTCGATAATTTGCTCCGTGCCGGACAGGCTTCCTGTTACCGGAGACCAATATTTTCCCTCGCTTGTTTGTATCGCCTGGTGGATGAACCCATCCCGCTTGGCATTATGCAGGCACATGGAAATGGGGCCGTCTCGTGTCATGGTATTGAATACGCAGCAGGCTACTCTTTCCTGATCAAGCTGGCTGGCATCCATAAAGTTATGGACGATAAATGAAAGGGTGGTGGCTTTTCCTCTGCTGGCAATTAATGTGTTTTTGAGTTGCCATAATCTTTTTGCCCCCCACGCTGTGAGCCTGAGGGCGATGGCTGGGTGTTTTAGCAACCAAAACCCGAAGCGATAGACTGACTGTATTGGTTGGTTGCGTTGCCAGTTGACCGTTTTGCTAGCGCGCAGCACTTGGCCAAAAAGCCGGTTGTCATCGTAAAAGTTATGGGCTTGATTATTAATGACCAAAGCCAGGGCATAGCGATTGCAGTTGGGGTGGCCTGCCTGCACGGCATCGAAGTTAAGAACTGTGCCGCCTCCTTGGTTGATACGCTCTACAGTGTTTTCCAGGGTGATATCATCTGAACGCGTTGTCAGTGTGCCTCTGCCGGTATCAGCCTGAAGCTGAAAAGAGACGGTGCGCAGCTGTGTGGCGTGGTCACAGAAGAAGCGGACAAGCTCAGGAAGCTCGTGATAATTGCTTTTGTGCAGCGTGGTATTGAACATCACACTTAGAGGCAGGCCTTTTACTTTGTCCAGATAGGCCTGGCGAATAACATTGAGTTCCAGCTCGGTGCTGTATCCCTTGCGTTGCTGGGTGGTATCGACATGGAAGGCGACATCAGTTAAACCAACCCGACATAGTTTTTCAAGCAGCGATCGGCTTGCCCGAATGCCGTTGGTCATCAAAGTCGCACGCATGCCCAGTTTGCGGATTATGGTAATGATGGCACATAACTCGTCGGGTTTTCTGAGTGTCGGCTCGCCTCCGGTTACCTGTATATCGGTATTCTTCCCGTAGTAGCGATACACTTGCTCAATTCGCCGCAGGACTTCATCGAGCGGCAGATCATGAATCGATTCTGAGTGCTCCGACAGATAACAGAGGGTGCAATCCAGATTACACCGCTGAGTGATTTCCACCGCTACACAGGCTATCGGCCAGCGACTTCCCATTTGCTGATTAATATGCCACAGGCCATACCTTTTCATTGTTTCTTGTGCGGCTTTCAATGGGTCGGCTAACCAGGAAATAGGCTTCTGCTGCTCAATCTGATCTTTGCTAAACAAGGGCATTTGGTATCCTTTAACTGGAAATAGGCTGCTTATTTTCCTTTTCCCATGAAACGCCTAGGGATATTTCTGTTATATGGACCTTGTTTTAATGTTTATCTTTCAGTTTAAGTTTTTTGCTTAACAATAGAGCTAATAATCTATTTTTTGTGGTCTCGCTCATTATATGAGCCTTGTTTTATTGCATATCGTCAGTTAATGAAATAATGTCTGCGCATTTGTTTTGGTGATGCTAGGTGTAATTATGAAAAGAAAAATATTAGCTATAACAATTGCTTCTGTACTAGGTCTTGTTGGCTGCGGTGGTGGAAGTGGTGGTGATGACAAGAAAGTAATCCCGCAACCGACGGGTACAGATTTTTCAGGAACCGTGAACAAAGGTATTATTAGCAACGGCAAGGTTGAAGTCTGCGATACTTTTGATGCCCAAGGCTGTAATGCTCAGGGTAATTACTATTATGAAACAACCACAAACTCGAGTGGTAAATACAGCATCTCAGATGCTCCGCTAGACAAACCAATACTGGTAGCGGTATCGAAAAAAAATACTTCAACAACGATGAAATGTGACGTAGCAACCTGTACCGATGCATCGGGTGCTCAAGTCAACTTTGGACAGACTTTTGTTGTTAAGGATGGATGGCAGCTCAAAACCATTCTTCCTGCGGCAAACTCGGCGACTTCTGTTGTCAATGTTACCTCTTTAACGGATATTGCGGCCAAGCAGGCACTGGAAGATGCAGGTTCTTCACCTGTAACGACACAAATTGCAAATCGTGCTAAAGACACTGTTGAAGACATTTTTGGTTTGGAAGGTTCTATTACTGAGCTTGGTTCGGTGGATCTGACGGATCCTGCTCAAACTCAAGGTGCTGCCCCGGAAGATATTAATGCCGCGTTGTATTCTGCTGCGGTAATGAGTAGTGCGATTGATACTGATAAGCTGCTTACTAACAAAGGGGATGTATACGAGGTTTCTACTTCTCTACTAGATGTAATTGCCGATGCTGAACAGTTAGTCGACAATGGTAGTGGTGAGCCATTAGTAAAAGTGTCTGAAGTTAGCAAGAAAGAGTTAGCAGATCATAAAGCAGAGCAGACAACGGGCGATAGTGGGTTTAAGGATATTGATGGTGATGGCGAGCTGGATCCTATTGAAGTGACTCCTCAGCCACCTGCGCAGGGTGTGGTACAGGCAGCTAAGTCATTTATTAATGATGTTCGTACAACGTATTTATCTGTTCAGGATAATGGCGATCTGAAGAAAGGCTTGACAGATTTTGGCAACGAGCTGGATGTTATTGCGCCATTGATTGAAGAAAAAGATGTTGAGTTGGCGCTAACAAATGTTCAAACGGCTGTCGAAGCTATCACTGATGCTTATGAAGCACAAAAAGCTGCACCTGAAAATACAACTTATAATTATCGCGGCTTCACGGTTGCAGTTGATGGTACGACCTATTCGGCGCAGCGCGATAATACAGCTGAAAATGTTGAATCAACCAAAGTAGTTGCCGTTATCAGCAAGGTGTCAATTTCAGAAGGTGACCAAACAACTGCTGAGATTGATCTGGGTATAACATCAATTGATTCTTCAGTTGATAATGTTCAATTAATAGCTACCAATAGCAGCGCTAAGGTTGTTGGTTTCTCTGGTGAAGCAACAGTTCTGTCGGTAGAGTCAGTAGCACTCAACTTACCAAATACGCAGTTGGCATTTGTAGATGCGAAAACCAAGAAGTCAGCAAACTTTACTGGTCATATCCATTTTGATGTAAAAGGTTTAGCTGCTGCAGAAGTTCAAAATAACTTAGAGGCTGATCAGCAGACTGAAGCAAAGTCAGGTTCGTTTATGCTGGCAAACATTCGGTTTGGTGGTGATTTAGCGACTGGCGGTGACTCTGTTGGAGTTTATGTAAATCTAGTCGCTGATAATAGCCTAGGATATATCTATGCGGAAGAGTCTAAAATTTTCAATGTCTGTTCTTCAGGTTCAGTTTTAGGCTGGAACTGCAATAATGTTGATACAACGAGAACCCCTGAAACTCAAGATAAGTTTGTTAAGACTTATTTGACTGCCCAGGTTAGCACTAATGTACAGAATGCACTAAATAATGCCATCGCAGCTTCTGTTAAGCTGGAAGTTAATCGCTCGCAGTATAATGTTGCGCAGGCAAAAGCGACCGTTGAATACAATGGTGTTGATACTATCATCGAAGCGCCTGTAGGTTTGTATGATAATGTCGTTAACTCCGCAATTATTGTACGTAATACAACAGGTGCGGTAGCAACGGTGAGCGAATACGAAGAAAATGTTGCTGGTGAAATAAGTATCAATGGTAAGAAGGTTGCGTCAATTGAAGAGATAAAAAATGGCCTAGTACTGGTTCGTTATCTCGATGGCTCCTTTGAGTCGTTGTTTTAATTAAGTTGCTCTAATTCTAGGGAGGCATCTAGCCTCCCTTTCTTATATTTAAAGTTTGATTTGTACTTATCATGTTAATGTCTGCGGCGGCTGCGTCACTAAGCCTAATTCCATTTTATTCTGCAAGTTCTCAAGGGCTAGATGTCTATACATCGATTAACGCGATAGCCTATGCTGAAAATAACTCTGCTTATCATCTGATTAAAGGAACAGAAACGACCTACAACCGGAGTGAGAGTGCCTTTACCTTTAATGAGTTCGTGATAGGGACAAGATATAAGAATATCTCTTTCTCGTTGATTTCCCGCTATGAGTGGTTTTTGGGGTTCACCAAAGACACGATGGAGCTTTACGGCACAACGGTAAATGGCACACTGATAGAGCCCGATAAGCGATATGACTTGGATCTTAAAACCAATCACATCAAAACCGATGGCTTCAGGATTGCTTATCACTATGATGGCTTTGAAGGTATCAATCTGTATGGCGCTGCATCATATCTAAAAGCCAGGGAGTTAATGGTCGGGGAGACAAGTGGCTGGGCTTCATTGACCGGAGATTGTGGTGACGGATTTGAGTGTTATTCTGGCAACTTAGATCTCTCATACACGTATACAGAAGATAAACTGTTTGATCGGCAAACCAATGCGCCCGAAAGCCTCTATGGTTATAGTTTTGACTTAGGATTGGATTGGCAGCTCACTGACAGTGTGTTTACTTCGCTTTATGTGCAGGATGTTTATAGTGAAGTACTGTGGGATCAATCACCATTTACTGATGCCCAAGCAACGACGGCAACGAGTGTCATCGAAGATGGGAAGATAAAAATCGAACCTGTGATCACAGGCTATGAGGGTAATAGGGATTTTAAGCAAAAGTTACCTGTGAAATACAATGCCTTGTTGGGTTATAGTCGCCAAGCGCACACCGGCTATATTCAGGGCTTCCAGTCGTACGATACCTTGTTAGTCAACTTGGGGTACCAGTACCGAGCAGGACAATCTCAGTACCTATTTAAATACTACCCCTTAGATCAGGCTTTTGGGGTTGCATATAAGAGTTCTATTTTTGACCTTGCCCTAACGAGTGACTCGTTCGATTATCAAAAGACATCAATTCTTGAAATCAGGTTGGGCTTCTCTATTCCATTGTATCGATAATAGTTTGGTAATCTGATTCGGAACATCAATGAGGACACGCTCTTAGAAACTCAGTCTTTGAAATAACAGGAGTGATGTTCTCATTTTCGACCTTGCGTAGATTTGCGTAATTATCGGGGGTGGCCTAGTTTTGGTTGCATAATACGATGATGTGAGTTGTATCATGTATGCCAATAAAATCAGATGGCTGCTGCTTGTTATTGCTTTTCTCCTTGGTTATACGACCTCTGCTTATGCCGTGAACTGGCGCATGACGCTTGGCGGGCATGATTTTATTGTTGAGCAGGCTGACTCACACACTTTCGGAGTCGGAATCGGTGTATTGGCCTCCCATGCAACGAGCTCCAACATCCTGCTGAGCGGGCGTATTAATACCTACTTTGATATCGATAATGACGAACTGGACCCTGATCATATCCCTATTTGGTTCCAGTCGGACTTCCTTGTCAGCGGGAAGCTGGCCAACTTATCGGAGCAGCTTGCTATGGATTGGTTTGTCGGCCTTTATGACAGGCGGAATACGGTCAGCTCTATCGAGAAGCAGCATAAGCTGATGCCAGGTATTGATGTGGGCTTGAATGCTAAAGCCTACGAGATTGGTGTCAAAGCCTCGGCAGGATATTATTTCCTCGAGATTGATGATGATGTACCGAGGACTCGTGGTTATGAGCGGGGTGGATTACGCAATGAAACATCCGCTGGTTCATTGCAGCTGTATGCCGGTGTGGGTCTAGGCTCAAGTGTGGACTTGCACGTTTTTGCCCAACAATGGCATGACGGTGATGACTGGCTGGAAAATAAACTTGTCGTGACCTTTGCCTATGATGCTAATCATTGGCTGAAAGGGGGCTGGTTTGGAGATGGTCAGCTGGTGCTTGATATTGAGCATACTGAATACAACCTGGCCCCCTATGATAACAGGCTGGCAGATGACCCTGACTATTTGCCTATTTTACCCTGGGATAACGATACTTTTGTCCGCGTGTTCATTGATTTTCCATTGAGCTGGTGAAGGTGGGTTCATTGTTCTGACGCATAAGCTACACCTTCAAATCTTTCATTAAGCTTTCTAGTACATCGGCCTGTTGGTAGAGGCGGTGTATCTCTTCGGTAGACTGAGTCACCATGTCAGCAACCTGTCGAGATTGTTTTCTAACTTGCTCTACATCCGAGGCAATGCTGTCAGCAACAGCCCCTTGTTCTTCAGCGGCTGCAGCGATTTCTATACTTCGACCAGAAATAGACTGATTTTTGGCTGAGATCTGGTCAATATCCTGATTAACCGAGCTCATCATTTTTTCACTGGATTCAGCATTGCTTACCGTATGCTGCATTACCTTCATCAAACGTTGGCTGTTGCTTTGCAGTGCTTCAATCATTTGCTGAATTTCGACTGTAGCATTCTGGGTGCGGCTGGCCAGAGTGCGAACTTCATCTGCAACCACTGCAAAACCTCGGCCTTGTTCACCGGCTCGGGCTGCTTCAATGGCGGCGTTAAGAGCCAGTAAGTTAGTTTGTTCTGAGATAGCACTAATCGTGGTCACTACATCATCGATTTGGGCTGCGTTACTGTCTAACTCCATAACGGCCTTTGAAGCTGAATTGATCTCGGTGCCTAGCTGATTAATGGCAGTGAGAGTGGTTATGACTTGTGTTTGGCCTTGGGTTGTTAGCTGAGCTGCTTCGCTAGTTTGACTGGATGTGTCATGGGCGTGACTGGCTACTTCGCGAACTGAGCTAGCCATTTGTTCTGTGGCGCTGGCTAGAGAATCGATGCGCTCTTGCTGTTGTAAGGTTAAGGCTTCGTTGTCATTACTGCGCTGGCGAAGCTCTGAGCTGATTTGTTGGATCAACGCAATGGCTTCCTGAGTTGCAATAACCAGTTTGTGTTCACGCTCAGACACGCGGTCGACTGTTCTGGCAATAAGGTTAAAGTCATTTCGTGCCGGAGCATGGTTAATTCGGTAAGAAAGATCACCGTCAGCCAGACGTGTTACCGCATCATAGATATTGTAAAGGGCACCGCCCATAAAGGTCATGATGTAATAGAGGCACATAACGATAAAAAGGCATGCAGCAACAATAATAGCTGAGTGGCCAATTGTGAGGGCAGAAAGTAGATTGGGTTGTTCGGTGATCGTTAGCTGATAGCCAGAATTTGCCACTTGAGCGGTATGCTTGCCGCTAGAGCCAACCTGAATGTTGCTGTCTGCCAGGACACGAATTACGTCACTTTGCTCTAAATTGGTCTGAGAGATAAGGGTCGCGACGGTTTCCAATTCTTGTCTTAATATCTGGTTTTGTTGCTTTTCTGCCGCATCAATCAGAGTTGTGCTGACAATAATAATAGCAATTAGCGGGGCAAAAAAGAGGATTAAAAAATTCTCTCTGATTGTCACATTGATTAGGTGTTTATCTATCCAGCGGAATGCAATTTCTTTCATCATTATGTCCTGGTGGCAGCGAGGAACGCAGCTTGTAAAACTGGTCGCTATTATGAGTGAAACAGAATTCCAATAATGTTGAAGGAGATGATCTGGGTCACGTTGGGGGAGAATGAATGACTAGAATCATCGTTGCTGAAGATTGTTCTTTTGCTGTAAGCGGGGGTTAGGGTTAGGTGACTCCATCCAGAAGGCCTACAGTGCAGATAGGCAGTTCACTAGATATGCCGACAAAGCATGTTCAATGGTAATATTGTGATCGCGATCTATATTCCTTGAAAATATTGTTAGGCTCGTCAATAAATTACCTGTTGTATATCACAACAAATTTCTTCAACTGTTACCATAACGTTTTAGGCTTATTACATGGTATCACGATGAGAGAAGTTGAATTCAGGACCGTTGATCGTCTGTTTATCAAAATGTCTATCAATGACAAGTTTTGGGTATTGTTTTTGGCAATAGCCGCAGTTGTTGTTGGTGTATCAGGCAGTCAGTATTATTCTGCATTATCTCGTATCGAAGCAGCCTCTGTTCAGCGCGTTGAGGCGCAGGTCGAAGCGTCGGTCAATACGTTGCAGGTAGCAGGGCTTACTCGTCAAGAACAAGAACAGGCGCTATTGAAGCAAAATATTAAGCTGGTTTCTTCTTCAGCCGGAACCTCACGTGACAACGATGTGATTACTGCATCTGCACCTGTGCAGGGCGGCGGTTACGCCGTATTGACCCAACCTGCCGGCGCTGCTGAAACCGAAGCCAAAGGGCAGGCGTTCTCCCACTTTCTTTATTCTCTATTGACGCTGGCACCGATTGCACTGATTTGTTATTGGCTGGCCACTTTCCTCGGCGGCGCATTGTGGGTTATGCACCAGGCAACACGCCGGATTGCTGAAGGTGATTTGACTTCTCGTTTGGGCTTCCATGTTGGCCGGGATGAGTTCGGTATCATTGGTTTCGAGCTTGACCGTACGATGGATACCCTCAGTGAGCTGGTTGAAACCGTAAAAGGTAGCTCGGCTACTTTGCACAATACGGCCGCGACATTTGGCCAGGAAGCGCAGAACTCTGAGCAACAGATCAACCAGCAGTATGCATCGGTCGACTCTGTCGCAACCGCGATGGAAGAGATGACAGCATCCGCTAAAGATATCGCTAATATCGCCGTGCAAACAACGGATCAATTTGATGCTGATACCGCGAAGCTGCAGCAGAGCAATGAAAAAGTGCAGAATGCTATTGTGGTTGTGACCAAGCTCTCTGAGCAGACCGATGCAGCATCGGCGACTGTCAGCAGCCTGAATGAAAAGGCGACGGAGATCAACGAGGTGATCACGACGATCAATGCTATTTCTGAGCAGACAAATTTGCTGGCACTGAATGCGGCGATTGAAGCGGCAAGGGCCGGTGAGCAAGGCCGCGGGTTTGCTGTTGTAGCTGACGAAGTACGTACGCTGGCAGGACGCACCCAGCAGGCAACGGTCGAGATCCAGTCGATGATCGACAAGCTTCAGGCTGAAACCAACGGTATTTCGCAGATTACCTCAGAGACTCTGGAGCAAGCCTACCAGAGCCGCGAGATGATCACTGAAATTGGTGCGGATGTGAATTACATTGCCGAGTCATCCAAGACGGTCATGGACATGAGTGCCCAGATTGCAACAGCTGCCGAGCAGCAGACGGCGGTAGCCAATGATATCGCCTCTGAGCTGCATGACATTCGTAACCAATCGAGTGTGATCCGCTCTGCGACCGAACAGTCTGTTGCCAGCGTGCAGGAGCTGTCTGATGCGTCTCAGTCGTTGGGCCGAATTCTGGAAAAATATCGCACAGCCAATTAAGCCTACTGTTTCAGAAATTGCATAATAAAAATGCCAGCCGATTTAAACCGGCTGGCATTTTTGTTTGTATCGATAAATACCCCCTAGAATGAATAGCTTTTTTAAATCAGTGATATACCAAATTGTTACATAAATTGTAGGTGAATATGCATGGTTAGTATGAACTGAGTCACTGCAGGAGTGCGGGTTGCTTGCTAGTCTGAATAGGTGACCTGCAATTTTTCGTCTGGTTACAACGCGTTAATACATGATGTATTTACAGAGGGGACGGCTTATGAATATTCAGTTGACAATAACCATTGCGGGTCAGGATCACCCTCAATTAATTAATCAACTTGCGGCTAAAACCCATGAGCTGGGAGGAAAGTGGTTGGTGAGTAAAATCAACCGCTTGGATAACCAGATAGTTGGTCTTATCAAGGTCGACATTCCTGCAGAAACGGCAGCAATGCTTAAAGAGGCATTTAATCGCCTGACTGATCTGAATGTACGTATTATTGAAGCGCCTCAGGCTGCGCCAAAGGGTAGTGTTGAGTCGTTGAAACTAAAAGTAGAGTCTAGTGATCGGCCGGGGATCGTCAATGACATTACCAATATCCTGGATGATATAGGGATCGAGATCGTCAAAATTGAAAACTATCGGATCGGTGTCGCGGATCTTGGTCAGGCCCTGTTCATTGCCGAGTTGATGGTAGAGGTACCAAGCGAGGTCAATGTCGACCAGTTGCTTGAGGCCGTTCAGCAAGTTGAAGAAGATATGCGGGTAAGTGTGGTTGAGTGAGGAGCCCTATAGCGCCTGTTCCATATCCAAACCTAAACTATGCTTAGTTCTATACACTGTCTAGCTCTAAAATAGCTTGATAAAAAAGGCTCACCGACGGTGAGCCTTTTGTTGGTGTTTGCTTTTTTGCCGTGGGAATGTAAATAGACTACTTATTTACACAAACTAGTAGCGCTGGCTGCCGTCCGGCAGGTGGCGCATAATGCTCATTACCCACATGTACTGTTCTGGCTGTTTTCTGATCATCTCTTCCAGTACTTTGTTCATGTAGCAGGCATCCTCGTATTCATTTCCGGACGGGAAATCAGTGAGTGGGGCCTGGATATTGATCTCATAGCGGCCGGTTTCCATGTTAAAGGACGGAAATACAGGCAGAACCGCGGCATTGGCCAGTTTAGCCAGCTTGCCGACACCCTTGACTGTGGCCTTTTCGTTACCAAAGAACGGGGCAAAGACACTTTGCTGCGCACCGTGATCTTCATCCGGCAGGTAATAAGCCAGATATCCTTCCTTGATAGATTTCAGGTAGGGTTTGATGCCCTGGCTGCGGGTGTAGATGCGGCCGCCGAACTGCATACGCTGCAGGTTCATCAGCCAGTCGGCGATTGGGTTTTTCTGCGGACGGATCATCGCGACCATCGGCATTTCTTTGGCAGCAAAATAGAGCGCGGTGAAATCAATGGCCCAGTTGTGCGGTACCAGCATAATAATATTTTTATTCTGCTGTCGAAGCTCGTGAAGGTAGTGCTCACCGTTCACATCATGGCTGTTGATAACGAATTTACGGCCTTTGATAAATGGTTGGGCAAATCCCAGCAAGACTGTCCCGGCAGTCGCGTATGAGCGCTCAAGCAGCGCCAGTTGCTGTTGCTCGGTCATTTCAGGGAAACACAGCTGGATATTGATAAGTGCCCGTCGCTTGGCGCTGTTGTTCTTAGAGACAAAGTACTTGGCAAGACGGGTTGCCATAGTGGCTCGTAAACGGTGCGGAAGCAGAGACAGCAAAAGAGCAAAAGGTAGCCCCAGCCAGGTTAGCCAGTGCCTGGGATGGAGAAATGAAGAATTAAAAACAGGGTTGTACTCGCTGTACATTTTGTTGCTCATGCTGATAAATCCAAAGGTGCCTTGTTGATTTTTGGGTCTTGAACGGGGAGCAATTTGTCAAGATTGAGTTCGGAATTGTAAGTCTTATCGTGCCGGAATCAAGTATTACGCTTGGCAATCGCTGTTTCTTTGCGAAATGGAGCCGCTCGAGCGGCATAGTGCTTTTAAATATATAGCCTGAGATAAGGTAGCTTGGGTATACATTCGCCCCTGTCACAATGTTGCAGCTTTGATGTCAGTCAGCTAGTGTCTCGGGATATTGATGACGGTATAGTCTTTATGTAAATCTTATCTATAACCTATACGGACTCGTAAATGAAAACTCTCTTTGCGCATCGTGGTATGTCTTCTCTGGCCCCTGAAAACACCCTTGCTGCTTTTGCGTTGTGCCGACAGCATGGAATTCAATGGATTGAATGCGATGTTGATATCCTGGCTGACGGGACTGTTGTTGTCTCCCACGACGATACGCTGGATCGCTGTACCGACCAAAGCGGTAACCTGGCTGAACTTACCAAGGCGGATTTGGGCGATATTGATGCCGGAAGCTGGTTTCATGATGATTTCATTGGCGAGCCGCTCCCGACCTTTGAACAGCTGATAACCCTGGTTAACCAGCATGAGTTGAATATCAATGTTGAGATCAAGTCATGTTCGGCTGGCTGGGCGATGACCGATAAGCTGATTGCTAATGTGATCACAGCGTTGGTGCAGTTGGATACCGGACGTGAGTTGATAGTTTCCAGCTTTAATCATCTTGCTTTGGCAGAGTTTAAGCGCCGTCGACCGCAGACTTCGGTTGCCTGTTTGTTTGAAGCCGCAAGTCTTGGTGATGACTGGGAGTCTGTGATGCAGGCGTGCGGGGCGGATTATATTCATCCGGAAGATCAGAGCCTGACTCAGGCGATGGTAGCCCGGTTTAAGTCTTCAGGTTACAAGATTAATGTGTATACCGTGAACGATTTGGCCCGTGCCAACCAGCTATTTAACTGGGGCGTCGATGGGGTATTTACTGATATCGCCCACCGTTTTCCGTCAAAGTATAAGCTGCGCGGGAAATGAGACTTTCCGCGCAGGTTAGGACTTAAAACTCCTGGTTTATCTTGATCAGATATTTCAATAGGTTGCTTCGCTCATCTTCATCAAGACCAGCCGTGATATCTTGTGTTAACGCGAGGTGCAGGTCGTCATGTTCGTGATACATGGCCGCTCCTTTCTCCGTTAGCTCCACAAGAATAGAGCGCCGATCCGATTCATGCGGTCGGCGTTGGAGCAGTTCACTTTTGACCATTTTATCGACTTGAACAGTTAGGGTGCCGGTGGTGACACCGATCTTGTCCGCCAGCTCTTTCATGCGCATGGCGCCATGGACCCCGAGAATTTCCACGATGTGAACCTGAGGCAGGGTAAAGCCCTTGTCGCGAACGACAGACTGCTCCCAGGACGAGAGTTTTTCGTAGAATTCAATAATTGTATGGTTTAACTGTTCAATCTCTTTCATTAAATATCCGTGGTCAGTGCAAGTCCTGACACCTGTTTACTTCAATGGTCAGGTGGTTGAGTTTATCGAAATTTGCCAGCAATTGCTTGTAATCCTGTGCCGGTTTCGGTGTGTGGGTAACCAATGAGATCATCGCGGCATAATGATTGGCGCTGACTTTCCAGATATGAATATCACTGACTTTGTTATCAGCATCAGCTTCCAGAGTGTCGATAATTTGCTGCTGGTATGTCTCATCGATATTACTGTCGAGCAAGATAGGACTGGTCTGCTTCATTAGACCCCATGCCCAGCGGGTAATGATCACAGCACCAACAACTCCCATGATGGCATCAAGCCAGTGCAGGCCGTAATACTTGCCAAATAGCAGAGCGACAATGGCCAGTACCGAGGTGAGTGCATCGGCAAGTACGTGGAAGTAGGCGGCTTTGAGGTTGTGATCGTGATGATGGTGGTCATGACTGTGGTTATGGTCGTGACTATGACCGTGATCATGATGATGGTGATCATCTTTGAGCAGAAACGCACTGGCGATATTGACACTAAGGCCAATAACGGCCACCAATATAGCCTCGTTGAACTGAATGGTTTCAGGTGAGAACAACCGCTGGACAGATTCAACCATCATCAGCAATGCAACCAACCCCAGGGCAATAGCACTGGTAAAACCGCCCAGTACACTGACTTTCCCGGTTCCGAACGAAAAGTCCCGGTTATCTGAATGTTTGCGTGCATAGCGGTAGGCAAAGATGGTGATCATAAAAGCGGCAGCATGTGTACCCATATGCCAGCCGTCGGCGAGTAGTGCCATTGAACCATACAAGCTGCCAGCTGTAATTTCAGCCACCATAGTAAAAATGGTCAGCCACAAAACCCATACGGTGCGTTTCTCTCCTTTGGGGTTAATAGATACAAAGTTATGCGAATGTTGCCATTGGCTCAGAGTTTGGGAATGCACAATGCTGCCTCGTGTGAGATTGTTTGATGTTGTTATAGTTTGGTTTTCAAACTATATTTTCATCATATAGTTTGAAGATCAAGATAAATTTCGCAATGTATCTTTAATGGCGGGTACACCGAGAGATTATTCGGAGCTTAAATAAGCAAGCATTCGGCTATGATGTGAACAAGGGAGCAATGGTTGCTGCTCCCTTTTTTCAGTTTTTCTTTTTAGATAGCAGGACTTGTATATCCGGCTTTTAGCGTAGGATCGTATTCATTTTCATACCAGCTTCGGCATGGCCAGGAATATTGCAGGAAAACTCAACAAAGTTCTGCCCCATGAAATGCCAGCCAAGCTCAGCGGTTTCACCGGCCTGCAAGGTGACTGTCGTGCCGTCCGAATGCTGCATATCAGGCATGGAGCGCATCATTGCCCGGTGTTTGTCTTGCTCGTCAATGCTACCAATTGAGAACTCATGAGGAATTTGGCCGGTATTAGTGACCACGAAGCGCACGATATCGCCTTGTTTAATATTGAGTGCTGGCGAGAACTGCATTTTCATATCATCGCTAAGGCTTACCTTGACTGTTTGTGTTGCTTGCTCGGTTGGTGCGGGCATACCAACAGCGGAGGCCATCTTACCATGGTGCTCCATGTTGCCGTGGTTCATGTTGCTGTGGTCCATAGTGTTATGGTCCATCTGACTGTGATCCATTCCTTCATGCTGGCCGGCGGCAAAGGTTGTCGCAGCGGCAAACAGTAACCCTATTGGTAGTAGTTGATAGTTCTTCATTTATCATTCCTTTCAATTATTCTTCTTCACAAAAGTACGTTTATTGTTTTAGCTGGTGGCTGGCTTCTTTCCAGAGCTTGAACACCGCGGGCAGAACAACCAAGGTCAGCAGCAGGGCAGACGCCATACCGCCAATCATCGGGGCGGCAATGCGCTGCATGACTTCAGAACCGGTACCCGAGCCGTACATAATCGGGATCAGACCGATGATCACTGTTGCTACCGTCATCATGACTGGGCGAACACGCAGCCCGGCGCCTTCCTTGATCGCTTCAGTGAGATCGGCTTTGGTCAGGGGGGTCTGCTGATGCTTGCGCTCAAGCTGTCTGAATGTCCACGCCTGGTTGAGGTACACCAGCATGATCACTCCGATCTCTACCGCAACCCCGGCCAAGGCAATGAAACCGACACCGACGGCAATCGAGAAGTTATAGCCGAGTATTTCCATTAGCCAGAGGCCGCCAACCATAGCAAGGGGCAGGGTGCCCATGATCATCAGTACTTCTCCGGCGCGTCGGAAGCTCATGTAGAGCAGCATCATGATGATGGCGATAGTGGCAGGCACAACGACGCTCAATCTGGCCTTTGCGCGCTCCATATATTCATACTGACCGGACCAAGTGAGCGAATAGCCTGCTGGCAAGCTCAACTCCCGGGCGACCTTTTGCTGGGCATCCTGGACATAGGAGCCGAGATCCCGGCCGTCAATATCGATGAATACCCAGCCGTTAGGACGGGCATTTTCGGTTTTGATCATCGGCGGGCCGTCCTCAAAACGGACATCAGCAACATCGGCCAGCGCAATACGTGCCCCGTTCGGTGTGACCAGCGGCAGGTTTTGCAGTTTGACCAGCGAGTCGCGGTAGCTTTGCGGGTAGCGAACATTAATCGGATAGCGCTCCAGGCTTTCAACCGACTCACCGACGTTCATTCCCCCGATGGCGGTGCTGATCACCTGCTGGATATCCTTGATACTCAAGCCGTAGCGAGCTGCTTCACGGCGTTTAATATCCATGGTGATATAACGTCCGCCGGCAACTCGTTCGGCGTAGACAGAGGCTGTACCTTCCACACCTTCCAATATCGTTTCGAGCTGGGTACCGATGGCTTCTATCTGCTTGAGCTCAGGGCCGGCAATCTTGACGCCGATAGGTGTTTTTATCCCTGTTGCCAGCATATCGATGCGGGTTTTGATCGGCATTACCCAGGCGTTGGTCAGGCCCGGGAACTGGATGAGCTGGTCCAGCTCCCGGCGAAGGCTGTCGTTTGTCACTCCTACTCGCCACTCATCCTTCGGTTTAAACTGAATGATGGTTTCGATCATGGTCAGCGGGGCGGGATCGGTAGCAGTATTGGCCCGGCCAATTTTTCCCCAGACCGTTTTGACCTCCGGAATGGTTTTGATCAGCTTGTCGGTTTGTTGCAACAGCTCACGGGCTTTACCGATGGAAATGCCCGGATAGGTTGTCGGCATATACATCAGATCACCTTCGTCCAGCGGCGGAATGAACTCACTGCCCATTTTTTGTATCGGGTAATAGGCAGAGGCCATTAATGCGATAGCCATGACGATAATGGTTTTCGGGAATCGCATACTGAGGTTAAGTAACGGACGATACAGGCCGATAACAGCCCGGTTTACCGGGTTTTTATGTTCAGGTAGTACCTTGCCGCGGATAAAGTAGCCCATCAGCACAGGAACCAGGGTGATGGCCAGTCCCGCCGACGCTGCCATGGCATACGTTTTGGTGAAGGCCAACGGCGAGAACATTTTGCCTTCCTGGCCTTCGAGGGCAAAGACAGGCACAAAACTCAAGGTGATAATGATCAGCGAGAAAAACAACGGGGTGCCGACTTCTTCTGCTGCTTTTCCGATCACTTGCCAGCGGTTTTTATCCGTCAGTGGGGTACGTTCGAGATGCTTGTGGACGTTTTCGATCATCACAATAGCACCGTCGACCATGGCACCGATGGCGATGGCAATGCCTCCGAGCGACATGATATTGGCGTTGATGCCCTGCCAGTGCATCACGATAAAGGCACTAAGAATACCTATCGGCAGGCTGATCATGACCACCAGTGACGAGCGGAAGTGGAATAGGAAGAGGGCACAGACCAGTGCAACCACGATAAATTCTTCCAGCAGCTTCTCGTACAGGTTATCTACGGCACGGTCAATCAGGCTCGAGCGATCATAGGTCGGCACTATTTCTACGCCTTCTGGCAGGCTACGCTGGAGCTCCGCCAGTTTGGCTTTGACGTTCTCAATGACTTCCCTGGCGTTTTCGCCAAATCGCATCACGATCACGCCGCCAACCGCTTCTCCCTTGCCGTTAAGCTCTGAGATCCCGCGGCGCATTTGCGGACCAAGGTTAATATCGGCGATATCACCCAGTAGCAGCGGTGTCCCTTTGGCGGTGACTTTGAGCGGCAGATTTTTCAGGTCTTTGATATCGGAGACATAGCCTGTTGCCCGAACCATATGCTCGGCCTCGGCCACTTCGACAACTGATGCGCCGGCTTCCTGGTTTCCAGCCTGAATCGCCATGTTAATTTGCTGCAAGGTCAGGTCATAGGCGCGCAGTTTGGCAGGGTCAATTTGTACCTGATACTGCTTGACCATACCGCCGACGGTGGCGATCTCCGAGACCCCATCAACGGTTTGTAGTTCGTACTTCAGGAACCAGTCCTGCAGGCTGGTTAGCTCACTGAGATCGTGCTGTCCTGTTGTGTCGGTGAGAACATAGCTGAAGATCCAGCCCACCCCGGTTGCATCCGGCCCCAGGGTTGGCTTGGCGCTCGGTGGCAGATTTGGTGCCACCTGACTGAGATATTCCAGTACCCGCGAGCGCGCCCAGTACATGTCTGTCTCATCATTGAAAATGATGTAGACATAGGAGTCTCCGAAGAAAGAATAGCCCCGGACCGTTTCAGCGCCCGGTACCGCCAGCATGGCCGTTGTCAGGGGATAGGTCACCTGATCTTCGACGACCTGGGGAGCCTGTCCCGGATAGCTGGTCTTGATAATAACCTGGACATCAGACAAGTCCGGAATGGCGTCAATTGGGGTTTTTTTGACGCTATACAGACCAGCGGCAACCAGAAAGACTGTGGCTATGAGGACCAGAAAGCGGTTTGCAATCGACCAGCGGATTATCGCTCCAATCATTGTGCACCTGCCTTAGTGCCTAGTTCCAGTTTGCTATGATCCATTTCGCCGTGGTTCATCTGGCTGTGGTCCATGGTGCTATGATCTGCGTTGTCTCCATTCATTGTGCCGTGATCCATTTGGCTGTGATCCATAGTGCTATGATCAACGTTATTGTTGGACTGGGCAGGAATAACCCGGCTGACGACAAATTGACCATCACTGCTTTTCTCAAGGATGAAGTCGACCGACTGGCCATTTTTTAATTGGCCCAGGTTGCTGCTATCGCCGACAGTGAAGTCCATTGTCATCGCAGGCCAGCTCCATTGCTCGATAGGAGCATGTTCGATGGTTAGCATCTTGTGGCTAGCCATGACGTTGCGGATCACACCAGTAGCGTTGACGGTTCTCTGGCTGGTTTCTGCTGGCTCTGTGCCTGCAATCCGGCTGAGATCGGCACTCTGGCTCGATTCGGAATCCAGCATAAAGTGCGCCGAGGTCACAACGCTGTCCTGAGCTGTCAGTCCTTCAAGCACTTCGACCATACCGCCAGCGACACGGCCGGTTTCTATCCGGGCAGAGCGGTATTTACCCTCTCCGAGAGCCAGTACTACACGGGTCATATTGCCTGTGCGGATCACGGCCTGATCCGGTACTGCAACAACAGTGTCGTTGCTACGAGGTACCATGGTCAGGCTCGCAAACATATTGGGCTTGAGCTCGCCAGCTGGGTTGGGGAACTTGAGTCGAACCCGCAGGGTACGGGTTTTTGGATCCAGGATGGGATAGACATAGTCTACCTCTCCCTGCCACTGTTTGCCCGGCAGGGCATCAATGCGCATGTCGGCATAGGTACCGGACTGGATCCAGTGAGCCTGGCGCTCGAAGATTTCCGCATCGACCCAGACATTATCGAGTGAGCCGCCGCTGATTACGGTCTGCTGGGGGGATAGATAGGCACCATTACGGACGTTTAATGTGGCTATTACTCCATCTGCCGGGGCTTTGATGGCAATGTTTCTTTTGGCTTTTCCACGGCGTAATACGTCATTGATCTGGCTGTTATCGACACCGAGCGAAGCGAGGCGCTCTTTGGCTCCTTTTACCAGAATGGCTTTGCCAATCCGTTTGGCATTGAGCAGCTCTTCCTGGGCGCGGACCAGATCCGGGGAGTAGACCTCAAACAGGACATCGCCTTTTTTTACTTTCTCGCCAATCGCATCCACATTAAGCTTTTGGATCCAGCCGCTGATCCGGCTGTTGATCTGCCATAACTGGCTTTCGTCGAAGGAGACATAACCTACCGTATCAATTTCCGGTTCAAGGTTTTGTACGCTAACTTTTGTCGTTTTGACCCCAAGGCTGTTTTCTACGGCCGGAGAGATGGACACTGTGCCGGCCTGCTCCTTGCCTCCTGCTTGATCTTCTTCATACACAGGGATCAAATCCATCCCCATCGGTGATTTTCCGGGTTTGTCCCGCTTGTAGTTAGGATCCATAGGCGCCACCCAATACAAGGGCTCGTTGCTGCCGTTATTGGTACTAGCTTGCTCTCCAACCAACTGCGTTTCGGTGGCGATGTAATAGCCCAGGGCGCTGCCGACTGCGAGTGCCAGTACGGCAATTGTGAGTGATTTCTTCATTCTTGTTCCTAAAATTTATTTAGTATGTAGGCAAGGTTGCTATTGGCCAGTTGTAGGTCGGCATTGAGCCGCGCCTGTTCCAGTTCAATCGTCAGCTCATCACTGGCAGCCCGGATATACTCATCGAGCTGATTGGTGTTGTTCTGGTAGCCTCGTTCGATGGCACGGGTTTTCTCTTTGGCCTGACGCAACAGCGAGCCTTGGTAGCGGGCTAAACGCTGCTCGATATTGTTGCGGTCTATAAGTAATGCCGCGACTTTGGCGTTCATTTGCTGCAGCATTAAATCGCGCTGTGATTTGGCCGCACCAAGCTGGTGCTGGGCGGAAGACAGTTTTTTATCTTGTCGCTTGTCGGTAAAGAGCGGTAAGTCCAGGGTCAGAAAGGCACTGACCAGATCGGAAGCTGGCTGGCCGTTCATGCCATTTGCCTGTCGGTATCCGTACATGACTTCTACCCCGAACTGTGGCAGGTAAGCCTCGTTGGCAATATCGACGCCGGTTTTGGCGCTCTCGATTAATTGATCAACCATGCGTACTGATGGGTGGACAGCCAGTACCTGATAGTTATCTGATGGCGCCGTTGCGAGGTAGGTATTTAAGCTAGCCCATTGTGGATAGCTGTCGGCGGTTACTGTTGATGCCTGCTGACCTAGCCATTCAGAAAGCTGGGCGCGAAGGCGCTGCTGCATTTGTTCGTTGGCCTGGAGCTTTTCATCCATACGGCTGATTTGTAGTTGTGCCTGGATAATGTCCTGAGCCTGGTTGGCACCGACCCCATAGTTGGTCCCGAGAAAGTGCTCCAGCTCGGTAAACAGGGAGCGGTTCTGGCGCAGAAGCTGATGGGCCTGCTGAAGATAGGCCAGCTCTATCCATTGGGTTGTGATGGCATTTTTAATATCCAGCTCACGCACACCCATTTTCTCGCGCAGACCTTCAGCCTGCTGCGTACTTTGCTGTTGCTTTAGTGCCAGGGTGTCTCCGCGGCCAAACTGCTGCATGAGTCCGACAGATACATTGGTCATCGGGTCGTCGTCGAAGCCAAAGGTGTCAACGGGTAACCCGCCGACACCGACTTTGAGTTTGGGATCCATCCACTGGCCGGAGGCGATCCCCATATCAGTCATTGCATCGGCCTGATACTGGAGTTGCTGTTTGCCGGGATCGTGTGTGATAGCCCAGTCAATGAGGTTATTTAGCTCCGGGTTTGCAATTAAAGAGGGGGCCCATGACGCCAATAGCGCCACGCCCAATACTTGGGGCAGTATGCGTTTGTGCATAAATACATCCACTAATAAGAAGTCTTATTTGATTTTCGAGCTGATCGGCTGCCATTGGTGATATAACACCTAATATGGGGCTGAAAGCTGCGAGTTAGATTTGCGGTAGGTATTTATACGATGGGTGGACGGAGCAGGGTTTCTGTCCGCGAGACTGGGTAGGCGGATGTCAGTTGTGGAATAAGGTGACTGCTAGTTAAGCCGGAAAAAGTCTCACCGCCTATTGGCAGGTAACTGCTGTAAGGCTGGCAATGGCTCATATCGCAGTCAGAGCATGATGAAGCAGTGGAATCAGGGGTAGAACAACACTCGGGCTGCGATTCTGAAAGCGAGTGGAGTGTCTGATGACAGTCACTACCGACATTATGAGCACTGGTTTTAGTTGGCTGCAGGTGAGATATCAGAGATACTGAAGTTGATGCCTCCATGTTCATATGATGAGCAGACATACCCAATACCGGCTTGGTGATCAGGCTGATCATCAATACCAGAACTAAGGCTAGCAAATTGTATGTGCTAATACGGTATGTCATTAAAATCATAATAACTTTATTGAAGTCTCGTTGAAAACTTTAAACCCTTCCCTAGGGGGAAGGTCAAGGTTCATTGTTGTTTGGGTATTAATTATAGACATAAAGAAAAACGCCCCGTCGTGAGAAGGGGCGTTTTTAATTAGAAAGGCTAAGACGATGTAGGCTTAGCTTGCTTCATTGGTTGTGGTAGTGGTTTCCGTAGTGTCGGCTTCAGTGGTAACCGTTGCACTTTTCACTGGTGTTGCATTTTCAGCTGTTGCCTGCTTGGTTGCAAGAAGCTGGGCTGATAGCTTGGCTACTTCTTTTTCAAGCTGAGCGGTACGGGCTTTCTCATCGATTAGCTCGCTGCGGACTTTCTGCTGGGCAAGCATTGTTTTCTGCTCGTCACGCAGGTTATCTCTGATGTACTGGACAAGGTTTTTACCTTGTTTGCTGATCGCCTGGTCACGCATGTCTTCAGCACCAAGCGCAAGGGTGATTTCAAGCAAAATTTTCTCGTAGCTCAATACATGGCGCTCGTAGTCTTTCTCCGGCATTGCTTTTAGTTTCTTCACTACGGTGGCAATTTGCTGAGCATGGTTAAGTGAGAACATAGCTTCATCGGCTTTGTCGATGATTTTCGCTGTCGAGCGCGGCTCTGCGGCAATGAAAGCTTCGGCAGCTGTTACCGCGGCGGCGGCACGGGCCAGTGTTTCAGGTGCATGCATGCCTACTTTTGCGGTTTTCAGGCGTTTCAGCTCTTTTTGCGCATCAGACAAGTAGATGCGAGTGACTGTTTTGACTTCCAGCGCGCGCTGCTTTCGTACTAGCTCTGGCTGAGCATTGATGGCCTTGTCGGTATCTTCGTTGGCCATATAGTCAACAAGCTTTTTCAGATTCTGCTCAAGCTGTTTGGCTGTTTTGGGATAGTATTTCGCAGCATTGATGGTTGCCAGCTGCTCTCGGTAACCAAAGGCATCTTCTAATACAATCAACACTTCGCCACGAATGGATTCAGCCTTGTTGATGTGCGCGTTGAACTTGGCGATGCCCTCTTCAGTAGCCTGAAGGTTGGTTTTTGAGCTAAAGAAGCCGCTACTGCTGTTTGCTTCGGATGGGTCAAGCTCAAATTCGGCATAATATTCCTTGGCCTCGGCCAGCGCTATTTTCGCATCTCGGACTTGAATTGAAGCAAACCAATCCAGATCCGCCTGATAAGAAGACTCAAGTGTTTTTTCCGCCAAATCAATTGACTGCTTAACTGCATCAATTTGTATTGCCGTTTGAGACTGGTTGGTGTCCAAAGGGAGGCTAGCCGTTGAATCTGAGTCGGATGCACAGCCTGACAGTGCAATTGCTGCGGCAAGTGCTGCCACTTTAAATTCCCTCTTCATGAGATACTCCTTGGCGGTGAATTTAAAAACAAAAAGTAGGTAGAGTTTTAATAATAATATAAGCAGCCAGTATTCTAGATATATTTATGCGTAAATTAAATCGCATACCTCTAATATATGGTTATATTTTTATTAAAATCAAAATTGGTTATTTAATTGACGGATTTACAATTAAAGTGTCATTTTCATGACGGTCTGGTGTGGCGAGAGTAAGCAGCCTGAGGGCAGGCTGCAGCTGGAATCGCAGGCTATTTTGTCGTCAGACAAATAGTAAAGGTGTGAGTGTTAGAGGCTATTGGTCTTTATTTATCTTTGTTTTGAGATCTTGAGCCACAATTTCTAACGCCGATAATGCAACCTCAGGCGGTATTTCATTAGTTTCAAGTAAGTAAATAAGATCAACAGCCAGTTTAATATCTGCTGGAGCTTCTTCGAGTGATGACGGTGAATTATCGTTTGTCATTATTACTTTCTCTCTTAATTTAGAGCTTATACGATTATTTACTATTCGGTTATCGCTTTGGTGTGAATTGAGCAAAGCTAATTCAGCAATATTACCCTGAATGATAGACTTTTTCTTGCGGCATGAACTAATTGGGCGTGCAGTTCGACCAGTTGCTGATGATCTTGCCGGTATCCGCCACCGACGACTGCGGCAATAGGTATGTCGGCTTGCTGGCAACGGTTGAGTACCAGAAGATCACGGCGGTAGATGCCATCAAGGCAGACATCAAAATAGCCCAGTTCATCATGCTGGTGGATATCGACACCGGCATCATAAATGATGAAATCAGGTTGGTGCTGGGCCAGAGCCAGATTCAGGATAGATTCGAAAGTCTCCAGGTATTCGGTGGTTGCCGTGTGTTTGGGCAACGCCAGGTCGATATCGGAAGCAGGCTTACGCGCCGGGAAATTTTTGTCGCAGTGAACGGAAAACGTAATGATGTTGTCATCGTCGCGGAGCAGGGTGGCCGTACCGTCACCCTGATGAACATCACAGTCGATAATCATCACTTTGTCGATATTATCGAGGGTAAGGGCGTGTCTGGCCGCCAATGCCAGGTCGTTGACCAGACAAAAACCACTGCCAAAATCATGATGCGCATGGTGATAGCCACCACTGAGGTGGATACCGATCCCATATTGACTGGCCAGATCGACGGTTAATTTGGTGCCGGCGGTAGACGTTAATGTCCGATTGACCAGCTGCTGGCTCCATGGGAAACCAATACGGCGCATTTTAGCCGCGGGCAGGGCATTGCTAAACAATGCTTCAATATAAGCGGGGTGATGGAGCGCTTTCAGTTCATCGACACCAATCACTTCTGGCTGGCAGAACAGGATCTCGTTGTCTTGATCGAGTTTCATTTCGTCAATCAGATACTGATACAGGCGGCGGTACTTCGAGATGGGGTAACGGTGGCCGTCCGGCAGCTCAAGCTCTGAATAGATAGGGTGATAGACCAGGGGCAGCATCTGTTATCCTTTCCGTTCCCGATGGCTGATATCTTTTTCAATTTTGGCAAGGGCCGTCCGGCAGCGTGTCAGTCTTCCTTCGAGCGCTAACACTTCTTTTTGCAGTTTTTGCTGTTCCGTCATCGTTGTACACCGGCTTAGCAGCATTTCCTTGTCTCTTTGCATCGCTGCAAGCCGCCGCTCCCAATCTTGGTGCTGGGCTAAATCCTGATACATTTCATGAATAGGGCGTCGCCAACCCCGGTTGCGCTTGGGTTCGTTTTTACGCACTTGCACTGTGGCGAGTTCACGCTGGATAGCCTGAATTTGAGCGACGACTTTTTCACAGATGTGCTGGGTCCGTGATGCCAGTAATTTACCGGTTTTCCGCTCGTTTCTCAGTGCGGTAATTTCACTGCGCACTTCTGTTACACAAGGAGTCAGTAGTTTACTGCGACAGAAAAAAAGCTGTTCATCAAATAAAGGGCGTTGTGCCTCCCCCCGCTTACGATCAATTTGCGCAGCGTCTTGTGCCAGTTGTTCCAGTATATCTTCTAACCGTTTAAGATCAGGCATAATTCCTTCCTGTTCTAGAACCAGGCTTGCCAGGCAAGCTTGACAGCCAGCACAATAACAACGGTGACGAACACCGGACGGATAAATTTGGCTCCAAACCGGATAGCTGAATGTGCGCCGATATAGGCCCCTAGCATTAAGCATACGCCCATTGTCAGGCCGAGCGCGAAATTAATATGACCAAGAATGGCAAAGGTGACCAGCGAGGTTAGATTGCTGGTGAAGTTCATCGCCTTGGACAGTCCGGATGCCATTAGGATATCGAGCCGATAGAGCGCCATGTTGGAGACGGTCCAGAAGGCTCCGGTTCCCGGCCCGGCCACGCCATCATAAAAGCCAAGTGTGGTGCCCTGGATCCATTGTTTCCTGGTCAGCTTCTTACATGGCGTAGGAAGGTGATGAGAATTCCCCTTCGGGTGCGGGTGCCAGATGGTGTAGACCGCGACGGTCAGAATGATCAGCGGCAGAACTTTTTCCAGCCAGGCAGTGCTGATGAGATCCACAACCAGAGTACCGCTGATTGCGCCGATTAGGGTTGCGACAAACGACATCCGCCAAAAAGCCGGCGAGAATAACTGCTTTTTATAATACGTCCAGGCTGCGGTTGATGAAGCAAAGGTCGCAGCCAGTTTATTGGTTCCAAGTGCGATATGCGGGGGCAGGCCGATTGAGAGCAGAGCGGGAACAGTCAGCATTCCTCCTCCTCCGGCGACGGCATCAATAAACCCGGCAGCTAACGCTACAAGACCAAGTATGATGAGCATACTTGGTTCAATCATTTCTATCATTAATCGTTATTCTTGGTTTAAGTATTATTTAGGCGTATTCAATGACACGTTTAAAAGGCGGTAATGAATCAAGTAGTGCCTTACCGTAGCGACGGCTGATCACCCGGCGGTCGAGCAGCACGACTCTACCAGAATCCTCTTCTTTGCGCAGTAGGCGTCCTGCTGATTGGATCAGTTTTTTACTGGCTTCCGGTACCGAGATTTGCAGGAAGGGATTGCCACCCCGGCTTTCAATATACTCGGCATGAGCCTCTTCTACCGGTGAAGTCGGAACTGCAAAGGGGATTTTGGTAATAATCAAATTGGTAAGTAAACCTCCAGGTAAATCAAGCCCTTCAGAAAAACTGCCGGTACCGAAAAGAATGCTGGCTTTACCTTTTTGACAGTTTTCTTTATGTTTTTTTAGAGTGAGATTTCTTGATTCTTCACCTTGTATCAACAGCTCCCACTTGTTTTTCTTCATCAGTGGCCGTAATGCTTCCGCAACCTTGTTCATCTGCCAATATGAAGAAAACAGCACCAGGCTGGCCTTTTCGCCTTCGAGATATTCCGGCAGGGTTTTGATCAAGAGATCGGTGAACTTGTCGGCCTGCGGTTCAAGCGACATGGCCGGGATGACCAGACGGGCATTGTTCTGATAGTCAAACGGTGAAGCCAGTGCCAGAAAGCGTGTGCTCTCTTTCTCAAAGATACCTGCCTGGCGACAGAAGTAGTCAAATTGGTTCAATGCCCTGAGGGTGGCTGATACTAAAATGGAACCGGCTGCACGGCTCCAGAGCAGCTGATCCAGCCGGTAGCCGACCTCGAGCGGGGAAACTTCAATGATATAGTCTCCCTCGCGATCGGGGTTTTTCTCTATCCAGCGGGCTAACGGGGCACCCTTGTCCTTGTTGGGTTGGGCCATCAGGGACCAGACTTTCTCCAGGTTTTCCAGCCGCTGTAAGTAAAATCCGGACTCGGCAAGTGCCTGCTCTCCCAGCCTGGGAAGTATCTCGTTGTCCTTGGTTCGCTCGGCGATAAGGTCATGGATTTTTCCAAGTGACTGTAATGCCTTCTTGCTGGCTTCTTTGCAGCTTTTCGCCTCCTCGACTAGCCAACTGGGAAGTTCACCGTGTTCAAATCGATAAATACCGTCCTGGTTAAACTGGCTCGGGTCGATATTGGCTGCAATTTGTCTCAGTGTCGGTATCAGATAGCTGATGGTTTCATTGAGGTTGGTTTGGAAACGCCCTGATTTCTTATAATCCGCCAGCTCAGCCAGTTTGCCTACAGATTGATTGAGTTTCTCCAGCCAGGTGGCCGCACCTTTGAGGCTGGCTGCTGCCGAGGAGAAGTCTCTGGCCACCTGGGGCAGGTGATGGGCTTCATCAATGACATAAATGGTTTGCTCGGGCTCTGGCAGGATAATACCGCCGCCAAGCTCGATATCGGCCATCAGCAAGGCATGGTTGGCCACAATGACATCGGCTTTTTCAAGGTGTTCGCGAGCCTTGGCAAATGGGCAACTACGGTGCTTGGGGAGCCCAGCATGGCAACTATGCTTGTCAGCGACGATTTGTTGCCAGACGCGATCAGGAACAGCTGTTGGCCAGCTGTCACGGTCACCGTCCCATTTCCGCGTTTCAACAGCTTTCAGCATCCGCTTCAAAAGTTCTAAATCTGACTTTTTAGGTTTTTCTTCCCATAGCGCAACCTGTTGATCAGTATCGGTAATACAGCACGCTTCTAGCTTATGGGTGCAGCAGTAACGTTGCCTGCCCTTGGCCAGGATAAAACTGAACTCTTTAGGAAAAATTTGATTAAACAGTGGCAGATCTTTGTTGATGAGCTGTTCCTGAAGCGCCACCGTTGCGGTTGAGATCAGTATTTTCTTGTTATTGAACAGAGCAAAAGGGATACCGCCCAACAGATATGACAGAGATTTACCGATCCCTGTACCGGCTTCTGCTACCAGCATACGGTGTTTGGGGTGGTATTCGCCTGCCAGTGTTTTGGCTATTTCAGCAACCAGATAATTCTGTGCGCGTCTGGGGATAAAGTTATCTAACTGGGCACCCAGGTTCTCATAGCATTGTTTGATATCACTTTTTATCTGGCTGTGTAACATAACTGAAACTTAATAAGGACAGGGGTTGGCATTATAGCACGAACCTCTAAATGTGAGCGGTAACGTGTTCTGAACAATTTTATAAAAAAAGTGGGATCTTAGTCACGAAATAAGATTGAACCTAAACTGAACGGCTTAGCTAGTTGTTTATAAACAAGGGATTAACCACTGAACCGGACTCTGCTTGGTGTTTTATCCTGTGTTGTGTGATTTTTTTGCTGTTTTTAGGTTTTTTGTGTTGTTTTTTGTTTGGAGTGAAAAAATGGCAAGACCGTGTTGCGGTGCATATTGGTGATGAATAAACAGCCAGTGGTGGTTGTAACTACCTGATTTTTAATTGTTTTGAGTTTTTTTGATGTTCTTTTTAGATGATTTGACACAGGGATAAATGTTCTGTCAGGATGAGCCCACAAGTTACTTACCTTCGGTTTTTATCTTTCTTTATGTTATGAGGGGATTAGAAGCCGGAGGATTATAAAGAAAAGGAATTCTGGAAACAGGAATTCCAGTCTAAATAAGAAAAGGCAGTGGATATCATGAAAAAGACACTTCTAGCACTAGCAGTACTAGCAGCTGGTTCTGCGCAAGCAGGCGTAAACCTATATGACTCTGAAGGCGTACTTGTTGACGTTGCTGGCGCAGCTGAAGTTCAGTACTTCCAGGGTTATTCAGCGAACAGTGATGCGGCATTCCGTCTAGATGATGGCGATCTAGCGTTCAGCACTACCGTTCCTGTATCAAATAACTTGAATGCAGTTGCAGCTATGGCGTTCAAATTTGAAGATGCTGGCCAATCAGAAGCTGGCGTTAAAAATGACGAGCTTTGGGTTGGTTTCCAAGGTGACTTTGGTACATTTACTTTTGGTCGTCAGTACCTAATTGCGGATGATTCTGGCATTGGTAAAGACATCGAACTAGGCGGTGACGGTATCGATTTTGTTCAGGCTCAGGGTGACCAGACCATCAAGTATGTGTTTGATAACGGTCAGTTCTATGCAGGCGTTTCTGCTCTACTAAAAGAAACTAACCCTAAAGGCAACGCTGACGAAACAAAAATCATCGATGGTCGTCTAGGTGCACGCTTCGGTGACTTGGACGCACGTGTATATCTATACTCTGGTGATGACGTAAGTTCTGACAAGTTTGACATCTTTAAAAATGCTAAAGGTGAAAAACAACCAGTTGACATCGATGGTGCTCAGCTAGAAGCTGAATACATCATGGGTGCATATGCGTTTGCTGCATCTTTCGGCCAGGTTGATTACGAGCTAGCTGCAGATACAAGCAAAAAAGTTGAAGCTGATACAGCGGCACTAGCTGGTTCTTACACTATGGACAAGACTACATTTGCTCTTGGCTACACATACTGGAGCCCTGAAAGTTCAGCTATGACTGTTGAAGACGCTAACGTTTTCTACGGCAACGTAACTCAGCAACTACACAGCAACGTAAAAGTATACGGCGAAATCGGTTACTCAGACGTAGACGATGCTGAGTTCGGTTACGTAGCTGGTATGGAAGTTTCTTTCTAAGATTGATTATTTCTTAGAGTTCTTCTTGAAAAAGCCGCCTTTAATGGGCGGCTTTTTGCTATCTTATCGCTATCGAGAAACTTGGTATAAATTCAAGGGTTGAAATGAAGAAATTAGTTGGATTAACGCTAGTGTTGCTTTCTGGTGGGTTGCAGGCTGCAACAGTGTCGAGCAGTAAAAATGTCGAATTACTTGTTGTCGATGGCAAAAAAGTGCAGTCATCTATTTGGTCATCTACGGAATCGGTCGAACTTCAGCCAGGCAGGCACCAGATTGTGGTTCGTTTTGATGGTGAGCTGAAAAACGGCTCCAAAAAGACAATGTATACAACTCGTCCATACTTGTTTGAGATGGATGTGCCAGATGATGATGTGACGATCACCTTACCTCGTTTGACGACGCTTTCGCAGGCGAAAGCGCATTTTAACCGTGGCGTACAGTGGCAGCTTGAGTCAAGTGACGGCTCAACATCTTTATTGCCATATGTTGAGTTAGAGGGGAAAGGCTTCGGGGCATTTAAGGACATGGAAGCACTGGTGGCAGACTATAACCGTCAGCATGGGATCACTTTTGAGCAAGGCTACGCCGTCAATCTTGAACAAGCCGCTGTTGAAGTGAGTGAACAGGGCGAAGTGACGATCTCTGGCGATGCTTTGGCACAGTTGAAACTCTGGTATGTCAAGGCAAATGCAGAAGAAAAAGCTGCCTTTTACCAGTGGGCAAAAGCACAAGATGCGCAGTGATCGATAATTGTTTATCGCAAGCTAATGTAACGTATAGCTAGCTAAGCTGATTGCGGGATGCTGGGCCAGCCGCCAATGGTGGCTGTTATGTTTTATCCCGCCAATTTACGTTACTTATCATGGTGATAGCGGCTATGGGCGCGACATGAATGACATCGCGGCTGAGCCGGGTCGGCCTGAAGCTCTTCAAGTTCAATTTCTTCCTCACAGTCCACGCACAGCCCATACATGCCAAGTTTGATTGAGCAGATGGCAGCATCGACTTTTTCCATTTTCATCGCCAAATCAAACAGGTTTGGAATGAATGAGGATTTTGCCATCACGATGAGCTCATTGAGATCGGCCTGCTCAATGGCTGTCGCCGAAGGGACAAGAGTATTTAGCAGCATTTCATGCTTAAGCTCTTTGGCTAACTGAGTATGTTCCTGCTCCAAATGCTCTTTTAGCTGTTGGTAAGTACGCTCTGACGTTGTCATATCTCGGTATTATGTTTATAAGTGATAAATTTAGTCTAAGACGGTTTGATAGTTTGATTGTGATTTGAATCAAACCTTTATAGAGTAATGGGCAGAATAACCATAAATTCCATCGGTTTTTGTCGCTTTCATGATCCGCTATAGTGATTTTCGCTCAAGATCGGCAGCCAAAGAAGCTGCTGACAATAAGCAAGTCAGCTATATATACTCAATAAAGGAAGCGTACCATGGAACACGGTTTTAAAGACCCGTATAGTTTTAAATATTTTGTTGGTTTTCTCGTTGCACTGGCACTGCCAACACTACCGGCAAGTTTAACCTGGTTGGGAATACTGAGCCTATAGTATCAGCGACTGATGCCTGGGTTGGTATTCTATCCCGACCGGTAAGGAAGGGGGAGATGAAAAACATCATTAAACGAGCCATCTTGTTAAGTATTGGCTGGTTGTGTGTTGTTCTCGGTGTCTTGGGCATTTTCCTGCCTTTGCTGCCGACGACCCCTTTTTTGCTACTGGCCAGCGCCTGTTTCATGCGTGGCTCGCCCCGCCTCAGCCGCTGGCTTCATCAACATCCGCACTTCGGCCCGGTTCTGCAAAACTGGCATGATAACAGAGCGGTCTCAAGAACGGTCAAGCGTCGGGCAAATATCACCATAGTGCTCAGCTTCTCTCTGTCTATTTATCTGGTGCCCTTACTATGGCATAAAGTGATGCTGATGGGGATGGCTACCCTGTTGCTGGTTTGGTTCAACCGGTTGCCGGTGGTAGATAACTCACGCTTTTCAAACGCACCTGTAGGTAATAAGTAAGTCGTTGCTTACGAGTCCGGCAAGATGTAAACGATATCTATTGATTCATGACAAAGAACCCTTGGTATTAGTTGCTCCCGCCTGTGAAAATCAATACTATTTGCTCCGGAATTTATTTGCCTGCTGCCGAGGTTTGTCCCTGCGCCAGGCTTTTTAACAAGCGCTACAGCACTTGCGTAAGATGGTGCACGGAAAACGATTATGACTCAAGAAAAACTAGCTTTGATCAAGCGTAGCATTAAATCTATCCCGGACTACCCGAAGCCAGGTATTTTGTTCCGAGATATTACCAGCCTGATGGAAGACCCTGCAGCTTATAGCGCAACGATGCAAGTGCTGATCGAGCAATACAAAAACAAAGGTATTACGAAAGTAATCGGTACCGAGGCGCGCGGCTTTTTGTTTGGTGCCCCGCTGGCACTCGAGCTGGGTGTTGGTTTTGTGCCGGTTCGCAAACCTGGCAAACTGCCTCGTGAGGTGATCGGTGAAAGCTATGAGCTTGAATACGGTCAGGATACGCTAGAGATCCATGTCGATGCGATTAGCGAAGGCGACAAGGTACTGCTGGTTGATGATTTGCTGGCTACCGGCGGCACCATTGAAGCGACAACCAAACTGGTTCGCCGTTTGGGCGGTGTGGTTGAAGATGCCGCGTTTGTGATCAACCTGCCAGAGCTGGGTGGTGCAGAGCGTCTGGAAGGCATTGGCCTTAACGTATACAGCATCTGTGACTTCGACGGTCACTAATCCCTGTAGCCAGTATCAATCTGGCTAATCATTGGGCGCTCGCCGTGGCGCCCTCTCGCTCAAAAATCCTCCCTGTGCTAGCATTGAGTTCTTGATTCTGTAAGGTTAGTAAACATGAGTTATCAGGTTCTGGCACGGAAATGGCGACCACATCAATTTGAGGATGTTGTCGGCCAGTCCCATGTCCTGACGGCGTTGGCCAATGCACTTGCCCACAACCGTCTTCACCATGCCTATTTGTTCAGCGGCACCCGCGGAGTGGGTAAAACTACCATTGCCCGTATTTTTGCCAAAGGGCTGAACTGTGAGCAGGGGGTGACATCCACACCATGCGGTCAGTGCGAGACCTGCCGTGAGATCGACGAAGGCCGCTTTGTCGACTTGCTGGAAATCGATGCGGCATCACGGACCAAAGTCGAAGACACCCGTGAACTGCTTGATAACGTTCAGTACAAACCTGCCCGTGGCCGTTTCAAGGTTTATCTGATTGACGAAGTGCATATGCTCTCTCGTCACAGCTTTAATGCACTATTGAAAACCCTTGAAGAACCGCCGGAATACGTCAAGTTTATCCTGGCTACGACCGATCCCCAGAAGCTGCCGGTGACGATTTTGTCACGTTGCTTACAGTTTCACCTGAAACATCTGGATAATGCCCAAATTCAGTCCCAGCTGGAAAAGGTGCTAAAAGAAGAGCAGGTGGAACATGATTCTAGAGCCTTGAGCTTGCTGGCCAGAGCGGCGGAAGGCAGTATGCGTGATGCCCTCAGCCTCACCGATCAGGCAATAGCCCTGGGTAATGGCCAAGTTCAGGCCGAGTCTGTTTCGGCCATGCTGGGAACCTTGAATACCGAGCAGGCGCTGTACCTGCTTGAAGCCATGGCACAGGGTGAGGCGCAATCTGCAATGGCATGCCTGGAAGAGCTGGCGGGTGTCGGTGTCGAGTGGGATAGCCTACTGAGCGAGCTTGCCGCTCAGCTACACCGTGTCGCTATGTATCAGGCGCTGCCAGCGTCGTTGGATGAAAGCGCTCCCGATGCCGAGCGTGTTATTGCGCTGAGCAAGCACGTATCGCCCCAGGAAGTGCAGCTGTGCTATCAGATTGCCTTGCAGGGTCGCCAGGATCTGGCCTATGCCCCGGACGGTCGTACGGGACTGGAGATGGTGCTGCTGAGAATGCTGGCTTTCCGACCGCTTTCGGGTCAGGGAAGCAGTGCTCAGCCGATTCATGTGCCGACTGCAGAGCCTGTTACACAGCCCCAGAGCCAAGCGCCACAAGGCCAGCAGGGTATGCAACGGGTGCAGGCTCTGAAAGCGCAGATGAGCGCTGGGCAATCTCATGCGCCGGTACAGCCGCAACCAGTAGCTCCGGTCCAGCAGTCGCCACTGCGTACTGTTGTTGAGCCAGTGCCGCAAGAGCAGGTTCCATCATATCCGCAGGGCGGGAATCCACAAGGCAGTCCTGCGCAAATCGGCCATCCGCAGAATAGTAATCCACATCAGGGAAGCTCTCAGCCATCTATGGCGGTACCTCAACATGCTCCGCAAGGTTATGATGCTGCTATGCAAGAGCCTCGGCGGCAGGAGTTGCGTCAGGAAAGGCCTTCTGCGCAACAGCCTGAGGTTGCTCAGCCACAGGCCCAACCGTCATCGGCAGCAACAGGGTTGTTGGCGGCAAGGAACAAGCTGAGAAGCAAGAGCAAACGCGGCCATGAGGATCATCCTGCTGCAAAAAAGACTGAATCGGCGCCAGCTAAAAAAGTCGCAACCAATGTGCTAGACCGCATTGCTACCAAGCACAATGGTCAGTCAGCTCCGTCTGTCGGAGTATCCGCGATGCCAGCGCCGGGAGCTGCCGAGAAACCAGTGAGCAAGTCGGATGAAGAATACCGATGGAAACCAATGGCTCAGCCTGAGCCAGAGGCGGTAAAGCAGGAAGTGGCACCTGCGATGCTGAAGCGCGCGCTAGAGCATGAAAAAACGCCAGAGATGGCGAAATTGCTTGTCAAAGAAGCGGCAAATCAGGATAGTTGGTCAGATTTAGTGACTAAGCTAAATGTAGGGCGAATGGTCCAGCAATTGGCATTAAATTCAGCGTTTGAGCAACACGATCAACAAGTGACTTTGTTCTTACGCCAGTCTCAACGACATTTAGATAGCCCTAAGGCCAGAGAGCAGTTGGCGCAGGCTATCGGTGAATTGCTTGGTATGGAAATCGAATTATCGATTGAGCTCGGTGAGAAAGGGTGTTCGCCGCTAGAGTGGCGAGAGGGGCTCTATCACCAGAAGCTTGATCAGGCAAAGCAAAGTTTAATGAGTGATCCTAATGTGAACTTTATCTGCCAGCGCTTTGCTGCTGTACTTGATGAAGAGAGTATTAGGCCGCTGTAATACAGTCGGTTTGTATTACGATATAGCAAAATGAATTTCAACCAGACCAATAGAGAGAGAGTATATGTTTGGTAAAGGTGGTATGGGCAACATGATGAAGCAGGCGCAGCAAATGCAAGAGCGCATGCAAAAGATGCAAGAAGAAATTGCAAACATGGAAGTCACTGGCGAGTCCGGTGCTGGCCTGGTAAAAGTGACTCTGACTGGTAGCCACAGTGTACGTCGCGTTGAGCTGGATGATAGCTTGATGGAAGACGATAAAGATATGTTGGAAGATTTGATCGCAGCAGCATTTAACGATGCAGCGCGCCGCATCGAAGAAGCGCAGAAAGAGAAAATGGCAAGCGTAACAGGCGGTATGAACCTACCTGCCGGCTTCAAGATGCCATTCTAATCAATGCGCACCAGTCAATTACTGGAACAACTGATGGAGGCCTTGCGTTGTCTGCCTGGGGTTGGCCCCAAGTCGGCTCAGCGCATGGCCTTCAGTTTGTTGCAGCGTAATCGTCAAGGCGGTCTGCAACTGGCTGATGCCCTGAGTAAGGCGATGACCGAAATAGGTCACTGCCAGAGCTGTCGTACCTTTACGGAAGAGGATGTGTGCGCGATTTGTGCCAACCCTCGTCGTCAGGAGAACGGGCAGATCTGCGTGGTTGAAAGCCCGGCGGACATTGTTGCCGTTGAATCAACGGGGCAGTTTTCGGGGCGTTATTTCGTGCTGATGGGGCACTTATCCCCGCTTGACGGTATTGGTCCGTCAGATATTGGCCTCGATACCCTGGAATTTCGCTTGCAGAACGAGCAGATATCAGAGCTTATTCTGGCGACGAATCCGACAGTCGAGGGCGAGGCAACGGCGCACTATATTGCAGAGCTGTGCAGTGAGTACTCGATCCCAGCTACCCGTATTGCACACGGTGTTCCGGTCGGCGGTGAGCTAGAGCTTGTTGACGGGACGACATTGTCACACTCCATTGCCGGACGACATAAGCTCTATTAGTCGGTTTGGCTGATTTGATAATCGTCTGAACTTGATAAATACCAACTTACAGGTTAAATCTGGAGTTGGTATTTTTTTATCTGTCTTCAGCAGTACCAGTCCCTTTTATTCGCCCGGCGAATGCCTTTTGTTTTATTATCATTGCGTTTATTTGTTTTTTGCATATAGCGGGTTAAATTAACGTCTAAATGTTTTATTTTTAGCTGGTTCAGTAATTTATAGTCGCTTTTAGTTTTTACCTAAACTTATTTTCTAACAACATCTAGATAAATAATTTTTAAGGCTGTTTTTCTTCATAACACTCTGATTTTCGGTATTTAATATTGTCATCTCGGACAGAGCAGAAATGCCATGGAAGTTACCCGAATGCACCTGTTTATTACGGTTAAGCGTAATGAGAAAGCTCTCGGCTAGCAAAGGCAAGGGATCAAAATATAAATACCATCACCTGACATATAGCAAACGGGCGTATGCAGGTTATTAGGAGTTGGACATGAAAAAGACAGTTGTAGCAACAGTCATTGGTTCTGTTGTTGCTAGTGCATCAGCAATGGCAGCAGAAGTATATAAAACAGATGAGCTTTCAGTTAATGCCTACGGTAACCTGCGTGCACGCTATGAAACAACCGATAACGGCCATATGGGGGCGGACAGTACGTTTACCGGTGAGGGGACGGAGCTTGGCCTGGGGGTTACTTACTTCCTGGACAATAACATGTACGTCAACGGCGATGTCATGTATGAAATGAATATTATCCCGGAAGATGGCGACGGTAACGATGATGATAATTTCCTGAAATTCGGCTCGGTGGCGATTGGCGGTGACTTCGGCGAGTTCCGTATCGGTCGTATGTCGGCAGTTCAGGATACTTTGGCCGGTCAGTATGATATCACCTGGGAGTATGGCGGTACCGCAAACATCAAGGAGGATGCGTTTGCGACCGATCGTCTTACCAATGGTATTCAGTACAAGGTTGATGTTAACAGCCTGAGCATCATGGCGCAGTACCATACCGGTGATGAAGGAGTTGATGCAAACGGTGTGGCAGATCCGGATCTGGGTGAGCTAGGCATCGACCAGGCGTATGCCTTGGGTGTGGCTTGGGCCTCTGACTTCGGCCTTGGCTTATCGGCTACCTATACCTACTCTGAGCGTACAGAGAAAGATATGACCTATGGTGGTGATGACGATACCTCCTGGACGCTGAACGCCACGTATGCCTACCAGGCGTTGTCGGTGGCAGCAATGTACTCTGACTATGACTTCGCCGGCGAGGAGAGAACCGGTATCGGTGCGATGGCTCGCTACGATCTGCCTGTCGGTGTCGGTTTGTACGGTGTCTACGATTATGTCGACTACGATACCCAGGACGATAAGCTAAACCAGTTCACTATTGGTGCTGACTACTGGTTAAATGACAGCGTTGTCTCGTACGCAGAATATGCCGATCAGAGCTTTGACGAAGAAGTTGCCGGCAGCGATGACAGTGCATTCACGATTGGTATGAGAGTGTACTTCTAAGCTGTAATTTGAAAGGAATGTTCATTGTGGTTGGGGGAAGCGAGCGCTTCCCCCCTTTTTGATCTAACCGTAATATAGCTTTACAGCGAGTAAAGAATACTCGAACCGTAAGTCAGGCTGGTCAGCAATAGCGACTTCTTATTGATGATATCAATACGGCGGCTTTGCTGGGCATCCATTCGGAATACCTGTTTGACAATCGTCAGATGGTGGCTCTGGAAGTCTTTGTTCTGGCCTGAGGTAATGTCCTTGAATTCAAGCGGTTCGGTAAGCAGGTAGCCCCCGCTGATGTCCCATCTCCCCGATTCGGAAATGTGCAAGGTAAGTGGCTGCTCGCTTTCGCTAAAGAGTTTGAGCAAGGTTATGCGCGAGTAGGTTTTATTGGGCAGGTAGACAACATGGCTGCTTTGCTCGACACGGCGTAGCATTCCTAGTTGTTCCAGTTGCATGGCTTCAATCCGGCTGACAGACATTGACTGCCACTCACGGGACATGAGCAACTGTTCCTGCTTGTAGTCGCTGGAGAAATAGAGCCAGGCGCTGAAAGAAGTCGATAATGCCAAAACGATGAACGCCCAGTACTGTCGGCAGAAACCCGGAAAGTGGCTGTATTTAGTTTTTACTGACATAGCTTGGTATTATCCTCGTGGCTAGTAAGCAATCGCAGGGTAACGTTTTCACCCGGTACCGAGGTGCCGTGAATGTAGTTCAGCCATAACTGGTTGCTTTGCCCCCCCGTGGCAATGACTTCTAACGGTCGCTCATCCCCCTGATGGTACTCAAGATAGGTCTCTACACAGCTCGAAATCAGTGTTTTCCACTGCATCAGATCTGGGTGATTTTTGGGCGTCAGCACCTGAACGCCGTTAACAGTCAGCAACGGCTTGAAGGCCTCTGACTTTGGCGGAAAGCTTAAATTCACCAGCAATGGCAAGAAACAGGCAATCATCACTGCCACAACTTTCAAGATGGCAATTTTCGATGGCTTGTTGTTTTCTACCGTATCATTGTTCTTGTTCGATGGAGTCGCGTTCGGTTCGGCAATCGCACTTTGCTGCGCGAGCGTATCCATGCCAGTCACGGAGGTGACGGCTTCAGCATCAGCGTGAACGAGTGGCGCTTCGGCAACTGCTGGGCTGTCAGCCATCTCGTTGACATTGGCGATCATCTGATAGCCGCGTTTAGGCACGGTCTTGATAAACTCCGGCGATTTCGTTGAGTCTTTCAGCGCCTTGCGAAGTGTCGAGATGGCCTGGGTCAGGCTGGAGTCATCAACTTCGAAGCCTTGCTCACGCCAGACATAGTCATGCAGGCGGGTACGGGTGATGATCGCACCGGGATCTTCAATCAGCAGGCTTAATGCTCGGCTTTCATTGCTGCCGAGTCGGGTGAGCTCATCGTTTTCAGATTGGTCGATTAAGCTATTGTCATAAGGGTCAAAGAGGAATCTCTGACCAATCAAATACTTATTTGATATTTTATTCATTTTTAGCACCAATGGTACAGTTGAGCTGATTATATAGCATGAATTCCCTGAATCATTTCTGAATGTAAATTTTTAAAAGGGCGGCTGAAAAAATATAAATATTATAAAAAGCGCATTTTAGGTTGAAAAACCGAACTTTGGCCATATCTATGAAATGAATTGATATAGATTACGTAATACGACTAGTTACGGAGTTGAAATGAGCGAGCAAAATATCCATAAAAATAAGGAAACACGTGGCTTTCAATCGGAAGTAAAGCAGCTTTTACATCTGATGATCCACTCATTGTATTCGAACAAAGAGATCTTTTTACGTGAGTTGATTTCTAATGCCTCTGATGCGGCGGACAAGCTACGCTTTCGCGCCCTGTCGCAGCCTGATTTATATGAGAAGGATGCTGAGCTAGGCGTAAAACTGTCGTTCAATGCTGATGCCGGCACCCTGACTATCCATGACAACGGTATCGGTATGACCCGCGATGATGTGATTGAGCATCTGGGGACGATTGCCAAATCAGGCACCAAAGATTTCTTTGCCAAGCTTAGCGAAGACCAGTCAAAAGATTCCCAGTTGATTGGCCAGTTCGGTGTCGGTTTCTATTCATCTTTCATTGTGGCCGACTCGGTGACAGTGAATACCCGTGCGGCAGGTGTCCCTGCCGATCAGGCTGTATGCTGGCACTCTAGCGGTGAAGGCGATTATTCGGTCGAAGATATCGAAAAAGCGAGCCGTGGTACCGAGATCATTCTTCACCTACGAGAGGATGAGAAAGAGTTCCTGAGCGAGTATCGTCTGCGTGACATCATTGGCAAATACTCTGACCATATTGGTATTCCAGTCTTTATCCAGACCGCAGAGCGTGACGAGGAAGGCAAGGAAACGGGAACCAACAAATGGGAGCAGGTCAACAAGGCCCAGGCGCTTTGGACCCGCAACAAGTCAGAGATCAGCGAAGAAGAGTATAAAGAATTCTACAACCATGTCTCACATGACTTTGCCGAGCCGCTGGCGTGGAGTCACAACCGCGTCGAGGGTCATCAGGACTACACCAGCCTGCTGTATATTCCATCGAAAGCACCGTGGGATATGAATAACCGTGACAGCAAGCACGGCCTGAAGCTGTATGTTCAGCGCGTCTTCATTATGGATGATGCCCAGCAGTTTATGCCTTCCTACCTGCGTTTCATGCGTGGTCTGATCGACTCGAATGATTTGCCGCTGAACGTATCGCGTGAAATCCTGCAGGACAACAAGGTGACTCAGGCATTGCGCAAGGCATGTACCAAGCGTGCTCTGACGATGATGGAGCGGATGGCGAAAAATGATGCCGAGAAGTACCAGACATTGTGGAACGAGTTTGGCCAGGTGCTAAAAGAAGGGCCTGCCGAAGATTTTGCCAACCGTGAGAAAGTCGCTAACCTGCTGCGCTTTAGCTCAACGCACAACGAAGTGGCCGAGCAGACTGTTTCGCTGGCCGATTATGTTGAACGAATGAAAGAAGGTCAGGATAAGATTTACTTCCTGACGGCAGACAGTTTCAGCGCAGCCAAGAATAGTCCGCACCTGGAGCAATTCCGTGCCAAGGGCATTGAAGTTGTTCTGATGCACGATCGTATCGATGAGTGGTTGATGGGTCACCTGCCTGAGTTTGACGGCAAGCAGTTCCAGGCAATCACCAAAGCCGATCTGGATCTGTCCAAGTTCGAAGACGAGGAAGAGAAAGAGAAGCACAAGCAAACTGAAGAAGAGTTTAAGTCTGTGGTTGAGCGGACGAAGAGCTACCTTGGTGATCGTGTGAAGGATGTTCGTACCACGTTCAAGCTGCAGGATACACCGGCTGTTGTGGTGACCGATGAAAACGAAATGGGTACGCAAATGGCTAAGCTGCTGGCAGCGGCGGGGCACGATGCGCCTGAGGTGAAATATATCCTTGAGCTGAACCCTGAGCACGCCCTGGTCAACAAGATGGCCGATGAACCTGATGAAGAGGCATTTGGCCGCTGGGTTGAAATGCTGCTAGGTCAGGCAATGCTGGCAGAACGTGGTTCGATGGACGATCCGTCTCAGTTCCTGGCCGCTGTTAACAAGTTGCTGGCATAAATTTGCTAACAGGTATCGATGTGACTAAGGTCTTATCGATTCTATTGTCAGCTTCAAATAGTATTCTGATAAAGCATGTAATCCAGGCTCGGCAATAGTGCCGGGCTTGCGACTGCGGGCTAATCAGTGTATTTTTCTGTTTTTTGAAAAACTCCATCTTATTTAAAGGGGATCAAGATGCGCATCATTCTTCTGGGCGCTCCAGGTGCAGGTAAAGGTACTCAGGCACAATTCATCATGGAGAAATTTGGTATTCCTCAAATCTCTACTGGTGACATGCTACGTGCGGCGATCAAAGCTGGTACTGAGCTAGGTAAGCAAGCGAAATCAGTAATTGACGCTGGACAGTTGGTGTCTGACGATATCATTCTTGGTCTGGTTAAAGAGCGTATTGCTGAAGACGATTGTGCAAAAGGCTTCCTGCTAGACGGCTTCCCACGCACAATTCCTCAGGCTGACGGCCTGAAAGAAATTGGTGTAGCTGTTGACTATGTTATCGAGTTTGACGTTTCTGACGATGTTATCGTAGAGCGTATGGCTGGCCGTCGTGCCCACCTGGCTTCAGGTCGTACTTACCACACGGTATACAACCCGCCGAAGGTTGAAGGCAAAGATGACGTAACGGGTGAAGATCTTGTTATCCGTGAAGATGACAAGGAAGAGACAGTACGTGCTCGCCTGGGTGTATACCACGACCAGACTTCGCCTCTTATTGCTTACTACGGCAAAGAAGCAGAAGCAGGTAACACTAAGTACCTGAAGTTTGATGGTACTCAGCCTGTTGCTGCAGTAAGTGCTGAACTGGAAAAAGCACTGGCTTAATCGACGTTTCGCCTCGAATCAAATAAACGGGTTAGCTTTAGGGCTAACCCGTTTTTTATATGCATGATTTTATTAAAGCTGATAAAGTTAAGCCGTCAGCGCATTATTAAAACGCGAAGGAAAGTATGAGCGAAAAAAATAATAATTACGGAGTATTGCTGGTTAACCTGGGGACGCCGGACGAAGCTTCGCCTGCCGCCGTTAAACGCTTTTTATCTGAATTTTTGCATGATCAGCGAGTTGTCGATATGTCTCGCTGGTTATGGTGCCCAATCCTTCATGGCGTTATCCTGCCGATACGCTCACCGAAAGTCGCTAAACTATACCAGTCTGTCTGGATGGACGAGGGGTCACCCCTGATGGTGTATTCCCGCCGCCAGCAGCGACAGCTGGCTGAAGTCCTGCAGGTGCCTGTCGAGTTGGGAATGACTTACGGTAACCCCTCGCTTGCAAGCGGTTTGGAGAGCCTGAAACAGCAAGGCTGTCATAAGGTACTGGTTCTGCCGTTGTATCCGCAGTACTCACAAACCACAACCGCTGCGGTTTTCGATAAAGTGGCAAAGGTGCTCAAGTCCCACCCGGAAATACCTGAACTACGTCTTGTGCACAACTATTTTGATCATCCCGAGTACATTGGTGCGCTGGCAGAGTCAGTGACAGAGTTTTGGGATAGTCACGGCAAGCCGGATTACCTGTTATGTTCCTACCATGGCATTCCCAAGCGCTACGCCGATAACGGTGATCCGTACCCGCAGCACTGTAATGGTACGACTGCGTTGCTAGCGGAAAAACTTGGTTTGCCTCGCGAGCAGATGAGTATGAGCTACCAGTCCATTTTCGGCCGGGAAGAATGGTTAAAGCCTTACACCGAACAAACTATCTCGGAGCTGGCCCAAAAGGGGATAAAGCGGCTGGATGTGATGTGTCCGGCTTTCTCTGTCGATTGCCTTGAGACGCTGGAGGAGATAGCCGAGCAGTGCAGGGAAACCTTTATCGAGGCGGGCGGAAAGGAGTTTAACCTGATCCCGTGCCTGAACGATAACCCCGCGCATATTGCAATGATGGCGCAGCTGGTCAGGCAAAATACCCAGGGCTGGTAAAGCCGTGTACAAACTGTACCTAAAACTTTCCTCTTAAAAAGTTGAAGCTCTCAAAAACTGTGAGAGCTTTTTCTTTTCTGTTCTATATTCTGTGATAGAATTCGCAAAATTTTCCCAACAGACAGCTCATTGACATGAAATTTCCAGGCCAACGAAAATCTAAGCATTACTTTCCCGTACATGCCCGTGATCCTCTTCTGAGTCAAGCCAAACAAGAAAAGCGCCTAACACGCACTCACGTAGTGGGTATCGACCAGACTCTGGTAGATATCGAAGCGTGTGTTGACGATGCATTCCTGGAACGTTATGAGCTAAGCAAAGGCCACTCTTTGGTAATTACCGATGAAAAGGCCGAAGCACTGTATCAAGAGCTGAAAGAAAATGACCTGATCAGTCACGAATTTGCTGGTGGTACGATCGGTAATACCCTGCACAACTATTCTGTACTGGCGGATGATAAATCCGTATTGCTCGGTGTAATGAGCAAAGATATCGAAATCGGCAGCTATGCCTACCGTTATCTTTGCAATACCTCGAGCCGTATGGATATGAACCACCTTCAGCCTGTACATGGCCCAATCGGTCGCTGTTTTGCGCTGATCTCTAAAGAGGGTGAGCGGACATTTGCGATCAACGAAGGTCGAATGAACCAGCTCGATCCGAACAGCATTCCAGAGACGGTATTCGAAAATGCTTCTGCTTTGGTACTGACCGCTTATCTGGTGCGTTGTAAAGAAGGCGATCCGATGCCGGAAGCGACTATGCGTGCGATTGAGTATGCGAAAAAGCATGATGTACCTGTGGTACTGACGCTGGGTACTAAGTTTGTTATTGAAGACGATCCGCAGTGGTGGCGTGATTTCCTCCGCGACCATGTGACGGTTGTTGCGATGAACGAAGATGAAGCTGAAGCACTGACTGGCGAAGCAGACCCGCTTGTGGCTTCTGAGAAAACCCTGGAGTGGGTGGATCTGGTACTGTGCACCGCAGGCCCTGTCGGTTTGTATACTGCAGGTTACACCGAAGATGATGCGAAGCGCGAAACCAGCTTGCCGCTGTTGCCGGGTGATATCCCTGAGTTCAACCGTTATGAGTTCAGCCGCCCGATGCTGAAGAAAGAATGTGAGCAGCCATTGAAGGTCTTTTCTCACATAGCACCGTACATGGGTGGCCCAGAGCGCATCAAAAATACCAATGGTGCCGGTGACGGTGCACTGTCAGCCCTGCTGCACGATATGTCAGCTAACCGTTACCACAAAGAGAATGTGCCTAAATCAAGCAAGCACCAGCATAACTTCCTGACCTACTCGTCGTTCTCGCAGGTTTGTCTGTACTCGAATCGTGTAAGCTACGAAGTGCTTGCACAGCACTCTCCACGTCTGTCCCGTGGTTTGCCAGAGCGTGAAGACAGCCTGGAAGAGGCATACTGGGAGCGTTAATCCCCAGTCTCGAGATGCTAGTATCGAGTTTTGAGAAAAACCGCCGGAAGGCGGTTTTTTTATGCCTGCATTTTGTGAGTTAACCCCTCCCAGCCTCCCCTTGAAAAGGGGAGGAGAAAGGCAATGAGAGCAAAAACAAAAACGAGAGCTCATGGCTCTCGTTTCAGTATTTAGATTATGACTAAACCGTTAGGCTTTTTGTTCGTAGGCTTCGTTGTGAACGGCAGCTACAGCACGACCTGATGGATCGGCACTGTTCTTGAAGCTCTCGTCCCACTCAATGGCCTTGGCACTTGAACAGGCGATTGACGGGCCGCCAGGTACACATTTCGCGGCATCTTCAAGCGGGAACAGCTCTTCAAAGATTTCACGGTACATATAGCCTTCTTTGGTTGTCGGCGTGTTGTACGGGAAACGGAACTTGGCTGTTTCAAGCTGCTGCTCGGTAACCTTGGCTTCGGCAACCTCTCTTAGTGAGTCAATCCAGCTATAACCAACACCATCAGAGAACTGCTCTTTCTGACGCCATGCAACGGATTCTGGTAGGTAGTGACCGAAGCATTCACGGATGATGTGTTTCTCCATCTTACCGTTACCGCACATTTTATCTTCTGGGTTCAGGCGCATTGCCACTTCAAGGAATTCCTTGTCCAGGAACGGTACACGTGCTTCGATGCCCCAGGCAGCCATTGACTTGTTGGCACGGGCACAGTCGAACATGTTTAGAGCCAGCAGTTTACGTACTGTTTCTTCGTGGAACTCTTTTGCGTTCGGTGCTTTGTGGAAGTAAAGGTAGCCACCGAAGACTTCATCTGCCCCTTCGCCGGAAAGCACCATCTTGATCCCCATAGCACGGATCTTACGTGACATCAGGTACATTGGCGTTGAAGCACGGATTGTCGTGACATCGTAAGTTTCAATGTGGTAAATCACATCACGAATGGCATCCAAGCCTTCCTGAACCGTATAGGTCAGTTCATGGTGAACGGTACCAATGCTGTCTGCTACCACTTTTGCCGCCTTTAAATCAGGCGCACCTTCAAGACCGATAGCAAAGGAGTGCAATGTCGGCCACCATGCTTGAGATTGCTCGTCATCTTCGATACGACGGGCTGCGAACTTTTTGGTGATAGCGGAGATGACAGATGAATCCAAACCACCTGACAACAGCACACCGTATGGAACATCTGTCATTAGCTGACGCTTAACCGCACTCTCTAGGGCATTAGTCAGTGCAACTTTATCAGTCTCTGCGTCGGCAACAGTGTCAAATTCCATCCAGTCACGCTTGTAGTAACGCACCGGCTCGCCTTTCTTGCTCCATAGAAAGTGGCCAGGAGGAAACTCGCTGATGGTTTTACAAACCGGTACCAGTGATTTCATTTCAGAAGCAACATAGTAGTTACCGTGTTCGTCATAGCCGTGGTACAGCGGGATAATACCGATATGGTCACGACCGATCAGATAAGCATCTTCCGTCTCATCATAAAGGATGAAGCCAAAAATACCGTTGAGGTAGTCAAGCAGTTCCGGGCCTTTCTCCTTGTAGAGCGCCAGAATAATTTCACAGTCAGACTCAGTCTGGAAAGGGTAGTCGGGTGCAAACTCAGCCTGAAGTTCTTTGTGGTTGTAAATTTCACCGTTTACCGCAAGAGCATGTGTTTTATCTTCGTTGTACAGAGGTTGCTCACCGCTGTTTAGGTCAACGATAGCCAGGCGCTCGTGCACCAGAATGGCTTTATCTGACGAGTAGATACCTGACCAGTCAGGACCGCGATGACGCATTTTCTTGGACATTTCTAACGCGGTTTCGCGCAACGCTGCTGCATCACTCTTGATGTCTAAGATACCGAATACTGAACACATACTTCTGACTCCAACTTTTAAATCGCTTGTCGCTATCCATAATTGTTTGGGAGGGAGTAAGAATTGAGTATCTAGTTCCTAGTCTAGAGACTTAATTCTTACTCCTTGCTGCTAACGTCTCCCGTTCTTAATTGTTAAAATTGCGTATTCGGTAAAATAAAGCAACCATTAATCTCAATTCAATTGAAGAAAAGCCTTGTCGGTGAATATTATCTAATAAAAAAGACTTTATCTGAATTTTATCTATTGCTGGCTGGTTTTTTGAACGAAAAAACAAACGGCAGCCGAGGCTGCCGTTATAAAAAGTGAAGAATGGTTGGGGGGCTAGAGTGGTTTTATATCGGGCGACAGGTGCTCACAGACATGGCGGGCAAACCCACTACCTGCCTCGTTGTAAATGTTGAATGCCGCATCGACCCCCAGTTCGCTGAGCAGGGCTTCATCATCACTGTATTTGGCTATCGCCGCGATCTTACCTTGGTAATGACCCTCACGAATCTGTTCCAGGGCAAAGCTGTTGGCCTGACTATGAGGCATAGCCAGCAAAATCAGTTCAGTGTTGTGGCGTGAGATAACACGAGCCCAGAAATCGGGGTCGGTGGCATCGCCGTGGATCACATTGCGCCCGGCTGCTCGGTGGAGTTGGACGGAGTCTTCACGGGTCTCGATACCGATGACTTGCTCGCCATAGCGTGCGACTAGCTCATCGTAGGCACCAGAACCAATACGGCCCATGCCTAGAATCATGATTTTCTTGTTACCGAGGTCAATCAGTTTATCGCTCGAATTAAGTTGGTCGGGCTCAAACTCTTTTAGCCACTTCGAGGCATCTTTGTATAACCGGTGGCCGATGCTGTTGAGTGGAGCCGCGATCAGGAATGACAATGAGACGGCAATGGCGATGGCTACCAGAAAGTTGCCCGGCAGCATTCCCAGACTGTACGCCAGCCCGCCGACAATGAGGCCGAACTCGCTGTAGTTGAACAAGGTGAGCGTACCAAGCAGTGACGTCCGGACCCGGTAGCGGAACAGGTTAAAGATGACGTAGTAGAGGATGCCTTTTATCGGCAGCAGCAGTAGCAGCAAAATGGCCATCAGGAAGCCGTCGAGAGTCGGCTCTTCTGACAGGCCTATGTTGAGGAAGAAGCAGACAAGCAACAGCTCTTTCAGGTTGAACAATGATTTTGACAGCTCCGAGGCCTTGGGGTGAGCGGCTAGCATCATACCCAGGATCAGAGCGCCCAAATCGGCCTTCATGCCGACAGCCTCGAACAGACCGGCACCGGCGACCAGGGCAAGGAAAATCCCATATAGTACCAGCATTTCCCCGTGGCCGGCCTTGTCGAGAATTTTAAACAGTGACGGACGCAATAGGGGCAGGGCAAACAAGGCCAACGCCGTGATTTCTGGCACCTTGCCGGTCGAAACGGTCAGGAATATAACGGCAAAAATATCCTGCATGACCAGCACCCCAATGGCAAGGGTGCCGTAGGTAGAGTTGAGCTCGCCTTTTTCCTGCAGTGCCTTGATCGCAAAAACGGTACTTGAAAATGAGAGTGCGAAGGCAAGCAGGCCAAGCTGCACCATATCCAGCTCGCTGAGCATTCCAAGACCGAGTTGTTTCAAAGCCAGTAGGGCAAGGGTAAAGAGGCCGGTTGTCAGCAGGTTATGCAGTGTCGCCCCTCCCCAGATCTCTTTGGCAAGCAGGGTTTTGACATCGAGTTTGAGGCCAATCGAGAACAGTAGCAGGGTAACGCCGAGATCGGCCAGGACACTGAGGACTTCGGTTGACTGGTAGCCTGCGCTATTGAGGGCAAATCCCGCGACAAGGAAGCCTACCAGAGGAGGAAGCTTGCACCTCAGGGCTATAAAGCCAGCCAGGAAGGCGGCTATGATAAAAATAAGTTCCATGTTGAGACTAGTTATCCTTTCTTATTGTATTCCCGATAGCGTTATCGCATAAGCAATAGTGTAGTTTGGGTGCAGGGGCTTAATTTTTTGCGCAATATACCACAAGGGGCATGTACCTGTCCGGTACATGCCCCTTTTTAGTGTGGCGAAAAAACTGCTGTGCTATGAGATTGGCATGCAGTCAGGCGCTGTGTTGTCGGCCCTAATCTTCAAGCAGTCGCTGAAGCAGCACGCCGTTTAGCATAGCCCGCTTGATCATTGAAAAAGCCCCGATGGTAGGCTGGCTATAGAGCTCAGATTCTACAATCGGCAGATCTTTATGGAACGTTGATAGTGACTGGGTTTCGACACAGCGTCGGATGGCCGGAAAAACGACATCTTTGGCCTGGATGATATTGCCGGCAACCACGATTTTTTGCGGGTTGAATAAATTAATCGTCATAGCCAGTGCCTTGCCGAGTTGATTACCGACCTTGATCAGTGCCTGGCTGGCCAGTTCGTCACCCTTATTGGCTGCTTCGCAGATGGCTGGCATAGTCACCTCCTCCAGATCCTGCAGGCTGCTACGGTAACCTTGGGCCAGCAGGTTCTGAACCTGCTTGATGATGGCCGGATCTGCCGCCACTGTTTCCAGGCAGCCGAAGTTGCCGCACTGGCACTTGTCGCCGAGCGGATCAATCTGGATATGGCCAATCTCACCGACATTACGGTTAAAGCCAAGGAATACCTGCCCGTTCACGATGATCCCGGCACCGGTACCGTGGTGGACACTGATCAGGATTGAATCTTTGCAGTCCTGACTTGCGCCGAAATAGTGTTCGGCTAACGCCAGGCCCCGGATGTCGTTACCGACAAAGCAGGAAACGCCGAATTTCTCGCTGATAATTTCCGAGAGCGGAAAGTTGTCCACTTCAATATGCGGCATATATTCGACTACCCCGGTTTCCGGATCAATCAGTCCCGGCAGGGTAATACCGAAAGCGACCAGCTCACGCATGATATTTTGGTTGTCTGCGATGAACTGGCGGATATGGCCAAGCAGGCCGTCAGTCAGTTCTTGCTGGTTGGCGTAGTTAAACTGATGAGCGGCGCTGGCTATGTGCTTGCCGCTCAAATCGTAAATGGTCAATTCGATATAGTTGCGTCCAAGCCGGATCGCAATCGAATGGAAAGGTGCTGACTCTGTCGTCAGCGAAATGGCACGTCGTCCACCGGTGGAAGCTTGCTGCGCGACCTCTTTGATCAGGCCGCGCTCAAGCAATTGGCGGGTGATTTTAGTAACGCTTGCAGGAGCCAGCTGACTTACGTCTGCTACCTGGATACGTGAAATAGGGCCTTGCAAGTCAATGAGTCTGTAAACAGCTGCACTGTTAAGCTGCTTTACCAGATCTACATTACCAATTTGTCCGCCTGTCATAGTTAGTTCTGCTCGTATTCACCGTTAACAACAGTCGCCCGAACATGGAAGTCACGATCAAAAATAGCCAGGTTAGCAACCATGCCTTTTTTGATGGCTCCCAGTGTCTTGTCCGCACCTATGGCACGAGCAGGATACAGGGTTGCCATACGAATCGCTTCGTCCAGGGCGATACCTGCATGCTCGACACTGTTTTGAACTGCTTCAATCATGGTTAGTGCCGAACCGCCAAGTGTGCCATTTTCATCCACACACTTGCCATCACGGTAATATACTTTCTTACCGACAAAAATAAAGTGATCAATGTCTGCTCCTGCTGGTGCAGTTGCATCGGTGACCAAAACAAGTTTTTCGCCTTTCATCCTGTGAGCCATACGAATATTGGCATAATCTACATGAAAACCGTCCGCTATCACCCCGGTGTAGACATCCGGTGTATCGTAGATGGCTCCGACCATGCCTGGCTCGCGGCCGGCAATCGGTGTCATGGCATTAAACAGGTGGGTCGCAAAGCTGATACCGGCCTCAAAGCCTTTGCGCGCCTCGACATAGGTGGCATTGGTATGGCCTGCAGAAACAACAATACCGGCCTCGGCCAGCTGTCGGATATGCTCGTGGGAGTTCTGTTCCGGTGCCAGTGTTACCTTGGCCACGATATCGGCATTGTCACAGATGGTCTGGATCATGGCGTCATCGGAACGACGGATGTGATCGACACTGTGGATACCTTTTTTCATCACGTTTAGGTAAGGACCTTCCAGGTGCAAACCGAGCGAGTGGTTTTGATACTGGGCATGATATTCGCGGGCTGCGGCAATGACCGCTTTCATATCTTCGTCAGACGAGGTGATCAGCGTCGGCAAGAAGCTGGTGCAGCCTGATTTCAGGTTGGCGCGGTGCATGGTGTGGATGGTATCGGCATTGATCTCATCGTTTAGCATGACGCCGCCGCAGCCGTTGAGCTGCAGATCGATGAAGCCTGGTGTCAGGTTGGCCCCGTCCAGATCCAGTGTTTCAATATCTTGAGGTAGCTCGTCAGCAGGGCAAATAGCGTGAATGTTCACGCCGTCAATAATGACGGCGTGGTTATTCAGCACATCGCTACCGGTAAAAATACGGCAGTTGGTAAGCGCGTACATGAACAACTCCTATTACAGGTTCTTGATGTTTTCAGCTTCCAGTTCCTGGAAGTATTTCACAGTTTTGACTTTCAGCTCCTGTGTTGACGGTTCGTCACAGACAATCAGTGATTTAGGGTGTAGCTGAAGGGCAGATACCGTCCACAGGTGGTTAACCGAACCTTCAACGGCGGCTTCAAGAGCCTGAGCCTTGTTGTGGCCGGTAACCAGAATCATGATTTCCCGTGCATCCAGCAACGTACCAACGCCGATGGTTAGTGCGTACTTAGGTACCTGATCCATATCACCGTCAAAGAAGCGCGAGTTTGCAATACGGGTGTCTTCGGTCAGTGTTTTGATACGGGTGCGTGATGCCAGCGAAGAAGCCGGCTCGTTGAACGCAATATGTCCGTCGTTGCCTACGCCGCCCATGAACAGATTAATTTTACCGTAAGATTTGATCTTGTCCTCGTAACGCTGACACTCGGCTTCGTGATCGTCAGTATTACCATTCAGGAGATTGATATTTTCTTCTTGAATATCAATGTGCTGGAAGAAATTGTTGTACATGAAGCTGCGGTATGACTCAGGGTGGTCGGCCGAGATACCGATATACTCATCCATGTTGAAGGTAACAACGTGCTTAAAACTTACTTCTCCAGCTTCATAAAGCTCGATTAAACGCTTGTATGTTGCCAGTGGAGTACCACCAGTTGGTAAACCTAATACAAAAGGACGGTCGGCTGTTGGCTGAAATTTGTTAATAGAATCAGCGATATAGCGAGCGGACCACAAACCTACATCTTTAGCTTTATTCAGCGGGATTAGTCTCACGGTGATACCTCATTCCTAGTAGAAAATACGATTAAATCTTAGCGGCATATTACCTTTGTTTTGGATAATAAAATAAGTTTTATGATCGGGCTAGCAAAATCGCTCTATTGTTAGTTAATCAGGTGATAAAGATCACAATTGATGAGGTTTTAATTTGCGGGGCGAAATTATTCTCTTACACTGCAAATAACTTAATCGGATAACTAAAAAAAGTTATCTGGATCGCATCTAAGAAAACCATAGGGGGAACTAAGGGTGAATATTCTTGGATATTTTCAGAAAGTAGGTAAGGCGTTGATGGTACCTGTTGCCACACTCCCTGCCGCCGCAATATTAATGGGTATTGGTTACTGGATTGATCCGAACGGCTGGGGTGCAAACAGTGCACTGGCTGCCTTTTTGATCAAGGCTGGTGCCGCTATTATTGATAACATGTCTGTATTGTTCGCAATTGGTGTTGCGTACGGTATGTCTAAAGATAAAGATGGTGCAGCAGCACTTTCTGGTTTTGTTGGCTTTTTAGTCGTAACAACGCTGCTGTCTCCGGGCGCAGTTGCACAAATTCAAGGCATTGACCCTAGCGCAGTGCCTGCAGCATTCGCGAAGATCAATAACCAATTTGTCGGTATCTTAGTCGGTATCGTATCTGCTGAAATCTATAACCGCTTCTCTGCTGTAGAACTTCACAAAGCCCTGGCATTCTTCTCGGGCAAGCGTCTGGTTCCTATCCTGACGTCATTCGCCGGTATCTTTATTGCTTTCATCCTGATGTACATCTGGCCAGCCGTTTATGGTGGTCTTGTGAACTTCGGTGAAGGTATCCAGGGTATGGGTGAGATAGGTGCTGGTATCTATGCATTCTTTAACCGTCTATTGATTCCTGTCGGCCTTCACCACGCACTGAACTCTGTATTCTGGTTTGACGTTGCCGGTATCAACGATATCCCTAACTTCCTTGGTGGCGCGAAATCTATTGCTGAAGGTGTGGCGACGCCGGGTGTGACTGGTATGTATCAGGCTGGCTTCTTCCCAATTATGATGTTCGGTCTGCCAGGTGCGGCGCTTGCGATGTACCATACGTCGAAAGCGAAGAATAAAGAAAAAGTTGCTTCAATCATGATTGCAGCCGGTTTCGCATCATTCTTCACTGGTGTAACTGAGCCGCTAGAATTTGCCTTCATGTTCCTGGCTCCTGCGCTATACGTTGTTCACGCAGCACTGGCTGGCTTGTCTGTATACATTGCGGCATCAATGCAGTGGATTGCTGGCTTCGGCTTCTCGGCTGGTCTGGTCGATATGGTGCTGTCTACGCGTAACCCGCTAGCGGTTAACTGGTACATGCTAATTGTTCAAGGCTTGGTATTCTTCGGTCTGTACTACGCAATCTTCCGTACTGTCATTGTTAAGTTCAACCTGAAAACACCGGGTCGTGAAGACGATGATGCCGAAGAAGGCTCTGTTGCGGGTTCAGAAGAAACGGGTGAGCTGGCAAAACAGTACCTGAAAGCGCTGGGTGGCCACGGTAACCTTGAGAACATCGATGCATGTATCACGCGTCTGCGCCTGACACTGAAAGACAGCAGCCTGGCTGATGAGAAAACTCTGAAGGCTCTGGGTGCCATGGGTGTGGTTAAACTTGGTACCAACAATATTCAGGTTATCCTTGGCCCGCTGGCGGAAATCGTTGCTGGCGAAATGAAAAAAATCCCGGTATCTGAAGATCTCTCTTCGGTAAAACTGCCTTAATGACCTAAAGCCGGGCTCCTGGTTAGGGAGACTGGACAACGGCGTGAAGAGCGGCCTCTTGTTGGAGGCCGTTTTTTTTCCAAAACAAGCTTACACTGAGGCTTGGCCATCGCTACTGCAAGGCTCCGCTCTGGTTCGGCGGGTTGTGCCTTGCTAGTTTCCGAATACGCTTTCCCCGAAGTGTATTCCGAAGCTGCCCTGGTAGTTTTAGGCTTGGGTTGCCCTGCATCTTGAGGTTGCTTGGGTATATTGATGCTCGAATTGGGTGTCATCTGTTTATATTGCCCTGCGATAGCGGGGTTTTTTTATACATATCGACAAACAATGCACACTATTTGTTGAGTCGTGCACCATATTTATGGATCATAGAGGGTTCTAAAATCCTGTAAGCACACGAGGTGTAATAGATGAGTGAATCTGAAGCTCGTCCAACTAACTTTATCCGCCAGATCATTGATGCGGATTTAGCAAGTGGCAAACATACAAGCGTACATACCCGATTCCCGCCGGAGCCGAACGGCTACCTGCACATCGGTCATGCTAAATCAATTTGTTTGAACTTCGGTATTGCTCAGGACTATCAGGGTCAATGTAATTTACGTTTCGACGATACTAACCCTGAGAAAGAAGACATCGAATACGTTGAGTCTATTAAGAACGATGTTAACTGGTTGGGCTTCGAGTGGAGCGGTGAGATTTGCTATTCATCAAACTACTTCGACAAGCTATACGGGTTTGCTATTGAATTGATTAATAAAGGCTTAGCGTATATTGATGAGCTAAGTCCAGAGCAAATGCGTGAATACCGCGGCACATTGACTGAGCCGGGTAAACACAGCCCATACCGTGATCGCAGCGTTGAAGAAAACCTGGCGCTGTTCGATAAAATGAAAAATGGCGAAGTGGAAGAGGGCAAGATGTGCCTTCGCGCCAAGATAGACATGGCGTCACCGTTTATGGTGATGCGTGATCCGGTTATCTACCGTGTGCGTTTCGCCACTCACCACCAGACTGGCGACAAGTGGTGCATCTATCCGATGTACGATTTCACGCACTGTATCTCTGATGCGCTGGAAGGTATTACGCACTCTATCTGTACCCTGGAGTTTATGGATAACCGCCGTCTGTACGACTGGGTACTGGATAACATTACGATTGACTGCCAGCCGCGTCAGTATGAGTTCAGCCGCCTGAACCTTGAGTACACGGTTATGTCCAAGCGTAAGCTAAACCAGCTGGTAACCGATAATCTGGTTTCTGGTTGGGATGATCCGCGTATGCCGACTATCTCTGGCCTGCGTCGTCGTGGCTTTACTTCTGCCTCTATCCGCGAGTTTTGTAAGCGCATTGGTGTAACTAAGCAAGACAACACCATCGAGATGGGCTCACTGGAATCTTGTATCCGTGATGATCTAAACGAAAATGCACCTCGTGCAATGGCCGTTCTGGATCCAGTTAAAGTTGTTATCGAAAACTTTGACGGTGAAGCGGAAATCTTGAATGTAGCGAACCATCCGAATAAGCCTGAGATGGGAACCCGCGAAGTACCTTTCACTCGTGAGCTGTATATCGAGCGTGAAGACTTCCGTGAAGAAGCAAACAAGAAGTACAAGCGTCTGGTGCTGGGTAAAGAAGTGCGTCTGCGCGGTGCCTATGTGATCAAGGCTGAACGTATCGAGAAAGACGAAGAAGGTAATATCACTACCATCTTCTGTACTTACGATAACGAAACGCTGGGTCAGAACCCAACAGATGGCCGCAAGGTGAAGGGTGTGATCCACTGGGTATCAGCGGAAGCGGGTATCCCTGCTGAAATTCGTCTGTACGATCGTTTGTTCACGGTACCGAACCCTGGCGCTGCTGATGACTTTGTCTCTGTGATCAACCCGGAATCACTGACCATTAAGCAAGGTGTCGTAGAGCCGTCGTTGGCTGATGCTGAAGCGGAGAAAGCGTTCCAGTTTGAGCGTATGGGTTATTTCTGTGCCGATAGCAAAGAGTCATCTAAAGAGAAACTGGTGTTTAACCGCACGGTTGGCCTGCGTGATACTTGGGCCAAGATTGGCGATTAACAGCAAAGCCAGCTAAGGCTGGCTTTTTGATCCCATAAAAAAACCAGCCGCTTGGCTGGTTTTTTGATTTAGTGTCGAGCGTCTAAGCCGCCATCTGTCATAGTTTATATATCGCAGTGAAGGCTTAGGGCATTAATTATTTTTGATCGTGCAGCTCTGGGTTTTCGTTACAGTCACCTTCCATGCAGTGACCATAGAGGTACAGGCTGTGGTTAGTCAGGCGAACGTTGAAGCTGGAAGCAATCTCTTTCTGACGCTGTTCGATAACTTGGTCAGAAAACTCAATAACCTTTCCACAATCAAGACAAACCAGGTGGTCATGATGGTGCTGAGTGGCCAGTTCAAATACTGATTTACCACCTTCGAAGTGGTGGCGAGTCACAATACCAGCATCATCAAATTGGTTCAGTACGCGGTAAACCGTTGCCAGGCCAATCTCTTCACCAATATCGATTAGTTTCTTGTATAAGTCTTCAGCACTAATGTGTTGGCAATCAGGCTGCTGCAATACTTCCAGAATTTTAAGACGCGGAAGCGTAACTTTTAAGCCTGCTTGTTTAAGTGCGTGATTATTATCTGACATCCGAGTTTCCTATTGGCTAGCCGCAACAACATGAAGCGGTAGTCTTTCTCATATCTATTTATTATAAGTGACGACAAGGTAACAATAAACCTTAAAAAGCGATGAATCTACCTGATATGTAACTTTTCTTTACTTTGCAGGCTTGTTACAAAAATGTAGGTGTACTCTTCGTGCTAGTAGTTGGGGTTGGCCGAGGATGATAATGATTTTCCGGCTGGCTAGTATAGCATCGCCCCTAAAGAAGTGGCGGCTACTCTGGGGAATGAGGTTCGGAATATCATATATTTCCCAATACTGCTGTTATTTCAGAACTTGTCTGAAGTTAACGTAGTGGAATAAAAATGCTAATCGTACTCAATACCGCCGTGAAATCTTCTCATGAATTAAGCTCTTATATGCGCCGTTGTTTATATGCGGTTAGGGTATGTAAGCTATGTTGAGGTATGCAGATCTGATTGCGATTACAGAAATAAAAAACGCGCCAGAGGGCGCGTTTATTGGGCGTAACTGTGACGATTAGTCGGCCAGTTCAGCCAGACACATTTCGTCGTAGATTTGGTTTACCCACTTCTCTACACGCTCGTCAGTCAGTTCCGGCTGGCGATCTTCATCGATGCAAAGGCCAACGAAGTGGTTGTCGTCAACAAGTGCTTTTGACGCTTCAAACTCAAAGCCTTCTGTCGGGAAGTGGCCAACGATAGTTGCGCCGCGGCCTTCTACGATTTCGCGAACCGTGCCCATAGCGTCACAGAAGTACTCTGCGTAATCTTCTTGGTCACCACAACCGAAAATAGCAACAAGCTTAGTCGAGAAGTCGATACCTTCTAGCTCAGGGAAGAAGTCATCCCAGTCACACTGCGCTTCGCCGTAGTACCAGGTAGGGATACCTAACAGTAGCAGATCAAAGTTGTCGATATCTTCTTTGCTGCTTTTAGCGATATCTTTTACTTCAACCAGTTTTTTGCCCAGTTGCTTCTGGATCATTTTAGCGACAGCTTCTGTATTACCTGTGTCGCTACCAAAGAAGAGTCCTACACTCGCCATAGTAGAGATTACCCGTATATTAGTTGTTGACCGTTATCCTTGATGATAACGATATACATAAATCTTATCAGGGCGCTGGCCCTGAATGTTAATGATCATCTGTCCGAACGATGAAGTTCATCACTTGAATGTTCGATATTGCGGTTGATCATCACTAGCTCTGTTGCCTGAGCATGTTCTATTTCATGGTTCGGCTTTGTTGCGCGCTCGACAGTTGCTGAATTTAGCTATAAATGTTAACCAATGCCTGCGCCTTCCCAGCTAATCTGGATCAGGCCCTTGGTGATAAACCCGGCGCAGCCCAGAAACAGGACAAGCCAGACAATTTTTCGGCCAAATGGTGGCACATTACCCTGCTTCAGTACATCCTTTATGGCCATGCCGATAAAGAAAAATATTGCGGCGAACAACAAGTCCAGCCCAATTGATTCAAGCAGTTCCATGTGCTCATATAACATTTCTGTCTCCTTACAGCAGTTGAAGCCGAGCTAGGCGCGCACTATAACACAGACAATAGGTGCCTGTTAACGGTATAGGGGCGCTTGATTCGCCCTAAGCCGACTGTAAGAAGTTCAGAATAATACGGTTTACCGTCTCAGGTTTCTCGGCATGCAGCCAGTGTCCGGTATTTGCCACCATGTGGGCCTTGGCCGAAGGAAACTGGCGCGCAATAGATTCTCTGTGCTCCGGCAGGATATATTCCGAATTCTGGCCCTTGACGAACAAGGTCTTACCTCGAAATTCAGACACTTCCTGCCACCCCATAATGGTATCGTAATTGGCGATCAGGCCCTCGACATTGAAGCGCCAGTGATAGCCGCTGTCTGTTTTGGCAAACGACTTGAGCAAAAACTGCCGTACGCCCGGTTCGAGCACATGTTTAGCCAGGTGCGTCTCTGCTTCGCTGCGTTTACCAACGGTGTGCCTGGCGACTTCCCGCAGGCCGGCAAAGACATTTTGGTGGCGGTGTACGCGGTAATGGACCGGCGCCATATCCAGGACGATTAAATGGTTGAAACGGGGGGCAGCCAGCTCGGTCATTGCCATGGCAACTTTTCCGCCCATGGAATGGCCAATGAGCGAGAACCGCTCTATATCACATAGGTCGATGACCTTCAGGACGTCGGCAGCCATTTCGCGGTAGGTAAATGTATCTGAATGGGGGGAGCGGCCATGGTTCCGAAGATCGATGCTGATCACTTTATATTTATCTTTCAAAGATCTGGCAAGCAATCCCAGATTGTCGGCACTGCCGAAAAGGCCGTGGATCAAAATGATCGCCTCACCTTGTCCGTCCACTTGGTAATGAAGATTCACTGACTATTTTCTCTTGTTGATAACGCTTTACCGTAGAGTATAACCTCGGATCACGTTATAATCTCACGGTGATTTTCAAACGGAACGATAATGAACACTACGATGAAGAGTATTGAGGTAGACGAAGAGCTATATCGTTATATTGCCAGCCAAACCCAGCATATTGGCGAGAGTGCATCTGACATTTTGCGCCGCCTGCTAATGGTGCCTGAGCAGAGTGAACAGCAGCCTGAAGTGGTTATGCCTGTTCGACCGAAAGGTATCGTGGTAAGTAAAGACGCGGGTAACGTAACGAAAATGGATCGCGTGAAAGAGATGCGATCGTTGTTGATTTCAGATGAATTCGCCGTCCAGGAAAAAGCCATCGGTCGCTTCATGATGATCTTGTCGTCGCTTTATCGTATCGATCCGAAAGGCTTTACAGAAGCTGCGGCAATCAAAGGTCGTACCCGCATTTACTTTGCCGAGAGCAAAGACACACTGCTGGCGAGTGGTAAAACGACTAAGCCGAAAGCAATCCCAGAGACTCCGTTCTGGGTAATAACGAATACGAATACTGATCGCAAACGTCAGATGGTTGAGCAGTTGATGGGCAAAATGAACTTCGGTGCAGATATTATCGACAAAGTTTGCGGTGAAATTTAACTGGCGTTTCGCCTTTTTATTACAAGGATAAGTTAATGGCAATCCATCCTCGTGCCGGGCAGCGTGCTCAGCAAGAAGATATGCATAACATTCCCGCGTTAGTGGCAAATTATTTTCTTATTGAGCCGAGCGTTACTGAACCACAGCAGAAAGTTGCCTTTGGTACTTCTGGTCACCGTGGTACGGCTGATAAAGGTACATTCAACCAGCATCATATCTGGGCTATCGCTCAGGCTGTTGCAGAAGTACGTGCTGCTAAAGGTGTGACAGGTCCGCTGTTTTTGGGTAAGGATACTCATGCGCTGTCTGAGCCTGCGTTCACTTCTACGCTAGAAGTGCTGGTTGCGAACAATGTGAAGGTAGTGATCCAGCAAGGGCGTGGCTATACCCCGACTCCGGGTGTCTCTCACGCTATTTTGTGTCATAACAAAGCCAATGCTGACAAAGCTGATGGCATTGTGATCACCCCGTCTCACAACCCGCCTCAGGACGGTGGTATCAAGTACAACCCTGTCCATGGTGGTCCTGCCGAAGGTGAACTGACTACCGCGATCGAAAAGCGTGCCAACGAGATCATTGCCAATGGCATGGTCGATGTGAAGCGTGTGTCGATTGAGCAGGCATTTGCCAGTGAGCTGGTGGTCGAGCAAGAGCTGGTTGCACCGTATGTTGATGACTTGGTCAACGTTATCGATATGGCTGCAATCCAGAAAGCTAACCTTAAAATCGGTGTTGATCCACTCGGTGGTTCTGGCATTGAATACTGGCGCCAGATTGCCAGTCACTACGGGTTGGATCTGACGCTGGTCGACGAGTCTATCGACCCGTCTTTCCGCTTTATGTCGCTGGATAAAGATGGTGTGGTCCGTATGGACTGCTCGTCGCCTTATGCGATGGCTGGCCTGCTGGCACACAAAGACAACTACGATCTGGCTTTCGGTAACGACCCTGACTATGACCGCCATGGTATCGTTACGCCTGCCGGCCTGATGAACCCTAACCACTTCCTTGCAGTGTGTATTGACTACCTTTACCGTCACCGTCCGGACTGGAGCCAGGAAGTGGCCGTTGGTAAAACACTGGTATCCAGTGCGCTGATTGACCGTGTTGTGGCTGATCTGGGCCGTGAGCTGTGTGAAGTACCGGTTGGTTTCAAATGGTTCGTTGATGGCCTGTATTCAGGTGAGCTAGGTTTCGGTGGTGAGGAAAGTGCTGGGGCATCTTTCTTGCGCATGGACGGTACGCCTTGGTCTACCGACAAAGATGGTATTCTGCTATGTCTGCTGGCGGCTGAAATCACGGCTGTTACCGGTAAGAACCCGCAGCAGTACTACGAAGAACTGGCTGACAAGCACGGCGCTTCGCAATACAACCGTCTTCAGGCTGTCGCCAACGGTGAGCAGAAAGCAGTACTGAGCAAGTTGTCTCCTGAAATGGTGGCTGCAGAGACTCTGGCTGGTGATGCAATCACAGCCCGTCTGACGCATGCGCCAGGTAATGGTGCGGCAATTGGCGGCCTGAAAGTGACCACCGAGAATGGTTGGTTTGCTGCGCGTCCATCAGGCACCGAAGATATCTACAAGATTTACTGCGAAAGCTTCAAAGGTAAGGAGCACTTAGCCCTTATTGAGCAAGAAGCGCAGGAAATTGTCAGTAAGGTATTTGCCGACGCTGGTCTGTAAGATTATCTAGCGGATAAAAACGCCCTTTCGAGGGCGTTTTTTTATGCCTGTAAACAGCCATTAACGGTCTCTGTTATGCGTCGGCCAGTGATCGGGCACTACGAACCAGACTTGATCATCAGGGCCGACAGCTTGTGTCGGGATCGATAGCTCATTGGTATCAAGATACATATTGAGCTCCTGGTAACAGGGAGGGCTGATCCACTGCGTCTTGCTCAGTTGTTTCAGTTGTAAGCCTGGTGCCTGTGACTGATAACACCAGGTGCCCACCAGGGCATGCGGGTTGATGGCAATACTTGAGCCTGTTGTATTTTTGTCGTGAGGATAAAACAGCCGACCTTGCATAATCAGGCGCTTGATAGCGGGTTGACCGAACTGGGGAGCAAGCTGCTGTCTAAAGGCGGGATGATCACAGAGTGCTAACTGGTGCTCCAGCATGCGAGCCGTTTTTTTATCGAGGTTGTCATTGGCATTCGGACCAGGCCAGCTGTCTTGATAGGCAAGGTAGAACTTGATGGCAACTTCCCAGTGTTCGAGCTGGTTTGTGACGGTGTTCATGACCAGAAAATCGACGGCACCGAGAGTTTGCTTGTTCCACGTGAGCTGAACTTCTTCTGCCACTAATCGGTAGTGAGGATGAGCTTCAATCAGCTGCTGCCATAGCCATTGGTAATAGAAGCCGAGTCGCCGGTTTCCCTGATACTCGGCGTGCTCAGGAATTTCTGCCTCAGCCCGAAAGGCAGAGAGCCAGCTCTTACTAGCAACTGATGCTGGGCCACAGGTGAGCGACGGGCAGGTAAGCACCGCATTGATGTCGTTTCTAAATTGTTCTCCGCTTGTTAATTTACTGTAAGCATTTGACATATTGGGACTTAGTTTACTCGTCAATTGAAAAATTTGGTCGAAAAATGTGCGTTGTGATGCAGTGCGACAATAATATTTAGATTATTGTTTATACAGGTTAGACCAGTTGTTGAGGCCCTTATGTACAAGTCATTTTCTAAGATCCGCATCTTTTTTCGCCGGGTGTTTGTCGTGCTTGTCGGCGTCATTAGCTTCCCTGTTATGATCTTCTTGTCGATCGATAAACGCTCTCGTTTCTATAGCTACCTGCATCGGTATTGGGTTAAAACCAGTACCAAGCCTGTGTGGCTCGAGGAGTCGGAATACGGCTCGCAAGATCTATATTAGCTAGCCGCTAGTTAGAATATTGAAAAAGCTGCAGTGATGCAGCTTTTTTGATCGCCTCTGATAGAATAATGCTAACTGATAAAAGGAAGCGATAATGAACAACCTCAAATTGGAAGCAGTGTTAAACAAGCTGCTGAGTCCGCATCTTATCAAAGACTATTGCCCGAACGGCCTTCAGGTTGAGGGTAAGTCGGAAGTAAAAAAAGTGATCACCGGGGTGACAGCTTGCCAGGCCCTGATTGATCGCGCTATTGAAGAAAAGGCTGATGCTATCCTTGTTCACCACGGCTACTTCTGGAAAGGCGAGCCGGCTGAAATTCGCGGCATGAAGTTTCGTCGGATCAAGGCCTTGATTGAAAACGGGATTAATCTTTATGCCTACCACCTGCCGTTAGATGTTCACCCCGAGCTTGGTAACAATGCCAAGCTGGCCGAATTGCTTGAAATCGAAGTATTGGGTGGAATGGAGGAGGGCAATCCGCAATCTGTCTCTGTTTACGGCCAATTTGAGCAGCCGCTGACAGGGGAAGAGCTGGCCTCGCGCCTGTCGATTGCACTTCATCGCGAACCGTTACATATTGGCGACAATGCCCCGGCTGAAATTAAAACTATCGGCTGGTGCACCGGCGGCGGACAGGACTTTATTGATCTGGCTGCCCATAGAGGGCTGGATGCCTTCATTTCAGGTGAAATCTCTGAACGGACAGTGCACACGGCGAGAGAATTGGGGATCCACTACTTTAGCGCCGGTCACCATGCCACTGAGCGTTACGGGATCCTGTCATTGGGCGAGTGGCTGGCTGACGAACATAAATTGGATGTTAAGTTCATTGATATCGACAATCCGGTTTAGTGGTTGTGTCATAAAACATTCAATAAAATAAAAGGTTGAGCATTTCTGCTCAACCTTTTGTTTTTGGCTACAACCTGTATCTATAACAAGTACGACTATTCACGTTCGTGGATCGGGCTGAACTCACGCTGCGTGTAACCTGTGTACAGCTGGCGAGGACGGCCGATACGGTTGCCCGGATCGTTGTGCATTTCGTTCCAGTGCGCGATCCAGCCGATAGTACGGGACATGGCGAAGATCACGGTGAACATAGAAACTGGAATACCGATCGCTTTCAGGATAATACCTGAGTAGAAATCAACATTCGGGTACAGTTTCTTGTCGATGAAGTATTCATCAGAAAGGGCAATGCGTTCCAGCTCCATAGCTACGTCTAGCAGCGGATCCTGGATGTTCAGCTCTTCCAGTACCTCATGGCAGGCTTCACGCATTACCGTTGCCCGTGGGTCGTAGTTTTTGTAGACACGGTGACCAAAGCCCATCAGGCGGAATGGGTCGTCCTTGTCTTTCGCACGATCGACGTACTCAGGAATTTTGTCAACACTGCCAATTTCTTCCAGCATCTTCAGACAGGCTTCGTTGGCTCCGCCGTGCGCTGGTCCCCAAAGTGAAGCAATACCTGCAGCAATACAGGCGAACGGGTTAGCACCTGACGAACCAGCCAGGCGAACGGTTGAGGTCGAGGCGTTTTGTTCGTGATCAGCGTGCAGGGTAAAGATTTTGTCCATTGCACGTGCCACGACAGGGCTAACTTCATATTCTTCACATGGTGTCGCAAACATCATATGCAGGAAGTTTTCGGCATAATCAAGATCATTGCGTGGGAAGATAAACGGCTGTCCAATTGAGTACTTGTAACACATTGCAGCCAGTGTCGGCATTTTCGACAGCAGGCGGAAAGCCGTAATTTCACGGTGAGTATCGTTATTGATATCCAACGAGTCATGGTAGAACGCGGCAAGCGCACCAACTACACCACACATAACTGCCATTGGGTGAGCGTCACGGCGGAAGCCGTGGAAGAAGCTGGCAATTTGTTCGTGGACCATGGTATGGCGAGTAACAGTGGTACGGAATGTTTCGTACTGTTCACGCGTAGGGACTTCGCCGTACAAAAGAATATAACAAACTTCTAAATAATCAGCGTTATTCGCTAATTGGTCGATTGGGTAGCCACGGTGAAGCAGCACGCCTTTATCGCCGTCAATATAAGTAATTTGAGATTCACATGATGCAGTGGCTAGAAAACCTGGGTCGAATGTGAAGTAACCGTTAGCGCCAAGTTTACGCACATCGACTACATCTGGCCCTTGTGAGCCCCCGAGAATCGGCAGTTCGACTGGTGCTTCCCCTTCAATGTGAAGAGTAGCTTTCTTGTCTGCCATAACAATCTCCTTTGCTTTTTTATAATCCTAATCCAAAGCGGATGTGCATTTGTTGTACCGATTGAGACGCCATTTGTCAATTTTTGTGCCTGTTTGTGTGCGCTTGTTAATAACTTTGGTTGAAAACGTGCAAAATTTCCAAATCGTGTTAGAGGTCATGTAACGGGATTTGTAATTGGTTGTTACGGGGCGTATACTCGCCGCAGGTCTCTGGTTCTGCAGCTGCCAGGAACGAAAGCTTAAGTTGTCAGCAATATTAGTCACTTAGGTTGCGTTTTGTTTTTAGGTCCCCGTTAAAACATTATTGCAACCAAAGGTTACAAAGATGTTAAGTTTGTATTTTCTGGCTTAAGCGGATCGGAGAATTCTATAAAAAAATAAAATGCTTCAATGGAGCTGAGTGGGCAAACCGTGAAAGTAAATAAGCCAAGACCTGTCAACCTCGACCTACAGACGATTCGCTTTCCTCTGACGGCGATTGCGTCAATCCTGCACCGTGTATCAGGCGTGATCACATTTGTTTCTGTTGCCATCCTACTTTGGCTATTAGGCCTTTCCCTTTCCTCCCCAGAAGGTTTCGCAAGTGCTGCCAACATTGTTGACAGTTTTTTTGTGAAGATTGTTTTGTGGGGTGTACTGACAGCATTGTTCTATCACATTGTGTTGGGCGTGCGTCACTTGATGATGGACATGGGATATTTTGAAGAGATGGATTCCGGTATTGCGAGCACCAAAGTGAGCTTCGCAATCGTAGCGGTTCTAGCTATCTTCGCTGGAGGCCTAGTATGGTAAACAACGTATCGACAATCGGCCGTAATGGTATACACGATTTTATTCTGATTCGCGCAACGGCAATCATTCTAACCCTTTACACCATTTACATGGTCGGATTCTTCGCCTTTGGCCCGGATCTAAGCTATGAAACATGGACCGCGTTTTTCGGCAAGCTGAGCACCAAGGTTTTCACCATGCTGGCGCTGCTGTCGGTTCTGATCCATGCCTGGATCGGTCTGTGGCAAGTGCTGACTGACTATATTAAACCTGCCGCCCTACGAGCAGGTATTCAGTTTGGTGTTGTAGCTGTCCTTTTTGTCTACCTGTTTTCAGGTTTCTTCATTGTGTGGGGTGCGTAAGTGAGCATTGCAGTTCGTGAGTTTGATGCCGTAGTAATCGGTGCTGGTGGTGCAGGTATGCGTGCCGCACTACAAATTTCTGAACAAGGCCTGAAATGTGCCCTGTTGTCTAAAGTTTTCCCTACCCGTTCACATACCGTGTCGGCACAGGGCGGGATTACCGTTGCGCTAGGTAATTCGCACCCGGATAACTGGCAGTGGCATATGTATGACACTGTGAAGGGCTCTGACTATATTGGTGATCAGAATGCCATTGAATATATGTGCCAGAACGGTCCTAAATCGGTGATCGAGCTGGAGAAAATGGGTTTGCCGTTTTCTCGTTTTGATAACGGTACGATTTACCAGCGTCCGTTTGGTGGCCAGTCCAAAGAGTTCGGTGGCGAGCAGGCGGCACGTACTGCCGCGGCGGCTGACCGTACCGGTCATGCCTTGCTTCATACGCTTTATCAGCAGAATGTTAAGCACAAGACCACGATTTTCTCTGAGTGGTATGCATTGGATCTGGTGAAGAATCAGGATGGAGCGATTCTGGGCTGTACTGCGCTTTGCATGGAAACCGGTGAAATTTGCTACTTCAAGTCGAAGGCCACTATCTTGGCTACCGGTGGTGCAGGCCGTATTTATGCCTCGACCACTAACGCCCACATCAATACTGGTGACGGTGTCGGTATGGCACTGCGTGCCGGTGTACCGATGCAGGATATGGAAATGTGGCAGTTCCACCCGACAGGTATTGCCGGTGCCGGTGTACTGGTGACCGAAGGCTGTCGTGGTGAAGGTGGTTATCTGCTGAACAAAGACGGCGAGCGCTTTATGGAGCGTTATGCGCCGAACGCCAAAGACCTTGCCGGTCGTGACGTTGTTGCCCGTTCGATGATGGTCGAAATCCGTGAAGGCCGTGGCTGTGACGGACCATGGGGGCCACACATCAAGCTGAAACTGGATCACCTTGGCAAGGACGTACTGGAATCTCGTCTGCCGGGGATCTGTGAGCTGTCGCGTACCTTTGCCCACATTGACCCGGTGAAAGAGCCTATTCCGGTGATCCCGACCTGCCACTACATGATGGGTGGGGTACCAACTCAGGTATCCGGACAGGCAGTGAAGCAAAATGCTGCTGGTCAGGATGAGGAAGTCCAGGGCTTGTTTGCTTGTGGTGAGATAGCCTCGGTATCGGTTCACGGTGCCAACCGCCTGGGTGGTAACTCGCTGCTTGACCTTGTGGTATTCGGCCGTGCAACGGGTCTGCACCTTGGTGAAACCCTGCTGGCACAGGCTGAAGCCCGTCCTGCAACCGAGTCTGACATCGAAGCTTCCCTTGAGCGTGTTAACCGCTGGAACAGCACTCAGAAGGGTGAAGACCCTGTTCAAATTCGTAAAGATCTTCAGTCGTGCATGCAAAACAACTTCTCGGTATTCCGTGAAGGTGATGCTATGGCAACAGGCCTGGAAGAGCTTAAAGTTATCCGTGAGCGTCTGAAGGAAGCCCGTCTGGATGATACCTCTACCGAGTTCAATACCCAGCGTATTGAATGTCTGGAGCTGGAAAACCTGATGGAAACGGCCTACGCAACGGCTGTTGCAGCAAATTACCGTACCGAAAGTCGTGGTGCCCATGCCCGGTTCGACTTCCCTGAGCGTGACGATGCAAACTGGTTATGTCATTCAATTTACAATCCTGAGACAGAGCAAATGTCGAAGCGTGATGTAAATATGTCACCTGTTCATCGAGAGGCGTTCCCGCCTAAAGCACGTACTTACTAAGGGAGGGATGAAAGATGAATTTGAATTTCTCGATTTACCGCTATAACCCAGATGTAGACAGCGCCCCCCACATGAAAGGCTACACCCTTGAGGTGCCTGAGGGGTCAGACATGATGGTATTGGATGCATTGATCTTGCTGAAAGAGCAAGACCCGACACTTGCCTTCCGTCGCTCATGCCGCGAAGGTGTCTGCGGCTCGGACGGCATTAACATGAACGGCAAGAACGGCCTGGCGTGTATTACACCGTTATCGGCACTGACAGGCGAGAAGACCATAGTGATCCGCCCGCTGCCCGGCCTGCCGGTTATCCGTGACCTGATCATCGATATGGATCAGTTCTACTCTAACTATGCCAAAGTGAAGCCGTTCCTGATTGATGATGATGCACTGCCGCCGTCACGTGAGAACCTGCAGTCGCCGGAAGATCGTGCCCATCTTGATGGCTTGTATGAGTGCATTATGTGTGCGTGCTGTTCGACATCATGCCCATCGTTCTGGTGGAACCCGGATAAATTTATCGGGCCGGCAGGTCTGCTGGCAGCCTACCGTTGGCTAATTGACAGTCGTGATACTGCAACAGATGAACGATTATCAGATCTTGACGACGCTTTTAGTGTTTTTCGTTGCCATGGCATCATGAACTGTGTAAATGTTTGTCCTAAGGGATTAAATCCAACGAAGGCGATAGGCCACATTAAATCAATGTTGCTAAAACGCGCGGTATAAATTAGTCGAATTATCGATATGCTGGCTTCTTGACTCGCTATCGGAAGCCAGCTTTAAAGCCCGGGCTAGAGACCGGCGCAAATGGCGATAACTAGTGGTTAAGGGAAAAAAATGCAGAACGGCGTTATGAAGGCTTGGCTTGAGTCTTCACACCTGGCTGGCGCCAATGCAACTTATGTAGAAGACCTCTACGAGTTGTATCTTAGCGACCCAGAATTAGTCGACGAAAAATGGCGTCACGTATTCAGTGATTTGCCTGTGGTGAGTGAAGTTGCTGTCGAGCAACCGCATTCGCGTGTTCGTGATTACTTCCGACGTCTGGCTAAAGAGACAACCCATCTAAGTGCTACCGTCAGCGACCCAGATGTTGATGCGAAACAGGTTAAGGTATTGCAGCTTATCAACGCATACCGTTTCCGTGGCCATCAGCATGCAAACTTAGATCCGTTAGGACTATGGCAGCAGGAGCGAGTGCCTGATCTCGAACCTGAATTCCATAACCTGACCGCAGAAGATTTCAACGAAACTTTCAATGTCGGCTCTTTCGCTATCGGCCAAGAGACGATGAAGCTTTCTGAAATCTATGATGCGCTGAAAAAAACCTATTGTGGTTCGATTGGTGCTGAGTACATGCACATTACCAATACTGATGAAAAGCGCTGGCTTCAGCAGCGTCTGGAATCGGTAGTGGGCCAAGGTGCATTCTCGAAAGACGAAAAACTGACTTTCCTCGATGAGCTAACAGCTGCCGAAGGTTTGGAGCGTTATCTGGGAGCCAAATTCCCGGGTGCCAAGCGTTTCTCCCTGGAAGGTGGGGATGCGCTTATTCCGATGGTGAAGGAACTTATCCGATACGCCGGTACCAACGGCGCCCGCGAAGTGGTCGTCGGTATGGCGCACCGTGGCCGCCTGAATATGCTGGTTAACGTGTTGGGTAAAAAGCCGCAGGACTTGTTTGACGAATTCGCCGGTAAGCACGGTGAATCTTGGGGAACCGGTGATGTAAAATACCACCAGGGTTTCTCTGCGGATTTTGCAACGCCAGGTGGTGATGTACATTTAGTTTTGGCATTCAACCCATCTCACCTTGAAATTGTGAACCCCGTGGTTGTCGGCTCTGTGCGTGCAAGACAGGATCGCCTTGGCGACAAAGACGGCTCGCAGGTCCTGCCGATCACCATTCACGGTGATTCCGCAATTGCTGGCCAGGGCGTGGTCGCTGAAACATTCAACATGTCTCAGTCACGAGGTTACCGAGTCGGTGGTACGGTTCGAATTGTGGTCAATAACCAGATTGGTTTTACGACCTCGAATCCGAACGATACCCGCTCGACGCAGTACTGTACTGACATTGCGAAAATGGTCCAGGCACCAATTTTCCACGTCAATGCCGATGATCCTGAAGCGGTAGCCTTTGTTACTCGTATTGCACTCGACTTCCGAAACACCTTCAAGCGTGATGTTGTGATTGATCTGGTCTGTTACCGCCGCCATGGCCACAACGAAGCTGACGAGCCTAACGCCACTCAGCCGTTGATGTACCAGAAGATCAAGAAGCATCCGACTCCGCGTAAGATCTATGCCGATGCGTTGACAGACAACGATACCGTTGATCTGGAAACAGCGACATCACTGATCAACGAATACCGTGATGCACTGGATCGTGGTGAGTGCGTAGTGAAAGAATGGCGTCCGATGAAGCTTCACTCTGTCGATTGGGCTCCGTATCTGGGTCACGACTGGACGGTTGAATGGCCTAATACCATTGAACCATCTCGTCTCACAGAACTTGCCCAGCGTGTCTGTCAGTTCCCGGAAAGCCATAAGCTGCAAAGCCGGGTCCAGAAACTGTATAACGACCGACAGGCCATGATCGCCGGTGACAAGCTGGTTGATTGGGGGATGGCTGAAACATTGGCCTACGCTACCCTGGTTGATGACGGAAACCGTATCCGGATCACCGGTCAGGATTCGGGGCGTGGTACTTTCTTCCACCGCCATGCTGTTTTGCATAATCAAAGTGATGCCAGTACCTATGTTCCGCTTGCCAATGTTCACGATAAGCAGGGTGCATTCCAGGTTTTTGACTCGGTATTGTCAGAAGCTGCGGTATTGGCCTTCGAATATGGCTATGCGACGGCTGAGCCTGGTGGCTTGACGGTTTGGGAAGCGCAGTTTGGTGACTTTGCCAACGGTGCCCAAGTGGTCATTGATCAGTTCATCAGCTCCGGTGAGCAGAAGTGGGGCCGTATGTGTGGCCTGACGATGTTGCTACCTCACGGCTATGAAGGCCAGGGGCCGGAACACTCGTCTGCACGCCTTGAGCGTTATCTTCAGCTTTGTGCGGAACAGAACATGCAGGTGATTATCCCGTCGACACCTGCGCAGGTTTATCACATGCTTCGCCGTCAGGTGCTTCGTCCGATGCGCCGTCCGCTGGTTGTAATGTCGCCGAAGTCTCTGCTTCGTCATCCTCTGTGTGTTTCGACGATGGATGATTTGGCTATCGGTAATTTCCTACCGGCGATTCCAGAAATTGATGACTTGGATCCGAAGCAAGTTAAACGCGTGGTGTTCTGTTCCGGTAAGGTTTACTTCGACCTGCTAGAACAACGCCGTAAAAACGAGCAGACAGATGTAGCTATTGTTCGTATCGAACAGCTATACCCATTCCCGAAAGAAGACGTTGAAGCCGCGTTGGCTGATTACCAGCACGTGACAGACTTCATCTGGTGTCAGGAAGAACCGCAAAACCAAGGTGCCTGGTATTCAAGCCAGCACAACTTCCGTTCGGCAATACCGCAAGGTGCTGCCTTGAACTATGCGGGCCGTCCGGCATCTGCTTCACCGGCTGTAGGTTACATGTCGGTTCATTTGAAACAACAAAAAGCGCTCATCGAATCAGCGTTGACCATAGATTAACAAGAACTGGAACAATAAGGACAAAACCGATATGACGATCGAAATTCTGGTTCCCGATTTACCTGAATCAGTTGCAGATGCGACAGTGGCAACTTGGCACAAGCAGCCTGGTGATGCCGTTACGCGTGATGAAGTTCTGGTTGATATCGAAACAGACAAAGTGGTGCTGGAAGTTCCGGCACCTGAAGACGGTGTTCTGGAAGCAATTCTAGAGACAGAAGGCACTACTGTATTAACCAAGCAGTTGATTGGTAAAATTAAAGCCGGTGCTGTTGCCGGTGAACCTACGGCCGATGTTCCTGCTGAAGCAGAAGCCTCGCCTAACAAGCGCAATACTGCATCACTGTCTGAAGAAACGAACGAAGCACTGAGCCCGGCGGTTCGCCGTCTGCTTGGCGAGCACAGCATCAATGCTGCTGACGTCAAAGGTACCGGTGTTGGCGGGCGCATCACCCGTGAAGATGTCGAAGCGTTTGTCAAAGAGGGTAAAGCACAGGCTCCTGTTGCGGCACCTGCACCTGCTGTCGAGGCTAAGGCAGAAGCGCCTCTGGCTCATCGCAGTGAAAAACGTGTTCCGATGACCCGCCTGCGTAAGCGTGTGGCAGAGCGTTTGCTAGAAGCGAAAAACAGCACAGCGATGCTGACTACCTTCAACGAAGTGAACATGAAGCCAATCATGGACCTTCGCAAGCAGTACAAAGACATTTTTGAAGAACGTCATGGCATTCGCCTGGGCTTCATGTCTTTCTATGTCAAGGCTGTTGTTGAAGCGCTGAAGCGTTACCCGGAAGTGAATGCATCGATTGATGGTGATGACATTGTTTACCACAACTTCTTCGATGTGAGCATTGCGGTATCAACGCCACGCGGCTTGGTGACTCCAGTCCTTCGTGACTGTGACAAGCTTAGCCTGGCGGAGATCGAGAAAGGTATTCGTGAGCTCGCTATCAAGGGCCGTGACGGTAAGCTAACCGTTGATGAGTTGATTGGTGGTAACTTTACTATCACTAACGGTGGTGTGTTCGGTTCGCTGATGTCTACCCCGATTATCAACCCGCCGCAATCAGCTATTTTGGGTATGCACAAAATTGCTGACCGCCCAATGGCCGTTGACGGCAAGGTTGAAATCCTACCTATGATGTACCTGGCATTGTCTTATGATCACCGCTTGGTTGATGGTCGTGAGTCGGTTGGGTATCTGGTAACGATTAAAGAACTTCTAGAAGACCCGACACGTCTGCTACTGGACGTTTAATACTTAAAGCTAAGCCGGGCAAGGCTCGACGCCCGGCTTGAACACGGCTTTAGGTATCATTGACGAAGAAATACCCAAGAGTATTTCAGATGGAATAACAAGTCCCAAAGGGATATAAAACGGATAGAACATCATGAATCTGCATGAATATCAGGCAAAACAGCTGTTTGCTGAGTACGGTCTGCCAGTTCCAGAAGGCTATGCTTGTGATACACCACAAGAAGCTGCTGAAGCTGCCGGTAAAATCAGTGGTGACAAGTGGGTCGTTAAGTGCCAGGTCCACGCTGGTGGTCGCGGTAAAGCGGGCGGTGTTGAGCTGCACGATACCAAAGAAGGCATTAAAGAGTTTGCTCAGAAATGGTTGGGTAAAAACCTGGTGACTTACCAGACAGATGCCAATGGTCAGCCGGTAACGAAAATTCTTGTTGAAGAAGCCTCAAATATTGCCAACGAACTGTACCTGGGCGCGGTTGTTGACCGTGGTACTCGTCGCATTGTGTTCATGGCATCGACTGAAGGTGGTGTTGAGATCGAGAAAGTTGCGGAAGAGACACCGGAGCTTATCCATAAAGCCGCAATTGATCCCTTGGTCGGCCCTCAGCCATACCAAGGCCGTGAACTGGCATTCAAACTGGGTCTTAAAGGCGACCAAATCAAGCAGTTCACCAAGATCTTCCTGGGCCTTGGCAATATGTTTGCCGATTACGATTTGGCATTGCTTGAGATCAACCCGTTGGTTATCACTGGTGATGACAATCTGCTGTGTCTTGACGGCAAAATTAATATCGATTCAAACGCGATGTACCGTCAGCCTAAGCTACGTGAAATGCACGATCCTTCGCAGGAAGACGAGCGAGAAGCACATGCGGCGCAGTGGGAACTGAACTACGTTGCCCTGGACGGTAGCATCGGTTGTATGGTTAACGGCGCAGGCCTGGCGATGGGTACGATGGATATCGTAAACCTTCACGGTGGCCAGCCAGCCAATTTCCTGGATGTCGGCGGCGGCGCAACCAAAGAGCGTGTAACCGAAGCATTCAAGATCATTCTCTCCGACAGCAATGTAAAAGCTGTATTGGTTAACATCTTCGGCGGTATCGTTCGCTGTGACCTGATTGCTGAAGGTATTATCGGCGCCGTTGAAGAAGTGGGTGTCGAGGTACCGGTTGTTGTCCGTCTTGAAGGTAACAATGCCGTACTGGGCGCAGAGACACTGGCTAAGAGTGGCCTGAATATTATTGCTGCGACTTCCCTAACTGAAGCAGCGGAAAAAGTAGTTGCTGCAGCGGAGGGTAAATAATGTCAGTTCTAATTAATAAAGATACCAAAGTAATTTGTCAGGGGTTCACCGGTGGTCAGGGGACTTTCCACTCTGAGCAGGCGATTGAGTATGGAACGCAGATGGTTGGCGGTGTCTCGCCTGGCAAAGGCGGTACCAGCCACCTTGGCCTGCCTGTCTTTAATACCGTGCGTGAAGCCGTTGAAGCGACTGGCGCAACAGCAACCGTAATCTATGTACCGGCACCGTTCTGTAAAGATGCCATTCTTGAAGCGATTGATGCAGGTATCGAGCTGATCGTGACGATCACCGAAGGTATTCCGACGCTTGATATGCTGGATGTCAAAGTACGTCTGGACGAAGCTGGCGTGCGTATGATTGGTCCTAACTGCCCGGGTGTGATCACGCCGGATGAATGTAAGATCGGTATCATGCCGGGTCACATCCATAAAGCCGGTAAGGTCGGTATCGTGTCGCGTTCAGGTACCCTGACTTATGAAGCCGTTAAGCAAACCACAGATGAAGGCTTCGGCCAGTCAACTTGTGTTGGTATCGGTGGCGACCCAATTCCTGGCGCAAACTTTATCGATGTTCTGGAAATGTTCGAGAAAGATCCAGCGACTGAAGCCATTGTCATGATCGGTGAAATCGGTGGTACGGCTGAAGAAGAAGCGGCTGCCTACATCAAAGAGCATGTCACCAAGCCTGTAGTTTCGTACATTGCTGGTGTTACAGCGCCTCCGGGCAAGCGTATGGGCCATGCTGGTGCAATCATCTCCGGTGGTAAAGGTACCGCTGATGATAAATTCCAGGCGCTTGAGTCTGCCGGTGTTAAAACCGTGAAGAGCCTGGCTGATATCGGTAAGGCACTGCGCGAAGTTACTGGTTGGTAATATTCGCTGCAAAGATAATGAAAACCCGCCATCTGGCGGGTTTTTTTGTTTGGTATTACCCTCAAGTTTGTACAAGCTTGGAAATAAGCGAAGAGGGTAGGCATAAATGAAGTGGCTGAGCAGTATTATCGTTATTGCTGTTAGCTTGCACGTCGGTGCGAAAGAAGATAAGGCCGGGTATGAAGATTGTGTACTGGCGCATGTATCCGGAACCGAGGATGCGCTGGCAGCCAACTTGATGACCTGCGCTTGTCACCGCCTATATATCGATAATTTTATGCTGTCCGAGCAGGATCAGGGCTATTATCAGTGCCTGCTGGACTACATGCCTGATGCCAAGAAAGCTGAGATTACACTTCAAATAAAACGCACCTGTAACGACAAGCACCGAAGCTTGTTTCGTTAATTGATTTTAATAATACTAAAAAGCCTGCAGAGACTGTCTGCAGGCTTGATAATGGTCGTGATGAATGTAAGCCGGGTTAGCCGTCGGCTCGTTTAAACTGGCTGAGCATAAACATCGCGGCGGCGGCAACCACCACGGAAGGGCCGGCAGGTGTATCGTAATGCCAGGACATGGCAAGACCGAGCATCACTGCAACGGAGCCGATAGCAGATGCCAGACCGGCCATAAACTCCGGGCTATGGGAGAACCGCCTTGCTGTTGCGGCAGGAATAATCAGCAGTGAAGTAATAATCAGTGCACCGACAAACTTCATTGCCACCGCAATCACCATACCGACCATCAGCATCAGCATCAGACGCATCAAATCGACATTGACGCCTTCTACCTGGGCAAGCTCTTCATTGATCGTCATTGACAGCAACGGACGCCATAGGAAAACCAGCAAGCCCATCACTACAGCGCCGCCACCATAAATCCATAACAAATCGGTCGTGGTTACTGCCAGTAGATCACCAAACAGGTAGGCCATTAAATCGATGCGAACATGATCGAGGAAGCTCACGGCAACCAAACCGAGTGACAAGGCGCTGTGGGCGAGGATCCCCAGCAGGGTGTCGGTTGCGACATACTTTTGTTTCTGCAGGCTTACGAGGATCACTGCCAGTGCCAGGCAGCAGATCACCAGGGCCAGATTGAGGTTGATATTGAACAGAAAGCCGAGGGCAATACCCAACAATGAGGCATGAGATAGGGTGTCGCCGAAGTAGGCCATTTTGCGCCAGACGACAAAGGAGCCCAGTGGTCCGGCCAGGACGGCAATGCCGATGCCTGCAATCAGAGCCGGGAGAATAAAATCAAGCATTGTGTTTCTCTTGTTGCTCGTGGTGATGGTGCTGGCATGGGCCTACCGGACTGCCTGCAAGATCGTGTTCGTGGTTGTGGTGGTGATGGTAGAGTGCCAGTTGCTCACTCTGCTGAGTCCCGAATAGAGCTACGTATGACGGGTGGCTGGTGATAGCTTCCGGCGCGCCTGAACAGCAGACATGATGGTGCAGGCAAATTACGTTGTCAGTTTTTGCCATGACCAGATGCAAATCGTGCGAGACCATTAAAATGGCACAATTGAGCTTATCGCGTAGCGATTGGATCAAACTGTACAGCTCGAGCTGGCCGTTGACATCCACACCTTGTACCGGCTCATCAAGTACCAGTAGATCCGGGCTCTGGAGCAGTGCTCGCGCCAGTAGGACACGTTGCATTTCCCCACCGGAGAGTGAATGCATATTACTGTGGTGCAAATGCGTACCACCGACCAGTTTGAGGGCCTCGATCCGGTCGTTATTGCTATATCGGCCGGCCAGTCGCATAAAGCGATCTACGCTGAGCGGCAGTGATGCGTTCAGTTGTAATTTTTGCGGCACATAGCCTATCCGGAGTCCTTTCTTACGAATGACCTTTCCTGCTGTGGGTTTGCGCAGACCGGTGATGACTTTTACCAGGGTCGATTTGCCTGCACCATTGGGGCCGATCAGAGTTGTGATCTGGCCTCGTTCAAGTTTGATTGAAACTTGATCAAGCACGTGCCGCTCCGAAAAAGTCACGGTAACAGTCTGTAATTCAACTAAGGTTGTCATAAAAAGTGCTTCAAGGTATTTGCCAAAGTGAGATGTTATAATATAACATTTCCACTCTACTTGTAATCAATTATTATTTCGGAAACCATTATGCGCCGTTTGTTTCTTTGCCTCTGCTCTGTTGCATTGCTGTTCTCATCAACCCTTTCTGCTAGCGAGTTTAAGGTAGTGACAACCGTTAAACCCCTGAACTTAATTGTACAGGAGTTAACTGACGGCGTCGCAACCACTGAGACCTTATTGCCGCCAGGCACATCCCCTCATGATTACGCATTGCGCCCGTCAGATGTCAAAAAACTAAGAGACGCGGATCTGGTTGTTTGGGTTGGACCTGAGCTGGAAATGTTTCTGTCAAAAGTGCTGGATGCGAAAGGTAACAGCTTGGCACTGACAGAACAACATACAATCGATCTTCGCTCGTATGAAGAGGGGGCTGAAATTGACCACGGTGATCACAGTCATAGCCATGACGGGGTTGATCCGCACCTGTGGCTGGGGCCAAAGCAAGCGATTCAGGCGGCGAAGGTGATTTCTGAGGCGCTTATCAAATTTGATCCATTGCATAAAAATAAATATGAAGATAATCTTTCTCGGTTCGTGTCTGAAGTGGAACTGGCCATTGAAGAGCTGAACACTGAGCTGAAGCCACTAGCCAGTCGCGGCTATTATGTTTTCCATGATGGTTACGGCTATTTTGAAGCACAGTTCGGACTCAATAATCTCGGGCACTTTACCGTTGACCCTGATCGTCGTCCGGGCGCGAAAACATTAGTTTCTATCCGTCGAGCATTACAAGACAAGCAGGCACAGTGTGTATTCAGTGAGCCGCAATTTTCACCGGCGGTAGTAAAGAGTGTCGTTAGTGGCACAGAAGTCAATATTGGAACCCTTGACCCGATGGCAACGGAGATTGCAGAGGAAAAGGGAGGTTATGTCCGATTTTTGCAAGAATTGGGGCAGAGTTTTACCAAGTGTCTTAAATAATAATGAAAATATTCAAGGTTGCGGCCTTAACAATTAAACAATTACCCCGCCAGCATCGAATTGCTTTAGCCTCAACCTCATTGATCGTCGTGGCTGCCTTGGTATGGCAGCCTTCATCGCCGCTTCAGCAGGCTGTAACCTATCAGTCTGATCAACGTATTGACGTTGAGCTCCCGCTTGAAGAGTTAGATGTCCTGTCTGAGCAAAACAGCGAGCCGATGGGCGCTGTGCTTGATCCCGAAGATCCGGAATTTCTGGCGCCGAAAGATGAGCTGGAGCAACAACTCGAAGAAGTGGTTGATATCGCCCATAACCATAAGGTGGCTTCTGGCGAGACATTAGGCGCGATTTTCTCGCAGTACGCGTTGCCCCTGGCTGATATGTACCGTTTGATCAAGGTGAACAAGTCGATCCAGAACCTCCGCGTGGGCCAGATGATTGAATGGTCTGTCGATGATGAGGGCCGGGTCAAAGAGTTCAGTATTAAGCGCAGTGCAAAATTGACTGACTTATATACGCTTGCTGGGCCGGGTTATGAGTTCAAGCAGCTGGAAGAGAACGGCGAAATAAAGCCGGTGATGCTGACTGGACGGATCTCCGGCAGTTTTTATCAGTCAGCTCGCGCCGCTGGCCTGACGCCCAACCAGATCCAAACCGTGGTTCAGGCCCTGCAGTGGCGGTTTGACTTCGGCCGGGAGGCACGTAAAGGCGACCGGTTTGCTGTTTCTGTCGAGCGTGAGTTTATTGATGGCAAAGCGGTAACACGGGGCGATGTGAAATCGCTTTACTATTTGAGTGGTTCTCGCGAAGTGTTCGTGATGCGCCATGAGGACGGCTTGTTCTACGATGCCGACGGCAAGAGCCTGAATCGTGCGCTGCGCCGGATACCGTTAGCCAAGCGTTACCGAATCAGTTCGTCGTTTAACCCAAGGCGTAAACACCCGGTTACCGGGCGAATATCTCCCCACAACGGAACAGATTTTGCCACACCGGTAGGCACGCCCGTGCTTGCTGCCGGTGATGGCGTGGTCGTCAAAGCAAGAAAACACCCGCTAGCCGGCAATTATGTGGTAATTAAGCATGGCCGGGAATATATGACTCGTTATCTTCACTTACATAGATTGCTGGTGAAGGTTGGTGACAAAGTGACTATGGGCCAGCGTATTGCGCTGAGTGGCAATACCGGGCGGTCAACCGGACCTCACCTTCACTACGAGCTGATCAAGAAAAATCGTGCGGTAAATGCGATGAAGGTTCCCTTGCCACAGGCCGAGCCTGTCTCGTCAAAACAGCGAGGTCGTTTTGTTCAGCTTGCCAGCGACGAAAGACAGAAGCTACTGGCGGTAATGCCGGGCTGATGAAAAAGCGCACAAAAGTGCGCTTTTTTTATGTCTCACCACTCATTTTATAAAATCATTCTTATACAACAAGTCAACTTACTTCATAATGTTTCGTTACGCTGTTGTGAGTTATTGCAGGGATACGCTGTACCAATAGTTCCTGGTTGTTATGAATAAAGCCTTTTTCATATTTTCCTTCTGCCTGTCAGTACTGTTGCACTGTAGTTTTGCTACAGCAGAAAACAGTCATGCCTTTTATCCGCTTCCTCATCAGGAACGTGGAAGCTTTGTGGCAGCACAAAAGGTCATTGCCAATACCAACGGCGGACTGTGGTTCGTTGATGCTCAGGGATCGCTGATTTTCTATGACGGAGAGCGGTTAGACAGGGCGGTAGACCAAACCGGCGAACCGATCACCGGTGTCACAGACGCTGTTATGCAAGGGCAGACGATGTGGCTGGTAAAAGACGGCTATGCCTATCGCTTCCTCCCTACAACTGCCGAGCTAAAGCGGTTGAAGTGGCAATCGGCGCCGCTTAGATATGTTATCAGCCATCAGGCCGGCATCTGGTTTGCCAGCAGCGAAGGTTTATATACCCTTACAGATGAACACCGCCAGCCGGAATTTGTGCCGGTTCCAGAGCCAGCCTCGGTTACTGGTCTCTATAGCGTGGGCGATTCAATATTTGTTGCTGGGGAACTGGGCATCTATGAGTTTAGAGATCGCCAGTTCTTAACCCCGCGTTTGTATCCGCGGCACAGAGTCACAGCGGTTTTCGAAGACAGCACAGAGCAGTTATGGTTCGGAACTCGGTCCGGCTTGTTTTTATCCCGCCAGGCGCGCCCCGTTCTTTCTTCTCAAGATTCATCAAGACATCAGCTTTCGGTTTCAGCGATTGCTGAAACAAAATCCGGTATCTGGGCGGGGACTGCGCAGGGGCTTAAGCTGATTGATAAGGCGTCATTGGCCGTGAGCCATTATCGTGCTGACGCTGAGGATGAATATACGATCAATAACAACCGCGTGATGGCACTGCTTGGGGATGAGAAGTACGGACTGTGGATAGCCACCGAGAGCGGTATTAATTATTTACCGGCCTCCACGTCGGCCTTGAAAAGGTTTCCTTATGGCTCCGGGGGAAATAATGCAGTAAAGATAGGTCGGACTAATCAACTTCAGCAGATTGAAGATGGCAGCATCTGGCTTGCGACCGACAAAGGGCTGACAGAGCTTGATGATCGTTTGGAGATTGTGCGCCAGCTAGCTTTATCGGGAGGCGTTGACTCTTTTGCTTATAAGAAGGGGACTTTCTGGCTTGCAACCAGAACGGGCCTGAAAGCCTATTCGTTAGTAGATAATGAGTGGCTGGCACTAAATCTGCCGAGCTGGTTTGATGGTCAGGCGATCACAAGCGTGATGGTTGATCACTACAATTCGGTCTGGATAGGTATGGAGTCGCATCTTTACCGTTACTGGCCAAAAACGTCAGAGCTTAATTCGTTTGGTAGTCATTGGTTTCAGGCTCCTTACGGCAGCGAGGCTGTCACTGTCTTGTTCGAAGACAGCCATCACCATATTTGGGTCGGCACGGATTACGCTTTGTACCAGTTTGATACCGGGCTGCTTAGTATGGTTGAGAAAACGGCTAGTCTGGGCGGCGTGATCGACATTTATGAAGATATACTGGGCCAGCTATGGGTGGTAAATAACCATAGCCTTCAATATTCACCGAAGCAGGACAAGTTGCCACTTGAGCCGATTGTTCTCAATGGAGCCTATGCCAAGCCATATTGTATCGATGGTGACAATGGCGGGAGTTGGGTGACAACGAGCCAAGGGCTGTCGTACTACTCGCTATCCGCACAGCTGAGGTTGCACCTTCCGCCCTTGGTCGGCGGGGTTGAAAAAGAATCGTATTCACAAGCGTGTGAAATCTTGCGATCAGGAAAATTATTGCTCGGGGGAAAGAAAGGACTGCTTGAAATTGATCCGAAGAAGTTGCTTGCTTCGGAAAAGCAGCAGTTTTCTATTATTGTTGGCAATATTCAGATAGATAATCAGCTGGTACGTTTGGCTGGTGGATCTGAAACCTTGCTTACCGTGTCGTACGGTTCATCGGTCAGTTTTGATATTGGCGTGCTGCCGTTTTCCGGATATACCAAGTTGCAATATCGCTTGATAGGGGAGCGGGAATCGCCTTGGGCAAGCGTTAGTCATTCCTCATTGTTTTTTGACAACTTGAACCCCGGTGATTACCTGCTGGAACTGCGCTTTGATGGCGAAAACCCGCAGGATCAACCCGAGATACGTTATCCTTTCCGAGTATCTGGCCCCTGGTACCTATCTTACTGGTCAACCTCGTTGCTGGTTGCGTTATTGATCCTGCTGCTGTTTCTCTTGATTGGCTGGCGAGCACGCGCTTATCACCGCCAGAATTTAGCGCTCAAGCAGGCGGTTTTTCGCAGTACGGCCAGAATAGAACTGCATAAAAAGCAGCTCTACGCCAGTAACAAACACCTGCAGCGTATATTGCATATGCGGCAGAATTTTATGGCCCAGCTATATAGTGAGCTGCGATCGCCTTTGTCTTTGATCCTCGGGCCTATTCGGAAGATGCAGGCAACCAGCCATGGCGAAGAGAATGAACAGCTTCACCTGGTCGCCAACAACATAGAACGCTCGCTGCATTTGGTCGAGCAGCTACTTACTCGCGATGCGCAAGCTTTTATCGAGCCTGAAAAGCGATGTGAACAATGGATCAGCCCGATCATCCAGGCCTGTTGCCTGAGTTGGCAGCTAGAGGCCGAGCAGCGGGGGATTGCGCTCTGCCTGGAGGATGAGACTGACGGGGTGAGTGTGAAGGTGGCCCCGTATCACCTTGAAATTATGCTCGGTAACTTGTTATCCAATGCCCTGAAATACACCCCCCAGCACGGCTGCATCAATGTGGCGGTGAAGAGTGTCGATCACAGGCTGGTGGTGTCGGTTAGTGATACCGGCAAAGGGATGTCAGAAGACGTCAGGGACAACATTTTTGATAGCTACTTCAAAGAGGACACCGACTTTAACCCTGAGGCCGGCTTTGGCCTGGGGCTGAGTACCGTCAAGCAGCTTGTCGAGCTATATGAAGGCGAGATTTCCGTTGTTAGCTACCCGGGAGTCGGCAGTGAATTTGTGATAACCCTGCCTTTGTACCGTGAAGGCTGTATGAGAACCTTGGCTGGTGAAGACAATCCGGAGGTATCTGCTGCGCCACAGGACGATCTGCCCAAGCTGTTGGTAGCCTCGACGGACGAGGAGGTTGTAGCATGCCTGACGGCCTTGCTTGAGGAATACCCCCTGTTAGTTGCAAGCGACGGTTATGAGGCGGTTTTTTTAGCGAAGGAAAATCAGCCCGACATGATTTTGTGCGACTTGGACTTACCCGGGCTTGGCGGGCTTCAGGTACGTGAAAGGCTGCAGGAAGAGCCGAGAGAGTGCCAGCCTGCGTTTATACTCATGGTTGATAATAGCCCTCAGGAGCATATAGCAGCGGGCGTTGACTCAGTACTTACTAAGCCTTTTGAGCCAGATGCTGTCCTTAATCATATCCAGTATTTGCTCAACGGTGAGTGTCCGCCGTTTCAGGCACTGCTCTCCAGCCAGGCCGGGCTTCCTGCTGAGGTTGTTGAAACCTCCTGGCGGCAGAGTGTGATGAGCTTGGTTGAGGAGCAATTTGATCAGGCGAACTTCGGTACCGCCATAGCAGCCAATGCCCTGTATATGTCGGAGCGTAGCTTACAGCGGAAGTTTAAGCTGGAGTTTGGTATGTCGTTTAAAGACTATGTTAGTCAGTTCCGTTTTGAGCAGGCCAAGCGGAAGCTTAAGCAGGGGGAACGAGTTTCGGATGTGGCGCTTTCCTGCGGCTTCAATGATCCGTCATATTTCAGCGCACGCTTTAAAGGTAACTTTGGTATCACACCTTCCCAATATGCAGCCCAGTATCAGCACTGATAGCCGATGACGGTACCTCTGACGTAAAGATCCCAATACTGAAAAAAGAACGTGATATGGTCAGCCCGACCATATCACGGGTACCAATGGCACCTTCGCTTGCTGCCGGCAATATGACGGGCGCCATATTGCCTTAGGAATAGGAGCAGGCCTCATTGCCTGTTGGTGGCGCACTATACCGCTGTTGATACTAGGTAGCCATGAGATATGCGACATAATGCATTGATAGTGCGCCAATACGCCAAATGCAGGGGGAGCAGCTGCTGCGTTAAAAACAGCGAGTGGGTGTTAACAACGTCAATTTCGTCATTTTCATGATATTTCAAAATGTGATAGGCCGGTATTGATAGCCTTAATAGACATACAAACACCATGGTTTTTTGATTTAAGACAATACGCAAGATGTTTCAAATTGTGTAATATCGCGTATAGGAATAAAAATAATTCTTATTAAGGTGTGAAAATGAAACTGTCCGAGTTGTCGTGCGGTGCTAACGGAATCGTAACCAGCTTGTCTGAGCTTCCTTCCGCAACGCGCAAGAAGCTAATGGTTATGGGGATGTTGCCTGAAACTCAGGTGACTGTTGTTCGTTTGGCACCGTTGGGTGATCCCCTACAGGTGCGTGTCCGTGGTGTCGATATTGCTCTGCGTAAGCAGATTGCGGCCAATATCGAAGTGGAGGTACGCTGATGCAATATAATATTCTGACTGTTGGTAACCCAAATAGCGGTAAAACAACATTGTTTAACGGTCTGACAGGCGCCAAGCAGCATGTGGGTAACTGGGCGGGTGTGACGGTCGAAAAGAAAACCGGTAACTACCAGTGTGCCGGTGACGACTTTGCCCTGACGGATCTGCCGGGGATCTACAACCTGGACAGCGCCAACGATGCCAACAGTTTAGATGAGGCCATCGCTTCTCGCGCCATTTTGACCATGCCGGCAGATGTGATCATCAATGTGGTTGATGCCTCTTGCCTGGAGCGCAGCCTGTACATGACCTTGCAGCTGCGTGAGCTGGGTCGCCCGATGATTGTCGTACTTAATAAGATGGATGTACTGCAACGTCAGCGTCAGGTGCTGGATATCAAGGCTCTGGAAAAAGCGCTGGGTTGCCTGGTACTGTCCCTGTCTGCAAACAACCTTAAGCAGGTACAGGAGTTCAAGACCCAGCTTCACAAGATGCTGGCACAGGGGATCGCGGTTAACGATCTCAGCCTGAACTACGGCGATCAGTTCGAGACTGCGATTGGCGAGCTTGAGTCAATGTTTGGCAGTGAAACATTGAATGTGCGTGCCCAGGCGATCCGCGTACTTGAAAACGATACGCTGGTGATTAACGGTTTGTCTGAAAATGAGAAAAACAAGGCGTGTAACATCCGCAACAAGCTGATGGTTGATGTCGACCCGGATATCCAGGTTGCCGATGTCCGTTATACCTATCTTCACCAGTTATGTCAGAAGGTACGTCGTCAGGAAGGTAAACTAAGCCGTAGCCTGAGTGACAAGATTGATCGGGTCTTGTTGCACCGCGCTTTTGGTATCCCATTTTTCTTTATTGTCATGTACCTGATGTTTATGTTCTCCATCAACATCGGTAGCTCGTTCATTGACTTTTTTGATATCAGTGCAGGGGCTCTGTTGGTTGATGGCGGTCATTACCTACTCGATGATCATCTGCCGGTTTGGTTGGTAACGATCATAGCCGATGGTATCGGTGGCGGTATCCAGACAGTAGCCACCTTTATTCCTGTGATTGCCTGTCTGTATCTGTTCCTTGCGGTATTGGAAAGCTCGGGTTATATGGCGCGAGCCGCTTTCGTACTCGACAAAGTGATGCAGAAAGTCGGCCTGCCGGGCAAAGCGTTTGTCCCGTTGGTGCTGGGTTTCGGTTGTAATGTTCCTTCTATCATGGCAACCCGTACCTTGGAGCAGGAGCGTGAACGTAAGCTTGCGGCAGCAATGGCACCGTTCATGTCATGTGGTGCACGCCTGCCGGTATACGCGTTATTTGCAGCAGCGTTCTTTCCTGAAAGCGGTCAGAATGTCGTGTTTGGACTCTACCTGCTAGGTATTTTCGCCGCTGTAATGACCGGCATGATCCTGCGCAGTACGCTGTATCCGGGAACGAGTGACAGTTTCATTATGGAGATGCCGGACTACGAATTGCCGACAATGCGCAATGTGGGTATCAAAACCTGGCAGAAACTGAAGAAGTTTGTCTTGGGGGCCGGTAAGACAATTGTTGTCGTGGTTGCTTGCCTGAGTTTCTTTAACTCGCTGGGGGCTGATGGCTCGTTTGGTAACGAAGATACCGAAAATTCGGTACTGTCCAAGGCTGCTCAGGTGGTGACACCGGTATTGGCGCCAATTGGTGTGAAGGAAGATAACTGGCCTGCAACGGTCGGTATCATCACGGGGATATTTGCCAAAGAAGCCGTAGTCGGTACGCTAAATAGCCTGTATGCACCGTCAGAAGGCGAAGAGGGCGGTGAGTATGATCTGCTGGCAAGTCTGCAAGAAGCGGTTGAGACGATTCCTGCTAACCTGGCTGATCTGAGTTATTCTGATCCTCTGGGGATCGAAGTTGGCGAGCTGACGGATCTTGACGCTGTTGCAGAAGAGCAGGAAGTCGAAGCATCAGTATTCGGCAATATCCAAGCGCACTTTGTGAGTTCGTCGGCGGCGATGGCTTATCTGGTCTTTATTTTGCTGTACACACCTTGTGCCGCTGCGATGGGGGCCTATGTGCGTGAGTTCGGTCAGAAGTTCTCGGTCTTCATTGCCGGCTGGACGATGTTGTTAGCCTATACCTTCGCGACAGTCGTGTATCAGGTGGCCCATTTTGCAGAACATCCTGTCACCAGTATGCTGTGGATTGGCTTCTTTGCCCTGATTAATGTTGGCCTGTATATCTTGTTTAAGCGTCAGGGACAGAAACAACCGGAAGAGGTGTTGGTACTGTGATCCTTCAGCAACTGAAACAGTATATTGAGCAGCATGGCCGTTCCAGCAGAAAGGATCTGGCCCATCACTTCGGCATGAGTGAGGACGGGGTTGATACCATGTTGGATGTCTGGGTACGCAAAGGTACAATCAGCAAAGAGCTGATAGGCTGTGGCAAAGACATTTGTTGTCAGAGTGCCGAAGACGTCTGGTACCGAAGCCAGAAGGCCGATGAGCTGTCGGTGACTGTTTTGCGTTGATGAAAATACAGAGGCAGCCCTTGGGCTGCCTCTGTTTTATTTACCTGAGGGCAAATGGGTTCCGCTAAATAGCCGTAAACCCGTCAATATTGGCAAGCTCGTCCCGGAGCTCTTCTGCCAGTGCTACCTGAATTCCGTCTTCTCGCTGCGTCCCGTCAGTATTCCCCCATATTGGACCTGGCCAGGCAATGTCCGACTGAAACCTGGCAATATGGTGAACGTGCAGCTGGGGAACCAGGTTGCCCAAGGCACCGATGTTGATTTTATCTGCCTGGTAGTCGGTTTCCAGCAGGCTGGCAACCGCGCTCGATTCGCGCATCAGCTGAAGCTGATCCTGTTCGGGCAGGTGATGAATTTCGGTGATCTCGTCCCTGCGCGGAACCAATATCAGCCAGGGACCCAGTGCTTCTTTTGACAGTAGCACCCGGCATAGTGGCAAGTCGCCGAGAACCGTGGTATCTGCTGCCAGTCTCGGATGGAGTGAAAAATGCATCGCTGTATTCCTTAAATGTATTGTGCGGCTCACATGCTGGAATATTGTTCATCGTTATCAGTGGAGGCTGCTGTATGCTGGTAGTGCCACAGAAGGATAAACAGTCTTCTAACTACTCATGTCATGGTAATACCAATTGAAATAAAGACCAGTATTGATAACCACAGATTGATGAAATTGGTGGTAGTTGGGCGGTGGCGAACACATTGAGCGTGCGATAACCGTTGGGGGGTAAAGTATGGTCGCGGAATATCAGGAAGTCTTGGATTTTTGGTTTGGTGAGCTTGGTGAGGAGGTTCCGGCTACCGATCGAAATTCGCTCTGGTTTCAGGGAGGAGAGGAAACGGATCAGCTTATTGCCAAACGTTTTCAGCCTCTGGTGAGCCGGGCCGGGCTTGGTGAGCTGAGTCACTGGGCGGAGGAGCCGAAAGGGGCATTGGCCATGATTATCTTGCTGGACCAATTTACCCGCAATATCTACCGCGGCCTGAGCGCGGCGTTCCGTTATGACTCCTTGGCGCTGGCAATCTGCAAGCGAGGGCTGGCCAACAACTTCGATGAGCAGCTGAGCCCTATTGAGCGCGTTTTTTTCTATCTCCCGTTAGAGCATTCGGAAACGGTAGAAGATCAGGAGGAGTGTGTGTTTCGTTTTGACCGTTTGCGCCAGTCTGTCTCGCCGGCACATGCCGTTGTTTTCGAAGGGTTTTACCAATATGCCGTGAGTCATCACGATGTGGTTAAACGCTTCGGTCGTTTTCCGCATCGCAATGCGGTTCACGGGCGACTGTCTACTCAGGAAGAGCTTGACTGGCTCCATGGCGGGGGCCAGCGCTTCGGGCAGTAAAAAGCGGCCATTCAATAACACCACCACACCTGGAGATACTAGGGAGAGGGTGGTGTTTTTGTTTCAATCTGCTGTCGGGGGGAAACAATAATCAGTTGATGGGAAGTACCCGGTTTCTTCCCAGTTGCTTGGCTTGATTGAGGTGGCTGTCGGCGCGAGCAATGACATCGGCGGTGGTTTCGTCTTCCTGCTTGGTGGCAATACCAAACGAGGCGGTAACAGAGTTGATCCGCTGGCCTGATTTTCTATCCAGCACCGATATTTTTTCGATGGCGCGACGGATAGTTTCGGCCTGCTGCCTTGCCGAAGACAGTGTTTTGTGCGGCAAGATGACAATAAACTCCTCACCACCAAAGCGATAGGACTGTGCATAGTCACGGCTGCATTCAATTAGCCGGCGGGCCACGATTTTGAGGACCTGATCACCGAGCAGGTGGCCGAAGTTATCATTGAAGTCTTTGAACTTGTCGATATCCATAATGATAAGGCTGTAAGGAATTTGGTTATCGGAATAACTGTGGATATCTCGCTCAAAAGCCCTTCTATTGTTAAGACCGGTCAGGGCATCCTGGTTTGCTTCTTTTTGGCTTTCACTCAAAGCTTCCCTTAGCGCGGCAATCTCTTGCTGGGCATTACTTAGCTGGCCTTTAAAGGTGCCGGTTGTTAGCTGGATCTGACGGGATTCCCGAATTAGCTCGCGCACCAGTGTCATGGTGTCTTCCAGTGACAGACCTTCTCTTTCGGCCGACTCCAGCTTGTTGAAAGTATGGCTCAACGCCCCTTGGAATGTCTCGGCGTTAGACAGCGTATCTGACATCGTACTGGTTAGCTCCTGCATCATTGCCGTCAGGCTTTGCTTGAGCTGAGCCATGTCCTTATCGGTCTGGCTGGCCAGGTGTTCCTGATACAGGCTGTCACACAGCGTCGGCGTGCAGTGCCCTAATGCCTCGATTCCTTGATCAACCGCGTGGTTGAGCGTCGGTTGTTGCTGAGTCGCATAGGTATACCAGAGCGCATAGTTGGTCGGGGTCGTTGGTACTTTGTGTTTGATCATCAGGGGAACCGTTTTTTTCAACGTTTCCGTCGATTCCACAAAGCTGTCTTTGCTCATACTTTGAATTCCATTTTTGTCGCAAATACAAAAGCAAACTGATTGAATGCTGGTAGCATAAAAAAAGCCTTCTAAGGATACCCTAGAAGGCTTCGGATTTTTAGTATGTAACAGGTTATTTCTTTGAATGAAATAGCAAAAATTACATACGTTCTAGTGTTTCGATACCTAGCAGATCAAGACCCTGCTTGATAGTGTTAGCTGTTAGTAGAGCCAGTTTCAGACGGCTTTGCTTCACTGCTTCCTCGGCATTGAGGATTGGGCAGGCTTCATAGAAGCTAGAGAACTTGCCGGCAAGCTCGAACAGGTAGCTACACATTACGTGTGGGTGACCTTCGCGAGCAACGGTCTGAACGGCTTCCTCGAACTGAAGCAGGGTGGACAGAAGTGCCTGCTCCTTTTCTTCGTTAATCACAACAGGGTGCGTCAGATCAGCAAGCTTAACATCGGCACGTTTGAAGATAGAAGCAACACGGGTGTATGCATACTGCATGTATGGTGCCGTGTTACCTTCGAAGGCCAGCATGTTGTCCCAGTCGAAGATGTAGTCAGTGGTACGGTGCTTGGAAAGATCTGCGTATTTAACTGCAGCCATCGCAACAGTCTTGGCAATGTTTTCTTTTTCCGCAGCATCCAGATCGGGGTTCTTCGCTTCGATTAGCTTCGCTGCGCGCTCTTCTGCTTCGTCCAGAAGATCGGCAAGGCGAACGGTACCACCCGCACGGGTCTTGAACGGACGACCGTCTTTACCCAGCATCATACCGAAGGCGTGGTGCTCCAGGGTAACTTCTTCTGGTACATAGCCGGCCTTACGAACAATCGTCCATGCCTGCATCAGGTGCTGGTGCTGACGTGAGTCGATGAAGTAAAGCACACGGTCAGCGCCAAGCTGCTCGTAACGGTATTTGGCACAGGCGATATCGGTGGTGGTGTATAGGAAGCCGCCATCACGCTTCTGGATGATAACACCCATAGGCTCGCCGTCTTTGTTCTTGTATTCCTCAAGGAAGACAACCTGTGCGCCGTCGTCTTCAACCGCCAGACCTTTTTCTTTAAGGTCGGCAACAATGCCTGGTAGCATGTCGTTGTACATGGATTCGCCCATGACGTTATCACGGGTCAGGGAGACATTCAGGCGATCGTAGTTATGCTGGTTTTGGACCATAGTAACGTCAACCAGCTTCTTCCACATTTCAGCGCAGTACTCGTCGCCGCCCTGTAGCTTAACAACGTAGTTACGTGCGCGCTTTGCGAACTCTTCGTCTTCGTCGTAAAGTTTTTTGGATTCGCGGTAGAAGGCTTCAAGGTCGGACAGCTCCATCGACACTTCGCCAGATTCTTGCTGAACACGCTCCAGGTTGGCAATCAGCATACCAAACTGAGTGCCCCAGTCACCGATGTGGTTGGCACGCACGACTTTGTGGCCCAGGTGCTCAAGGGTACGAACAACAGCATCACCAATGATAGTTGAACGCAGGTGGCCCACGTGCATTTCTTTGGCAACGTTCGGCGCTGAGTAGTCAACAACGATAGTTTTCTGCTCTTCTTTGGCAACGCCAAGACGTTCGTCAGCCAAAGCTTCTTCCGCACGCTCGGCCAGCCAGGTTTTGCTTAGGAAAATGTTGATGAAGCCAGGGCCTGCGATTTCAACTTTCTCTGCGATACCGTCAAGATCCAGTACGTCGATAACTTTTTGTGCGAACTCGCGAGGGTTAGTGCCAAGCTTTTTGGCTACGCCCATGACACCGTTAGCCTGGTAGTCACCAAACTGTGCTTTCGCAGACTGGCGAACCGCTGCTGGGCTACCTGCTGGTGCGCCTGCGGCTTCTAATGCCTGAGATACTTTATCGTTAATTAGTGCTTGAATGTTCACACGCTTATCCTTTAAATCATTTAGTTCGCCAGTAGACTGATTGTACTGGCGAGGCAAAAACGTCACGGTATTCAAGAGCTGCCAGAAGCAAAACCGTCAAAAATAATCACGCAAGCAGGCCACATCAATTGCAGCATAATGAATGCTGGTGGGGATCACATGAGTATTTTTGACGGGACACTCTCTTGGATCAGAGGTGTTATCTTGAATACGTACATTGCATTGCCTTAATAATACCCACAAAGTTAGGTGTTTTGGCAACCCGAAAAAGGCATTGTTTGCGATTTTTTTTTCGTTTTGGATAGAACGTGAAAATTATGCACAAATCAAGCAGCAACAAGGCCTGTCGTCACCTTAGACGGGGTTTCTCTCAACCTAAAACTATGGATAATTATGCGTTCGTTTCCCGATGCAGTAATAACTGGAGAAAAAACATGCAGAAGCTAATTGATGACGGTCTTCACCCCGAACAAATGCTGGCCGGGCTGCCTGCTTTTGTCGCGCGTATCGAGTCACTGGCACAAGAGATGAATATATCGCTGTCTGGCTACCGGGCTGATCATATTGCATTACGGGTTAATGACCTTGAAGTGGCCAGGGCGTTGCACCAGGCCTGGCTGGAATACGGCGAGGAATGGTCGAACAATGAAATCAACGGGCGACCGATTATTGTGATCGGTTTTCACCAGCCGCTTGAGGTAGGGTGTTGGCGTGTAGAGGCTCTGGAATTGCCGTATCCGGGCGATAAGATCTACCCGCAACAAGGCTGGGAGCATATTGAGTTTGTTATTCCGACCAGGGCAAGCACTACCGATGAGCTTAAAGTCAGACTGGATGAGGCGTTTCCGCTGTTGCCGTGGGATAAACTGGCAGAGCAAGATATTAAGGTGAAGGTCAGCATGCCGTCGGGCGAGAAAGAGCGCCTGCCAAATCCGACCTATGCCTTTAAAAAGGAAGGGGTGTGTATCAAGCTGCATCCGTGCTCGCTAAAAGAGGTGATTGACAGCGAAGAAGAGTCGGGGGAATAGATTCCAGGAACAACAGGTCTTAGCTTCCAGGGTAAGCAGGAGATCGACTCTACCGTGAGGTTTTGGGTCCTGCTTGCAGAACCCAAAAAATCTATTACAAAATCACCGTTCGGTTGCCATGTACAAATACCTTGTCATCCACCACTAAGCCAAGTGCCTTGCTCAGAACTGATTTCTCGACATCACGTCCCGAGCGGGCCATGTCGCTGGCACTGAAGTTATGATCAACGTTGATGACATTCTGGGTAATGATCGGGCCTTCGTCTAAATCGTTGGTAACAAAGTGGGCGGTCGCCCCGATGATTTTCACCCCGCGCTCAAAGGCCTGCAGATAAGGCTTGGCTCCGATGAAGGCCGGCAGGAAACTGTGGTGGATATTGATGATCTGGTGCGGGAACTGGGCGACAAAGTTTGGCGTCAGGATCCGCATATACTTAGCCAGTACGACATAGTCGGGATTGTACTGCTTGACGGCCTCAAGCATTTTTTCCTCATGGGCCTCGCGGCTCAGCCCTTCGTGGCAGACGTGATGGAACGGGATATCAAATTTCTCGGTTAGCCCGGCCAGCGTATCGTAGTTGCCGACAACAGCGGCAATTTCAACATCTAAAGTCCCATCAAAGGCTTTGACCAGAATATCGCCCAGACAGTGTGCTTCTTTGGTGACCATAATCACAATGCGTTTGCGGGCGGAGCTGACCAGGCGGCGGTAGCTGCCTTCTGGGAGAGCGCGATCAAGATCAAACAAAAAGGTTTCGTCATTAAATACGCCTTCCAGTTCTGTGCGCATAAAAAAGCGGGTATGGGAGTGATCAACAAATTCATTGTTATGAATAATGTTTAGCTGGTGTTTGTAACAGATGTTAGTGATTTTCGATATTAAACCCATTGCATCTGGGCAGTCGGTGAGAAGGGTTTTGGTTTCCATGTGCTTCCTTGAACTACTATATTTATATTTCCATTCTCTTTTATTTACCGCGTATTTATTTCAGGGTCAAAACAAAATTCGAATTAGTTTCAGTGATAGTTGCCATTTGAGCAAAAACCTAACTAATGAGTAGCATTATCTAGGAGGAAGCTATGTTGTCACAACGGCTGACATATTTTTTGAAAACCCTTTTGCTCACCCTACCGTTGCTTGGTATCGGATTCGCCTATGCTGACAGTCATTCCCAGGACACCAAGTCGTTGTATACCCGGCTGGGGGGGCTGCAGCCTATTTCGGTTGTCGTCAGCGATTTTATCGATGTGATAGTGGTCGATGACACTCTTAATGCCAACCCGGCAATTGATGCGGCACGAAAAGTGGTTCCGGCGCCCTACCTGAAATATCAGGTCACGGCGATGGTTTGTAATGCCACCGGCGGCTCGTGTAAATATCAGGGGCGGTCAATGAAAGATGCCCATGCCCACTTGAACATTTCGGAGAATGACTGGCAGCAGATGGAGGTCTTGCTGAAAGGGGTACTGGACAAACATGGCGTGCCGGAAAAAGAACAGCAAGAGTTGATGGAAATAGTTGGCTCGACTAAAGCTGACATTGTTACAGCACCCTAATTAGCATCTCTGGTTGCTGATATGGCAACCAGAGATCTGCTCGTCTAACTCACTGGCATCCCGGGTATAAATAACCGTAGTCGCAGGCTGGCAAACTTGGCATAATGTTGTTTCTCTACTGTATATATAACCAATAAGTTCGTTGGAATGATTGCCAAGTTTTTCGCCTCAGGTGGCGCACTCGACAAAGCCATACCCGGTTTCCAAGCTCGCCAGCCGCAGATTGACATGGCTCAGGCTGTCGATGATGCAATTTGTGAACAGACCCAACTGGTGGTGGAGGCGGGGACGGGTACCGGCAAGACCTTTGCCTATTTAGTCCCGGCGTTGGTTCGCGGTAAAAAAACCATTATCAGTACCGGCTCGAAGAACCTGCAGGAGCAGCTTTTTCACCGGGATCTACCTTTAATGGCCGATGCCCTGGGCTTTACCGGGTTGGTCTCCCTGCTGAAGGGACGGGCCAACTACTTGTGCCTCGACCGTTTGAGCCGCCAGATCACCGAAAGCCATGGCACGCATGTCGATCCTACCTTGTTGAGCCAGTTGGTGAAGGTCCGCAGCTGGTCTTCGACCACCCACACTGGCGATCTTGGCGAGTGCGAAACGATTGCTGAAGACAGTCCGGTGATCCCGATGATCACTTCAAACAACGACAATTGCATCGGCCGGGAATGCCCGTCCTATGAGGATTGCTTTGTTGTCAAAGCGCGCCGCAAGGCGATGGAAGCGGATGTCGTCGTCGTGAATCACCACCTGTTCCTGGCGGATCTGGCTATCAAGGAAACAGGGTTTGGTGAATTAATTCCTGAAGCGGAAGTCTTTATCTTCGATGAGGCTCACCAGATGCCGGATATTGCCAGCCAGTATTTTGGCCAGAGCCTGACCAGCCGCCAGGTGCAGGAACTGGCAAAAGATGTCGAAATTGGCTATCGCACTGAAGCCAAAGACATGCGTCAGCTGCAGAAAACGGCCGATAGGTTGGCCCAGTCGGCCTCTGATTTACGTATCGTGCTGGGCGAACCCGGTTTTCGAGGCAACTGGCGCGAAGCGGTAACCAGCCCGGCGATTCAGCGTGAGCTGACCCGGTTAAATGACGCGCTTGATCTGACCCATGAGGTGCTCAAGCTGGCCCTTGGGCGCAGCCAGTTACTCGATGCGGCTTTCGAGCGGGCGACCTTGCTAAAAGCTAAGTTGGCCAGACTTTCCGATACCTCTATCACCGGCTATTCCTATTGGTATGAATGTACCCCGCGTCATTTCAGCCTGAATATCACCCCGCTGTCGGTGGCGGAAAAATTCCGTGAACAGATGCAGTTGCAGCCGGGAGCCTGGATATTTACCTCAGCCACCCTGGCGGTCGATGATGATTTTAGCCATTTCAGCCACCGCCTTGGGTTAGAGCCCAAGCAGCAGTTTGCGCTGGAAAGCCCGTTTGACTATCAGCAGCAGGCCCTGCTGTGCGTGCCCCGTTTTCTTCCCGAACCCAATAGCTTTGGTATTGCCGACAGGCTGGTGGAGATGCTGGCTCCGGTTATTGAGGCCAACGATGGCCGCTGTTTCTTCCTATGTACCTCGCATCAGATGGTCCGTGAGCTGGCAGAAGGGTTTCGGGCGGTACTGGATTTGCCGGTACTGGTTCAGGGGGAAACCACCAAGCAAAAGTTGTTGGCGGAATATCTGGAGCGTGGTAATGCCTTGTTGGTAGCGACGGGGGCATTTTGGGAAGGCGTCGATGTTAGAGGACAAGCCCTCAGCTGTGTTATCATCGACAAATTGCCCTTTACAGCACCGGATGATCCGTTGCTGAAAGCGCGAATCGAGGATTGTCGCCTGCGTGGCGGGGACCCCTTTTCGCAAGTTCAAATACCCGATGCAGTGATCACCCTGAAACAGGGTGTTGGGCGTCTTATTCGCGATAAGCAGGATAAAGGCGTGTTGGTCATCTGCGATAATCGTTTGGTAACGCGTCCGTATGGCGCGGTATTTTTAAGAAGCTTGCCACCAATCCCACGTACGCGGGATGTTGATGGTGTCGGGCAGTTTTTGTCTGCAGTGAACGGAAACGCGAGTACTGTTCAGTGTGACGACCAGCATTCAGAGGCTTGAATGAGCACCAAAATCCTTGCAGTCGATACTGCAACCGAAAATTGTTCTGTTGCCCTAATGGTAGGCAACGATGTCATTTCACGTTGTGAGTATGCCCCGCGTGAGCATACGACGAAGATTCTGCCGATGGTGGATACCGTTCTGGCCGAAGGCGGCCTGAAGCTCAACCAGCTAGACGCACTGGCCTTTGGTCGTGGACCGGGCAGCTTTACCGGTGTCCGTATCGGTATTGGCATTGCTCAGGGTCTGGCCTTTGGCGCAGACTTACCGATGCTTGGTGTCTCGACGTTGGCCGCTATGGCTCAGGGATCCTATCGCCTGCATCAGTCTGAGCAGGTACTGGCGGCCATTGATGCCCGTATGGGGGAGATCTACTGGGGGCAGTACCAGCGCCAGGCTGATGGCGACTGGCGCGTCGTTGACAATGAGTTGGTGATTCGTCCTGAAGGGCTGCTTGAGCAGTTCCGCGCTGAGAATGGCCCTTGGTTCACAGCCGGTACAGGTTGGGAGAGTTACGCTGAACCTCTCGCTGAGCTGAAGGTCCAAATGGAGAAAGGAACTGTTTTATATCCGGATTCTCAGGATATGGTTCACTTGGCGAAATTTGCGCTGGCTCGAGGCGAGGCCGTTGATGCCGAGCATGCCAGCCCGGTTTACCTGCGTGACACGGTTACCTGGAAGAAGCTGCCGGGCCGTGAGTAATAACTAGAATTTGGGTGCCGGGCTTCGAAAGCACAGCACCCTGATCTTAAGTGCCGGAATGAGCCCTGTCTGGCTCCTCTGACGGCCTTTGCAATCAGCTGAAGGATCCACACTGCCGATAGGTATTGCATTATGGTTTCAATTCAACGTTTACCAACATCAATACATTCCCCGCACAAGCCCCGGGTCAATAAACCGGTACAGGCACCTGTGGCTGCCGAACAGACGGTGGTCGCAAAGGCGGTGGCCAAATCGGTCCGTGATCCGGAGCTGATCCAAGATGCCCATTCCAAAATTCAGTATGACGAACCTGAGGGCAAGAACCGCCAGGCCCTCGATTCCTACATGGGTGTAATGTACCAAAATCGTAAGGAAGAACTGTCCTCCCTGGTTGGTGTCGACGTCTACGTTTAGCCTGTCTGACAATCTGTAAAGTTGACTGGATAATGAGCATTTGTCTAGGAGTATCTGATGTTTAGAGTGCTATTTCTTGGGCTGTTAACGGTCTTTATGGTAGGCTGCGCCAGCGTGCCTGAAAGCTTGCGCACTCAGTCAGAGAGTCCCATCACCGACTTTATGCTTATACGCGATAATCCTGCGATTGCTCAGGAGCAGGAAGTTCGACTCGGTGGCGTTATCGCTGCTATCCACAATGAGAAGCGACGTACTCGGATCGAGATAGTCAGCCTGCCTTTGACCAGCGACGGCAGACCCAAGATAGATGCGAAACCGCAGGGGCGCTTTGTCGGATATGCCGAAGGATTTATCGAACCGTTGGAGTATCGCCCCGGTCGGCTACTGACCGTGGTCGGCAAAGTCAGCGGTCAGGAGCAGGGGACTGTGGGCGACTTTGACTACCAGTTTCCTGTCGTGGATATTTCCGGTCGGCAGTTATGGCAGGTCAAACAGGAAATTCGGATTGATGATTTTGCCCGCTACCATGACTGTATCGGTACACGATGCTCGTTTATGAGCTATGGCGTGGGCTTTACCCGGGGCGAGGTCACGCAACGGGTGACCAAGTAGATTGAGAGTGTTGTGTCGAGTGTAATGTACAATACACGCTTCCGGCTGGCGGAGATAACGCTGGCAGGATTGTGTTCATTTCAGCATCCGGGCGAGATTGTTTCACCTTCATCGCCGCTGTCCTACCCGTGTGATCAAAAGCCGATATTACTGTTCTTGCATGGTTGGCAGGATAATGCCGCCAGCTTTGACGCCTTGTTTGTGACATTGGCTGAAAAGTGTCATTTGATTGCAATTGATTGGCCGGGCCATGGTTATTCTCAGCCTAGGAGCAAGGATAACTATTACCATTTTGTTGATTATATTGACGATCTTAATCAGCTGATGGCTTTGTTGCCAGACCGGGAGGTTTTTCTGGTCGGGCATTCGCTGGGGGCGTTGGTTGCCGGTTGCTATGCGGCTGTCTTTCCGGACAAGGTTGCCGGGGCTGTGCTGATTGAAGGGCTTGCCCCGCTGCATGAGTCGTCGGAGCTGGCGGTACAGCGCCTGCGTGACGGGATTGCCAGCAGGCAGCGCTACCGTCGTCGGGCCGAGCGATGGGGAAAGGGCAGGGGAATGTCGTCGTTCCAGGAGGCCTTGCAGTTACGCTGTGTGGTCAACCACCTGTCGGCCGAACAACTTGCCCCTTTGGTGGCGAGAGGCACCTATCAGGACGGTTCGAGCTGGTATTGGCGCCATGATAATAAATTGCGTTGTGACTCCCTGTATCGCATGGCCAAAGAGCACGCCAAGACATTGGCGTCACAGATCCAATGTCCGGTGCTGTCGATTCTCGGCCAAAGCGGATTTGAAACCCTGAGCCAGCCAGCTGGCGGGAGATATTGGTTGCAAAATGGCTCTCAGGTAGTCGTTGACGGTGGTCATCACTGTCATATTGAAAGCCCACAGGTGGTTTGTGAACACATAGTGGTATTCACATCAAATTTCAAATAACTGGTCCAATCAGTTGTTGTTAATTCTTTGTTAATTGTGTTGTAATGGCGGTAACAAACACTTGTTTGAATGAGTCCCCCTACAACAAGCATTGGGCGATGACGCCAGAAAAAATAAGGAGAGTGCAAAGTGGATAAGGTTTGGCTTAACCGCTATCCGGAAGATGTACCGGCAGAAATTAACCCGGACTTGTACCCGTCTCTGGTAGAGATGTTTGAGCAATCTGTACAGAAATATGCAGATCAGACAGCCTTTATCAATATGGGGCAGGTCATGACCTTCCGCAAGCTGGAAGAGCGCAGCCGTGCGTTTGCTGCTTATTTGCAAAATGAGCTCAAGCTGAAAAAGGGTGACCGTGTTGCAGTGATGATGCCGAACCTGCTGCAGTATCCGATTGCCTTGTTTGGAATTTTGCGTGCCGGTTGTGTGGTGGTTAATGTTAACCCGCTTTATACCCCGCGAGAACTTGAGCATCAGCTAAACGATTCCGGTGCCAAAGCGATTGTTATTGTTTCGAACTTTGCACACACTCTAGAAAACGTGGTGAAAAACACCGGTGTCCAGCACGTTGTCCTGACAAGGCTGGGCGATCAGCTCTCACGGCCGAAAGGTACGCTGGTTAACTTTGTCGTGAAGTACATTAAGAAGATGGTGCCGAAGTACCACCTTCCTCATGCTACCTCCATGCGCTCGGCGCTGAGCAAAGGCCGCCGGATGCAATACGTCAAGCCGTTCATGTCCGGCGACGATACCGCCTTCCTGCAATATACCGGTGGGACAACCGGTGTCGCCAAAGGGGCGATACTGAGCCATCGCAATATGCTGGCCAATGTGATGCAGGCCAAAGGTGCCTACGGACCGGTACTGACCGAGGGGCGCGAGCTGATTGTGACGGCACTGCCGCTTTATCATGTCTTTGCGCTGACGGTGAACTGTCTGCTGTTTATTGAGATGGGCGGTCGAAATCTACTGATCACTAACCCGCGTGACATTCCGACTTTTGTCAAAGAGCTTCAACGTTATCCGTTTACCGCGATCACCGGGGTCAATACGCTGTTTAATGCGCTTGTGAACAATGAAGACTTCCACGAACTTGACTTTAGCAACCTGCGCCTGTCGGTGGGCGGTGGCATGGCCGTACAGCGAGCCGTGGCTGACAAGTGGAAGCAGATGACCGGCAATTACTTGCTGGAAGGATACGGTTTGACGGAATGTTCTCCGTTAGTGGCTGCTTACCCGTATGATCTGGTTGATTACAATGGTTCAATTGGCTTGCCGGTACCGTCTACTGAAGTGAGAATGGTAGATGACGAAGGCAATGTGCTGGGTAACGATCAAACTGGCGAGCTGCAGGTGCGTGGTCCTCAGGTTATGCAGGGTTACTGGCAGCGTCCGGAGGCGACTAAGGAAGTACTGACGGACGATGGCTGGTTGTCCACCGGTGATATCGTTCGCTTTGACGAAGACGGTTTCCTGCATATTGTTGATCGCAAGAAAGATATGATTCTGGTGTCGGGTTTTAACGTTTACCCCAATGAGATTGAAGATGTTGTTGCTCTGAACAGCAAGGTGCTGGAAGTGGCCGCGATTGGTCTGCCGCATGAAGTCTCCGGTGAAGTGGTGAAGATTTGCGTGGTCAAGCGGGATCCGAGTCTGACGCGCGATGAGCTTCTGATGCACTGCCGCGAGCACCTGACCGGGTATAAAGTGCCGAAGGTTGTCGAGTTCCGTGACGAGCTGCCGAAAACCAATGTCGGTAAAATCTTGCGCCGAGCTTTGCGTGAAGAATCGGATAAGCAGCCGCAAGAAGCATAAGCTGTCAATTCAGGTTACAATGAGATTAATTCGAGTGCCGGCTATAACGCCGGCACTTTCTTTCGGTTAGTCATAACTGATAAAAAAGGTTTGCTGTGAATTTTGAAATCATAACAACAACTGAGCGGTTGGAAATTGTCTGCGAGCATGCCCGCACCAAGGCGGCAGTCATGCTTGATACGGAATTTGTCCGCACGCGCACCCTGTACCCCAAGCTCGGATTGATCCAGCTGTTTGACGGGGACAGTTTGGCTTTGATTGATCCGCTGGAAATTGATGATCTAGAGCCGCTATGGGCCCTGCTCCGCGACCAGTCAGTCACCAAGGTACTGCATGCCTGCGGCGAGGATCTGGAAGTCTTTCAGCATTACGCCGGCTGCCTGCCGACACCAATGATCGATACCCAGGTGATGGCTGCGTTTCTCGGCTATGGCGTCTCTGCCGGTTTCGGAACCCTGGTTAATGACTTTCTGGGGATAGAGCTGGATAAAGGCGAAGCACGCACTAACTGGCTGGCTCGTCCGCTATCGGCAAAACAGCTCGACTATGCTGCGGCAGATGTGTTTTATCTGCTGCCGCTGTACCAGAAGCTCTCGGCACAGGTTGAAGAAAAAGGGTGGCAGGACGCATTGGTGCAGGAGTGTGCTGCGCTGATGCTTAAGCGCATTAAGCCGGTTGATCCCGAAAAAGTGTATCTGGATATCAAGAATGCCTGGCAGCTTGAGCCCAAGCAGCTGGCCGTGTTGCAGAAAGTGGCCAAGTGGCGTTTGCTGGAAGCCCGCAAGCGGGACTTAGCCCTGAACTTTATTGTCAAAGAGCTGCACCTGTGGAAGCTGGCGCGCTATAACATCCGCTCCAAGGCCGTTATGGCCAAAGAAGGTTTTGATAATATGGAGATCCAGCGCCATGCCAATCGCCTGCTGAAAATGGTGCACGATGTTGATGATATGCCTCCTCAGCAGTATCCGGAAAAAGTTGTTCGGCTTGTTGATCTGGCTGGCTACAAGCAGCTGGTGAAGCGGATAAAGGATGAAGTCGCGAAAGTTGAGAAGGAAACAGGTCTTGCCCCGGAGTTTCTGGCCTCCAAGAAGCAGGTCAACCAGCTGATTTCATGGGCGTGGAAAAAGCAAAGGCCTGACGATGATCGTCCCGATATGCTCAAGAACTGGCGAAAAGAGCTGTTCGAAGCGCGTGTTCTCCCTTTGTTGGACAGATAAAAAAAGCCCCGGTTGTAGTAACCGGGGCTTTTATTTTGAATGACGGTTATTTTTCTTCTTCCGGCAAGGTGACATTGAGCTCCAGAACAGAGAGATCTTCTTCTTTCTGATCCAGGTTGACACTGACTTGGTCCGGAGTGATCTCAACATATTTGCGGATCACCTCAAGAATGTCTTGTTTTAGCTGCGGCAGGTAGCTAGGCGTGCCTTGGTTGGCCGTACGCCTTTCGGCAACGATGATTTGTAGCCTTTCTTTGGCTACGCTCGCCGTTGTTGGTTTCTTGGGGCGGAAGAACTCTAGCAAAGCCATAGTGAATTAGCCTCCAAACAAACGTTTAAGGAAGCCTTTTTTCTCTTCCTCTAGGAAACGGAACGGGCGTTCTTCACCCATTAGACGGCCGACGGTATCTTCATAGGCCATACCTGCGTCGGATTCCTTGTCGAAAATTACAGGCTCACCTTTGTTGGAGGCATTCAGTACCGCCTGACTTTCAGGGATCACGCCCAACAGCGGAATGTGCAGTATCTCCTCGACATCACCGACACTGAGCATTTCCCCCAGTGTCACGCGAGCAGGATTGTAGCGGGTCAGAAGCAAGTGCGTTTTCACCGGCTCCAGCGAGTTTTCCGCGCGGCGCGATTTAGAATCGAGAATACCCAGGATACGGTCGGAATCTCGGACCGAAGAAACTTCCGGGTTAGTCGTTACAATCGCTTCATCGGCAAAATACAGTGCCATCAGCGCACCGGTTTCAATACCTGCCGGTGAGTCACAGATAATAAAGTCGAAGCCCATCTCATCCAGATCATTGAGTACACGTTCGACACCTTCACGGCTGAGGGCGTCCTTGTCACGTGTCTGGGAGGCTGGCAGCACGAAGAGGTTCTCGACGCGCTTGTCTTTGATCAGTGCCTGGTTGAGGTTGGCTTCACCGTTGATCACATTGACAAAGTCATATACGACACGACGCTCGCAACCCATGATCAGGTCAAGGTTACGCAGGCCGATATCGAAATCAATGACTGCAGTTTTTTTGCCGCTTAAGGCAAGGCCCGATGCGATAGCTGCACTGGAGGTTGTTTTACCAACGCCACCTTTCCCCGAGGTAACAACGATAATACGTGCCATCTATAAATTCCTTATCAAACGTTATAAAGCCAAATGCTCTATGTTTAAATTATTTTCAGCAAGTGAGATAACGACACCTTTACCCCAGAACTCAGCTTCAATTTTATCACTTAGCCAGTAGTTTCCGGCAATGGAAATCAGTTCAGATTGCAAATTTTGACAAAAAATACGCGCCTGTTGCTGACCGCTGGCCCCGGCAATTGCCCGGCCGCGCATTGTACCGTAGATATGGATACAGCCATCGGCAATAATTTCCGCACCGGCACTGACATGGTTCATGACTACCAGATCACAGTTTTTGGCATAGATTTGCTGGCCTGAGCGTACTGGTGTGCGAATAATCCTGGTTGGCTCCATGGCCGTTTCGGCCGCTTTAGTTTGTCGTGCAGCATTCATGATAGCAAACCCGGCGCGCTTTGCCTGACTTTGCAATTGAGTATCTTTACAGCCACTTATCCCTACAGGGATCATTCCTGCCTTTTGCACTTCCGATTTTAACGTACTGAAGTCGATGTTGTTGCCGGCTTGGCTAATGTCGATGACGACGGGTGCAGCGGCGAAGAAATTGGGCGCCTGACTGACTTTCTCTTTTAAGAAGTCCGTCGCCTTTTCGATGTCCCCATCAACAAGATGCAGGGCCGAGAGCGTGAAAGAGCTCCCTTTCAGTTCTGCTGGTTTTGTCATACTCATTTAATGACTGTCGCTTAATTAGCCGTTAAGGCTCGTTATCACATAGATACTTGCATGTTATATTCCCAAGGGTATATCAGCAAGCTATCCTTGCTTTAGCGTTGGAAATTCAGACAAGCGTCCCATCTGTGCCGTCTTAGACTGGCTATTCGAGGGAATGATTTCGCAAAATCGCGGTCTGAATGAGATGAAAGCTTTAACGAACAGGCTATTTTTAATGTTTTGTGCAATCTACAAAAGCCCTAAGAAAGAAAACACATATCTATATATCAATACTAAAGATGACTTCTCAGATGTTCCTGAGAGTCTTATGGCAACCTTTGGTACCCCGCAGTTTGTGATGGTACTTAAGCTTGATAATGGACGTAAATTAGCACTGGCTGATGTGGAGAAGGTAAAAGAAGCTCTGGCGACAGTTGGTTATTACCTTCAGGTTCCACCGCCAGTTACGAATTTGCTTGAGAAATATAAGGCCGACAAAGTCGGAAAAGATGCAAAAGGGTAACTATGCGTAAGAGATTGATGTCGGCCCTGGTGGCCTTAGGTTTAGGGATCTCGTCATCGGCCTTTGCGGCCGATGCAGGGTTTGACGAATATGTACTCGGGCTGAAAGCTGAAGCCCGGGAAAATGGAATTTCAGAGTCGATAATCAACTCTGCTTTTGACGGTATTACATTTACTGAGCGTGCCGTTAAGGCTGATAAAAACCAGCCTGAAAAAAAGCTGACCTTAGATGAATATATCCCTCGGGCTGTTCCTGAATGGAAAGTTAAGCAAGCAAACCAGTTATATCGGAAGCACAAAACGGCATTGGATAAAATTGGTCGGCAGTTGGGGGTACAGCCAAGGTTTATTGTCGCCCTGTGGGGCGTAGAAAGTAATTTCGGTCGTCTGATGGGAAATTACAATGTGATTGAAGCGCTCTCTACATTAGCTTATGAAGGGCGCCGAGAAGCTTTTTTCCGTGGTCAGGTGATGGCGGCGCTAGAAATTTTGGATGCCGGACATATCACCCCAGCGAAGATGAAAGGTTCCTGGGCGGGAGCAATGGGGCAGCCTCAGTTTATGCCGACGTCATTTTTAGCCTATGCGGTCGATGGAAATAATGATGGTCGTATTGATATTTGGAACACGGAGGCAGATGTATTTGCTTCAGCAGCCAATTATCTGAGCAAGTCAGGCTGGGATGATAAATATACCTGGGGGCGGCAGGTGAAAATACCGAATGGTATAGGTGAGTCACTTCTGGGTATTGAAAAGGATAAAGGTCGCCCTCTGGCAGAATGGCAACAGCTAGGTGTCAGAAGATTAAATGGGCAGTCTTTACCCAAGGCTGATATTAAAGCTTGGCTTATTCAACCCGATGATAATCATGGCAGGGCATACTTGGTATACGGAAATTACCAGACGTTGCTAAAGTGGAATCGATCACATTATTTTGCGCTCGCCGTCAGCCACCTGGCTGATCAAATACGATAAGGTTGAAAAGAAAGCCAGACATTATGTCTGGCTTTTTTATCTCTGATAAAACACGCTGAGTACTCTCGTCAGAGTTATTTATTCACTGAATGGTATTTGCTTTCCGCCCAGCAGCTAGCCCTTTATAGGGAGGCCTGACAGGCATGTCTTTGAAGGCCAGATACAAAAAAGCCCGGAATTATTCCAGGCTTTTGTCAGCTTATATTCAGCGATTATTTGATTTCGAAATCTTCTAGAGATTTGCCTTCATCAAGTGCTTTCTTCAGTGCACTTGGTGTACGGCCTTGACCTGTCCAAGTCTTTTCTTCGCCGTTTTCATCAAGGAATTTATATTTAGCAGGACGAGCAGCACGTTTTGCTTTAGGAGCTTTGCTTAGTGTTGCCAGTAATTCTTCTGGGTCGATGCCGTCAGCTAGAAGCATTTCACGGTACTGAGCCAGTTTCTCGTTACGTTCATTTTCTTTTGCACGTTCTTCAGCTTCAGCTTCTTCACGTTCAGTAACGACAGTTTGTAGTTTCTCAAGAGCTTCTTGAAGTTGTTCTAGAGTATATTCACGAGAAAGAGCGCGAAGGCTACGTAGGTTTAACAGCGCTTTCATTGCATCAGACATTTTTAATTTCCTGTTGGCCTAAAACTATTTTAAATAATAATAGCAGTCTCAAATCAATAATTGCAATAATAATACTTTTAATACCCTGATGCCAAATAAAATATCCACTCTCTATTTGAATTTTTTCTAATTGGGTTCAAATAATCTCATTTGTAATAACATCTAATCCATGCTGTTAGTGCAATTAATCAAGAGAATAGTGGTATTGATCAGAATAATGAAGTGCGTGCTATTTCATATTGAGGCAATATAGAGGCTCGATAGTTGGTTGTTTTTTCGGCATGTAAGCAAGATTATTCACTATTCGTGTTAATTTTTTCACTTGAAGTTGTTGCAAATGAATCACTATCCCGTAGAATTAGCCATTCCTTGACTAAGGGTAGAGGCGCATTGTCTATAAGTAGCAGGTTGGAGGGTGATTCCAATGATGATCTGCAAAAGGAGCCAGTGCCGAAGTAAGTAAGGATTATCACTCCTTCTTGCTGGGGTTGTCACCGAATAGGGGCAACACTGCCATAGTATATAATTACATTAACTATGGAGCGCTACTGTGGGGTCGGAAAAGGTAACATCCTCTTCTTATGCTCTTTTCTCGCGACATTGTCGTGTTCAGCAGTAGATCTCCAACCAAAATCGGTTGTTATTGAGATCATGAACATTGTAGATTTTTCCCATTCTTCTATTTCGCTTTTACCGCCACTGGTGGCGTTAGGTCTAGCGATTTTAACTCGCCGCGTTTTGATTTCATTAGGCGTTGGTGTCCTTCTTGGCTCATTGTTATTGACTGACTTCTCCTTTGGTGCAACGGCAGGATATGTCGGTACTACAGTGAAGGGACTCTTCATTGATGACGGAGCAATTAATAGCTGGAATATGAGTATCGTCGCCTTCCTTATTTTACTGGGGATGACGACGGCATTATTGACGCTCTCGGGCGGTACCCGTGCGTTTGCCGAGTGGGCGCAGACTAAAATTAAAAGCAAACGTGGCGCTAAGCTGCTGGCTGCTTTCCTGGGTGTATTCATTTTTGTCGATGACTATTTTAATAGCTTGGCAGTCGGCTCGATTTCCCGTCCGGTAACTGACCGTTTTTATGTGTCCCGTGCAAAACTGGCCTATATTCTCGATTCAACGGCTGCGCCGATGTGTGTGCTGATGCCGGCATCCAGCTGGGGTGCTTATATTATTACTCTGATTGGCGGTATTCTGGTTTCACATGGCATCACTGAATATTCAGCATTAAGTGCATTTATTCAGCTTGCTCCAATGAACTTCTATGCCGTCTTTGCACTATTAATGGTATTTGTTGTCGCCTGGTTCCAAATGGATATCGGTGCAATGAAAAAGCATGAACTTCAGGCGAGCCATGGCCATGGTTTTGACGAAGGCGATGATGACAGCCAGGCAAAAGATCTGAATGACGAGCTGGAAATTGAAGAAAGCGACAAGGGCCGTGTATCCGATTTGATCATGCCAATCGTTGCCCTGATCTTTGCAACCTTCTTCTTTATGATTTTCACTGGTTACCAGGCACTGGCTGCCGATGGTATTGCCTTTAATATTCTGGGCGCGTTTGAAAATACCGATGTTGGTATGTCGCTGGTATACGGCGGTATTGTCGGTCTGCTGGCTGCGCTAGTATCAGTATTGCGTCAGCGTCTGCCAATGGCTGATGTTGCCAGTACGATGTGGATTGGTGCGAAGTCAATGTTTGGGGCCATCCTGATCTTGTTGTTTGCCTGGAGTATCGGTAGCGTGATCAGCGATATGGCAACGGGTAAATACCTCTCGACCTTGGTGCAGGGCAATATCAATCCGATGCTACTTCCGGCAATCCTGTTCCTGCTGGCTGGCCTGATGGCGTTCTCGACCGGTACCTCTTGGGGGACATTCGGTATTATGCTGCCAATCGCCGGTGACTTGGCGGGAGCGACTGAGATTGCTCTGATGTTGCCGATGCTGGGCGCAGTACTGGCCGGTTCGGTGTTTGGTGATCACTGTTCGCCAATCTCGGATACGACAATTCTGTCTTCGACCGGTGCACGCTGTCACCATATTGACCACGTTTCAACGCAGCTGCCATATGCTGTAGCCGTGGCGGTAGTATCAACAGTCGGCTTCCTGGTGCTGGGTTTGACCAGCTCGATGGCTGTGGCATTTATGGCAGCAACTATTACCTTTATCCTGGTTTGTCTGTTGCTGATGTGGCTGTCTCGTCGCCCTTCAGCGCTGGCCGCTAATATGAAAAGCTAATAAATTCCAGACTCTGTTTTGATGAAAAGCCTGCAATGTGATTGCAGGCTTTTTTCTTATCTTCCGCTCAGCATTTGTTACCTTTTCATTGATGCTGACGCTTTTAATTCGGTGCCGTTTTCTGTAGCATTTCGGCAGTTTTTTTGCGCTTGGACGGGGAGCCTTATGGCCCAGATGTATTTCTATTACTCGGCAATGAATGCGGGTAAGTCAACGACGTTATTACAGTCATCTTTTAACTATCGTGAGCGTGGAATGACTCCAGTGATCTTTACCGCTGCTATCGATGATCGCTATGGCAAAGGAAAAGTCAGTTCGCGTATCGGGCTACAGGAAGATGCTGAACTGTTTAATTCGAAGGATGATTTGTACTGTAAGCTTCAGGATATTCATGCAACGAATAAAATCGACTGTGTATTAATTGATGAGTGCCAGTTCCTCACCAAAGAGCAGGTATATCAGTTGACCGAGGTAGTGGATAAAATGCATATTCCTGTCTTGTGTTATGGCCTTCGCAGTGATTTCCGTGGTGAATTGTTCGAGGGAAGCAAATACTTGTTGTCATGGGCCGATAAGCTGGTCGAGCTGAAAACTATTTGCCACTGTGGCCGAAAAGCCAATATGGTGATCCGACAGGATGAAACCGGCCGTGCCATAGCCGATGGTGATCAGGTCGAAATTGGCGGTAACGATCGATATGTGTCTGTTTGCCGCAAACATTATAAAGAAGCGCTTGGCCGCTAATTCCCGTAGAAACTGGCGGTCGATTCGAAAAAGCCTGAGTCATGGACTCAGGCTTTGTTGTTGTGCGCCGCTAACGGAACTCGTTCGGCAGGGCTTCGTTTATCTATAGCTCCGGCTTATTTATGGCGTTCTTGCAGTTTGGCCGTGACATCAGACAAGGAGAGTCCTTGGTCCTGAAGCAAGACGATCAGGTGGTAGATCAGATCCGCCGACTCGCAGACTAGCTCCTTCTTGTCACCCGACGTTGCCGCAAGCGCGACTTCAACGCCTTCTTCGCCCACTTTTTGCGAAATACGCTTGGTACCACGGGCGTAGAGGCTGGCGGTGTAAGAGGAGTCAGGATCGGCATCTTTACGAGCAGCCAGAACTTGTTCAAGTTGATGAAGGAACACCAGGGCAGGTTGTTCGTCCTGTCCTTCGATGGCGTTATCGCTGTCGAAACAGGTGGTGGTACCCAGATGGCAGGTCGGGCCGACAGGATTTACCTTAACCAGCAGGGTATCCTGATCACAGTCTAGCTTGATGCTTTTTAGCTCCAGCACGTTGCCAGAGGTTTCTCCTTTGGTCCACAGGCGGCTCTTGGTACGTGACCAGAAGGTAACCTGCTTGGTTTCCAAGGTTTTATTCAGTGCCTCGTCATTCATATAACCCAGCATCAGCACCTGGCCGCTGGTATTGTCCTGAACAATGGCGGGGACCAGTCCGTCTACTTTTTCCCAGTTAATACTTGTTGTTAGGCTCATAGTCGGATCTCCACGTCCTGTTGTTTCAAATACTGCTTAAGTTCACCGATATTGATGACCTGTTTGTGGAAGACAGAAGCGGCTAGGGCACCGTCTACATTGGCTTTGTTGAAGGCATCGGCAAAGTGAACCATTTCACCGGCGCCACCAGAGGCGATAAGCGGGACATGGCACACTTCGCGCACCATATTAAGCTGGGTCAGATCATAGCCGTTTCTGACGCCGTCCTGGTTCATCATGTTAAGGACAATCTCGCCGGCACCGCGTCGCTGGACCTCCTGTACCCAGTCGCGGGTTTCCCACTGGGTCGCCTTGGTGCGCGTCTCGTCACCGGTAAACTGGTACACCTGATACTTGCCGGTATCGGCATCGAAGTAGGAGTCAATGCCGACAACGATGCATTGCACGCCAAATTTATCGGCCAGTTCGGTGATCAGCGCCGGGTTGGCCAGAGCCGGTGAGTTGATAGAGACTTTATCGGCGCCAAATTGCAGGATGCGGCTGGCATCTTCTGCTGACTTAATGCCGCCGGCGACACAGAACGGGATGTCGATAACCTCGGCTACCCGCGCCACCCAGCTTTTGTCGACCACCCGGCCGTCGCTTGAGGCGGTGATATCATAGAACACCAGCTCGTCAGCCCCTTCTTCGGCGTAGCGCTTGGCCAGCGGTACAATGTCACCGATGATTTCGTGGTTGCGGAACTGAACGCCCTTTACCACCTGTCCGTCACGGACGTCTAAACAAGGAATGATTCGTCTTGCTAGCATACTGTTACTCCTTGTCTGTTAGCTGTTCCAGCACTGAAAAGCTTCTTCAGCGCTGAACTTTCCGTCGAGCAGCGCACGGCCGACAATCACCCCGGCGACTCCGCTTCCCTTGAGGGCTTCGATATCTTCAAGACCGCCGATGCCGCCCGAAGACTGGAACTGCACTTGCGGATACTGGGCACAAAGATCGACATAGAGTTCGACATTTGACCCGGCCAGTGTGCCGTCACGGGAGATATCGGTACACAGCACATGCTTGAGGCCGACGGTGAGGAAGTCATCCAGCAGGGCTTCGATACTGACCCCTGAGTCTTCCTGCCAGCCCGAAATGGCGACATGGCGGTTGCCGTTTTCGTCGATGTTGACGTCGAGCGCCAGAACAATATGCTCCGGGCCATATTTTTCCATCCAGCCTTTGACCAACTCCGGCTGTTTTACTGCTGTCGAACCAATAACCACACGCTGGGCACCGGCTGCCAGCAGATCAGCGACGTCCTTTTCGGTTCTTACTCCGCCGCCAATCTGAATGTTGGCAGGGGTACTGGCGAGCAACTGGCTGATCAGATCCAGCTGACGCGCCGAGGTGTCTTTGGCCCCGGTGAGATCAACCAGGTGCAGCCAGTTGGCCCCGGCCTGGTTATAAAGCTTGAATTGCTCGGCAGGGTCGACTTTGTATTCTGTGACTTGGCCGTAGTCGCCCTGAAAAAGGCGAACAACCTGGCCGTTAATTAAATCAAGTGCGGGAATAATCATCCTAAGTCCTTTTGATGTGTTTTAGCTCGCTGAATTAACAAGTCACATCTCTAAAAAGTTTTTAATGAGCTGGGCACCGGCTTTGCTGGAGCGCTCCGGGTGGAACTGTACGCCATAGTAGTTCCCGCTCTGTACAGCTGCCGTAAAAGGCTGCCCGTATTCACAGCGGGCAATGGTATAGCCGCCTTGCTCTGCCTCTTCGGCCGAAACCGGCATCGCATAGCTGTGAACAAAATAGAAATAGCTACCGGCTGGAATGTCCTTAAACAGCGGGTGTCCTTCCGCAGGCGTGACAGTATTCCAGCCCATGTGCGGTAGCGGCAGCGAGCCGGTTTCCAGCTTTTTGATCGGGGCATCACACAGTGCAAGACACGGGACGAGCTCGGTGCCGCTCTGGCCCTGCTCCTCAGAGAAGGCGCCCAGTAGCTGCATGCCGAGACAAATGCCCAGCAAGGGCTTGTCGACCTGTTTGACAAGCTCGACCAGGTTACGTTGCTCCAGGTTGTTCATTGCCTCGCTGGCGGTGCCGACGCCCGGTAAAAACAGCTTGTCGGCGGCCAGTACAATGCTTGGCTCCTTGCTGACGGTGACGCTGTAGCCAAGGCGCTCGATGGCAAACCGGACCGATGACACATTGGCGCAGCCTGTATCAATAATGACGACTTTCTGGTTCTCGCTTACCATTACAGTACTCCTTTACTGCTCGGTAGTTCGGTCCCTTCAACCCGGATAGCCTGGCGCAATGTGCGGCCAAACGCCTTGAACAGGCTCTCGACGATGTGGTGATCGTTCTCACCCGTCGAAGATAGGTGCAGGGTACAGGCCAGGGTATCGGTGAGTGAACGGAAGAAGTGCGACACCATCTCCGTCGACAGATCGCCCACTTGCTCGCGACCGAAATCGGCATCGAATTTGAGGAACGGGCGGCCGGAGAGATCCAGTGCGCATTGTGCCAGGCACTCATCCATCGGCAGGCTGAAGCCGAAGCGGCCAATTCCGCGCTTGTCGCCGAGGGCATCTTTCAATGCCTGCCCGAGCGCCAGTGCGGTATCTTCGACACTGTGGTGATCATCAATGTGCAAGTCTCCCTTGACGGTCAGCTCCATGCGGAAACCGCCATGGGTGGCAATCTGATCCAGCATGTGATCGAAGAAGCCAAGACCGGTTTCGATCTTGTTGCCGCCAGTCTCATCCAGGTTAACCTTGACCCGGATGTCGGTTTCCTTGGTGGTACGAACGACCTCGGCGATCCGAGGGTTGGTGGTCAGATCTTTAACGATCTGTTGCCAGTTCATGCTTTTCTCGTTTAAGGGATTAGGATTGTACTGGATCCCGCGAATGGCCATATTCTCGGCAAGTTGCAGATCGGTCTGGCGATCGCCGATGACCGCCGAGGTGGCGAAATCCACACGGCCTTGTTGCAGATACCCCTTAACAAGCCCCAGCTTTGGTTTGCGGCAGCTGCAGTTGTCTTCGTCGAAGTGCGGGCAGATCAGGACATCATCGAATTTGACGCCCTGTGACTCGAAGATTTCCATCATCATGTTGTGCGGCGCATCAAAGTCCTGCTGGGGATAGCTGTCTGTGCCCAGTCCGTCCTGGTTGGTTACCATGACAAGTTTATAACCCGCATCCTGAAGCTGAAGCAGCGCCGGGATCACGAAGGGCTCAAGCTTGAGCTTATCCAGACGGTCAACCTGAAAATCTTCGGGTGGCTCGACAATCAGGGTGCCGTCGCGATCAATAAATAAAATCTTTTCCTTGCTCACAATGTTCTTCCTTTAATACTTAATTCTGGGCCAGCTGCTCGCGGATAAATGCCAGCGTCTTTTCACATTCATCGCGGTTGCCGATACTGATGCGAATACAGTTTTCAATCGGGGAACGTCGCAAGATAATGCCGTGGTCCCACAAGGCTGCGAACAGAGCGTTGGCATCCGGGAATTTCACCAGCAGGTAGTTGCCATAGCCGTCGTAGACCGTGACACCTTCGAGCATGCTCAATCCGGCCTGCAGATAGGCACGGTTGGCATTAAGATCGAGCACCTGGAATTTGGTTTTTGCCAGTCCGGCAGGCGAGAGGGCCTGCACGGCGATGTCCGTCACGGGGACAGGTACCGGGTAGGGAGCAATCACTTTGAGCAGCAACTCGATAATGTCCGGGTTGGCCAGCGTAAATCCACACCTTAGCCCTGCCAGTGCAAAGGCTTTTGACAGGGTGCGCAGGATGACCAGATTCGGATAGCGATCCAGCAAATCGACTGTGGATGCTTCGGGGCAGAAATCAATGTAGGCCTCGTCCACTACAACCAGCGCATTGTCTGCCGCCATATCAAGCAGCGCCTCAATATCCTGACGGTCAAGCAAGTTGCCGGTCGGGTTGTTCGGGCTGCAGACAAAAATCAGTTTTACACCGTCGAGGTTGTCGCGGATGGTGGCGAGATCCAGCTGCCAGTCGGCGGTCAGTGGGACCGTTTTTGCGCTGACATCAAATGTCTCGGCACTGATCGCATACATACCATAGGTCGGCGGGCAATATAGGATGCTATCCTGATTTGGTTCGCAGAAGGCACGGATCAGCAGCTCGATGCCTTCGTCTGCCCCGCGGGAAGTGAGCACCTGCTCTTTCTTTATTCCTGCGTAGTCGGCATAGGCCTGGATCAGCTCTTCTGGCTGGCAGGTACTGTAGCGATTGAGGCGATCACATTTGATGTTGTATTCATTGGCGAAGGGAGACTCGTTGGCATTGAGCCAGATATCACCGCTGCCACCGAGGCGGCGGGCTGACTGATAGGGTGTCAGCTCCCGGACTGTTTTTCTCGCTAGCTTTGAAACTGTCATACCTATGCTTCCTTTGCTGCTGTCTGGGCGGCTTGCTGAGCCTGTAGTTTCTCGACCCTGATCGTGACGGCACGTTTGTGGGCATCGAGGCCTTCTGCTTCGGCAATCGTCACCACTGTCGGTGCCAGTTGCTGCAGGCCGTCGGCACTGAGTTCCTGTACGGTCATGCGCTTGGTGAAGTCGGCCAGTCCCAAGCTGGAGTAGGTTCGAGTATAGCCGTATGTTGGCAATACGTGGTTGGTTCCTGATGCATAATCACCGACAGATTCCGGTGACCAGTCGCCGAGGAAGATTGAGCCCGCATTGTCTAACAGTGGCACCAGTTCACGCGGATTCCGAGTCTGGACAATCAGGTGCTCGGGGCCATAGTAGTTTGAGATAGCAATACATTGGGTCAGGCTGTCGGCCACAATCAGCAGACTTGATCCGAGTGCCTGGCGGGCAATCTCAGCCCGTGGCAGTTCGGCCAGCTGTTTCTGGATAGCATCGGCAACGCGATCGGCGATACTTGGTTCCGGAGTAACCAGTACAACCTGGGAATCAGGACCGTGTTCGGCCTGACTGAGCAAATCAGCAGCAATAAAATCCGGGTCGGCGGTATCGTCGGCAATCACCAGCACCTCGGAAGGGCCAGCTGGCATATCGATCGCCGAGCCGCGGAAGTCGTTGCTGACCTGGCGCTTGGCCTCGGTCACAAAGGCATTGCCCGGACCGAAGATTTTATCCACTTTGATAACCGACTCTGTGCCGTAGGCCATTGCAGCGACAGCCTGGGCTCCGCCGACATTGTATATTTCGCTAATTCCGCACAGCTTCGCCACATACAGAATTTCATCGGCGATAGGCGGTGGCGAGCACAGAACTGCCTGGCGGCAACCGGCAATTTGTGCCGGCACACCGAGCATCAGCACCGTGGATGGTAGCGGCGCACTGCCGCCGGGAATATACAGGCCGACAGTGTTAATCGGACGCGTTACCTGCTCGCACACAACGCCTGGTTGGGTTTCTACCCGCAGTGTCGGTTGTTTTTGCGCTTCGTGGAAGGTTGCGATGTTGTCATAGGCTTGCTTGAGGGCCTGCTTCATTTTGTCGCTGAGGCGTTCTGCTGCCGCTTCCACTTCTAGGTTGCTAACCTTGATTGATTCCGGGCGGATCTTGTCGAATTTTTCGGTCAGCTCCAGCAGGGCTTCATCGCCGCGTTGGCGGACATCCGCAATCACGTCAGAGACGATCGCCGTGATATTGGCCCCTTCGGTGATCGCCGGACGCTGGAGCAGGGATTCCTGCTGGTTATCGCTTAAAGATTGCCACACAACCGTCTTCATGGCTTACTCCATCATCTTTTCAATTGGCAGGACAAGGATTGAGCTTGCGCCAAGCTCTTTAAGCTGTTCCATGGTTTCCCAGAACAGGTTCTCTGAGCTGACAAGATGGATGGCAACACGGCTTTTATCAGCAGCAAGCGGCAGCACGGTCGGGTCTTCGGCACCTGGCAGCAGTGCCGTAATTTGGTCCAGGCGATCTGTCGGAGCGTGTAGCATGATGTACTTCGACTCTTTGGCCTGGATAACACCCTGCATACGGGTAAGAATACGTTCGATGAGCGCCTGCTTGTCTGCGCTGAACTCTCCCGTACGCTGGATCAGAACCGCCTTGGAGCGCAGAATAACTTCGACTTCCTTTAGGCCGTTGGCCTCGAGGGTAGCGCCGGTTGATACCAGATCACAGATAGCATCGGCCAGACCGGCTCGTGGTGCAACTTCGACTGATCCGTTTAACATACAAGGGCTAAACTCGACACCCTGCTCGTCCATATAACGCTTGACCAGCTGCGGGTAGGTGGTGGCAATACGCTTGCCTTGCAAATCTCGCGGGCCGGTATATTGCTCGTCCTTGTCGATGGCAATCGACAGGCGGCAACCACCAAAATCAAGGCGGCGCAGTTTGGTGTAATCGCACGGCTCGTTAAGGGCGGCACGCTCAAGACCGACTTCCTCAAGCTCGTTTTCACCGATGACACCCAAATCTACCACGCCATCCATGATCAGGCCCGGGATATCATCATCGCGGACCAGCAACAGGTCGATAGGCATGTTTTCGGCGTGTACGACCAGGCGCTCACCCATCAGGTTGAATTTAATGCCGCAGCGTTTGAACAGGTCCTGGCACTCTTTGCTCAGGCGTCCTTTCTTTTGAATTGCGATTCGTAGTCGTTGAGTCTGCATCGTTGTGTTCCCTGTATCGATTATTCTTAAAGCCTGAAAACGAAAAAACCCTCGGAAGTGAGTTCTTCCGAGGGTCTGAATTCTGTTATTTCTAATGACCGCTGGAAGAGTTTTTGTCCGTCTTCCAGAGTGAGGCGTATCCTCCCGAAAGACTAGTCAGGATGATGATGGTGATGTAGTTTTACCATTGGGATACGCATAATTATGTACTCTGTTTAAATCGTTATTAACTCGTTGCTTGCTATTCACACTAACCAAGCTAATTTGATTTTGCAACAGTATTTTTACCGAAATATTGATTTATTAAAAAAAGGTAAATAAAACAGGTGAAAAAGGCTCAGGGCCAGTGAGTTATCGAATGGATGGCCCTGAACAATAATATTAAATATTTAACATTTGCCGCTACTGGTTGGCATAAAAGCTAAACATAAATATCAAGCAGACCTTTGGGCGGGCGTTTTTTGGATTGCTCCCTGGGAGGATCCTGCTTGTTGTCTTCGCTTTTGGCTTCGACTTTTTGTTTGCGTTCATCAATCAGTGATGCCTGGGTGACTTTCTTTAGCTGTTTATGAGCGTTCAACGGCAGATTGTTGTTGGGGTTTATCATGTCATTGCCTCATTTCTTTAAAGAGTTGTGGTCAATTTATCGACAATGAGGGGTGTAAATTGAGTGTTTTTTGTTCGTTGTGTCTGTGTTGTTAGACAGATTGTGACCTTGGTCAAACTGTTACTGAGAATCGTAACACTAATTCGTAGAAGCTGATCAGACAGCAGTGAGGAGGGGAAAAAAGAAGCCCGATAATTCGGGCTTCGGACAGGCTTACCGGTTAGCCGCAGCACTTTTTGAATTTTTTGCCGCTACCGCACGGGCATGGGTCATTACGACCGACTTTATCGCTGATGGCTGGTGTCGGTGCTTCAATTGGCTGTTCTTCTGTCAGTTGCGGGTATTCCCCGTCGATATAAAACCACTGGTTTTCCTCGCCGACAGGCTCGCGCAGGAAGCGTGATTTTTCTTGCAGGCAAAATTCATCGTCGCCTTCTTGGTAATAGGCCTTGAATTCCACATACCCTTCACCGTTTTCGGCAACTTCGCTGCTGATAACCTCCAGGCCCAGCCAGTGAGAATGTACTGATTCGGCAATGGCCTCGCGGTACTGCTCTGCCTCGCAGCTTGGGTGGTAGGTGGCAACGACAAAGTCAACAAGGCCAAGGACATGCGCACTGTACCTGGCGCGCATTAACTGCTCCGGGTGCTGGGCTCGTGATGGCTGTTGATGGATGGGCTGGCAGCAAGTTACCAGTGTTTTCTTGCTGCCGCACGGGCATTGCTGGTCTGGCGTAGGCATGGATTAATCAGTCGCTGTATGTTCAAAATAAGAAGACCATTTTAAAGACTCCAGATACAGTTCTGCAACGTCTGATTCATTGATTTGGAGTTGTTTGCTCAGCAGGCTAACGGCTTCCCACTCGGCTTTGTCATACGCTGTGATTAACTTGAGAATATGCCCCAGCGGACCGGTTTGGTGCACCAGTGCCTGCTGGACTTGCTTATCCAGAGGAAGCAGGGTGATCACCTCTTCTATCGGCTGGTCGAGCAGGGAGTCCAACAGCGAGAACAGTCCGGTCAGGAAGGCCTGGTTCCCGATGATGTCGGTTCTTGCCAGATTGCTCAGGCGCTCGCAGAAATGGGCTCGCTGCAGCGACAGGCTATAGAGTGACTGCGGTTTTTTTTCGGTGGCATGGGCCGTGGCGACGAAGGTAACAAATCGTCTCAGGCGCTCTTCACCGAGATAGACCAGCGCCTGTTTGAACGAGGAGATCGGTTTGGCCCGGGTATATGTCAGGTTGTTGACATGGCGTAGCAGCTTGTATGACAGCGAGACATCGGTGGCGATGATACTTTCGATGGTGCCAAAGTCGACGTCGGAAAGGGTAATCTCCTTGTACAGGCGCAGCGTGGTCAACGCACATGGAGTCAGTGTCTTGCGCTGCAACATTTCCGGCTGGCTGAAGAAAAAGCCCTGGAAAAGGTCAAAACCTGCTTCGCAGGCTTCGGTGAACTCGTCGTGCGTTTCTACTTTCTCTGCCAGAAACAGGATCTTGTTCGTCTTGTCCTTATGATGGCGGATAAAGAAGCGGGCCTTGGCAATAGGTACCGTGCGAATATCAAATTTAATGATATGGATATACGGCAGGAAACGCTTCCACTCTGCACTGGGAACGAAATCATCCAGCGCAAGGGTATAGCCTTTGCTGTTGAGTTCGATCACCGCTTCGAGTAATTCGTCACTGGGATCGCAGGTTTCAAGGATCTCGATGATAAAGCTTTTCTTAGGGAACATCAGCGGGGTGCGCTGAATGAGGCTGGTATAGGGAAAATTGACGAAGGCTTTCTTCCCCGATGTAGCTTCTATTGCCCCCGAGGTAAAGAAATTATCAGCTAACAAACGATTGGTTGCGTGTTCGTCACCAACATCCGGAAAACAATTATTAGGGCCATCACGGAACAGCAACTCGTAACCAACGGTTGCTTTGTCTCTGTTTAAAACAGGTTGTCGAGCAAGATATGAGTGCATGAAATCTGACGTAATCTATTGATATTGTAATTAATGAGCCGTCCGGCACCAGAGTTTGCTTGGCAGGCGATAAAACGCTTTATCAGGCCGCCTTGAAGACAAAATACTATAAATGATGATGGTTTCACAGAGTGCATCCAATAGCAAATCACGTCTGTGACCAGTAGCATAGAATTAATCACTAAGTTAATCCACAATATAGTCCCTTTTGAGAAAATTTTGTGCAAAATATGACGGTCTTTACAGTCATACAAGCTGGATTGCTTGTAGGTGGAGGCATTTTTGTTGTCATGCTGCTCAATGCGTGGCGCAAAAATCGTAAGCAGGAAGCGCAAACTAAGATTTTTCCGATTGGCCTTATTGGCGGCTTTGCCAATTTTTGCGATACCCTTGGAGTGGGTAGCTTTGCAATTAAAACGGCCGGGTATAAACAATTCAAGCTCGTTGATGACAAGCTCCTGCCCGGCACCCTGAACAGTCAGGCTGTTGTTGCGACGGTTGCCCAGTCACTGATCTTTTTAACCGCGGTTGATGTTGACGAAGTCACCATGGTTAGCCTGGTTCTGGCTGCCTGTCTTGGGGCGACGGTTGGCGCTCGGCTGGTATCCGGCTGGGATCGCCAGCTGATACGGTTGGCGATGAGTGCGGCGTTGCTGGTGGTTGCCACCCTGATGCTCGCCGGTCAACTGGAGCTGTTTCCTCTTGGCGGATTAGCCCTCGGGCTGAGCGGCTGGAAGCTGGGGGTTGCTATTGCCGGTAACTTCTTGTTCGGGGCGCTGATGACGGTGGGAATTGGCTTGTATGCACCGTGTATGACCATGGTGTACCTGCTGGGTATGCACCCGCTGGCAGCCTTCCCAATCATGATGTGTTCCTGTGCATTCTTGACGTTCTTCTCGGCTGGCAGTTTTATCAGGATGAACCGTATTAACAGCCGGGCGGCCCTGGTGGTGGCAATTACCGGACCGATAGGAGTGGTGATTGCGGCATACCTGGTAAAGTCGCTAAATCTGCAGTTGTTAGCCTGGTTGGTGATTGGCGTTGTACTCTACACTTCGTTCTCGATGTACCGCTCATGGGCCGGTGAACGTGCAAAACTGAGCTCTGCGCAATCACTATCCTAGCCGTGAGAGTAAGGTAACCGGTAGAACCTGTCGCCATCACAATAAAAAAGGTACGCTATGGCGTACCTTTTGAGTGATGAGCTAGTGAGTAATGAGCAAGAGGCCCGGCTGAACCGCTAGCGGTCAGGACGACAGGGTAAAGTCGCGCGTTTCCAGCTGGCAGCCGTCAGATGTGCAGATCAGTACCGAGCCGTGATCATACCAGTCACCCAGTACCGTCCTCGATGCAGGCAGGCTGCCGACATTCAGGTGATGAATTGCCGGGCGATGGGTATGGCCGTGGATCATGGCCGTCACCTGGTACTGTGCCATGATCTTTTCCACCTCATCCGGGGTGACATCCATGACATCCTGCGCTTTTTCCTGGTTCGTCATGCTGCTGTTACTGCGCATCTTGTTACCGATTTTCTGTCGATAGGACAACGGCAAGCGGAAAAATAACCATTGAATGAAGCGGTTATGTACTTTTCTCCGGTAGCGTTGATACTCTTCGTCCAGGGTGCACAGTGTATCGCCATGGAGGATCAACGTCGGCGTACCATACAAGTCGATCACGCTATGCTCCGGCAGTAGCTGGACCCCGGTTTCCCGGCTAAATCGCTTCCCGACCAGAAAATCACGGTTGCCGTGAATGAAGTAGCAGGGGATCCCCGAGTCTGTCAGTTGCCTGAAGGCCGACTTGATTTGCTGGTGGAAGGGAGAGTCGTCATCGTCGCCAATCCACATTTCGAATAGATCACCCAAGACGTACAGGGCATCGATCCCCGTAGTTTCTTCCTTCATGAAAGTAAGAAAACAGTCGGTGATATCGGTACGCTCGGCACTGAGGTGCAGATCAGAAATAAACAGTGTTGTCATAAGGAAGGGAGGGCAGCCATAAGGCCACCCTGAGAGTATGGATTACTCTTCGATAGTGACGCTGTTGATGACCACTTCTTCAACAGGTACGTCCTGGTGCACATAGCCCCAGTTACCGGTAGAAACCGCTTTGATCTTGTTAACAACGTCCATGCCTTCAACAACTTCTGCAAATACACAGTAGCCCCAACCGTCAGGTGTTTCTGATTTGAAGTCCAGGAACTTGTTGTCGTTTACGTTGATGAAGAACTGAGAGCTTGCAGAGTGCGGCTCCATAGTACGCGCCATTGCCAGCGTACCGACTTTGTTGCTTAGGCCGTTGTTCGCTTCATTTTTGATTGGCGCGCGAGTTTCTTTCTCTACCATGCCAGAAGCCATGCCGCCGCCCTGGATCATGAAACCATCGATAACACGGTGGAATAGTGTATCGCTGTAGAAACCGTCACGGCAGTATTGCAGGAAGTTTGCACACGTTTCAGGCGCTTTTTCTGTGTTTAGCTGAATCTTGATGTCACCAAAAGTAGTGTGAAGCGTTACCATGAGCTTGTCCTTTAATGGATGTTTATTGCTTTAAATACCGGATTTTATATTACTAAGGAAAGGCGTCAACATGATCTCTCATCATTCTCCGTCTATGGTGAAATAAGATGATTATTTCACCGAATTTCATGCCAAACCAATAAGTAACCACATTGGTATAACTATAGGTGAACCGCGATGAAAGCGGGAAATCAATTACCCTGCGATTACGGACTTTCCGGCACAGTGGTTGTTTTCTCCCCCAGGCCGGTATAAACCGCGTCCTGAGCGTATTTTTCCTTGCCTTCATTAGTTATTAGAGGTGTAATTACTCCTCTTAAAGTAACCCCATAAAATGAGTAACTACGAGACATGTTAAAGATCTATAACTCGCTCACTAGACAGAAAGAGGAATTTACACCCATCCAGCCTGGTAAAGTAGGCATGTACGTCTGTGGGGTTACCATTTACGATTTGTGTCACATCGGTCATGGCCGTACTTTCGTTTCGTTCGACGTGGTTTCGCGCTACCTGCGCTATTCCGGTTATGATCTGACCTTTGTACGTAATATCACGGATATCGATGACAAGATCATTAAGCGTGCGGCAGAAAATGGCGAAAGTTGTGACTCGCTGACCGAACGCCTGATCGGTGAAATGCACGCCGACTTCGACGCGCTGGGCATGAAGCGTCCGGATATTGAGCCTCGTGCTACGGACTACATCGATGAAATTATTGCCATGTGTGAGCGCCTGATCGAGCGTGGTTTTGCCTACGTCGCAGACAATGGCGATGTGATGTTTGAAGTCAGCAAGTTTGACGAATACGGCAAGCTGTCTAAGCAGGATCTTGAGCAGCTGCAGGCCGGTGCCCGTGTTGATATCGAAACGGCCAAGCGCAGCCCGCTGGATTTCGTGTTGTGGAAAATGTCCAAGCCGGGTGAGCCGACGTGGGAATCACCGTGGGGCGCAGGTCGTCCGGGCTGGCATATTGAATGTTCGGCAATGAACTCGGCGATCCTGGGTGATCATTTTGATATCCACGGCGGCGGTTCTGATCTGCAGTTCCCGCACCATGAAAATGAAATTGCCCAGTCATGCTGCGCAACAGGCTCGCAGTATGTGAATACCTGGATGCACAGTGGCATGGTAATGGTTGATCGCGAGAAGATGTCCAAGTCCCTGGGTAACTTCTTTACCATCCGTGACGTACTGGGTTATTTCGATGCCGAAACCGTACGTTACTTCCTAATGTCCGGCCACTACCGTAGCCAGCTTAACTACAGCGAAGATAACCTGAAGCAGGCACGTTCTGCCCTTGAGCGCCTGTATACCTCGCTACGCGGTCTGGATGCCGACGCACCAGCAGCTGGTGGCGACGAGTTCGTAACTCGCTTCAAAGAAGCGATGGATGACGATTTCAATACGCCGGAAGCTTATTCTGCACTGTTTGATATGGCACGTGAAATCAACCGCCTGAAATCGGATGATCTCGCTACGGCATCGGCACTGGGCGCACGTATGCGTGAGCTGGCTGATGTTCTTGGCCTGTTGGCACAGGAGCCGGAAGCCTTCCTGCAAGGTGGTGCCGGAGAAAGTGATGACGTGGCGGAAATCGAAGCGCTAATCCAACAGCGCCTTGATGCACGTGCAGCGAAAGACTGGGCGGCAGCCGATGAGGCCCGTGACAAGTTGCTGGCAATGGATATCATCCTTGAAGATGGTCCTCAGGGCACGACATGGCGCCGTAAGTAGTTGTATGTAACAACTGCCCAATAGATTGAAAACCGGAGTCTTTTGCTCCGGTTTTTTTATATCTGACGGTGACGTGCCTGAGCTTGAGAGGAAAGTGCAGGTATACCTGTACAGATTGACGGACGAGGTAACACATTTCGAACGAGTATGGAAATGGACCCAATATCACTATTCGAAACTATTATGTGGTTATTCGAATGTATTTGATCACGTTTAGAGTAAAAGTTCAGAAATTGTCATCCAATAGTGCTTATTATGATTGCCGTTGTATAAGCCGGTATTGGCTTTGCTTCCCCAGATAAGAGCACCGAACGTTAAGGATTGATAATAATGAAAAAAATATGTCTTGCCGCAGCTATTGCCAGCACTTTGCTTGCTGCTCCTGCTTTCGCTCAATCAGCTCCTGACTCAGACAAGATAGTTGTCGCCCACCGTGGCGCTTCTGGATACCTGCCAGAGCATACTCTACCGGCCAAAGCGATGGCATACGCAATGAAGCCTGACTATATCGAGCAGGATGTGGTCATGACTAAAGATGACCGGTTGGTGGTACTGCATGACCACTATCTGGATCGTGTTACCAACGTGGCTCAGCTCTTCCCTGATCGTGCCCGTGATGACGGTCGCTATTATGCGATTGATTTTACCTTGCCTGAAATTAAACAGCTGAGCGTAACCGAAGGTTTTAATATTAAAGATGGCAAGCAGGTTCAGGGTTTCCCTGAGCGTTATCCGATGTGGCAGTCGGACTTCAAAGTACCGACTTTCGAAGAAGAAATCGAGATGATCCAGGGGTTGAACAAGTCGCTGGGCTATGACATCGGTATCTACCCTGAAATTAAAGCGCCATGGTTCCACCGCCACGAAGGCAAAGACATCAGTAAAGCGGTGCTGAAGGTGCTTAAAGACTATGGCTACACCAGCAAGGACAGCAATGTCTTCCTTCAGACGTTTGATTTTAACGAGCTAAAGCGCATTCATGACGAGCTGATGCCGGCCATGGGCATGGATGTTAAGCTGGTGCAGCTACTGGCCTACACCGACTGGAACGAGACCATGGTTTATGACGGCAAAGGACAGGCCCAGCCTTATAGCTATGACTGGATGTTTGCCAAGGGCGGAATGGAAAAAGTGGCCAAGTACGCCGATGGTGTAGGTCCTTGGAAGCCAATGGTGGTGTCTGATCAGTCAACCAAAGGTAACATCAAGCTAACCGGTTTGGTGAAAGCCGCTCATGAGCAAGGTATGCAGGTTCACCCTTACACCTTCCGTGCAGATACCGGCCGCATTCCAGCTTATGCCAATGATTTCAATGATATGCTGGATATTTTCTACAATACGGCAAATGTAGACGGTGTCTTTACCGACTTCCCGGACAAGGCTGTGGGCTACTTGTCGTCCAAGGACAGCAAATAAGGGATGTGACTGCGGATATAGGGCCAAACTGGCTCTTTAGTCCAGCAGCGGAAAGGTGATTTAAGAGAAGGCGATCTAAGTGATCGCCTTTTTTTTTGGAGTCATTACACCGTTTGCACCAAAGCTGTATGCTCGGGAGTGTCATTAATCCATAAGGTTGAGAAGTCACACCAACCAACGTGATTGACCTCGAGCCCCTGGAGTTTGATCGGAGCGGTGATCGAGAAGCCCTTGGCGTTCAGACGACGGATAACCTTGATCTCCTCCAGCCAGTCGAGCAGGCCAACGAGTTTATCTAGCGCTTTCTTTTCGACAGGCTGAAGCTGGGTTTCGAGCAGCTTGTTTCGAAAGAGCTGGTACTCGTCTTCTGTCAGAATTGCCTGCCAGTTCATATCGCACTGGAAAAAATAACGCAGGCTGGTGATTTTACAGCCTTCAGTTCTAATCGCCCCGAGCAGCACATCTTCGTTGTTGTTGCTATCGTTGATGCAGCGAGAAGAAAACGTCAATTCAGAACCGTTATCCTGCGCCGCTTTGATTTCTTCGGCCTGCTTACGGCCGTCATTATTGTTCTCGACCGCAATGTGGATATTTCCTTTTATCGGCTGATCAGCCGGATTGCCGAGTAGCAGGTTGCCGATGTCAGCGATAACCGGGTTGTCTCGGCATTCCCTATTTGTTGTCAGCATATAGAAGATGCCGCCGCCCGAACGACTGACGGTGTAGACCGGTTGATGCTGCTCAAGGAAGATAAGGTGCTCCCGGCATTCTTTCAGATCTTCCCACTCGTTGTGAAACCATATTTCGATCACTGGAGCGAGAGCAAGTTGCCCGACATAACTGGGGTTGCGCTTTAGCCTCAGCATCCTTGTCGATACGACATCGGGGTAGAAAGGTCCGGAGCCGACGGGGCCATCTTGTACCGTGGCCGTCTTGATTGTAGCTGAACTCATGATCGAGGCTTCCGGTCTGGCAAGCAGCCGGGGCAGGTACCAGTCAGGATGCGACAGCCTGATCGTCACGGTGGTCGAGGAAATGATATCGATGCCGGTGATGTGACCGTAAAGTTGTTGCCAAAACGGGCGCCTTGCCAGCCATAACAGACTGGCTTTAATGTCTTTGGCACTCAGCTCGCTCTGGTTATGAAAGAAGACGGAAGGGCGCAGATGGAATGTCCATTCATCGCCCGTTGAGTTTGACTGCCAGTGGTGGGCAAGATCCGGCATGATCTTGTCATTTTTATATTGCGTCAGGCGCTGGAAAATTTGCAAGATCAAATGGCGTTCGGTGCGCTCGAATGCCAAATGGGGGTGAAGCGATTTTAACTGGCGATGAAAAGGGATCCGAATGGCGGTCTGGCTTCTGTCGAGAGACGAGGCCAGAAAATGCTGAAGCTCGGTAGACAGTTTGCGGTCATTGAAATCCATTAGCTTGATCGCGGCTTCCGTTTTTCCCTGTGCCATCAACTGGTCGACAAGCTGATAACAGGCATCGGTGGGCTCTATTTTGCATGTTATCTTGGCCCGTTTGCCCCGACCGGGAGCTGCCTGCCAGTCAATCCAGTCCATATCGGTGAGCTGGTGCAGCAGGTTTCGCGCATGGCGTGGTGAACAGAAAACAATTTCGGCTACGTCTGAAAGCTGCGTGTCGACACAGCAGGGACCAAAGCGTCTGAAAAGTCGCTCGTAGTTCTCGAGTGCGCGCTTGTAGTTCATTGAGGTGGTGCTTTCCTTATTCCTGTGGACTTGCAGCAGTAGATGCTGCTAGGGCGATCAGGTTCCCTCTCATCCGCCTGTTTGAATCCAGTATTCTGGGTTGGTTACAAGCGGAAAAATAGAGAAGGAAATGAGTAACAGTTCCGTAAATTGATACATGCGTCAGAGGCATCAGAATGACTGGCTTGCGACTAGGGATGCTGTGGCAGTTCGGCCCCGCATTTTTTACAGTAATTGGCGTCCGCCTCATGTCCGCTGGTGGCACAGTTCAGGCAGCGGATAAGATCACGCTGGGTCTTCATTTCCTGGCTGAGCTCTGCTGTGATAATGCCTGTCGGTACGGCCAAGATGGAGTAGCCAAGCAGCATGGTAAAAGCGGCCAGCGTCTTGCCAAGATCCGTCTGCGGTACGATGTCACCGTACCCGACGGTGGTGATCGTGACGATAGCCCAGTAGATACTGGCCGGAATACTGGTGAAGCCGTTTTCCGGCCCTTCAATCGCGTAAAGCAAAGCACCCAGTACGGTAACCAGGATGGCGACGGTGCTGAAGAAAACCAGGATCTTGCGTTGCGCCATTAACAGTGAGCGCAACAGGATATTGGAATCTTTGAGAAAGCGGGCCAGTTTCAGGATCCGGAATATGCGCATGACCCTGATTAATCTGACGATCAATAGATAGTTCGAGCCCGGGAACAAGAAGGCGATATAGCTCGGCAGAATTGCGATGAGGTCTATAACACCATAAAAGCTTTTGGCGTAAGCCCAAGGGCGTGGGGAGCAGTAGAGCCGGGCGATATATTCGACGGTAAATAACAGGGTAAAAAACCATTCCATAACGAACAGAAGGTTGGAGAACTCTGTCGCCACACCTTCGAGTGACGAGAGGATGAGGACAAGCTCAGAGCACAAGATTGCAAGGATCAGCACGATGTCAAAGTACTGTCCGGCTTTGGTTTGGGTGCCAAATATAACTTGATAGAATTTTTGCCGAGTGTTGAGCGTAACCATAAAACCCTGAAATAAAAATAGAAGCACTACCCGTAGGATAATGAACATTAAAGGGGGTTACCAGTTGGCGGCAATAAGCACCTCTCCAAAATGAGATGGAGAGGTACAATTGTGCGGAGACTCCGTGGAGAGTGTGTTAGGCGAGACCCGGAAATAAGGCGCGAAGGCCGTTGGCAATGAACTCAATGCCCAGGGCTGCCAGGATCAGACCCATAATACGGGTGATAACGTTGATGCCGGTTTGACCCAAAAAGCGTACGATAATCGGTGCTGCACGAAACAGCATCCAACAACAAAAGGCAAACGCCGCGATTGTGGCAGCAATTCCCAGCGTACTGGTCATGCCTGGGTAACGTGCGCTGTACACAATTGTCGAACTGATAGCACCCGGACCGGCCATAAGCGGCATAGCCAGCGGGACAACGCCAATTTGCTCCCGGCTAACTGATTCAGATTTTTCCTGTTTGTTCTGTTTATCCTCACCCAGTTTACCGCTCATCATCGAGAAGGCGATAGTCAGCAGCAGCAAACCACCGGCAACGCGGAACGAGTCGAGGGAGATACTGAACATATCCAATAAAAACTGTCCGGCCAGCAACGAGACAATAAGGATCACGCTGACGGCGAGGCTGGCGGTATAGGCTGTTCTGTTTCTCTCCTCGGTGTTCATGTGGCCGGTAAGAGAAACAAAGATAGGCATAATACCGATCGGGTTGACGGCTGCGATCAGACCGACGAAAAACTGTAAGAAAATGGCAATTTCGATTGTTTGCATTGTGGGATCATCTAACAAACGTAAAAAACAAGAAGCTAACTTCCTCCTCTTTAACAGGTTGCCACGTAATATCTGAAGGGGCTTAGAAAAAAGGCGCAAAAAGCAGTGCGTGAAAAGTGCTGCCTTGGGGCCAGAGTTGCGACGATACTGGGTGGCTTCCTGTTATTTGGCGCTACTTTAAGCTAAAGCTTAACGTCAGACCAATTAAAAATAGTTATCTCTACCCTTATTAATAATTATCGGTAAATTATGTGTTACACCCCTGTAAAAAGCCGGTGTTTTGGATTACTCTTTATGGGCACTCGGCGTGCCACACGCAATGTAATTAAGGTAACTGTATCCGGCTAAGCCTGTGATTTACTTCGCATTAAGTGTTGAAAGCAGCCAATTATGTATGTTTGTTACGTAATATTTGTTACTTGAAATGTCGCTTTATGAAGTAATCTGATACAATTTCAACCTTGCCGGTCACATTATGAACTTTCAAGCCTTTGAATTAACATGACGCAGCTCGGATTTTGACAAAAAGTACTCCTATAGGGTTACAAGTGATCTAAATCAATTTTTTTCGGGGTGTGAAAGAATATAATCAGTTTTGAAAGCAATTTACTAAGTATGTGTGTTGTCGGGGCGTTAATAGCAGGGCTTCTCTGGTACCGATAAGTCGAAAGTTGCGACGACAGATTCTTACTAAAAAGTTTTTAATATTAAGTTAGGAGTTAACTATGCCTGTAACAAATATGGCTGAACTAGATGCAATGATTGCTCGCGTCAAAGCTGCTCAGAAAGAGTTTGCGACTTTCTCTCAGGAGCAAGTTGACAAGATCTTCCGTGCAGCCTCTCTTGCTGCGAACAACGCGCGTATTCCTCTAGCTCAACAAGCTGTTGCTGAATCTGGTATGGGTATTGTTGAAGATAAGGTTATCAAAAACCACTTCGCTTCAGAATTTATCTACAACAAATACAAAGACGAACCAACTTGCGGTATTTTGGAAGAGAACGAAGAGTTCGGCACCATGACTATCGCAGAGCCTGTAGGTATCATCTGCGGTATCGTACCAACTACGAACCCAACATCTACTGCAATCTTCAAATCTCTTATCTCTCTTAAAACACGTAACGCGATTATCTTCTCGCCACACCCACGTGCTAAGAACTCAACTAACGATGCTGCTAAGCTAGTACTTGATGCTGCTATCGCTGCCGGTGCACCAAAAGACATCATCGGTTGGATTGACCAGCCTTCAGTTGAGCTTTCAAATGCCCTAATGAAGCACGATGACATCAACCTTATCCTTGCGACTGGTGGTCCAGGTATGGTTAAAGCGGCTTACTCTTCAGGCAAACCAGCTATCGGTGTCGGTGCGGGTAACGTTCCTGTAGTTATCGATGAAACTGCTGACGTTAAGCGTGCGGTTGCATCTGTGCTTATGTCTAAAACGTTCGATAACGGAGTAGTGTGTGCTTCTGAGCAGGCAGTAATCGTAATGGACGAAGTTTATGACGAAGTGAAAGAGCGTTTTGCCTCTCACAACGGTTATGTACTAACTAAGTCTGAAGCTGACAAAGTACGTAAAGTACTGCTTATTAACGGCAACCTAAACGCAGATATCGTTGGTCAGCCAGCGACTAAGATTGCGGAAATGGCAGGCGTTAAAGTACCGGCTGATACGAAGATCCTTATCGGTGAAGGTGTTGAAGTTAAGTACGAAGATGAGTTCGCTCACGAGAAATTGTCCCCGACTCTAGGTATGTTCCGTGCGTCTTCTTTCGAGAACGCTGTTGAGCAAGCCGTGACAATGGTTGAAATCGGTGGTATCGGCCACACATCTGGCCTATACACAAACCAGGATGTTAACCAAGACCGTATCAAGTATTTCGGTGACAAGCTGAAAACTGCACGTATTCTTGTAAACATCCCGACTACTCACGGTGGTATCGGTGACCTTTACAACTTCAATGTTGCACCTTCTCTAACTCTTGGTTGTGGTTCATGGGGTGGTAACTCTATCTCTGAGAACGTAGGTCCTAAGCACCTGATCAACAAGAAGACAGTAGCGAAGCGAGCTGAGAATATGTTGTGGCACAAACTACCTAAATCTATCTATTTCCGTCGTGGCAGCCTTCCAATCGCGCTTGGTGATCTTGAAGGTAAGAAGCGTGCATTCCTGGTAACTGACCGTTTCCTATTCAACAACGGCTATGCAGATGAAATTGTAGCGTTGCTTAAAGCACAAGGTATCGAAGTACAGACATTCTTCGATGTAGAAGCGGATCCAACGCTATCTGTTGTTGAGAAAGGCGCAGAAGCAATGAACAGCTTCCAGCCTGACGTAATCCTGGCTCTTGGTGGTGGTTCACCAATGGATGCTGCGAAGATCATGTGGGTAATGTACGAGCACCCAGAAACAGAGTTCGCAGACCTGGCTATGCGCTTTATGGATATCCGTAAGCGTATCTACAAGTTCCCTAAAATGGGTAAGAAAGCAGAGCTTGTATGTATCACAACAACATCTGGTACTGGTTCTGAAGTTACTCCATTCGCGGTTGTTACCGACGACACTACTGGTGCTAAGTACCCACTGGCTGACTACGAACTAACGCCTCAAATGGCTATCGTTGATGCGAACCTGGTTATGAATATGCCTAAGTCGCTAACAGCATTCGGTGGTTACGATGCAGTAACTCACGCACTGGAAGCTTACGTTTCTGTTCTTGCTAACGAATACTCTGACGGTCAGGCTCTTCAGGCACTTAAGATGCTGAAAGAATACCTACCTTCAAGCTATGCGAACGGTGCGAATGACCCAATCGCTCGTGAGAAAGTACACAACGCTGCAACTATCGCGGGTATCGCATTTGCGAATGCCTTCTTGGGTGTGTGTCACTCAATGGCTCACAAGATCGGTAACGCATTCCACTTACCACACGGCCTGGCTAACGCACTGCTTATCTCTGACGTGGTACGTTTTAACGCGAACGATAACCCAACGAAGCAAACTGCATTCTCTCAGTACGACCGCCCACAAGCACGTCGTCGTTATGCTGAAGTTGCTGACCACCTGGGTCTGTCTCAAGCGGGTGACCGTACAGCTCAGAAAATTGAGCGTCTGCTGGGATGGCTAGACGAGCTGAAGGGCGATTTGGATATTCCACGCTCTATCCAGGCAGCAGGTGTTTCTGAGTCTGACTTCCTTGCGCAACTTGACACGCTATCAGTTGATGCGTTCGATGACCAGTGTACTGGTGCGAACCCACGCTACCCACTGATCAGCGAGCTGAAAGATGTACTGACAGCGTCCTACTACGGTAAAGCTTACGTTGAAGGTGAGACTTTCGAAGGTACGACTGTTATCAAGAAGTCTGAGAAAAACTCAGTAGCTGCTGAAAAGCCATCGAAAGCAAAGAAAGAAAAAGCTGAAGCATAATCATTTGTTATAGCTAGCGCACTTTAAGCCCGCCATTTTGGCGGGCTTTTTCGTTTTACCAAATATAAAGTGCGATTCAGAAACCAGACCAGCGGCCTGTATTCCCCTTATCCCACTTCGGCCTCTATCATCCGGCCATTAAAATAGTCGTTGGCAACAATGTACTCGGCGCTTCTGACAATTTCGTACTGGAGCGGCTGGCTGAGCAAGTTGCCGAGCGGAGGGTGGTCATCCTCGTGGGCAAAGCTTAATGGAACAACGCCCCCGACCCGGATATTGAACTCAGCCAGTTCTTTGGCCCAGCTCTGGGTCAGCCCCGAAATCATGGCTTTCGAACCGTTGTTGATGGGCTGGTGGGTGTTTATCAGATTGGCCGCCAGATTGACGATAACCCCCTCGCAGTGATGTACCCGCATGTAGTTGGCGGCCTGTTTGCCAAAAATGAAGAAGGGGGTTGCGCCTTCTGACATGGAGCGGCAAAACTGATCGACAGAGGATGGGCTGAACAAAGTGGGCAGATCTGAGCCGAACCAATAGTTAATCAATACATCAATGGTGCCAAACCGTTGATGAACCCTATCGATGAGGTTGGAAATCGATACCTCATCTTGGCATTCCAGCAAGAAGGGATGAGAGTTCCCTCCTGCTGCCAGGCAGGCTTGCTGAGTTTGCTGCAAGCGGTCAGCTTCGACATCTACAAGGGCTAGCTTGGCCCCTAATGAAGCGAAGTGGAGTGAAATCGCTTTGCCCATTGGGCTGCCAGCGGCAGTGATTACAATGACAGATTGCGCGATATTCATAACTCGTTCTTTCCCCCGTTTGTACCGGATGGTGCGCTGCTTGGTAGCAGTTTCTGGGCACTTCGAAAGTGAAAGTCTTCAATTTGGCACTGTTGGGATGTTGTGTTTTTTATTGCCAAATTTATCCAATTCCAAAGTTACGCACCTGGCCGATAAATCGATCATCAAGTAAACGAAAAAGATAATTCTATAGTGAAGCCTTGGGCGGGGATTAACTGTGAAAAAGCGCCCAATTTGCCCCAAACCGCCACTAAATGTTAGTGAATTGTGAGCAGTGTGCTGCCGGGAAATAACAAAGCTATGATGGTTGTCACGAAAATACAAATACTGTGAGCAACGGGGGAATTTGGCTGCAATTTAGGCAGTTTGATACATTTCGGCAAAGCGTTTGGCGTGGATCAGTGACAGGTACAAATCCTGTGGCGATGCCTTAATGGTTGCGTCTTCCTTCGGGGGGAGCATCCGGCGTTCATGACCGGACAAGTTGTGGTAGACCTCCTCGGGCATGCCCTTAGTACCCTGCGGCGGAAAGTTGAGTGCCGTCGGCTGCAATTCATGGAGCAAACGGGCGTCTGCAATCCCGCTGCTATGAAAGGCCTTGGCTTGCGCGGCCCCGTTATCATAACAGTGCTCGGTAGTGCTAAGCGGTTGTGGATCCTGCAGTTCGAAGTAAGCACGCAGTTCCGGTTCTGTCTTGCCGGGCTTGGGCAGAGCGTCAACCGGGATAGTTTCCAGATGATCCGGCGACAACATGGCGAGCATCAATGCAAAGTCAGCACGGCGACCACCTTCAACCGCATGGTTGAGGTTATTGCCGAGCTGCACTTCATTAATGAGCTGCGCTTTGTCTAACGTATGGATCTGCATTGTCTGAGAAAATAGGTTCCCGGTTTGTATTACTCCTTTTATCGGATTTAACTGTCAGAACTTTAGCAGTATTTTTATTTCGTTTTATCTAATGCCTCAATGGCGGTCCGCATTCGGCGCAGCCCTTCGTCCAGCGTATTGCTCCGGCAGGCAAAATTAAGTCGGACAAAGCGGGAGTTGCCAAAGTCAGCCCCGGGTGACAGGCCGATACCGGCTTTCTCGAAGAATTTGAACGGACTGGTTACCGGCAGTGCCGAGGCGTCTATCCAGGCAAGGTAGGTGGCTTCAATCGGGTGAAGCTTGAGATACGGCATCGCATTGATTTCCAACTCGACTTTTGCTTTTTGCTGACGAAGAAAATCAAGCTGCTGATCGAGCCAGGGCTGACAGTTCTCGTAAGCTGCCTGTGCCGCCGTATAAGCCAATACATTAACGTCCGGGACAATGCCGGCCTTGGCACGGATAAACCGCCTGCGCAGGTCCGGATTCGGTATGATGGCCATCGAAGCGCCAAGACCGGCAATATTGAAGGTTTTGCTCGGGGCGATAAGTGTCACCGAGCGCTGGGCAGCATCTTCGTTCAGGCTGGCAAAAGGAATATGTCGGGCGGTGTCATCGAGGATTAAGTCACAGTGAATCTCATCGGAGCAGACGTAAAGATCATGTTTCTGAGCAAAATCAGCCAGCGCTAGCAGTTCATTACGGCGGTACACGGTCCCGCCTGGGTTCAGCGGGTTGCAAAACAACATCAGTTTGGAGTCTGGAGTCATTTCAGCCTGCGTTAAATCCATCAGCCAGCGATTGTTTTGCAGGGTAACCGGGGCGACAGACAATGGGCGTTTGGCCAATCTTACGGATGACATAAACGGTGGGTAAATAGGCTTGGGGCTGATCACGCCCTGATTATGCTCGGTCAGTGATCTGACGGCGAGATTGAGTCCGCAAACAAGTCCCGGCAGGTAGACTATCCAGTCGGGGACGATATCCCAGTCATAGCACTGCTTCATCCGCTCGACAAGCAGCTCGGTAAGACGTTCAGGAGCCTGCCCGTAGCCAAATATACCGTGCTCAATATGTTGGTGCAGTGCGAGCGTAATGGCTTCCGGCACGCGAAAGTCACTGTCGGCTACCCACATTGGCAGAATATCCCGGCCTTTGTATTTGTTCCACTTTACGCTGTTGCTGTCGGTACGGTCGATAGGCTGCTCGAAGAGCGGGAAAGGGGAGTGCGTCATAGTGAGTCCATTCATGATGCTGTTGGTTGAGTATTATCTTATACCAATTAAGTTAAGTATTTGATTTTTGATTAGCATCGCTGCAAATTAGAGTAAAAAAAAGCCCTGACAGCGAGATCAGGGCTTTCGTTTTTAGCGGTAAACTCAGAACGCAGACTTGGTGCCGAACTGCTTGGCTGCGTAGGCCACACGCTCTTCCGGTGTCGGCGGGGTATTCGGCGTACCGAGGTTTTCGATATGGTGCAGACGGGGTAGCAAGCCACAGCCGTTGGCTGTCTGGATAGCCAGTCCGGGACGGGCATTGAGTTCCAGTACCATTGGTCCCTGTATTTTATCCAGCACCATGTCGGTTCCCATGTATCCCAGTCCGGCCATCTCCCAGGCACTGGCTGCTAGTGTCAGCAGCTTATGCCAGTTAGGCACTGCGAGCTCGCTAAGCAGTTTGCCGGTGTCCGGATGGCGTTCAACCGGCTGATCGAACTGAACGGCTCGGATTGCCTTGCCGGTGGCAATATCGATGCCGACGCCAACAGCCCCCTGGTGGAGGTTTGCCTTGCCATCCGAGGCTGCTGTCGAGCAGCGCATCATGGCCATCACCGGATAGCCCTTAAAGACGATGACTCGGACATCGGGCACCCCCTCGTAGCTGAAGCCGTCAAACACGTCATCAAACTGGATCAGGTTTTCGACCATGGCGACGTCATTCTTGCCACCGAGCGAAAAGAGGCCCGCCATGGTGTTGTTGATATGGCGCTCTACGTCCTGCTTGTTGATTTCCGCACCCGACGGTTTGATGTAAACCCCGTCTTTGTGCTTGACGACAACCAGGATCCCTTTGCCCCCAGAGCCCTGGGCAGGCTTGATCACAAAGCCCGGCCAGTCTTTTACCATATCGTGGATCTTTTTCACGTCGACCTGGCTGTCAATAACCCCAATCAGCTCGGGAACAGTCGCCCCCGCCCGTTGGGCGATATGCTTGGTCTTCAGCTTGTCATCCACCAGCGGATACAGGCTGCGGTCATTGTAGCGGCCGATGTAGCTGTGGTTGCGCTGGTTCATTCCCATGATGCCGCGCTCACGAAGCTTGAACGGAGAGGTAAACTGTGAAAATAGGGACATAGTTTAGCTCTCCGCGAGTGGTTTAAAGCGACGAAGCTCACTGAGACGGTAGCCTGTGTAGTTACCCAGCATCAGGATCAATGCCAGAATAATTAGCTGGATACCGATAAAGTTAAACGTCAGGTGGCGAACCAGGCCATTGGTCATCGCCAGGTAGACCAGAACTGCGGTAAGCAGTGAGCCGCCACCCTGGATCAATACTTCCTTGGCGCCTTCTTCTTCCCACAGTATCGACATACGCTCGATGGTCCAAGACAGGATGATCATCGGGAAGAAGGTGATGGACAAGCCCTCAACCAAGCCGATCTTGAAGGCCACGACGGTAAAGACCGAAATGATCATGATAACCGTGATGATCACCGCGGATATTCGGGCAACCAGTAGCAGGTTGAGTTTCGACAGGTAGCTACGGATAACCAGGCCGGTGCCGACAATCAGCAGGAAGCCGAGAATACCGGTGACCAGCTGAGTCTGAACGAAGGCAACCGCAATCAGAACCGGCATAAAGGTACCGGATGTTTTCAGGCCGACAATGATCCGCAGGAAGACGACAATCAGGGCACCGATCGGAACCAGCATGATAGTTTTGAACATCGCCTGCTCTTCAACCGGCAGACTGTGAATGGAGAAGTTTAGCAGATCTTCCGCCTGGACTTTTTCCCGTGTCGCCTGCTGAGGGGTGATGTCCTGGGCGATGATCGAGAAGCTGATGTTGGAATTGCGACCGCCAATGACATCCAGCAACGAGTGGCCCTGCTGGTTCCAGACAAGTACGTCATCAGGCTTGCCTTCCTGTCCGGTCTGGAGGTTAAACAGCTGCCACTTGGTACCGTCCCAGACTTCTACCATCGGGTTGATGCTCTGACGGCGGCGGCCGTCTTCAAGCAGCAGGCCCCCGACAATACGCGCATGGATGTTTTCCAGCGACAGCAGGTTGATGATGGCCTGCTCGCGGCTCAGGCTGTTGAGCAGCAGCGAGGCATTCTGGTTCGTCTTGTCGTTGAACTGCTTGATGAGTTCGCGGGCGAGGGTGATATTGTCGGCAGACAGGCTACGCGCCTGACCAATCAGAGCTGTTGCTGCTGTCTGTTGTGGGTTATCCAGGCTGACAGAGACCGTGGCGCCTTTTGGAGGTTCGGAAGAGTAGGTAGCCTGCTGGTCAACCAGCATCTGGGTCTTGTAATAGAGGATTTGCTTGCCGGTGGCTTCACGGATCGACCACTCGGCACGGCGGCCCATATCGGTATCAATCAGGGCCACACCATAACCTGGTGACGATGTGCTCTCGTCAATGAGGGTAAAGCCCTGCTGGGTTTCCGGTGCCGCCATCGAGACTTTGACCGGATCGCCGATAGCATCAAACTCGATACGCGCTTCCAGTTCCCATAACGCGCGCTCTTCGCCTGGCGTCCACGGTACACCGTAGACGTCATGACGGTACATGCTCAGCGCAGCCCCGGCAATGACGAGCAAGGTGATTAAGAAATAAAACGGGATTCTTGACGTCATGGCATCCTCATCAATTAATTAGTCGTTGTTTGTATTTGTTGCTCATTCATTCCCTGAACGAACTTTTTGCCGACATCGACCAAGGCGATATCTTTGAAGAACTCGCGGCCAAGCAACACCGGGTAGGTCATGTGGCTACGATCAGCCAGCGTGAACTGGGCTTTTTCGTGCAGTTGTCCAAGTTTGACCCAGGCTTCGATAACTGGCCGGCGTTCTGCCTGTTCCGCTGTCGACTGACGAACTTTTACCCAGCGTACAACCGGGGCTTCGACAATTTCGCTGTTATCACCGTTTCCTTCAAAAGCATGGCTTAGATTGAAACGAGCCCACTCTTTTCCATCACGTTCGAAGATCTGAATATCGACTGCATTGAGAGAGGATGTCGTTGCACCAGTATCGATTCTGGCTTTGAAGAATGACTGTATTGAGTCTAGCCAAACCCATTCTTCCTCGCCCAATATGACTTTACCGTGAGCCACTTTGGTATCAATAACCGGCTCGGCAGCGGCAATGGCTTCCTCTTCTTCAACCATTGTCTCGACTGCCGGGGCAACATGTACCGGCGGTCGTGACAATTCTTCAGAAATCGATGATAACTCTTTTTCTAGATTAGCAATATATTCATTTTGTTCATTAATTTGCTGAATCATTGTCGCAAATTGAAAATTAACACGCTCTTCCATCGTATTGATGGCGTTCATTGTTTTTTCATGATTGGCTGATTGCGTGAGAGTGCAGCCGGAAAGTAAAGCAATAGTGAGTAATGGCACACAGCGGCGAAGCATTATGTCTCCTAGAAGTACTTCTTATTTTTCTATAGGCGGCAATATTTTAACGTACAAAAAGGGATGCGAATAGCATCCCTTGTCAATAGTTAGTCAGGATTTCTGGCCACCAGGACCGCCCGTTTGGGTGCTGGGTAGCCTTCTATTGTCAGGCTTGGGTTCTGCGGGTCTAAATATTCAGGGAGTGAATTGTTGGTCATCCAGTCAGTCGACCTTTGCTCGTCGGTTGTGGTGACACATTCGTCTACAATGCGAACGTCCTCAAACCCACATTTCTCCATCCACACCTTGAGTGCTTTTGCCGACGGGAAGAAGTAGACATTGTGCATCTGGGCATAGCGGCCGGTTGGTACCAAGACGTCATTTTCATCACCCTCGATAACCAGTGTTTCAAGAATAACTTCGCCACCTTTGCGCAGTTGGTTCTTTAGCTGAATGATATGATCCAGCGGAGAGCGGCGGTGATACAGCACACCCATGCTGAATACCGTGTCAAAGGCTTTCAGCTCCGGCAACTGCTCAATGCCGAGCGGCAGCAGGAATGCACGGTTATCCTGGCCCATCAGGCGGCGAATGGCCTCGAACTGGATCAGGAACAGATTAGACGGGTCGATACCCACGGTCAGCTTGGCGTCTTCACCCAGCATGCGCCACATGTGGTAGCCGTTGCCGCAGCCGACATCAAGCACCGTCCGGCCTTTTAGTGGCGAGATATGTGGCAGGACGCGATCCCACTTCCAGTCCGAGCGCCATTCGGTGTCAATGTGGATGCCGTGCATGTTGTACGGCCCTTTGCGCCAAGGATGCAGCAGGCGAAGCAGGCTTTCCAGGCGTTTCTGTTCGCCATCGGCAATCCCGTCTTCATAACGGACACTGACTTCATTTTTCAGATCGATGATGTCTGGCTTGGCTGTCGGGAATTTTTGCAGTGCGCGCATCCAGCGGCCCATGTCGCCATGCTCGGCCGCTTCCCAGTCACTCAGCTGCTTAGGCAGTGTATTGAGCCAGGGACGCAGTGTTTCATGTTGGGCAATGAGTTGATAAAACTCAGAAAAACTAAACATAGTGGAACGAAATACCTTATTTAATGGCGAACATAGAGCCGAAGTTGAAGCATTGGAACCAGACTTCAGAGCTGCTGAAACCGATATCGGCAAAGCGCTGCTTATGGGTGTCGATGCTATCAGGGCGCATGACATTTTCAATGGCACTGCGCTTTTGGCTGATTTCCAGCTCGCTGTAGCCATTGGCGCGTTTGAAATCGTGGTGGAGATCGATCAGCAGCTCGTGGGAGCGCTCATCGTCAAAAATGTACTTTTCAGACAGGATAAGGATGCCGCCGGGACGCAGGCCGGCAAAGATTTTTTCCAGTAGCGTCTGACGATCTTCCGGTACCAGAAACTGCAGAGTGAAGTTCAGTACCACAACCGAGGCATCGCTGATGTCAATGTCACGGATATCGGCCTCGATAACCTGCACCGGGGTATCAGAGCGATAGGCATCAATATGCAATCGGCAACGTTCAACCATGGCCGCAGAGTTGTCAACGGCAATGATCTCGCAACCTTCCTGGTTGATGTGGCGGCGCATAGACAAGGTTGCGGCGCCCAGGGAGCAGCCCAGATCATAGATTTTGGAGTGTGGCTTGGCAAAGCGCTCGGCCAGCATGCCGATTGCAGAGATGATATTGCTGTAGCCAGGTACAGAACGTTGGATCATATCCGGAAACACTTCAGCAACGCGTTCATCAAATGTGAAATCGCCGAGCTTTTCAATTGGCGCAGCAAAAATGTTGTCGTGGCCTGCCATTCTCACGAACCTCTTATCATGTATAAAGAACTGGGATCCTGATGTCATGGGTAATTATTGTCTTACCCTCGGGTGATCCTTCACCGCCTGAAAGGCCGCGTATTGTAGAGAAAATGCGGCCATTTGTCTTTAGTGATTTGCGACATTGGTTGGTTTGCCTGTTCCTGGCATTGGTATGCGCCTTGCTCGCATCATTGCATTTCGTGATAAGCCAGCCACATGGAGGCAGATAGAATCGATAACAACAAGCGATAATTAATAGGCTGGCCAAGTTGAGTTTTATTTAATTTTCCACATGATGGTTTTAATATTAATAATATGAAGTAGCAGGAATATTATGCAAATATATGTTCATTGGCCGTGTTGATTAATATAGGTGTAATACAACGCCAACTCTATGATACTTATTTGGTATTGTTGGCTGATATATTTTTCATTACTTTGAGGACTGTCAACTTTATGACTACTGTCATAATTTTGTTGGTTCTGTTTTCGTTATTAATCGTTACAGTGGTTTTGGTCGAATAGTAAAGAAAGGAAGTTCAATGAAACTACAACAACAATTAATAAGTGGCTTTGGCTTACTACTGATCTTATTGCTTGCATTATCTATTTCATCATTCTTTCGGTTCAGTACGACATTGGATGGGTTTGTTGAATACCGGGGGCTGGCAAAATCGAGTGTTTCCTCTGGCCGGATTCAGGCCAATATTTTAGAGGCGCGATTAGCAGCGAATAAATATATAAAAAACCAGTCAGACGATCTGAAGCAAGCGATTAACAATCGTATCGATACCGCCATGGGGCTGTTGGACCAGGAGCTGGCGGTTGAGTTAGAGCCGGAACTACGGCGTCGCTTCCAGGATATCAAAACGGGAGTTGAGAAGTATCAGCAAGGGTTTACTCAAGTAGAAGCATTAATAAAAGAGCGTCATCAAACCGTCGCTAACAGACTTGATCCTAATGGTTTAACCATGCGGAAAATGCTCACTGATATTGCACACACTGCATATGATGATGGTGATTTAGAAGCGGCTTTCTATTCCGGTGAATTGCAGGAAAGTGTCATGTTAGCACGGCTATATGTGACGAAATATTTGGTCAGCAATGAAATTGAAGACAAAGATCGAGCATTAGCTGAATTTAAAAAAATTAAACGTCGCGCTGGCTCGTTAATAAATCAAATTCAAAACCCTAAGCGAGTTGAGCTATTTAGAAAGTTTGAGAATGCCTTTTCTGCCTACCAGGTAGCATTTAACGATACGTCAGACATTATCGAAAAAAGAAATAGTTTGGTTGCTGAAGTTTTGGATGTGGTTGGCCGAGAATCGGCTGCCTCAATTGAAGAAATTAAATTGGAAGCTAAGAAGCACCAGGATGAAATTGGCCCGACACTGCAGAGTGATATCGTTAATGCCAAATATATATTAACTATTTTATCTATAGTCTCTGTCATTATTGGTTTGTTATCTGCTTTGTATATCTACAAAGGCGTGATGCGTGTTGTGGGTGGCGAACCGAGCCAGATTGCAGAGATGGTGAAGAAAGTCTCGGAAGGGGATCTCACCTCAGACTTTACCGTTAGCGGGAAAGAGACCGGCATTTATGCCAATACTATTGCTATGCACCGTGAATTGAAGCGAATAATTGCAGGCTTTCACTCCATTTCTGACAATGTCTCTTCGGCATCGGTTGAGCTGACGGCAGTGATGGCGGAGTCTAAAGCCAATTCGGAGCAGGAACTTGCCCAGGTTGAGCAGGTTGCTACGGCGGTAAATGAGTTATCCAGTACCGCGGCTGAGGTCAGTGCCAATGCTGCCAGCGCTGAAGAAGCGGCGAATGTGGCGGGAAGAAATGTTGCTGATGGCCAGCAGGCCCTGCAGCGTTCGGATAAGATTTCGGAACAAATTAATAGTTCGGTGCAAGAGTCGACACAAATTGTCAATCAGCTCAAAGACTACTCGAATGAAATTGGCAGTGTGGTTGATGTGATTAATGGTATCTCCGAGCAAACAAACCTCTTGGCACTGAATGCGGCTATTGAGGCGGCTCGGGCCGGAGAGCAGGGACGTGGGTTTGCTGTGGTCGCTGATGAGGTACGCTCGCTAGCGGCCAAGACGCAGCAGTCGACCATTGATATTCAAGAGATTATTTCCCAGCTTCAAAGTCAGGCTCAAAAAGCGGATGACTTTATGCAGTCCAATGCCGAGCTGATTGCAGAATCGCTGGTTATTACTCAGCAAGTCGGTGAGGCGTTTAGCAGTATTTCCAGCTCCGTCGCCCAGATATCGGAGCTCAATACCTTGGTCGCGACAGCTTCTGAAGAGCAGTCTGGCGTGACGAAAGAGATCTCCGAGAACGTTGAAACGACGTCTGAGATTGTCCATCAGAATGTCAGCGGCATTACCCAAAGTACCCATGCAAGCGAAGAGCTATCGCGTTTGTCCGAAGAGCAGAAGTCGCTGCTGGCGTACTTTAAGGTGTAGCTATTGAGCGCACTTGGTTGTCGCTAATAGCCACGATACTATGTTTAACCATTTGACGAGTAGCTCCTGCCATTGGCATGGGCTACTTTTTTGTGAGTGACTATATCGCCGCTAAAGGTGTTGATCGTCGCAACGCCTTGTTATTCCCGGTTATAACAAATCAAACTGCGGGTTGGCCTCGGCCTGCGGGGGAAGCTTGTGAGCCGGCAACCGGAGTGAACCGGACATCTGTTGTTGTAGTTGTGCGTAGAGACGGACGGCCAGTTCCGGAGCATGGTTGTTGTCGGGGGTATGGATAAACAGATAGGGCTGCTTGCCATTTTCCAGCCATGCGGGCAGGCGCTTAAGCCAGTTGGCAAAGAACGCATCATTGCTGGGATCGTCTGGATGGCCGATAAATCGGATCATCGGGTTTTCGGCTGTCGCAATGGCGTGTACCGGTACCCGCGGCTTTTTCTGATGGGCATCAATGACGGCCTCGGACGTTGGCAGGGCGGCAAAGACCGGGCGGCTGTCCATAATAATGCGGTTGGCCTTGTTATCGACCAGCAGCCGATTCAGCGCTGTTTCTTCTTGCCCTTTGGCAAAGAAAGCCGGATGGCGAACCTCGACACCACAGGTAAAGCGGGCAGGCAGTTTTTGCAGGAACTTTTCAAGTGCCGGCAGAGCCTGCGGGCCGAAGTGAGCAGGCAGCTGAATTTTCCACAGCCCGATCTTTTCTTCAAGCGGGCTCATCACCGTCAGAAAATCTGCCAACAGCTGATCACAATGCATCAACTGGTTCTGGTGGGTGATGGCTGACGGCAGCTTGAAGGTAAAGCGAAAATCATCCGGTGTCGCGTCATGCCATTTTCTGACTGTCGTGATGGCCGGCGTCGCGTAGAAAGTGGTATTGCCTTCAACGGTATCAAAGGTCTCTGCATAGCGGGCAAGACGCTCGCCGGTCTTGCAGCCTGTACCATACAGGCTTTGTTGCCAGTGGCTGTGGGACCACATGGCCAAACCAAGACGCAGCGGGCGGGCAGAAAGTACAGGCATAATCAAAACCGTGTATTTGGTTGAAATTGAATCAATGGCTGAGACGTCGAAATGCTGTTAATGATTCATTGTGAATAGTTTGTTTGCGATAAGTCAATCATCGCCCAAAAGAATAGGGGATTTTTGCTTGATTTCGGGGCGCTATTTTTCCTACAGTGACGTTTTTGCTTTATAATACCTCGTTATTTTTGCCTCTCGGCCAGTGTTAATCCCCTATTTCGGATAAAGATTGAGCATTCTGGGCCGGGATTGAATCAGCCTGTGAAGGAAAGTGACTAGCAAATCTAGTTCACCCACAGGATAGTAAGTAAACAGATCGGGAATTTCATATGCGCACCCAATATTGTGGTCACCTGAACAAGTCCCTAGCAGGACAAACAGTAGAGTTATGCGGCTGGGTTAATCGTCGCCGTGATTTAGGCGGTCTTATCTTCATCGATATGCGAGATCGTGAAGGTATTGTTCAGGTAGTTGTCGACCCGGATATGAAAGACGTATTTGAGGTGGCTAACCACCTGCGCAACGAATTCTGTATCCGCCTGACCGGTGAAGTACGTGTTCGCCCTGAAAGCCAGGTCAACAAAGACATGGCGACGGGTGAAGTAGAAGTCTTGGCTAGCGGCCTGGAAATCATCAACCGTTCAGATGTGTTGCCACTGGATTTTAACCAGAAGAATACTGAAGAGCAGCGCCTGAAGTATCGTTACCTTGATCTTCGTCGTCCGGAAATGAGTGATCGCATCAAGCTGCGCGCTAAAGCGTCTAGCTTTGTTCGTCGTTTCCTTGATGACAACGCGTTCCTGGATATCGAAACGCCGGTACTGACCAAAGCGACACCGGAAGGTGCCCGTGACTACCTGGTACCGAGCCGTGTTCACAAAGGCAGCTTCTACGCACTGCCACAGTCTCCGCAGCTATTTAAGCAGCTGCTGATGATGTCTGGCTTTGATCGCTACTACCAGATCGTAAAATGTTTCCGTGATGAAGATCTTCGTGCTGATCGTCAGCCTGAGTTCACCCAGATCGATATCGAAACGTCATTTATGTCTGCCGAGCAGGTACGTGACGTAACTGAGCGTATGATCACTGAAATGTGGCAGGAACTGCTGAATGTCGATTTGGGTACTTTCCCAATTATGCCATTCGAAGAAGCAATGCGTCGCTTCGGCTCAGACAAGCCGGATCTACGTAACCCGCTTGAGCTGGTAGACGTTGCTGATCTTGTTAAAGACGTTGACTTCAAAGTGTTCTCTGGCCCGGCTAACGACGAGAAAGGCCGTGTTGCCGTGATCCGTGTACCAGGCGGTGCTTCTCTGTCTCGTAAGCAAATTGACGAGTACGGTAAGTACGTGGGTATCTACGGTGCCAAAGGTCTGGCATGGATGAAGGTGAACGATCGCGAAGCGGGCTTCGACGGTGTTCAGTCTCCGGTTGCCAAGTTCCTGAGCGAAGATGTGGTTGCGGGTATTCTTGACCGTACCCAGGCGCAGACTGGCGACATCATTCTGTTTGGTGCTGACAAGAAGCGCATCGTTGACGAAGCGATGGGTGCACTACGTCTGAAGCTAGGTACTGATCTTGAGCTGACAGATACGTCTGCATGGGCTCCGCTATGGGTTGTTGACTTCCCGATGTTCGAAGAAGACGACGAAGGCAACCTGCATGCGATGCACCACCCGTTCACCTCTCCACTAGGCGTTAGCCCTGAAGAGCTGAAGGCAAGCCCGGCAACAACCAACTCCAATGCCTACGATATGGTTATCAACGGCTATGAAGTCGGTGGTGGTTCGGTACGTATCCACAACGCTGAAATGCAGTCGGCGGTATTTGACCTTCTGGGTATTGAAGCCGATGAGCAGAAGCTGAAGTTCGGCTTCCTGCTAGATGCGCTGAAGTTCGGTACACCTCCTCATGCTGGTCTGGCATTCGGTCTTGACCGTCTGGTGATGCTGCTGTGCGGTACCGAGAACATCCGTGACGTGATTGCATTCCCTAAAACAACAGCAGCATCTTGCCTGCTGACAGATGCGCCAAGCCTTGCTAACCCAGCGGCACTTGAAGAGCTGGCTGTGACAGTATCTGTTGCGAAAAAAGAAGAAGCGAACCAGGAATAATTGATTCGCATACTGGCCAGCCTTTGTCACCTTCAACGGTGGCAGGCTGGCCAGATTTATTTTTGTGAAACTTGAAGCCACTTAGACTACATATACGGAGCGTGTTATGGCAGGTCATAGTAAATTCGCCAACATCAAACACCGTAAAGCAGCACAGGATGCTAAACGCGGTAAGATTTTCACCAAGCTTATTCGTGAAATAGTCGTCGCGGCCAAAGAAGGCGGCGCAGAGCCAGAAAATAACCCGCGTCTGCGTGCCGCAGTCGATAAAGCGCTGTCAAACAACATGACGCGCGACACCATTAACCGTGCGGTTAGCCGCGGTGCTGGCGGCGAAGGTGACGAAGGGGTCGAAACTGTTATCTACGAAGGCTACGGCCCGGCAGGTACGGCAGTGATGGTTGAGTGTATGACAGACAACCGTAACCGTACGGTTTCAGGTGTGCGTCATGCATTTAGCAAGGCTGGTGGCAACCTGGGTACCGATGGTAGCGTAAGTTACCTGTTCGACAAAAAAGGGGTGATTTCTTACGCCCCGGGTCTGGACGAAGATGCGATTATGGAAGCAGCGCTGGAAGGCGGTGCTGATGATGTCGAAACCAATGATGATGGCTCAATCGACGTATTCACGACACCTGCAGATTTCGGTGCAGTGAAAGATGCGCTGGATGCAGCGGGTTTTGAAGCGGCCAATGCAGAAGTAACCCTTGTGCCCTCCACCAAGGCCGATCTGGATGCAGATACCGCACCTAAGCTGCTGCGCCTGATTGACGCGTTGGAAGATCTTGATGACGTTCAGGAAGTCTACCATAACGGTGACATCTCTGATGAGGTTGCAGCGCAGCTATAAGTTCATAAGAACTTTAGGCTTGCAGCAGCTTCCTTGCAAAGGAGCGTGACTGAATGTCAGTCATCCTAGGGATTGACCCCGGTTCGCGAATTACCGGTTACGGCGTAATTCGGCAAGTCGGGCGACACCTCGAATATCTCGGCAGCGGGTGCATTCGTACCTCTGTCGAAGATATTCCCGGCCGGTTAAAACAAATTTATGCCGGCGTATCAGAAGTTATCACTCAGTTTCAGCCTGATTTTTTTGCCATTGAAGAAGTGTTCATGGGCAAGAATGCCAGCTCGGCGCTTAAGCTCGGCCAGGCCCGCGGGAGCGCAATTGTTGCTGCCGTGAATGCCGACTTGCCGGTGAGCGAGTATGCCGCACGACTGATCAAGCAGGCGGTGGTTGGCAGCGGCGGGGCTGATAAGGCCCAGGTACAACATATGGTGTGTTCGGTATTAAAGCTGCCGGGCAAGCCCCAGGCGGATGCCGCCGATGCCTTGGCTGTGGCTATTTGCCATGCCCATACACACAAAACATTGATTGCGATGTCCGGTCAGGCACGCGGTGCTCGTCGTGGACGCTATCGATAATAAGTGTGATAACAAAGTGTTATCGATGTACTATCTCAGTTGCATAGTGATATCTTGATCAAAAAAGCAGCCATTGGCTGCTTTTTTCTTTTGTTAATTTATTGTTTCATGGCATATATTGGTCGGAGGTCATACTAGTGGTAATATTATTGATAAGGATGTGATAAATGACCCCACTGGCGATATGGCGAGCCATGTTCTTGCCCTCTTCGCATAGCTGGCAGGGAGAACACGCCCGCTATGTCGATACCCTTCTATTCTTCACCCTGTTGTCCTTCTTTGTTGGGTGCTACAGCTTACTAAAATGGTTTAATCACGATCACTCTCTGCTGGTCATGACATCAATGTTGCTTATCGGCTGCGAGCTGATGGCTGGTGTGATTTTACGCCTCGTACGTTCACCAGTTCTGGCCCTGAACATCGGCTTTTTCGGCATGGTTGTCCATGCGATGAATATTGTCTATCAGAGCGGCGGCATTGTGGTATCGACACAGTCATTCTGGATGCCGCTGTTGATTGTTGCCTTTTTTCTTGCGGCCAAGCCGATTATGGCAGCGATTTGGAGTATTACTGTGGTGATTGCATCGGCCTGGATGATTGGCCAGCACTTGTCCGGCTATGCTTTTCCGCACCTGGAACTGACCGAGGCGGCCGCGGCTGTTGAGGTGTGGTCAGGTATGCTGATGCCGCTGGTGGTGATTGGTATTGCACAGGCTTATACCGTCAGACAGCGGCAGGCTGCGATTCAGTCATCCGAGCAGGCCCAGCAGTCAAGCCAGTTGCTTGCCGAGCAGGCCCAGCAGGGGGAGCATCAGCTTTCCTCGGTATTGGCACAGGCCACAGACAACGCCACTCAGCTTGGTCGGGTTGCCGAGCAGTTAGAACAACAGTCGGGCAGTCTCCATCAGCAAGTTACTGATCTGAATCTAAACTGTGACTCGCAGGCCAGTGCGGCTGAGCAAATGAGCCAGCAGTTGGCGCAGATGACCTCAGGGATAGATGAGTCAGACCGTTTTGTCGGTGAGCTGAAAAATCGCAGCGAGACCATTCGTGCCCAGGCCGAGAAGAGTTCGACCTCGCTGAGCGCATCTACCGAGGCGATAGCCCAGATCCTGCGCAGTAACGACGAGATCATGTCGGTTGCCGATCTTATTACATCGGTGGCGGAGCAGACCAACTTGCTGGCACTTAATGCTGCCATTGAAGCCGCGAGGGCCGGTGATCAGGGCCGGGGCTTCGCCGTGGTTGCCGATCAGGTGCGTGAGTTGTCCGCTAAAAGCAACAGCTCGGCTGTCGAGATCCGCACCTTGCTGGATAAAAGCCGGCAGGAAGTCCAGCACGGACAGGCGGTGATAGAGGCCAGCGCCAATGAACTGTCTGGGATCATCGAACAGGTGGGGAGCATCTCGGGCGATGTGAACAAACTGGCAGAAATTATCGGCCATCAGGTCTATGCCCTGAAAGAACTCAATACGGCCAGCAGCAATGTCGCTAATGGTGTGGTGGAGACCAATCAGGTTTCCGACTTGGTTGCCACGCAGGGCACCCAGTTGACCGAGTTGGTGGAAACACTAAAGACACTGGCAGATAGCCTCAATGCGGTGGTGTCTGTAAAGCCCCAAGCGTACTGATCCTCGCCGGGATAACCTGAAAAAAGAGCTGGATATATATCCAGCTCTTTACTATCCTAAAGCCTATTTTGTGAATCAATAAAGAGATGTTGCTGTGATAGGCCGACTACGTGGAACGATTTTAGAAAAGCAACCGCCTGAAGTACTGCTTGAAGTGGGTGGTATTGGCTATGAAGTACAGATGCCGATGAGTTGTTTTTATGAACTGCCGGAAGTTGGTCAGGAAGCGGTGATCTCCACGCATTTTATCGTTCGTGAAGATGCCCAGCTACTTTACGGCTTCAACAAAAAAAGCGAGCGAGAACTGTTCCGTGAAGTGATAAAAGCCAACGGTGTCGGGCCCAAGCTGGGACTGGCTATTTTGTCGGCGATGACCGCCAGCCAGTTTGTGCTTAGTGTGGAAAATGAAGACATCACGACTCTGGTGAAGATCCCGGGCGTGGGCAAGAAAACTGCCGAGCGTCTGGTGGTTGAAATGAAAGATCGTCTGAAAGGCTGGGGCGAGGGTGACTTGTTCACACCAGCTCTTGATTCGGCAGCATCTAATGCGCCGGTTGAAGATCATTCGGCTGCCCGTGCAGAAGACGAAGCGGTGAGTGCGTTGATTGCGCTGGGTTATAAACCTCAGCAGGCATCGAAAGTGGTGTCTCAGATCGCACAGCCAGACATGACTAGCGAAGCGATAATCCGCGATGCACTGCGCTCCATGGTTTAAGGTGTAATATCTGATGATTGAAGCCGATCGACTCGTTTCGAATGATTTTCCGGTTAGTCGCGAAGATGACATTATTGATCGCGCGATTCGCCCCAAGCTGCTGGATGATTATCAGGGGCAGGATCATGTCCGTGATCAGATGGAAATCTTCATCAAAGCGGCCAAGCTTCGTGATGAGGCGCTGGATCACCTGTTGATCTTTGGCCCTCCCGGGCTGGGTAAAACAACATTGGCGAACATTGTTGCCAATGAGATGGGGGTGAGTATCCGGACGACCTCTGGCCCGGTTCTGGAAAAGGCGGGCGATCTTGCGGCATTGCTGACCAACCTTGAAGAGAACGATGTCCTTTTCATCGATGAAATCCACCGTTTGAGCCCCCAGGTCGAAGAAGTCTTATATCCGGCGATGGAAGATTACCAGCTGGATATCATGATAGGCGAGGGGCCGGCAGCACGTTCAATCAAAATTGACTTGCCGCCTTTTACCCTGATTGGTGCGACAACACGTGCAGGCTCGCTGACGTCACCGCTGCGTGACCGTTTCGGTATCACCCAGCGGCTTGAGTACTACAAGGTTGACGATCTGAAAGACATCGTTCGGCGCAGTGCCAACTGCCTGGGTCTGTCGATGGAAGAAGCAGGTGCGATGGAGATGGCGATGCGTGCTCGTGGTACACCACGTATAGCCAACCGTTTGTTGCGCCGTGTCCGTGATTATGCAGAGGTTAAAGGCAATGGCCATATCTGCCCGGATATTGCAGCCAAGGCACTGGATATGCTGGATGTCGACAGCAGTGGCTTTGACTACATGGATCGTAAGTTACTAATGGCGATTATCGATAAGTTTATGGGCGGTCCCGTCGGTTTGGATAACCTGGCGGCAGCGATTGGTGAAGAGAAAGATACCATTGAAGATGTGCTGGAGCCTTATTTGATCCAGCAGGGCTTTTTGCAACGTACTCCTCGTGGGCGCATTGCGACCCAGCGTGCGTATCTGCACTTTGGTTTGGATCTTCCCGAAACGCGTTAATCCTATCTACTGAACTGTTGATATAGAACGAGGCCCGGTGGCCTCGTTTTTGTTCTCATCGTATGTGGTTACAACTGAGTAAAGCCTGCTGCACGCTACTTATTGACGGCAGCGTCGATGATTTTATGGAACAAAGGGGCGTCGGAGTAATATACCCAAGCTACCTCAAGATGCTCGTTTCAGCGAGAATTACTTGGCTTGTAGGCTAGGCACCGATTAGAAAATCTAGTGGCTCTAAATTAATAATCGGTAACAACGCATAGAAGCCCCTATCAATTTAATAGAACTGGAACTCGCCCTTTGGGAGTGAGCCAGCGAACCCATTTCTGTGTCAAATAACGTTGAAAGGGAGAAGCTATTCCTACCGTCATTTTCCTTGAACTGAGCTCGCTGGTCTCACTCTGAATCCTGCATCTTGAGGTAGCTTGGGTATACTTCACAATAAATGGAGCTCATGGGAAAATCACTGCAACGAATCCGAGTCAGTCGATAGCCAGAGGTAGAAGGATGGTTATGCAATATATTCCGGCAAAAGCAGGGACAGTGCTTGATATGATGGGCAGTCTGTATGAGAGCCTGACTCCATCAGCAAGACGTATATCTGATTTTGTCTTGGCCAATCCTGCTGAAGTCACCAAGTTGTCCATTGCGGAATTGTCTCAAGCGGGCAATGTCGGTGAGGCGACGATTATTCGATTTTGCCGGACGCTTGGTTTTAAAGGGTTTCAGGACTTTAAGATGGAGCTGGCCATTGAGCTTTCCAGCCAGAGCAAAAACGAGAAATCGATTCGTGATACCGATGTTACCGCAGAAGATGATGCCGAGCTGATCGGACAGAAACTGCAGACCACGATAAACAGTGTATTAGCCGAAACACTTAACTTGCTCGATTTTACGACGTTAGAGAAAGTGGCTGAGCAAATTCGCGCCTCCCGGGCTGTTTATTTCTTTGGTGTCGGCTCGTCCGGTATTACGGCAGAGGATGCCAAGAATAAATTTATGCGGATTGGCTACAATGTGGATGCACTGACCAATAATCACTTCATGTATATGAAGGCCGCGTTGCTGCAGCCCGATGATTTGGCAATAGGTGTGAGCCATTCAGGTAGCTCTGCCGAAACCGCCAAAGCGCTGAAACTGGCAAAAGAAGCCGGTGCCAAGACCGTTGCGATAACCCACAATCCGCGCTCGACCATTACAGAGCATGCTGACTGGGTGCTGGTGAACGGTAACCGCCAGGGCAAACTGCAGAGGGACTCCATTGGTACCAAGATCTCTCAGTTGTTTGTATTGGATTTGGTGTATACGCTGCTGGTCAGAGATGACGTTTCCGGTGGTCAAGGTACATAAAAGTTTATTGGCCGCCAGTGCATTGGGATAGCCTTTTATCTTCTGTGAGCCGGTTGGACTACAGCGAGCAGGCATAAAAAAACGAGGCCCGATGGCCTCGTTTTTTGTTTTTGCTAATCCCAGAGCATATTAATCGCTTAACGTGTTCCTGTTCCGTTTACATTACGTTGACAATTCACACAGTGGCCTTGAGCCCTTCGAGTTTTGCCAAGTGAGTTAACGGCGATTAATGGGGCGTTTTTAGCCCAATTTAATGATTGCTTTTGTACAACTCGGCAAAGCTTGGTTGGTACAGGGCAATCACTTTTTCAAAAATACGAGCCATAACTACTTCCTCAATCTAAAAACAATTCTGATGGGGAAACAGCTTACAACCCGCCTAAAAGACGTCTTTTACTGTCTGGGCGGCTTAATCTGTTTCTGACGCTGATTATAGATATTTATTTGTCATGCAAAAGCGAGATAAATTCTGTTTTGGCATTAATTTTTCTAATCTGAAATATTATGCCTATGTTCTCGCATATTCATGTTTTATAGCTTTTATAGAGAGTTGCCTGAGTGATTTATTGATACTGTGATCTCGATAGGCCTGTTTTTTCTAAGCCATTTTTCTGATGAATATGACGATTTAAAACAGATTGTGACCATGTATTAACTGGTCGTTTTTAGTATGAAAGATCGTGTTTTTTCCTATTCACAGAGAGATTTATCTAGTTGAGGCTTTAGTTGATCTAAATCAAATAAAATTGACGTGTATAAATATTGAGCAGTGTTTCTTGATATTTATCAAAGCAAATTGTGAGATAAATAGATTGAGCAGGGCGAATAATATCAGTAATATTAGCAATGACTTTATTAGCTGTAGCTTAACAACAAATTAACTAATTTGGCACATGACTGCAACATAGAAAGGAAGCCATTGATTCATAAAAAAATGGCTACCAGGAAGGTGACCTAAATAAGCGGTTTGTAAGCTACATTTTGCTAGCCCAACCATTGGTACACAGTGTAGTACTGTCGTCAGTCAGCCTGGCGAAAAAAGGAGTTCTCAATGTTCACTGATATCGTCGAACTATCGCGGTTACAGTTCGCATTAACTGCGATGTATCACTTTTTGTTCGTCCCCCTGACTCTTGGTATGGCGTTCCTGCTTGCCATCATGGAGTCGGTTTATGTAATGACCGGAAAGCAAATCTACAAGGACATGACTAAGTTCTGGGGTAAGCTTTTCGCCATCAACTTTGCCCTGGGTGTATCCACGGGTCTAACCATGGAGTTTCAGTTCGGTACGAACTGGGCTTACTACTCCCACTACGTAGGTGATATCTTCGGTGCCCCGCTGGCTATCGAAGCGCTGATTGCCTTCTTCCTTGAATCTACTCTTGTCGGCCTGTTCTTCTTCGGCTGGGATCGCCTGTCTAAGCGTCAGCACCTTGCTGTAACTTGGTTGGTGGCTCTTGGTTCCAACTTCTCGGCATTGTGGATCCTTATCGCAAACGGCTGGATGCAGAACCCTGTGGGTGCAGAGTTCAACTTCGAAACCATGCGTATGGAAATGGTGAGTTTTGCCGAAGTGGTGATGAACCCCGTTGCCCAGGTGAAATTTGTTCACACCGTCGCGTCTGGCTATGTCTGCGGTGCAATGTTCATCATGGGTATCAGTGCCTACTACCTGCTGAAAGGGCGCGATATTCCGTTTGCTCGCCGTTCTTTCGCAATTGCCGCTTCTTTCGGTATGGCGTCAATTCTGTCGGTTATCGTGCTGGGTGACGAATCTGGTTATGAGCTGGGTGACGTACAGAAAACCAAGCTGGCTGCTATCGAAGCCGAATGGCACACAGAAGAAGCCCCGGCAGCGTTTACGCTATTTGGTGTACCTAACCAGGAAACCATGGAAACGGACTTCGCGATTAAGATCCCTTATGTGATGGGGATTATCGCTACGCGTTCTTTTGACACCGAAGTGACTGGTCTTCGCGATCTTAAGGACGAGCACGAAGTGCGTATCCGTAACGGTATGGTCGCCTACGGTCTGCTAGAGAAGCTGCGTGCCGGTGAGAAGACACCTGAGAACATTGCAGCCTTCGATGAAGTGAAGCATGACCTGGGTTATGGCCTGCTACTTAAGCCGTACGCTGACAATGTAGTTGACGCGACAGAAGCCGATATTGCACAGGCGGCAGATGATTCAATCCCGACAGTTTGGCCGCTATTCTGGAGCTTCCGTATTATGGTGGCTTGTGGCTTTATTATGCTGGGTATTATTGGTGCCGCATTTATTCAGACTTGCCGTCATAAGATCACGGGTAACAAGTGGGTACTAAAAGCTGCACTTTTCGGTATTCCGCTACCTTGGATCGCTATCGAAGCGGGCTGGTTCGTTGCTGAATATGGTCGTCAGCCTTGGGCGGTGGGTGAAATTCTGCCGGTATCAATGGCCGTGTCGAACCTTCAGGCCTCTGACATCATTACTTCCATGTTGGCTATTATCGCCTTGTACACCGTGTTCCTGATCGCTGAGATGTACCTGATGATCAAGTTCGCTCGTCTGGGTCCAAGCAGCCTGAAAACAGGTCGTTACCACTTTGAAACAACCGATGCACCGCAGAATGTGGTATCGCGTCAGGTTGAAGCGTAATCAGGGAGAATTAGGCAATGTTTGAATATGAAGTATTGCGATTTATCTGGTGGGTGCTGATCGGTGTGCTATGCATCGGCTTTGCAGTCACGGATGGTTTTGACATGGGTGTTGGTGTTCTGTCCCGAATCATTGGTAAAACAGACACTGAGCGCCGAGTAATGATTAACTCGATCGCCCCGCACTGGGACGGTAACCAGGTTTGGCTGATCACCGCGGGTGGTGCGCTATTTGCGGCATGGCCACTGGTTTATGCAACGGCATTTTCTGGCTTCTATTTTGCCATGATCATCACGTTGGCTGCACTTTGGCTACGTCCGATTGGTTTCGATTACCGTTCGAAAATTGAAAACCCACAGTGGCGTGAAACATGGGACAAGGCGATCTTTATCGGTAGCTTCGTACCACCTGTGATCTTCGGTGTAGCTTTCGGTAACCTGCTGCAGGGTGTTCCGTTCGAGCTAAGCGATCTGTTGATCCCTACCTATACCGGTTCGTTCTTCGCGTTGCTTAACCCGTTCGCACTATTGTGCGGCATCGTGAGCATCCTGATGATCACCACCCAAGGCGCAGCGTACCTGCAGATGAAGACATCTGATGCGATCCGTGAGCGTGCTCGCCGCGTCGCAATGATCACTTCGATCGGTACAGCAGTGTGCTTTGCAATTGCCGGCTTCTGGGCTCAGAGCATTGAAGGTTATGTGATCACCTCTGAGATCATGACCAATGCGCCATCTAACCCTCTGACCAAAGAAGTAATGCGTCAGTCTGGTGCACTGTTTGCTAACTTTGATGCCTATCCGTTGCTATGGATTGCGCCGGCACTGGCGGTATTCATGCCATTGCTGACAGTACTGGCTTCACGTGCGAACAGCGGTGCGCTGGCATTTATCACCTCTAGCCTGACAATGGCGGGGGTGATTCTGACAGCAGGTTTTGCACTATTCCCGTTCATCATGCCTTCAAGCACGGTTCCTAACCACAGCCTGACAATGTGGGATGCGACGTCATCTGAGCTGACGCTGAACATCATGACGGGTGTTGCGGCGGTAATGGTACCGATTATCCTGGCATACACCTCATGGTGTTATTACAAAATGTTTGGCCGTCTTGATAATAAATATATCGAAGACAACAAGACTTCACTGTACTAAGGAGACAGACTATGTGGTATTTCGCTTGGATTCTAGGTGTTCTGCTAGCCTGCTCTTTCGGTATCATCAATGCCCTGTGGCTTGAGACAACCGAAAATATGGATGAGAACGGTGAGTAAAGTTAATCACTGGGTGAAGGGTACTCACCTGTTATTGGATAACGGGCTATTGCGCCTGGTATCCATGGTGCTGTCATTATCGGCGGCAGGTCTGGTGATATGGGAACCCACACTCTTTGCCCAGGCGATTGGTGGATTCGGGCCGGTGATCTCACCAGCCCTGATATGGGCGACATGTACAGCAATGATTTATGGTGTGGGTTTCGTACCGCGCCGTTGGTACTGGCAGGTGTTCTTCACTCCGTATCTGGCATTGCCGATTTTGTCCTATATCATGTGGTTACGTCTGTTTCCTTCGGTGTAATCGCCGAAACAGACAGATAACGATAATTCACACAATGAAACAGCCCATTACAAAACAGTAGTGGGCTGTTTTTTTATACGTCTGTTAGTGTTTGTTGCCCAGATAAGTGTGCAAAATGCATATACTGACACGAATTATGCAGTGTTGCCGGTAACGAAATGACAAGCTTGTCAAAAAATCATCGCTTTTGTGAGTGTTAGTAAATGTGGCGTTTTATAAAGCTGCGCAACTTCGGTATAGTAAGCGATTATTTGAAGACCGGGCGAGTACCTGACGGGTACTGGCTGTCATGTGATTGCATGGATATCTGATGACCGAAGAAAGTGCCTTTGAGTGGCCAATCACTATTTATTATGAAGATACCGATGTAGGTGGGATTGTTTACCATGCCAACTACCTGAAATTCTTTGAGCGGGCGAGAACGGAACTCTTCCGCAGTCATGATGTCAGTTTACAGGCATTATTTGCACAGAATGTTAGCTTTGTGGTGCGCCATATGGATATTGACTTCCTGAAAGGCGCCAAGCTCGATGAACGGCTGGTGGTCAGGACATGGCCGGTTAAAATTCGCCGGGCCTCGATCGTATTTTGTCAGGTTTTAGTTAACAATGCCGGCCAAACCTTGTGCAAAGCGATGGTTCAGGTAGCCTGTGTGCATCCTGAATCCATGAAACCTATTCAGATCCCAGAAAATATTAAGTCGGAGATATCTAAGTGACTGCTGAACTATCGATTTTAGATCTTTTTTTACAGGCCAGCCTGCTTGTTAAGATCGTGATGCTTATCCTGCTAGGTATGTCTGTCGTTTCCTGGGCGATGATCATCAAGCGCTCATCGGTTCTGTCGGATGCCGCCTCCAAGGCTGAACGCTTTGAAGACCGTTTCTGGTCGGGCATTGATTTGTCACAGCTTTACCAGGAAGTGCAGGCAAGAAAAGACAACCTGACAGGCTCAGAGCAGATTTTCCACGCCGGTTTTAAAGAATTCGCCCGTCTGCACCGCAGCAATGGCAAAGTGCCTGAAGCGGTGATGGAAGGAACGGGACGTGCAATGCGTGTTGCCCTGTCTCGTGAAGTGGATGATATGGAAACCAATCTGCCGTTCCTGGCAACGGTGGGTTCAATCAGCCCGTATATCGGCCTGTTCGGTACGGTATGGGGTATTATGCACGCCTTTATTGCGCTGGGCGCGGTAAAACAGGCGACACTGGCCATGGTGGCTCCGGGTATTGCTGAGGCCTTGGTGGCAACGGCAATGGGCTTGTTTGCTGCAATCCCTGCGGTGATGTTCTACAACAAGTTGACCAACCAGGTGTCGAAGCTAGAGCACACCTATGCCACTTTCATGGAAGAGTTCTCAAGTATTCTACACCGCCAGGCATTTGCCGCTGCGCAGGAGTAATAAGCAATGGCTTATCAACCGAAAAAGCGCAAAATGACGGCGGAGATCAACGTCGTACCTTATATCGATGTGATGTTGGTACTGTTGATCATCTTCATGGTAACAGCCCCTTTCGTGACTCAGGGGGTCGATGTCGAGTTGCCGTCCACCCAGACGGCGAAGACAGCAGCTGAGCTGGTCGGTGATGAAAACAGCAATGCACCGATCATTGTTGAAGTCGATCAGGATGGCAATCTGGGCCTGAGCGTCGATAACGGCGACATGCTTCGCGGCCTCAGACTGAATGATCTGCTTACCCGGGTCAGGGCTGAGCTTCAGCTGAATCCAAAATCGACCGTCCTGGTCGGCGGTGACAGCCGTGCACCTTACTCTTACATTATTGAGACGCTTGATGCACTGAATCAGGCCGGAGTAGGTTCTGTAGGTTTGATGACCGAACCTTTAGAGAAGTAGGCAGGCTTGCGGATGAAAAACAATAATTACAGCGCTGCCGTCATTATATCGTTACTTCTTCATGGTTTATTGTTAGCGGCTTTGTTATGGGGAACGGATTTCACCATGGACAAGCCAAAGACATCGGGTAATACGATCAAAGCGGTTGTTGTCGACCCGGCGTTGGTGAATCAGCAGGCCAAGCAGATCCGCCAGCAACGTGATGCGGCGAAAAAAGCCGAGCAGGATCGCCTGAAGCGACTTGAACAACAGGCTGCCGCGCTAGAACAGCAACGCCAGGCTGAAGAGAACAAGTTGCGCCAGCTGAAAGCTGACAAGCTCAAGGCTGAAAAAGAGGCCCGTGCTGCAGAAGCTGAACGCAAACGTGTTGCTGCCGAGCAGAAGAAAGTGGCTGCGGCAAAACGCAAGGCGGAAGAAGAGAAGCGCAAAGCTGACGAAGCAGCCCGCATCTCTCGGGAGAAAGCGGCCAAAGCGGAAGCAGAGCGTAAGAAACAGTTAGCCCAGCAGCGCAAGGCCGAGGAAGCCAAACGCAAAGCTGAAGAGCAAAAACGTCAGGCGGAAGCCGCTGCCCGTAAGGCAGAAGAAGAGCGTCAGGCAAAACTCGCCGCCAAGAAAAAAGCGGAAGAGGAAGCCCGCAAAGCTGAAGAAGAGCGTAATGCGAAAATAGCAGCGAGGAAGAAAGCCGAAGCTGAAGCTCGCAAGGCAGAAGCTGCCCGTAAGGAAGCCGAGCGTAAAGCGGCGGAAGCCCGCGAGAAACAGAAACAACAGGAAGCGGCCCTCAACGATATGTTCGCGGGGCTGGAAGCCGAAACTGAGCAGCGCGGCGGTGCCCGAGGCCAGTTTATTAACGATGAATCCCAGCGTTATGGTGCTATCTTCAAACAAATGATTGAACAGAACTTGCTGGTTGATCAGACCTTCATTGGTAAAGAGTGTGTAATTCGCATGCGTTTATCTACTAATGGTCTGGTACTGGATGCCTCAAATGATGGCGGTGACGCAGCGTTATGCCGTGCAGCCAAAGCTGCTGTGGTAAAAGTGAGCCAGTTCCCGATGCCGGAAGACCCGGCTGTGATTGAAAAAGTTCGCAGTATTCGATTAACAGTAAGCCCACAATGATGAAGGAGTAGTTATGAAACGTTGGATTATGGGCTTGTGTATTGCTCTTCTGAGTTTTAGCCAAGTCGCACAAGCAGAATTGGAATTGGTGATCACTGAAGGTATTGATTCTGCCCGTCCGATAGGTGTGGTGCCGTTCCAGTGGGAAGGCGAAGGCAAAATGCCGTCGGATATTTCTGCGGTAATTGCATCGGATTTGCGCCGCAGCGGTAAATTCAGCCCGGTCGCGACCAGTAAAATGCCACAGACGCCATATAGCGAAGATCAGGTCGATTATAATGCCTGGACATCGCTAGGGGTTGATGCGCTGGTAACAGGTAAAGTTAGCCTGAATGCCGACGGCAATTATGTGATTAACTACCAGCTGGTAGACGTGGTGCGAGGCCAGTTGACCAGTGGCGAAAGCCGAGGTCTGGAAAATGGCGAACTGGTACTGACCAAAGATCATTTGCTGGTCAATAACCGTGCGACTGTTAAAGAGAGCCGTCTGCGTCAGTACGCTCACCGAATTTCTGATGTTGTCTATGAAAAACTGACAGGCGAGAAGGGTGCATTCTTGACTCGTATTGCTTATGTGGTGATTGACGATAAGGCCAAGTATCCGTACCAGCTACGTATTGCCGACTATGATGGTTTCAACGAGCGTTTGGTACTGAAATCACAGCAGCCGCTGATGTCACCATCATGGTCGCCGGATGGCAGCAAGCTGGCCTATGTCAGCTTTGAAAACAAGCAGGCACAGATTTTCGTGATGGACATTTATAAGGGTAGCCGCGAGATGGTTGCGTCTTTCCCGCGTCACAATGGTTCACCACGTTTCTCGCCAGATGGCAAAAAACTTGCCATGGTGCTGTCTAAGAGTGGCAGCTTGCAGATCTACATTTTGGATCTGGAAACGAAAAAAATGACCCAAGTTACCCGTGGTCGGGCCAATAATACCGAGGCATTTTGGGATCCAAATGGTCAGTCTATGATCTTTACCTCAGACAGAGGTGGTAAACCCCAGATATATCGAGTAAATTTAGCAGATGGTTCGACCGAACGCCTAACTTGGCAAGGAAGTCAGAATCTGGGTGGTCAATTGACGCCTGATGGACGGTTCCTGGTAATGGTACACAGATCAGACTCTGGGTATAACATTGCCAAACAAGATCTGAAAACAGGTGCGCTTCAAATTTTAACGAAGACATTTTTGGATGAGTCGCCAAGTATTGCACCGAATGGCGGTATGGTGATATACAGCTCAGTTAATGATAAATCCAACGAGCTGTCGTTAGTGTCGATTGACGGGCGCTTTAAGGCACGATTACCTGCGACGAACGGGCGGGTTCGGGCTCCATCCTGGGGGCCGTTCCTCTAACGTTCACCGTAATTAGCGATATAAAAGGAAAAAAATAATGCAACTGAACAAAGTTCTAAAGGGGCTGGCAATTGCGCTGCCAATGATCACTCTTGCTGCGTGTAGTTCAACAGAAAGCACTGATAGCTCAGCTGCGTCTGAGTCAACTACTGGTACAGGTACTACTGCTACTGAGCAAACTACAGTTGCAACACCAGTAGAATCAGGTTCTGCAGCAATGTCTGAGCAGGAGCTACGCAGCCAGCAGCTACGTCAGGAGCAAACTGTATACTTCAAGTTTGACAACGCTGAAATTCAGCCTGACTACCAGGAAATGCTAACGGCTCACGCTGATTACCTGCGTGACAACACAGCAGTTAAAGTGATTGTTGAAGGTCATGCTGATGAGCGCGGCACGCCAGAGTACAACATTGCACTGGGCGAGCGTCGTGCGGCAGCCGTTGCTAAATACCTTCAGGCTCTAGGTGTTTCTGCAAGCCAAATCTCAATTGTCAGCTACGGTGAGGAAAAGCCTTTGGTACTAGGCCACTCTGAAGCTGACTATGCTAAGAACCGTCGTTCGGTTCTAGTTTACTAATTTATAGGTAAACACGATGAACAGTAACAAAATGCGGACCCTCGCGTTGACGTTGCTGGTTGGTGCGGCGACCCAGGTGGTCGCCGCACCTGCTCCTGTTACCGAACTAAACGGTAACAGTGCACAGGGCGGAGATAATAGCCTTGCGCGTTTGGAGCGTATGATTGAGGCGCGAAACCAGGTGCAGATTGATATGCAGCGTCAGCTGGATCAGCTTGCATCTGAAATGGATGAACTGCGCGGTCTTGTCGAGCGCAATAGCTATGACCTGAGTCAGATGCTTGAGCGACAGCGAGAATTGTACCGTGAGGTTGATGCACTTAGCCGCCAGCCTCAGAAAGAAGTCGACGAAACGTCAGATTCCACTCCGGCTTCTACTGAGACGTACACCAGTAACGTGAGTGAAAACGAAGCCTATGAAAGCGCCGTTAACCTGATCCTCAAGGAAAAAGATTATCCTGGTGCGGTCAAGGCATTTCAGGCGTTCTTGTCGGCTTATCCTGAGTCTGTGTACAAGCCCAATGCCCACTACTGGCTAGGTCAGCTGTACTTTACTCAAAGTCAGCTGAAAGAGGCTGGTGAGCAGTTTACGGCTGTGGCCAGTTTCAGTGACTCTAACAAGCGGGCTGATGCCATGCTGAAGCTTGGCGTGATCGCCGAGCGGAGCAAAAAGCCGGATGAAGCCAAGAAGTATTACCAGCAGGTAATTGAGCTTTACCCTGGCTCGACCAGTTCCCGCCAGGCTGAGAAAAACCTCAAGGCGCTTGCTAAGTAGCCATGGTGCAGTCATTGATAAAGGCCAGTTTTTACTGGCCTTTTTTGTATCTGTAACGAAACAGTAACAGTGTGATTGCCAGAAAGGTGATTATTTCGATGTTTGCGGTGTATAATGCTCGGATTAGTAAGGACGAGCTGATAGAGCAATCGAGAAATGAGCCTGACATTTGATCCCTCAGAAATGGTGTATCCGTTTCCACCGAAGCCAACGCCGCTGACTATTGATGAGCAGCTGGCATACAAAGAGAAAATCAAAGCCCTGTTGAAGGAAAAAGACGCGGTTTTGGTTGCCCATTATTATACTGACCCTGAAATCCAGGCACTGGCCGAAGAGACCGGTGGATTTGTCGGTGACTCTTTGGAGATGGCCAAATTCGGTAACCAGCATCCGGCGAAAACCCTGGTAATTTGCGGTGTTCGTTTTATGGGAGAGTCGGCAAAAATTTTGACACCGGAAAAGCGGGTGTTGATGCCGACGCTTGAAGCCGAATGTTCTCTGGATCTTGGTTGCCCGGCAGACAAGTTTACCGAGTTTTGCGATGCCCACCCTGATCATACAGTGGTTGTCTACGCTAACACCTCTGCGGCGGTAAAAGCGCGTGCCGACTGGGTTGTTACCTCTAGTATTGCGCTGGAGATTGTCGAGCATCTCGATAGCGAGGGCAAAGACATTATCTGGGGCCCGGACCGCCACCTTGGTTCTTACATCCAGAAGCAAACAGGCGCTGAAATGCTCTTGTGGCAGGGCGAGTGCGTGGTTCACGATGAATTCTCGTCCAAAGCGCTGCGTGATATGAAGAACCTATACCCAGATGCGGCTATCTTGGTTCACCCTGAGTCACCAGCATCTGTTGTGGCGCTGGCTGATGCGGTTGGCTCGACAAGCCAGCTGATCAAGGCGGCGAAAACCTTGCCGAACAAGCAGCTGATTGTGGCAACCGACAAAGGTATCTTCTTTAAGATGCAGCAGATGGTCCCTGACAAGGAATTGATCGAGGCACCCACTGCGGGGGCCGGTGCAACCTGTCGTAGCTGTGCCCACTGTCCGTGGATGGCAATGAACGGTCTTCAGGCTATCGAGCAAGGTCTGCGTGAAGGCGGCGAGCAACATGAAATTTTTGTTGATGAGTCACTGCGTGAAAAATCACTTATCCCGTTGAATCGTATGCTGGACTTTGCTGCTGAGCTGCAATTGAAAGTGAAGGGCAACGCGTAATATTATTGCAGAATAATTAAGATGAGAATGGCGACCTTATGGTCGCCATTTTTATCGGCTATAGTTCGACAGTTATTAAGACTGGTATAACAAGGATAAATAACAATGAGCCAGACAATGTTAACAGTGGCATTGCCGATTGCCCTCGCATGGATGATGTATTGCGTCGGGCTGACCCTGTCTACCGCTGACTTTAAGCGGGTCGGGCAATATCCTGGTCGGGTATTTATGGGGCTGCTAGCCCAGTTGCTAGGGCTGCCGTTACTGGCATACATTATTATTACCCTGTTTGCCTTGCCAGAGCCGGTAGCTATAGGCCTATGGTTGCTCGCATTGGCGCCGGGAGGTGCCTCGTCAAATGCGATAACCCATATGAGCGGCGGTGACTCGGCGCTTTCTATCAGTATGACGGCGGTCAGTAGCCTGATCATTCCGTTCAGCCTGCCGCTGATGCTGCTTTTGGTTGTCCCGGATGCCCAGCTTGTCTTCCCGCTGAAAACGGCTATTTTGCAGCTCACTGCGGTCACGCTGGTTCCCGTATTGCTGGGCATGGTGACTCGTCATTGGGCTAAGGGTGACTGGTTCGCACGGTTCTCTCATTTTGCCGGCCGTTCGTCGCTAGGGGCGCTGTTTTTGACTGTCATAGTGACAGTTGCTGCCAATGCCGGTGTTTTTCACCAGCTCTTTTCGGTGGCATCGGTAGCGGCGCTTAGCCTGTGTGTGACGGGTATGCTGTTGGGTGCCTTCGTGGCTAAAATGCTGCGTGGTGATAAGGTACTGGCTAAGACACTGGCCATTGAAGTCGGGGTACAGAATGCAGGGACGGCTATCTTTGTTGCAGTGGTGCAACTGCAGCGCCCGGAGTTGGCATTAACGCCATTGCTGTATGGGTTGCTGATGAACTTGCCGGCTTTTGGATTGATCTACGTTTATCAGCGCCGTAAGCTGGCGAGTGCCTGACAGGCCTTAGAGAGAAAGCCAGGGTAGCAGGCTACGAAATGAGACATTAACAGCATTTCGTAGCCAATCATTGTTATTGCTCTTGTACCAGCGCCTGCGCTTTTATTGTCAGGCCGCAAAGCATGGTCGGAACAGATGTGAAGATTTCCTCGAACTGGGCAAGACCGTCAGCACCTTCCTGAGACAAGGCTTCCATCGCATTTTCAGGATCATAAAGCAGGCTGAAACACAGCAATACACCACCTAGCAGTGCATTGTCCTCACTGCCTTCCGGCATGATGGTATCCCAATCGTCACGGGAAAGCTGCCAGCCTTGTAACATACCTTCTGCCAGCTCACGGGTTGCTTCGGTAACCAGCTCCTTGTCGTCAAGCGTGCAGCCTTCTGGCCAATGCCATTGGCCTGTCAGCAAGTCCTCGCGGCTTTGGTTCCACATATTGACGATTTCATTGGCATAAGCTTCAAGCTCTTCGTGGCTCTCAAATGGTGAGGTTTCATCGCCTCCCCACAGAAAAGCCAGCCACTCGGACGGATCAATCAGGTGTGGCGCTGCTGCCATCGCGGAAACAAAACCGCGGGTCTGGGCTTCGGACAACAGTTGCTCGGCTAGCTGTGGGTTTTTCAGTAACTCACTTAGCGGTGAAGACATAATACAATCTCAGTTCGGTTGTATGTTTTCCCTCTACGCCGACATACGCTGGCATAAAGTGTTAACAGTAATAGATAGAATGGTTGCAATGCTGGCTATTGTAGCAGCCTGGGGTGCTCAGCACAGCTTAAGTACTCTTTTTATCGTCGCGATGGCCAATACCGTCGTAAAAATAGACATCTGACAGCCTAAATATTGATTTTTATTGACCTTCCACCGCGAGAGCACTATAGTAGCGCTCCGTTGAGAAAATAGCAGCTTGCTCCTATTGCTCAGCAACAAGATGGTGAGGTGTCCGAGTGGCTGAAGGAGCACGCCTGGAAAGTGTGTATACGGCAACGTATCGAGGGTTCGAATCCCTCCCTCACCGCCATCAAATTCAGAGAAAACCCGTTGATTTTCAACGGGTTTTTTCGTATCTGAAGCTTATCAAATTGCCAGATTCCAGGGCTATTCTCCCCAGGCCTATATCTTTCCCCGTTTCAAATTATGTTATGTCTGTGGCGTAATTGAGAAAAAACGCAATAGTCTCCCGTTTCGTACTCTATTCTGCTAGAGAAGAGCGCCCGAATTAAGGCGTGCCGGCGTTGCTACTGAACAGGGGGGAGGATATGAACCAGCAAAGTGCGACCTATATTTTAACGGCGAGCTGTCCGGGCCAGTCGGGGACGGTGGATGTTGTTACCCGTTTTCTGCGGGAGTTTGGTTGTTACATCAATGAGCTGAATTCCTTTGATGATGCGTTGAATCACCGTTTTTTTATTCGTACGGTGTTTCGTGTCGAGGATAATACGCCACTTGACCAATCGGCATTCTGTACCCGCTTTGCCGAACGGGCCAAGGCGTTTGATATGGAATGGGCGCTGACGCCATCGGATTACTGGCCTAGAGTGGTGATCATGGTGTCAAAATATGATCACTGTCTAAACGACCTGTTATACCGCTACCGGACCGGCAACCTTCCGGTAGATATTCGCGCCGTGATTTCCAATCATCCAGATCTGCAGTCACTGGCCGAATGGCACGATCTCCCGTATTACCACTTTCCCATTACCGCTGACACCAAGCCGCAACAGGAGGCCCAGGTGCAAGCGGTCCTGGACGAAACAGGTTGTGAATTGCTGATACTTGCTCGCTATATGCAGGTACTCTCTCATGACATGTGTGTTCGCTGGTCAGGAAAGGCCATCAATATTCATCATTCGCTGCTACCGGGCTTCAAAGGGGCTAAGCCATATCATCAGGCCTATAACAAGGGGGTCAAGATGGTAGGGGCCACGGCGCATTATGTCAGTGATGATCTGGATGAAGGGCCGATCATTACTCAGGGGATGGAAACGGTCGATCATACTTATTACCCCGCGGATTTGGCACGAAAGGGGATGGACGTAGAGTCCCTGACATTGGCGAGGGCCATTCATTATCACGTCGAGAAACGGGTATTTTTGTTTAACGACAAAACGGTGGTGTTTGAGCGCTCGTGAACAACTATAAGGCACTGTGTCAATTGCCTGTATTGTTGCAGTGCCTGTTATATTCTTCAATTTATGTAATTTAATTACAGCCCTTAAGACTCAACTCGTAGCAGCCGGTATGGTGCGAGTAATAGGTTTCTTGCAATATCCATCATGAATCGCATCAATGTTACGGATAAAAGTTAGCCAATAGTATCAAGTTCGATCATGTGTACGGCGAATGGTAGTGGGCTGGAATAAATGTATTGAGTTGTCGCGGTATATGAGCCTTATGATTGGTTTTTTATTAATATTCTGAGACTTTATTCTGTTCGGTTGTTTTCTTTACGACTAAAATTAATTTCTTTTAATTCAGCTATTTAGGTTTAATTTTGTCACTGTTTTATCTGTTGGTTGTTTTTTAACCTTGCATTTTTCAAGGTTTAAACTGACTGTTGATGCTAATTCTCTTCTTTCTTTCCTTTAGCGTTCATATTTCAGCTAAAACTGTAAACTTTAGTGTGTGTTTTGAATCTACTTTCTACCAAAATTTAACATGCAGCACGGCATTGCCGCTTTTGTGGTGATTTGTGCCAATTTGTATGTCAAAAGTAGTTGTAAGTTTACCAGTTTATTAGATCTTTGGTGATTAATTCTGGTTAAAACCTGTTCTAATACGCAAATCAACTGGCTTATTGCTTTTTAGCCAGTGAAAGAGTCTTTTAATTCTGTTTTTTCTGGCCTTATTTTCTATTTTGGAGGTTTGCGGTATGTCTGTTAAAGGTCAATTCAATGTGCGTAATGCGGCTGCTGATACATTTGCTATGGTGGTTTTCAGTTTTGTGACTGGCATGTTGATTGAGGTGTTCGTGTCGGGGATGACATTTGAACAATCTTTAGCATCGCGAACCTTATCTATCCCGGTCAATATTGCGATTGCCTGGCCATATGGGCTTTTTCGTGACTTTGTGATCCGCTCTGGTTATCGTTTTTCACCAACTAACGGGATGAAAAGCCTGTCTGATATGGTTGCCTATGTCCTGTTTCAGTCGCCGGTCTATGCAGGCATCTTGTTTGTTGTCGGGGCAGATTTCGATCAAATCGTTACGGCTGTAACCAGTAATGCATTTGTATCAGGTGCTCTGGGCGTGGTGTATGGCCTGTTCCTGGATAGCTGCCGTCGTATGTTCCGTGTACCTGGCTATTACCATCAGCAAGCCTAACAGGCTATAACAGCACAGTGTCAAAAAGCTCCTACGGGAGCTTTTTTCGTATCTGGACAGTAGATATTGTTAGTAAACATGATATGCAACCAGTTATGTAATCTGGTACCGAAATGGAAATACCCCCGCATGTAGCAAAATATCCTGAATATATCGGTATGGTAGCGGAACTATTTGATAGTGTTCAATATTTGAACTTCGTCAAGGTTTTGAGTTATACCGTATTCGGTTATGCCTTTCTTTCAATATTCCATTAGTTTGTGTGCCTATACTTCAGTATTCCATCTGGGAACATTATGTATTGAATTTGGCAGCGGGGCTTTATGGAAAGAAGCCGTTTTTTATGGGTACCTGTAGGACTGTCCAGTGTTGCGGCAACTGGGGTCCTTCTGGTAGGCGAAGTCAGTGATCTGTCTTGGGTAATAGCTGGCGGACTTATCGTCATCAGCTATTTTGCTGCACGTTTTTTGCTTGCGGGCTATGACAGAGCGGTGGCAGATGTTCGTGACCGGCAAAATAACGAGATGCTGTATAAACAGCAGCATGCTAAGCAAGAACTGAAACAGTTGGTCGATCTGTGCCTGCAGATATTGCCTATCTGGCAGAGGCAGTTATGTACCGTTAGGGTGCAAACCGAAACGGAAGTGACTGCTTTGTCGCAGCGCTTTTCAGAAATCATCAGTGAATTGGATCAGGCTGTTACTGAGTCCCAGAATGTTGCAGGCGGCGGGCCCGATCAGAGTGACAATGGCGTGTTTGCTGTACTCAACGACAGTGAGCAGCGGCTGGATCAGGTTGTCGATCTGCTCCGTTCGGCAATGCAGGCCAAGGAAGAGATGCTGTCTCAGGTCCGCCATCTGGCAAGTTATACCGAAGAGCTCGACAGTATGGCGGTTGATGTTGCCAAGATTGCCGAACAAACAAACCTGTTGGCCCTGAATGCGGCTATCGAGGCGGCAAGAGCGGGTGATCAGGGCCGCGGCTTTGCGGTTGTTGCCGGCGAGGTGCGCAAGCTATCGCAGCTATCCGGTGAAACAGGGAAACATATCCGAGACAAGGTGTCGCTGATTAATCAGGCCATGGACGATACCGTCAATATCGCTGAGCAGAGCGCACGTCAGGATGCCCAGGCTGAGGCGGCGTCAGAAACCAATATTGAATCAATCCTGGCAAACTTCAAGCAACTGGCCTCCGAACTCACTGACTCGACCTCATTACTGCAAGATAAAAACCTGGATATTCAGCGTGAGATTTCCGGCGTGATCGTGTCGCTGCAGTTTCAGGATCGTGTCAGCCAGATCATTACTCAGGTAGAAAAAAACCTGGACAAGCTGCAGGCAGAAATCACTGATTACGAGTCAGAGCAGCATAGTGATGACGAGGCACATCGCCTTGATGTGACCAACTGGCTCAATGAAATGAAGCGGGACTATGTTGCCCAGGAGCAACACCATAATCATGAGAAAGGCGAGGCGACGACAGCTTCTTCTAAAGATAGCGAGATAACTTTCTTTTAACCCTCGGAGAGTACTATGGCTAAGACAATTTTGATTTTGGATGATTCGGCGCCGATCCGTCAGGTCGTTGGAATTGCCCTCAGAGGAGCTGGCTATGAGGTGATTGAAGCGAATGATGGTGTTGACGGGCTGGGTAAACTCGATGGCAAGAAGGTGAACCTGATCATTACCGACGTCAATATGCCGAGGATGGACGGGATCACCTTTGTCAAAGAGGTCAAAAAGCTGCCTCGTTATAAATTCACTCCCATCATTATTCTGACGACAGAGTCACAGGACCACAAGAAACAGGAGGGAAGGGCTGCGGGAGCCAAAGCCTGGGTGGTCAAACCTTTCCAGCCTCCTCAGTTACTCGATGCCGTCTCCAAATTGATATTGCCTTGAGTGGGAGCAGCCAATGGACATCACGATAGCACAGGAACAAGCGGGTACGCAGTGCAGGCTAAGCCTCTGCGGGGAAATGTCTATCTATAACACCGCTGAGCTAAAGCCTCGATTGTTGACCTGTTTACAGGATGCAGAATCACTAGCTATCGATCTTAGCGAGATCAGTGAGCTGGATACCGCCGGTTTGCAGCTGTTATGGCTTTGCCAGCAAGAGGCAGCCTTGACAGGCAAGATATTCACCATCACCGCGACCAGTACAGCGGCAATGGAGTCCATTGCCTTGCTGCGGCTCGAGCCGTTATTCAACCTACCGCCTATGTAGCCGCCGGGTTTCATTGCCCCATGATCAAGGAGCGAAAATGGAAGAGATGGAACATGCCCAAGAGATGTTTGTCGATGAAAGCCTGGATCTGCTGCAGGAGATGGAATCGGCTTTAAACAAGTTGAAGGCAGCCCCGGAAAATATCGAGATGATCAACTTGGTATTTCGTGCTGCACATACCATCAAGGGGGCGGCAGGGCTGTTTGGCTATGACGGCATTGTTGCCTTTACCCATACGGTTGAAAATGTTCTGGAGAAAGTCAGAGCCGGTGAGCGTCATTGCGATGATACGCTGATTGCCGTGTTGTTAGACTGTCGGGATCATATTGAAAGTCTGATTGAGCAACTGGGCAATCAGGATGCCTCGAGCGGGCAGGAGCTGGCGGTGCAAGGTCAGGCCTTACTGGCGCAGTTGTCGGGCTCGGCGGGTTCTCAGCAACACTGCGGCGTTAATAATCTTTCATCATTGGGTCAATATACCGAGCACCTACCTGGGCGGGATCACAGCAATACCAACCGAGTCGCATTCAACCCCTATTGGCATTTTTCGTTGCGGTTTGGCGAGGGTGTCTTGCGTAACGGTATGGATCCGTTGTCATTTTTACGCTATCTCAGCTCTCTGGGTGACATCGTGGAGCTGGTGCCCCTGTTTGCCTTGCCCGGCAGCAGCCTGATGGATCCCGAATCCTGCTATCTTGGCCTTGAGCTGCAGCTTGATAGTGATGCCGATCAGGTAACCTTGCAGTCGGTTTTTGAGTTTGTAGCCGACGAGAGCCAGATCCACATCATCCCTCCCCATAGTGATCTGCAGCAATATGTCGCGCTAATAAAAGAGCTTGATCAGGAGGCTGACGAACTGGGTCAGTTGCTTATTCAGTGTGGAGCGCTGACTCAAGAGGAACTGGCGTATGTGATGGAGGCGCCCCAGGCTGACATTATCCAGCCTGCTCAGGCTATGCATGATCCTGATTCCGACACCCTGTTACAGCCACAACTAGAGCCACAGTTACAGCCACAATCGCCATCTCAGTCGGATGTTGGGGAGCCAGCGCAGCAGTTATCCCCTCAAGAAGTGACTCCCAAAAAAGCGACGGCGGGCCTGCCAGATCTCAAGCGGCAGGAAAGCCGCAGTCTCCGGGTTGATGCCCACAAACTGGATCAGTTGATTAACCTGGTGGGCGAACTGGTGATTGCCGGTGCCAATACGAGCTTGCTGGCGAAGCAGAACGGCGATCCTGAACTGAGGGAATCCAGCGCGGCAGTTTCTTTGCTGGTTGAAGAAATTAGAGGGCTGTCGCTGCACCTGAGAATGATACCAATCGACGAGACCTTCAAGCGCTTCCACCGTGTGGTACGGGAGATAAGCCGTGATTTGGACAAAGATATCCGGCTGATGATTGAAGGCGGCGAGACCGAGCTTGATAAAGGTGTCGTAGAGAAAATCAACGACCCACTGATGCACCTGGTTAGAAATGCGATTGACCACGGTATCGAGGCCAAGGAAGACAGGCTGGCGAAAGGAAAGCCAGCTACCGGTACGGTGATCCTACGGGCCTATTACGACTCTGGCAGCATTGTGATTGAAGTGTGTGACGACGGGGGAGGCATAGACCCGGTTAAGGTACGGGCCAAGGCGGTTGAGAACGGGCTTATCAGCGCAGAGCAGCCGATGAGCGAGAAAGAAATCCTCCGGCTGATATTGGAGGCTGGCCTGACGACCAAAACCGCGGTGAGCGATCTCTCGGGCAGAGGGGTCGGCATGGATGTGGTCAAGCGTAACATCGAGGCGTTGCAGGGCAGTATAGAAGTCGAAAGCAGGCTGGGTGAGGGCTCTTTGCTGCGCCTTCGCCTTCCCTTGACGCTCTCTATTATCGATGGCTTCGCGGTTGGGGTGGGGGTATCTAGCTACGTTATTCCACTTGATGCGGTTGTCGAGTGTATCGAGTACAGCGAGCAGCACAGCAAAAACGGTAATTACGTCAATCTGCGGGGGGAGATCCTGCCCTTTATCAACCTGAGGCAGCGATTCAAGGAAAGCCATATTGATGTCAAACAACGCAATATCGTTGTGGTACAGAGCGGCGAGCAAAAAGCCGGATTCGTCGTTGACCAGTTACAGGGCGAGCTTCAAACCGTTATTAAGCCGTTAAGCAAGATTTTTTCGCATCTTAGCGGGATCAGCGGATCGACGATCCTGGGCAGTGGCGAGGTGGCAATGATCCTGGACGTCCCGGCTCTGATCCGGGATGCAGAAACACATTGCGCACCGCGTTATATCGGCCATGCAGAGGTAGTGTCATAGCCAGGGTTCAAAACCACCACGGTGTACAGCTCGAAGTCTGAATAAATGGGTATTTAGCCCGGTTGCAGCATATAGAGGGGGGCGCAATGACGCAAAGCCTAGCTCTGGCAGAGTCCAGAGGCCAAGAAGATAAGGACGTAGATATCACACAAGAGCAACAGCAGTTCCTGACATTTGTTCTGCGGGAGGAGCTGTTTGCTATCAATATCCGTCCCATTAAAGAGATTATCGAGTATGGCCAGTTGACTGTGGTTCCCATGGTTCCTGAGTTCGTCCGCGGTGTGATTAATGTACGCGGCAATGTCGTGCCCATTATTGACCTGGCAGTGCGTTTTAGCTGGCCGACCACGAAGGTGACCAAGCGCAGCTGTATTGTGATTGTCGAGGTAGAAAGCGAAGGGGAGCGCATCGAAATTGGTGTGGTGGTTGATGCCGTTAGCGAAGTGCTTGATATCCCGCTGACGGATATAGAGCCTGCGCCGAGCTTCGGTGCCCGGCTCCGGACCGATTTTATTGAAGGGATGGGCAAAGTAAATGATGAGTTCATCGTGCTGTTGAATGTTGGCCGGGTGCTGTCAGTGGAAGAGCTGTCATCGCTTGAGGCGTTGCAGGAATAGCCGTTTAGGTGTGGTTGCTGTTGGTTAGGCTGGCTGCAAAAGCGGGTGATTATTGAATAATTAATAACCGGAATATTAATCCAGGGAGGCGTTATGCTCCGTTTTAGTGACATCAGGATGAGACCTAAGTTGATCGGCCTGTTTTTGCTGGTCAGTCTTATTCCATTGGCTATTGTTGTATTTATTGCCGTAAAAGCGGCTGCAGATGCGTTGACCATGGAGTCTAACCATCAGCTCATCGCCATGCGAGATGTGAAAAAATCTCAGATAGAAGATTATTTCGCGGAGCGTCAGAGCGACTTAGGCGTTTTGGTAGATACCGTCGATACGCTACGGACTAATACGCTCAACAAGCTTCATGCCGCGAAACAGAGTAAGCGCGCTCAAATTGAAGGGCATTTTCGGGCTCTGCAGGATGATATCGTTATTCTGGCGGAAAGTGATGCTGCCTCCGAGGCGTTAATCGGCTTCGATATTGCCTATCGAAATGCCGGTCTGCAAGCTGGCGGTGCTGACTGGCAAGCCGTAGATAGTCAGTACGGATCCTGGCTGAGTCGCTATACCGAGCATTATGGTTTCTATGATCTGTTTTTGGTGAATGTCGACGGTGAAATTGTTTATTCCGTCACGCAGGAAGCCGACCTCGGGCAAAACATAAAATCCGGGCCGTTACGTGACAGTGGTATTGGCCGGCTATTTGGCAAGGCCCAGTCAGGTGTGGCCATTGAAGATTTTTCCCCTTACGCCCCGTCGAATAATCAGCAATCGGCATTTATCGGCGCGCCCGTTATTAGCAAAGAGGAGCTGTTAGGGGTGCTTGTTATGCAGATCCCGACAGAAGGCATTGATGCCATCATGCAGCGTGATGACAACCTCGGGGAAGTGGTCGAGACCTATCTGGTCGGGAACTATTCTGGCAGCAATACCTTGCGAAGTAATTTTGTTGGTACGGACGGGACTGAGCATCAGATTGGTATGCCGGCCAACGATCTTTTTGTCGAGCAGTCACTGACGGGCAAGGTGGTCGATGGGGCCTACACCGATCAGAGCGGAAGGCTCTTGATGGTATCGGCTTCTCCGCTTGATATTTTCGGGCTCAACTGGGCGCTGGTATCGGCCATGGATCTGGAACAGGCCTTTATCAGTATCAAGCCCGGCGAGACAACGGACTTTCTGGCCAGTTATAGCCAGAAGTACGGTTACTACGATCTCTTCCTTATCCATCCAGACGGTGAAGTGTTCTATAGCGTGAACCATGAGGCAGACTATAAGAGCAACATGATGGATGGCAAATATGCTGATTCTAATCTGGGTCAGCTGGTTCGTCAGGTCTTGAAGACGCGCCAGTACGGGATGGTTGATTTTGCCCCCTATGCGCCGAGTAACGGCGAGCCGGCAGCTTTTATTGCCCAGCCGTTGATTGAACATGGCGATATTGAACTGGTGGTAGCCATCCAGTTGCCGCTGGAAGCGGTTAATTCAATTATGCAACAGCGAAGCGGAATGGGGGAAACCGGAGAAACTTATCTGGTGGGGATGGATAAGCGGATGCGATCTGACTCGTTCCTTGATCAGGAAGGGCGGTCGGTGAAAGCCTCTTTTGCCGGTACCGTGGAGCGTAACGGCGTTGATACCCAGGCCAGCACCGCAGCCTTGAGTGGTGAAACCGGGATTCATCGGGGTAAAGACTATAACGGTAACAATGTATTGTCGGCGTATACCCGGGTCGATGTCGGGGATACCCATTGGGCACTGTTGGCCGAGGTGGATGAAGCCGAGGTGAATGCGCCGATCACTAACTTGCTGATGATGGTCGGTATTGTCATTGCTGTTGCAGTTATTTTAATTGTGCTGGTGGCGATGATGGTTGCCTCGACCATTACCCGTCCGCTGGCGACAGCGCTGCACGTTGCCGATGCCATGGCGAATGGCGATCTAAACAGTAAGATTGAAAACAGCAGCAAAGATGAAACCGGCCAGTTACTAAGCCGAATGGGGCACATGAGCAACCAGCTGCGCCAGATTGTGGGTGATGTGAACAGCAATGCCAACGGTTTGGCCAGTGCTTCTGAAGAGATCAGCGCGACTGCGCAGTCCCTAAGCCAGGCTGCCAGCGAGCAGGCCGCCAGTGTCGAGGAGACCAGTGCTTCTCAGGAGCAAATAGCCGCATCTGTGCAGCAAAATGCCGAAAATGCCAAGGTTACAGACGATCGCGCCACCAAGGCATCGAGCCAGGCAGCCGAAGGCGGACGTGCTGTCAGTGAAACCGTGGTAGCCATGAAGGAGATTGCCGAGAAAATCAGCATTATCGAAGACATAGCCTATCAGACTAATCTGCTGGCATTGAATGCAGCCATCGAAGCAGCGAGAGCTGGCGAACATGGAAAAGGGTTTGCAGTAGTGGCCGCTGAAGTGCGCAAACTGGCGGAACGCAGTCAGGTGGCGGCCCAGGAGATCAGTAATCAGGCCGGAAGCAGTGTTCAGGTCGCCGAGCAGGCTGGCCGCTTGCTCGATGAGATTGTCCCCAGCATCACCAAAACAGCTGAGTTGGTGCAGGAGATTGCGGCAACCTCGGATGAACAGGCTAGCGGCGTGACCCAGATCAGCGTGGCGATGGGACAAATGGATCAAGTGACTCAGCAAAATGCCTCGGCGTCTGAAGAGCTGGCATCGACGGCTGAAGAAATGAGTGCGCAGGCCGAGCAGTTACAACAGTTGATGAGCTTCTTTACCATCAATGAGTCGCCTGCTGTTGCCCCGGAGCCACATATAGCAAATGTGGCTGGAAAGCGGACTGTTGTCCCGTCTGCACTCGCACCGAAGAAGCCAGCCAAAAAACTGGAGAATAAGCATCAGGAAATCATTGAGGAGGATTTTGAGGCATTTTAGCCGTAACAAGTACGGTTTCTGACACAGATAGCGCCTTGTCATTGCGATGGCTATCAGCAAGGGCAAGGCGCCTGCCAGGAAAAAGGGAAACAATTGTTGTAATGGCTAAAGGGGAGGACAACATGGAATCAAAACATGCAGTCCAGAAGCTGTCTGGTGAGTTATTCAATCAGGGTGCCATTACAGACTGGGAGTTCGCGCGGTTTCGGCAGCTTATCTTTGATTTGGCCGGTATTACCCTCAGTGAACATAAGAAAAATCTGGTTGCAGTCAGGCTGGCAAGCCGGCTTCGTTATTATTCCTTAACGAGTTTTGCCGATTATTATCGGATGCTGATGAATGATCCCCCGCAAGGGGAGCTACAAACAGTGGTTGATCACTTAACGACCAACGAAACCCACTTTTTTCGGGAACCTCGGCATTTTGGCTTTATCAAGCGGCATATTCTGGACAATATCACATCACAGCGGCCGCTACGCTGCTGGAGTGCCGTCTGCTCAACGGGCGAGGAGCCGTATAGCTTGGCAATGTTGCTGGCAGATCACTGTGGCTATTCACCGGATTGGCGTGTGCTGGGATCTGATATCAACGCTAACGTCTTGGAGCAGGCGCAAAGCGGGTTATACCTAAACTCGAGGCAGGCTGAAATTCCGAAACGCTATTTGCAACAATTCTGTCTGAAAGGGGTGCGCTCCCAGCAGGGGACATTGTTAATCAACAGCAAGGTGCGGGAGCATGTTCGCTTCAAACAGATCAACCTCAATACATCGCTGCCAAACGTCGGTTTCTTCGATCTGATATTGCTACGCAATGTACTTATCTATTTTTCTGCGGAAACCAAGCATGAGGTTGTGTTACGGGTGGTGGAAAAGCTAAAGCCCGGCGGTCACATATTGGTTGGCCATTCAGAGACTATAACGGGGATCAGTGATCAGCTGCGTTTGATAAAGCCCAGTATCTACCAAAAGGTATGATGGAAAATACATCAAGGATTGCATTTTTAGGTAGGTAATATGAAAAGAAAGAAAATAAAAGTGATGGTCGTTGATGACTCGGCTGTGGTGCGCCAGGTTGTCTCCTCTGTCCTGAAGACCGACAGCGAGATTGAAGTGTGTGGCGCTGTTGCAGATCCGCTATTTGCCATGACGAGGATGCGGATGCAATGGCCGGATGTCATTGTCCTCGATATAGAAATGCCGCGGATGGACGGGATTTCTTTCCTCAAGAAAATCATGGCAGAGCGACCGACGCCGGTCGTCATTTGCTCGACCCTGACAGAGCAAGGGGCGGAAACGACGATGCAGGCCATTTCAGCCGGCGCCGTCGAGATCATCACCAAGCCCAAGGTGGGGTTGAAAGGCTTTCTCCATGACTCGGCAAAGGTATTAATCGGTGCCGTCAAGGCGGCCAGCAAAGCCAATCTCAAGCCGATTCAGACAGCCTCGGTTAAGGCTTCAAGCCTGAAAGTGAAGCCTAAACTCAGTGCCGATACCATACTCGCTGCCGGCAAGAACTCGACACTCAAGACCACGGAGCAGGTCGTTGCCATTGGTACCTCGACTGGGGGGACTCAGGCACTGGAACTGGTATTAAAAGCATTGCCGCGGCTGTCCCCGGGAATTGTAATCGTGCAGCATATGCCCGAGAAGTTCACGGCGGCCTTTTCCGAGCGATTAGATAGTTTATGTGAGATCAGCGTTAAGGAGGCCCGGCATAAGATGCGGGTGTTGCCCGGTCAGGCGTTAATTGCGCCCGGGGGAAAACACATGCTGCTCAAGCGGAGTGGGGCGCAATATTATGTCGAGGTGATTGACGGGCCGTTAGTCAGCCGCCATCGTCCTTCGGTTGACGTGCTGTTTCGCTCGGTAGCCCAGTCGGCAGGGGCCAATGCACTTGGGATCATAATGACCGGGATGGGGGATGATGGCGTTAAGGGGATGGTGGAGATGAGACAGGCCGGCGCGTTGACACTGGCCCAGGATGAGGCAAGCTGTGTCGTTTATGGAATGCCCAGGGAGGCCGTAAACCGCGGTGCAGTTGAGCGTAGCCTGCCACTTGTCGAAGTCCCGCAGGCTATATTGGATTACAGCCAGTAGTCGAGTCATTAAGCCAACGTCTTATTCTGAAACGAGACAAGCTTAATGGCTCAGCGGGTGAGCCTGCTTCTTCTTGATCGTCACTTCCAGCTGAGGGTGGGCAATGGTGATATTGTGCTGGATAAACTTGGTTTTTATCCGGTTGTGCAGATCATGGGTCAGGCTTAGTCGGTGAGCGGTTTCTGCCGCATAGGCCCGGACTTCGAAGTTTTGGCTGTCGGCGGTCAGGGTCAGGAAAAAGACCTCAGGCGCCGGGTTGTCGAGTACCAAATCACATTCTTCAGCAGCTTCAAACAGCAGTTTGGTGACCAACTCGCTGTCAGCGAGATATTTGACACTGATAGAAATGGTCACCCGGGTAATGGGGTCGGATAGCGACCAGTTTATAAACTGCTCGGTCACAAATGCCTTATTCGGCACAATCACTTCTTTACGGTCCCAGTCAACAATCGTGGTTGCACGGGTTTTAATTACTGCCACAACGCCGGTCAGCTGGCGGATAGTGACGGTATCTCCGATGCGGATGGGCTTTTCGAACAAGATGATCAGGCCGGAAATAAAGTTGGCGAAGATCTCCTGCATGCCAAAGCCTAGCCCGACACCAAGGGCGGCAACCAGCCATTGCATTTTTGACCAGTCAAAGCCGATAAGCCCCGAGCCGATAATGATCCCGAGGAAAATAGCGACATAGCGGGTCAGCGAGGTAATGGCATAACCTGTTCCCGGCGAGAGATCTAAATGTTGCAGGATCAGCAGCTCCATTGCCCCCGGCATGTCGCGGGCAATGATGGCGGTGAGCCAGAAGGCCAGGATAGCAAGCAATAGACTTTTCAGCGAGATAGCACTGAGTTCGTCGATACCGTCAATGGTGCTGGTTACGTCCCAAAGCGTAATGTCTTCAAGAAAGGTAATAGCCTGATAAAAATCTGACCATACAACGGCCACGACAGACAGGTAGATTAACAACAGCAATGAACGTAGTAGTCGTAATGACTGGGCACTGATTTTTTCAAGATCGACCTCCGGCTCTTCGATTTCAATCTGCATCTCGCTACTGCTGAAGCTGTCTTCTTTCTCTTCTTTCATTTCGGCTAATCGTTGAGCCAGTATCTCTTGTCGTTTGGCCTTGGCCCGGTCAAAAGCCAGTCGTCTTTTCTGAATGAGCATCAGGCGTTTGATCAGGTAGTAAACAAGCAGAGTGACCACCCCAAGAACGGCGGATACTTCAAGTTTGGTCATGACGGACTGGGACGAGGTCAGGTAGCCTTTTAATGCCGTGTAGTTGAGAACCTGAGGGATGATGATCAATACCCACCAAAATAAATTATGGCCGATATGGGCTTTGCCCTCGGGCACCTCACCATAGGTCATGGGGATTTTTTCGTGATATAAGCGCCAGAGGAAAAAACTGATAGCGATGTTGCTAATAACAAAGGCCAGACGGCCCAGGGTAGCGCTGACATCAATATCACTGTAGAGGTTGGCAAAATCCTGTATCACCATCATGGGAAAGTAGACCCACAATAGCCGCCGATAGTGGGCAAAGCAGCGATGGACAAGGCCGAGATCCCAGCCAAAGTGGCTGATGAACAGGCCATCGCTTCGGACAAGCTCGCGAATAAAGCAGAACACTGCCAGTGCTACCGGGATGGCAAGCGCCTGACCAAGGTGATGGACAAACGGGTACTGCCAGGCTGAGCTGAGCAATACACCGACAAGACCAATAATAAAGGGAAACGGCCAGGCCAGGATAAAAGATGCACAAACATTCAAGGTACTGAACCGAAATTTATCCAGTGTGACCTTGCCTATCTGCTGGCTGGTGGAGGCGAGGTATTTTTTCCAGTGCTTTCGAACCCAACTGAATAAAATGATGATGATGCCAATAAAGCTCATTACAAAAATTAGGGTAGATATATCGACAACAGTGGGAACTTTTAGCAGGTTTATCCATTGAAAAGGAGAGAAGAACCATTTCAATTTTTCCCATGTGTTGGTGATCAGGTTTACGCTAAGCGTGTTTGCATTCGGTGCCCAGAACAACCGTTTGTTCGCCTGGCTTCTCAAGTCATTGAGGTTGGTATTGAGGTTTTCATAGGCGACTTTTAAGGTTGCCTGTTGATAGATAAGGGTATCGGATCTGTCGAGCAATCTGTCTATCAGGGTGAGGTTGGTCTCAATCAGTTCCTGTTCCTTTTTTTGCTGCTCAGGCGTTAGCTTCTTGGTACGAGGCCGCAGGGCGAGTTCTTTAAGAGAGTCATACTGTTGCTGGTACTCATATTTCTTGATTTGGTTCTGGGCGATGTCCTTATCAAGCGCTTCGATAGGGGGATTCGACGGTAGCCGGTTAAGCCGGGTCCGGAGGTTTTCGCTAAAGGCGGGACTGAGCTTTAGCCATTCGGCCATTGTCTCTAGGTCATCGGCAGTACTGTTCACCGTTTCGGTTTGCTCGGTGGCGGCCTGTTGCTGTTGTTGTACTTGCTCGGTTTTTTCCGAGATTGTGGCAAGGGCGCGGGTATAACGCTTGTTTTCTTGTAAAAGACGTTTTAGGGCCTTAGGTTGGTCGTCAAGCTCCTCAGGCAGCTCTTCGTTACTCTGGGAGGGTTCGGTGGCATTAGTTCGCATGACACGACTAAGCCTACGTTGCAGGTTGTTGCGGTAGGCCTGACGAGCCTCGATTTCGAGGTTATTGAGCTGGATGCGCTGCTTGGCTAATGTCCGCCGGTTTCCCGCACTGAGCTGTTTGGCCTCAAGGGCGTATAGTTGGCTGACATAATACTGATGGGCGATTTCCAACAGTAGCAGGGCGTCCTCACTATCTGTCTGCTGCTGTTCATGTTTGAGCTGGCTTTCTGCTTCCTTGATTTTGTCGCGCAATTGTTCGGATAAATAGGCAAACTCATCAATACCTTGCTCGACAGCTTGCAGTTCGTTTTTATTATTACTTCGGCTTTGCTCAAGCTGCTCTAGCCTTTTGTCCTGTTCGGTGATCTCCTGGGTCAGCTTTTCTTCTTCCCAGTTGCTGAAATCCGGAAATTCGGTAGTAGAAAAAGCCGATATCTGTTCAGCAAGTGCCTGTGTTTGTTCGCTAAAGTTGGTGACCAGCTCACGGTATCTTCGGGTTTGGTTATGAAACTCAATGGTTTTTTCCAGCTGGTTTTTTGCTTCGGTCAAGGAATCAAGGGCCTTGATGATCTCCGGTGTTTGATTTTGCTGGTGAAGTGCTTCTATTTTCTGGTCGAGCAGTGTCAGGCGAGACTCATTCTCTTCCTGGGCCGCAAAGGTCCACCCCGAGGTGATACTGATTAGGAAGAGTAGGAGTGAAAACCATATTCTCATCACTGATTCCTGTCGCTGGCGAGAAATTGCATCGTGCTTATCTTAAAGAGTGCGATTCTTTGAAGTGTAGCAGCGAATAAAAACAATCGATTGGGCTAAGAATGGAACGAATTGATCCATTCGTCGGCAGTTGTGAATAATTTAACTAAAAGCGCTTGACCCTAAGGCCCGAAGCCATTACATTAGCCGCCGTTGAGACGCACAGCGTCGAACAACAATGTGGTGAGGTGTCCGAGTGGCTGAAGGAGCACGCCTGGAAAGTGTGTATACGGCAACGTATCGAGGGTTCGAATCCCTCCCTCACCGCCATCATCTTTTAAGATGATACAATTCGGAGAGATGGCTGAGTGGTTGAAAGCACCGGTCTTGAAAACCGGCATACGTTTGTAGCGTATCTAGGGTTCAAATCCCTATCTCTCCGCCACATTCGAAAGGCTCGCAGAAATGCGAGCCTTTTTTCGTGTGCGCCGAGCATGGCGTTGTTCTAGGAGGTGAAAGTCCTCTACGGGCTCAGTCGAGCGAGAACCGTTAGCCTATGCAAGGGTGTTCACCGTGAGGTGAAATCTGAAGGAAGCAAATGGCAAAACTTGGTTGTGACGAACAGAAAT
>NZ_RSEJ01000067.1 GCF_009910675.1 Photobacterium alginatilyticum | reverse complement strand
TCGTTTTCTTTGTCGCCTTTTACCCTGGCAATTCAGCAATGAGTTTCATCGTTACTTTGCTCTGAAAGGGCAGTTGCTTGTCTTAACCAATAGTTCGGTACAACAGCCAATCATGTCCGCAATAGGTTGTCATGCAAGTTGGTTTGGCTCAAATCGTTGAAAGTGAATCTGAACTATCAAAGTATGAATTTGTTGTCTGTATGACGCAGATTTATCATGGGTGGAAGGACTTTCGGCCAAACTAGTTCGTATTAATGGATGGAGTTGCATAACAAAGGTATCAAGGTGACTTGTTTGACTCGGCAGTTTTGGTTTGAAGTTCGATGCGCTTGGTAAGCTGGCCGTGGGGCACCTTATCGCAGGCGTTAGGCATSGGAAAAGCCTGCTTTWTGATCTGGTCGTAACCGCATCGCYCAAGAACGGGAAMTCTTWGGCCACTCGTTCATCGTAAGGCTGTCCTTAACGTTTTGAGAAATGCAGGTTGTTCCGTTCTTTGCTGCCTCAAACGATGGCAATAAGGATTCCTAGCTTCCTCGATACACTGCTGTGAAAGGCTTGTTGTCAACTTAACCCATCAGTCTAGTAGTGCAGCCTCGATTAGCACCTCATCAGGGTGTCATGCAAATGTAGCTGGCTTTAAGGTGTTGATAGTATTTATCTTACGTCAAGATTCGTGGATTCTGTATCCCATGGCTGGCGGCGGAGAATGCTGAGAGTTCATCGGCCAAGTAGAGATTTCACATGTGGAAATGCCTAACAAAGCAATCAAGGTGACCCGTTACACTCGGCGGTTTTGGTATGAAGTTCGATGCGCTTGGTAAGCTGGCCGTGGGGCACCTTATTGCAGGCGTTATGTTTTTCAGGTCATGGTTCATGTTTGCCTTCAGGTTAGTAGTGTTTTTACTGAAACGAACAGTAAGCTAAGTCCGGCTAGTGAGTAGTAAATATTTAGACCATTTAGGTTTTTGATAATGTTGGGGTAAATCCCTGAGACTATCAAAACTAGTCCCATAGGTATCGTACTTGCGGCTAATGCAAAATTCACTAGATCTTCAAGCTTCATGTTTGATAAGTCATTGTAATTATTATATACGCATAGAGTACACCCAATCAGTGCGAAGACTACTGATGCTATGTTTACCAAAATGCTTAAAGACATGAAATGCTCCTAACCTGAACGAAACCTTGTATTTTTTCCAAAAAAAAACCTGCCTCTGAGAACTCACACGGAGAAATCAGAGGCAGGTTCTTTACATAACTAAACGTAAAGCGGACTGCCGCTAAAGAGCCTTTGCTCATGTTCCAGTACTACTGGGCTTAGTTATATATTAATAAGTGACCTTAAATTTATGCATTGGCTAGATCATACCATAAAAAATAGCTTTGCCAAGTAAGTCATTGAGCATGAAGAAAAACATAACAAAGGTATCAAGGTGACGCGTTACACTCGGCATTTTTGGTATGGAGTTCAGCGGGCTTGGTAGGTTTGTCGTGGCGCACCTTATCCCAGGCGTTAGGCATGGGAAAAGCCTGCTTTATGATCTGGTCGTAACCGCATCGCTCAAGAACGGGAAATCTTAGGCCACTCGTTCATCGTAAGGCTGTCCTTAATGTTCGGAGAAATGCAGGTTGTTCCGTTCTTTGCTGCCTCAAACGATGGCAATAAGCATTCCTAGCTTCCTCAATACACTGCGGTGAAAGACTTGTTGTCAACTTAACACATCAGTCTGGTGGTGCAGCCTCGATTAGCATCTCATCAGGGTGTCATGCAAATATAGTTGGTTTTAAGGTGCTGATAATCAGTATGTTACTTTAGGTTTGTGGTCGCTGTATCCCACGGTTGGTGTTGGAGTACGCTGAGAGTTCATCGGCCAAGTAGATATTTCACATGTGGAAATGCCTAACAAAGGCATCAAGGTGACACGTTACACTCGGCGGTTTTGGTTTGGAGTTTTGTGGGCTTGGTAGGTTAGTCGTGGCGCACCTTATGCCCGGCGTTATGTGTTAAAGAGGAACCATGAGTAAGGAAGTCGAATTAAAACTTACGGAAGATGAGGCGTGGGTTCTTTTCGAATTCGTACGTAGGTTTAGTGATACAGATAAATTGAGTATTGAAGATCAAGCAGAAGAACGAGCTCTATGGAACTTGTGCTGTGTCTTTGAAAAATCCTTACATCAAGAATCGGAGATAGAATACAAAGACTTTCTTTCTCAATGTAGGGAACGGCTCAGAGACGAACCTGAGTAAATACTTGGGCATTGATTACAAAATAACAGAAGGGTGCTTGCCTTGAGGCGGATGAAGTTTGCCAGGAACTTAATTTGAGTACTAATGCTGACAAACTAAGCATGCAAATTTTTTAGTTTCTTTGCAAGCCGCAACTGGCTATGAGTGAGTTCATACACATAACAAAGCAATCAAGGTGACCCGTTACACTCGGCAGTTTTGGTTTGAAGTTCGGTGCGCTTGGTAAGTTAATCGTGGGGCACCTTATTGCAAGCGTTAGGCATGGGAAAAGCCTGCTTTTGGATCTGGTCGTAACCGCGTCGCTCAAGAACGGGAAATCTTAGGCCATTCGTTCATCGTAGGGCTGTCCTTAAAGTTCTTGGAAATGCAGGTTGCTCCGTTCTTTGCTGCCTCAGACGATGGCAATAGACATTCATAGTTCCTTCGATACACTGCTGTGAAAGGCTTGTCGTTTACTCAATCCATCAGTCTAGTGATGCAGCCTCGATTAGAACCTTATTAGGATGTCATGCAAATGTAGTTGGCTTTAAGGTGCTGATAATCTGTATGTTAATTTAGATTTGTGGTCGCTGTATCCTACGGTTGGCGTTGGAGCCCGCTGAGAGTTTGGCGGCCAAGCAAGGATTTCACCAGCGGAAATGCCTAACAAAGCAATCAAGGTGACCCGTTACACTCGGCGGTTTTGGTATGAAGTTCGGTGCGCTTTGTTAGTTTGGTGTGGGGCACCTTATTGCAGGCGTTATGGCACAAAAAGCACAGGCAACGTGGCTTTCGTTTCAGGTTTTGCGGGTCAAGTTTAGCGGCTACCAAGCCGATTTTCTCAGGCGATATACCTGAACGCTTTCAGTGTATAACGAACTGTGAATTTGGCTGGTTTTGTCCGCAGCACGCTTGATTTTCCAGTTGTGGTTGCTGTCAGAAATCCCATAAACATCATCGAAAGAAAATTATCAAAATTGGGCTTCAGATTATCAAGTTTCAATTCTTGCCAATTTTCCCTGAAGTTTCTGATTTATATCTGTTGGTAAAGAGCATTTCTTTCTCCAGTGGCAACTGATTTTACGAGTTGGTTCATGAAGTTATGTATCAATTTCTGTTCGGTTTTAACGGTAAGGTAAACTGGCTGGCGTTCAAGCAGATATTTCTGTAGCGGTAGCGTGCTTGGTAAGTGATTAAAATTCCTTGAGTTTGCCATAACAAGGCAATCAAGGTGACCCGTTACACTCGGCGGTTTTGGTATGAAGTTCAGTGCGCTTTGCTGGTTCAGTGTGGGGCACCTTATCGCAGGCGCTGGCGGATCCCCACATAATTTACGCACGATAATTGTTCCTTGCCATTAGAATTAGGGTGGATTGCGCCCAACGAATTGCTGAATCGTTGATGTGATATTCCAGCCGTCGGAAGACCTCTTTTCCTAGCCTAACAAATGAT
>NZ_RSEJ01000066.1 GCF_009910675.1 Photobacterium alginatilyticum | reverse complement strand
TTTTACAATTACATCCAAAGGTATGGTAAGGGTGTATACCATAAAACATAACAAAAACATCAAGGTGACGCTTTACACTCGGCAGTTTTGGTATGGAGTTTGGTGCGCTTGGTTAGTTTATTGTGGCGCACCTTATGTTGGCGTTATGTGTTTCGTGGCAAATATCTTATGGAGGAGAAAATGAAAGATCCGGATATCGAATTTTCCAAGTGGAAACTAGAGCGAAAGAAGGGGAGTTTTAGGTTTGCTGTTCTCACATCATTTCCTGCTATTTTGGGCGTAATGATAGGTCGAAGCATTGAACCGATATTTATATCAGAAGCTGCTTGGAGTTGGGCTCTAACTACCGATATATTAGTGAGTGGTTTCTGGGCATCGGTTGGTGCTATTCCTCTTAGTTTCGTAATTTGGTGGTGGCGTGAGAAAAAGTATAAACGTCATATCGCTAGGTTTGAACAACACACATAACAAAGCGTTTAAGACAGATTCCCAACGCTTGGCATTTCCAGTTTGATTCAGCTTTAGTGTTTACGGCACTGTGGTTTAGGTTAGATGGTGAGCGTTGCTCACCACTTAACGTGGGTACTCTGGTGGCAAGGAGGCAGTATGAGAAAACTTTCAATAATTACTCTAGGCGTAGCAGATCTAAAACAGTCTGCTGCATTTTACGAAAATGTACTCAATTTAAAACGAACAGAATTCGATTCGGATGAGATTATTTTCTTCGACTTGGATGGCCCTGAACTAGCCTTGTTCCCTAAACCTGAATTAGCAAAAGATGTTGGTATATCTCCCGAGGGAACGGGATTTGCAGGTATCACATTAGCGCATAATGTATCCTTATCAACTGAAGTCAAAGAGTTACTACAAAAAGCTACACTTTATGGCGGAACAATTATTAAAGAAGGACAACCTGTATTCTGGGGTGGTTTTTCAGGTTATTTCTCAGACTTAGATGGATACTTATGGGAAATCGCATGTGGTTCTGCTGAATATAGTACGGAGCAAAAAAGCACATAACAATGTAATCAAGGTGACCCATTATACTCGGCGGTTTTGGTATGAAGTTCGGTGCGTTTTGGTGGTTTTGCGTGGGGCACCTTATTGCAGGCGTTAGGCATGGGAAAAGCCTGCTTTATGATCTGGTCGTAACCGCATCGCTCAAGAACGGGAACTCTATGGCCATTCGTTCATCGTAGGGCTGTCCTTATTGTTCCGGGAAATGCAGGTTGTTCCGTTCTTTGCTGTCTCAGACGACGGCAATAAACGTTCCTAGTTTCCTCGTTGCACTGCAGTGAAAGGCTTGTCATTTACTCAACCCATCAGTCTAGTGGATGCAGCCTCGATTAGCATCTCACCAGGGTGTCATGCAAATGTAGCTGGCTTTAAGCTGTTGATAGTTTACATGTCTCGTTAAGATTCGTGTGTGCTGTATCCCATGGTTGGCGCCGGAGCGCGCTGAGAGTTCGACTGCCAGGTTGTGATGCCACAAGTGGAAATGCCTAACAAAGCAATTAAGGTGACCCGTTACACTCGGCGGTTTTGGTATGAAGTTTAGTGTGCTTTGCAGGTTTGGCGTGGGGCACCTTATCGCAGGCGTTATAGCGCCACTCATAGTGGCGCTTAGCTACTTTCCGTTATTTTGTAGCTTGGAGATTTTATGCGAGTAATATGCATTTTGTCCGAAAGCAAGTAAGAATACAAAGTAGAATAAACCTGTCCTTGTAGCACTGTCTGAGTTTTCCCAGTACCACATCACGAAGAAAAAGAGAACGAGATAAAAAATAATTTTGGTCAGGATATTTATCATTATTAGTAATGCCTTGAGCTATTAATAGTTGTACGGTTTTTTAGTTCGGTTTGTGCTTTATTAAGCTCTCTTTTGTTCATGTAAACGCAGCCCCAAATGACAAGCATTATCCAGTGCTGTCTGCCCATGCGCTTTTGAGACCAGATATTCTTAACGAAATCTTTTCCCCCTAACGCTGACGCTCCAACACCTATGTATCCAGCTAATGAATCGATAGAGGAATGAAAAGAAATGTCGTCTTGTAACTCTTGAGAGTTCAGCGACCATATTCCCCATTGTGGATTAACAAATGTGGTATCCAGGGTTTTTGTAATTAAAGTACCCATTAGGGCTTTGTTCGGTACCGCACGTATTGTTGCCATTGCTTCTATTCTTTGTTGGCGGTTTAAATGCCTATATAAAATCATTGCTGATAACGCTTCGATTTCTTGTGTGCCAGCATTAGTCAGCAGATTGTTAGGTATTGATGTGACTTTTGCTAAGAACTGTAATTGTGATTTGGGCTTATTCGGTAATTTGTAAGGAAGTGAGTCGCTATTCATGTATATTTCTTTCCAATATTAGTAAGTTGTCTGTATGTTAACCATGTAGGTGTAATTGCCTAATTGGTATTGGATGGGAACTCGAGTTAGAGAGCATCTTGCTAAGAAAATGAGAGGTCATCCGAGTTCACTCTGTGAGATTGATCGAAGAATTATGGCGCTATAACAAAGCAATCAAACGGACGCGAACACTCGGCGGTTTTGGTTTGAATTAATTCCGTGATTATGGTGTTTTTGGTGAGAAAGTTTAAATTCGCGCCGCTTATTGCAGGCGTTATGCACCTAAGAGCCATGCTCATCGATGGTAGAAGGTTCATTGTTCACTACCACTATTTCTTAGGCCATTCGTTCAGCGAAAGGCTGCCATTTGGTGTCGGGGTTCAGCAAGTTGTCAGTTTCTTTGTAGCCTTTGAGTACGAACCGTCAGGCTCTCGTTTAACACCCTTTTTGGTCCGTGGTTTCAGAGAGGGGCGATCCCTTTGGCTTTCAGCTTCATCGCAGGGCAGCCAATCTGGTTTGGCATTTGGAATGGGGAAAGTTCAGCTTACTCAAAGGCGCTAGGAGGTAGAAGCAATCTTCAAATCATGATTTGTGGCAGCTTCACCGAAAAGACACTATGCGTCGATAGACTTGCGACCAAATAGGGAACGCACTAATGGATGGCGTTGCATAACAAAGCAATCAAGGTGACCCGTTACACTCGGCGGTTTTGGTATGAAGTTCGGTGTGCTTTGTTGGTTCAGTGTGGGGCACCTTATTGCAGGCGTTATGCACCTAAGAGCCATGCTCATCGATGGTAGAAGGTTCATTGTTCACTACCACGATTTCTTAGGCCATTCGTTCAGCGAAAGGCTGCCATTTGGTGTCGGGGTTCAGCAAGTTGTCAGTTTCTTTGTAGCCTTTGAGTACGAACCGTCAGGCTCTCGTTTAACACCCTTTTTGTTCCGTGGTTTCAGAGAGGGGCGATCCCTTTGGCTTTCAGCTTCATCGCAGGGCAGCCGATCTGGTTTGGCATTTGGAATGGGGAAAGTTCAGCTGACTCAAAGGCGCTAGGAGGGAGAAGCAACCTTAAATCAGGATTTGTGGCAGCTTCACCGAAAGACACTATGCGTCGATAGACTTGCGACCAAATAGGGAACGCACTAATGGATGGAGTTGCATAACAAAACAATCAAGGTGACCCGTTACACTCGGCGGTTTTGGTATAAAGTTCGGTGTGCTTTGTTGGTTTTGTGTGGGGCATCTTATTGCAGGCGCTGGCGGATCCCCACATAATTTACGCACGATAATTGTTCCTTGCCATTAGAATTAGGGTGGATTGCGCCCAACGAATTGCTGAATCGTTGATGTGATATTCCAGCCGTCGGAAGACCTCTTTTCCTAGCCTAACA
>NZ_RSEJ01000065.1 GCF_009910675.1 Photobacterium alginatilyticum | reverse complement strand
CAAAGAACGAAACAACCTGCGTTTCCCAGAACTTTAAGGACAGCCCTACGATGAGCGAATGGCCAAAGAGTTCCCGTTCTTGGGCGATGCGGTTACGACCAGATCAAAAAGCAGGCTTTTCCGATGCCTAACGCCTGCAATAAGGTGCCCCACACTGAACTAGCAAAGCACGCCAAACTCCATACCAAAACCGCCGAGTGTAACGGGTCACCTTGATTGCTTTGTTAGGCATTTCCACTTGCGGCACTCCAACTTGACCGACCAACTCTCAGCGCAGTCCGCCGCCAACCATGGGATACAGCAACAAAGAATCTTAACGTAACATAAATACTTTCAACACTTTAAAGCCAGCTAAACTTGCATGACAACCTTATGAGGTGTTAATTGAGGCTGCATCACCAGGCTGACAGGTTGAGTTGTCGACAAGCCTTTCACTGCGGTGTAACGAGGAAACTAGGAACGCTTATTGCCATCGTCTGAGGCAGCAAAGAACGGAGCAACTTGCATTTCCACACCCTTAAAGAACAGCCATGCAATGAACGAATGACCTGAGAATTCCCGTTCTTGGGCGACATGGTCACGACCAGATCCAAAAGCAGGCTTTTCCCATGCCTAACGCTTGCAATAAGGTGCCCTGCGCTGAACTAACAAAGCACACTGAACTTCATACCAAAACCGCCGAGTGTAACGGGTCACCTTGATTGCTTTGTTATGGCAAACTCAAGGGGTTTGAATCACTTACCAGATACGCTACCGCTACAGAATCATCTGCTCGAACGCCAAACATCCTAACCTAACTTTATAATCCGGGATGGCGTTGGTTTATAACTTCCGGAACTAATTATCAAGAATCATCGGTTACTGGACAATGAATCGCTTTTTACTAACAGATATTAATCTGAAGCTTCGAGAAAAATTTCTAAGGATTGAAACTTGTTAACCAGGAGCCTAAGTTGATAGTTTTCTTTCGATGAAGTTTCAGCATTACTAACAAAGTGAACTGCCGGCAAATCAAGCGTGCGGCGGACAAAGCCAGTCAATTTCACAGTTCGTTATACCGAAAAGCGTTCAGGTATATCGCCTGCAAAGAACGACTTGGTAGCTGCTAAGCTTGACCCACAGAACGAAAAGCAAACACCACGTTGCCTGTGCAACCTTATGCCATAACGCCAGCCATAAGGTGCGCCCCACCGAACTCACCAAGCCAGCTGAACTTCAAACCAAAATTGCCGAGTGTAATGCGTCACACTTGATGGCCTTGTTAGGGCAAACTCAAGGAATACGGGCACTTAACACGAACGCTACAGCTACAGCTACAGCTACAGCTACAGCTACAGCTACAGCTACAGCTACAGCTACAGAATGATCGACTCCAATACCAAACAGTCTATCCTACCATCAATAATCGTACAGTTGGGAATCCATTAACCTCATGAACTAATTAACAAAATCAGTAGCCAATGGACAACGAATTGCTCTTTACCAAACGGATATAATCGGAATTTTCGGGCATAATAGCCAAGAACTAAACACTGATAATCTCAGCGCAACACTTTCTAAATTGCAGCAATCTCAATATTACTAGAGTTCACTTCGTTGGTGCTAGAGAACACGATCTTGGCATCATCATTAGCGTCAATTGAAAACTCAGCACCTTTATCGACAAAAAATACAATTGTTACACCATCAATATTCACGAGTATATCACCTGAAACATTCCCTATATTTTTAAACTTTTTCATAATTATTCCTTAATCTGTGGTTGAAAACCTCTTTGATAGCCTTAGCCAAAAATTACATATTCTCATTCGATGAAGTCTCAGAGATTGTTATCAGCGACAGCCCGAACTAAATCAAGAGTGCTGCGAACAAAACCAGCCAATCTCACAGTTCGTTATACAGAAAAGCGTTCAGGTATATCGCCTGCAAGGAACAACTTGGTAGCTGCTAAGCTTGCCCCTCAGAGCGAAAAGCGAACACCACGTTGCCTGTGCGACCCAGTGCCCTAACGCCTGCAATAAGGTGTGCCCCACTGAACCAACAAAGCACACTGAACTTCATACCAAAACCGCCGAGTGTCCAGCATCACCTTGATTGCCTTGTTAGGAATAGGTTTGCGGTACTCCAACAAACACTTCCTGAACGCTCAGTTCAATCCATTTCTTTCTTACGAGTCCCTGTATACTATTTATAATTACAAGAACACCAAATTCAATTAATTTGAAAACTTCATCATCATAAGCATCGTTTAATGGGTGACTTACCTTGTATCCACCGTGAATAAATGAACTGCGTAGATCGTTTAAGTCTCTTAAGCTAGCTTTGAAACGCTTTTGCTTATTAATGGGTATTTCTAATAAGAATATTGCTTTCGAAGCAATATCATTAAAGCCACGCCCAGCTTTTGTTCCATATATTGCTTCCAACGCATGAAAAACCCAAGAAACCATACTTACATCGGTTTCAAGGATGCATATATGTAACAAAGAAAAAATTGCTCTTTCAATTGAGTGTTCTGACTCTAGCTTATCTCCAACTTGTAAACTATCGAACCAGAACTTAACATTGTCGATAGGTAGTGTCGTTGCTAACTGAATTGGACCGTCGACATTTTAATTCAAAGACTGAGAAAAATAAAAGTTGGACAATTTGAATTCATAATCATCACTATCAATGGTTAATACTGACGAATATAAATCAAGAACACCCGGGACACTAATATTTGCAACAAAGAAGATATCCATCAACAATTTCTTTAAAGCAAATATAGCGTTTTGTTTATTAGCAAAATCAGAAAATTGCAGTGCTATTGGAAGCCTAACAACTCCCCAAGTATCATCTTCATTGCATTCTTTCTGGATTTTAGCTAAAACTTTATACTTTTGCCCTTCTATTGTCGTGTAGTACTCGCTTTCAGGGTTATAACTTTCAATAACAGTGTTAACTAACGCACTCCAATCTACATCGATTCGATAGTCTTCACCTGAGAAAGAAAGCTGGTTGCAAGAATAAAGCATTGAAATTTTAGCAATAACATCGGTGTCTATTTGACATATATCCGCATCATCCCCGCTATAATCTCTCGGCTTAAAATTACAAGTTAAAACACCTTTAACTTCCACATAGTCTCCTACTATTCCTAACGCTTGCAATAAGGTGCCCCACGATTAACTTACCAAGCGCATCGAACTTCAAACCAAAACTGCCGAGTGTAATGGGTCACCTTGATTGCTTTGTTAGGCATTTCCACATGTGAAATTCCTACTTGGCCGCCGAACTCTCAGCGCARTCCRCTGCCAACCATGGGATACAGCATGCAMTAAATCTCAAGTAACACTAATACTATCAGCACCTTAAAGCCAGATGCATTTACATGACATCCTGATGAGATSCTAATCAAGGCTGCATCACTGGACTGATGGGTTGAGTTTACGACAAGCCTTTCACAGCAATGCATCGAGGAAACTAAGAACGTTTATTGCCACCGCCTGAGGCAGCAAAGAACGTAGCAACCTGCATTTCCCAGATCTTTAACGACAGCCTTACGATGAACGAGTGGCCTAAGATTTCCCGTTCTTGGGCGATGCGGTTACGACTAGATCAATAAGCAGGCTTTTCCCATGCCTAACGCTTGCGATAAGGTGCCCCGCACGAAACTAACAAAGCACACTGAACTTCATACCAAAACCGCCGAGTGTAACGGGTCACCTTGATTGCTTTGTTAGGCATTTCCACTTGTGGCCCCCCTACTTGGCCGCC
>NZ_RSEJ01000064.1 GCF_009910675.1 Photobacterium alginatilyticum | reverse complement strand
GTGGCAGTAGAGTTGCTGTTAAGTCCTTGTGTTTATTCAATTTTGCCATAACAAGGCAATCAAGGGTGACGCGTTACACTCGGCGGTTTTGGTTTGAAGTCCAGTGGGCTTGGTGAGTTCATCGTGGCGCACCTTATTGCTGGCGTTAGGCATGGGAAAAGCCTGCTTTATGATCTGGTCGTAACCTCGTCGCCCAAGAACGGGAATTCTCGGGCCATTCGTTCATTGCATGGCTGTTCGGAAAGTCCGGGGAAGTGCAGGTTGCTCCGTTCTTTGCTGCCTCAGACGATGGCAATAAGCGTTCCTAGTTTCCTCGTTGCACCGCTGTGAAAGGTTTGTCGTTTACTCAGCCAATCAATCCAGTGATACAGCCTCGTTTAGTACCTCATTAGGCTGTCATGCAAATGTAATTGGCTTTAAGGTGCTGATAGTGTTGATGTTACTTGAGATTCAGTAGATGCTGTATCCCACGATTGGCGCCGGAGCGCGCTGAGAGTTCGACTGCCAGGTAGTGAAGCCACAAGTGGAAATGCCTAACAAAGCAATCAAGGTGACCCGTTACACTCGGCATTTTTGGTTCGAAGTTCTGTGCGCTTGGTTAGTTAATCGTGGGGCACCTTATTGCAAGCGTTAGGGCTAAGGAGAATTATGAGGATATTACTGATTATAATTATGGCAATTAGTATGGTTGCTTGTGATAGTAGTGACGACAATTTTGTATCGGTCTACATTGATGATGGTGCTATACAATGTGAATCAACAGGATTAAGTACAGAACAAACAGCGAAAAAATTGATTGATTATGGTGTTGAAGTTTTCAAATCGAGTTGCGGTTACATATCGAATATTGCTATTGCTGCTCAGTGCGGAAAAGGAGATGCCAATATTAATATCCATCTGATTAATGCCGATAAGGTTATTGAAGCCCAAAATATTGGTTATGAGCCTGTTTCATCATTAATAAATGCTGAAGGCTTAGGGTATGAGATAATCGAGTGTGAACCCTCGCATTGACTAGTGGTGATGGAAATGAGGAGAGAATGTACCTTTAACCATTCTCGACGTTGATTCATAGAAACCAAGCCAAAATTGCCCTAACAAGGCAATCAAGGTGACCCGTTACACTCGGCGGTTTTGGTATGGAGTTCAGTGTGCTTTGTTGGTTTAGTGCGGGGCACCTTATTGCAGGCGTTAGATGCTAATCGAAGTAGGGGTAGTCTGTATTATTAAAAATGGAAATGATTTATTATTCCTGAAGTCTTACGTGATAACAAAGTATTGGTCTTTAAATGTTTTATGATGTTATTTTTTGTTTGGTAGTCTTGATTTTTTATGTTGCAGTTATATTTCTATTTAAGTCTGTTTTATGCTATCGCTTAAATAAATCGCTAACACATGAGTTTTTTAATAAAAATGTGATGTCTATATCGATAAAATGCATATCTGTTGATTTTTGTTTATCGTCAATGTTTAAGCGATATTTGCATGATGACTATGAAAGATCAATGCATGACAAGATGTTTAATAAGGTTAATCTGTTAGTTTCTCTTTTTATTCTAAATGTTGTTTTATGGGTTAACGAAATTAAAGAATTTAATGTAATTGCCTCTGACGTTATCATATGTGTTGTTTATATTAGATTTTTCTCTAGGTTGTCAGAGGTGTTAATATCTTTCTTTTTAGATGTTACCGACGGAAAGCCTAAGAACAAACACACTGATAAATATGACAGAATTAAACTTGCAATTATCAGTTACATTGAAATATTTATTATTTCAACTTGTGTTTATGCTGTATCTCCTATGATAGGTAATATTTTTGATGCTATTATTACATCATTAGGTGCAGGCACTTTTACTAATATTGAGTTTGCAAAAAAATCATGGATGGGATTGGTAGCCGTATATTTGCAGATATTTACAACACTAACATTAGTTTTGTTATCTATTGCTACCTATATTGGTTACTCTGATGAATCTAGTGTTAAGTCGTAAATCGCATCTAACAAAGGCATCAAGGTGACGCGTTACACTCGGCATTTTTGGTGTGGAGTTCAGTTGGCTTGGTGAGTTGGCCGTGGCGCACCTTATGCCCAGCGTTATGTTTATAGGAGTTATTTTGCGAAAAATAGTTTTAAGTTTATTCTTTCTTCTTTCTGGTTGTCAGATAACACCAGATCAAATGTATGATTATAGTAAAGTTACTTATAATGACGCACCGCAGGTTATTAATGAAGAAGCGCCAGCTATATCTGTATATAAAATGGTAGAACCACCATATCCAACAGGGGCATTGAAAAATGGAATTGAAGGGTTTGTGAAACTAGAGTTTGATATAGATGAAAAAGGAAAGGCTATTAATATTGAGATAATTGATTCAAAACCTTCATATATGTTTGAAGCTGTATCTTTAAGAACATTAATGGAGTGGGATTTCTCAAGGCTGGTAGTTGACGGTGTCCCTCAGAAACAAGGTCATAAGAACATAGAGTTTAAATTCGAGATCGATAAATAAACATAACAAGGCCATCAAGGGTGATGCGTTTTACTCGGCATTTTTGGTATGGAGTTCGGTGTACTTTGCTGGTTCGGTGGGGCACACCTTATGGCTGGCGTTATATGCTTTCTATCAAATATGCGTTTGGGTTAATCCATCAGATCAAGCTGTGAACTTTGTATACCTACAGTCTGGAGTAGTCGAATGTTTTTGTATGCCAACCAAAGTGAATTTTTACTATGGATCTTAAAGTATTGTGTCTTTTAGCTACGTCTTCTCTACCAGGTATTGTTAACGCAACTGAAGCTTCTAGCTGTGCTCAAAGTGAGCAAGAGTTTATTCGTTCTAAAGTAATTCCTGTTCATTTAGCATCAGAAATGACCCTAAAAAACCGCGCTGAACTTAGGTTAGATTATGTGTGCGTATCTAAAAGCAATGTAATGAATGATGGCTTAAAAATGGCTATATTAAAGCGYCGTAATTCAAATGAAAGATACGTTGAAGTACTAAACGGTCTTGATGRCAGTATTGCGTATTATGGACCTTTTGTTGAGTGAGAATCGCATATAACAAGGCAATCAAGGTGACCCGTTACACTCGGCAGTTTTGGTATGGAGTTCGGTGTGCTTTGCTGGTTTAGTGTGGGGCACCTTATTGCAGGCGTTAGGCGCAAGGGACGATAACACGTCAGTAATTATGTGAGACTGAGTTAAAATTTAAAAGGTTAAATTTCTAATGAATAATGTTCGCTTACCTATTGCAGTCTGTGCTGCAGTTGCTGAAACTTTAGAAGGCTCGCATGATACATTAAATGCACTTTTTGAAACGGCCGGAGCTCCTGGTGAACCACCAGAGTTAGCACACCATTCTAAATGGAAAACTTGGCTACAACGTGCAGGCAATGACCCTAAAGTAGACAGTCTTCAATTTTTGGGAAACATTATTGAGGAATTTATGGACTTGCCACCTGCAGATTTGTCAGCAGGTTCAGAATTGTTTGGTGAAAAGCAAGATCCACTTGCAGGTTATAAAAAACAAAAAGAACGTTTAATTCAAATATTAGAAGAGCATGGGTTTAGATATTATCGCGGTGGGCGAGTATTACAACTGGGGTCGCCAGAGCCTATTTCGCAACCTGAAAGTATTTCTGCGAATACGGAAGGCACCAAGCCTACAAATATTGAAGAGCTGCTAAGAATCATCATCCGAGGTTTGCCAAGATCAATGCAGCCACTTACTCATCGTAGAAAAGATGCTCAGCCTTTAGCATTTTCTTCAGAGTACGATATACAGGATTTACTCCATGCAATGATGAGGCCTTGGATCTCTGATATTCGTCCAGAAGAATTCACGCCTAGTTATGCAGGTAGTAATACCCGTATGGATTTCTTACTTCCTGCTCATAAGTTAGTAATAGAAACCAAGCGCGTTCGTACTAAAAGCCATGCTCATAAGGTTGGCGATGAACTTATCATAGATATAGAGCACTATAGACGTCATAAGGATTGTGAACATCTATGGTGTGTTGTTTATGATCCCGAGTTGTTTATATCTAACCCTCAAGGAATGATTAATGACCTTGAAGGTGAGAGGACAACTCCTGATGGTAAAGTTCAAGTCAAAGTTTTTATTTTTGGAGCAAGCGCCTAACAAAGGCATCAAGGTGACGCGTTACGCTCGGCGGTTTTGGTTTGGAGTTCGGTGCACTTGGTGAGTTGGTCGTGGCGCACCTTATGCCCGGCGTTAGGTCAAAAGGAAAACTAATGAATTTTCGTGCAATTTATGAAAAGTATCTTAATACATTAGAAAACATATGAAGTGGCATAGTTAATTTGGCCACCTGATTAGAGGTGATATCATCACCTCGGAAGTTAACAGGTGACACAATGACAAAACGTAGTAGAAGAACATTTAGCCCCGAGTTTAAACTTGAAGCCGCACAGTTAGTTCTTGACCAAGGC
>NZ_RSEJ01000063.1 GCF_009910675.1 Photobacterium alginatilyticum | reverse complement strand
ACGCTGAGAGTTTGGCGGTCAAGTAGGAAGGTCGCATGTGGAAATGCCTAACAAGGCAATCAAGGTGACCCGTTACACTCGGCGGTTTTGGTATGAAGTTCAGTGTGCTTTGTTAGTTTCGTGCGGGGCACCTTATCGCAAGCGTTATGGCTTAAAAGCACAGGCAACGTGGTGTTCGCTTCAATGTCTGCGGGTCAAGCTTAGCGGCTATTAAGTCGAACTTTTTGGGCGATATACCTGAACGCTTTCAGTGTATAACGAACTGTGAATTTTGCGGGCTTTGTCCGCAGCACACTCGATTTTCCTATTGCGTTGGCTGTCAGAAATGCCAGAGAAATCATCGAAAGAAAACTATCAAAATTGAGCGTCGGATTATCAAGTTTCAATTCTTGCTAACTTCCCCGAAGCTTCAGATTTATATCTTTTGGTAAAGAGCATGTCTTTCTCCAGTGGCTACTGATTTTACGTGTTGGTTCATGAAGTTATGTATTAATTTCTGTTCGGGTTTTATCGGTAGGGTAAACTGTTTCGCGTTCGAGCAGATATTTCTGTAGTGGTAGCGTACCTGGTAAGTGATTTAAATCCCTTGAGTTTGCCATAACAAAGGCATCAAGGTGACACGTTACACTCGGCAGTTTTGGTATGGAGTTTAGTGCGCTTGGTAGGTTTGGTGTTGGTGCACCTTATGCCCGGCGTTAGGCAACCCGAAAATTAGCCTAACAGACTTCAACTGATGACAAATCGTTTTATGACTTTAATAACATTACTAATTTGAGAGAAATAATGGAATCTTTTGAAAGAATGTACAGTATGATTTTAGAGTCACCTGCTATAGTCATATTTCTAGTTTTTGCTTTACTATTGGTGAATTATTTATTTAATCGAAACGCGATTAAAAAGAAAAAATACATATTGGAGAAAATCACACAAAGTGACGATGATGTATCTTTGGATGTGAAAGTAGCGCACTCTTCACGGACATTTGGAGCAGCAAGAGTTTCGTGGCATAGAGCTGAAATTATTTTCAGTCGCAACACTATATTTTACTTTGCTTATAGTAAACTTGGACCAATAAGGATATATAAAAATGTTATGCAACTGTATATCCCTGGAGTGAATTTACAAGAGCAATTGGTAAAAGATAAATTTGCTCCAATTCAATCAATTAAGTTTATAAAAGACAAGGTAATAATCAAATTTGCTTGGAGTAGTCCTTTGATTAAAAGCACATTAACACTTAAAGGTATTGATCACGAAGATACTATTCAAGCTATCAAAAAACAGCTCGATTTAGATGCTCTTCAACCGATGTGAGGTAGGATAAGCATGTGATTGACTGGTTGCCTAACAAAGCAATCAAGGTGACCCGTTACACTCGGCGGTTTTGGTATGGAGTTCGGTGCGCTTTGCTGGTTATTCGTGGGGCACCTTATTGCAGGCGTTATGCCTTTGCTATATACAATGGAGTAGTAGATGAAAATATTTTGGAGTTATGCGAAGAGGGATGATGCAAACCCTCAACATGTAACTCAATTGCGCAAACAGTTTGAAATTGTCTTGGGTCAATGTATCGGTGATGACATTGATTTATTTCAAGATACTACAGGGTTAAAGTGGGGTGTGAATTGGAGAAGTGCTTTAGAAAGTGAAGTAAAAAGTTCAAATGTGTTTGTTTGTATTCTTTCTCCTTCATACTTCAATAGTAAAATGTGTATTCAAGAAGTTGTTTGGGCGACTGAAGCAGGAATTAGTATACATCCTATTTTGTACAGAGCATGCCCGAAGGGTTTAAAAAGTGATTTTTCTGAGTCTGATTCAGAAGCTGCTAAATTAAATGGAATATCTGAGAACATTACTTCGTTGCATCAATACGTAGATTTTACTTCATTGAGAAACGAACCCAAGGATAGTTGTGATGTATTAAATTTCTTGGACAAGGTTTGTGAACAAATCGCATAATAAAAAAACTAAGGTCATGCGTTACACTCAGTGGTTTTAATATCGAGTACATTGTGCTTTGTTAGTTCAACCTTATTGCAGACGTTATGCATAGGAAAGTATGGAAATTATAAAGTTATTATCAGCGTTTGGGTTAGGTGGTATTTGCGTTAAAGCTTTTGACTTAATCTATTTGCAACCATATTTAGAACGGAAAGAAATTCGTAATTGGCTACGGGACAAAAAGTTAGTAGCTTTTTCGAAGTTAGCATCAAATTTTCAGTCAATGGGATTCAACTCGGAAAATGACTCGTTTTTCGCAGATCTTGCACTTATAGCCGAAGCTCAACTTCTTATTGATGACGAAGAACTTTGTTTACGTATTGAAGCCTTAATTGAAAAGAGGCATGAGCTGAATCATACACACGACGTTAACAACGAAATTGAGCTTTTTGATGAGGTTCAAGCCGAGGTGAAAGCAATTATGCAAGAGCTGAAACAGGATTTACGAAACTCAAAGGCATAACAAAAACATCAAGTTGACGCGTTTTATTCGGCATTTTTGGTATGGGGTTTGGTGCGCTTGGTAAGTTTATCGTGGCGCAACTTATGTTCAGCGTTAGGCATGGGAAAGCCTGCTTTTGGATCTGGTCGTAACCGCGTCGCTCAAGAACGGGAAATCTAAGGCCATTCGATCATCGTAAGGCTGCCCTTAAAGATCTGGGAAAGGCTGGTTGCTACGTTCTTTGCTGCCTCAGACTATGGCAATAAGCATTCCTAGTTTCCTCGTTGCACCGCAGTGAAAGGCTTGTCTTCATCTTAACCTGTCAGCCTAGTGATGCAGCCTCGATTAGCATTTCATCAGGATGTCATGCAAATATAGCTGGCTTTAAGGTGTAGATAATCAGTATGTTACTTTAGGTTTGTGGTCGCTGTATCCCACGGTTGGCGTTGGAGTACGCTGAGAGTTCGCCGGCCAAGTAGGAATGTCACATGTGGAAATGCCTAACAAGGCAATCAAGGTGACCAGTTACACTCGGCGGTTTTGGTATGAAGTTCGGTGCGTTTTGGTGGTTTTGCGTGGGGCACCTTATTGCAGGCGTTAGGCATGGGAAAAGCTTGCTTTATGATCTGGCCGTAACCTCATCGCCCAAGAACGGGAAATCTTAGGCCATTCGTTCATTGTAGGGCTGCCCTTAAAGTTCTGGGAAGCGCAAGTTGAACCGTTCTTTGCTGCCTCAGGCGGAGGCAATAAACGTTCCTAGTTTCCTCGATGCATTGCTGTGAAAGGCTTGTCGTAAACTCAACCCATCAGTCCAGTGATGCAGCCTTGATTAGTATATCATCAGGATGTCATGTAAATGCATCTGGCTTTAAGGTGCTGATAGTATTAGTTTAACTTGAGATTTAGTGCATGCTGTATCCCATGATTGGCAGCGGACTGCGCTGAGAGTTCGGCGGCCAAGTAGGCATTTCACATGTGGAAATGCCTAACAAAGCAATCAAGGTGACCCGTTACACTCGGCGGTTTTGGTAAGAGGTTCGGTGCGCTTTGCTGGTTTAGCGTGGGGCACCTTATCGCAGGCGTTAAGTTTATTTGGAGAGTTCGTGCAATGTTTTAAGTATCTGAATCCGCAACGAATAGATGTATTGGGAAATCTTAAAATCCGTTATACACAAGCAATTGCCTTAAATGATCCTTTCGAAGTCTTTCCTGCGATAATTGATAAAGATAAAGACTGGTACATGCGCCAGTTTATTGCTCGCATTGAGGCTGAAGCGGCTGAAATTGATTTTCGAAGCCCTGTAAAAAAGAAGCAATACGTTAGAGCAAGAAAGAAGGACTTTCCAAATTTTTATCGCTGTTATACGGATGAAAAGTGGCTTTTTGAGCAAGCGTTTTCGATTGTCATGTTGGATGCAAATGTTCAAGGCTATCTGAGTTTGAGTAAGACCGATAAAAATATATTAATGTGGTCTCATTATGCTCAAAACCATGAAGGTTTTGTTATAGGGTTTGAAGCAAGCCATAGTTATTTTGACTTTGGAATGACTGAAGTTGAATACAGTGACCAACGACCATATTTGAACCCGCTGCAAGGTAAACAGGATGCTTCATTGTTTTATACAAAAAGTACCGATTGGGCGTATGAGCAAGAAATTCGAAAGAGTATGGCTTTTGTTGAACGCATTCAGCTCGAAAATGGTAATACTTTTTTGCCATACCCAGACGAATTACCTGATCATACAGATGAGATTTATCAAAAAGTTAGGCTTTTTGATTACCCAAAAGATGCAATCAGTTCAATAATATTTGGTTGGAAGTCTACGGACGAATTAAGGCAGTCTGTTATCAAATCTCTTGAAGAACATGGTTTATCATCGGTGAAAGTAATGCAAGCAATACCGCACCCAAGAAAGTATGAGATGGTGATCAAGGAAGTATAAACTTAACAAGGCAATCAAGGTGATGCGTTACACTCGGCGGTTTGGGTATGGAGTTGGGTGCGCTTGGCTGGTTCAGTGGGGCGCACCTTATTGCAGGCGTTAGGCATGGAAAAAGCCTGCTTTTGGATCTGGTCGTAACCGCATCGCCCAAGAACGGGAAATCTTAGGCCACTCGTTCATCGTAAGGCTGTCCTTAAAGATCTGGGAAATGCAGGTTGCTACGTTCTTTG
>NZ_RSEJ01000062.1 GCF_009910675.1 Photobacterium alginatilyticum | reverse complement strand
CTCGCAGTTCGTTATACCGAAAAGCGTTCAGGTATATCGCCTGAAACGAGCGACTTGATAGCTGCTAAGCTTGACCCTCGGAGTGAAAAGCGAACACCACGTTGCCTATGTGACCCAATGCCATAACGCCCGCAATAAGGTGTGCCCCGCTGAACCAACCAAGCGCACCGAACTCCGTACCAAAACCGCCGAGTGTAACGCATCACCTTGATTGCCTTGTTAGGTTTCCGAACTCATGGCCTACAGCATTGAATGTAAGTGATGCAGACTATAAATTGCATAAATATTCCCCCTTACACACAAATAACAACAAAGCAATTGCATATCGTACATGCTCTACTAGTTTTAAGGTGCCCGTGAAAAATAACATTATGTGTAAATTAAGGAGAACATTATGTCACAGTACGTACCTGAAGGCAGTTTTATAAAAACTTCAAGAAACGTAAAATCAGTACTTTACGCTACAGCAAGAAAGCGCAATCAATCATACGTACCATCAGCTCTCGATATTACTGAATTAAACTCGGCTGATGTTGCTAATTTGGATGGTGTTTTAGTTAGCCAAACCAATCATGGAGCTCCTTCCGGGTACGTTCCAAGTGGCAGCTATAAAGAAACTTGCCGAGATGTACGCGTGATACTTTCAGCCGAGTGCAAAAAAATAGATGGTAGTTGGCAATATTCTACCCTAGAACTAACAGATATAAGTAACGTCAGTATTTCTAACATTGATGGTGTATTGAAAATCGATAATTAATACTAAGTGTAGTATTTGTTAAGCAAAGAAGGTGAGCTACATTTTACGTCAAGATAATAAATATCTACTGATGTAAGTAGCTCACTTTCTTCTCTATATTAGTTATCTCATAATCAAATTTTTTTAATAGAATTGTCCACAACCAACACGAATGAGAGCTAATTAGAAACCTAACGCCTGCAATAAGGTGCCCCGCACTGATCTAACAAAGCACGCAGGACTTCATACCAAAACCGCCGAGTGTAACGGGTCACCTTGATTGCCTTGTTATAATTTTACACTTGCGCAGGTAGTATGAGTTGGCATAATTTTTTTGAGTGATAACGTGATGGATCCCAATGCCCATCTGTTAGCACAATATTATCAACACCTAATTTTTTTAGATCAGAAACAGAGTAATACCAGCCCCATTCATCATGACGTTGACAGGAATATCCATTGAGTTGCCCCATTATCGGCAGCTTAGAATTTACACCTAAATATTTATATAGTTTAGTTTCCATTTCCCGAGCTTTACCAATATATTTTTGGAATGATTTTTCTGCTTCGGGATCAGGCAGTTTTTTATATTTTTGATGTGCACTACCATGCCAACCAATGAAGTCTTTTTCTGAAACATACTTATGCACACCTGCTGGGAATACATAATTAGCGCAAGATGAAAAGCACATCTCATTTATCTCAACATCTATACCATTACTTCTAATCCAATTAGCAAATATCATAGATGATGTTACTTCACCACCTGGACTTTTTATATTTACACGCTTAATTTGGTGACCTTGGACTTTATCTAAAGCAAGATTAATTGATTCCTCATTTAACTCACCATCATAAAACAAAACATCTTCAAAAACTTCAACTTTTGCCATCTCAACATCATCTAAGGATTGAGATGCACAACCTGATAATATTGCCAGAGACAATATACCCAATAACTTATTCATAACACCATTACTTAATTTAAAATTATAACGCCTGCAATAAGGTGTGCCCCGTTAAACCAACAAAGCGCATCGGGCTCCATACCAAAAACGCCGAGTGTAACGCATCACCTTGATTGCCTTGTTAGGCGAACGAAATTAATACATCCATGAGCACGTGCCTGTTTTTACTCATATGATGACAGTTCTTTTGAAAGAGAAGAAATTAAAGAGTCAAAGGGGGAACCAAAATAAAAATGAGGTGCTCCCTTTACTCCTTGGTAGTATGGCGTATTTAACTTTACATGAGATGATATGATTTTATTATATCTACCCTCGATATCAATTTGGTTAGCAACCTCATACCCATAAAGAACCTTAATCCATTCATTTAAAAGTGATAGCTTTTCATCGTTAGAATATTTGCTTTCCAACAAACCATTACAGCGCCATAAATTTTCTATTGTTTTAACTTCTGGCGAGTAAATGATATGGTCTTCTTTTCTTAAAGAAAGAATTTCTAATTTCAATCTACAATAGGTGTTAATCCATTTATAAGTATATAGAAGTAATGCAAAGGGAGAGCAAAAAACCAACACTGTAAATATCATGCAAAAAATAAAAATTTGAACAGTTCTTTCGCCTAATTTATCATTCCATTCAACACTATCCTTCCTAAACAAATCACCCAATGAGGGATAGTCAAATGGCACACCATCAGCATGTAATTCATCTAACAGAGATTTAGCTGACTCAATTTTTGCTTGTACGCATAACTGCATACACTTTTGTTCTTTATCGATTGCCATAAGTCATCGCCTAACGCCTGCAATAAGGTGCGCCCCACTGACCCTGCAAAACACACCGAACTCCGAACCAAAACCGCCGAGTGTAACGCGTCACCCTTGATTGCCTTGTTATGCGAACCGAATTCATAACCAATGATTTACTTAATTAGCTTCGATACGTATGGAATGTTTTGATATTTATTTTCCCACGATAATCCATAGCCAATTAGCATATCGTCATTTTCCATTTCATAAGCAAAATATTGTGTTACTGGTATATTGACCCGGTTCGGTTTTACAAATAACGTAGCAATGGAAACAGATTTAACCCCAAATTCAGAAGCAATGAAGAGTGCGACTCGCTTCATTGTTCCTCCTGTTTCAATGGCATCATCGACTAAAATGACATGCTTATCTTTAATATTAATATCTTGATGGTATACAATCGGCGATCTATTCTCGCTAGCACCAGGTGTATGATGACAAGCTATATAGTCCATATTGACATCAAACTTCAACTCCCGAACAAGATCCGCGGTAAAGAGAATACCTCCAGGAACAACTGAAATAACAACAACTTCTTCACCAGCAAACTTTTTGTTTAGTTTGTCAGCTACAATTTCAACGCCTAATCTAACCTGCTCCTGACTAAGAACTAAACTTCCCAAATGTTTATTTGTTTCCATAAGTACCTCCTAGTATTTTTTCGCATAACGCCTGCAATAAGGTGTGCCCCACTGAACCAACAAAGCACGCCCAACTCCATACCAAAACCGCCGAGTGTAACGCATCACCTTGATTGCCTTGTTATGGCAAACTCAAGGAATTTGAATTACTTACCAGCTACACTACGGCTACAGAAATATCTGCTCGAACGCCTGCTAGTTTACCCTACTGTTAAAAACCGAACAGAAATTGATACATAACTTCATGAACCAAAAAGCAAAATCAGTAGCCACTGGACAAAGAATTGCTCTTTACCAACAGATATAAATCGGAAGCTTCGGGAAAAATTGGCAAGAACTGAAACTTGATAATCTGAAGTCCAATTTTGATAATTTCCTTTCGATGATGTTTATGGGATTTCTGACAGCAACCACAACAGGCAAATCAAGCGTGCTGCGGACAAAGCCAGCCAAATTCACAGTTCGTTATACACTGAAAGCGTTCAGTTATATCGCCCGAGAAGATCAGCTTGATAGCCGCTAAGCTTGACCCGCAAAACCTAAAACGAAAGCCACGTTGCCTGTGCTTTTTGTGCCATAACGCCAGCCATAAGGTGCGCCCCACCGAACTCACCAAGCCAGCTGAACTTCAAACCAAAACCGCCGAGTGTAAAGCGTCACACTTGATGGCCTTGTTATGGCTTTGCATACACGGTTGTAGCTAACTTTGCTTTTACATCACTTAAAGTCATAGGGCTTTTAACTAAAGAACCAAGTTTTAACCTTTTAACTGTAAGTTCTGGGGCCTCAGGGGTGCCCCGTTTAGCTCCCCAATCGGCAGGCTTATCTAAAGCTGAGTTTCCATGTTCTGCTATTAACAACTGCTCAAATGATTGAAAGAAAGATTTATTAACATGGCATAGAGTATCAATCATTTCTTGATCTTTAAGTTCAGCAATTGTTCCATGCGCTAATCGATTCCTATAAATAGCAGAAAACTTTAACACTGTATCTTTAAGAGAAAAGAAGTCAGCGTATCTTGATTTTAAATCGTCGAGTACAACATTTTGACCTCTTCCTTTTTTATCAACCAACCATAATACCTTTTCAATAAGGTTTGCTGTTGTTATATAAGTACTGTCAACGATTTTGATGCTATTTTCATATTGCACTCCACGTAAACGAAGTCCAATTAGCATAACTCGCTTTACATAACCCTCAAGATGTACATGTGTTTTAAAGAAATAATTGCTGTCGATAGTTTTTTCAGTACCGTCAAGAACAACTCTTAATCTTGATGGTGAAATCATTAATACTCCTCCTAAGCCATAACGCTTGCGATAAGGTGCCCCGCACGAAACTAACAAAGCACACTGAACTTCATACCAAAACCGCCGAGTGTAACGGGTCACCTTGATTGCTTTGTTAGGCATTTCCACTTGTGGCCCCCCTACTTGGCCGCCGAACTCTCAGCGCAGTCCGCTGCCAACCATGGGATACAGCATGCACTAAATCTCAAGTAACACTAATACTATCAACACCTTAAAGCCAGCTACATTTGCATGACACCCTGATGAGGTGCTAATC
>NZ_RSEJ01000061.1 GCF_009910675.1 Photobacterium alginatilyticum | reverse complement strand
GCTGGCGTTAGGCATGGGAAAAGACTGCTTTTGGATCTGGTCGTAACCGCATCGCCCAAGAACGGGAAATCTTAGGCCATTCGTTCATCGTAGGGCTGTCCTTAAAGTTCTGGGAAGTGCAGGTTGCTCCGTTCTTTGCTGCCTCAGACGATGGCAATAAACATTCATAGTTTCCTCGATACAAAGCAGTGAATGGCTTGTCGTTTACTCAACCCATCAGTTTAGTGAGCAGCCCCGATTAGCGCCGCATCAGGCTGTCATGCAAATGTAGCTGGCTTTAAGGTGCTGATAGTATTAGTGTTACTTGAGACTTAGTGCATGCTGTATCCCATGGTTGGCAGCGGACTGCGCTGGAAGTTCGGCGGCCAGGTAGTGAAGCCACAAGTGGAAATGCCTAACAAAGCAATCAAGGTGACCCGTTACACTCGGCATTTTTGGTTCGAAGTTCGGTGCGCTTGGTTAGTTAATCGTGGGGCACCTTATTGCAAGCGTTAACTCTAAAAGGTAAGTAAAGTGTTTCAAAACAAGTTATTTAAGTTTCGTTGTTTTAGTGAATATTCAATATCAGACTTAAACAATAAAACTATGTGGTTCAGTTATGCAAATGACTTCAATGATCCATTTGAATTTCAGTATAAATTAGACATTACAATTCCGACTGAGCGTGAAGCCTTAGAAAATTGGCTGACATCGAAAGATGCAAGCCTTGCAGAGATTACTTACGTAAAGCAAGCTCCAATAGAAGATCTTATTGACTCGGCTCAAAAATTAACTGAAAGCACTGTCAAAAATCACATTACTCCTTTATCAGATCGGTTTAAAACAAGAATAATATGTTTGTCACAAGAGTGTACTGACCCTTTGATGTGGTCGCATTATACCGATGGTATGAAGGGTTTTGTCATTGTTTACAATCAATTTAAAACATTAGATGATGATTATTTACCGATGTTACCAGTTAAATATGTTCGTACACCACCAACTATTACCTTAGATGATTTAAAACTTGATAGCAGGGATGAAGGGTTCCTCTTAAATCAGAAATTGATTGCATCAAAGCATGATCGCTGGGCGTATGAGAATGAAGTTCGTTTTATCTCATGTCCTGAGTCAGGGCATGAAATGTTATCGCGAATTAAGTTACGAAATGGTGGTATTTTAGATCTTCCTGACAACTCCATTCACGGAGTTATCGTGGGTGAGAAGATGCCAGCGTCGAATCTAAAGTTACTGCAAACAATATGTACTCATAACCAGTATAAAATGTATAAAGCGAGTATTTCTTCGGGTGAATATCAAGTAGAAATAAGCGAATTTTAGAGTTAACAAGGCAATCAAGGTGATGCATTACACTCGGCGGTTTTGGTATGGAGTTGGGTGCGCTTTGTTGGTTAAGTGGGGCACACCTTATTGCAGGCGTTATGCCTCAGATAAAATAGCCCTAGTCATTCGCTAGGGCTATTTGTTTTTGGATAAATTGAGTATTAAATATCGTAGTTGCAATATAAAATTCTTGTTTTAAATTGGACTTATATATCGAGGTGATTGAAAAGCTAGTTACTACCTTTTTACAAAACTTGGGTCTATGTATTGATGCAGATACGGTAGGTGCGTCAGCCTCTTCATGAAGTTGCTGTATCAATGCGTCAGCAAGACCATACTTATCACTAGATCTTTGCTTTTTCTTACTATCGCTCTTACTTTTTCTGTATGTAGATAGCCGCGTTACATTATCACCCATTAAATATCTCCACTACGCTACTTGAAATTACTCTCATCATTCGAGTCTGCATCATTCAGAAACGCATCAATAGCACGTTCTGTTGTACGTTTTACTATTTCATCTACACCGCCGAGGGTTTTTAATCTACCGTTGCGAGCAGCACCTCCGTAGGTGTTGTTTCCGGTTCTTGGGTTTTTGTATGGTCTGCAAAATGAGTCTGACATGGTAATTCTCCTTGAAGTTGACTCTTTAAATCTCTACTTGCCATTTTTACGATTTTTGTCTGATTTTAACAATTGAGTTACACGAGGTGCTGATATATCAAGAGTATCTGCAACCCTTTTCTGTGCTCCCCTTGTATTGTTTGGATCTTTTTGTTTCTCAATTTCAACTAACTCTGCTACGTATCTCGACTTACCACTACCAGTCATACCGTGGTAAGCTGCTTTAGCTTGTTGTTTTTGCTGAAGCTCTAGAGCTTCTTGTTTGTTTTTCAGCTCTTTAATCGCATCTGTTGTTTTTTGAAAGCCTGCGACAACAGTAGTCATAATTTGCTCTAGTGGATCTGGTGACTGCACTGACATTGGGTTCTCCTAGATAGGTTTCCTTAATGAGTTCGTTAACTATATCTTAATGAGTTCGTTAAGTAAACCTTAATGTTTTTGTTAAGGCGATGGTGAGTGGCGGATAGGCATAACAAGGCAATCAAGGTGACCCGTAACACTCGGCGGTTTTGGTTCGGAGTTCGGCGCGCTTTGCTGATTTTGTGTGGGGCACCTTATCGCAGGCGTTATATGCCAAGTATCATATTATGATTGGTTAATTTTTATAGGAGGCTAAGTTGCCTGAAGAAGTAAGGTCATCATCGTTTGGTGACAATCAAGTAAGAAGTAGTATTTCGGGTAAAACCGCAACAGGTGTTAATCGCTCTTTAGTTAATAGACCTCTGACTATGACTGGAATGGCGATAATTTCCCTATCAATGTCATCATTATTTGGCTTAATCCGTTATTTTGATCAAACTACTTTTATTCAAGCAATTAGTGTTGGTTTAATTGTGTTAGGGGTCGCGCTAGTTATTATTGATGAGTTGTTTGTAGGGAATAGGCAAAATAGCAAACATGTAAATAATGAAAAGCGGATTCGTAGCGAGTTAGACAGTAAGTATAATGACCTATATGAAAAAATCCAAGAAATAGAAAACCGTAAGAACGTTTCAACCGTTGATTTAAGTGACTCAGACTATAATGATATTTTAGAAAAAATTCGAAGCAGTGTTGATTCAAAATTAACTGATGATGTTTTAGAAAAAATAACATCGAGTACAACAATAGAAACTGAGTTCGATTATGTAGCTCAGGCTAGCCATAAGTTTAGAGAAAGGGTTGAACGAGAAATTTATACCTTATCTGGCAGAGCTAATGTTAACCTATTCATTGGTAGTGTTACGACAATACTTGGTATTAGTATATTAGCTTACATGTTAGTTGTTGGTGGGTTTACTTATGACGCAAATAATTCATTAACTGGAAATGTATTATCTGATTATATGCTTTATTACATTCCAAGATTGTCAGTTGTAGTTTTCATAGAGGTGTTCTCATATTTTTTTCTTAGGCTATATAGGGCTAACTTAAATGATATGAAGTATTTCCAAAATGAGTTGACAAATATTGAAAGCAAACTTACAGCTTTAAATTTGGTTGTTCAGACTAATGACCAAGTATTAAGAAAGTCGGTAGTTGATAGCTTACTTTCTACAGAGCGGAATTTCATCCTTAAAAAAGGTGAAACAACGATTGATCTTGAGGTAAGTCGGATGGATGCTCAAAAATCGGCTGAGACTACAAAGATTTTGCAAAATGTGCTAAAGGAGACTAAGTCTCTGATTAAGCTACCAAAGTAGGCATATAACAAAGCAATCAAGGTGATGCATTACACTCGGCGGTTTTGGTATTGAGCTCGGTGCGCTTGGCTGGTTCAGTGGGGCACACCTTATTGCAGGCGTTATAAGTAGTTAATTGGGGTTAAGTATTATTAATGAAAAACACAGAAAACTTTAAAACCCTATGGTGGGGAATCCTTGTTGTCGTAATCGGATTTTACTTATTTGGACGTTACGACCAACTAATTGAGGGGAAACCGTCATATTTTGATGTGGTTGTATTTTTAGTTTGGGTTGGTGTAAGTTTGGCTCCTATTTTCCAAGAAATGGATATCTTTGGGGTTAAGTTGAAGCAACAAGTTGACGAGTTAAGAAAAGATTTAAGTTATCAACTTTCAATACTTAAAACTGAAATTAAATCGTCAATTGATGTTTCATCTGCAAATCAAAATAACATTTCAGTGAATACGTCACAGGAACCTCCTAAAGACTCTGAAATCCCTCAACTTAAAGAAGAGATTAATAAAATCCTTCAGGAAAAAGGTATCGTTAATACTACTGGAAACCAACTTCCTGCTGTTGATGATGTCTCTGTAGAGTTGTTTAAGGTACGGTTAGCGTTTGAGAAACTTGTAATGTCATATACATATGATAATCGACCAATGATAAGTTCTGACGGTCGTCGTCGAAATAGTTTCTCGTTAGGTCGGGTTATAAATGAGTTACGGAAATTATCACCAATTTCTCCTGATGTATTAGGAGGAGTAAGTGAAGTAATTTCAATTTGTAATTATGCAATTCATGGTGAAAAACCATCTGAAAATCAATTAGATTTTGTACGGAGTTCATCATCGAACTTGTATCAAGCGTTGGAAAGTGAATTTCGTACACACTACTTATAACAAAGCAATCAAGGTGACCCGCTATACTCGGCAGTTTTGGTTTGGAGTCCTGTGTGCTTTGCGGGTTCAGTGCGGGGCACCTTATTGCAGGCGCTGGCGGATCCCCACATAATTTACGCACGATAATTGTTCCTTGCCATTAGAATTAGGGTGGATTGCGCCCAACGAATTGCTGAATCGTTGATGTGATATTCCAGCCGTCGGAAGACCTCTTTTCCTAG
>NZ_RSEJ01000434.1 GCF_009910675.1 Photobacterium alginatilyticum | reverse complement strand
GCGCGAGAGGCCCGAAGGTCCCCCTCTTTGGCCCGTAGGCATTATGCGGTATTAGCTATCGTTTCCAATAGTTATCCCCCACACTAAGGCATATTCCCAGGCATTACTCACCCGTCCGCCGCTCGCCGCCCAACAAATCACCCGAAGGATCAATGTTGTCGCTGCCGCTCGACTTGCATGTGTTAGGCCTGCCGCCAGCGTTCAATCTGAGCCATGATCAAACTCTTCAATTAAAGTTTTGTTGGTCTCTCGACCGGCTCAATGAATACTGATTGTTCTAACTAAGTTAGAACGAATTGACTGTG
>NZ_RSEJ01000433.1 GCF_009910675.1 Photobacterium alginatilyticum | reverse complement strand
CTGCCCATGGCTAGATCACCTGGTTTCGGGTCTAATCCTAGCAACTGTACGCCCAGTTAAGACTCGGTTTCCCTACGGCTCCCCTATACGGTTAACCTTGCTACTAAAATTAAGTCGCTGACCCATTATACAAAAGGTACGCAGTCACACCACGAAGGTGCTCCTACTGCTTGTACGTACACGGTTTCAGGTTCTATTTCACTCCCCTCACAGGGGTTCTTTTCGCCTTTCCCTCACGGTACTGGTTCACTATCGGTCAGTCAGGAGTATTTAGCCTTGGAGGATGGTCCCCCCATGTTCAGACAGG
>NZ_RSEJ01000432.1 GCF_009910675.1 Photobacterium alginatilyticum | reverse complement strand
AGCGTTTCCAATTTACTTATGGTTAATCCCATTGAGAAATGTCCAATCCTATTGACTTATCGCGTTTTCCATTTACTTATTGTTTATTCAAATGAGAAATGACCAATCCCTTTGACTTATGGCGTTTCTCAATAAGAAATGCCCAATCCCATTGACCTATAGCGTTTCCAATTTACTTATGGTTAATCCCATTGAGAAATGTCCAATCCTATTGACTTATCGCGTTTTCCATTTACTTATTGTTTATTCAAATGAGAAATGACCAATCCCTTTGACTTATGGCGTTTCTCAATAAGAAATGCCCAATC
>NZ_RSEJ01000431.1 GCF_009910675.1 Photobacterium alginatilyticum | reverse complement strand
TCAAGAGGAGGTGAATACAGGATCATAGGTCCAAACGAGAACAAATTCGGACAAATATTGAAGAAGTTATGGACTCGACAAGTTGAGGAATTTAAGCCTCGAATTGCTTGAAGAATCGCTCCAGAATCGGTTCCGGAAAAAATGGATTTTGACTTTCTAGCACTCAAGAGGAGGTGAATACAGGATCATAGGTCCAAACGAGAACAAATTCGGACAAATATTGAAGAAGTTATGGACTCGACAAGTTGAGGAATTTAAGCCTCGAATTGCTTGAAGAATCGCTCCAGAATCGGTTCCGGAAAAAATGGATT
>NZ_RSEJ01000430.1 GCF_009910675.1 Photobacterium alginatilyticum | reverse complement strand
AAGGTCGAGAGCACTTCTCCGCCCAGGCAGTCCATAAGAAGTCAGCACTAGAACCTTGGCTGCTGGCGACTAATATCCCAACAAACATATTTTCATCTCGATGTATCGTCAGGCTCTACACCAAACGCATGCAAATTGAAGAAACATTTCGAGACTTAAAAAGTCCACAATACGGTTTTGGCTTACGTCAAAGCCGCACTCATGACCCTAAACGCTTCGACATTTTACTACTCATTGGTCTGCTCGCTTTTATGGTCTATTGGTGGTTTGGAATAATTGCAGAACATAACGGTTGGCACCGTCACTTTCAGGCAAATTCTGTAAAAGA
>NZ_RSEJ01000429.1 GCF_009910675.1 Photobacterium alginatilyticum | reverse complement strand
GGGAAACGCAGGTTGTTTCGTTCTTTGCTGCCTCAGACTATGGCAATAAGCATACCTAGCTTCTTCGATACACCGCTGTGAAAGGCTTGTCGTTTACTTAACCCATTCGTTCAGTGATGCAGCCTCGATTAGCTACTCGCTAGGCTGTCATGCAAATGTAGTTGGCTTTAAGGTGTTGATAGTTATCATGTCCCGTGAGGATTAGTGAGTGCTGTATCGCACGGTTGGCGCCGGGGTACGCTGAGAGTTTGGCGGTCAAGTAGGAAGGTCGCATGTGGAAATGCCTAACAAGGCAATCAAGGTGACCCGTTACACTCGGCGGTTTTGGTATGAAGTTCAGTGTGCTT
>NZ_RSEJ01000428.1 GCF_009910675.1 Photobacterium alginatilyticum | reverse complement strand
TTCGACACCCCGCCTATAATTTATGTATCGGAGGGTGGGGAAGAAGTTTTCTCCAGACGCTAGATAGAGAAGGAAAAAATATATATTCTCTCCCTGCCGCTGAGCCAACGCATCGTAGGTGGAAAATATAACTAGATAACTAGAGTAAACATGTTGACACTGTGGGGAATTGAGAATAGAACAAACGGATAGAAACCAAGAAACAAAAAGGTAAAAAAAAACCAGAGTTAGGTTAGCACAGAAGAAGAAGAAGAAGAAGCCGATAAGAAGAAACATCGAATTCATTCTTTGATAGTATGTTGTTTTATCGGTGAAGAAAAAATCAAATCAGCAAAAATCAAAGCACAA
>NZ_RSEJ01000427.1 GCF_009910675.1 Photobacterium alginatilyticum | reverse complement strand
AGGGCATAAAAAAATTTAGACGCCCGCACCCGGACTCGAACTTTTKTCTAATTTGCAAGCTTAATATCTCGGCTCCTGTAAATCGAAATTGKCTCAAAATTCACAAGAAAACTTATCTCACTGCCGTAGTGCTGTCATTAAATTTTCGTGAGCTTAGGSMGAAAACTGACAAAACGCCAAACTTTCAAWTTTTAAAAAATAGTTGAGGGTCMTTTTGAAAACACCTTAAGCTCCATAACTCGGCGAGTTTTGATGGAATCAATTTGAAATTTTACACGGAAGCTTCTTAGTCCTATACGTCTCTGTGTTAAATTTCGCTTTAAAACGCGACAGAAGTATACCTAAATA
>NZ_RSEJ01000426.1 GCF_009910675.1 Photobacterium alginatilyticum | reverse complement strand
AAAAAAAATTCAAAAAAATAAAATAAAATAAAAATGAAAAAAATATTTTACCTTAGAACTTTCAATTCAATCGTTCGAGTTCAAAACTCGAACTGATTATCTTTCATAGATAGTAGTTTCCTCGCCGTTAAGACTTTCTAACCAAAAGTTCTGATGGATGCAATAGGACAGGGACTACCAGCTGGATCAGCAGCTGGCTCCACAGCTGGTGACCCTCTAGATAGGCGTACTTTACTCGATTTTATGCAACCTCCTAGGCAAAGCAGGCCATCCTGTTTAGACCTACCTGTACTTCAAAATCCTAACATTGCTTTTATCATAAAACCTGAAATGATAGGCCAGCTGCCTA
>NZ_RSEJ01000425.1 GCF_009910675.1 Photobacterium alginatilyticum | reverse complement strand
ATGTCGAACACCCTCTTTCCCACATGTCAGGTACTTGTTATTGCACCAAGAGCTTTAGGCCTTGTTTGGTTGCAGTATTGATAGTATCGAGATTATTAATACCGTGGGATAAGAAATGATGGAGGATTAAATTTTTGTAATTGTATTACAAATACGGTGTTTGTTTGACATGAGATTATGAGTGGTATTGCAAAATAATTTTATTTTTACCCCGATTAAATATTTGACACTTTTATAAATATCAAATACTAATACATGTAAAATAGTTTTATTGATATTTAGGCTAATCCTCCCATCACTTAACGTAATACCACCCCCTATAGTATTTGTAATACCCGTGTATTAGAAG
>NZ_RSEJ01000424.1 GCF_009910675.1 Photobacterium alginatilyticum | reverse complement strand
GCTTTCTCTTTGCTCATTCGAAGTGCGACTTGACGACTTTTCTTGATTCTTGAATATGAAAGCTTGGTCGCTTCTTAATGACTCGTTATCTCTTATAATCGTGCACAACACTTGATAACTTATTAGATAACCACAAATGAGCAGTATTAAGTTTAATTCAAAATGTCATTTACCAAAATGAGATATTGCGAAAACCACTTTTCAACAATCTCCCCCTTTTTGGTGATGACAAACCTCATGAATTAATCCATAAATATACTCATGTAAATCGATATAGAATAAGGTGCGTAAGATAATCATGTAAGAAAGCACCTATCATATAAGCATGTATCGATAAGAAATATTAAATA
>NZ_RSEJ01000423.1 GCF_009910675.1 Photobacterium alginatilyticum | reverse complement strand
ACCAATGACATTTTTATTCTTAGGTCTAGGCACAAGTGTCCACACTTTATTTCTTTCAAATTGACCTAATTCTTCTTGCATTGCAGCAATCCAATCCTCAGATTCTAAAGCTTCAGATATATTTTTAGGTTCAATTTCAGAAACATAGCAAGCAAGGTTTACAATATTCAAGGTTTTCTGTCTAGTATTCATACCTTCACTTACCTCACCAATGATATTTTCAGTTGGATGAGCTTTCTGTAGTCTCTTTACTCTTCTTGCCTTGACATCATCATCATCACTGATTATTACAACTTGTTCTGAATTTCCATCATTCTCAGTTGTATCTTCAGTTACAACTGAAGTTTCAAC
>NZ_RSEJ01000422.1 GCF_009910675.1 Photobacterium alginatilyticum | reverse complement strand
ACCAGTAGATCAATCACTGTAAGAGTGATATTGAGAGATTGAAAGAGTGCAAGCTGTGAAGCAAAAGCACCAAATCAAAAGTGTAAGCTATGAAGCTAAGCACACACTGAGAGTCAAACACTTGGGTAGTTTAGACAGTGAGGTGCAGTCTTATAGGCTGAGAACTAACTGGGAGTTAGTATCTTATATGACTTGAGTCTGATTGTACAAGCTTCTTTATACTCAATACATTACTGGGTGAGTGCCTCGGAGATTAGATCAGCACTACTGCTGGTTGAACTTCGTCAACAAACTTCCTGTGTTGTGGTTTGTTTACTTTCAGCACTCAAGAGTATAAATATCTCCAGGGTT
>NZ_RSEJ01000059.1 GCF_009910675.1 Photobacterium alginatilyticum | reverse complement strand
GTAGCTTATCCTTTAGACCTTTTTGAAGAAGGCTCTGTTACTAACATGTTTACTTCTATCGTGGGTAATGTATTTGGATTCAAAGCCCTRCGCGCTCTACGTCTGGAAGATCTGCGAATCCCGGTYGCGTATRYTAAAACTTTCCAAGGACCGCCTCATGGTATCCAAGTTGAAAGAGATAAATTGAATAAGTATGGKCGTCCCCTGTTGGGATGTACTATTAAACCTAAATTGGGRTTATCYGCTAAAAAYTACGGYAGAGCTGTTTATGAATGTCTTCGTGGTGGACTTGATTTTACYAAAGATGATGARAACGTGAACTCCCARCCATTTATGCGTTGGMGAGAYCGYTTCTTATTTTGTGCCGAAGCWMTTTWTAAAGCACAGGCWGAAACAGGTGAAATYAAAGGKCATTACTTRAAYGCTACTGCRGGTACATGYGAAGAAATGATMAAAAGRGCTGTRTTTGCYAGAGAATTRGGAGTTCCTATYGTAATGCAYGACTAYYTAACAGGRGGATTCACTGCAAATACKAGYYTGGCTCATTATTGCCGAGATAATGGCTTACTTCTTCAYATYCACCGTGCAATGCATGCAGTTATTGATAGACAGAARAATCAYGGTATRCACTTCCGTGTACTAGCRAAAGCSYTACGTATGTCYGGTGGAGATCATATTCACKCYGGTACYGTAGTAGGTAAACTTGAAGGRGAAAGRGAAATYACTTTRGGCTTTGTTGATTTACTGCGTGATGATTWTATTRAARAAGATCGWARSCGCGGTATTTATTTCACTCAAGATTGKGTYTCGCTACCWGGTGTTCTRCCYGTGGCTTCMGGRGGTATTCACGTTTGGCATATGCMWGCTCTGACMGAGATCTTTGGAGATGATTMTGTACTACAATTYGGTGRMGGRACTTTAGGACACCCTTGGGGAAATGCACCGGGTGYTGTAGCTAACCGAGTAGCTYTAGAAGCATGTGTACAAGCTCGTAATGAGGGACGTGATCTTGCTCGTGAAGGTAATGAAATTATYCGTGAGGCTTSCAAATGGAGTCCTGRAYTRGMTGCTGCTTGTGAGGKATGGAAGGAGATCAAATTTGAATTCGAAGCAATGGATACTTTGTAATTCARTWATTACTGTTCGGTCTGTTAATTGAATTGGAATTAAACTCGGCCCAATMTTTTACTAAAAGGATTGAGCCGAATACAAAAATTCTATTGTATCCACTTTGGCTAGAGAATCCATTTTGGRTAGATCTATATACTTAATCTAGATATACAATTCAATRAAATAAAAAAGAAKATTCAAAAATTCAAATATTTCTAKTTTTGKATTKGATCCACAATKAATYCTMTGGATCCTTAGGATTGGTGTAGTTCTTTTATATCTTCTAGTTTMYCTGGATAGARCTAMGTATCAAAACCWYTTTTTACCCATCCTGTATATTGTCCTTTTCRTTTTGTGTYGCAATCGAAACTTTACTTAATTAKTKGATTMGTTATTAGACGAGATTTTATAAAAAAAGTCCTTACTTATTAGTAGATTAGTAKAKACGAAATTAGGAGAGAATAAATATTTCGTTTTTTTTTTTCAATACTTAATTAGTTAATAATCCTAGTGATTCTAGTTCTATGTTTATTCTGATAAGAAATAGGMTATTAACAAAAATTCTTTTTCATCGAATGAYTATTCATTTATTGTATTTTCATGTAAATAAAATAGGGGGCAAAAAACTCTATGGAAAAATGGCAGTTCAATTCGATGTTGTCTAACAARGAGTTAGAATTAGAACACAGGTGTGGATTAAGTAATCRTAGTCCTATTGATGAACATATCAGTGAAAGTGAAGATCCTAATCGCAATGATAGGCATCATCATAGTCGGAGTKATAGTGAYAGTTCTACTTACAGTAATGTGGATCATTTMTTTGGTGTCAAGGACATTGGGAATTTCATCTCTGATGACACTTTTATAGTTAGGGATAAGAATGGGGACAGCTATTCCATATATTTTGATATTGAAAATAAGCTTTTTGAGATTAACAAGGACCATTCTTTTCTGAGTGAACTCGAAAAACCTTTGTCTAGTTATCCGAATTCTGATTATCTSAATAATGGATCKAATAGTGAYGAYCCTTACTAYGATCGTTMCATATATGATACTCAATATAGTTGGAMTAATCATATTAATAGTTGTATTGACAGTTATCTTGATTCTCAACTACGCATTGATGCTTACATTRTAAGTAGTAGTGACAATTATAGTGACAGTTATATTTATCGTTCCATTTATGGTGAAAATMGAAATAGTAGTGAAAGCGAGAGTTCYAGTATAARGAAYRCGGGTGATTTAACTATAAGAGAAAGTTATAATAATCTCGATGTAACGCAAAAATACAGGCATTTGTGGGTTCAATGCGAAAAGTGTTATGGATTAAATTATAAGAAAATTTTGAAGTCAAAAATGAATATTTGTGAACAATGTGGATATTATTTGAAAATGAGTAGTTCAGATAGAATCGAACTTTTGATTGATCCMGGCACTTGGGATCCTATGGATGAAGACATGGTMTCTCTGGATCCCATTGAATTTCATTCGGAGGAGGAGCCKTATAAAGATCGTATTGATTCTTATCAAAGAAAGACAGGGTTAACTGAGGCTGTTCAAACAGGTATAGGCCAACTARATGGTATTCCCGTCGCAATTGGGGKTATGGATTTTCAGTTTATGGGGGGTAGTATGGGATCTGTAGTCGGRGAGAAAATTACCCGTTTGRTCGAGTATGCTACCAAAAAATTTATACCTCTTRTTATAGTRTGTGCTTCTGGGGGTGCACGTATGCAAGAAGGAAGTTTGAGCTTGATGCAAATGGCTAAAATMTCTTCTGCTTTATACGATTATCAATCAAATAAAAAACTMTTTTATGTACCAATTCTTACATCTCCGACTACGGGTGGGGTGACAGCGAGTTTTGGTATGTTGGGGGATATCATTATTGCCGAACCCAATGCCTACATTGCATTTGCGGGTAAAAGAGTAATTGAACAAACATTGAATAAAACAGTACCCGAAGGKTCACAAGCGGCCGAATATTTATTCCAGAAGGGCTTATTCGATCTAATTGTACCACGTAATCTTTTAAAAAGCGTTCTGAGTGAGTTATTTCAACTTCACGCTTTCTTTCCTTTGAATAAAAATTCAAAGACTATTCAGTTTAATTAGTTTTACACGTAGTTAGTTTATCGGAATCAAAGTAAAAATAAGAAGAATGGAGTTTTCTTTGGTGACCTCAAATCTATAAAATATAAAATTTAATTTTAGAAAGAATCACAAGTTGCATCTAATTTTTTAATTTTTCTTGTTTTTTTTGTTTACTTTGATTCATGATTACGAATCAGCRAGCCTCTATAAAAGAATGCATTTTTGCTTTTGTGAAATTAGGCGAAGTTCCTCTTACCTTCTTACGTAGGTATTCTATAATTAATTAAAATGAAAGTTTCMTAATTACAATAATAGTAATTCGAATCGAATTAMTAARAATTTTCATTCTATAATTAAAAATKAAAAATTATTACAAGATATCTTTMTAACAATAGAAACWATATAATAATAACAGGTACAAATAGTMAATTWAATCGAGGTATTCATTCTATGATAACTTTCAACTTTCCYTCTATTTTTGTGCCTTTAGTAGGCCTAGTATTTCCGGCCATGGCAATGGCTTCTTTATTTCTTTATGTTCAAAAAAACAAGATTGTTTAGATCTAATAGGACTAAATCTCATTTTTTTTTTGAACTTAGATAAAAAAATATCWAYTTATTTGAGTMTGGTATAACATAGGGTTTCGGCTGAACAGAAATCGACYMTATRGAAATGAAAGAGTTCTTATACATACAGAAAATGATATATGATATATGATATATGAGTCAATTTATTCTAGCTATTTTCCACTAGAATAAGGATYGGCGGATGTCTGAAATGGAAAGTCTATAAAGTCTATGTAGTAATATGTCTGCCACTATMCTTAGTAGGGCCATAAAGTGAAGAGAMATTTTTCCATCTAACCCGTTTTATGAATTATTCCTAAGGGTTCATATMAAAATAGTGCTAGTTGATGAGAGTTATTTCGGCAACAAAAAAAGTAAAGTCAAATTYATTSGGCTATGCTCTCAATTCCAATAAAMTGAAATCAGATCAAGTATGAGTTGGCGATCAGAACATATATGGATAGAACTTATAARGGGGTCTCGAAAAATAAGTAATTTTTYCTGGGCCATTATCCWTTTTTTAGGTTCATYAGGCTTCTTATTGGTTGGAACTTCCAGTTATCTTGRTAAAAATTTGATATCTTTWTTTCCGTCTCAACAAATCRTTTTTTTTCCACAAGGGCTCGTAATGTCTTTTTATGGGTTCGCGGGTCTTTTTATTAGCGCCTAYTTATGGTGTACAATTTCGTGGAATGTAGGTAGTGGTTATGATCGATTCGMTAGAAAAGAAGGRATAGTGTGTATTTTTCGTTGGGGATTTCCYGGAAAAAAYCGTCGTGTCTTCCTMCGATTTCTWATAAAAGATATTCAGTCTGTGCGARTAGAAGTTAAAGAGGGTATTTATGCTCGTCGTGTTCTTTATATGGAAATCCGAGGCCAGGGGGCCATTCCCTTGACGCGTACGGATGAGAATTTTACGCCACGAGAAATTGAACAAAAAGCGGCTGAATTGGCCTATTTTTTGCGTGTCCCAATTGAAGTTTTTTGAGAAATAAAGAAT
>NZ_RSEJ01000007.1 GCF_009910675.1 Photobacterium alginatilyticum | reverse complement strand
GAAAGCCTTCCCAGAAGGAAGATAGGAAAGTATTATTCGACATGAAAACGGTAGTTTGTGTAGGTTTTTGTTTGGCGACTAAACCATATCACTTACTACCGTTTTTGTTTTCAGTTCCCGCTAATCTGCGAAGAACCAAAAAAAAGCCATGCTATTAGCATGGCTTTTTGACTCACTTAGCTGTGATTTTTCTGACTTAGTCCATTGAAGGCTTTGTCATTGGTGCTGTTGCAACATTGGTTGCCGTTTGGCTACCAGCCTGGCGGGTTGCAAGTCGCTCTTCACGTAGCGGTGCTAAAGCGACAACAGGGGCATCAGTACTTTCTTCTGCCGGAGCTGGCGCTTTGGCCATTGGAGCAATGGCATGTCGACCACGTGGTGATGTGGCTGTAACCATTGGACTCTCAGCGGACGCGACAGTTGCTTCTTTAGCCGGAGTTTCTACCGGAGCGGACGCTTCTGTTTCTACAGCAACAGCTTCTTCAACAGCAACTTCGGCAACAACAGTTTCCTCAACCGCGACTTCGGCGGTTTCTGGCGTTTCGTCTGCCTGGCTTTCGACAGCGGCTGTCTCAACAGGCGTACTTTCGACTACGGCCTCAGCAGCGCTTTCTTCCGTTACCGTTTCTACCTTCACAGGCTCACGAAGAGGGAAGGCTTTACCCATTGCAAGTTCTGGCATGGCTACGCCACCCAATGCCGGTGAAGTTGCTTTAGGTGTAGCTGCTTCAGGTGTTGCTTCAACCTCAGTCTCGGCGACTGGTTGCTCTGAAGCTTCTTCTTGAGTGACAACGGCTTCAACAGCCGGTTTAGGTGCAGGAGCCCACACTTTGCCCATTGCCATTTCCGGAGAGGCAACACCAGAAGCTGGACGGTTAACTTTTGGCTTATCAACCACAGTAACCACATTTTCCATGTCGTTCAGTGCATCAGTTGCTTCTTCGACAGCATGACCCACGGCTTCGGTTACCGCTTTATCGACGTTTTCGCCTTTCTCTGGACGAGTATCGCGAATACGGCGACGACGCTGACCGCTTGCACGCAGGTGACGTGGAGAGCGACGGTTACGACGCTGGCCGTTTTCCTGCTCACCGTTTTGCTCTGCCTGCTCTTTGGCGGCCTGAGTTTTCTCGGTCTGAGGTTCCTGAGCCAGTGCTTCCTTAGCTACTGCAGTACCCAGTTCCTGCAAAGGAGTGGCTACTTTCTGCTCTTCAACAGTTGCTTCTGCTTGTTGTTGCTGAACAGGGGCAGCTTGCTGCTCATCACCGATACGGATTTTCTTGCGTAGCTGACGGCGCTGGCGACGCTGTTTGACTTTCGTTGCCTTCTCCTGCTCTTGCTCACGCTTTTCTTCCGCAGCAGGCTTGCCAGCTTTGTTTTGCTGGGCTTCCTGACGGCGTTGTTGCTTCTGCGCCTGAATTTCTTCGCGGCGAGACTGACGTTTTTGCTCTTTCGCTTCTTCGTCACGTGGCTGACGCTGCTGCTTGGCCGGCTTATCCAACTGCTGCTGACGGTCTTGCTTTTGCTTGTCACCACGGCGGCGCTGCTGGCGCTGTTCACGTTGTTCGCCACTGCGGCTATCACGATCAGTGTCCTGGCGCTTGCGGCCCTGTCGGGAACCGTCTTTGCCTCGGCGGCTATCCTGACGCTTGTCCTGACGTTTGTCTTGGCGCTCTCCGCGACGGCCGTCACGGCGGTTACGTTTGCCCTGAGTTTCTTTCGGTTGCTGCTCAGTTTCCTGTTCTGCAGAGCCCGAGAAGAGGTTGGCAATGGCTGAGAAGAGACGGCTGAAGATGCTAGGCTTGTCCTCGGCTTTCTCCGCTACCTCTTTCTGAACCGGTGCTTGTTTCTTGGCAGCGGCTGGTTCTTGAGGTGCAGCAAAGCCTTGGAGTACCGGCTCTTCACGTTTCTTCACGATACGTTCTTGCTGTGGCGCTTCAGCCGCTTCTGCTTCTTTCAGTGCTTCGATTGCACGTGGCAGGTGATAAGACAGGGTATCTTGCTCGTCACCGCTACGGACACGCAGAACTTCAAAGTGCGGAGTATCCATTTCTGCATTTGGGACGATGATAGCGCGCACATCATGGGATTTTTCAATGTGCTGTACAGAACGTCGTTTTTCGTTGAGCAGGTAGGAGGCTATCGCTACCGGCACAATTGCTACCACCTGTGAGGTGTTGTCTTTCAGTGCCTCTTCTTCAATCAGACGAAGGATAGACAGTGACAGAGATTCGCTATCACGAATAACACCGGTACCAGAACAGCGCGGACAGACGTGATGGCTCGCTTCTGCCAGAGACGGGCTCAGGCGCTGGCGAGACATTTCAAGCAAGCCGAAACGCGAAATACGACCAATCTGCACCCGGGCACGGTCCATACGAACGGCTTCGCGCAGGCGGTTTTCTACTTCGCGCTGGTGACGCACTGGGGTCATATCGATAAAGTCGATCACCACCAGACCGCCCAAGTCACGAAGGCGTAGCTGACGAGCGATTTCATCGGCAGCTTCAAGGTTGGTTTGCAGCGCCGTTTCTTCGATGTCACCGCCTTTGGTTGCACGGGCGGAGTTGATGTCGATAGAGGTCAGGGCTTCAGTCGGATCGATAACAATCGAGCCGCCGGAAGGCAGGCGAACTTCGCGCTGGAACGCGGATTCGATCTGGTTCTCAATCTGGTAGTGATTGAACAGCGGTGTTTCGCTGTGCTCATACAGTTTGACACGGGACAGGAAGTCCGGGCGTACCTGCTGGATATGATCACGGGCGCGGTTAAAGATTTTCGGGCTGTCGATGACAATCTCACCGATATCACGGCGTAGATAGTCACGGATAGCACGGGCTATAACATTACTTTCCTGGTGGATCAGGAAAGGTGCCGGTGCAGAATCTGCCGCATCTTTTACACGTTCCCAGTGGTTGAGCAGGTAGTTCAGATCGTATTCCAGATCTTCAGCTGACTTGCCCACACCCGCGGTACGTACGATCAGGCCCATTCCCTGAGGCAGCTCAAGCGTGCTTAGTGCCGCTTTTAGCTGAGTACGCTCTTCACCTTCGATACGGCGTGAAATACCACCGGCTCGAGGGTTGTTAGGCATCAGCACCAGGTAGCTACCGGCAACAGAAATGAACGTTGTCAGGGCTGCCCCTTTGTTGCCACGCTCTTCTTTGTCGACCTGAACGATAACTTCCTGGCCTTCTTTAAGCACTTCCTTGATGTTAGGACGGCCTTGGTAGCTGTAGTCGGCAGGGAAGTAATCTTTGGCAACTTCTTTCAGTGGAAGGAAACCGTGGCGCTCAGAACCATAGTCAACGAACGCTGCTTCCAGGCTTGGTTCGATGCGGGTAATGCGACCTTTGTAAATATTTGCTTTTTTAGATTCGTGGCCAGGGCTTTCGATATCAAGATCAAAGAGCTTCTGCCCATCAACTAATGCGACGCGCAACTCTTCCTTTTGAGTTGCGTTAATCAACATTCTTTTCATTATATTGTACTCGTTTTTGTCGTTGTACTAGCGACTCGATTAGCGAGTTTGTACTGGCGGCGCCTGACTCCAAGTCTGATAACAAATGCAGCCTCACGGCTGGAATTCAGGAGTGCTATCTGGCAACACGTATTGTCCAACAGTATCAAGATGATTAGATCAGGAAATATACAGCTGGCATCACCGTTTCACGCGGCGGTATCTATCACACCAATAAAAAATCTATAATCGAGCAAGCTAAAAAACACTCCGGAGATAATAACGTCTTACGCCATATGCTGCGCTTCTCGCCAGAGCTGTATGAATAATAGTCAGTTAGGTGATATTCTGTTCACCGTGTTACAAAAGTAGGCAAGTTTTCCTACTCCTGCACGCAATGATAGCAGGGTGACTTTTTTGCGGCAATCTGCTTTGCATGCGTGATACAATCAAAACCTATGAAAGATGATAAACCAAAAGTGCAATTCATCGAGATTACTGATGACTTTGCGGGCCAGCGGATCGATAACTTTCTCCGTGCTCGGCTTAAAAACGTTCCAAAAAGTATGATTTACCGTATTTTGCGTAAGGGTGAGGTTCGAGTAAACAAAAAACGTATAAAACCTGAATATAAATTGCAGGATGGTGATCTTGTGAGGGTGCCGCCGGTGAAGGTGCCGGAAAAAGAAGATCAGGCGCCGGTCAGTACCAAGCTCAATAAAGTTGCCGAGCTGGAGTCTTGCATTATTTATGAAGATGACCAGATGCTGATCCTTAACAAGCCATCGGGAACAGCGGTGCATGGCGGTAGTGGTTTGAAGTTCGGTGCTATCGAGGCCTTGCGCGCACTTCGTCCCGATGCCCGTTTCCTCGAGCTTGTCCATCGGATAGACCGAGATACCTCGGGGATACTGCTGGTGGCTAAGAAGCGTTCTGCATTGCGTCAGCTGCAGGAGCAATTCCGTAATAAGACGGTACAGAAATATTATTTTGCCCTGGTGATGGGAGAGTGGAAAGCCAGTTGCAAAAAAGTAACGGCACCGCTAATGAAAAATGAAGTGAACAGCATTGTACGCGTTAACCCGAACGGGAAGGCATCGGATACGCGCTTTAAAGTGATAGAGCGTCTTGAGCAGGCTACGTTGGTGCAGGCTAGCCCGGTAACGGGCCGAACCCATCAGATCCGTGTTCACTGCCAGTACACCGGCCATCCTATTGCCTGGGATGATCGTTATGGTGATCCGCGTTTTGATGCGTATACGAAAAAATCTGGCCTCAATCGACTTTTCCTTCATGCGGCAAACATTAAGTTCAAGCACCCTAAAACGGAAGAGCTAATGGATATCAACGCACCGATGGAGCCGATGCTGACCAGGGCTATTGAGCAGCTACGGAAAAAATAGCGACAGATAAAATAGTGGAAAAAAGCCGCGCTGAATAGATTGGGCCTATGGTGGGTGTATTGACTAGGGCGAGAAGCTGAGTTTGGCTTCTCGCCTTCTTATTTATTGGGGATGTTATTTGCCCTGATTACAAAATCGCTACCCCTTGCCTGGCGAGCATGTCGCGCAGTGCTATCAGTGGCAGGCCAACCAGGGTGTTCGGATCCCGGCCCTCGAGCTTGTCAAACAGGGCAATACCAAGTCCTTCGCTCTTAAAGCTGCCGGCACAGTTCAACGGACTTTCTCGCTGGATATAGTTTTGGATTTCCTGCTCGGTCAAAGTTCTGAAGTGAACATGAAAGGGTTCGCAGATCACGTCGCTATCGCCAGTTACTGCATTATATAGACACAGGCCGGTATAGAAGGTGACGACTTGGCCACTTGCAGCCTGTAGCTGCCTGAAGGCGTTATCGGATGTATGCGGTTTGCCGACAATATGGCCGTTGATGACGCATACCTGATCCGAGCCGATAATCAGATGGGCTGGGTAGTCAACTGCGCAGGCTTTGGCTTTGGCTTCAGCCAGCCGGGTCACGAGCTGCTCGGCAGTTTCATCGGGATGGGCCGTTTCATCAGTGTCTGGGCTAGCCGTCTCAAACGGGTATTGCAGCTTCTCTAGCAAGGCTTTTCTGAAAGGGGAGGTGGAGGCCAGGAGCAAAGGTTGAGTCATAGTTGTACCAAGATTATATGGGATTGTGTTAGTCTAGCGGCCGAATTTAAATGGGCCATCTTTGCAGTTAGTCTGGCTAATGTAAGAAATGCAGCCATTAATTTCAAACTCGCGCCATACTGAGGGTGTGTCTGTTTAGTAATGGGGCTGGTTGTGTTTTAGTCATCTTTTGTGTGTTATTTGACCGCTTATATTACGAGGGTCAACTTGTTGTGAGTCAGGCAGATAACAGACAAAAAGGTGGAAATGTCCTCGATTGAGCAAGCAGGTTTAATTGCAGCTAAGTGAATTGGCTAAATGCTGTTAATTCGCGCACATTTCCTTTGACTCAAACTGATTAGAAGGCTAATATTCGCGCCCTATGCAAAAGGTAAAATTGCCGCTAACGGTTGATCCGGTTCGCGCAGCTCAGAAAAAACTCGACTATGATGGCATCATCAAAGCCGATTTGCTTGAGCGTTTGGCCGAGTCAACACAGAGCGTAACACGTGATGCAAACGTCACCTTATCATTTGACTTTGACCAACGTCACCTTGCATTTATGCGCGGTAGTGCAGATGTTGAAGTGATGTTGACCTGTCAGCGATGCCAGGAAGAGTTCAAACACCAATATAGTGTTGAATTCTGTTACAGTCCGCTCCTCAAACCAGAGGAAGCTGATGAGTTTCCGGAAGCTTATGAGCCGGCTGACGTCGACGAAAACGGTGAGATTAACCTGATTCAAATCGTCGAAGACGAATTGATTCTGGAGTTGCCTCAAGTCGCTATGCATGATGAAGCTGACTGTAAAGCCAGTGGAAACATGACTTTTGGTGAGATCCCCGTTGCTGATGAGCGTCCGAATCCGTTTGCAGTATTGAAAAATCTAAGTAAGTAATTTAACAGGAGTAGGGTTAATGGCCGTACAAAAGAGCAAAAAATCACGTGCAGCACGTGGCATGCGTCGTTCTCACGATGCACTAACAACTGCAGCTGTATCTGTAGATTCTGCAAGTGGTGAAACTCACCTACGTCACCACGTAACAGCTGACGGTTTCTACCGTGGCCGCAAGGTTATCAACAAATAAGGTTGAACCTTGAGTGGTCTAACCGTTGCACTTGATGCAATGGGCGGGGATTTCGGTCCTCAAGTAACAGTGCCTGCCTCCGTGCAGGCATTGTTGCAATACCCAGAGCTCAAAGTTATTCTTTTTGGTGATCAAAGTGCGATCACATCTCAACTGTCCCTTCTAAACCAACTTCAACACCCTCGACTCAGTATTGTTCATTGCGAGCATGTTATTGCCAATGAAACCCGGCCTTCCCAAGCATTGCGCAGCAGTCAGGGAACGTCGATGCGTATGGCGCTAGATAGTGTTTCCGATGGCCAGGCCGATGCCTGTGTCAGTGCCGGAAATACCGGAGCCCTGATGGCCCTTTCGCGCTATACCCTGAAACAACTACCCGGTGTTGATCGCCCTGCGCTAGTAACCGCCATTCCGACCAACACCGACAATAAAACCTGGTTGCTGGACTTGGGAGCAAACGTATCCTGTGATGCAGATACCTTGTTTCAATTTGCCGTAATGGGGGCTGTGCTGGCCGAGCAGGAAAACAACGTGTCACCTCGGGTCGCGTTGCTTAATATTGGTGAGGAAGAGATTAAAGGTAATGATTTAGTCAAGCGTTGCGCCGAAATGTTGGCAAACTCACCAGACATAAACTATATCGGCTATCTTGAAGGTAACGAATTATACAGTGGCCGCGCCGATGTTATCGTGTGTGATGGTTTTGTCGGCAACGTGAGTCTAAAGACCAGCGAAGGGGTCGCCAATCTATTCATTGACAGCATTAAAAATGCCATAAGCACTAACCCACTGAAGCGTTTAGTTGCCAAGTGGTTGTTTAATGACCTATTCATCAGTCTTAAACAGTTGAACCCCGACCAGTACAATGGCGCAAGTCTGTTAGGATTGCGCGGTATTGTGGTCAAAAGCCATGGAAGTGCTGATGTTGCCGCTTTTTCTAATGCAATTGGTGAAGCGGTGCACGAGGTCAAACGGCAAATACCGACAAAAATCAGTGACCGTTTGGAAGAAGTCTTACTCGAGAGGCATTATTAGTCTTCATGTATAGCAAAATTTTAGGTACCGGCAGCTACCTGCCAGCACAAGTACGTTCTAACGCCGACTTAGAACAAATGGTTGATACCACAGACGAATGGATCGTAGCTCGTACCGGTATTCGTGAGCGTCGAATTGCATCTGCAGATGAAACTGTAGCTATAATGGGATATCAGGCATCTTTAAACGCCATCGAAATGGCGGGCATTGATAAAGATGACATTGATCTTATTATCGTAGCGACTACCAGTGCGAGTCACTCATTTCCGTCTGCGGCCTGCCAGGTCCAGGGAATGCTGGACATCAAAGGTTGCCCGGCATTCGATATCGCAGCCGCGTGTTCAGGTTTCGTCTATGCCCTGAGCGTTGCCGATCAACATATTAAAACCGGTATGGCCAAGAACGTCTTGGTTATCGGCTCTGATGCGCTTTCTCATAAGTGTGATCCGGATGATCGTTCGACGATCATTCTGTTTGGCGACGGTGCTGGCGCCGTGGTGGTAGGCGCAAGCGAGGAACAGGGTATTATCTCGACTCACCTGCATGCCGACGGTCACTTTGGCGGATTGTTAAGCCTTGCTATTCCGGATCACGGCCAGGACTTCAGCGATGACAAATGGCTGTACATGGCCGGTAACGAAGTCTTCAAGGTCGCGGTAACCCAGTTGTCAAATTTGGTAAAAGATACCTTGGCAGCCAATAACATGGACAAGTCGGAACTAGACTGGTTGGTACCGCACCAGGCGAACCTGCGTATTATCTCGGCAACGGCGAAGAAGCTGTCGATGTCGATGGATCAGGTGGTGGTAACCCTTGACCGCCATGGCAACACATCTGCGGCAACGGTTCCGACGGCGCTAGACGAAGCTGTTCGTGACGGTCGGATCCAGCGTGGACAGACTTTGTTGCTTGAAGCTTTCGGTGGTGGTTTCACCTGGGGCTCTGCATTGGTGAAATTCTGATTCGAGTGAAGAATTAGATTAAGCCGCAGATACGCTTTTAATTAATTTGTAGCTATTCGCTTTCTGCTTTATTGCCGTGTTTCGGCTTGTGGTTAGCAGCTTGTTTTCACAGCGGATAGCTCGTCAATACACTGAATAATCAGTAATAACGAATAAGGATTCTCGAATGTCTAAGTTCGCGATTGTATTCCCGGGACAGGGCTCTCAGGCTGTTGGTATGCTAGCCGAACTGGCTGAGCAGTTTGAGGTTGTAAAGCAAACTTTTGCCGAAGCCTCTGATGCGCTGGGCTATGACCTATGGGCACTAGTTCAGAATGGTCCTGCAGAAGATCTTAACCAGACACACCGCACTCAGCCGGCACTGCTGACTGCATCTGTTGCGATTTGGCGTGTATGGCAAGAGCAGGGCGGTGAACAACCAGTGGTACTTGCTGGTCACAGCCTGGGTGAATACTCAGCACTAGTATGTGCTGGCGTTATCGATTTTAAAGAAGCGGTAAAACTGGTTGAGCTTCGCGGCCAGCTTATGCAGGAAGCCGTACCAGCCGGTGTTGGTGCGATGTCTGCAATTATCGGTCTGGATAATGACGCGATTGCCAAAGCGTGTGAAGAAGCGGCTGATGGCCAGGTTGTTTCTCCGGTGAACTTTAACTCTCCGGGCCAGGTAGTTATCGCGGGTAATAAAGAAGCGGTTGAGCGTGCCAATGTACTGTGTAAAGAAGCTGGCGCTAAGCGTGCTCTGCCACTGCCTGTTTCTGTACCGTCTCATTGTGAACTAATGAAGCCTGCTGCAGACAAACTAGCGGTAGCGCTGGAAAGTGTTGAATTCTCTGCGCCTTCTATTCCGGTGATTAACAATGCCGATGTGGCAACAGAAACTGATCCTGCGGCAATCAAGCAGGCATTGGTTAAACAGCTATACGGCCCGGTTCGCTGGACAGAGTCTGTTGAGCGCATGGCTGAAGAAGGCATCGAGCAACTGTTTGAAATGGGTCCGGGCAAGGTACTTACCGGCCTGACTAAACGAATTAATCGTGCACTTGGCAGTGCTGCAGTCAATGATCCGGCTAGCCTGGACGCTGCCAAGTAAGATTGTGGCCTGCTTCTGGGTGCCATTTGCTTCGTGCAGAGTTGGCGTTAACAGGAAAAGGCGGGCTGCATACTATTTATAGAAGAGGAATGACAATGAGCCTGCAAGGTAAAGTTGCTCTGGTAACGGGTGCGAGCCGTGGTATCGGTCGTGCTATCGCAGAAATTCTGGTTGAACGTGGTGCGACAGTAATTGGTACCGCGACATCGGAAAGCGGTGCGGAAGCCATCAGTGCATATTTGGGTGACAACGGTAAAGGCCTGGCGCTGAACGTGACGTCTCCTGAGTCAATCGAAGCTGTACTGAAAGAAATCAAAGCGCAGTACGGCGATGTTGATATCTTGGTCAACAACGCGGGTATCACCCGTGATAACTTGCTGATGCGCATGAAAGATGACGAGTGGCAGGACATCATGGATACCAACCTGACGTCTATCTTCCGTCTGTCTAAGGCAGTGTTGCGTGCGATGATGAAAAAACGCCACGGCCGTATTATCAGCATCGGCTCTGTTGTTGGTACTATGGGTAATGCCGGTCAGACTAACTATGCAGCAGCAAAAGCAGGTTTGATTGGATTTACCAAGTCGATGGCACGCGAAGTTGCGTCACGCGGCATTACGGTGAATGCGGTTGCTCCTGGTTTTATCGAAACAGATATGACTAAAGCCCTGAATGATGACCAGCGTGCTGCTACACTTGCAGGTGTTCCTGCAGGTCGTTTGGGTGATCCGCGTGAAATTGCGGCAGCGGTCGCATTTTTGGCGTCAGAAGATGCTGGTTATGTAACCGGCGAAACACTGCATGTTAACGGCGGCATGTACATGATTTAAACAAAAAAGTTGCATAACTTGATGACACAAGTCAAACTCATCTTGTTTTCACTGAAAATCGTGGTTTGACCAGCGTGTTGAGTATTGCAACTTTTGCAGTAATGAATAAACTACAGCAAATCGCATTAGCGAATTCTTGTTTTAAGGAAATAGATTAATGAGCAACATCGAAGAACGCGTAAAAAAAATCATTGTTGAGCAACTGGGCGTAGACGAAGCAGAAGTTAAAAACGAAGCTTCTTTCGTTGACGATCTAGGTGCTGATTCTCTAGATACTGTTGAACTAGTAATGGCTCTTGAAGAAGAATTCGATACTGAGATTCCAGACGAAGAAGCTGAAAAAATTACTACAGTTCAAGCTGCTATCGACTACGTTGTTGGCGCATCTGAGTAATTAAGAACTCCCTCCAGGCGGTCACCATGACCGCCTGATTTTATTTCGAACCCTGTTTTATCCTCAATTCCCGGAGAAATTAATCGTGTCAAAGCGTCGCGTAGTTGTTACTGGCATGGGTATGCTATCACCGGTTGGCAATTCTGTTGAGTCTTCATGGAAAGCTCTACTGGCCGGCACCAGCGGTATTAGCAATATCGAACATTTTGATGCTAGCGCATTTGCTACTCGTTTTGCCGGCATGGTCAAAGACTTCAACTGTGAAGAATACATGACCAAAAAAGATGCCCGCAAAATGGACTTGTTCATTCAATACGGCATTGCAGCAGGCGTACAGGCGTTAAAAGACTCTGGCATTGAAGTGACTGAAGAAAACGCCCCACGTATTGGTGTGGCTATCGGTTCTGGCATTGGTGGTCTAGGTCTTATTGAAGCTAACCATCTGTCACTGATGGAAAAAGGTCCGCGCAAAATTAGCCCGTTCTTTGTTCCGTCAACGATTGTAAACATGATCGCAGGCCACATGTCTATTATGCATGGTCTTCGTGGTCCGAACATCGCTATTTCTACGGCATGTACAACTGGCCTTCATAATATTGGCCATGCTGCGCGTATGATTGCTTACGGCGATGCAGATGCAATGCTAGCTGGTGGTGCAGAAAAAGCATCAACTCCGCTAGGTATGGGTGGCTTCGCTGCGGCGAAAGCACTGTCTACCCGAAATGATGATCCTCAAGCAGCCTCTCGTCCGTGGGATAAAGACCGCGACGGTTTCGTTCTGGGTGACGGTGCCGGTATGATGGTGCTTGAAGAATACGAGCACGCCAAAGCGCGTGGTGCGAAAATTTATGCAGAGCTAGTCGGCTTTGGTATGAGTGGTGATGCGTACCACATGACTTCACCAAGTGCAGACGGTTCTGGTGGTGCACTGGCGATGGAAGCGGCGATCCGTGATGCGGGTATCAATGCTGAAGAAATCGGCTATGTGAATGCACACGGTACTTCCACACCTGCTGGCGACGTAGCAGAAACGCTTGGTATTAAGCGTGCTATGGGTGCTGCGGCTGATAAAGTTCTGGTTTCGTCGACTAAGTCGATGACTGGCCACCTACTGGGTGCTGCTGGTTCTGTCGAATCAATCATTACAGCAATGACATTGGTCGATCAGGTCGTTCCACCGACGATCAACCTGGACAACCCTGATGAAGGCTGTGATCTGGATTATGTTCCAGGTGAAGCACGTCAGGTTAATCTTGAATACGCACTGTGTAACTCGTTCGGCTTCGGCGGTACGAATGGTTCGCTGCTATTTAAGAAAATCTAACGATAACCTGTTATCATTGAACGGCCCGGTGTTTTGCACCGGGCCGTTTTTTTTTGATACTTTTAGTTGTGACTTTTTCTGTGATTTGAGACTGGGTAGATATCGGAATGATATTGGTAAACGGCGTTGAGCAAAGTGACATAGCAATCACCGATCGGGCTATGCAGTATGGCGATGGCTGCTTTACGACCATTCTCGTTGAGCACGGTAAGCCAAGGCTATGGTCGTTGCACCTGCAGCGACTGAAGAAGAACGTTGCAGCATTCGATATCGCAGAGCCGGACTGGCTACAACTCACTGAACAGGTACATAGGCTAGCGAAAAACTACCCGGATAAAGGGGGAGTAAAGGTACTGATAAGCCGCGGCGCGGGTGGGCGGGGGTACAGCCCGTCAGGTTGCAGCGCGACTCAGGTTATTGTTTCCGATTTTGTCTGGCCTGCCCACTATCGTGAGTGGCAGGTACAGGGTATCGCGCTGGGCGTTTGTCGGCAGAGACTGGCTTTGGCTCCGATGCTGGCGGGTTTCAAACATCTGAACCGTCTTGAGCAGGTTATGTTAAAAAAAGAAACCGAGCAGGCCGGCTGGCTGGATGCCGTCGCACTGGACGTCAACGGTGATGTAGTGGAAGCAACAGCCTCGAACATTTTCTGGCGCAAGGGCCAGACGCTTTATACGCCGGAGTTGAATATGTCAGGTGTCCACGGTGTGATGCGTGCTCATGTGATCGCATTGGCCGCTGATTGCGACTTGTGTATAGAGTTTGTCAAAAAGCCACTTGATGCCTTGCTTTGCGCCGATGAAGTCTTTATTACTAATGCCCTGATGGCGTTAGTGCCAGTCACAGAAATAAACGGAATTCAATTTACAGCGCGTACTGCGCTGAAAGCGTTAAACAAGAGGTTGTACACGTGTTAAAGAAGTTGGTAATAGCGGTTGTCCTGATGGGCGTGATGGCTGCTGGTGGGCTTGGCTGGTCATATCAGCAGGTGAAGACATCACTGCTGCAGCCGGTAACTCATGACGGCGAAGTTTTCATTACGGTCAGCCCGGGAACCAGTTTTCGCGGCCTGCTAAACCAACTCGTTGACAAGAAGATTGTACCGCCATCGCAATGGACACGGTGGATTTACCGTATTGAGCCCGAGTTAACACGAATTAAGACCGGAACATATAAGATACCTGACAGCGGTACGCTCAGGGATGTGCTTGCATTAATTGCATCAGGCAAAGAACATCAGTTTGCGATTACCTTGGTCGAGGGCGACAGGTTTACAGACTGGCTTGGGCAACTGAGCACAGCTCCCGAGATTGTCCATCAGTCCGGCGGTATGTCCGAAGCCGAAATAGCCAAAGCGATTGGTGCGGATACGTCCAAGCTCGAGGGGTACCTGTTGCCGGAGACTTACCATTATACTGCGGGCACCACCGATCTTGAATTGCTTAAGCGTGCATACCGCCAGATGACCAGCTTGCTCGATGATGCCTGGGAGACGCGTGACAAGAGTATTCCGCTGAAAACACCGTATGAAGCCTTGATCATGGCATCAATCATTGAAAAGGAAACGGCCGTTGATGACGAGCGTACTGTCGTATCGTCAGTATTTATGAACCGCCTCAACAAGAATATGCGTCTCCAGACCGATCCGACGGTGATTTACGGTATGGGGGATAAGTACAAGGGGAATATCCGCAAGCGCGATCTTCGTACCCCGACACCTTATAATACCTACACCATCTTTGGCTTGCCGCCGACACCGATAGCGATGCCAAGCAAGGCCTCGGTGCTAGCTGCGGTTAAGCCACAAGAGAGCAATTACTATTACTTTGTTGCCGATGGCAAAGGCGGCCACAAGTTTTCTAAAACGCTAAGCGAGCATAATCGCGCTGTGCGTGCATACCTAAGAACACTAAAGAAAAAATAATGACTGGAAAATTTATTGTAATTGAGGGCCTGGAAGGCGCGGGGAAAAGTACGGCTATCAAGCAGGTTGCTGCTGTATTGGCGAAGCACGGGATCGCATCGCCTGAATTGACGCGCGAACCCGGCGGGACACCGCTTGCCGAGCAGATGCGGGCTTTGGTCAAAGAAGGGCATCCTGACGAACCCTTGACCGACATGGCTGAGTTGTTGCTGCTGTATGCGGCACGTATCCAGTTGGTTGACAACGTGATAAAGCCGGCGCTGGCAGAAGGGCGCTGGGTGGTAGGTGATCGCCATGACATGTCCTCTCAGGCTTACCAGGGAGGAGGCCGTGGCTTTGATACCGATCTGATGGAGAATTTGCGCAATACGGTACTGGGCGATTTCCGTCCAGATTTCACCATTTATATGGATATTGATCCTGTACTAGGGCTGGAGCGTGCTCGCGGCCGGGGTGAGCTGGATCGTATCGAGCAGATGAATATCGATTTCTTCCACCGTGCGCGCGCGCGCTTCCTTGAATTGTCCGAGAATGATCCGAGCGTGGTTATTATTGATGCCAGTCAGCCACTGGAGAAGGTTACGGCAGATATTTCCCTGGCGCTGACAGCGTGGCTGGAGCAGCAATAGTATGCTTTACCCTTGGCAACAGACCCTATGGCAAAACTGGCAGCAGCTACTGGGGCAGGGCCGTCTACATCATGCCATTTTATTGCTAGCCTCGACGGGAAGCGGACGTGAGGTGCTGGCGCAACAGTTAGCCCAGACCGTGCTTTGTCAGAACTGCGATACCGAGCCCTGTGGGGTCTGCCATAGCTGTCAGCTATTTGCTGCAAAAACCCATCCTGATTTCCATGTTGTCGCGCCTTTGCAGGAAGGCAAACAGATTGGTGTCGATGCTGTTCGTCAGTGCAACCGCTGGGCGGTGGAAACATCTCAGCTGGCGGGTCAGCGTGTGATCATGATTGACCACGCTGATGCACTGGGAGAGGCCGCGGCGAATGCTTTGCTGAAAACATTGGAAGAACCTCCATCGGGTTGCCAGTTTATTTTGACGGCACAATCGCTCGACAGCCTGTTGCCGACAATCAACAGCCGTTGCAACAAATGGCGACTGGCCGTGCCTGATGAGCAGGAAACACGGCGCTGGGTCGAGCGGCAGATGATGCAGACGGTAAAGCTGGAGTCGGTGCGTCTGAACAGCGGAGCCCCTTTGGCTACGCAGCAGTTTATTGAGCAGGACCAGGATATTCGCCATGGAAACTTGCTGGACGCGTTTTGCGATTTTCTGCAGCCGCCTTTTACCGGTGTCTATGAGGTGGCCGCCCTTTGTACGAGTGAGGGTATTGTAAGCCTCAAGTGGCTTAGCTACTTCCTTGTTGATTGTATTAAACTTCAGCAGGGTGTCAGCTCGCACCTGGTGCACAGTGAGTCCGTTGATAAGGTGCAGGCTGTTGCCGTGAAGATCAATCCGGCCGTATTGTTATCGCAGGTACGCAAAGCCAACGAGCTGCACCGAAAGCTGGAAAAGCACACCGGATTGAATGAAGAGCTACTGGTTGTCGAATGGCTGACCGGTTTTATCGCTGATTAATAGAGAAATAAGAATTGAGGAAAGAGTCGTGTTAGTTGATTCACATTGTCACCTGGACAAACTGGACTACGAGCAACTTCATACAGGGATTGATGATGTGTTAGCCAAGGCAAAGGCGCGGGGGGTAGAGTACTTCTTGTCTGTTGGCGTTACCCTGAAGAGTTTCCCGGCCATGATGGAAATGATTGAGCCGCATGAGAACGTATTTGCCTCCTGTGGCGTTCACCCATTAGATATCGAGGCGGGTTTTGACTTTGAGCAGTTGAAGACCTTTGCTCAGCATGAGCGGGTTGTGGCTATCGGCGAAACTGGCCTGGATTACCACTATCAACCGGAACTGGCCGAACAGCAGCAAGAAATCTTTCGCCAGCATGTCCGTTTGGCGGTAGAACTCAACAAGCCGCTGATCATCCATACCCGAATGGCCCGTGAGGATACTATGCAGATCCTGCGTGAAGAAGGGGCCGAAAAGTGCGGTGGCGTGTTGCACTGCTTTACTGAAAGTCTGGAGATGGCCAAGGAAGCGATTGAACTTGGCTTTTATGTTTCGATCTCCGGTATCGTTACCTTTAATAAAGCTAGCGAATTAAAGCACGTTGTTAGTAATCTGCCGCTGGATCGTCTGCTGGTCGAGACAGACTCCCCTTATCTGGCCCCCATCCCGTATCGTGGTAAGCAAAACCAGCCTGCCTATGTACGTGAAGTTGCCGAGTATATTGCCCTGCTTAAAGGCGTCTCTGCAGAAGAAGTCGAGAAAGTAACTACGGATAATTTCTTCACGCTTTTCTCCCTGGCTAAGCGTTAGTCAAAACACCAGAATGATTCGTTGAAGTAAAAAGGAGCAAATGCTCCTTTTTTTATCGTTATGTCTGTATTTATATATCCAGCGAATATATCCCCCTCAAAAAAAGAAAATTAATTTCATTTGTGAAAATAAATTTCACTCATCAAGTGTTTACTTTCTGAATCACTACTAAATATCAGCTATTTACTTTATTTCGAAAAGATAAATGTATTGTTTGATGATTTATTAGGCGATATTTTGGAATAATATTTCATTCCTGAGCGGTATCATTGATAAGTATCAAGTTTTATAAAATGCCTCATTTTATACTTGTGAGGCAATAAAAAAGCAAAGTGGTGCTAGCATTATGACTACGGGGTAGGTCGCTTGCACTGACTTGATAACTAACTAAAACATTCTCACTCAGGAGCACACTATGTTTAAGAACCTTTTTGCTAACCTGCAAAAAGTCGGTAAGGCGCTCATGCTGCCTGTATCGGTTTTGCCGGTGGCCGGTATATTACTGGGGGTTGGCGCAGCGAATTTTAGCTGGTTGCCTGAAGTAGTCTCTCAAATCATGGAGCAGGCTGGTGGTTCTGTATTCGGCCAGATGCCGCTGTTGTTTGCAGTGGGCGTCGCGTTGGGCTTTACAAATAACGATGGTGTTGCTGGACTGGCTGCAATTGTTGGCTATGGCATTCTGGCTGCGACATTAAGCGTTATGGCTGGAGTAATGGAAGTCGACAAACTTGATACCGGTGTGCTTGGCGGTATTCTCGTTGGTGGTTTAGCAGCATGGGCCTTCAATCGGTTCTATCGTATTCAACTTCCTGAATACCTAGGTTTCTTTGCCGGTAAGCGATTTGTTCCGATCATGACAGGTTTTTGCGCTATTGCCTTGGCGCTTCTATTGTCTGTTATTTGGCAACCAATTGGCGGCGGTATTGAAGCTTTCTCTGAGTGGGCTGCTCACCAGAACCCGACGTTGGCGTTTGGTATATACGGTGTTGTTGAGCGTTCTCTAATTCCGTTTGGTTTACACCATGTTTGGAACGTACCGTTTTTCTTCGAGGCGGGTAGCTGTGTTAATGCTGCCGGTGAAGCACAAAACGGTGTGCTGACTTGCTACCTGGTTGCTGATGAGCCTTCGCGTCTTGCTGGCAACGGTTTCGGTCAGCTAGCGGGCGGCTATATGTTTAAGATGTATGGTTTACCAGCGGCCGCAATCGCAATCTGGCATTCCGCCAAACCGGAAAACCGTGCCAAGGTCGGTGGTATTATGATATCCGCGGCGCTGACGTCATTCCTGACAGGTATTACAGAACCGATTGAATTTTCCTTCCTGTTCGTTGCACCTATTCTGTACGGGATCCATGCATTGCTAGCCGGATCTGCATTCGTGATGACCAACATGCTGGGCATGGTTCATGGTACAACGTTCTCGCACGGCTTCATTGATTTTGTGGTGCTATCGGCGAACTCTCAGAAGCTATGGTTGTTCCCGTTCATGGGACTAATCTATGCTGCTATCTACTATGTGGTTTTCCGCACTGTGATTGCCAAGCTTGATCTCAAAACGCCGGGACGTGAAGACGAAGAAGAAGGCGCAAGCGCAACAGCAGAAGGCTCAGAGCTTGCAAAAGAGCTTGTCATGGCCTTTGGTGGCAAGGATAACATCACTGGGCTTGATGCTTGTATCACGCGCTTACGTGTGTCGGTAGCCAGTGTCGATAAAGTTGACCAGGAGCAGCTCAAGAAGCTGGGTGCTGCCGGAGTGGTTATTGCAGGTGGCGGTGTTCAGGCTATCTTCGGTACCAAGTCTGATAACCTGAAGTCTGATATGGATGAGTGGATCCGAAATCACTAATCACTAATCACTAATTGATAATCGGTGTAGTATCTGTTCAAGGGAAGCTTCGGCTTCCCTTTTTTTCCTGGCTTCCGGCCGGCAACTACAGCGACAGAAAGAAGAGCATCAGAAACGGTACCAGTAAGCTAAGGATAAATCCGCTGACAATTGCAATCGGAACACAGCGGATCCCGCCACTGTTCTGGATAACAGGCAGGGTGAAGTCCATCGCCGTGGCGCCGGCATAGCCTATTGCTGTACTTGGATAGCGGCTGATCATGACCGGGATGAGGCTCAGGGCAATGAGCTCTCTGAGCAGCTCGTTGAGAAAGGCGGCACCACCAAAAATTGGCCCCAGTCCGTCTCCCATGAGTATACCTGCCAATGAATACCAGCCAAACCCTGATGCCATCGCCAGGCCATGGGTCACCGGAATACCAAGGATAGTTGCGGCAATGATCCCGCCGGGCAACGAGGTCAGGACAATGACCAGCGCAATGGTGATCCCTTTTTTGTTGAGCAGAATCTGACGCAAGGTCATCCCGCTATTACGAAGCTGAATACCGATTAGAAACAGCAGGATCAACAGAATAACTTCGCTGGCCTTATCAACCCACTCGAGATCCATGCCAGTTAAAAGGCCAACCACCAGTCCGCCGGCAACAACGAGTATCAATTTTAGCGATTCCATCATCATTTTCATGAACGGTAGTTGTCGGTGATCCTGACTGGTTTCCGTCGGCCAAATTTTGTCGATAACAGGCAAGGCAAGCAGGTTACAGGCACTGATAGAAATAAAGAAGGTTGCCGTATAAGTCAGGATCTGATTCAGGTTTTGCCCCAGGTTATCAAGCCCGGCGAGACTCAGTCCCATCAGCGTAAGGATCACCAATACAAGGCGGCTGGTTTGTGTGTTGATGAAAGTCAGTACGGAGTCCTTGCCGACCGGAATAAGGTATCCGATCACCAGTGGCAGGAAGATATAGAGCATCCCTGAAAACATGTGAGTCCTTGCGGTGAGTGTTGTCTGCCTGGCAACTGCATCATGCTGTTACCGAAGGTTTAGTTAAATCAATAAGCTACTACTGTTCGATGAGTTAAGTAGCTTATCAGTATCAATTGGACAGGGTCAATACAGCATGCTGGCAAAGTAGAGGGCGAATTCCCTTGCAAGGACAGCGGCTAGAAGCCGCTGTTTTTGATCACATTGCGTATCTGGGAGTTAAATTCAGCGTCTGGCAGGTTAGTGAGTTCGTACATCACCTCGGCACCAGCGAGATCGAGCTCAACGTGGTGCTCATCAATGGCATCATCGTTGCTTTTAAACATCAGAAGGTGATTAGCCATACGGGCTATGTCCAGATAGCTGGTTTGCGGGCGCTGGCCCCGGTAAGGTGAGGCTGTATTGCTGGCAACCTCCAGGTAATCTTCATCAAAGCCCCAGTGCTTGAGAATAATGAGGCTGGCTTCCTGGCAGCAGTGTTCAAACACATATTTCGCAATATCAATATCGAGATAGTTACCACTGTCCAAATAGCTCTGATATTCGGATACCAGGCTAAACAGGCCAATATCAGCAAACAGGCCGGCCAACAGAGATTTCTCCTGTTCAATCTCAGCCGGTGTTTCCGGGTGGTTAATGAGCCCCTGAGAAACAAGAGCCATCGTTGCTGCTAGCTGTCTTGAGCGGATTGCACTTTGCATCAGCAGGTCGTTGCAGCCTCGGCTGAAGTTGCTTTTGCTCTTAAGCTCTTCAATGGCTTGCGCCGTAATAATATCTCGTACTCTCAATATACCGAGCCTGCTTACTGCGGTTTGAATGTCGTGACAAATAACATTGCGCCGGTTAAACATCATGGTATTGGAGATCTTGACAATGGAGGCGGCCATCCCGGGATCATCCAGTAACAAGTCAGCCACGTCGCGGATAGTGGTATCTTCTTCGTTGCACAGGGCATGAAGTTTCACAAGAACATCAGGAATGGGGGGAAGGGTAAGACGGTTTTGCCTGACGGCGTCTTTTACCAAAGAACAGAACTCAGATTCCAGTCCTTTTACGATTTTGTCATTTTCTGGTTTAAGCCAAAAAAAAGATACGTGTGCCATTACAACTACTAACTTGAACTCGAGGGCTTCATTCTATCTTGAGCCGTTGCTGATAGACAGCTGTATAACTTAAAAAAAAATTAAATCGTTACTAAACGTTACACTTATGCAATTTCTGTTGTTGGGAGGTTGTCGTTGTCGAGCAGTTTAAGTAGAAAACGCACCGTGAGCTTAATACTCTCCTGGGTAAGCAACAGCTGTTTGTAGTGGACTTCAAGCGGGAGGATTTCGAGCCAGCGCTGGCAGACCCAGGTGAGGTCGTTATAGTCTGGTTTCGGATAAAGGGAGCCAATTTCGGGCATGGTGGCATAAAAGAGTTTTAGCTTCTCTGAAAGGCATAATGTCGAGGCTTCGATAGGGGCTGGTGTCCAGTGCGGGTAGGGTTCAAAATCTGCCAGTAACAAGCCGTCTTCCTCGACTCTTATTGCTAATAAGCGAACGGTTTGAATGCCCTCGACCATAACACTGAGTAACCCTCCTTCCAGCGCATTAAAGTCAATGATATGAGCCTCGGTGGCAATCGCCGGTATCTTTTTTATCTCGTCGTGCTCTTCAGACTCATTGAGCATACATAGCGCAAAACTTCTTTTGTCTGCCAGAGACTGTTTGACCATCCGAATATATCGTTCTTCTGCAACCGTTATTTCAAGCCTTCCGTTCGGAAGAATGTGGCTGGATGAAGGAAAGAGTGCTATGTCTACCATGATATACCCTCCACTTATTATTAATAACCATAGTCTTTACTGACAAGAATAACGATAGTGCGAAAGCGAATTACGTCGGCTATTTTGGGAGTTCAGGCGCAAAAAATATGGTCAATTTTTGTCACTTTTTACTTAATTCGCGACGTATAATATGCTGCAAATCTCAAATCCAAGTGTTCGTTGTTTCATATGTGGAAATAAATAATCTTATGTGGCATTGTCAATTTGTTGACGCATTTTGATATAAGTTACTTGAAATTAAACGACCATTAACGTTTATCGGGGGAGAAGCTTGTGCGATCGATCAAGGATGACTTATTTAATTATCTTCGCGAATTTGGCCATTATGAAAAACGTTCAATGTTTGGCGGAACGGGTATTTTCATTAAGGGCGCCATGTATGCAATATTGACTGAACAGTCGATTTTTTTACGTGGGGGTGAATCGCTAGATACCAAGCTGACTTCTTTTAACTGTAGTAAGTTCAAACACATAAAGCGCAGCACAACTGCTGTGGTTAATTACTATGATGTGACGGAGCTATATTTGAACGACAGGGCCGAGTGTGACGAACTGGTCCAGCAGTCGATTAAAGTCTCGACAAGAGAGAAAGAGTTCAAGTCTTCAGAGCAGAGCAAGCGCCTGCGCGATTTGCCCAATATGCGCCTGACGCTCGAGCGTATGGTGAAAAAAGCAGGTATTCCGGATGTCAGTAGCTTTATCTCATTGGGGGCGGCAGAAGTCTACCGTAAGGTACGCACCTCGCACGGTAAGGATCTCGATCTGAAACTGCTTTGGATGTTTGCCGGTGCCATTGATGGTTGTCACTGGACCTTGCTAAAGGATGACCAGAAAGAACGTTTATTGCGCGAAGTCGAATAAGACGCAATAGATACAGACTGGGTAGTATTGGCCACCGTATTTTGGTGGCTTTTTTTGTTGTAAGATAGCGGTAACCTCCTGTTTAGTGTAAGCCCCTATGCGACTACCCAAGCTCACTGGCCCGGTGCTATCCGGGTTGCATTGTTTCCTGATTGCTGCCGAGCAAATGAGTTTCACCCGGGCTGCAGAAATTTTGTGCCTGACCCAAAGTGCCGTTAGCCATAAAATCAAAAACCTCGAAGACAGCCTCGGGGTTCAGTTATTTATTCGCCAGCCGAGAAAGCTGACACTGACTGAGGAAGGTAAGCGTCTGAAAATGGTGGTCGCCCACAATTTTGGGGATATAGCCCATGAAATCCGGGATCTCAAAACACTCGAACTGAGCGGTGACTTCAATGTAGCCGTACCACCGACCTTTGCCCAGACCTGGTTGCTGCCAAGGCTTAAAGAGTTTTTAGACAAGTATCCGGCGCTGCGTTTCCACCTTCGAACCCGCAACGAACTCATTGATTTTCAAACTGAGACATTTGACTGTGCTATTTATTTCGGTCACGGCAAATATGCTGGGTTACATTCCGCGAAGCTCATGGATGAAAGCATGTTGCCGGTGTGCAGCCACGACTACGCTATTGCCCATGATTTATATGGCAATCCTGACAAACTTAGTACCTGTATGCTGCTTCATGATGCGGCCCCATGGGCCCGTGCCGGGCGCAATGATGAATGGCAGTATTGGGCACAGCGACATGGTGTCATATTGCCGGAGGCCGGGTGCACGTTTGACAGGGCGGATTTGGCCCTACAAGCTGCTGAGCGTGGTATTGGTGTGGCAATGGGGCGCAAGTCGTTTATTGCCGATCAGTTTGATGATGAGCGTTTGGTGGCGCCTTTTGCGATGTCGGTATCATCACCGCTGAGCTATTACATCGTGTGTCGCAAAGAGCTGGCACAGTCGCCAAGAATCGTCGCGTTTGCTGACTGGTTAAGGAGCCTGGTTGACTAGACAACACTCAACAACCAGCTTCCTGCAGTATGAGGTAGCTTGGATATATGAGTATGATGAATAAAGAAACAGCCCCGAGAAAGGGGCTGCTATCTGCTGAAATCTTAACTATATGTTCAAGTCTTAGAACTTGAAACGTGTCGACAGCATGATTTGGTCGTCATAAACCTCGTTGAAACGAGCTTGAACACCAATAGAGAACAGTTCAGTTGCATGGAATCGACCATACACTGAGCCGATAGTTTTCTCATGATCGCTAATGTTCAGGTGACCAATCTGACCGCCGACTTCTAGCTGAGGACCAAGCCACTGACGAACACCGATATTCACTTCCATGCCTAGCTTGCCGCCAGAACTGTTAAATTCGCTGCCGTTCTTGGCATTTCGAGCTTTGATTTCACCGGTGATATCAGCCCAGTTATTGACTGGCGCATGGAAACCGACACCTAGCGCAACGTCCCAGTCGCTGTCAAATTCACTATCAACAGAGCCGGTCAGGTGTGCGTTCGGGTGGATGGATTTGCTGAAACCAGCACCGTAAGTCAGTGGGCTAATACCAATACGCGCTTCAGCGTAATCGTAACTAAAGTTACTCATCGTGGTCTGGGCAGCATGAGCCGCAGAAATAGATGCCAGGAAAATACCTGTGGCAAGGAGTGTTTTACGCATGAAAGTTAGTCCGTGGAGCCTAAAGTAATGGAAGCATTTTAATGGACAAAGCAGGGCAATCATAGATTTTTACGGTATTAAGTTACTTTTTTGATAAAGAACAGCGTAAAAATGCAGCAATAATCACAAAAAAATTGTGATCTTGAACGCGAATGTTGTACAAAATATCAGGAGCTTATCTCACTTTGTTTGACAGCAAAATAAGACAAGCCCTTACCCAAGCTACCTCAAGATGCTCGTTTCAGCGAGAATTACTTGGCTTGTAGGCTAGGCACCGATTAGAAAATCTAGTGGCTCTAAATTAATAATCGGTAACAACGCATAGAAGCCAAGTAAACTCGCCCTTTGGGAGTGAGCCAGCGCGTCCATTTCTGTGTCAAATAACGTTGAAAGGGAATCCATTCCTACCGTCATTTTCCTTGAACTGAGCACGCTGGTCTCACTCTGAATCCTGCATTTTGAGGTAGCTTGGGTATAGTAAACTTTTATTGAATTAACTCGTTTCCAGACGTGTTGCCAGTCGCGTATTGGGTAATGTTGTTGAGGGTTGTGTCAGCGATGTTGCCGAGAGCCTCTTCGGTCAAGAAAGCCTGATGGCCGGTAAATAGTACATTGTGGCAGGCTGACAGGCGGCGGAATACATCGTCTTTGATAACGTCGTTGGACTTGTCTTCGAAGAACAAGTCTTTTTCGTTTTCATAAACATCGATGCCTAGTGATCCAATCTTACTGTTCTTGAGCGCCTCGATAGCATCTTTGGAATTTAGTAGTTCGCCACGGCTGGTGTTGACGATCATGACGCCGTCGCGCATTTTGGCAAAGGCGTCGGCATTGAGCATGTGGTGGTTTTCCTGGGTCATCGGGCAGTGAAGCGTAATAACATCAGACTGGCGGTAAATTTCATCCAGCGAGGTGTAGGTAACGCCTAACTCAATGGCGACCGGATTTTCGTAAGGGTCGTAGGCCAGGATATTCATTCCCAACCCTTTGAGAATACGGATAGTCGCAATACCTATCTTGCCGGTACCGATGACGCCTACGGTTTTGCCGTGGAAGTTGAAGCCGGTCAGGCCTTCAAGCGAAAAGTTGGCATCTCGGGTACGTTGGTAGGCACGGTGGATCCTGCGGTTAAGGCTCAGCATCAGCCCCAGGGTGTGTTCGGCGATAGCCTCCGGTGAGTAGGCCGGAACCCGAACCACCTGAATGCCAAGTTGCTTGGCAGCTTCCAGGTCGACTTTGTCGAAACCTGCACAGCGCATGGCGATCAGGCGGATACCATTATTGGCTAGTTCATTAAGGACAGGCTGACTCAGATCATCGTTGACAAAGGCACAGACGGCCTCGAAGCCTTGTGCCATCTTGGCTGTCTGCACAGTGAGTCGAAAGTCAAAATATGCCAGCTCGTGCTGATAATTGTCGTTGATGATCTCGAAGGATTTCTGATCATATTTCTTGGTGCTAAAGACTGCTACTTTCATGTGTTACCTCTTCGGGGAACTAATTATGTGATCAACATAACATTTTCCTGCTGCCCCGAAAAGGTTTGTATGACAATTATATGTCCGACAGTGAAATACGCTTATCACTGAGCGCTATCATGATTCTGCCGGTATCCAGAACCCTTGCCCAGGGCATTAATTCTTTTTCGTTATCAATGATGTATGTAGTGAGTTGGTCGATAACGACATCTTTAAGCTGGTCGCCATCCCACGGTTTCGAAATGTAATAGTCTAGGCTGGCATGATTGACTGCCTGGACCGTTTCTTCCAGCCCTGCCTGTCCGGTCAGGAGTACTCGCCGTGAGCGGGTTGTTTCTGACTGCTGTTTGAGCTCGATCAGAAAATCAATTCCCGTTTCACCCGGCATAATATGGTCGCAGAGGATTAAGGCAAGGGGGATATGATCGGCAATCGCATCGGCCAGTACTTCCTTGGCTTCGTCAACCGACTCGGCTGCTTCAATTATAAAGTGCTCTTCAAGGCTGCCGAGATCATGCAGCACACTGTCGAGGACTTCTCGTTCATCGTCAACACATAGGATGAGGTATTTGTTCATGTGGCCTCCTTTTCAAACTCGCTTCTGTGAGCGTGCGGGCAGCTTGATAACTGCCTGTCCGGTATTAATTGGGTTGGTTGAGCGGTAGCGTCACAATCATGCGGGTAAATTCACCGATTTCCGACTCAACTCTGATAGTGCCGTCATGTTGGTGGATGATTTGCTGGCATACTGACAATCCGATGCCCAAACCAAAATTGCCCTCACGTTTGGTGGTGTAGTTCAGTTCGAAAACTCTCTCCTGTTGTTCGGGTGGGATCCCTTTGCCGTTGTCTTCAACGACGACATCAACGCTTCTCTGCTCTGAATCTGGGGTATAGCGGGTCGAGATATGTATCTCGCCGGGCTCCTCCACAGCGTCGAGGGCATTGGAGATCAAGTTTGTCCACACTTGCTGCAGGGCGATGGGCTGGCAATTAAGCTTAGGCAGCGCTGAATACTCCTTGGTGACATGGTGGCGCTTGAGCCGATTTTCAAAAATGACCAGGGTATCTTCCAGCCCTTCATGAAGGTCGACGGTGTGTATGGTTTCATCATCCTGGCGGGCATAGCTCTTCAGGCTTTTGACCAGGTCGGCGATGCGGTGGGCGCAGACGTTGATCGAGCGAAGAAAGTTACCCATCTGATAATAGTTATCCCACTCGGCCATTACTGGCTTGAGCTGGTTCTTTTGTGGCAGAAGCCAGTCGCTGAGGTACTCCTGGCTATCAACCCCCATCTGTACGGCTTTTCGGGCTAGCTGGCGATCGTCCAGTACTGATTCAAGCTGCTTGGCACGCTGACGGGTTTCGGAGGTTGATAGCGGACGAGATTGCATGGCCTGCTGAAGGATGTAATTGCCCCGGGTCTGATTTTCGTGGCTGAGCTGCGAGTCAGTGAGTTTGCAAATGGTCTGTTTGAGAGTATCGCTGCCACGCAAAATCGCAGAAACAGGGTTATTGAGCTCATGAGCAACCCCTGCAACCAGCTGGCCGAGCATTGCCATTTTTTCTTTTTCCACCAACTGGTGGTAGGCCTCGTCAAGCGACTTGAGTGTCTGCTGCAGACGCATCTCGGTTTGAATACTGCCCTGAAGCCGACGGTTGAAGTTACGCAGCAACAGATTGGTGAACAGCGGAAGCAGCTCGCTGCGCGAGTTCATCACCTTGTTAAACAGCTGGCGGTCGAGTTTGATGACATTGGTCGTATCCAGTGTCACCCCGGTAGAGAAAGAAGGCTCCCCGGTAACGAAAGACATGCCGCCGACGAGATGACCGGGACCGACGCGTACTACTTCGTGTTTGTAGCCATGCTCGTCTTTTTTGTACAGCGCAACCTCGCCCTGGGTAATAAACCAGAGAAAGTTGTTCGGTTCGCCTTCCTTGGTGAGCAAGTGCCCTTCGCTGTAGGTGCGACAGGCGCGGTCTTCATCGTTGCCGTTAAAGAATTCATGAAGCGCATCTGTTACCTGACGGGCAAGGCTGGCATCGTCGATATCATTGGTATTTTGAATAAACCCGGAGCGAAAGCTCGACATCTGCCTTTCTATGTGGGCATTGAGGATACGGCGGTGATCCAGTACCTGACTATAGCGCAGCCAGTCTTCTTCGGTATGCTTTAAGACAAAAGTCGTCAGCTCTTTGAGTAGAACCTGATGAAGCTCTTTTTTGCTCCAGGGCTTGGTCAGGCAGTAGTGCAGGCGTCCTTCATTGACCGCTTGCATGATGGCATCGAGTTGCGGTTTGTCATTGAGCAGTATCGAGCGTGCCTGGCTGGCAACCGGGTATTGATCCAGCTGAACCAGAAAATCGACGCCGTTGTCACTGCCGAGTTCGTTGTCACAGATCACCATGGCGACACGCTGGTCACTTTGTTCGATAAACTGCAAGGTATCAATTGCCTCTTCGATACTGTAGGCATTGCAAATATCAAACAGTGTGGCGAAGTCCGCTAAATCGCGGTTTAGCCGTTCGACTACACCAGGATCGTCATCCAGACATACAATGACAAAATTATTCACCCTCAATTCCCTATTTGTAGTTTTAGTACTTAAAGTGTACAAGATGCGACCGCAATAGACTGAGATGCTGCTTACAAACCTTTAGTATTAGTCGTTGACTATGATGCAACGATTATTCAGATTTGCTGTGGTAGACTTAACGTTTCATCTTCAGAGACTGGGACACAAAATGTTGAGAAAAATTGGTGCTGTTGGCGGTGCTGTAGCTATTGTATTGTGCTGGCCATTTGCAACCGGGCAGATTGGTGAGCGTATCTATTTAGATACCGTAGGTAAGTATGAAAACCCCTACCTGACCATCAGCAGTGAAAGCTACGATCGTGGCTATTTGAATTCAGATGCAGTGTCCCGCATTGAAATCAAAGATGACTGGAAGCCGGTGTTTGACGAGGAAGGCCTGCCAGCTGTCTGGTATGTACAGCACAAGGTCAGCCATGGCTTTATGGGCGTTACCTCAACCAGTGAACTGGTGCTTGATGAAGAGCTACGGCCAATTGCCGACAAATTGTGGGGCGAAGGGGTTTCACCGATCAGCTTTACTACCAAAACGGCATTGACGCGCAAAACAGACTTCAACATTACGATGAAACCGGTGAATTTCGATAATGGAGAAGGGGCAAAAGCCGATATAAAGGCGTTCGTGCTGGAGGGGACGGTTGATGCAAAAGGGGCGGGCGAATTCCGCTACCAACTGCCCGATGCGACAATCACCACGACGGCGCAAGAAGCTATGGTCATGACAGGGCTTGAAGGTGGCGGAAAAGGCCGACTTGATGGCCAGTTTTGGATAGGCAGCCAGGATTTTGCGCTCAAGCATGTCAGCTTTAAAGATCTGGTTAACAACAAAACTGTCGAAATCGACAATGTAGCGCTTGGGATGAACAATGTGCTGGCTCAGGTTGAACAGGCTTCAGAGCAGGGCGAGCAGCAACTGACCAATACCAACAGGATGACGATTGAAAAAATCGTGTCGCTAGATGGTCAGGAATACCGCAACTTTAACTTTAAGCTGGCATTTTCTGATTTAAATTATCCGGCGATCAGTCGGCTGGGCAATATGGCCGATGAAATTGACGAGCAGATGTCTGAACAGCAAGCCAAAGAAGCCGCGCTTGCACTGGATCTGCTGGTGGCCAAAGGGTTGAAATTTACCATTGAAGACCTAAGTCTGGTAACTCCCAAAGGGGATGTGAAGAGTCATCTGAATCTGGTTATTGCGCCGGGAATTGCTCGCGCCTCTGAAAACATGGCGAAGATTTCAGAGAAGTTGACAGGTGATATTAGCCTGCTCCTGCCGATTCAGTTGGTTGACGAGGATCCGATCCTGTTTGAAAAGGCATCGATGATGGAGCAAAGCGGTATCGTCGAGAAAGGGGCTGATTACTACTCGCTCCAAATGCAGATTGAAGGGGATAAGATCATTCTTGCCTCCGGTGATCAATTGCCACTGGCAATGTTGCTGATGCTGTTTATGTAATCCTGATTGCTCATAAATAGAGTTATGCATTTGCATAGTTAAAGAACCCGCTTTTAAAGGCGGGTTTTTTGTTGCGCCGAATTAGTTGCTTTGTTTGATAGAATAAATCTATTGATAAAATTACTTATTTCTATTTAGTAATTTCAGATAAATGAACGACACTTAATTTAACGCAACAGGTAGAAGAATATGAACTTCCTGTTTTTCTTGCATTAATAATTCATTTAGGGGGATGCATGGAGTCGTTAAAAGTCAAAGATTACATGAATGCGCGCCCGGTAACGTTTGATCCCGATATGTCATTGTCTCAGGCTCTCGATAAGTTACTGACAGCCAAACAAATCGGTGGCCCGGTAATCAATGAGACCAAAAAGGTCGTCGGCTTTCTATCTGAACAGGATATGATTCATAAGTTGTTGAAAGTTGGTTATTATTGCCAAGATACCCATACCGTTGGTGAGTGTATGCGCCAAGATGTACTGACCGTGTCGCCTGAAGATTCTATTATTGAATTGGCTGAAGTTATGACAGGTCAGAAACCTAAAATATATCCCGTTATCGACCCCGAGACAAAACGGTTGATGGGGGTTATTACCCGCCGCGATGTACTGACGGCCATCAGTAACCAGATTGTTGACTGTTTCAAGCATCCGGTATAAAACGTATTGATATATACCCAAACTACCTCAAGATGCAGGATTCAGAGTGAGGCCAGCGTGTTCAGTTCAAGGAAAATACCGGTAGGAATGGTAGCCCCTTTCAACGTTATTTGACATAGAAATGGGCGCGCTGACTCACTCCCAAAGGGCGAGTTTACTTGGCTTCTATGCGTTGTTACCGATTATTAATTTAGAGCCACTAGATTTTCTAATCGGTGCCTAGCCTACAAGCCAAGTAATTCTCGCTGAAACGAGCATCTTGAGGTAGTTTGGGTATAGTTTCCAAAAGGCGCTTAATGCGCCTTTTCTTTTTGTTTGTAAACCAAAAAAATAAAGAAGAAGGGAGCGGTAGTGGCCAAATCACCCCAGGATAAGCATTCCAGTGAGAATGTTCATGCCAAGTTTGTCACTGGCTTGCCGATGAAGCACATCGTTGTCATGTCGGGAACCGGCGCAATCGGACTGATGGCACTCTTTCTTGTCGATTTGCTGGATATGTTTTTTATCAGCTTGCTGGGCGAGATTGAACTGGCGGCTGCCATTGGATTTGCCGGTACCCTGGTGTTTTTCTCAACCTCGGCCTCGATAGGAACATCTATCGCCATGGGGGCTCTGGTATCTCGTGCGCTGGGGGCGGGAGATAAGAACAAGGCGCGATGCATGACAGTCAATGTCATGATTTTTGCCTTTATTATCAGTTGCATTCTGGTATCTCTGATGATGTGGCAACTGCCCCAGCTACTGGCAATGATAGGTGCCAAGGGGCGAGTCGCCGAAGCGGCGACAGAGTACCTGACGATCCTGCTTCCCAGTGCGCCGATGATTGCCATATCGATGTCGGCAGGGGCTGCACTACGCGGCGTCGGGGATGCGCGGCGCTCAATGGTTGCGACACTGATTGGCGGTGGAGTCAATGCGATTCTCGATCCGCTATTTATCTTCGGCTTATCGATGGGCGTGCAAGGTGCTGCCATTGCCTCTGTCTTTGCCCGGCTGGCGGTCTTGCTATTCTCGTTGCATGCAGTGATCGTGCGTCATGATTTGGTTGCCAGGCCAGAATTTAAATCATTTGTCATGTCGTTGCTGCCAGTTTCTGCTATTGCTTTCCCGGCAATTCTGACCAATACGGCCACGCCGATCGGAAACGCGATTGTGACCAGTAATGTTGCGCAGTTTGGTGAGAGCTTTGTTGCAGGGTATGCCGTGATTGGGCGTATCATGCCTGTCAGCTTTGCATTGATCTTCTCGTTATCTGGCGCGATAGGGCCGATTATTGGTCAGAACTTTGGGGCTGAGCGCTGGGATCGGATCATCCGCTCATTGCGCGATGCGATGTTGTTTGTGTCAGCTTACTGCATCTTGGTATCTGTCGTTTTATGGTCGGCACAGGACAGCTTGATTGCCCTGTTTAGCCTCCAGGGGGATGCTGCCGAGTTGCTGTCTATTTTCTGCTCGTATGTTGCTGTCACATTTATCTTCAATGGTGCCTTGTTTGTTGCTAATGCTGCTTTTAATAACCTCAATCGCCCGACCTGGTCGACAGCGCTGAATATGGGGAAGGCGACGATTGGAACCATTCCTTTCGTTATGCTTGGTGGGTATATAGGTGGTGCAGGTGGCGTATTAATTGGCCAGGCCCTGGGTTCTGTGGTGTTTGGCGTGTTGGGTGTGATACTGGTTATGAAGCAGGTCAGTATCATGGCATGCGAGCATGAGCAAAAACAGGTTGAACTGGAAGTGTTGGAACCTCAGATACCGCTAACACCATTTTGTTCTTCCCGGACTTACATGGGGCAGGAAGATGCACTGGACGAGCAGTTGGTGACCGACATAAAATCGTAAATTCGCTACATTTAGGCTCATGATTTCTGTTGTGGGCCGACCCCTCATAAACGTTAAAATTATTTACATTTCACTTGTTTATTGATCTGATTCGAAGAAATCCCTTAGCGTTACTAGCACAATGCTTACCACCAAAGAGTTATGTGTTTGTCGGCCCCAAATCACCTTTTGCCGGCAGATCCTTATGCCTGTTGTTGTTTCTTCCGAATAACTAGAATCCTCGGAATATCCTAAAGGATGGATGTGGGCATGAGATGCAGATTTTATTGTTTTAAGGGAATATCCACATCATGCGCCAATATATCAGGTACATTGTGCCTATCCTGATCCCGCTTCTGATTTTAATCCTGCCAGCCTCGGCATTTCCGGTTGAAGGTCTGACCGTTATCCAACAGCGTGTTATCGCCATTTTTTTGCTGGCAGCTTTGTGCTGGGTACTCGAGCCGATCCCGATTTACGCCACTTCGGTGGTGATCATCGTACTGGAGCTACTGCTCCTGTCGAACAAGGGACTTTATCTGTTCCGTGGCGGAGAAGGGCAGTCTCATTTTGGTGAGCTGCTGAACTACAGCGATATCATGGCCACCTTTGCCAGCCCGATTATTATGCTGTTTCTGGGGGGGTTCTTTCTTGCCATGGCTGCAACCAAGTACCGACTGGATGTCAACTTAGCGCGGGTGCTGCTGAAACCGTTTGGTACCCAGCCTAAGTACGTGATGTTTGGCTTGATGCTGATCACCGCTATTTTCTCTATGTTCATGTCAAATACCGCCACCACGGCTATGATGCTGTCGATTCTGGCGCCGGTGATCGCGCTGTTTGGTGCCAAGGATCCGGGCAAGATTGCGTTTGCACTTTGTATTCCGGTTGCGGCCAATATCGGTGGTATCGGTACCCCAATCGGTACGCCGCCGAATGCGATTGCCCTTAAGTACCTGACGGGCGAAAACCTGATCACCTTTGGTGAATGGATGTTCTTTGGTGTCCCTTTTGTTGCGGTATTACTGGTGTTTGCCTGGGGGCTTATCAATACGCTCTATCCGGCCAAACAGGAGAAAATTGAGCTCACCATCAAAGGGAAGTTCCTGAAAACGCCAAAAGCGATAACTGTCTATATTACTTTCGCCCTGACAATTATTCTGTGGCTGATGGGATCTGCCCACGGTATGAACTCCTATACCGTGGCCCTTATTCCTGTCGCCGTGTTCTCGCTGACCGGCATCATCAACAAAGAAGATCTGAAGAAAATTTCCTGGGATGTGCTATGGCTGGTTTCAGGCGGTATTGCCCTGGGTCTGGCGCTGGATCAGACAGGCCTGGCTCGCCTGATGGTTCATAGCATTCCGTTCGATAGCTACTCGCCATACATTGTATTGGCTGGCTCGGCATTACTGTGCCTGCTGATGGCCAACTTTATGTCTCATACTGCGACGGCTAACTTGTTGATGCCTATTATGGCGGCATTGGGTACCTCTATGACGTCGCTGGTACCGCTGGGCGGCGAGATCACTTTGATTCTCGTGGTGACCTTTGCGGCATCGCTCGGTATGTCCTTACCTATCAGTACGCCGCCCAACGCACTGGCGCATGCCACTGGTCATGTGCAGAGCAATCAGATGGCCCGGGTTGGTGTGATTATTGGTGTTGTGGGTGTGTTACTGAGTTTCGTGATGATTTGGGCACTGCACCTCATCGATCACATTTAACTGGAGCTTGGGCCGCCCGAACAACAGGGCGGGCCCTGTTTTACCCCGGAGAGCAGATGCATCAACCGAAAGCCCTACAGCGTATTATTGATACCTATTTTCGCGAACCGTCTCGCTCGGTGAGCGTCAAGGCTGGTACTCAGGTACTTAAGCAGGACGGTTATAACGATAAATTGTACTGGGTGAAGAAAGGCGAGCTTAGTGGCTACCTGAACAAAGAAAACAGTGAACTGACAGCACGAGTGTTTCGGGTTGAACAAGGTATGTTCTTTGGAGTGCATAGCTTTTTCTCCCGGACATTTGTGGCTTCGACCACGGTTATCGCCGAGACAGATAGTGAACTTGCCTGGATTGACCTTAATACCGAGGCCAAGGAATCGGAAATCTACGGCTCTTTCAGTGAGCAGTTCATGCCAGTGATGGTTCATGAGTTGGCACAGCGCCAGATGATCACTGGGATACAGGCGCTGGAGAAAGAGAAGGCGCTACAGAAGCTCTACGCGGCAGAGCAGATGACGACACTAGGCCAGTTGGCAGCAGGGATTGCCCATGAGCTCAACAATGCGGTTGGGGTTCTGAGCAGTAAGACGGAGGGGCTACAGAGTGCTATTTGCCAGTTTTTAGCCGAAAGCAAACCCGAAGTCAGCCCGTTTATCGACCTCGGAATCTGTGCCGGTCAGTCGTCAACTTCAGCAGAGGCCAGGAAAAGAGCCAAGGAGCTGCAAGAGAAGTATGGCCTTGAGCGTGATCAGGCCCGCCAGTTAGCGCGGGCACAGCCTAAGGGCGACATCCCGGATTTCTGGTTGGAAAACTTGGATGAGGCATTGCAGTATTGGGATATGGGGCGTGATCTGCATGATATGCGGTTGGCGTCAAAACATGCGGCCAGTATTGTCCGTTCCGTGAAACAGCTCGGCGGCACCGATCATGCCCGTCAGCCTGATATTGACATTAACGATACGATCCATAAATCGTTGTCGCTGCTGCAAAGCAACTTGCGGCGGGTCAATGTCGTATTGCGTCCGGCAGTACTGCCGACAATTACCGCCAGTACCACTGAGTTGGTACAGGTATGGGTGAATATCATCAAAAATGCCTGTGATGCGATGGAAGATACGCAGGAGCCACAGATTGAGATTATCACCCGACATTCAAAAAACCGGTTGCTCATTACCATCAGTAACAATGGCCCGATGATCGATGAGGCAACACGGAGGAAAGTTTTTCAGCCAAATTTCACCACCAAAAAAGGAGGTCTGCAATTTGGCTTGGGGCTGGGTCTATCTATCGTGTTACGTATTGTGCATAGCTATGGCGGCACAATTGCACTGAAGAGCGATCCGGAGAAAACCAAATTTCGAATTAAATTGCCAATCGCCTAAGGGATGGTTATGGAAAAACTAAATATCATTTGTGTAGATGATCAACGAGAAGTACTGAGTGCGGTACTCAAAGATCTGGCGCCGCTGAATGACTTTTTTCATGTGGAAGACTGTGAGTCGGCCGATGAAGCGTTGGAGCTGATGGATGAGTTGGACGCAGAAGGTGAGTTTATTGCCTTGGTGATCTCGGATCATGTGATGCCGGGGAAAACCGGCGTGGAGCTGCTGACTGATATTTCTCAGGATCCGCGTTTTACCCAGACTAAGAAAGTACTGCTGACAGGCCAGGCGACCCATCAGGACACAATCGCTGCAATTAACCGTGCTCGGATAGAAAGCTACTTTGAAAAGCCTTGGAAAGCCGATGCGTTATTGACGACGGCACGAAGCTTGATCACTGAATATGTGTTTGATATGGGATTGGATTATCAGCCATGGACCGATATTCTTGATAACGGCGTGGTATTCCGTCGCCTTCGCTAATTCCGGCTTTCAAGCAGAATAATTGTTTATACACAAGCTACCTCAAGATGCTCGTTTCAGCGAGAATTACTTGGCTTGTAGGCTAGGCACCGATTAGAAAATCTAGTGGCTCTAAATTAATAATCGGTAACAACGCATAGAAGCCAAGTAAACTCGCCCTTTGGGAGTGAGCCAGCGAACCCATTTCTGTGTCAAATAACGTTGAAAGGGAGAAGCCATTCCTACCGTCATTTTCCTTGAACTGAGCTCGCTGGTCTCACTCTGAATCCTGCATCTTGAGGTAGCTTGGGTATAGCAGAATGCAAGAAGGACACGTTCTTGCATTCGCTTTTTACTTGCTGCGTTCCTCTGATCACATTTCAAAGCCCCGCCTCGCATGAGAACCTGCTTAAGATCAAGTTAAGAATAATTGGTATGTTTCCGTAGGAATCCATTTCGGCTCATCAACTACTATTAAAATAAGTGGATGACGAGAGGCAGATATCATGGTTGATTTCATTGAAAACATGCGCCGCAAAGGCAAGGCCGAAGAGGATCTGTATTTCGCTGAGCTGGACCGCAAGCTGATTGAAGCCTTGCATGAAAAACAGGCCAGGCAGCTTAAACCGGAGGAAGAGCTAATCGGTAGACAAGAGCAGGCAAACGGCACACCCCAAAAATAGTCAGGAAACAGTGACAGCTTTCTTCCTGTGTTTAGTCGTGGCCGTAATAATGTTTGAAATATTATCGAATATTACTCAAGCTAATTTACTGAATTGAGCCGGTGGGGACTACCACAGAACTCGATTCTTTTTCGCAAAATCTCGCCTCTCTTTAGTATCTAAATCATCAATTGAGAAGCTTAGCGGCTTTTCTCTTAGCTTTCGTTCAGTTCAAGCGCTTCATTAGCACTTTCAAGTCGTAAGTTTTGTCTTGACCTTAGACTCGACTCCAAGGTTTATAGTTATTGTATTGAATCTATAAAGCATACCGAGGAGAGAAACATGTGTGCTCAATGCAATAACAAGAAACCACATATCCATACTGCGAAACCGACGGCAGTCAGTGCCGGCTCTGTGCAGGTAGAGAGTGGTGCAATACAAGATTGTTGCAGTTCATCTGTCGCGGCGAGCTGCTGTGACTCATCCAGCTCTGACAGCAATAGTGAGCCAGGTGCAGATGAGGAACCCGCTGCCGGTAGATCTTCAGTTCGTGCCATTCATGCCTCTGCCGACAACCTTGTGAAACCGGCTTTATCTATCTCATCAGCGTCTCTGGCTGCGCCTTCCACAATGCCAGAGCTATCGGTAAGCCATTCTCCTGTAAATCATGAGCATCATCATGAACAAGAGTCGAATAGCTGCTCTGGTAGCAGTTGTTGTAGTGTCACGACGTCAGCAGAAGAAGAACAGGCACTTGAAGCAGAATTAATTCAGTCGACCCATTCGAACACATTAAGCTGGAAAGTCCAAAATATGGACTGTCCAAGCTGTGCCAGTAAGCTTGAAAAAGCGATATCTGGGATTGACGGTATTGAAACTACCAAAGTTATGTTTGCGACCCAAAAGCTTGTCGTTAGCTGTCAGTCAGACGGCTTGGCTGGCACCATCGAAGCCAAAGCAAAAGAAACGGGTTTTCCGCTGATCTCGACCCGTAGCAAAGACAGTGAAGCAGAAAGTAAAAGTTTTCTGCAGCAGAATCTACCCATCATCGCAATTGCGGTGATGATGCTGATATCTTTCATCATCAATAAAAGCTCAGAAACCTATGGGCTTATCGCCTTTACGCTCACCACCTTGCTAGGCTTAGTCCCTATTGTCAAAAAAGCCATCGTCCTTGGCAAAGGTGGCTCGCCGTTTTCCATCGAGACCCTGATGAGTGTTGCTGCCATTGGTGCTCTTTATCTTGGCGAGACTGCGGAAGCTGCGATGGTCTTGCTTCTTTTTCTAGTTGGTGAGCAACTGGAAGGATATGCTTCAGCCCGTGCCAGAAGCGGGGTTAAAGCCCTGATGGATCTGGTACCGGAAAAAGCAACAGTGGTACGCACGGATGGCACCAAGGAAAAAGTAGCTGCCGAAGATCTGAAAAAAAGCGATGTGATTGAGGTGGCTCCCGGTGGCCGTTTGCCGGCTGATGCCGAGGTTGTCGATATTACAGCCAGTTTTGATGAAAGTGCATTAACGGGCGAGTCTGTGCCTGTCGAACGACAGCCTGGCGAACAGGTGATGGCGGGCTCTCTGGTAACAGATAAAGTCGTGCGCTTGAAGATCACATCTGAGCAGGGCGACAACGCTATCGATCGTATCTTGCACCTGATTGAAGATGCCGAGTCGCGTAAAGCGCCGCTAGAGCGCTTTATAGATCGTTTCAGCCGCTGGTATACACCGGCCATGATTGTGCTTGCCGCGTTGGTGATTGTGATACCGCCGCTGCTATTTGCTCAACCATGGAATGAGTGGCTATACAAGGGACTGACTTTGTTACTGATTGCCTGCCCATGTGCCTTGGTTATCTCGATACCGGCAGCGATTACTTCTGGCTTGGCAGCGGCAGCCCGTCGTGGTGCCCTGATTAAAGGTGGAGCGGCGCTGGAGCAGCTGGGGCATATCGAGACCGTTGCCTTCGATAAGACGGGAACACTGACTCAGGGTAAGCCGGTGATGACGGATATTGTCAGCTGGGACGGTGATGAAGACAGGTTGCTGCGTCAGTCTGCGGCTGTCGAAGCCGGCTCTTTGCACCCGCTTGCTCAGGCGGTTGTTAATGCTGCGAAACAGCGTGGACTGATGGTTGTCGAGGCCAGTGAGCGTGAGGCCCTGCCGGGACGCGGGATCCAGGGAAATGTTGATGGCGATACCTTGCTGCTGGCTGCTGCTGACAGGCTGCCTGAGTCGGTTACCCTTAATTCGACCCAGCAGGTTGAGGCCGAGCAGTTGGAAGGAGAAGGCAAAACCTTGGTGGTTGCGGTTCGGAACGGAACGCCGGTTGGCCTGATCGCCTGGCGCGATAACCTAAGGGATGACACCCACACAGCTATCAAAGACTTAAAAGCGATGGGGATCCATACCGTTATGCTGACGGGGGATAACCCCCGAGCCGCTGCCGCCATTGCCGCTGAGATTGACATCGACTACCGTGCAGGTTTGCTACCTGCCGACAAAGTCAATGAAGTGCAGCTTGCCAACCAGAGTGCGAAAGTCGCGATGGTAGGGGATGGCATTAACGATGCGCCAGCAATGAAAACGGCATCCATTGGTATTGCGATGGGAGGCGGTACCGATGTGGCGCTTGAAACGGCAGATGCGGCCTTGACCCATAACCGGGTATCGGAGCTTCCGGTGATGATTGCTCTGTCACGGGCGACACTTGCCAATATCCACCAAAATATCGTGATAGCACTTGGGCTAAAGGGAGTATTCCTTGTCACCACTTTACTCGGTATGACAGGCCTTTGGGTCGCAGTTTTGGCCGACAGCGGTGCAACAGCGCTTGTCACACTGAATGCCCTCAGACTGCTTCGCTTTAAAGTGAAGGGCGAATTGTAGGTGCACCAGACCGATTAACTGCCTTAAGAGCACCACCTAGGTGGTGCTTTTTTTTTGTGATGGAAAGCATAGGTAAACGATTTTATGTGATCTGGGTCACCTTGTTGTGAAAGATGAAATTGAGCCTATTTCAATCATTGTGACTCCTGTCACTAAAATATGTCATTCTATCGGCTATCGTTAACATGTGTTTTGAGAATGCTCTGATTAGAGTATTGTCAAAACACAATTTTTTTTGATAAAGAGCCGCGGACCTCAACTTCCCTATCACGCGGTAACAGTATAAGAAAGGATATGATTATGTCTGACAACGCAGTTTTCCATCTAGGTGTTAACAAAGAAGATCTTAACGGTGCAGAACTAGCAATTATTCCAGGCGATCCAGCACGTGTTGAAAAAATTGCTAACCTAATGGATAACCCTGAGTTCCTGGCAAGTGCACGTGAGTACACAGTTTACCGCGCTAAGCTTGACGGCAAGTCTGTTGTTGTTTGTTCAACAGGTATCGGTGGCCCATCGACTTCTATCGCAGTAGAAGAGCTGGCTCAGCTAGGTGTTCGTACCTTCCTGCGTGTAGGTACAACTGGTGCAATCCAGCCGCACATCAATGTTGGTGACATGATCGTATCAACTGGTTCAGTTCGTCTGGACGGTGCAAGCCTTCACTTCGCTCCAATGGAGTTCCCAGCGGTAGCAGACTTTGACGTAGCAACTGCAATGAAAGCAGCATGTGATGCAGACGGCGCAACAGTACATACAGGTGTAACAGCATCTTCAGATACGTTCTACCCAGGTCAGGAGCGTTACGACACATTCTCAGGCCGTGTTGTACGCCGTTTCCAGGGCTCAATGGATGAGTGGCAGCAAATGGGTGTTCTGAACTTCGAAATGGAGTCAGCAACACTGCTAACAATGTGTGCAAGCTCAGGTCTACGTGCTGGTTGTGTAGCTGGTGTTATCATCAACCGTACTCAGAAAGAAATCCCAGATCACGCGACGTTGAAAGAAACAGAAGCGCGTTCTATCAAAGTGGTAGTTGAAGCCGCTCGTCGCATGCTGGCCGAGTAATAGCTATCACTGGCTATTTAATACGATAGCTGTGTTGGAAGTGCTCATTGATAGTTATCAACTGCGCGCTTCCGCCTTGCTCTCGAATTAAATTCCAGCGAGTTTGTTTACCACTAAACACATTAAACCGATGCTCAAGCGTCGGTTTTTTTATGCCTCCAACTCTTGTCTTCGCATTGAAAGTGTCACCATCATTTTGGCTAACAGAGTACTTCTCTAATTCAGAAGGCTGCTATCTCTCGTATTGCTGTTTTTCTTTGCCACCTGGCATTTGAGCTCACAGTTCAACTATAAACCGGTCAAATAACAACGATGTTTCTTGCATAACTAAAACCACCTGCATATATTTTATACACATACCGACGGTCGGTCGGTTGTAAATATCATTGAGAATGTGTTGAGAAGAGCCTTATGGCAAGAGTGGTAAAAGCGGCAGACGAGAGGCGCAGCGAATTTATTGCTGCGGCGCAAAGCTTGTTTTATAGCAAGGGGTATGAGAGTACGTCAGTGAATGATCTGATTAACGCTGTCGGTGTATCAAAAGGTGCTTTCTATCATTACTTTGATTCCAAGCAGGCGGTGCTGGAGGCCTTGGTTGATGACATGCAACTGCAGTATCAAGCTTTGGTAGGCGATCTTGTAACGTCACCGGATCTCGATGCGATCAGTAAGTGGAATCAGCTGCTGGAAATGACCAACCAGTGGAAGATTGAACAAAAAGACGGGCTGCTCAGCTTTGCCAGGATCATCAACATGGATGAGAACCTGACCCTCAAACATAAGTTGATGGCGGGAAGCGCGAAGCTATTGGTTGCCGACTATGCCGTAATTATCCAGCAAGGTATAGATGAAGGTGTATTCGATACCCAGTCACCAGAAGATGTGGCCGAGCTGGTGGTTTCACTCTTGTATGCCTTTTCTGAAGCGGTAACTGATTTGCTGTTGCATCAAGAGCAGTATGAGCAGCCACTGCAGAAGGCAATCAGTAAAGTTGAGGCAGCCCAGCAATCTGTTGAGCGTATTCTCGGTGCGCCGGTGGATTCATTAAAGCTCATCGATCAGGCGACATTGGCAGCCTGGTTTAAATAAACGCGCCTGTTTAAGCAGTAAGGCGAGTTACAGACAATTTGCTAAGGAATAAGTGATGCGTGTTGTTCCCTGTTTTATCGCAATGATGGTTAGCCTGTTTTCATCAGCCTTGTTAGCCGAGACGGCAACAGAAATCGTCAGAAAATCTGATCTGCAAATGCGGGGTGATTCAAGCTATACCGAAGCGACCATGAAGATCATTCGCCCGACCTGGACCCGCACCATGAGTATGAAAACCTGGAGCAAGGGCATGGATCTGTCGCTGGTGCTGGTAACAGCACCTGCCAAAGACAAAGGCAGTGCCTCGCTCAAGCGCCATCGGGAAATGTGGAACTGGATCCCTAGCATCGAGCGAGTTGTCAAAATTGCACCATCAATGCTGAGTCAGTCCTGGATGGGATCGGATTTTACCAATGATGATTTAATCAACCAGTCTTCCATTGTGGTGGACTACCGGCACCAGATGGTCGGCAAGGAAGTGTTTGATGGCGACCAGACCTGGGTTATCGATGCTATTGCCAAGCCGAATGCGCCCGTGGTGTGGAACAAGGTGCGATTGTGGATCTCGCAATCTACCTACTTGCAGCGCAAGGTTGAGTTCTTCGATGAGTTCGATGAGCTGGTCAATACCATGAAAACCTATGATGTGAAAATGCTCGGAGGGCGCCAGCTAGCATCCAGGATGGAAATGCTGCCAGCCGATAAACCGGGAAATAAAACTCAAATTATTACTCATCAGGCGCAATTTAACTTTGTCGTCAAAGACAGCTTCTTCTCGCTAAGTCAGATGAAAGCGCTGCGCGACTAACGCAAACCAGGAGGCGGTATGTTAGTGAAGTTAGCGTGGCGTAATCTATGGCGGCAGAAGCGACGAACGGTGCTGACGGCATCGGCACTGGCATTGGCGCTCGCTTTGTCGTTGTTTATGCGCTGCCTGCAAGAGGGAAGCTATGCCAATAACATTGAAAATGCTGCCCGTTTCTATACCGGATTGATCCAGATCCAGCACCCGGAATTTTCAGACAGCCAGAGCATTGATGATTTGTTGCCAGCCAATGGCCAGTTCATTGCAGCGGCAAAGAACCACCCGAATATCGAACGTATTTTGCCGAGAATAGAGTCTTTTGCCTTGGCGGCTGCCGGTGATAAGTCCAAAGGTGTCATGGTGATGGGGGTACTCCCCGAGCTTGAAGATGATTATTCGAATATTGCCGGAAAGCTCAGCGAAGGGGCGTTTCTGTCGACCGATGATAAGCAGGTGCTGATAGGCGAAGGACTGGCCCGTTTTCTGGAATTACAGGTAGGCGATGAGATCATTCTCTATGGACAGGGATACCGGGGTCAGACTGCAGCTGGCTTGTATCCGGTCAAGGGGATACTGGATTTTCCGATGCCGCAGCTTGATAACCAACTGGTGTATATGCCGTTGGCTCTCGCCAAGACGTTATATAGCACTGAGCAGCAGATCACTGCATGGGTACTGCATACTCGTTACTTGTCGGAACTGCCTCAGACCGTTGCCGAACTAGCGGAAGACTATGCCGGACAGGCCAATGTGCGGGACTGGCAAGATTTATCCCCCGAAATGGCCCAGCAAATCCTGATGGATAAGGCGGGTGGCATTATCATGATGTATCTACTTTATGGGGTGGTGGGTTTTGGTTTGTTTGCCACCTTGTTGATGATGACGCTTGAGCGTCAGCGAGAGTTTGGTGTCATGTTGGCGACCGGATTGCTGCGAAAGCGGCTGATTGCACTCATTGGCATTGAATCCTTATTTATTGCTTTGCTGGGTGTGGTGATCGGTTTGGTGATCGCAGCGCCGTTTTTGATCTGGTTTTACTATAACCCGATAGTACTTACAGGCGAGACGGCAGAGATGATCCTGGAAATGGGCTGGGATCCTGTGCTGCCGGTGTTGCTGGAGCCCTGGTTGTTCGTCAATCAGATCACCATAGTATTGGGCCTGTTGCTGCTCTGTATGCTCTATCCGATGTGGCGTGTCTATCGGTTGGATTTGGTCAGTGCGCTAAAAGGAGGTGGACATGCTGGTTAAATTGGCCTGGCGCAACCTTTGGCGCAATAAATTACGTACCGGCATCATGCTCAGCGCCATGGTTTTCGGCCTGATGGGGGTAGTGAGTATGATGGGGTTCATGACCGGCATGTATGGCAGCATGATAGATAATGCCATCGCCTGGCAGACCAGCCATATCCAGATTCACAATAGCCGCTATCTTACTAATCCGGATATCAACTCAATTATTACAGACTCTCGCCAGCTTATCGCAAAGATTGAACAGTTGCCGCAGGTCAAAGCCTTGTCTGCCCGGTTTGTGGCTGACGGTATGGTCGCCTCGGCACGCAGCGCCCGAGGAGTCAGGATCAATGGTATCGATGTGGCGTCTGAAACCTTGGTAACGCCATTGGCAGCCAATATTCGCCAAGGAGAGTGGTTGTCGTCTGAAGGTCGCAATCCTGTATTGGTATCAATCAAAACTGCCGAGCGACTGCGTCTGCGTATTGGTTCCAAGGTCGTGCTGACATTTACCAATGCCAGCGGTGATGTAACCGGTGCGGCTTTTCGTGTTCGCGGGATATTTAAAACCCCCTCGTCGGGATTCGATGAAGGCAATGTCTTTGTCAGGCGTAGTGATTTAACCGCATTGGCTGGTATCGAGGGCAGCCATGAAATTGCGGTATTGCTGGATGATGAGCAGGCGGCATTTGCGCTGCGAGATGAATTGCAGAAGCAAACATCAGCGCAAAATACCGTTCGTGACTGGAAGCAGGTACAGCCGATGCTGGCATCGATCATTAATCAGATGGGGACCAGCAATGCAATCATGTTGGGCATCTTCGTTCTCGCCCTGAGTTTCGGCATCATTAACATCATGCTGATGTCAGTATTTGAGCGTACCCGGGAATTTGGGGTGCTGATGGCGGTCGGAATGCAAAAGCACAATATCTTTTTGTTGATCATGCTGGAAACGACCTGGCTGGGTATTAGCGGAGCCCTGTTGGGAATAGCAGGCAGTCTCGGATTAATGCAGTTGCTGCAGCATACCGGTGTGCCGCTCGGAAAGGTGGCCGAAGGCCTTGGTGCGTTCGGAGTCGATACCACGTTGTATCCACAAGTCTCGCTGGCGGATTACCAGATGATTTTCATTACTGTCGTCGCGGCGAGCCTGTTAGCCGCTCTTTATCCGGCGCGGCAGATTCTAAAACAGCGTCCTGTTGATGCAATGGCGGAGAAACATTGATCATGACGATTCAGACTAACCAGCTTTGTAAGACCTATAACCCTGATTCGGACTTTCCGGTACAGGCCGTAAAGAGCCTGGATTTGTCCATCGAGCAGGGAGAATTTGTTGCTGTGATGGGGCCGTCGGGCTCAGGCAAGACGACCTTGCTTAACATGTTGGGTGGCATCGATAACCCGACCTCGGGCGAGGTACGGATAGACGACTGTGACATCTGCAAGCTGAAAGAGAAAGAGCTGATTGCCTTTCGACGGGATCATATTGGTTTTATTTTTCAGGACTACAGTCTGTTGCCGGTCCTGACTGCATTGGAAAATGTCGAGTTCGTGATGCAGTTGCAGGGACACAGTGAAAAAGCGTGCCGTCAGCGAGCGGAAGAGCTACTGGAGCAGGTTGGCCTTGCTGAGCAGCAACACAAGATACCTGCCAAGTTGTCCGGTGGCCAGCAACAACGTGTAGCCGTGGCAAGGGCATTAGCCCCACGGCCACGCTTTGTGATGGCCGATGAACCGACAGCAAATCTCGATGCGCAGAGTACTGCTGAGCTGCTTGATATTATGCAGCAGCTAAACGAGAAAGAAGGCACGACGTTTATATTCTCGACCCATGATCCTCGGGTGATCAAACGGGCACGCCGGGTGATTGTTTTTGAAGACGGGGAGCTTAAAGAGGATCGACGCCAGTGAAGAGTCTTTGCATACTTGCTAGCGTCGCCAGTATCTCGGTGATGGCACAAGTGCCGGGAGGGATACCGGGACTGGAACCGGAGCAGGACTGGGGCTTAAACGGTTATGTTAAATACATGGCCACGGCGGTATTGCCCGACGACCAAAGTAACGGACTCGATCATCTCATTCACCAGCGGTTTAACTTTGAATACCGTTTTAACCCGGATGTGCGTTTTAATGTCGGGATGCGTAATCGCCTGCTGTTCGGTGATAGTGCAGAAATACCGGGATTCGGTCAGCTGGTGGGTTTGGATCCGGGTTATATGGACTTGACGACGAATTGGATCGACAAGAGCGGCGTGGTCGGTACTACGCAGTTTGATCGACTTTATCTCACCTGGCAGCATCAGGACTGGCAACTGCAAACCGGTCGTTTTCGGATTAACTGGGGAATGGCAACGCTGTGGAATCCCAACGATATTTTTAACTCATATTCGATTTATGATTTTGATTACGAAGAGCGTTCCGGCAGCGATGCGGTGATGGTTAGTCACAAGCTGGGGTTCGCCAGCTCGGTTGATCTGGTTTACAGCCCGAGCCGGGACAGTGAGTTGCACAGTTATGCCGGACGTTATTTTTTCAATCGGCAGGGATGGGATATGCAGCTGCTGGTGGGTAAATCGGGGTTGGACTATGTGGTTGGGGCAGGTTTTGCCGGAGACATCAAAGGGGCTGGGTTTCGCGGTGAAGTTGGTTGGTTCGATCCGGTTCGAGATGAATGGCGGGGGGAAAACCTGACATCCACTTCTGTTGCCAGTATCGAGGTCGATTACAGCTTTGGCGGGAAACATAATTGGATGACGCGCGCAGCGCTTTTACATATTTCTGATCCGCAGGAGCCGCGAAATGCCTTGGCGTTTCTCAACTTACCGCTCACGGCCCGAACTCTGAGCTTTACCAAGCTCAGCGGGTATGCTGATGCCAGTTTTGATATTTCGCCGCTGAGCAGGCTGACTTTCTCGGGGACCTACTACGATGACGGCTCGTTTTTCGTCGGCGCAAGCAATACCTACTCATTGGCCGATGACTGGCAGATGCTGACTGTGATCCAGCGTTTTGACGGCAGCAGTGATAGCCTGTTCGGGCAAACAGCGAACACCCAATTGTTCTGGCAGGTTAGGTGGAGTTTTTAGTCGCTTGAGGGTAAGTAGCTTGAATTAAATTTACGAAGGGGGAAGAGTAACGGGTCACTAAGTACCCGTTACTCATGTTCTAAGGGTTGTTGCTTAGGCCACGTTATGACTTTGACCACCAGCATCTCTGAGCCAGTTGTGCAGGTGGGTTTGCAGATCACCAAGCTGATCCGGACCGATAATTGCCAGCCCCAGATCCTGGGCGCGTACCAGGTCATGGTGGCGCAGCGGACGGAAGCTGACCAGCATCGCACGCGCCTGCAGGCCGCCAAGCAGGTCACGCAGAGATTCCAGCTTGTAGAGCGTGTCATCGCCGTCGTCGCGCATCCCTTTGGTCTTACACTCGATGATATGAAGCTTGTTATTGACCACGGTAGCCACATCCAGCTCATTTCGGACTTCGCGTTCGCCAATCTTACGGTATACCTGCACACCCAGAGAGTGGTCCTGAATGGTCGGCAACTCGTTCTGGATAGCACGTACGGTGCTGTGAACCAGATTCTCCAGCCACTCACCATTGGCAAAGCGGCGTGCTTCCTCGTGTTTGAACGTCAGGATGCCATTGTTGTAGGTGGCAAGCCCCGTATCTTCCAGATCGGAGAGCAGCATCCCAAGCTCTTTGTAGCCTTGCTGTTTTTCGCTTAGCGCGACATCGAGTTTCTGTTCTTTACGGCAGGTGGTCGCAAGGTAGTTAAGGGTGGCAAGCCCTGGTCCAAGTTCCAGCGCTGAGCTGGCCCAGCGTTGACCCAGTTCCCACAGTTGATCGTTCAGCGCCTCTGGAACCATGGTCTCAGGCAGTTCACAACGGGCACCAAAAATGGTCAGGTAATCGGTAAGCTGAATCCGGTCTTCGACCTGCTGTTGCTCGCGGTCATTTGGATATAGCCAGCACATCTCGTCACTGAAAGGTTCAATCACATAGATTGGCCAGTGGTAGGTACGAAATACTTCATAGGCCGATAACAGGCGGTGGCGAAGTCCGCAGCTGGCGTTAAACCAAATTTCAGACTGTTGCTGTTTTAGCTCGGCGGCTAGTTCGTTAAGGCGGCGGCGGATGCAGGTGATGTTGATGGAATCTGGGATGGTAAAGAATTCGGCTTGAATATTTCGAGGCGCAAGAATCGAAGCCAGTCGGTTATATTGTTCCTGCTGGTCCAGGGTGCCGATAAAAATCATCTTATCGGCGGGAATGCCGTGGTCGAGTAAAGGGGTTATCAGTCTTACGGGATCCTGATCGATAATGCCAACGTGAGTAATCATAATCATCCTTATGCTTTTACTCGTGTAGGCATATTAAAGAGTGGGGAGCAAAAGAACAGGCCAACACGACTTTTAGCAATTTATAGCTTTTAATGTTTAGTTCCATAATAGATATGGGGACGGAATATAAAGAATTCAAGTAAATACCATCACAGTGAGCAATTTATCCGATTTTGTTTTAGTGAATGTCCGCTTACTGTAAGTATTTGTCATTAATCACTACTTTGTCATTTTTTCGCGATTTGATAATTGGCAGGGAATATTTGCCGGTATCCGGAAGGATTTTGAGATAATGCTGCCGAAAATGATTGAAATCCTAAGTATGACGGTGACAATAGAGGGGATTGTATTAGCTTGTATTAATTATGACTCAGAAGCTCACTATTCTTGATATTGCCAAATTGGCTGGGGTCGGAAAATCAACCGTATCCCGTGTTCTCACCAATGATCCAAAGGTAAAACCGGAAACCCGTGAAAAGGTTGAGCAGGTGATCCGGGATTCTGGCTATGTACCGTCCAAGTCTGCACAGGCTATGCGGGGAGGCAGCGCCAAGGTGGTCGGGATCATTCTCTCGCGTCTGGACTCTCCGTCGGAAAATAAAGCGGTAAGCGGGATCCTGGAAGTGATCTATCAGGCTGGCTACGATGCCGTGATCATGGAAAGCCAGTTCAGTGCCGAGAAAACCAACGAGCATCTTGCTGTTTTGCAAAAGCGTAATGTCGACGGGGTGATAGTGTTTGGTTTCTCCGATTGCGATTTGTCGGCAATAGAGGCGCTCAAGCACAAAGCCGTCGTTATTGCTGTGGATACCGATAGGATCTCGTCGGTCGGCTACGACAATCATGGCATCATCGAGTTGGCCATGAACCACTTCATACAGCAGGGCAAGCAGCACATTAGCTACATGGGGGTCGACCCGAGCGATAAGACCACCGGCCTGATGCGCTTGAACGCCTATAAGGCCTGTTGTAAGGAGGCAGATATAGTCCCATGTTTCCAGACCGGACAGCTTAGCCATGAAAGTGCCTATCAACTGACCGATGATGTCATAGGGCCTGAGACCCAGGCGATAGTTTGTGCCAGTGACACCTTGGCCATGGGCGTTGCCAAGCGGCTTCAGGAACTGGGTCGCAGTGATATTCAAGTCTCCGGTGTTGGTGCCACCGATCTCCTCTCATTTATTTTTCCCAATACTTTCAGCATTGATCCGGGCTATTTTAAGGCCGGCTATGCATCGGCCAACTTATTGATCAAGCAGCTTTCCGGGCAGCAAACCATTACCCATTTAACCCAAGAGGCAAGCCTGTAGCCAGGATGAAAAGCTAAACGATCCCGCTTATCCTACAATCGTGTTATAGGTGGGGCGCGTTTAATAAGTAACCTGAATGTGTGAACTGATTCACGTTGTGGGAATGTTCCCATTTTCTTTTTGGGTTGGCTTTGCCATTATTATCTCGAGCGGTGGGAACATTCCCATTGCGGGATAACAATAACGACATTCCCTATCAAATATAAACATGGACATCGGCATGAGTAAGATTAATCGACAGCAAATCGAGCGTCTGGTGGAGTTAATCGGTGGCAGTGACAACATTGCTAGCGTTAGTCACTGTCTGACCCGACTGCGTTTTGTTCTTAGCGATACTGACAAGGCTAACGTCAAAGAAATTGAAGAAATCCCAATGGTGAAAGGGTGTTTCACCAATGCGGGTCAATTTCAGGTAGTGATCGGTACCGAAGTAGACGAGGTATATAAAGTTTTAACTGAGATGACGGGCAGTGCCGGCGCCAGCAAGGAAGAGGCAAAAGTGGCAGCCCGCCAGAATATGAGTTTGCTGGAGCGAGGAATTTCACACCTTGCCGAAATTTTTGTTCCGTTGCTGCCAGCAATTATCACCGGTGGTTTGATCCTCGGTTTCCGTAATGTCATCGGCGACATCCGGATGTTTGACGGTCAGACTCTGACCGAAATTAGCCAATTCTGGGCGACAGTGCACTCCTTCCTGTGGCTGATTGGCGAAGCGATTTTCTTCTTCCTGCCGGTTGGCGTGTGTTGGTCGACAGTGAAGAAACTGGGTGGTACACCGATTCTGGGTATCGTACTGGGTGTGACTCTGGTATCACCGCAGCTGATGAACGCCTATCTTATCGGACAGCAAGTACCCGAAAGTTGGGACTTTGGCCTGTTCGTCATTGAAAAGGTCGGCTATCAGGCTCAGGTGATCCCGGCAATGTTGGCAGGTATCGCATTAGCGTTTATTGAAACCAACCTCAAGCGGATTATTCCGGCGTACCTGTACCTGGTTATTGTACCGTTTGTCTCTATCATTGTGTCAGTGATCCTTGCTCACGCATTCATCGGTCCGTTCGGTCGTATGCTGGGTGATGCAGTTGGTTACGCGGCGAAAGTGGCAATGACAGGTGACTTTGCGATTCTGGGTGCCATGGTCTTTGGCTTCCTGTACGCACCGCTGGTAATCACCGGTGTTCACCACACAACCAATGCGATTGACCTTCAGCTAATGCAAGACATGGGCGGTACGCCAATCTGGCCTCTGATTGCACTGTCTAACATTGCTCAGGCATCGGCTGTTATGGGTATCATCTGGATTAGCAAAAAACACAACGAGCGTGAAATCTCTGTACCGGCTGCAATCTCTGCCTACCTGGGTGTTACTGAGCCTGCGATGTACGGTATTAACCTTAAGTACAAGTTCCCGATGCTTAGCGCCATGATTGGTTCTGCGATTGCCGCTGCAATCTGTGGTAGCGCCGGTGTAATGGCGAACGGTATCGGTGTGGGTGGTCTGCCGGGTATCTTGTCAATCCAGCCTCAGTACTGGATGGTATACCTAGTCGCCATGCTGGTTGCAGTTATTGTACCAATCGCTCTTACTCTGATTATGTACAAGCGTGCACAGGCGAAAGGCGAAATCGAACAATCTCCTCAAACTGCTTAATAAGTAGATAAACCTACAAAATACAGCGATAAAAACTGGCTGCCGGTATTCATCGGCAGCCACATCAAACTTCAATTCAACATTCAGGCTAGACACGATGAAAGAGCAATTTGAATGGTGGCGTACGGCGACTATTTACCAAATCTATCCTAAGAGCTTTTGCGACAGCGGAAGTCAGGGTACGGGTGATATTCAAGGGATTATCTCAAAGCTCGATTATCTGAAAACATTGGGTGTCGACGCGATTTGGTTGACGCCGGTTTACAGCTCGCCAATGATCGATAACGGCTACGACATTTCCGATTATTACAACATCAACTCTGACTTTGGCACCATGGCCGATTTCGACCAGCTGCTAGAGCAAGCCCATCAGCGTGGGATCCGTATCGTAATGGATATCGTGGTCAACCATACCTCGACCGAGCATGCATGGTTCCAGTCGGCACTGGGAGATAAGAACAGCCCTTATCGTGATTACTACATCTGGAAAGATCCGGTTGATGGCGGAGCGCCAACCAACTGGCAGTCCAAGTTCGGCGGTAATGCTTGGGAGCTTGATGAAGCAACGGGCCAGTACTACCTCCACCTGTTTGCCAAAGAGCAGGCTGACCTGAACTGGGAAAACCCGAAAGTGCGCCAGGAAGTGAAAGATGTGATTAGCTTCTGGGCCGAAAAGGGTGTTGATGGTTTCCGCCTGGATGTTATCAACCTAATTTCCAAGCAACAAGATTTTCCGAATGACTGTCTGGGCGACGGTCGCCGTTTCTACACTGATGGTCCTCGGGTGCATGAATACCTGCAGGAGATCAGCGAGGCCGTGTTCCAGAAATACGGTTCGGTCACCGTTGGCGAAATGTCATCCACGACTTTGGAGCATTGCCAGCAATACTCTTCGCTGGACAGTAAAGAGCTGTCGATGGTCTTTAACTTCCACCACCTCAAAGTCGATTACTCGAATGGCGAGAAATGGACCAAGGCACCGTTTGACTTCCTGCAGCTAAAAGAGATTTTTAACCACTGGCAGCAAGGCCTCAATGGCAAAGGCTGGGGAGCACTGTTCTGGTGTAACCACGACCAGCCGCGTGTTGTCAGCCGCCTCGGTGATGATCAGCAATACCGTGTCGAGTCGGCAAAAATGCTGGCGGCGTCTGTCCATATGATGCAGGGCACACCATATGTATATCAGGGTGAAGAAATTGGCATGACCAACCCGGGCTATACATCAATAGAACAGTATCGTGATGTCGAAAGCACCAATATGTACGACATCATGGTGAACGAACATGGCGTAACCGAGCAGGATATGCTGGCTATTCTGGCCCAAAAGTCTCGTGATAATTCTCGTACGCCAATGCAGTGGAACGACAGTCAATATGCTGGTTTCTCAAAGGGGCAACCTTGGCTGGAAGTGGCTGCTAACTATCCTGAAATCAATGCAGAAAAAGCGGTAGTCGATGACAACTCGGTATTCCATTTCTATCGTCGCCTGATTGAGCTGCGTAAGGAAATCGACGTTATTACGACCGGTGACTACACCGATATGATGCCGGAGCACGACAGCATCTTCTGCTACAAGCGGGAATCCGAGTCTCAGGTACTGGTTTGTATCAATAACTATTATGGCGAAGTGGTTGAATGCTTCCTGCCCAAAGCCCTGGAGCTTGAAAAGGGTGAGTACGTGTTGTCCAACTATGCCGGTGTTACCGAGCAAAAACCGACACACTGCTTTGCTCTGCAACCGTATGAAACCCGAGTACTGCTGATCAACCGATAATAACAACGAGCATTGTTGACAGGGATTAGGTAATGAATGCTGAAGCAATGACTTGGCTTAACCAGCCAAAACAATTTTTGGTGGACGGTGGCGAGTTAACAATCGTCACCGAGCCAGAAACGGACTTCTGGCAACGTAGTTATTATGGTTTTCAGAACGAAAATGCCCCGGCGCTGCTGGCCAGCATTGACGAAAACTTCACCCTGTCAGTAAGGGTTCGTTTTGACTATAAAGCCCGGCAGGATCAGGCCGGGCTCGTTATCTACCTCAATAAGGACAATTGGTTTAAGGCATCGATCGAGCATGAAAATCCGCATCTGGCGAGGCTCAGTAGTGTTGTGACCAACTTTGGATATTCAGACTGGTCGGGAACGGATATTGCCTCGACCACTGAAGTCTGGTTCAGGCTCAGCCGTCGGGGACCGGACTTTCTGATTGAATCCTCGTTTGACGGCGAGCACTACAGTCAGATGCGGGTGTTTCATCTTCATTTGCTGGGGGAAACGACTCAGGAAATGGGGCAGGTGGATCCCCCGCCACCCGCCTCGTTGCCTGTTAGCGTCGGTTATTACGCATGCAGCCCGCTCGATTCGAGTTTTGTAGCTCGCTTTGATGAGGTTCAGTTGGGACTATGCAGTTGGACGGCACCCAAGATGTAGCTCAGTGCTTGTTTATATCTAAAGATAGATAAAAAAACACCTCGACCAGATATCTGGCCGAGGTGTTTTGTATATAGGTCAGAGCAGGTTCTGGTTAGGCTGTCGGTAACTGTGACGCCAATAGCCAGATAGCCAGAACAAAGAACACCAGCCCCATAAATTTGTGCTGGTTGGTTCTGAATTTTTCGTTTTTCAGCAAAGGCTGTCCCAGGCTGCCGACCATAGTGACCAGGAACAGGTTAAACAGCAGACCGAGCACGTTCAGTAGCAGTCCAAGTACCAGCATCTGTTCGCCCGAGGAAGCCGAAACCTGGCCCGAGACAAACTGTGGTAGGAAAAGGACAAAGAAGATCAGAGCTTTTGGGTTTAGCAGGTTGCTGATCACGGCACGGCGGTAAAGGGTTTTCGCCAGGCCTGAAGTATGTTCGACATCCGGGGCATCTGCCGGGTTGGTACGCATGCAGTCCCAGCCCATTTTAAGCAGGTAGGCACCACCTAGCAGGCGAAGAGCCTGAAGGGCAATAGGGTTCATGGCGATCAGTGCCGAGACGCCCATTGCGGCAAGAACGGTAAGAACGACACCAGAGGTGGCATTGCCGAGGCTTGCAAATACGCCGACTTTTTTGCCATAGCTCAGGCTAGAGCTGGCGATCAGTAACATATCCGGTCCGGGCATAAGTAATAGGGCGACTACTGCCGTCAGGTATACCGGCAATACGGTGAAATCTATCATTATCAAAGTGCTGTTCAGAAAGAAGGGCTGGATTCTACCTCCAAATTCAGATGAATAGAATAATTGGAGTCAATAAATTGGTCGATATTTCCGCAGTGTGATCGTTTGGTGGTTTTTTGTACTTATTGTGACTGGGTGAATTTTATGCGTTTTAGTCTTTGGCTGTAGGAGATGGTCAACGTTATAGAATGAGTGGTGAAATATTCATCACTTTTCGATTGGTAGTTATTGTTTTTACTTAACTTTGCGAGCTGTGAGCTAAACCGCAAAAATGCCTGTCACAGCCATAATCATCTTGTTGGGGAATGGAGAGTTGCATATTATGTCTTGATAGTTGGGCTGTATCTGTTGAGGTTTGTCTATTAATGTCTGCGTTCATTAATGCCCTGTTGTCCTACCCCGTAGTTGTCTTCTCTGTTCCTTTCTGCCTCTTTTTCGGATTGATGCTCATCGACCTGATCTTTGATTTGTCTGACGGCAGCCTCGGCGATGCAGATGGCGTGGATTTGGATTCGGGCTGGTCAGCCAAGTTAATGCTGCCGCCGATTGTTTCTCAGGTTCCGCTACCTGTGGCACTGACAGTCAGTAGCTTCTTCGCGGTGGTGCTGACGTATTACCTCAATCAATATCTGTTTGGCCTGCTTTCTGGCGCTGTTTTCTACGCAGTGACTGTGCCGGCACTTTTTGTTATCTATTACCTTTCTCTTCATATCTCTGCGTTTGCTCTTAAGCCTCTAGGGCCGGTGTTCAATGCCAAAAATGCATTCGCCAAAATTAACTATGAAGGGATGAGAGCCAGTGTCCGCAGCAACCAGATCTCTGCAGAGCATGGTGAGGTTGTGATCCGCCAGGATGGAAATGAAATTCAGTTAGATGCCTATATTGAGGGAGAGGGTGATATTCACTACGGCGATGAAGTCGTCATCATCTCGAAACACCCGAGCCTGGAAAAATATCTGGTCGCCAAGATTTAGTTTCTTGCCTTTATTTGCTTCTAGCCTACCCATTACACCGTTAGCCTGAATAACAGGCTAGCGGCTTATATTATTTATTAAGTTTACAAAGGAGTTGTCCGATGGTTTTGTCTCCAAGCATGATGTTTATTCTTGCTGGTATTGGAATTGTATTGGTGATCTTGCTATTCCTGACCTCACGCTATCGTAAAGTTCGTAACGAAGGTGAAGCTCTGATCATCAACGGCGTTGATCGTACCCGTGCCTCTCTGACTGGTACGTTCGTCTGGCCGGTCGTTAACCGTGCGGAATATATGGACATCACCCGTAAGAAGATTTCGGTGGTCCGCAGCGGTCGCAAAGATCAGGAAGGTGAAGAATACGAAGGCCTGCATTGTAAAGACAACATTCGTGCTGACTTAAAAGTCGATTTCTATATTGGTGTTAACCACGAAGAAGATGACATTATTCGTGTCGCCAAGCTATTTACCACCATCGGTGCATCAAACCCGGAGCGCCTGAAAGAACACTTCCAGCCGAAATTCTCCGAAGCATTGAAGACAGCTGTTAAGCAATTTGGATTCGAAGAACTGCTGACGAACCGCCGTGCGTTCCGTGATGCCGTAGTAACGGTGATCGGCAGCGAGATGGATGGCTTCAAGATTTACGATGTGGTTATCGACAAGGTCGATCAAACTGCGCTGGAAGCACACGATCCTAACAACATTTTGGATGTTGAAGGGATCCGCAAGATCTCCTCGATTACTTCGGTGAAAAACACTGAAACCAATGCGATCCGTCAGGATGAGCAAACCTCGATCAAGAAGAAAAATGTCGAAGCAGAAGCTAACCGTCTGCAACTCGACAAGCAGGAAAAAGAAAGTATTGCCCGCACCCAGCGTGAGGTCGATATTATCAAGGCACAAGAGCAGGCACTGGCGGAAGAAAAGCGTCAGGAGTACGAGCGTATTACTCGCCTGGCTCAGCTAGAGACCGAAGAAGAAGTCTCGAAGAGGAGAGAGTCGGTCGAGATGGAAGTCGAGATGACTCGTATTGCCAACCAGCGTCAGGTAGCCATTCAGCAAGAAGAGTTGAGCCGCGCAGTGGAAACGGAAAAAGTTCGTACTGCAACCGAAGTGGCGCAGAAAGAGATGGACAAAGAAACAACCGTCGAAGAAGCCTTGAAGTCGGTCGCGGAAACCCGTTCCCAGCGTGTTGAAATCGAGCGTAAGATTGCCCGTGAGGAAGAAGAGACCGAGAACTTGCGTGCAACCGAGCAGGTTAATCGTCAGAAGAAAGTCCGTATGGTTGAAGCCGAGGCAGAAGCGGAAGCCAAGCAGCTTGAATTGCTGGTGGCGGCGAAAGCCGAGAAAGAAGCAGCCAAAGAACAAGCCGACAAGTTATTAATTGAAAACGAAGCGGAAATTAAGATCCGTACCCGTGATGCCGAAAATGAGCTGGCTGTGAAGACACGCATTGCCGAAGCCGAGTATGCCGTACAGACCAAGCAGGCAGAAGCGGAATTTGTTAAGCAGGATCGTGAAGCGGCTGCGAAAGAGCGTATGGCGCAGGCTGAGAAAGAGCAGATCAGTGCCACAGGTATGGCTGAGGTTGAAGTTGAACGTGAACGCGCTATAGCGATTAAGGAAACAGGTGAAGCCGAAGCCTTTGCACTGCAATCTGCCGGTGAGGCGGAAGCAGAAGCACTGCGTGCGAAAGGTTTGGCAGAAGCCGAAGCCCAGACCGCGCGCTTCGAGGCGGCTCGTCAATATGACGACCAGACGCGTGAGCACGACAAGTGGGTGATGCAGCTTCAGCAGCAGAAAGATCTGGAAATTGCCCGCATTACTGCCCAGCAGGAAGTGTCGTCTGAAAGTGCGAAAGCGCTGGCTCAGGCATTGGCAGCAGCGGATATTAAGCTGTTCGGCGGTGAAGGTATGGAGCAGATTCGCCGTACGGTGATCGATTCGGCTGCACTGGATAATCGCTTCAGCGAGTCTGAGGTCTTGTCGCCGCTAGTCAGCGAGTACATGAACGGTAATCGCAGCCTGCCGCAGGATCTGAAAGATATTCTTGAAAACACTGAACTCAAATCTAACGATATCAGCAATATCGCCATTGCGAATCTGCTGAATTCGGCCAACAGCCCGGCTGACTTGCTATCGACCCTGAAAGAAAAGTTATCAGCTAAAACAGATAGCTCGCTTGATAGTTAACTGACAGGCAACCCCCTAGGACTTGAGGCTTGAGGCTTGAGGCTTGAGGCTTGAGGCCTGAGGGGGTTCAAGGATTGAGTAAAGTGACAGAAACAACGACTGATAGTGCAATTGATAAAGCAGTTGGCGAGGCTGGGGCCTATGAGGTTCTTAAATCCCGGCTCTCCCAACAAGGTGATGCATTAAAATCTCTGGCGCAGACATTTAACCAAAAGCGTCAGGAAACTTTTGGCGGCAGTGAGTTCTCGCTAACCGGCAAAGCCAATGTTCAGACCGATAGCCGAAGTATTCCGGTCGATATGGCCCAGGTAAACGGCCAGTTGCTGTTCGGCTATCAGGTATTCATGGGGCTCAAAACAGCGCCTGCACTGAATGATGTCTTCGGCCTGTATACCCTGTCTGAAAATGACGGCACATTCCGAATGGACCCGGTAGGGTTGGAAGATTCATTCCTCAGCGATCCCCAGTTCAGCCACGAATTTACCGAGCTCTTTACCTACTACAAAGATGCTCGCCTGTCGCAAATCTCCCGTCAGGAAAATATTCTGTATCTGGCGTTCCAAATCGGGATGCGGGCGGAAGATCGTAAAGTGTTCCGGTTTGAAATCGGCAAGGACTCGGTGCGATATCTCGATGCTCAGGGTCAGCGAGCACTCGCTTCAGCCCAGCAGCATGACTTTGAATGGGTGATGACAACCCGCGACGATCACATCAGCGGCGAACACCCGCATGTGTCGATTAAAGATCGCCTGTTTGTCGAATGTGTTGGCGGCGACCTGACCATCAAGGTCGAAAATAATACCGAAGAAGGACAGGGGATCTACGACGAACCGGTTGATGATGCCTATCAGACCATCGCCGATGCCGAAATCGCCTATGCTGAACTCGGCGATTTGATCTTGCTGAAAATGCTGCCGAATCGGGAAAAAGAGTATCGCTATTTCATTTATAACTCGCTGAACCTGCAAGTTGTCAGGGCGGATGCCATCGGTGTCAGTGCCAAGGCTCTGCCGGAAAATCACGGTATTTTATATTCTCACGGTTATGTACTGGCTAACGGTGAGAGCAAGAGCTTCGAGGAATCATGGCAAGAACTGCATTTCTTCAAGCAGGTCACCTCGCCGAATGGCGAAGATATTCTCTATTTCTTCTTTGATGTCGAGAAAGGCTCCTACGTTATCTACACCTATAACCTGATTGAGAAGGCATTTTCCGCGCCGATGCACAGCCATGGTTATAGTGTGTATCCCGATGGTCGCATGCTGATGTTCCGGGTATCCGAGAATGCCGAGGCTTCGACTATCCACCCGCTGCGGATCTGGCAGACGCCGTTCACCGACATTGAAAACTACACTCAGACAAACAGGGAAGGGGCAGACCCGTTCCTGGTCAACCTGGGTAACGCCGAGTTAGTCCGGGCGCTTTCGTCGCTGCTGTCTATCTGTCAGCTGGCGCAAAGCGAAGAAGTAAGCCAAACAGCCTATGAAGCGCTGCTTAAAACCTGTCAGACAACTCTGGATACCTATGACTGGCTAAGCAATGCCACGGCCATTGGGCTGGGGGATGCTGTCAGTCAGCTAATGGCGACGGCTGATCTGATCATTGATGAGTTTGCTAAAGTCCGCCAGCTCCAGCAGCATGCTGAAACCGCAATGGCCCGGCAGCAGGAAATAGTGACTGAGCTGGTGGGTAGCCTGAAACTGGCGCCCCGCGATGAAGCCAATACTCTGCTGGACTTGCTCGCTCAGCTTAAGGCGGAAGTGGGCAATGTGATGGCACTGCGGGAACACCGTTATATGCCAGAAGATCAGGTGGTTGAGCTACAGGAGCAGCTTGATCATCACAGGCAGGATCTCAACAAGGTATTGCTGGATCTGCTACAAGATGAAAAAGCCTACCTTCCGTATAAGCAAGATATCGCTTCAATTGATGATCAGCTGTTAACTTCCGAGAAAACCACTGAGCTGGCAGCATTGCAGGAGCGTGTCGATCGCGTCCGCAATAATCTGGCATTGGTAACGGAAGAGGTTGCTGATATCGAAACCGACGATCCGACGCAGTCTACCCGGATCCTCGACCTGACAACGGAAGTGACTGCTAAGCTGAATGCAACGTCGGCCCGCCTCAAGCAAAAACATCAGGCGCTGCGTGGTGGCGAGGCGAAAGCCGAGTTCAGCTCTCAGTTCAAGCTGTTGGCTCAGTCCGTCAACAGTGCAATGGAGCAGGCACAAACTCCAGAGCAGTGCGATGAGCAGCTGGCGAAACTGATTGGCCAGCTGGAAAAACTGGAATCACGATTTGCTGATTTTGATGAGTTTTTGGCTGAAATCTACGCTAAACGCGATGAAATTCAGTCAACACTGGAAGGCCACAAGCAACAGCTGATCACTGCGCAGCAGCGCCGGGTACAGAACCTGGATCAGGCGGCGGATGTCACGTTCAAAAGCATCGAAAAGCGGGTGGCCCGGTTTGAAGATGTCGCGGCACTTAATAGCTTCTTTGCAACAGACAACATGGTTCAGAAGCTGCACCAGTTGTCCCAGTCTATTCGAGATCTTGGTGATAGTGTTAAAGCCGATACGATTGATAGTCGCCTCAAGGCGGCACAGGATCAGGCGCTTCGCTCACTTCGCGATAACCAGGACATTTTCGAGCAGGGCGGGAAAGTACTGCGCCTTGGCAAGCATCGATTTAGCGTCAACCAACAGGCACTGGATCTTAGTTTGGTTGAACACGATAGCGCGTTGAGCTTGCATATCTCTGGTACTGACTACTATGAACCGGTTACCAACCAGGAGTTTCTGGATCTACAGTCGATGGCCAAACTGGATGTGGCTTCAGAGACCGACAATGTCTACCGTGCAGAATATCTTGCCTACAGCGTACTCAAGTCAGCACAGCAACAGCAAGAAAACCTGACGGTAGAAGAGCTGCTTAAGGCGCTCAAAGACAACACCTTGCTCAAGCTTATCCAGAGCTATGCCGCGCCTCGTTACCGTGAAGGTTACGTCAAAGGTGTACATGACCATGACGCCGAGAAGATTTTGCAGGCTGTGCTGCCATGCTATGAGCAGGCAGGATTACTGCGTTTTGATCAGGCCTCAAGAGCCAATGCATTGCTCTGGCTGGTGGAGACGACTGCCGAAGATATTGAGCAGTGGCGCAAGCAGGCCCGTAATGCCTTGTTGATGAAACAGCACCTTTCATCAGTGACTGCTTTCGATGCCCTCAAAGAGGCACTGATTAAAGAATTGCCGCAATATATGCCGTGCTATCTTCAGCGCAGTGCCGATTATGCCACCCGTCTGCTGGGGCAAGATTCGCTGCAGGTTGACGTAAGCCGTGATGCCATTGAGCTGTGTGATGTCTACCTGGCATTTCGCCGGAGTTTGGGCTGGTTACCTGAATCATCATCCGATGTATCGGAATTTGCCGATCATCTGCAGTGGTTAACTGCCTATAGTGAGCACCAGAACCAAGGGCAGGCATTTGTCACCGAGGCGGCGGCGTTAGCAACAATTCGCGATAATAGCCGTGTAATGTTAAGTCCGGTCGATTTCTCATTGCAGCTCAACGTCACTGACTTGCTGGGTGAGCATCAGCGAGTGCAAGAAGGCACACTGACGATTACCTTGGATGAGTTCCTTCAGCGCTGTCAGCATCATGATAGCCACACCATTCCGCAATATGATGCCTACCTGAAGCAGCGTGCAGCCTTGCTGGAACAGGCCAAGCACACTATTCGTCTGGGCGAGTTCAAGCCACGTCCTCTGACGTCATTTGTCCGCAACAAGCTGATCAGTGACAGTTACTTGCCGCTAATTGGCGACAACCTGGCAAAACAGATGGGGGCAATGGGAGACAACAAGCGAACCGATTTAATGGGGATGCTATTGCTGATCTCGCCACCGGGTTACGGTAAAACAACGCTGATCGAGTACGTTGCCCATAAACTCGGGCTGGTATTTATGAAGATCAATGGCCCTTCAATTGGCCATGAGGTCACTTCGCTCGATCCTCAGGATGCGCCGGATCAGAATGCGGCTCGTGAGGTCGAGAAGATCAACTTGGCATTCGAGATGGGTAACAATGTTTTGCTGTATCTCGATGATATTCAGCACACCAACCCAGAGTTCCTGCAGAAGTTTATTTCGCTGTGTGACGGTACACGACGCGTAGAAGGTAGCTGGAAAGGCGAAACCAAAACCTACGATATGCGCGGCAAGAAGTTTGCGGTTGTGATGGCCGGTAACCCGTATACCGAATCGGGTGATGTCTTCAAAATCCCTGATATGCTGGCTAACCGTGCCGATATCTACAACTTGGGTGACATGCTCTCTGATCAGAAAGCGGCCTTCGAGCTGTCCTTTATTGAGAACTCGCTGACTTCAAACTCGATACTGGCGCCGCTGGCGACAAGAGATTTGAATGATCTGTACAGCATGATCGAGATGGCGAGAGGGGAAAACATTGCCCTGAGTGATCTTAGCCATCCGTACTCGTCGACCGAGGCTAACGAGATAGTTGCCACTCTCGATAAGCTACTGAAAGTGCAGCAAACTGTACTGAAAGTGAATCAGCAGTACATTGCTTCTGCTGCGATGGCGGATGAATACCGGGTAGAACCACCGTTCAAGCTTCAGGGTTCTTACCGGAACATGAACAAGCTGGGTGAAAAGATCTCGCCGGTGATGACCGATGAAGAACTTCAAACCCTGCTTCAGGATCACTATCAGGGTGAAGCCCAGACGTTAACCGCCGGAACAGAAGAGAACCTGCTTAAGCTGGCGGAACTTCGTGGGGATATGACCGACGAGCAGCAACAACGCTGGCAGAGTATTAAAGATGGTTACCACCGCCGCCAGCAGATGGGTGACTCGGATGATCGCGCCGGACAGATGGTGCAGCAGATGGTGGCGTTGAACCAGAGTGTCACCAAAGTGGCACAGTCGCTACTGCAAGAGCAACATTCATCGAATCGTTCGAACAAGGAGGCCAACGGTGACGAAGTTTGATATCCAGACTCTGCTGATTGAGAGTTTTGAAGACTACAAGCTAGATAACACGGAGCGCCGTGCGTTGGCCGATAAGCTGGCAACGGCCGAACTTAAGGCGGATGACTTATCGTATTTGCGTAACCAGAGCTTTAGCTTGGTGCAGCAAATCATTCGTGAGTCTGGTGATGCCCAGCAGGCGCTGAAGTGGCTAGAGCAGGTGATCAAGCAGCTGGACAAGGCGCGCGGTGGTGATGGCGAGGTGTTGGCTGAGTCTTGGTTCTCACCGGGCAATAGCTGTGTGAATGGTATTCGCCATCAGTTAAAACGGGCTGCGAAATCGGTTGATATCTGTGTATTTACTATCGCCGATGATGACCTGACTGAGGCTATCTTAGCGACCCATAAGCGTGGTGTTAAGGTACGGATCATTACTGATAACGACAAAATTAACGATGTTGGCAGTGATATCGACTATCTTGCCCGTCAGGGTATCGAGATAAAACTCGATAATACCAGCTACCATATGCATCATAAATTTGCCTTGTTTGACGAAGAACGTTTGATTAACGGCAGTTTTAACTGGACGCGTAGTGCTTCGAAGTATAACTCCGAAGATATCACACTGACTGATGATAGCCGTCATGTTCAGGCTTTTAGTCGCCATTTCGAGCAACTTTGGCACTATTTCCCTAACTATAGTCACTAAGGAATGTTATGACTCAAGAATTATCCAGTGCAATCGAATTGCGGTTAAGTGGCACGGAACAGCAGCAGGCTGCTGATTTGGCCGAGCAGCTTAATCCGTTTGATACAGTCTCTACCTTGGTGTTCGGGAAAGAGGCGTTACAAAGTATCACCACATTTTCTGATCGGGTACTGGCAGATGTCAGGGCGAAGGATACTGGTGACGCCGGAGATATCCTTCATGCCATGGTTACCAACATGAGCAGCTCGCAGTTTGATGATCTGGGCAAAGAGAGTTTCTTGTCCCGTTTGCCGCTAATCGGTGAGCTGTTCCAGTCGTTCGGCAAGTTTGTTAAAGGCTTCGATACCGTTAAAGAGCAGCTTGAAGAGTTGGCAAAGCGGCTTGAAGCACAGGAAACCAAGCTGGCGAATGATATCCAGCAGCTTGATGGCCTGTATGACGAAAACCTAGGCTTGTTGCAGCAGCTCGATATCTATATCTATGCCGGCAATATCCGTCTCGATAAGCTGAAAAACCAGGAATTGGTTGAGCTAAAAGAAAAGGCTGATGCCAGTAACGATGCACTAGACGGTCAGGCCTATCGTGATGCCCTGCAGGCAATGACGCGTCTCGAAAAGCGGGTTCACAACCTTAGCTTGGCTCGAATGGCTGCGATTCAGACTGCACCGCAAATTCGTCTGTCGCAGGAAGGCAACAAAATGTTGATGGAAGATATTCAGGATATCATTCACAACACCTTGCCGTTGTGGAAGCGTCAGTTCCTGATTGCGATCTCTAACTTCGAGAAAGAGAAGGCACTGAAAGTTACCCGCACGGTGAAGGACTACACCAACAAGCAGTATGTCCGAAACGCCGAGAAGCTAAAGGCTCTGGAAGAGCAGATCTCCGAAAACTACCAGCGTGGTATTTTGGATATCGAATCGCTGCAAACCGTTAATCAGCTCACCATCGACACCCTGAAAAATACCCTAGGTCATGTCAAAGAAGGCCGAATCAAGCGTCAGCAGGCAGGTAAGGCATTGGCCCAAGCCGAGCAAGATTTGAAATTTGCCCTGCAAGATACGTTCGAGGAAATGCCGGGGTAGGTGCTCTCTTATAACAAAGCCGCGAAGTATCGCGGCTTTGTTACAAAACTTGCTTGATAATAGGCTAGTTGTTTTACCTGTAATAAATGTCCTTTTCTGTGTTATAGCTTATCGTTTAAAAAAGCTAGCTCATACTTAGGCTCCCGGACCACAATCAAGACAACCTTTAATCATTTTTGGACCAAGGTGCAGTTTCGCATTGAGATCTCTGAGCGCTGTACGCAGTCCCTCTTCGATCACAGGATGATAAAAAGGCATCTCCAGCATTTTGCTAATGGTCAGCCGTTGTTGAAGCGCCCAGGCAAGTAAGTGACCGATATGCTCTGCCGCAGGGCCAAACATTTCTGCCCCAAGAAATAGCCCCGAGCCTTGTTCGGCATAGACTTTCAATATCCCTTTGTTCTTTCTCATTACCCGGCTTCGCCCTTGTCCTTCGAAATTGACTTCACCAACGGCATAGCATCCAGCACAGCGTGTTTCCAACTCTGGCAGGCTCAGGCCGATGTTGGCAATTTGCGGTTCAGTGAACACGATCCCGAGAGGAGCCCGACGTAGTCCTGCACGCACATCCGGATAGCGACCAGCATTGCTTCCAGCAATTCGTCCCTCATCAGCAGCTTCATGTAAGAGTGTAAGTTCGTTATTTACGTCTCCGGCAATGAAAATATGATCAGGGGTTGTTTGCATTGTGTAATGATCAAATACAGGTCCGCCCCGCTTATCCAGTTGCACTGTAGTATTCTCAAGCCCTAGTTTATCCACATTAGGTTTGCGCCCGGTCGCAGCTAACAGATAGGAAAATACCTCCGTGGTATCTTTTCCTGACCGATCCTGATACGTCACTTCAACCCCATCATTGACTTTTCGAATAGTACTAACTTGTGCATCGACATCTAAGTAGAACTCTTCGTTGAAAGCTTTTTCAGCGTAAGTTTTAATTTCAGGATCTCGGAGAGTAGCAATGGCGCCGCCCAAACCAAATACTTTAACCTTAACCCCCAGCCGGCTTAAAGCCTGTCCTAGTTCCAAGCCAATCACCCCCGGACCAAAAACGACAATAGACTCAGGAAGATCACTTAACTCGAAGAGGTTGTCATTAGTCAGTAAGCGATTACCCGCCTCAGCAAATATTGGAGGATAGACAGGGCTTGAGCCTGTCGCTATTACTATACGTTTAGCTGTAATTTCGATGTGATTGTCGATGATTAGAGTATGATCATCTTTAAATCTCGCATATCCTTTAATTTTATGTTCGGGTTTGAATTCCTCGATAGCTTCTTGGACAAATCCAACAAAACGATTACGTTCACTTTGTACCCGGTTCATAACGGCTTTACCATCAATGTGAACATCTTCAACAGTTACACCAAAAGGTTGGGTATGTCGGGCATGGTGCGCGGCTTCAGCGGCAGCAATCAGTAATTTACTTGGCATACAACCTACCCTGGCACAAGTGGTGCCATACTCACCGCCTTCGATAAGTACCAGGCTATCAGTATATTCTCGAGCGGCCCGATAGGCCCCCATTCCAGATGTACCAGAACCTATAATAGCAACGTCAACGTGTCTTGTTTTCATGATAGCGATCCTGTTAATTATTTGATTCAGCCTGTTTTTCTAATTGCGCATCATAACTACGCAGGAAATGAATAATATCGGTCGACTCATAAAGCCACACATGTTGACCGTTTTCTTTTTCAATGCGAAGACAAGGTACCTGTGGTTTTCCACCACCGTTGATCAAATCCGAGCGGTTCTGTGGTTGTAATCGTATGTCTCGATACTCGATATTGAGCTTGGTTTGTTTAATAGCCTTTCTAGTGGCGGCACAAAAAGGGCAGCCCTGGTAGTGATATAACGAAAGAGCTTTGATGTTATTTGATTTAATCATGCTGAAGTCTCCGTTCCTCTTTATGTTCGTTGAGTATGATTATCCCGATCCATATCGAACAAAATATGCTGTAATGTTGGTATAAATTGTCTTTTTGACCAGCAGTCAAGCTAGCAGGAGATTAAATGGAGAATTCAGCCAATATGGATGCATTAGCTGATGTCTTGAAAGCAGTTCGCCTCAGTGCCAACACTTATTTTTGTACAGACTTTAACGCTCCTTGGGGAATGGAAATTGAAGAAAGTAAACAGGGAGTTTTTCATGTTGTGGTTGAAGGGGCGTGCTGGTTAAAGCTCGCGAAGGCTGATGAGCCCATACAATTAGATACAGGTGATATTGTTGCCTTTCCCACGGGTGGTGCTCATTGGATAAGTGATACACCCAATAGCCCTAAACTGCCTGGTTCTAATGTTGTTGAGAATATCCTCAATGGTAACAACCCATTCCAGCTCAAAGAAGAGGAAGCACACAGTAGCAATACCTTGCTGTGTGGTTCTTTTCGTTACGATTCTTCAATGGATCATCCCTTTGTGAAAGATCTTCCTTGTTTTATTCATATCAGTGCATCTGAATCCCCGGAGAATAATTGGTTAAAATCTCTGGTAACGGTACTTGCGGCGGAGTCTCGCCAGTCGTCGCCAGGCTCAACCGTCATGGTTGACCGTCTGACCGAGGTTCTGTTTATCCAGCTTATGCGAGCTTACATAAAGAGTGCACCGAATAATATGGGATATATTGCGGCACTGGCAGACCATCAAATAGGCTCCGCACTGAACTTGATCCATTCGGAATCCAAGGCCTATTGGAGCGTTGAACGGCTTAGTGAGGCAGTTGCCCTATCAAGAACAGCATTTACATTGAAATTTTCAAAGATGGTCGGTATGCCTCCCAAGACATATCTAATCAACTGGCGCATGCAAAGAGCCAAAGCACAACTTGAAACTAGTAATATGCCCATGATTAATGTTGCTGAAAACGCAGGGTACTCGTCTGAGGCTGCCTTTAGTAAAGCATTTAAGCTTTTTTTTGAACAGCCGCCAGGCCAGGTGCGTCGTAATGCTTAGATAAAGGCTTATTTGCTGAAAGTCATAATTAACGAACGCCTCACTTTATACAAAAGTTAAGTATGATGTGATGTCGAAACATCACGTCCTTATTGAGCCAGTAAATCGCTGTGTTAGTCTATCTGCGGATTAAAGCAACGTTGTTGAACACGCTGAAATGAAGAATATGATCATTCGTTCGAAGTCGATATCAGAACTGCACGAAGGCATGGGGCTGGGCAAACCTGCTCATCCTCTCATTACGATAGTGGATACAGAAAATCTATCGTACGGAGAAGAATTAATTGGCATGAAGTTCACGTCTGACATGTACTGTATCGCTTTGAAAGATAAAGGTTGCGGTATTGACTATGGGCGCAATGCTTATGATTCGGATAATGGGACTTTGATTTTTACGGCTCCGGATCAGGTGTTTAAAGTCGCCAAAGCTCAGAAGCTGAATGAAGTAAAAGGGTGGATGCTTTATTTTCATCCGGATCTTATCCAAAAGAGCGCATTAGCTCGGAAGATTGATCAGTACACCTTCTTTGATTATGCCGTCCATGAAGCCTTGTACCTGACAGAGCAGGAACAACAAACGCTGAATCAGATCGTCAATTTGATCAGGCATGAGCTTAATGGTGATACTGACGAGCATAGTCAGCAAGTTCTCGTTTCTTACATCGAGCTCATGCTTAACTACTGCGCGAGATACTATGAGCGGCAGTTGACGACGCGTTCTGTCCAGAACCTTGATATCATTTCCCGAATAGAGACGCTTCTAAAGGATTACTACCAGAATAACGATCTGATTGAATCCGGTCAGCCGACCATTCAATACCTGGCAAGCAGGTGTTACTTGTCACCAAATTACTTGAGCAGCTTATTATCCAAGGAAACGGGCCGCTCGGCTAAAGACCATATCAATGACTTCCTAGTAGAAAAAGCGAAACACCTGTTATTAAGCTCTAATGACTCGGTGAGTTCAATCGCTTACTCTCTTGGCTTTAATTATCCTCATTACTTTGCGAGAGTTTTCAAGCAGAAAACCGGCAAAACGCCACAAGAATACCGCCAGATTTAGGAAGCTTATTGCTACTATCAAACGTTCCTACGATTTGTGTTTAACCTTCCTCTATTCGTGTTAAAGCATGAGCCAAACAGTTGGTATATTTTGCTTATCAGGAATATAGGAAAAGAAAATGAAAAACTATAAGGCACTCGTCGTCGTTACTAATCATTCCAGTTTCGAGAACTCTAAGGCAGAGCCAACCGGACTTTGGCTATCAGAATTGACCCACTTTTATGATGAACTCGATAAAGAGGGGATTCATATTGATATCGTCAGCCCTAAAGGGGGAAAAGTGCCAATTGACGGCAGAAGCCTGGGGCGTTTTACCTTAGATAAGGCGACCAAAAAGCGTTATGAAGACCGCGAGTTCATGGCGTTATTAGAAGATACAAAACCACTTTCAAGTGTCGACTGGCGAGATTTCGACATTCTGTATTTTGCCGGTGGGCATGGTGCGATGTGGGACTTTTCTGGTAACGGTGAGCTCCACACGCTGACGCGTAAAATGTATGAAGACGGTAAAATTGTTTCGGCTGTATGTCATGGTGTCGCCGCTTTACAAAACGTCCGTCTGAGTAATGGTGATTATCTGATTAAGGGCAGAAAGGGAACGGGGTTCCCATATTTTGACGAGGCCATTGCAGGAGTGAAAAGCCTTGTACCTTATAACCTTGAGAAGACTCTGAAAGACAGAGGAATGGTATATAGTAAGGCGCTATTTCCTCTCATGGGTCATGCTGTCGTAGATGGGCGGCTGATCACCGGGCAAAACCCAAACTCCACGACGAAAACAGCAAAAGCGGTGTTGCAGGTAATGGATAACTCATAGCCGCAACAAAAGCCGCGACTATTTGATTGTATCTATCGCGGCTTTATCTCAGCCTAATCCTCAATTAACTTTCAAATGAAAGTTTATCTCCAAACGCACCTTTCCAGTCTTGATCAAACTGATCAACCGCTGGTTGTACTGCCGGGTGGGTGAACATCTGAGCGGCAACATCAACAGGCAGTGTGATGGCCTCGATACCCAGCTTCATCACTTCCATCGCTTGCTGGGTATTCTTAAAACTTGCGGCCAGGATCTTGGCCGGTAACTGGTTCTGATCAAGCAGCAGTTGAAGATCGGCAACCACTTCCACACCATTGCCATTCATGGCATCAATGCGGTTTACATACGGGGCGAGGTAGTCAGCGTCGCAAAGTGCCGCCAGAAAACCTTGCTGCGCGGAGTAAATTGCTGTGGCTAGTACTTGAATATCTTCTTTTTTCATCAGCTTAATAGCGGCAAGGCCGACTTCTGTTGCAGGCACTTTTACCACCATGTCATATGGCATTTCATTGAGTTGGCGTGCTTCTTCAACCATTCCCTCTACATCGGTACTGATCACCTGGGCGTGAAACCTTGGTGTGGTGCTTATTGCTTCACTCATTCCTTTTAGGGTTTCGTTAAGCCCTTGCTTCGACTTGGCCAGAATGCTCGGGTTGGTCGTTACCCCTTTCAGTGGCAGGCAGCTATCAAAACGCTTTACTTCTTCAATGTCGGCAGTGTCTAGGTAGAGTTCGATCATGGGTATAGGTCTCGTTTCAGTTGATAGACAAACTATAGATCCCGCTAGTTGTTTAGATCTTGATTAAGATCAATTGAACTTTCATTTGAAAGTATAATAATTTCATTTAATGAAGGTGTCGCGGTTATCTATCAAACCGACAGCGAGGAATAGGATGTATTTTAATATTCAACGGTTTTCGACTCATGACGGGGACGGCATTCGCTCTATCTTGTTTTTGAAAGGGTGCAGTCTGGCTTGTCCTTGGTGTCAAAATCCTGAAAGCCGCAGTGAAAAGCACTCTGTCTTGTTTGACGAGCGAAGCTGCATGGCTGATTGCAACCTATGCGTCGGTGCCAGCCAGGGCATTGAGCGTGATGGCGATACGCTTGTCATCAATCGTAAGCAGATCAGTGACGACGAGCTAATCGCGCTGAAAAGAGTTTGCCCGACTGAGGCGTTAACCGTGTGTGGGAAAGAAGCAGAAAGTGACTATCTATTCGATACCCTAATGAAAGATAAGCCCTTTTATGACCAAAGCGGTGGCGGGGTGACTTTCTCGGGCGGCGAGCCGCTTATGCAGCCAGACTTGGTGACCGATCTGGCAATGCGTTTGCACGATGCTGATGTCCCTACGGCGATTGAATCATGCATGCATGTTCCGTGGAAGAATATCGAGAAAGCGGCGCCCCATATCGATTGCTGGCTGGCCGATCTTAAACATACCGATGAAGAGAAGTTTCTGAGCTGGGCGAAGGGTTCGCTCAAGCGCATCAAAGAAAACTTCCGCAAGCTGGCACCTATTACCAAACGCATTGTGATCAGAGTGCCTGTCGTACCGGGCTTTAACGATACAGATCAAGAGCTTCAACAAATTATTGATTTTGCATCTTCACTTGAAAGCTGCAAAGAGCTTCATCTGCTGCCGTACCACACCCTCGGCATCAACAAATATCGCTTGCTCGATATGCCCTACGAATGTTCGGACCAACCGCTGAATAATCCGGAGCTGCTCCAGAGAGTACAGCAATACGCGAGCAACAATACCCAACTTAACGTGACCATCAGAGGTTAATCATGGACTTAAATTTTCTGCCTGAGCGCATCAAAGCACACAAAGCTGAGCTGGTAAATATTGTCACCCCACCGATTTGTACCGAACGTGCAGAGGCATATACCAAGGCTTATCAAGCCAATGAAGACAAGCCTGTGATTGTCCAGCGTGCACTGGCGCTAGAGGAGCACCTGCGTACACGTACTATCTGGATCAAACACGATGAACTGGTGATCGGTAACCAGGCAAGTAAAGTGCGCGCGGCACCTATATTCCCTGAATACACAGTTCGCTGGATTGAAGCCGAGATTGATGAGCTGGCTGACCGCCCGGGGGCGGGGTTTGCGGTAACCGAGCAAGATAAGCAGATTATTCACCGTCTGACACCTTACTGGCGTGGCAAGACGGTACAAGACCGCTGCTATGGCCTGTTTACCGATGAGCAGCAGGACATTTTGGCAACCACCATCATCAAGGCCGAAGGCAATATGACCTCAGGCGATGCTCACCTTGCGGTGGATAACGAGAAGATCCTCGAGCTGGGTATGAACGGCCTGATTGAGGAAGTTCGCCAGTACCGTGCAACCAATGATGTGTCTACGTTTGAGGGACTGAAGAAAGAGCAGTTCTATAAGTCGGTCGAGATTGTTCTTGTGGCGATCCAGGCTCACATGGTGCGCTACGCCGAGCTTGCCGAGTCAATGGCAAAAGACGAAGCGCGTATGGCTCGTAAGGCAGAGCTTGAAATGATTGCCGCGAACTGCCGTCATGTGTCCACCGATGCCCCAGAGAATTTCTGGCAGGCATTGCAACTGAGCTATTTTGTTCAGCTGATGCTGCAAATCGAATCAAATGGTCACTCGGTGTCGTTTGGCCGGATGGACCAGTTCCTGAATGACTACTACGTGCGCGACCTTGAGAGCGGCGCTATTGAAAAGGATTTTGCGCTTGAACTGCTGCAAAGCTGCTGGCTTAAGCTACTGGAAGTTAACAAGATTCGCTCGGGGGCACACTCTAAAGCATCGGCAGGTTCACCGCTGTACCAAAATGTCTGTATCGGCGGTCAGAAGCTGAATGAAGATGGGACGCCGGAAGATGCGGTCAATCCTCTGTCGTGGGCGATTTTGGAATCTTGCGGCCAGCTGCGTTCTACCCAGCCAAACCTGAGTGTTCGTTATCACGAAGGGCTAGACCAAGCGTTTTTAATGGGCTGTATTGAGGTGATTAAATGCGGCTTTGGTATGCCGGCATTCAACAACGATGAAATCGTGATCCCTGAGTTCATCAAGCTGGGTGTGGAGAAAAAAGACGCCTATAACTATGCTTCGATCGGCTGTATCGAAACGGCGGTGCCGGGCAAGTGGGGCTATCGTTGTACCGGTATGAGCTTTATCAACTTTGCCCGTATCTTGCTGGCAGCACTCAATGAAGGTGTGGATGCCACATCGGGTAAGGACTTCCTGCCGCATGACAAATCGCTGGCGAAAGGAAATTTTGCGAACTTCGCTGAAGTGATGCAATCCTGGCGCGATCAGGTACGTTACTACACACGTAAGTCGATTGAGATTGACACGGTAGTCGATACAGTGTTGGAGCAGCAGGCACAGGATATCTTCTGCTCATCATTGGTCGACAACTGCCTTGAGCGTGGTAAAACCGTCAAAGAGGGCGGGGCAAAATACGACTGGGTATCGGGTTTACAGGTCGGTATTGCCAACCTGGGCAACAGCCTGGCAGCGGTTAAGCACCTGGTGTTTGACGAGGCGCAAATCAGCCAGCCTGAACTGGCAAAAGCATTGGCAGAGGATTTTGCCGGCAGCGAGAACGAACAGCTTCGCCAGCGCCTGATAAATTTCGCACCGAAATACGGTAACGATGACGATGCTGTTGACAGCCTGCTGGCGGAAGCATACCAGGCCTATATTGATGAGCTTGCCCAGTTTGTGAACACTCGCTACGGTCGTGGCCCAATTGGTGGCGGTTACTACGCAGGTACGTCGAGCATTTCTGCCAACGTGCCATTCGGGGCATCCACCATGGCAACGCCAGATGGCCGCAAGGCAACCACACCACTGGCAGAGGGGGCAAGCCCGTCATCAGGCTCGGACCGTCTGGGACCGACGGCGGTATATAACTCGGTCGGCAAAATTCAGGTGAATCAGATTTTGGGTGGTGTGTTGCTGAACCAGAAACTGTCACCGGCTGCGGTCGCCTCGGAAGGGGATAAGCTGAAGCTCTCTATGTTGATCCGTACTTTCTTCAATCATCACAAGGGGTGGCATGTGCAGTACAATATCGTTTCGCGTGATACCTTGCTGGCGGCGAAGAAGAACCCTGAGCAATATCGTGATCTGGTGGTACGGGTTGCCGGTTACTCGGCGTTCTTTACGGCGCTGTCGCCAGATGCGCAGGACGATATCATTGCCCGTACCGAGCATGACTTGTAAGTAGACTTTCAACTACACGCTTGCAGTAGTTTCAAATGAAAGAAGGCTGAGTTACACTGACTCGGCCTTTTTTTTGGAGAAACGCTGTGAATTCAAGACAAAACGAGATCTTACAAATCGTCAACGAACGCAAGCGGGTACAAGTTACCGACTTGTCTGAGCTGGTGGGTGTCTCGGGGGTGACTATCCGTCAGGATCTTAATTTTCTTGAGCAGCAGGGCTATCTTAAGCGTGTTCATGGCGCCGCAATGGCGCTTCAGAGTGATGATGTGAATGCACGTCTTGAAGTCCGATTCGATATTAAACAGCAACTCGCCAACAAAGCGGCCGAGCTGGTGGCACCGAACGAAACGGTGTTAATAGAAGGGGGCAGTGCCAATGCGCTATTGGCCCGGACACTGGCTGAGCGCGGCGATGTGACGATCATTACGCCTTCGGCCTATATTGCTCATCTTATTCGCAACTCCGCAGCCAATATTATCTTGCTTGGCGGCGTATACCAGCATCAGGGGGAGAGCCTGGTTGGCCCGTTAACCAAGCTGTGTATTCAGAATATTCATTTCAGCACCGCCTTTCTGGGCATTGACGGCTATCACCAGGATACCGGCTTTACCAGCCGGGATATGATGCGGGCAGAAATTGCCGAAACGATCATCGGCAAGAACCGCCGCAATATTGTGTTGACCGACTCCAGCAAGTTTGGCCAGATTTATCCGTCTTCAATCGGCAAAACCAGTGAAATATCAATTTTGCTGACCGATGATGCTGCACCTAAAGATGATATCGATGCCCTGAAAAGACAGGGTGTCGAAGTGCTGCGTGGTTAGTACAAGTCGGCAATAACCGCTTTTATGGAAGAATAATATGGCAAGCTTTCTCAGACTTCTTACCTTAGCTGCAATCTGGGGTGGATCATTCCTTTTTATGCGCATTGCGGCCAACCCGCTCGGGCCTGCTGTGCTGATTGAAGCCAGGGTAGCATTTGCGGCGATTACCTTGCTGGCGGTTTCTTTTTACCTAAAGAAGAACCTCCAGTTTATAGCCAATGCCAGGCACTATTTTATCCTGGGACTGTTCAATACAGCTTTGCCATTTTTGCTGTTCGCCTATTCTGCGCAGACGTTGAACGCTTCTTCTCTCTCGATTCTGAACTCTACCGCGCCTATCTGGGGGGCGATAATTGGTGCGATTTGGACCAGGACTGTCCTGTCAAAACGCGTCTTACTCGGGTTATGCATGGGGATTATAGGGGTGAGTGTGTTGGTTGGCTGGGAAGCTGCCAATATCGGTGAGAATGCTATTTTGCCTATAACTGCCGCGATAATGGCGGCGTTTTGTTATGGTATTGCCTCAAACTATGCCAAGAATGCACCGAAAATTGAGTCGTTCAATAATGCCCATGGCAGCATGTGGGCTGCGGTCCTTATCGTTGTGCCTTTCCTGCCGTTTGTACCAATTAGGGAAGACCCTAATCTTAATATTGCTCTGGCGGTCTTCTTGCTTGGCGTGGTATGTACAGGTATCGCGTATTTAATCTATTTCCGATTGATCGTTGATCTAGGGGCGTCTTCTGCACTCTCGGTGACTTTCCTGATCCCTGTATTTGGTATTTTTTGGGGGCACCTCTTCCTCGGTGAAGAAATAGGCATGAACACTTTGGTGGGCTCTGTACTCGTCGTCGTTGGAACCATGTTTGTGACAGGTTTTTCGCCTAAACAGCTACTCAGGCAGAAGAAGGTTGTTTTGAATCGTTCGTCCTGAATAGTTGAACCTGAATCAGTGCGCTTAAAAAGATAACTTTGTATTGCCTCGCCATTGTGCGAGGCAATTTTTATCTGGGGATTAACCACTCCGGCACGATACAGCCAAAGATGTTTTCCTTTTGTGTTTTATTTGGGATTGCTTACAAGGTTCTCAATGGTGGGTGAGTATTTTTTTGCTTGTAATTCATATAATAATGCCCTGAAAGCATAAGCAAGAAACTACCAATAGACCCTACTCCGAATATAACGGAGCTATATAATAAAAGGATTCATATGAAATTCATTCGAAAACTCACCTGTTCAGCCTGTATGTTGACGGCGTTGGCATTCAGTATGGGTGCTCAGGCTACAACCTGTTCAGGCGGGGGAGAATATAGCGGCTGGATGGAGCGTTTGTATAGTCAGGACAGTGATGTTCGCCTGCGCGATATTGCCATTCCAGGCACCCACGATGCGGGTACTTTCTCGATCAAGTCTCTTGCTTCAATTGAAGCAGTGTCAGTGACCCAAAGTCGGGATTTGTGTCAGCAGGCTAAAGATGGTATTCGCTATTTTGATCTACGGGTCAGTAACGATGATGACAATAATAAGTTTATCATCGTGCATGGCATCATACGTGGAGAAGATCTGCCACTGGTTCTTGATCCTTTGTATGAATTTGCCAAGAGTCATCCCAAAGAGATCTTGATATTGGACTTTCAGGAGTTAAATGATTTTGCTGACAATACAGATGTACAACGTTTCAACGATTACTTCCTGACTAAGTTTTCCAATCTCTTAATTCCTAATAATGCGGCTGGTATCAGTTATAACTCGGGAAATATTCAGATTTCCGATGCTTGGAATATGAATAGAAATATTATTGCATTGGCGAAAGACAGCAAGGTACTCGCCTCTTCAAAATACTACTGGCACCGTGGCAGTAATATCGATTCACCATGGGCAAACGCCGCTACGGTTGAAGATCTGAAGGTCTACCAGGACGCTCAACTTCTCAACCATCAAAATACCAATCAATTTTATGTGAGTCAGATGCAGCTCACCTTTATGGGGTCTGGTGGCATTCTTGACAAACTAACAACCTTAAAAAGTATGGCTGATGAATTCAATACTTATCTTTCTCAATGGATGATGTCCTATGAAATAGATCAGGGCTTGGAACCGAATATTATTATGGTTGATTATTATGAGCGCCGCTCTAAGGTTGTAGAGACTAGTCTTGCTATCAATCTTTATCGCAAGAATATTGCTTCATTGGCTGGTGTGAAATCATTCTTCCCAAATAATTACGGTGCCATCTATCCACTTTTCGGCAATGTAAATTTCCGCCAGTTGAAAAATGGTTATGACAAGTGTTTGGACTTGGAAGATCGCAGCTTAGAGAATGGCAACGAAATCCATCAATGGAGTTGCCACGATGCCGACTCACAACGCTGGTACCTGGATTCGGAGGGATATCTGCGCAATAAGATGAATTTCAACAAGTGTGCCACCGTCTCAGGATCGGGGGATAAGGGCTCTAACGTTGAAATCTGGGATTGCAACGAACAGATAAACCAACGCTGGTCTGAGTATGGCGATCATGGGTTACGCAGCCAGTATGGTAAGCAAAACATGCTGGACATAAAAGGTGGCTACTGGAGCACAAATGGCAGCAAGGCGCATCTTTGGACGCATCACGGTGGCGATAGCCAACGTTGGTACTGGCATTAACAGCCTAGCTGAAATCTACTTGTCTTAACTTTAAGGATGGCTTGATACTCAAGCCATCCTTGCACAGAGCTTTTATCGATGCTCTCCGTTTCCATAACGAAAAGATTGTTTAGCAGGCCGTGACATTAATCGCCAGTCCGCCGAGAGAGGTTTCCTTGTAATGATTCATCATGTCCAGCCCGGTTTGGTGCATGGTTTTGACGACATCATCCAAAGAGACATGGTGGGAGCCGTCACCGCTCAGGGCCAATCGGCAGGCATTAATGGCCTTTACCGCTCCCATGGTATTACGCTCGATGCATGGCACCTGAACCAGGCCGTCGATAGGATCGCACGTCAGTCCGAGGTTATGCTCCATGGCAATTTCTGCTGCGTTTTCTACCTGCTCCGGGGTGCCACCCATCACTTCTGTCAGGCCAGCGGCGGCCATAGAGCAGGCCACGCCGATCTCTCCCTGACAGCCGACTTCGGCAGCTGAAATTGAAGCATTGGTTTTGTACAGTGAGCCGATGGCCGCAGATGTGGCCAGGAAATCATGGATGCCTTTTTGTACGTTATCCTGATTTTTGGGGGCGACAAACTGGATGTAGTAGGCCAGAACAGCAGGGATCACGCCAGCCGCGCCGTTAGTCGGGGCTGTTACGACTTTGCCTCCGGCCGCATTTTCCTCGTTGACGGCCATGGCATACAAGTTGACCCATTCCTGAGAGTCTACCTGCTCGCCACGTTCTTCTCTTGCCGTCAGATCCTGGTGGATTTTGTTAGCACGACGCTTGAGCTTGAGGCTGCCGGGCAGTACCCCTGTTTGTGCTACCCCGCGCTTAATACATTGATCCATTACTGACCAGACGTGATCCAGACGAGTGGTTGGATCCTCGTCATTACGTGCCTGTTCGTTGGCGAGCATGATTTCGGCAATGGTTAGCTGGTGCTCCTTGCACAGTGCCAGGAGTTTGTTTCCGGAGCGGAATGGGTAAGGAAGAGGCGATGTTGAAGCCGCTTCTTGTTCTGCGTCACCTTTGGCGACAATGGCTCCGCCACCGATAGAAAAGTAGGTTTTTTCGGCCACGATCTTGCCTTCTTGATCGTACACTGTACAAGTCATGCCGTTAGGGTGCTCCGGAAGGAAAGTATCGTTGTGGAACACGATATCTTTTGACCAGTCGAAAGGAACAAAACGCTTGCCGGCTAATGGGAGATCGCGGGAGCCTTTAACCATACTGACCATGGTTGGGATGTCATCGGCTTCTATCGTTTCTGGGAGTTCTCCCATCAGCCCCATGACACAGGCAATGTCGGTGGCATGCCCAAGGCCGGTTAAGGCGAGCGAGCCATAGAGATCAACCTTCACCGAAAATGTTTGGTCAAGCAGTTCTTGCTCAACTAAGAAAGTGGCAAAGCCTGCAGCCGCTGCCATCGGTCCTACAGTATGGGAGCTGGAAGGGCCGACTCCAACCTTGAATAGCTCAAAAATACTATGTGGCATTTACCTGTCTCCATGCTTTTCTAACGGGCGAGGACTGCTGCGTTCGCCATGTTTCTTAACAATTGCGAAACATATTAGACAAATTCCACTGTGATGAACAAAGGTTTCTTTTAGGAAACTTAATCTACATCACACCTCTGAGAAAAATAGCTATAAGGAATAGATGATAAGAAATGGCAGATCTGATCCTTAGAATTAACAATAAAATTGACAGCTCGCTGTCAAAATGTAAGCATGCTGTCATATCTATAAGGGAGGGGTTACATATGAAGAAGGCAATAATCCACCTGGCAGTGTATGACACGATGGCCGACTGGGAGTATGGCTATGTCGTTGCTCATATCAATTCACCAGAATTTCAGAAATCACCGGGACATTTTGAGATCAGGACTGTCGGTGAGACGCTTGAGCCGGTCACGACCAAGGGTGGGATCCGTATCCTCCCAGATCTTAGTCTGGATAGGTTGGAGCCAAATGACAGCCAACTATTGATTTTGCCTGGTGCGGATACTGCAGCAGGTGATGGTATTGAACTTTTCGTTGATATGGCAGCGCGTTTTCTGAGTGCTGATGTTCCTGTTGCCGCAATATGTGGTGCGACCGCTGCGTTGGCAAAACGTGGGTTACTTGATGAGCTGCCACATACCAGCAATGCCAAGGAATTTCTGCAAATGGCAGGCTATAAGGGGAGCGACTGTTATATCGATAAACCTGCTGTAACGGGTGGGAATCTGATTACGGCAAGCGGGGTTGCGCCAGTAGCATTTGCGGCAGAGATCTTTCGTAAACTCGGCCTCTATTCAGACACAACGCTTGAGGCCTGGTTGCAACTATTTGAGCACAAGGATCCGGCTGGTTTTTATCAATTGATGGAGGAGCATTCAAAGTGAGTGATCATCAAGACAAGTTGAGTTCAATGGCGCTGACAGTGTTTGCGCTCAATGGTCGTTTTTTGAAAATTGCTGATCAGCTTGCTGAGCCAGCAGGGCTGACGGCAACACGATGGCAGGTATTGGGCGCGGTCCTCAACGAACCGTTAACCCAGGCGGAAATAGCGCGTCGCATGGGCATAACACGACAGAGTGTTCAGAGAACCAGCACCCAGTTGATTGAAGACAGAATGATTCAGTTCATGCCGAACCCGTCTCATCGCAAAGCCATGCTGTTAACACCGACGGATAAAGGATTGGAGGCCATCGGAAAAATCGGCCCGCAACATGCTGATTACGCAAAACGGCTTGAAGCGGATCTCGGCAAAGAGCGAATGGCCCAGCTATCAGAAGCGCTTACGGAACTGCAACTTGCACTTGAAGCTGTTGACTTGCAGGAAAGCGATGATCCTGCTAACTAACAAATGAAAATAACTAGGAGAACACAGTAATAAGAAAAGCAAAGCCTGAAGGTTACAAGCAACAGGTAGAGCTGTTCATGATGGAACATGAGCACAATGCAGCGCTTGCTCCTAGTGTCGTTGCGGAAACTGCGCGCGGCCAGGGGGATGCGAAAAGCCTGATTTGTCACTTAACAGTGTTGTCAATCAATGCTGCGTAAAGGCTGGTTTCGATCCGAAACAATATCTTCTCTCTAAATCATTGTAACTATTGAACTAAAGTTACAGCATCAAGCGGTATGTCCTTAGTTTCCAAAACTGCGCTCAAAAAACTGGAAAATATAATTGTACAGTGTTCGATTGTGGTGTAGATTAGCATCATCAAGGGAAATCAAAGATCGAATACAGCAAGGGGCAGGTCATGAATCAGTTTACATTGTTAGGAAAGAAACGTTTTCTTCCCTTCTTCGGTACACAGGCATTAGGGGCGTTTAACGACAACCTATTTAAGAATGTGTTGCTGCTGTTTATTGCGTTTTCCGGGATTTACAATCAGGCGGAAAGTACTTCTTTAATCAACCTGGCTGCCGGATTGTTTATCCTGCCATTCTTCCTGCTCTCACCAATCGGCGGACAGCTTGCTGACAAGTACGAGAAATCTGCGCTGATCCGGAAAATAAAATTGGCTGAAATTGCTATTATGTCCGGAGGTGCAATCGCCCTGTGGTTTAACTATGTGCCGGCACTGCTGGTTATCCTCTTCCTGATGGGAGCCCAGTCAGCGTTGTTCGGTCCGGTAAAGTTTGCCCTGATGCCGCAGCATCTGACCGATCGTGAGCTGGTGGGGGGGAATGCGGTTGTTGAAATGGGGACATTTGTGGCGATACTCGGAGGTACGGTCGCTGCCGGCTTGTTATTTACTACCGAGGATTCAACGTTATTGGTGACGGGATCTGTGCTATCGCTTGCTGTGTTAGGGTATCTGAGCAGCCGTTTCATACCTCATGCAAAGGCTAATGACCCGTCGCTGGTGGTGAACTGGAACCCCTTCACCCAGTTGGTCAGAACAGTTAACCATGCTCGTAAAGATCGCACTATCTTTCTGTCTATTCTGGCTATTAGCTGGTTCTGGTTTATTGGTGCGACATATCTTACCCAGTTACCTAATTTTGCCCGTGATTATTTGGGTGGCAATCCTCAGTTGGTGACAGTGCTGCTGACCGTGTTTTCTGTTGGTATTGCAGTCGGTTCGCTGCTTTGCGAAAAGTTATCCGGCGGTCAGGTTGAGCTGGGGATCATTCCGATTGGCGCAATTGGTATTAGTGTGTTCGGTTTTGATCTGTATTTTGCCAGCCAGCAGGTTGTTGTTGAGTCGGGTATTACAGCCAGTGCATTCGTCACTCATGGCGAAAATCTTCGGATGCTGTTTGATTTGGCAATGGTAAGTGCCTTCGGCGGGATCTTTGTCGTGCCGCTTAATGCTCTGATCCAACAACGCAGTGAAGAAAAAAGTCGTGCCCAGACTATTGCTGCCAATAACGTGATGAACGCTTTGTTTATGGTGTTGAGTGCGGCAGTGGCCGTTCTCTTGTTGAACGTTTTCGAGCTGACAATTCTTGAGCTGTTCCTGGTACTGTCAATCGGCAATGTGCTGGTGGCTATCTATGTGTTCTCGCAGGTTCATGAGTTCATGTTGCGTTTTATGGTCTGGTTGCTGACGCATACTGTGTATCGTATTAATCACAAGGGCTTGGATAATATTCCCGAAGAAGGGGCTGTGGTATTGGTTTGTAATCATGTCAGCTATGTCGATGCATTGCTGATAGCCGGGGCTTCTCGCCGCCCGGTAAGGTTTGTGATGGACAAAGACATTGCCAATATGCCGGTGGTTAAGTATTTCTTCAAATGGATCAAGGCCATTCCTATCTGTGCTCAGGGGAAATCACCCAAAATCTATCAACAGGCCTTTGACCGGATTAGTGAGGAGCTCGCTGCTGGCGAAATAGTATGTATTTTCCCTGAAGGAAAGTTGACCAGAACCGGTGAGATGAATGAGTTTAAGAAAGGGATAGAGAAAATTATCAGCCGTAATCCGGTGCCGGTTGTTCCTTTAGGCTTGATTGGCGTATGGGGCTCGTTCTTTAGTCATGAAAAAGGGCGTGCGTTTACGACTTTGCCATCTCGTTTCTGGTCAAAAGTAGAGATTGTTGCCGGCAAGGCAGTCGAACCGGAGCAGGTGTCGGCGAAAGATCTTCAGGAGAAAGTACAGCAATTAATGGCCAGCTAAGAGCTCGAATCACATAGTCACTACTCGCTCAACCTGCTTTTCATAGGCAGGTTGAGCTTTATTGCAAGCAAAAAAGTATCACTATATGAGACTTCCGGTTCCGTTTTATAGTTCAAAAAAAAACTTTGTTACAACTGTTGCATAATATATTGGACTTGATTAGATTTTTTACTCTAGATGGATTTTTACACAGCCCTTGAAGCACGGATAATAAATGGATTTTAAAATGGACTTTATAACTCACATAGCCCCACCGGATACCTACTCCACTGCATCGATTGGACTCAAATCATAAAAGCTATTCAGGCTTGGTTCCTGATTCAGGCTAGATGAGTGAATAGTTGATTCGTATTGATATTAAATTGTGGCAACTAGGTAGTTAGTTTTTCTTGATTAGTTGTGAATTCAATAATGATTGATATTTGATAGTTATTAATCACTTAAATGCGTTGTTTAACGTGTTACATTGAGCCTGGTTTAATAGTTATTTTATGGCCGTAGCAATAGTCAGCTTCTTAATAAGAAGCCTATCAGTTAGTTTGATAGGTAGGGATGCTATTGTTTTTATATTAACTCATTAATTTAAACTGGAAATGTTGAGGAGGATATTAGGCAACAATATTATTAGGTCGCCAAGATATTGTAATTAGATTACTGCTAGCTCAGAACCTTATTTTGAGTTAATAAATAATAACGACAATCAACAGTATCTTGAGTTATATTTTTACAGGATAATAGTATGCAGAACACACACTCTTATTGTGTTCGGATAGCTGCGCTGGCTATTTCTTCACTGTTTTCTTTGTCATCAATGGCAGCAGAAAACCCTGAACAGATGACTGAAGGAATAAGTCAAAATAACACGGAAGTAGTTGGGTATAAGTTAGGTGGTAGCTTAACCTTTGGCTATGAATCAAATATCTATGATAAAGACGATCACCGTTCGGTACGTAATTTATCATGGGATTTGTCACTCAACTCACCAATTAACAAACAGTATAAAGTGTATTTTTTAACTGGCGCATACCGAGCACTCGAAGATGAAACAGGAGACTTTTGGAATGACTCTTTAATCAAATTAAAGCGTTATTCTATATATAACTTTGGAGAAAGCGGAACCATTGACCTTTCAGGTCAGCTGACTATTCCTACTTCAGAAGCATCCCGGGATGATGATCTACAAACCGCTTTGCGTATTGATCTTCCGGTCGGTTTTAAAGTATGGGAAGCGGATATATCCGTTTCACCCAGAATAAGGAAAAACTTTCACCAATATAAAACTGCCGGAGGGCGTTCCCTAACAGAATGGATATATAGCTTATCCATGGCTGCTGATTATTCACGGAACAAATTTTCGACGGGAGTTTCGGCCTTGGTCGGAAATACCGTCAGTTATCAGGGGACCCGCCGTGACACTTTTGATTACGGAGCATCTGCTTATGTGGAATACCAGTTTACAGATGTTTTGTCCGGCTCGCTTAGCGCATCAACATCAGGATTTTATACCGATGCCGAGCGAGGAAACCTGGGTGATCTCGAGTTATTTGATAGCGACAAGGCAATATTTGGCGCAAGTATAAGTCTCTCGTTTTAAGGAAGAAAAATGAGAAAGGAAAAACAAATTTTATTTAGGAAGCTGGCACTGGTGTCAGCTATAGCAACAGCATTGGCTGGTTGTGGTGCCGATGATCAGGCATACGATACACTGGCAAAGCCGGATAACCTAGTAAGTAAGACTCAGATTAAGACGGATCAGGTCTATCTGTATATGCCGTCAATGGCCAAAGCGCCGGACTACGCTGTGAGTATGGCTCCGTTCACTCAGGGTAAAGAAAAGCTGGTGACCCTGAAGTTTGAGGGCGGTATTGACAGTAATGAAAGCGGTAGTCTGCAGGTGCGTATGATCAGCCCAGATATCATCAGCCAGGATGAAATCGATCAAAATAAACTCGGCCGCTGGACTGACGTACAATCGAATCAGCGCCCGATTATGACGATTCCGGGGGATTTCGTTGATTATCAGTGTAACGAGGATGACTACGGAGACTGTACCAACAAGGAAGAAGAGGTCGACAATAACGAAGTGTCTTGGCAAGAGCGTCGTTTCTTTGTGCCCGATTTTGCTGAAGTCGAAGTACATGAAAAAAGCTGGGATGATGTCTTTACCTATTCCTCCGGTTGTTATACTGAATCCGGTGATTCTCGTCTGGCTAGGGATCCTGACTCAAACTGGAAAGGGTACGAAGTTACCCAGGATGGTGTGATCAACTTTGAGATTGAGCAAGAGTACAGTATTGCCAATAATTTCAGCTGCCTTATCAATGCACTGGATCGCGCCTCATTTGATATCAACAACCTGACGTTTACTGTCTCGCATTTCTACTCACTGGTACCGCTGGACATGGTGCGTTCGCCGTCTCTCAGCTCAAACATGACAGATGCTTATGAGCCGATTGTCTACCAAAAGGGTGACGAGGACACCTTCGGTTTCTTTGCCAACGAACAGGGCAGGCCGGATGTTTCCTATGTGGGGGAGCAGTTTGATCAGAAGTTTAATTATTTGCATCGGTTTAACCCCAAGCTGAAAACGATTGACTATCATCTGTCCAACAGCTTTGACCTGAACGAAAATACGCGCTTTTTCAAACAAATCACCAAAGATGTGATCGCGAAGATTAATCCTCAGCTTGAACGTGTGGGTGTACCTCGAATCAATCTGATTGAGCCGTCTGGCAAACAGCCTGGTGACCTGCGCTACAACGTGATTAACCTGATAGACGAGCCATTAAAAAATGGCCTGGCAGGTTACGGTCCGTCTGCCGTGAACCCGTTGACTGGCGAGATTGTCCATGCCCATGTCAATCAGTACTCCGGCGTATTACAGTCTATTTCTGATTGGCTGTGGGACAAGGCGGTTATTGACTATAACAAAGGCCGTGTCGGGCAAGTTGCTGTAACAAAACAAAAACAGGCCGCATCGGCTGATCAAGATATTGCTGCCAATACCACCAACGCTAGCAACCAGACAGCTGAAGTGATCGACGGGCTGGATAACGCGGCAATGCCTATTGTCGGCGGCGAGTATGCGAAACAGCAGCTAGAGTCCGAGCCGATGGCTTACGAATCGATGATGCAAGCATTGAAAGCATTCCAGGAGCAAAAACGCCTGAATGCTGACTACCAACCATCAGTGAGTCAGTTGGCGGCTTTGGAAAGCCTTGAGAAGCGTTATTGGTCAGAAAATAATATGTATTCGGTCGATAATTTACGAGCCGGAGCGACATTTAAATCGCTACCGACGAAAGTTGGGGAGCGGACTTTTGACTACAAGAATCCTGACATGTGGCGGGACGGCAAGGTTGGAGAGCCTGGGTATCTGAAGAAATGGCGTGAGCTACCGACAAGTGTTCGTGATGAGCTAGGTATCTTCATTGCCGGGGCGTACTATACTAAGACGTTGGTACACGAGCTTGGCCATAACCTTGGTTTGCGTCATAACTTCAAAGGCAGTAATGATGAGCACAACTACTTCAGTCAGGATGAATTGGCCCAACACGGATTAAAAACCGTACCTGGCTATTCATCAATTATGGATTATAACCCTTCAATGCTGAATGCATTGCCTGTCTATGGTCCTTATGATTTGGCGGCATTGCGTTTTGGTTATTCACGTAAGCTGGAAACTAACCAGAAAGTGATTGCTCCTGACGGTAAAGGAAAAACTGCTGTTAAGGTGAGCTATTTCGATGTGTCGGATCTGGATAAAAAGCTTAGGGCGGAAACCTTCCGTGACAGCAGCAGACTGTCTTCTGATATCTATGACGGTGTTGTGAAGGCGGCCGAGCAGAAACTGGGTGACGGTGGCTCAGCAGATACCAAACTGAGAGAGTTCATGTTCTGTACCGATGGCAATGTGTCATTGAACGAAGACTGTAACCGACATGATGAAGGGCGCAACCGCGGTGAAATTGCAGCCTTCAAGCTGGAAAGTTACGATGATCTCTATTATCAGCGAACTATTCGTGGTCTGAAAGCCAACTTCTCGGAAGAAACCATTGTTAAATATGCCAATGGCCGTATCAGTACCTTTATGGATTGGCGAAACAGTATCCATAACTTTGATCGCTGGAGAGATTTCGTTCAGGACAACTTCAAGGATGACTTGCTCCGGATCTACCTGTCGAAGGTAAACCCGCTGTGTACTGATCCGAAGGAAGATCAGACTGATTTCGTGCTCGATTTGTATTGTGGTTCGCCTAGAGCTGTTGATAGTGTTCGGGATAAATTTGTAAAGATCCTGATGACCCCGGATCATACCTGTGAGCTGAAAGATGAAGCCACAGACCAATATAGCTATCGCAGCCTGGCTGAAATAATTGATGACTATAACTATCGTAATAATTTCGCTATCAACTATGTGCCGGAATCGTGTTTCGACCCTGCAGTGGTTAAAAGTCTGGCCGAGGGGGATAGCCCACGTCTGGTAACTGGGGAAGCTGGTAAATATCTGAACAGCGGTAGTGCACCACGACCTGCTCCGGTGAATAATTACTCTAATTACATTGACTATATTGGTCACTGGCCGGATCGGCTGGCTGCGGCAGTTGCGTTGGTGGAGCGTATTGGTGAGCGTCGTACCACTGATCGTTCAACGATGGCGCTGTTTGACTTGTTGGATATCGAGGTGGTAAACGGTCAGCCGTTGGTGTCCAATCCAAAGGTAGCCGTGCTTGATACCATCATCAAAGGGGAAAAACACCTGAGTGTAAGCTTTAATGATGAAAAAGGTGTTTACCATCAGCCTCATGGTGATTTTGAACCATGGTCATGGTCGCAGAAGCTTGAGCGTATGCCATACTATGGCAGTTACTCAATCCGGGATTACTTTGGCCTGCCGAAGTATGAAGAAGTGTCACTGATTAAGGCTATCTTGACGGCGATGGTCAAACATTCGGCCGGAAATATGACAGATCAACGTGATGAGGTATTCGCCCGGTCAATTACCATGCGCAGCGAGCCAGGTTGGCAGGTTGATCCACTGACCTATGTCCGCAGTAACGGTAAAACTTATTATGCAGCGGCAGATAACACTTATGCTCAGGATATGATCAAATTTGTTCGTGATTTTGATGCCTTGTCTGAAGCAGAGAAAAGTGGCGCTGATTTGACTGCTGTTCAGTTAAGCATGATTGCACTTGCTGACTACCAGGATGAAACCAAGAAGGCCTTGTTAACCAAGCAATATGCTTATCAGAAACAAAGCCTGGAAAATCTGCCTGTCTACAATACGACTGCGACCCTTGAGAGTGATTTGCTTAGTCATTAATTGAGCGTGTTATAAAGTCTCGCAACATAAATGAAGGCCCCGGCTCTATATGCCGGGGCTTTTTTTATCAAGATACGTTAGCGCTTGTCTTGGCTAGAAGTTGCACCGGGTGTTTTGATAAAAATTTTGCTGTTGAATATCTGGATTTAATTGGAACAAATATCTAATAATGTGAGTAAATTGTAGATTTATCTATGGCGAGTGATTCTCATCTCAAATTTCATATGCACTGATATTTATACTTTTCCACGCAGTTGGTTCGAATAAAACAGAAAAGACAAAGGCTACTCATGTACTCCTTCATGAGAGGCATTGCTTTTGATTAATAATAACTAAGGAAAAGGAAACATTATGGCTATCAGGAAAAGATGGTTATCACTACTCATTACTTCATTATTAACTAGCTACTCAGTATTTGCAGAAGACAATAATACCAATGTTCAGCTTTCCCCAGATGGTGAAACAACACGTGGTTATAATGAACAGCTAAGAGAATACAGTGAATCGGAGACTATTATTGCTCCTATCACTATTCCAGCACCGACAGTTTCAGAGCGTCGGCAACGGGATATTGTATTATTCAATGACAGTGCGGGTTGCGCTGACTATCGTCAGTTCTCAGTGCTTACCGGCGATGATCTGTTCAGATTTATAGCTGATACATCTTCGGAGTGTATTAGTGAATTGTACCGCCGCAATGACAGCGTTTCACTAGCAACATACCAAGCCGAAAATGTTATTGATATTGCCAGGCGTGCAGCCGTGATAGCCGCGGATTATAATTCATCTACTGGTGATGATCTTTATAATTTGTTTTATTACCTTCGGGGTGCATTTTATATAGAGTACAACAATGAGCAGCTGAAATATCAAGACCAGCGACCTCATCAAGCATTGCTTTCTTTACTTGAAACCTACCGAAATAATCCTTTTATTTCTGAAGTAACCGATATTCAGGGTAATACAATGGCTGAGTATTTTACTGCGTGGGACAGCAGTAAAAACTACATCCAGAGTGTTACATCCATTACCCGGTATTTGAATGAGTTTAGCCCGGCACACCTCGCACAATGGTCACACCGTAGTGCGTTAACCAAGGCGCTGACGACGCTCTATCGCGGAAGTTGGGATGAAACCTATACGAAATCAGCCGAGCAACAAACAGCCTTGCGAGCAGCTTTACTTAAGGTTGCAACTTCAGAGTACATTTACAATTCTGAGTACAGCTATGAGTCGACTGATGCGCTAAATGAATATGCCCGTTTCCTCGAATATCAGAAATACTGGGGGCTCTCGGATAGCCTGAAACAGGAAGTCAACCAGGGCATCGTCAGCTTCATGTCCCACTTCGAGCGCAATACCAAGGCGTGGGCTACTGCTGCCGGGGCATTGGAGCGCTATAACCCGGGAGAATGTGAAAAGTTTGGTATTTGTGGCTGGAAGGAAGAGCTCAAAGATGCTGTGTTGAGCATTCATCACTCCTGTAGTGATACGATAAAAATTCGTGCCCAGAGTATGACGCAGTCCGAGCTTCAGCAATCTTGTGAATTACTGGCGGAGGAAGAAGCGCTATTTCATCAGGTACTGAATACTAATAACCAGCCAGTGAATGATGACTATAACACCAACCTCGAAGTGAATATTTTTGATTCGACCGAGGATTATAAATCATTCGCCGGTACCATCTTTGGTATTAGTACCGATAACGGGGGCATGTACCTAGAAGGGGATCCTTCAGTTGAAGGAAATCAGGCTCGTTTCATTGCTCACGAGGCAACGTGGCGAGACGACATTTTGGTCTGGAACCTACGTCATGAGTATATTCATTACCTCGACGGTCGGTTTAACATGTATGGTCCGTTTAATTACTTCAGTATCGACAAGGACAAATCCGTTTGGTGGTCTGAAGGACTGGCCGAGTATATTTCTCATCAAAATCGTTATGATGAGGCGGTAGAGATTGGCCGTCAGCAGCGATATCGCTTTAGTGAAATACTGAATAACACCTATAACAGCGGTGACGAACGTGTTTATCGTTGGGGCTATCTTGCAGTTCGTTTCCTATTTGAAACGTCCCCAGAACTCGTTGAGCAATTAATGCAATATGCCCGTGCCGGTGATGTGCAAGGGTGGGTTAATTTCCTCAACACCTCGATTGGCACTTCCCTAGACTATCAGTGGTATAACTGGTTGCAGGTGGTGCAAAGTGATGACTCTCCAATCGGTGGGCAGGGGCCAGCTCTAATACCTGATAGTTGTAAAGTCCAGGGACCCTATGGTTATGGCCAGATTTATGATGGCAATACTGTCTGTGTCAGTAACGGCAAGGCGTATTACTACTTTTATGTAGATGCTGATGTCAGCCGTATTGATATCAATACTGGCCACGGCGAGGGCAATGTTGATTTATTCTATAGCCCGTCGACTTGGGCTGAGAGTAACAACTACGTGTTGAGCTCAATCGAGCCAGGCAATGTGGAGTCACTTACTATCAATAACCCTGCAAGTGGCTGGCAATATGTGACGGCGCTCAGTAATCCGTCAAGTAGCGGGGCCAGTCTAAAAATCGAGATGACAAAATAACAGAATGATCTGATGAAAAAGGCCTTCCTCCATGGCTAGTAGGAAGGCCTTTTTATTGACTTTAGTCTGAGAATAATTGTTTTTTCCGTACCTCTAGTACGAACCGGAAAGTCTTTAATCGTAATCGGTTACGATATTCTGAACGCCAAACAGCAAGTATCCAGGTTCATAATTATCCTACAGATAACAAGTGAAATAGTTGCATATCATATTGTTATGAAAGTCTAGTAATTATTAGATTTGTTACTCTAATTTTGTGAGCCATCATTAGCTTTTATATAAATCGCATTTCAATGCAATCCAATTTATATATTATTAGCTCGAAAGCGATACTGTTCAGGTTCTGTACAGGTTTGGTCGGATTCGGCTGTAGGTGAGAGCTGTGTAATGTATGGATGCTGAGAGTATCGTTTTTGACATGAAGACAGACAATGTCAGGCAAGGGAGAATGAAATGTTCTTAACAAAAACAGAATCGATGCTGCTCTATAAGGGGCAGCGCTTAATGAATGATTTCCCTTGATACTTTATTTCTACTTCCGGAGTAAATATGGCTTTTAAAACGAAACTCTCAGTACTTTGTATTGCAATATCGGCTTTAGCCGCAACAGGATGTAATGACAGCTCAACAAGTTCATCTACAGCAGGTGCTGGGCAAACAACACCCACGCAATTGAATAGCTATTCCTTTATTGATGAGCCTGTAAAAGGTCTGTACTACAAGTCAGAAAACAGCACAGGCTGTACAGATGAGAGCGGTACATACTCAGCAGTAGAAGGTGAGAGTGTTTCATTTTATCTCGGTAAATGTGATGAGAGTAACAAAGCAACCTTGAGCGATGAGAATTTAATCAAAATTGGCTTTGTTCCTCAACCATCCAGCATCACAACGCCTTACGATCTAAAAGTAGGCAACATTAATAATAATGCCGATCCAATTACAATCGCGACCATTTTAAAATCATTTAATCGTGGTTCAGACGCGACTAGCCTTGATTTGACTGGCTTGAAATTTAATAACAATGGCGAGAATGTTACTAATGATCTTCAAGCATTAATTAATGATCCGGCGGCTGACAGAACAACGGTACTGAAAAAAGAACTGCTTGATAAGGTTAAGCTTGCTAACCGTGATAGCAATATGAACTTTAAGCATGATGATTTTATTCCGGAAGCCACCGTTCAATCTGAACTTCAGTCAACACTTGAAAAGGTCAGTGTAAATACGGCTTTCTCTGCGAGTGATTTATCTGATAAGTATCTAATTCTTGCCGATGATCTTGTACTCCACTTAGATCAGGCATTTAATCAGTCTACCCGGGATTACTACAGCGTTGAAGGCGAGGGCGAAGTATTTGCCAAGTCTATTGATGAAAGTGGCTCGGTTCAGACATGGGGAATTTTAAATAAGCCATTTGGAACTGATGGTGATAAAGGTAAGGCGGGGCATTTATATTTAATGTTTGGACCTGCAGGTCGTATGAACAGTTTCACTCTGAATCCGGTTAACATTTCAGGTAACGAGTGGACTGTGCTTGTAAATGAACATCCAAATGTAGAGATGAGAAAGATTGTTACAGGTGTGAAGCTAGATAGCTTATCAAAGCTAGATGGTAAGTATAAATCTAAGCTTTCTGCTGAGTTTGATTACAAGTTTGAAATCACTGTCGATAGCTCAACACTGACCATTAAGCAGCCTAATAATAAAGGTGACAATGGTGTGGGGACAATTATTTCAGATCAAACCATCAATACTGCGTCAGTGTCACTTGAGAAACCTTATATCAAACTGGATGGGGAAGTGTTGGACTTTACAGTTATCCCGACTAAATCTGATGCGAGCGAAATTGTGCTGATGCATACCAATGTCGATAATGTGACTTCGCTTATTGGCTACTTAGTTAAAGAGTAATAGTTGCTAAATTGATACTGATAGCCTCTATGTGCTAAATAAAAATCGGCCTTCACCTGAAGGCCGATTTTATTGGTTCTCTATAAAACTACTGGTTGTTGCAGTTAAGCCATTTTTTGTTCAGGTTTCCAGCGCGCCAGTTCAGCAGGTAGCCGGATACCTTGTGAAGCCAATAGGTTGATACGTGCCAAATAGGCGGCGCCATGCATCAGGTGCTTGGCAAGATCAACGGCACGGCGATCCTGATAGTTATCCAAGTAGCTGCCTTTTGCCCACGCGTTGAAAGCGCCAAGTGCCGGGCCTGCCCAGATTTGATAGTCCATCTCACGACCTGTTTCGCCAGTGTTAGACCAGCGGCTTGAAAGGCCAAGATACCAACGGAAGATCAGAGCCATCTTACGCTTGGGATTATCTTGCGCACGTTCGATTTGTTTCGGATCACGCTCGTTAAAGTGTGCAACGGTGCCGGCCCAGATTTCATCCAGTGTCGCTCGGAACACTTGTGTCTCTAGCTTGTGACGCTCATCGGCCGGGATCGCTTCAATTGAATCGTAGCGGGTGTAGATGTCATACAGTTTGTTGGCACGCATCGGGAACAGAGTGCCGCGTTTGACTACCTGCAGTTTGACGCCCATTTCGAACATATCGGCGGCGGGTGCCATAGTGACATCGGCCATCTCAGTTGTCGCCAGTAGTTTACGGGTATGCTCACTCGCGCCTGCCTCGATACAGGCCTGGTTGATTGAGCCGGTGACGATATAGGCCGCTCCCATGTTGAACGCCGCCAGTGCGGCATCGGGGGTACCGATACCACCACCAGAGCCCACACGCAGCGGAGTCTTGAACTGGTATTTCGCCTGGATCTCTTCTTTCAGTGCCAGAATTGTCGGCAGCAGGGTTACCAGCGGGCGGTTATCGGTATGACCGCCAGAATCAGCCTCTGCGGTAATATCATCAGCCATCGGAACGAGCTGAGCCAGCTCCATTTGTTCGGCTGTAATACGGCCTTCATCAACCAGTTTCTGCAGAATTTTTGCCGGTGCCGGTTCCATAAACTTGCGGGCAACTTCAGTCCGGCTGACTTTTGCTATTACCTTATTGGCAATTTGGATTTCGCCTTGAGCATCGCGGCTAAGACCTGCTGCACGGTATTGAACAATTTGCGGTGTCAGCCCCAGGAATGCCGATGCTTCAACAGTGCGCACCCCATGCTTGAGGAACAGCTCGACGCTGCCACGCTCCAGTGCCGGTTCGCTCGGGCTATGGATCAGGTTAAAGGCATAAGGGCCGTTCGGCAGGGCTGCCTGTATGCGGTGAATAGCCTGCTCGACACGTGACGGGATCAGGCCTGCAGCACCAAAGGAGCACAGAATGCCTGCCTGGCCCAGTGCGATAACCAGCTCTTCCGAAGAGATACCGTTTGCCATTGCACCGGCGTAATAGGCGTATTTCACGCCATGCACACGACGGAAGTCGCTGTCACCCAGGCTTTGTGTACCGAGAGCTGGCGCAAAGGCGCTGACCGGGTGACTCGTAGTGGCACTGGCACAATCGCCAGAGGCCAGCTCGGCTTGCTGGCTGATCCCCAGCCCCTTTTCTGGGTGATTGATCACGTAGCACCCGAAGCTCAAGTCTTTAAGGGCTTGTGCCATTGCATTGGTATCGAAGTGGGTAGCATTTTCATCAACTTGCCACGGCCATGGAGATAGCTTTTCGTTATTCATGGTTGTTTGTGTTGTCATAGTATTCGTTCCTAACTCAAGCTTCTTCAATACAGATGGCAATGTCTTTGACTTCGTAAATACGCAGGCCGTCTTTGCTCAGGTTGGCATCACCAATGATGATGCGTTTACCGTCTTCGTCTTTAATTGCAGTGATGTGGACATCCAGTGACATTTGCTTGTTCAGCGGGTTGATCTGGCCACGGTATTTCCACTTCACTTCAGATTGGATCTGGCCGAATTTCGGCGAACGGAATCCGGCACCTAAATCTTTGTTCAGGGCGTAAGTTTGCATCAGTTCGATAATTGCTTCCACACCCAGAGAGCCCGGCATGACCGGATCTTGGTGGAAATGGAACTGGAAGAACCAATCGCTTGGATCAATCGTTCGCTCTGCATACAGGTAACCTAAGCCTGATTTACCACCGTCACTGGTTATTTCAACTTTATCGATGAAATTCAGTCGTCCGCCAGCCAGCTGGTAATGTGGACGTGCTTCGCCTGTTGCTGACAGCGGGGCATTGAAGTAGCGGCTTTGCTTATCAAGCAGGTTGATAGTGACATCAGGCGTGCGACTATTTTCGATGTGCCAAGGCTGTGTCACTTTACCGTTATCCAGTCCCAGCTGATCTTTCAGTGCTTCACCTTTGAAGTAACCAAATACCGCGGTACCTTCATAGAAAGGTACGCCGTCAGTACTTAGCTCGAAGCTGAAGCTCTGCACTATGTTGGTACCCATCATAACGGTTGAAAGCAGACGGGAATCATTAACAATCGTTTTGCCGCGCAGGTCAACATTGCGCAGCATCTTGCCGCTGCCATCAAGGTTACGGAAAAACAGCTCCTGGCCAGGGAAGCCCAGGGTAGTGCCCATATAGCCTGAAATAAAGCCATTTGGCTGGAGCGAAATTTCCATCAATACCGAATAAGGCATGAGGGCGCTGTGGCTGTTTTCGTTGAAGTACCAGGCATTTTCCGGCACTTCATATTCAGCGATACATGACGACGGTGTTTTAAAATCGCCGCGGGTACCGTTAACTTCTATGACACGGGTGGTCAGCTGTAGGTCACCACACGGGGTGCGCGGTGGGATCATGCCGCGATAGATAGCGAAGTCCGGGCCGAAACATTTTTCGATATCACCGGTAGCAAACTCGAACATATGGTACGGCGTGAACGGTACCGTGTCAGGAACGCGATTTGGGTAATCCGGCGTTATTGGTGCTTCTACGTGCTGAAGCGGGATAACGCCTTTGTTCGGTGCCGTATTCAGATCGGGAACTTGCGCCATCAGAGGTGCATTGGCAGAGGCTGGCTGGTTTATTGCTTGTGCTGTAGTTTGTAATGTCGTTTGTACTGCTTTCACTTCAGCAACAACACTTTCAACAATATGATCTTCAGCAATATTATCTTCGGCAATATAGTCTGATGAACCGATGTAGCGAGTACATTCAGCTTCTTCTTTGATCATCACGCCCAAGTTCTGGAAGTCGACCACGACTTTGCCGTCAAGCAGAATATCAATGTTTGCTTTTGCATACGGGCGCGGACTCAGGCCAATTTCCGTCACCTCCATCCGGTAAGTCAGCACGGCAGATTGCGGTATAACCTGACCACGGCAGCGAACTTTTTGCGGTGCGCTTTCAAGCGGCTGGAAGCGACCACTCTGGACCTGGGTGTGCATACCCAAATACATCATAAAGAACTGCAGCAACTGACCACAGCCCTCAGCCATCAATGAGCCGGCCATCACAGAGTCATCTTTGAAGTGGCAAGGGAAATACCAGTGCTCAGGTTCAAGCTGTTTGTGGCCTTCAACCAAGCCCAGTCCCCAGGTGCCGCCATGCGGGTCAACGTGGCTGACTTGCTCAATCATCATGAATTTCTCTGAGCTGAAGCACAGCGATGGCTGGTTTCGGTCAGAGATGTGGCTGTCACCAAAGCAACCGGCAATATCGGCACTCAGCAGGTGATGCAAGGCATGATAATCGAATTGGGTCTTCTGGCAATGCAATAACGGGTTAAAGCGTTGCTTAACGGCCAGGTTACGTGCCTTCAGTTCATCTTCGGTACGGATAACCCCTTTGCCGTCCGCCAGCTCTTCATCGGTGAAGAAGCCTGCGCAGCCGTTATCCATTTTCAGGATCATCTTGTCGCCGACGAAACATTCGTAGGAGAAGAAGAACAGCAGGGTATCGCCGTTACGGGCAAAGTTGTTGATGGAGATATCGTATCGCAGGGTATCGCCACCACGCGGCAGGTCGCCGAGGAAGGTGAGGGTGCAATCAAGCAGACGATAAACCCGCTCGCCCTTGTTTTCGAAATCGATGCCGAGGTAGCTAATGAGCATTAAATCACACTGACCAGATTCGACCGCGACAGCCCAAGGGATCTGACCGTCAACCAGGTAAGGTGCATCCACTGGAATGTCGTACTCCGTGGTCATCGTACTTGGTTTGTACTCCAGCATTTGCGCATCTAGCTTAGTGACTCGCGATACCAGCAGGTAATCGGTAGTTGGCAGCCTTACCCGGCGCGAGTAACTGTCGATAATCGCGTAGTCAGGGCCAAAGACATTGGCGATGTCACCTTCGGCATACTCGACCAAGTCTTCATAGTCCCAAATGCAGGGCTTACGGATTGGTTTTGCGATAACCGTTTCTGCTGGTGTAGCCACTACGTTTTGTGTTGGTGAGATCGGCTCTGAAACTGTGTCAGGCTGATAGTTACCTACCTGACTATTGCCCGCATTCATTTGCGCGGTGACTTCGTTAAGCTGTGCCTTCAATAGGGCATCGGCCATCTTCAACCCCTGTTCGCGGTTTTGCAGGAAGGCCTGATGGACCTGCTGTGCCAACAGTTGATTTTCGACAAATGAAGCGTGCTGCGTTGAAACTGAGTCATTGTGATCGTTAGCGGATAGGACGTTGGTCATATTGCTTTGAATACCTGTGCTCGGACTCTGGTCAGGTGTTGCCAGAGTCGGGGATACGGATGGCGTTGGTGCCTCGGGCCTGGTTAGAGGCTGGGCCACGGGCTTAGTTATGGACATAGCCTTAGCCATTGTCTTCACCGGGGACTGTATACGCGGTCTTGAGTTCGCAGCTTTCTGCTGGATCTGCTGAAGTTCAGGAAGATCCGCTGTCACGATATGCTGGTAGATATCACGCCCGCCCAGGGTAACCTGTTTGATTAGCTGTCGTGTTGAGTCAACGGCGAGCTCGCTTGCAAGCCTTGCCGTCAGGGAGTGTGTTTCTGTGTCTGTCTGGGTGACAACAAGCTGTGAACATTGACCTTCACTGATACTCGCGACGATGGCTGCTTTTGCCTTGGCGGGGAAAGCCGTTTGGTTCAGGCTCAATAGCCCGTGGAGGATACTCGCCATACCTGATGCTGCATAACAGTGACCCATGCGACGGCTGGCCTGTGTTTGTGCTGCTCGAGACAGAGGGTAAGCCGTAATATCAGTGCTTTCTGGCGCTTGGTTAAGCTCCAGCAAGCTAATATTGTCCGCAGCAATACCGGTTTCAGTCAGAAGACGATCGGTAATCGACTGGCTCTGGCTGACTGAACCAAACCCGAGGGCATCGATTGAGCCGTAGCTATGGCTAGCGGCCGCTTCTTGTTCATCAACGAGAACTATTGCACCGGCACCTTCGCCGACATGCCAGCCACTGTCTTGTGCCGTCGAGGCGACGGGAGTAATGCTGTTTTTGAGGATCACCTGCTCGGCACTGCCGCTGAGATCGACGGCGGCGATGACGACAGCGTCTAAAGATTCTTGTGACATCAGGTTCTGCGCGACATCAATACAGCGGGCAACAGACTGCTCTGCCGCAGAAATGGTAAATGCCGGGCCGTTGAAATCCCACAGCGAGGCAATACGCGACGCCATGATGTTACCGATAAAGCTGGTGTACTGGTTGAGCTTGGCGGCATCCAGCACACTGTCCATGGCAATGGCTTCAAGCGACTGGTATTCGCTGTCAGTCAGGGTGATCCCCATGTTGTCCAGGCTATCGGCAAGTTGTGTGTGCAGGTTAACGCGACCGCGGAACTGGTGCATTTCCAGCTCGGTTTCCATTGCGACCAGTACGGCAACTTTTTGTCCGGCTTCAAGCTTGGCATCCCGAATCGCTTCGTCTGCAACTTTCATGAGCAGCAACTGCTGGGAGATCAGACGGTCATCCTCATTGGGCGGGACTTTGAAACGCAAGAAATCCAGCTCGAACTGATCAATATAGGCACCGTGGGGCACGGTATGCAAGCCGAACTGGTTCAATAGCTCAGGGTGCTGATCCAGCCCTTTCCAGCGTTTCTTCGGCAGAGCAACAAAGGCATCTGCGCCGGTTTCGATGGCATGGTTCAGTGCATTAATGGTTTTCAATGAACCGAAGTGCGAGGCCAGGCCGGTGATCTTCAACGGGGCTGATACCGGCGACTTTTTATTCTGTACTTGATTCTGTACCTGTGCGCCAGCCGTAATTCCGGGTTGCTCCGAGTGAGAAGAATAGGCTTCCAACAACAGGTGTGCGTTACAGCCGCCAAAGCCAAACACCGAAACACCGGCACGTCGTGCAGGGTTCCCGGCTTTATCTGGCCATGGTTGAACCTGGGTCGGCAGTGTATGCGATCCAAATAAGCCATCAGGAGAAGAAAGCGGAGTCGATAGATTAATGCTCGGTGGCAGAGTACCGTCACGCATTGCGAAGATCATTTTCATGATCCCTGGCATACCTGCCGCCGTGAGCAAGTGACCAAGGTTGGATTTTGCCGAGCCAATCAAGGGAGCCTGAGTCCCGTTTAGCTTGTCGGCAAAGAAACGCTCCATGGAGGTCAGCTCGACTTTGTCACCCAGAGGAGTACCAGTGGCGTGACATTCAATTACCTCGATGCTCTCAGGGGACAAATCGCTAGCCTCATAGGCGCGCTCAAATGCCTGAACCTGTCCTTTGCTGTTTGGGCTAAGGACAAACTGGCCACGTCCGTCATTGGACAGGCCGATCCCGCTGACGACTGCATAGATATGATCGCCGTCGCGCTCTGCATCTTCGAGCCGCTTCAGTACCAGTACGCCAGCCCCTTCGCCGGCAAACAGGCCTTTGCTGTTGCTATCGAACGGTACTGAGACGCCGTGATCCGGATAGGCATGGAAGATCGAGAAGCCCATGTTGATGAAGAACGGATCGGCACCGGAAACGGCACCTGCCAGCATCATATCGGCCTTGCCGGTATTGAGGTAGTCACAGGCCAGTTTTAGTGAGTAGACTGAACTGGCACAGGCTGCATCGAGGCTGAGCTGGGCACTGCCCAGGCCGAGTGCGTCTGCAACTAGCTTGGAAGCATTATGTGCTGCGGCACCGTTGGCCGAATTGCTGTCTCGTGCCACTGCATTCGAAGGGCTGAGTGAAAAGTGCTCATTCCCCAGTTTTGCTTTCAGTGCTTTCTCTACCGCAGAGTGATAGAGCGGCAGGAATAAATCATTGGAGCGCGTCGTCGGGAATGACAATGCGCCCATGATCACGCCTGTCCGATCTAGTACCGTGGCATTTAACGGGATCCCGGCATCTGCCAGCGCTTTGCGGCTGGTATCCAGTGCCCAGAGAAAACTGTCGTCAAGGTTTTCGAACTTCTCGGCGGGCAAGCGGTATCCGCTCGGGTCGAAACTGAAGTTCTGGATGTAACCGCCCTTATCACAGTAAAAACGGTCGGACTCTCCTTGTTGGCCCTGATAACTGTCGGGATTGGCGCCGAGTTTTTCAGCGCTCAATGTGCTGCGAGAGTCTCTCTTGTCCAGCAGGTTTTGCCAAAATGTTTTTGGCGTATCTGCGTCTGGATACTGGTTAGCTAAACCAACAATGGCAATTTTCTTGCTGGTGCTGTGCGCGTCGGTTGTTTTGTGTTGAGAACTCAAACTGGCTCTCCTTGTATTTTGTGCGCCGACAAAGACATATTATCTGCCGACGAGGCATTCAATTGCTGCTGTTCAAGCCCTTGCAACAAAGGCTCCAGCGACAGTGGGATTTGGTGTGTGATGAGCTGACCCAGACACTTGAGCAGGGTGAGAATATCTTCTCCGCCTTTGGCATTAGCTGCGATGGTGCAACTTTCGGTTGTCACTTCATCGGCACGGTTGATCTTGTCGATGAGCGTGCAGGTCTGTCTGTCTGCGCCTACTTCGATAAATAGCCGGGCTCCCTGCTCACGAGCGCTGCGGATCAGCGCCGTAAAATCCAAGGTTGAGCAGAAGGTATCAGCGATGGAATCGGCGATACTCTGGCTATCAATCTGAACCGGCTTATTTAGGGGGCCTGTCTTACTTTGATTCTTAGGCAAGAGGCCAGCCGCACTGATAAAGCGAATATGCTCTGGCAGCTGCTCACAAAGTGGCTGACAGTAAAACTCCGTGACCTGCTGGTGCTGGCTCATTGCAGGTGGTGTGTGCATTGCGGTAACCCGGTTCGCTGCAATTCCGCGCTTGCCTAGCTTTTTGAGCAGGGCACGGCAATCATTCTCACAGCCGGCCAATACACAAGTATCACCTTGAATAATGGCCAGGTAAGCATGCGGGAATTCAGGTAGCAGAGCTTGAATGGCTTCCGGCTCACTACGGACGACAAAGCTATTCCATGTGATCGAATCGTTGTCACCTAACTGCCACGCTTCACGAACGGCGGTGAGTTTACCGGAGATCGCCGTGGTGAAGATCGGGCTGGTCTGGGTCATCTCGATCAGGGCATGCGGTTTTTTCCATACGCCCAAGCTGGCCCACATTGAGGCTTCCCCCTTGGAGTAGCCGAGGGCAAAATCAGGCTTCACCGCAAACTCTTCACATAACAGCTGGGTTAGCAGGTAGCTGCTACCGACACCGGCAATGGCAAGTTCGCCCAACGTCATGTCAGCAGGGTCTGCGCCGTATGTTTTCTCGGCCTGTAGCATTTCTTTGAGATTGCCTTCACGTTCAAGACGAGCATAAAGTGCCGGGAAATAGCGATGTAATTCGCGGAACATGCCCGGATATACCGTTCCGACACCGGGGTAAACAAATGCGACACCGCTACGGCTGTTTGGTGATGGTGAGAAACAGCTGCCCGCCGGTGTCTTGTAGTGGCTGTGCTCGGCCATCACCTTGGGAAGGGCACTGCGGAGGGCAGAGATTTCCTGCTGCACGGCAGCCGCGGAAGCCCCCTGAAGCACAATGACCTGTTGTGATTGTGGATTCGTTGAATCAGGCTTACTGGCTGTCTCGGCCAGGTAGTGTCTGATGTTTTCGCTCATCAGACGGAGCAGGGCATCTGGTTCACAGTCACTTTCAGTCAGACGGTTCAAACTCTGGCTGAGCTGCTCCAGCTTTGCCTGTAGCTCGGCTTCATTCAGCCCGGAGACGATAAACAGCAGTCGAGCAGAGTTTAACAGTGAGTGAGGCGCTTGCAGGCCTGTCGCCTGAGTCAATACGACACTGCTTTGTTGACTGAACGTAAGGCTGGCGACTCGTGCTTTGTGCGGTTCGGTAAACCAATACTGCTCTGACAGCGTACGCCCGGCAATATCTTCAATCAACTGGTAGAACGCCGCGAACTTCTGAGTGGCTGTCAGCGTGTCAAAATCTTGCTGGTGAGTGATATCACCGGCTGGACGGCGCGACTGGGCAATAGCTTGCTCGAGAGTATCAGCGAAACCTGAAAGATAAGCATGAGGGTGAATTTTGTTCTGGGCTGCAGTTAATCCCGCCAGCATCAAGACGTCTGACTGCGAGTTACCCTTTTTGGCATCTGCGATGAGTCGAACGGGCTTACCCTGATTGACGGCCTCAACGGCTGCCTGAAGCGCTTGTTCAAAAGCACTTTTTTCTACAATCGCGGTTTCCGAAAAATCAGAAATTGAGATTGTCTCAGCGGCTGTGAGCGAAGGAAAACAATCGGCAGAAAGCCCAGCAGCATATGCTGGCCGGGCTAAAAGAGCGATGCGCAACGGCATCGCTTTATTAGAAGAGTCAGTCACTATGACAGAAGCTCCTTTTCTGGCTCGGACTTCACCAAGAATGCCTCGTTGAGGCTCTTGCTGATCGTCACTTTGGCACCTTTCATGACGGCACTCAGACGACCATCCTGATGGTAGAGCGTGATGTTGGCTTGCAGAGAGCGGGAGGTGGTTTTAATGACCTCTAGTTCCAGCCAGCCTTTATCACCTGCTCGCATCGGTCGGTAAGAAACAAACTCACCGATCGCAGAAGGCAGGCTCGCTGCGCCGTATTTCAACCTTGCCCAAACCAGCATCGCCTGAAGCAGATAGTCTTCCGCGAACGGCTGGCATCCACCGGTATGCAGGGTGGCGACAAACGCTCCGCAGTCGGTATCGTCAACCGTCGGTAGCTGACATGTTGCCAGCAAACCTGATTCATCGAATCGCTCGATAGCCTGAATACCTTGCAGTCTCGGGCCATGGAACAGGGTGCCGTTGCTGTACAGGGTTTCCGCTGTTGTCACCGGCTCGCTTGTATTCGCCGCGAAGGTTGTTTCTTGCGACAGCGCTTCCGGGCCAGTGACTGTTTCTGTAACCAGCATCGCCTGATATTGAGGTCGGCCCTGGCAACTGATCAAGGCTTTGATTTGACCATCTGCCTTAGTACCCGGCTTTGTTTCCGGGGTCAGGGTCAATGTCAGGGTCTGCACATCGTCCGTTTCAAATATCACGCCTTTAAGCAGTTTGTAGTTGCGAACAGTGACGTTCGCACCTAACAGTTTTTCTGCTGTTTCGCGCATCCACTGGATAGCACACACTGTCGGTAACACTGGGTTACCGGCAATGCAGTGATCCTTGATGAAAGGCATTGCTTTCGGATCAAGGTCGCGAGTTACAGTGATGCTTGTTGTCAGCGGACTCTTTGCTACCAGCACAGACTCCGCATCAGGCTTTTTTACAATGTCTTCCTTGCTCTCAGCGCCTTGCATGCTTGAACCGATCAGTAGCTGAATACCTGTTTCGCTCAGAAGCTGAGTGCTGAATAATTCGGCGCCAGCTTGCAGAGGGATCACGTATACCCCGCGGTCGGTGAACATTTTCTTCAGCGCAGGATTGACCATACCGCCATCCCAAGGCCCCCAGTTGAAGCTCATGACTTTCGTTTCCGGGTGACGTGCTGAGAATTGCAGTGCGGCCTTGTTCAGGATTTCGTTGGACATCGCGTAATCGCTCTGACCCGTGTTGCCGTAGAAGCCTGCTGCAGACGAGAACATCGCAACCAGTTTTAACTTGCTGCAGTCTAGCGCGCTTAATACCGCGCCCAGACCACCGACTTTGGTGCCATAAACAAGGTTTAGCTCATCCAGGGTTTTGTCCTGAATATGTCTGTCCGCCAGTACACCTGCTCCATGGATCAGACCGGTGATGTCACCGCCCTGAGACAGAGCTGTTAGTGTTTTGGCGACTGATTCACTGTTTGATACATCAAGACTAAGGTATTCGGCACTTGCCCCTACGTTGGTAAACGCGGCCAGTGCAGCATTGATCTCAAGGCTGCTTAATACCGGTTTTAATAGCGCATCGACTTTCTTTGGTGTCGGTTTGTCACCAGAAGCCTGAAGATGGGCAATTGCCGCAGGTTTTAGCTCATTTTCTTGTTTGCCCTGAGCCCATGCTGGCAACTCGCTGGCCGAAACATGCTTACTGCGCCCGGCTAGGATGAAGTGTGACTTGCATTGTTTTGCCAGTGTTAGTGCACACTCGAAAGTGACACCTTTAGCACCGCCGGTGACCAGTACCTTATCTGTGCTGGATAGCTTCGCTGCGGCGTTTTTCGTTTGTGCAGCCCCGGCCTCTACAGCCGTTAAGGTTGCTCGACCTGATTCACCGTTATTGGGTTCATAAAAGCCGACTTCGACTGCTTGAGTATCAATATCAAAAAGTTCAGCAGTGATGGCTTCAGCAAGGTGACGCGCATCAACAGCAGGAGCAATATCTAAAGCTCGACAGAACACGTTCGGCCACTCGTGGCTTAATGTTTTCGTCAGGCCAGACAATGCTGCCTGGTTCAGTTCTGCCTTGGCTAGCTGCTCAGCATCGCGGTAGCCAAAACCACCATCGATGCGGCTGACAGTAAAGAAGCAGTGACGGCCTGATGTCGACGAACTGTTCAGCTGAGTATGAAGCAATTTGGCAAACAAGAACGCGACTGAAATGCTTTGTTTCGCATCGCCGTTCAATGCTATTTCTGCGCTGTCTGCTTGAGCATCTGCCGTAACCGGCTGGAGGTGAATGAATCCACCAATTGCTTTGTGCTTGTTTTCAATTTCTGCGATGACGGCTTTTACGCCGGCTTCATCGATACTGGCTAACGGGTAGCTGGCAATTTCGCTGTTCAGTGGTGAAGCGGCAGATAGAGGACTGCGTACTACGGCAACGTCAAGGCCATGAGCACTGAGCTTTTCTGCCAGAACGCCGGCATTGTGACCGTCATCGGTGATCACGATACATGCGTCTTCGGAAAAACAGTCTGTTAGTTTATCTACCGCTGGTAACTTTTTTAGCGCCACCTCATTGTGAGGAGGAAGCTCTACGTTTGCTACTTCAGTTACTGTTTTAACAATGGCTTCAACCACCGGGGCTGCAGCTGCGGAACCTGATAGCTTGCTTTGCATATAGGTAACGATCTCGCCCAGTGTCCGGCACTCTGCCAAATCTTCAGGATTAAGCTCCGGCAGTGTCGGTAGCTGGTCTTGAACCGTGCCCAAGATTTCTACACGTTTGATGGAATCGATGCCCAGGTCAGCTTCCATATCCATCGCCAGGTCGAGCATTTCTGCCGGGTAGCCGGTTTTGTCTGCAACAACATCCAGCATGGTGCTTTGCACATGTGCCGCATCTAGGCCGTTTGATGCAACTGGAGTTGCTACTGGTGCTGGCGTTTCTACCGTTGCTGTTGTCGATACAGGCGCTGCAGGCAGTTTGCTGTTCATGTAGTCAACGATTTCGCCCAGTGTGCGACACTCGGCCAGATCTTCAGGGTTCAGTTCCGGAAGAGTCGGTAGCTGGTCTTGAACGGTACCTAGGATCTCAACTCGCTTGATAGAGTCGATGCCAAGATCGGCTTCCATATCCATCGCCAAGTCGAGCATCTCTGACGGGTAGCCAGTTTTGTCTGCAACAACGTCTAGCATGGTGCTCTGTACTCGGGCCGCATCCAGACCGCTTGCTGCAGGTGCTGATACCGGTGCGGTTGCTGTAGCCGAGGTTGTTGAGGCAGGCGCTGCAGATATTGCCACTGCAGGTAGCTTGCTGTTCATGTAGTCAACGATTTCGCCAAGCGTACGACACTCAGCCAGATCTTCAGGGTTTAGCTCAGGCAGCGTTGGCAGTTGATCCTGTACGGTACCTAAGATCTCAACGCGCTTGATGGAATCGATGCCGAGATCGGCTTCCATATCCATCGCCAGGTCAAGCATCTCGGTTGGGTAGCCAGTCTTGTCTGCGACAACGTCTAGCATGGTGCTCTGAACTTGAGCCGCATCCAGGCCACTCGGTGCAGCTGCTGTTACTGGTGTTGTTACAGGAGCAATGGCAGTTGCTGGTACAGAAGCCGGTAGCTTGCTGTTCATGTAGGTGACGATTTCACCTAGGGTACGGCACTCAGCCAGATCTTCCGGGTTTAATTCTGGCAGAGTAGGTAGCTGATCTTGAACTGTCCCCAGGATCTCAACGCGCTTAATGGAATCGATGCCCAGGTCGGCTTCCATATCCATCTCTAGATCCAGCATTTCGGTCGGGTAACCTGTCTTGTCTGCGACAACCTCCAGCATGGTGGTTTGAACTTGCGTTGCATCAAGGCCATTTGATGCTGGCGCGGCTGCTGGTTCTAGTGCTGGTGCTGATACAGCGCCAGCCGGAAACTTGCTGTTCATGTAGGTGACAATTTCGCGCAGTGTCCGGCACTCAGCCAAATCTTCAGGGTTCAGTTCCGGCAGGCTAGGAAGCTGCTCTTGCACCGTGCCCAGGATCTCAACACGCTTGATGGAGTCGATGCCCAGATCGGCTTCCATATCCATATCAAGATCGAGCATTTCTGTCGGATAACCGGTCTTCTCTGCCACGACGTCCAGCATAACGTTTTCAGCATTGTCGGTTTGTCCAGTGGCTTGAACTGGCGCAGGCGCTACCGGTTGTGATGTTGTTGTTATTGATGGTGTCGCTGATTGCACAGGTTGTTGAACAGGTGCGATGGCCTGTACTGGCTCTGGTGCTGTTACCGGAGCTGGAGTCGCTGCGACAGTTTGTGGTGCCTGAGCAACAGGGGCTGCTGGAGCGTGCTGTACCGGTGCTGAAACAGGTCGTGAAACAGGAGCTACTGCTGTTGGCGCAGAAGCTGGCTGTGACACAGGTTGTGAAGATAGCAACCCTAGCGCAGAGCTATTGCTCTTTGCCTGAAGTTCAAGGTAATGCGCATGGGCTTTCAGTGTTTCTGCCTGATGCTGGTGGAACATTTCCATTGAGCGCTGCAGACTCTCTGGGATAGCCACACCAGAAGCAGCCATCTTCGCCTGCTCTGTCATCAAGGTTGTGAAAGTATCACCATATTGCTGCGGAATCGCCAAAAATTGCTGGTGAAGTTCAGCGGCCTGCTGTTGGGCTGCAAAGAATGCATGCAATGATGCATCGCCAGTGGCAAGCGGTGATGTTGTCTGGTTGACTGGCTGTGCAGGTGCAGGTGCAGGTGCAGGTGCTGTTGCAGGAGCTTCAGCGGGTTGCACTGCGGCAACCGGTACTTCGCGGATTTCGGTTTTAATCACTTCTTTTTCCACAATTTTCTCAACGACTTTTTCGACAATTTCAGTTTCAGGACTTACCGTTCCTGTAGCCAATGACTTGGCCATTTTGGTTCGGGTTGTATCACTGATGTAATTGGTCGCATTGAGTTTGATATTCATTGGTGATGTTGCGCTTGGCTGGGCGATGTCGGCCTGATACGGGTCGATATTGTCTAGCGTAATACCCGCAACAGCGAGCTGAACGGCGGCTAGGCGGAGTTGCTGATCACTATCACCTTTCGGGTTCGGGTTGATGCTAATCGTACAAAGCTCTGTTGCCTGCTCGCCCGAGATTTTCTCAGCTAGGGTTTTCTCAACCAGCTTCTGCAAAATATTCTTCGGGCCAAACTCGATAAAGACCCGGGCACCGGCATCGTACATCGCCTCAACCTGAGCGCTGAAACGCACAGACTGCAGCATGTGCTGCTTGAATGCCTTCTTGATAGCTTTGCCGTCACTCTTATACAGCTCGCCGGTTGCATTGGAATAAAGCGGCAGAGCCGGGGCACTGAATGTCGCTTTATCAATGGCGGCAGCAAATGGTTTTTGTGCGTGGGCAACCAATGGGGTGTGGAAGGCACCGGACACCGGTAGAGGGATGGCCTTGAAGCCTTGCTCTGTCAGCGCTTTTGCGGCCAGTTGAGCTTTGTCTGTCGGACCTGCAATGACCAGCTGTGTCGGTGCATTGTAGTTGGCGATGCTTACACCATCGAACTCGCCGATGCAGGTGTCGACGGCGGCTAGCTGATCTGCCTCGAGAATCACGGCATACATGGTACCGCTATCCCCTTCGGCAGGTTTGGCAGCCATGGCATTGCCACGCTGGAACGCTAGCTGGTAGTAATCTTCCTGGGAAATAACACCTGATGCGCATAGTGCGCTGAGCTCACCAAAGCTGTGGCCTGCGACCATGTCGGCTTTGAAACCAGCCTGGGCCATCAATTGATACTGACCCATAGAAACCACACCAATTGCACTTTGCGCATTGGCGGTATTGGTTAACAGGGCTTCCTGAGCAGCCGTGTCTTGCTTGTTGAAAGCCGGGATAGGGAAAAGCACCTGTGATAACGGTGTTTTTTTATTCTGGCCGAATACCTGATCGGCGCTTGCGAGTTGCTGTCGCATTTCTGGGTAATGACAAGCCAGCTCACGCCCCATATTGAGGTATTGTGAGCCCTGGCCGGCAAAGAGCGCAGCGACTTTCGCCGAACCTTGCTCAGAGACAAGCGCTGATTCACGGTAGCTGATCCCGTTTGGTAGCTGCCAGTGTGCTTTCGTCTGCTTCTCAAGCGTTGAAATAGCCTGACCTAGCTGAGCCTGGAGGTCTTGATCGGATTTAGCGACAAAGCCTAAACGTGAATGGGTGGTATCAATGCCGCGCAAGCCCTGAGTCTTCGCCAGTGCTGCTAGATCAGTTTTACTGCTTGCGATGTTTGCTGCCGTTTCTTTCAGGCTCGCAAGCAATGCCTCACGAGATGTTGCGCTGAACAGCAATGTTTGCGCAACTTCACGTTGGCGGTACTTGTCACCCCGGGCATGTTCCTGGGTGTACTCTTCCAATACGACATGGAAGTTGGTACCGCCAAAACCAAATGAGCTGATACCCGCACGACGCGGAGTACCATCAACACGCTGCATCCATGGACGCGTCTGGGTGTTGAGGTAGAAAGGCGAATCTTCAATTTCTAGTTTCGGATTCGGGCTGGTGACATTGATTGTCGGCGGCAGCACCTTGTGGTGCAGTGCCAGTGCAGCCTTGATCAGGCCCGCTGTTCCCGCTGTCGATTTGGTATGGCCAATCTGCGATTTTACCGAGCCCAGTGCAATGTGCTGCTTCTCGTCATTATCTTCGCTGAATACCGAGCTCAGGCCCTTGAACTCTGCAACGTCACCTGCAGCGGTTCCAGTACCGTGGGCCTCTAGCAGGCCAAGGGTATGAGGGGCGAACCCAGCATCATCATAGGCTCGCTTGAGGGCTTTGGCCTGACCTTCAGGGCGTGGAGCGTAGATACTCTTGAACTTACCGTCCGAAGAGGCGCCGACACCTTTGATAACCGAGTAGATACGGTCGCCATCGCGTTCAGCATCTTCCAGGCGCTTCAGGGCGATCATACCGATGCCTTCACCAATCATCATCCCCTTTGAATCTATATCAAACGGCTGAATGGTTTCGTTGGTGGTGAATGCCGGTGTTTTGGAGAAGCTCATGTACATGGTCGGTGAGTTGTCGGTACAGACGCCACCGGTGATCATCATCTCGCTGCGGCCGTCGACTAATTCGCCAAGGGCCATGCGAAGCGCAGCTAGGGAGCCGGCACAGGCAGCGTCGACGACGCAGTTGATACCGCCAAGATCAAAGCGGTTTGCGATACGGCCCGCGATGACATTGCCCAGCGAGCCCGGGAATGAGTTTTCTTCCCAGTGAATGTACTGATCTTGGAACTTTTTGATCAGCATCTCGCTGTCTTCGTCACTGATCCCGCTATTTTTGAATACTTTCTTTAGAACAGGGTACTGAAGGCGGGCATTCAGGCTCTGGCTGATCTTCTGGCCGCCACCAACACCGAGTGTAATACCTATCTTATCGCGGTCGTAATCTGCCGGCAGTTTGGCATCGGCCAAGACTTCTTTGGCCACGATTAGCGAAAGAAGCTGAGAGGTATCTGTTAATTCAAGAATATTTGGCGGTAGGCCAAACTCCATTGGGTTGAAGTCTACTTCCGGCATGAAGCCGCCACGTTTGCAGTAAGATTTATCCGGGGTGCTCTTATCCGCATCGTAGTAGTCTGCAGGACGCCAGTGTGTTTCAGGCACTTCGGTGATCGCGTCAATCTTTTCGCTGATCAGATCCCAGAATTTGTTCAGGTAGCGTGAGTTCGCAAAGATACTTGCCATACCAACAATAGCGATTGGCATGTCTTTCAAACGCTTGTTGAGTCGCTTGTCTTCTTGCGATTCAGGCGTGTTGTTTGGGGTTTGGCTCATTATGAGTCTCCACTGAACACCCGAAAATCGGGTGCAAAATATTCGGTGCGGATGTTGCTCGTAGGCAACGGGTTCGAAGCAAGTCGGTAGAAGTGTAATAAATATGGTAATAACCGGTGTGGAAAGGCACCAGTTAGGAAGTGATTGGCGGTAGCAATGCGCTGGAATTTGCTAGAAATGGATAAGTGCATATTAGCAGTAGCATATTCCTGACATTCTACGATTTGCGGTAGTGCTTTCATCCATATAAGTCGTATCCATCATAATTCTGCTGCGATTATCAGAAAAGGAGGTACTTACCATCCAGTATGAAAGCCAGCTACGTCCGTTGATGGCTCAGCAGCCTACCCGAGGTCGCTTTTCGTTACAATCGCCTGAATGGGGAGGTAGGATCTCTTCAGACCAGTTATAAAATCGGAAATCCGTTTTATTGTATTATCAATATTTATAACCAGTTGAATTTAATGGGTTAACTTAGCTGTTTTAGTGCAAATACTCAGATTTTCACCAAAACTTGACCTATACCTCATTTTTGCAAATAAGCATGATTGAAAGGCTACTGGAATGGCGTAATAGCGTGGATCATTCATCCATCATAGAGCGCAGGATTTCTTCGGGAACAGGCTGCAAACGCTTTTCTTTATCCAGGCAGACCATTTCGATATCGCCGATAACGGCAGCCCGGGTGGCTCCAGGACGCCAGACTTCCTGACGCCACAGGGTCTTATACTTTCCGTCCAGGGTAAATGTGGTGCGAATATCGCAAATCTCTGCAAACTCAACACCATCCTGGAAGGTCATATTGGCCTTATAGACCGCAAACCCGAGCCCATGCTCGTTCCATAGCCGCGCCAACTTGTCACTATCAATAACATGTTCACGGGCGCGTTCGAAATATTTGAGAAAGTTAGGGTGGTATACCACGCCTGAGTGGTCAGTATCTTCGTAATAAATTTGTACCGGGTGGTGATATACCTTGCTCATTTTGGTTTCGGTCTCTCAAATCAATAAGGTGTTCTATACTTTTCTGCCTAGGCAAGAATAAGTATCACGAGTGGCACTCTACATGAGGTTTGCCTTTGACATAATATCTTTTGTACTGGTCATATGAGCCAGCCTACATCTCGTTATCTGGCAGTTTTTATTGAATCCTCGTTCTTTTCTTGCTCCAATGACGCGCAAGTAAGCATAAATAATGATGATCGGTGCCGTATGGACCGAGATAGTGAGCCGTTACAGTAGTTGAATGAAATATTCCCGCGTTTTTATCAATAGTCTGGCTTACGAGCTAGCACCACAAGTGGTCACAAGCTCTGAGCTTGAATCCCGTTTAGCGCCTTTGTATCAGAAATTCCGAATCCCGATGGGGCAGCTTGCCGCGTTAACCGGGATCGAAGAGCGCCGCTGGTGGCCGAAGGGGCATGTATTGTCTGATGGCGCACTGGCCGCAGCCCGTAAATCGATCGATGAAACGGGCGTCAGAGTCGAGGATCTGGGTGCCGTTATATATACCGGCGTATGCCGCGATCAGCACGAACCGGCTACCGCCTGTCGAATTGCCTCTGAGCTGGGTGTGTCGAACAATACTGCCATTTACGATATCAGCAACGCCTGTCTGGGTGTGCTTTCCGGCATCCTGGATATCGCCAACCGTATCGAGTTGGGACAGATTAAAGCTGGCTTAGTGGTTTCTTGTGAATCAGCCCGTCATATTGTCGATATCACCATTGATCATATGCTGGCCGAACCGACCATGCAGAACTTTGCCCAGTCGCTGGCAACGCTGACCGGTGGCTCGGGGGCTGTTGCTGTGTTGCTGACTGATGGTAGCCTGCCGCTTAAAAATACACGTCAGCACCAATTGTTGGGTGCGAGTCATTTGTCGGCACCGGAACACCACGATCTTTGCCAGTGGGGCCTGCAGGAAGTTGGGCCGCAGTTGTTCCGTGAGTATATGCGTACCGACGGTGTGAGCCTGCTTAAGGAAGGGGTTCAGCTGGCGCGAGATACCTGGCAGCATTTTCTTGAGCAGCGTAACTGGGTTGTCGATCAGGTCGACAAGGTTATTTGCCACCAAGTCGGGGCATCTAACCGGAAACAGGTGCTAAATGCATTGAATATTCCTGTTGGTAAAGAATTCCCAACCTATCGCCTGATGGGAAATATGGGCAGTGTTTCTTTGCCTGTTACCGCCGCGATGGCGCATGATCACGGCTTTTTGAAACCGGGCAACAATGTAAGCTTCCTGGGTATAGGGAGCGGGCTAAACTGCATGATGTTGGGCCTTAAGTGGTAGCAGTCGTTAACTACCAAACAGTACATAATAAGGATGGTCATGTTAGACACATTGTTTCCCTTTAAGCGCAACTTTCTTGATCGCAATGGTCATAAGCTCCACTACCTCAATGAGGGGCAGGGCGAGCCTGTTGTGATGGTTCATGGTAATCCCAGCTGGTCGTTCTATTACCGTAATCTGGTAACAGCATTAAGCGATAACCATCAGTGTATCGTGCCGGATCATATTGGCTGCGGTTTGTCCGATAAGCCGGATGATGATGGATATGATTATACTCTGAGCAACCGTATCGACGATCTTGAGGCGTTGCTGGAACACTTGGATGTACGGGAAAACATCACTCTGGTGGTTCATGACTGGGGCGGAATGATCGGCATGGGGTATGCTGCTCGCTACCCTGATCGGATCAAGCGTCTGGTGGTCTTGAACACAGGCGCATTTCACCTGCCCGAATCAAAGCCTTTCCCGTGGGCACTGTGGATTTGCCGCAATACGTTATTAGGTACTGGGCTGGTGCGTGGCTTCAATGCCTTTTCGTCAATTGCATCCTATGTGGGTGTAAAACGTAAACCAATGAGCCCGGAAGTGCGTAAAGCTTATGTAGCGCCGTTTGATTCATGGGCAAACCGGATCTCTACCTTGCGTTTTGTTCAGGATATTCCGCTGCGCGAAGGTGACAGAAACTATCAGCTCGTCTCTGATATTGCCGCAAGCCTACCGAGTTTCTCACAGGTGCCGACATTAATCTGCTGGGGGTTGAAAGACTTTGTCTTTGACAAGCATTTCTTGGCAGAGTGGCGTGAGAGAATGCCGCATGCCACGGTGCATGAGTTTGCCGATTGCGGCCACTATATTCTTGAAGATGCGAGTGACGAAGTCGTCCCGCTGATCACCGATTTTCTTAACGATACGCCGCAAAGCGAGGTATAGCCCACATGGCTGATGAGCATCAGGCCAATATCTGTCGCCACCTGAAGCGAGCTGCGGAAGAAACGCCAGATGCACTTGCCGTCGCGGTGCAAAAGCGGTTGCTGACCGGCAGGTTTCGCTATCAGGAACTGAACTTTGCAGCGCTTGATGCCGAGAGTGATCGCATTGCCCGGGTACTCGCTGAGTATGGTATTACCCGCGGCATGAAAGCGGTGCTGATGGTAACACCCAGCCTCGATTTCTTTGCCCTGACGTTTGCCCTGTTCAAAGCCGGAGTGATCCCGATCCTTGTCGATCCGGGCATGGGGATAAAGAATCTCAGGCAGTGTTTCGCCGAGGCCGAGCCCGATGCGTTTATCGGGATCCCGAAAGCTCATATTGCGCGCTGTTTATTTGGCTGGGGCAAGTCGAGTGTCCGCCGTTTGTTGACTGTCGGCGGCAGTGAGCTATTTGCCAAAGTCTTTGGCGGTACTAGCCTGAAAGCATTGTTGAAGGCCGATGCTAACTATCAGGCTTCGTCAGCGAATAACAAGACGCCAATAACCCACAATATGGCATTGCTCGGTGATGATGAAATGGCTGCCATTTTGTTTACCAGCGGCAGTACCGGAACACCCAAAGGAGTGGTGTATACCCACGCCATGTTTGAGGCACAAATCAATGTGCTGAAAAACGATTACGGTATTGTTCCCGGTGAGCGCGATCTTGCCACTTTCCCGTTGTTCTCTCTGTTCGGGCCAGCACTCGGGATGGCATCGATTGTCCCTGATATGGATGCCAGCAAACCGATCACCGCCAACCCTGACAACCTCTTTGCCGCAATCGAACAATATCAGTGCAGTAATATGTTTGTGAATCCGGCCCTTATCGAGCGGCTGGGCCAAGCGGGCACAGCTAGCACAAAAGCTAAAGCGCATACCTTGCCTCGTATTCGACGAGTGATTTCTGCCGGCGCACCGGCGACAATTTCATCGATTGCCCGTTTTAGCAAGATGCTGAAAGGCGGTGTCGAGGTACTAAATTCCTATGGTGCGACAGAGTCCTTGCCGCTGACGATGATCGGGAGTGAGAAGCTCCTTAATACAACCGATATTACTGATAGCGGTGGAGGCATATGCGTCGGGAAGCCAGTTGGCGGGGTTGATGTAGCGATCATTGCGATCACAGACGATCCAATTACCAAATGGGACGAGGCACTGCGGCTACCCGTAGATACCATTGGTGAAATTGTCGTGAAAGGACCGATGGTCAGCCACTCTTATTACCGTCGTGCCAGTGCGACGGAACAAGCCAAGATCATAGACATTGCCGATGGCCCGGCTGAGCACAGTATTCGCCACCGTATGGGAGATTTAGGCTATCTCGACCAGCATGGCCAGTTATGGATGTGTGGTCGTAAAGCCCACCGGGTCGAGGCCAATCGTGCAGGTTCGACGTTCGATGGCGAGCCCTACTTTTCGATCCCGTGTGAGCGTATCTTCAATACTCACCCAAAAGTCAGACGTACCGCACTAGTCGGTGTAGAAATCAGGGGCGAGACTGCGCCATTGTTGTGTGTAGAGCTTGAAAATGGGGGTGAGTTAGAAAAGTCAGAGTCAGCGGTAGAGCATTTTTATGACGAGCTCAGAGCTATAGGTGAGAAACATCGCCAGACCGCAGGCATTGTTGACTTTCTGATCCACCCTGACTTCCCTGTCGATATTCGCCACAATGCGAAAATCTTCCGTGAGAAACTTGCGGTCTGGGCGCAAGACAGCATTTCAAAATAACGAGCACACATAAGGCACTCGATGGTAAGCGATCTAAATATCTCCGCTAGCACGGTTAATCACGAACTCCGGCCTGAAGAATCAAAGGCACTGCAGGCGCTGGCGCTGAAGGTTAGCCATGCGTTCGTAACAGGAGCAGGAGGCTTTCTGGGTAAGGCCATTTGTCGCTACCTGCGGGCAGCGGGGATTGATGTGACGGGCTTTGCTCGGGGGAGCTATCCGGATCTTGAGTTGATGGGCGTCAGGATGGTCAAGGGTGACATTTGTGACAAACCAGCAATACTAGCCGCCATGCAAGGCTGTGATGTGGTCTTCCATGTTGCCTCGAAAGCGGGTGTCTGGGGAGACAGGGATGCTTATTTCCGCCCGAACGTGGAGGGCGCTCGCAATATCATTGAGGCGTGTCAGGCGCTCGATATTGATAAGCTGGTGTACACCAGCACACCGAGTGTGACGTTTGCAGGAAGGGATGAAGCGGGAATAGATGAGTCTGCTCCTTATGCCGGTAGCTATCTTAACTACTATGCCGAGTCGAAAGCCATTGCCGAGCAGCTTGTGCTCAAGGCTAACCAAAGTAGTTTGAATACGGTTGCTCTGCGTCCCCATCTCATCTGGGGCCCGGGTGATCCTCATCTCGTTCCACGGGTGATTGAGCGTGCCCGGGCGGGGCGCTTAAAGCTCGTCGGCAGGGAAGATAAGCTGGTTGATACGATTTACGTCGATAATGCCGCCTATGCCCATGTTTTGGCCGCTGTTAGCCTGTCCGGGGACGAAAAAGCGTGTGCCGGCAAGGCGTACTTTCTCAGCAATGATGAACCCATTACGATGGCGGCGATGCTGAACAAGATACTGGCGAGCGCCGACTTACCCGAAGTTAACAAGCGAGTGCCTGCCGGTTTGGCCTATTGTGTCGGCTCGCTTTTGGAGTGGGTATACGGAACGTTGGGCAAAAAAGAAGAGCCAGTGATGACTCGCTTTGTGGCAAGGCAGCTGTCGACGAGCCATTATTTTGATATCACCGCCGCCAAACGCGACCTGGGATATACGCCGTTGGTTAGCATTGATGGCGGTATGGAGAAACTGAAAGCGTCGCTTTCGGACGTTTAGTTATAATTCCATGGCATAAAGTCCGAGAGTCGGTGCGGCTTCGGGCTCTTCGATATTTCCTACAAACTGTAATCCCAGTTTGTCCAGTAGTCTGATACAGCGTTGGTTGTCAGCTGTGGTAATGGCGACGAGTTTCTTCATATTGAGTGCCTGTCGACATCTTCCAGGGACTCACGCTTGATCAACCCACAAATACCGTGCTAGAGACCATAGTCTCGTTCGACTTTGGATATCCTGACCTTGAACGTTGAATACCATTCTTTGCGGCCTTTTTTCTGTGCTATTTGGTGCTCTGCATTTGCCTTCCAGGCTTTGATGGCTGCTAAGTCGCGCCAGTAGGAAACGGTAATACCGACGCCCTCTCTTGCAGATTCGATACCCAGAAAGCCGGGCTGTATACTGGCAAGTTCGACCATTTTATCTGCCATGATCCCATAGCCGTTGTCACCTTCGGTGCGTTCGGAGGTAAAGATAACGGCGTAATAAGGTGGTTCAGGTGTATTGGCAATTTCGGACATACTGATTCCTTTCAGTGTGGTGCTCAATTTGCAGTGACTTGAAGCGGCAGGTTATCACAGTCCGGCTTCAAGTCACTTTTTTGCGCTAGGCCGTTTGTTTGCTGGTTCTGGCTGCAAGCTTGTTGGCCAGCGAGTGTAGCTCTGGCAGCATTCGCTGGATTAGGTGAAGCTGCTGCAACACCATACGGACGGACTTACAGTCTTCGTCCCGCCACTGGGCAAGTTGTTGCTCTAGATCGGTATCCGAACTTGGTGCCTGACTGCATTGGTTGCCGTCGAGTTGCTCTGCCAGGCAATCAAGGTGCGCGTGGATCTGGCGGTGTGCCTTGGCGACCAGGTGATGGGTTTGCTCATCATCAAGCTGGGTCCTGTGGGCACCCAAGGCAGAGATATAGCTCAGCATCGCATGATTGAGCGTCAGAAAACGAAAGCTCTCGTCGGTTGCCATTCGGTAGCGGCCGGGCTCGGCCAGCATATTACTGATGGCAGTACTCAACTGGGCGTCGGTATTGTGGGCATCGCGACGGGCAATGCGGTAGTTCAGGCTGTCTTTTTTGCCGATTCGGTACTGGCCGATGATTTGACCGAGGTAGTCACGGTTAGTGGTAATGGCCGAGGCCATGACCTTGTGCAGTCGGTTTGCCTGCCAGTCAGGCAAAATAAAGCTCACAGCCAGCACGGCGAGCAAGCAGCCAAGCAAGGTGTCGCCCAGACGCGGCAGGATCACGGCGTACCCTTCGCCAAGCTGATTGAAGCAGAATAGCACTAGCAAGGTAATGAACGCGGTTGCCAGCCCATAGCGCACGGTGCGGAACGCAAAGAACAAGACTCCGGCCAGTACCATGAGTACCAGCTGGCCTTCTTGGCCCGGAAATAAATACAGCAATGGGATCCCGGCCAGCAGGCCGCCAAGCGTACCGAGTACTCGCTGCACCAGTTTCTGTCGGGTGGCGCTGTAGTTAGGCTGGCACACAAACAGGGTGGTAAGCAGGATCCAGTAGCCTCGTTCCAGCTCCAGAGCCTGAATGACACCGTAACCGACGGTCAGTGCGATAGCCATCCGCAAGGCGTGGCGAAATAGCATAGAGTCCGGTGTGAACTGGCTGGTAATACGTTGCCAGCGTGCTTTCATATTGCGTGCTTCGTTGTCGGCCAGCTCTATATCATTGCCGGTCTGTGCGACATCGGGGTTGCTCACATTTGAAAGCTGGCGTTCTACAGTCGCAAGGTTGTTGAACAGGTACTCGAGCTGGATCAGATAGGTTCGCCATTTCGGGTTGTGCTGGTTTTTCAGATACAGTAGCGATTCCTGAAGCTCGTCGAGTGCTCTGACACTGTCTGCACCGTGCCGGTAGGGTTTGCCCATTGCCAGCGCATGCGAAACTTCGCGACAGGCCTTGGCCTGACTGGTCAGTAATCGCTGAAAACGAAACAGAACATCGCTGCGCTGAAATGCGGCTGCCAGGTCTTGGTAGCGGTAGTGCGAAGAGCTTGCCCGTTCATGAATATCCTGAGCCAGGAAGTAGATCTTGAGGAATTTGTCGCCGGTATCGTTCGGTCGGCCACGACGGGCGCGGTTGAGCAAAGTGGCCTTGGCACCGTTAAGGGCTGCGACGACCCGGGCGTTCTGTCCGGCAGCCTCTAGCCTAAGGGGTTGCGGTACCATGTTGTTAACAGGCTCGAAAAGCTTGCTTTTGCTGTCGAGGTAGTGGGCAAATTCGGTAAAAACGGCAGCCAGGCTTTGCTGAACCGGTTGGTTGGGCCACAGGACCTGCCATGTCAGAGAGAGCAGGCCATACCAAGATGCACCGGCCAGCAGTAACATCGGCTGATACCAGAGATTCACGCTATGATCGGCACCGAGCATGGTATAGACCGCCAGCAACAACGATGCAAAAGCGATGCTGGCATAACGCGCTCCCATTGCGCCCAGCATGATAAAGCCGAAGGTCGAGCTAAACAGACCGACTGCAAACAGAATAGGGTAATCAAACAGAATTTCGATCGAAAAGGCCGCAATAAGAAAACAGGCCAGGGTCATCACCAGGGCTTTGATCCGCCCGGTCAAGTTATCGTCGGTTTCGGCAAGAGCGGCGGCAATAATCCCCAATACCAGCGGTGTGACTTCGGTCGTGGCGTCCAGATACCAGCAGGGGAATGCGATCCCGACCAGCGCAATAAGAACTCGAATACTGTAGTTAATTCTGTCGTTCGCCCAGTAGCGGCGAAAAGCAAGTTTTAAGCGGCTGGTTTGCATGTTGGCTCAGTTAGTTAGGTGAAGCGGTAAAGATACCAAAGTTCATATCTCAAAGGGTATATACCCCTTGTAAAAATAGTGGCTAATGCATTTATTAGCAGAAATTTTACTCAAATGGCTGTTCAGGTGCTATGGCCTAACCGGAGTTCTTGCTACTCTTTACCTGTTTTTGGAAAGCTTTGGGTGACAGCATGCGTTTAACAGCCAGTTGGCTAGCACAGTGGTTGGTTCAGGGAGACTATTGCAGCATTGAATTGGCTGAGAATAGCCTGATCCTGGATAGTCAGACCGAGTCGGAGGAAATCCCTTTTGATGACTGGGATGGTGCGATTGCTGTGCATCGTGGTGTGATTTGGGGATCAATGGAAATCACCTCGGCCGATCAGGAGTACTGCTGGACGGTACACGGGCTACCCTGGAGCCAGTGCAAACAGTTTGCCGAAATATTGCTCGAAGCCTATCGAAGCTGGGCGCAGGGGCGGGTTGAGAAACTCGATAGCGTGCTGCCTGACATGCTAAGCCGGATAGATGCCTTTGCCGGTCAGACAAGCTATTTGCGCCAGTCTGAACATCAGTGCCTTAACCAATTTCTGCAACAATCGCTGGCAATGACGGGGCTGTCCCATGAACTGGCCACGTCGTTTCGCCCTATGGCGTTTGAGAGAGTCACGCCCTGGCTGGAAGATAATGCCCCATGGGTGGAAGAAACCAATAAGCAATGGCTGCGACAAGAAGCTGAAAAGTGGTCATCCTGGTTTGATAAATTTGAGTCCTCGCCCCTGAATGAATCGCAGCGTGAAGCAGTGCTTATCAACCAAGATCATAACCTGGTATTGGCGGGAGCCGGTACCGGTAAAACCAGTGTGCTGGTTGCGCGTGCAGGTTATCTGATTGCCAATCAGGTTGCGCAGCCAGAAGAGATCCTGATGCTGGCATTTGGCCGTAAGGCTGCCGAGGAAATGGGCGAGCGTCTTGGTCAGAAAGTAAATAACAACATCAAAGTTGCTACTTTCCACAGTCTGGGTACCCAGATCATCAAATCTGTTGAAGGCGAGCAGCCGAATGTTTCTCCCTTGGCATTGGATGAAAAAGCCCGCGCCAGCTGGATTGCCGGGATGCTGACCGAGCAATGGCAGACAGCGGCGTCCGCCAAGCGTTGGCAGAAACACCTGACCCAGTGGCGGATCCCCGGGTTCAAGGCAGATAACTCGATGGAGAAGCAGGCAAAAAGCGAGCAGCTGGCCGCCTGGATCTGGCGCCATATCGAGCTTATCGGTCAGCGAGGAGCAAATAAATCAGAGTTGAGCCAGAGTATCGAGACCAGTGAAGGCAATGCCTCGCATGCGCGGATGAAGAGTGAGCTGGCCTTGTTGTGGCCATGTTTCCGCGCTTATCAGCAATACCTGAAGGCCAATAAGCAAATTGATTTTAACACCATGATCCAAAAAGCGACGGAGTATGTCGTTGAAGGAAAGTATGTGCCGGAATGGCGCTTTATCATGGTGGATGAGTATCAGGATATCTCGCCACACCGTTTGGCGCTGATTGAGGCAATTTGTAAGTCGTCACAGGAAGGAAAGACCCACCCGACGTTGTTTGCCGTTGGTGATGACTGGCAGGCGATTTACCGTTTTGCCGGTGCCGATGTTAACCTGACGACCGGTTTTGAAGAACGCTTTGGCTCGAGCCATATTACCGAGCTAGGTACTACCTATCGATTTAACAGCATGATCGGCGAAGTTGCCAACGTGTTTATTCAGCAAAACCCTCAGCAGCTGAAAAAGAACCTGACCAGTTTCAAGAAGCAAAAACGCAAGGCGGTGACGCTTCTTTGTCAGGATTTGCTGGAGCAGGAGTTGGTACAGCTGGCTTCGCAAAATAGCAAACCAGCCTCGGTGTTGCTACTCGGGCGTAATAACAATCAGCGCCCTGAAAAGCTGAAAGAGTGGCAGAGTCAGTGGCCGCAGCTGTCCCTGGACTTCATGACCTGCCATGCAAGTAAAGGGCGGGAAGCGGATTACGTATTCATTCTGGATGTGAACAAAGGGACCTTCCCGGCGCCTGATCGTGAAACTGGGCTGGCTGGTTGTCTGCAAGCCCGAAATGAAGCCTTCAGCGATGCCGAAGAGCGTCGCTTGTTTTATGTCTCGCTGACGCGGGCGAAAAAACATGTTTGGGTGTGCGCAGATCCAGAAAAAACGTCGCCGTTTATCAATGAGCTGATTGATGAAAAATACCCGGTGATGAACAAAATCAAACGGATGAAAGCTGCCAGAAGCTAGTGACGACGGGCAACGGGCAATTGGCAGCTATGATGACACCAAGTTCAAAATGAGCAGGATTATCCGACAGTAACAACCAGCTTGCCGCTGTGTTGTTGCTGTTTGAGCTTGTCTAGCCCGTCAGTGAGTCTGTCAAACGCCAGGCTCTCCTCAATCATGGGATCCAGCTTTCCTTCCCCAACCAGATTGCTGAGCGTATTGCCGATATCGGCCAGATGGTGGATATGCTCGAGTGTGCCATGGGCATAGGTACCGTGAAGTGCCACCTCATGCAAGCTGATTGCTTTGGTGGTGGCCAGCAGCGGCACCTGATTAAATTGATCGGCAACCATAACAATCTCGCCGTTGTAGCGGATGAGGGCACTCATAATACTGCCTGATTTTGCTGACACACAGTCGATAACAGCATGTACCAGCTGATCTTCGGTCAGCTCAATCAACCGCATGGCAACATTCTCGGTTTTTGGATCGATCACGGCATCGACGCCATAATCAAGCAGGCGATGATGATGCCGTTTTTCGGCGATGGCATAGACTGTTGCGCCTGCCAGTTTTGCCAGCTGGACGGCAAATCCCCCGACGCCTCCTCCTGCTCCCGTAATGGCTATTTTTTGTCCGGGTTTGAGATCCAGTTTGTCATGGACAGCCTGCCACGCCGTATAGCCTGCGCAGGGCAGCGCGGCGGCCTGTTCGAAGCTGACCGTGTCGGGGATGCGGCTCAAGGCATGTGCCTTGACTGCGGTGTAGTTGGCAAAACCACCCGCCTGGCGGGGATCGGCAAAACAGAACACCCGATCACCTGGCTGAAAGTGGGTGACACCTTTTCCTACCACGGAAACAATGCCGGCAACATCAAGCCCGATGATCTGCGGGTATTGCCAGGTGGCATAGCCCCAGCTCGCAAGCTTGTAGTCAATAGGATTGAGGCCAACAGCCATGACCTGAATACAGACTTCGTCCGAGGCGGGTGCTGGCTTTGCGGCGCGAGATAGCGTCAGGGAGCCGAGTCCTTCCGGTTGGGTTAATTTCCATGCTTTCATGTGCCACCACTTCTGCTGATTTTTTAGTTTTTATTAACATAGGCCAAATTTAGCCACCTGCCTGACAAGGAATGAGAATAGGTGAGTAAAATCAAGATTTTCGGGGATGAAAACGAAAAAACCTTCTCAGGGAGAAGGCTTTGAAATGTTTTGCTGCTGATATAGAGAGTGGTATATCAGTCTAGGCGCTCTGTAAGGTAGGCGTTGTAATCCGGGATTTCGATATCCACTTCTTCGTCGAGCTTAGGCGATGAAATCATGAAGTTGGCGCTGGCACGGTTTGTTGCAACCGGGATATTCCAGACTGCAGAAATACGCAGAAGTGCCTTCACATCCGGGTCATGCGGAACGGCATTGAGTGGATCCCAGAAGAAAATCATCATATCGATTTTGCCTTCTGAGATCAGGGCGCCAAGTTGCTGATCACCACCCATCGGGCCGCTTAGCAAGCAATTTACTTCAAGGCCAGTCTCGCGAGACAGCATGTGGCCGGTTGTTCCTGTTGCGTACAATGTATGAGCTCGCAACTTGTCCTTATGCTCTGATACCCAACGCAAAAGGTGCGTCTTACAGTTGTCATGTGCCACAAGGGCGATGTGCTTGTTGGCTTGCATTGTGCGGGTCGTTACTTGCATCCAGGACTCCACTAAGATGATGTATATTATCAATAGAAAAAACTATAAACATTAATATCAAAGCGAACCAAAGAAGTACAACCCAAAGGGTTGAAATCAAAGGTGGGTAACATTAATCGCCCTAATGGGTATAGCTTGAGCTATGTGGCAACGATAATATGCCAATAAATCATAGTGATGCGAGAGCTTAGTCTGATTATCGCCGAACCTTGTGGTCGTAGACACTAAAGGCAGGCCGAAACTCTGCCGGTGACAGGGAATCGGCAATGACATCTTTTGGTAGATGTGCAGGAGTCAGCCACTCAATTATGGGTGACAGATTGCGCTCGATTGGCTTCTGTTCAAGATGGCGAACGGCCTGATCGAGAGACAGCATGGCTTGTTGAGCCATTTTATCGGTCGGGGCGAATAAAATTTTGCCGCGACGCAGACCTCGGTACACACCGTGACTGAGGTAGGTGGAAACGATGCTGATATCGTCTGACTTGTGGTTGGATCGCAACTCACTGATTGCCACTTCCGCTGCAACCGCACCGCCAACGATATAGTCAAGGTGTTGGCCGCTGGCAAAAAGTTTCTGGATCAGGTTGCGTTGCAGCTCTTTGCTGTTATCTGCCCACATAGTTTTAATGATATTGATATCACTGTCCTTTACCGCATCCAGAAACCCTTGGGTAACCGGCTTGGTACCGCCGCGTTGTGAAGGTCCAGGTAACCAGGCGATATTGACAATGCCGCTGCCGCGAGGATGGCGCTTGGCAAGAAACTCGCCTGCAGCCTGGCCCATTTCGTACCAGTCTACCCCGACTTTGGCTGTGATATTTTTGCGGATATCGGGATCAGTGACATCAATATCATTGATTGTGGCAAAGACCGGAATTTCCCCGGTGAGCTGAGACAGTATTCCCTGGTAGGCCGTGCTGTCGACAGTACCAAGAATAATGGCATCGGCTCCCCATTGGTGGCAGTCCTTGATTTGGGTCTGTTGCTTTTCCAGGTGCGGGTACCCACCGGCTTCCAGCACTTTCAGTTCAACACCGAGCTTTTTGGCATGTTCAACCATGCCGTAGTTAACCGAAAGCCAGTAGGAATCCTTCAGGTGCGGGTACACGCTGCAAATTTTCCAGGGCTTAGATGCCGTTGTCAGCGGTTGATAAGTGATGGTGCGCGACTGTTTATCGCTGGCAAAAGGGGGCTTGTGGGAAATAATCTCCACCCCGTAGGCCGGTTGAAAAGAAAAAAAGAGTAATAAGAAAGAAAAAATTCGCATTTTATTCATGATTAATAGCATCTATACCTGCATCGCTGGCAAAATAGTAATGTTTTATTTTGTGTGGTTAAACCTAATTTTTCCTGTTGTGGTTCTTCTGTATGACATTCACTCCTAGCGGCATCGGTCGAAAACTGCTGATTGCCTTCTCGTTGATGGCCGGGCTGATGATTATTGCCGCGGTTATCGGTGTGGCTGGCTTCTCTTTGGTCGCCAAAACTGAACGAACGGTAATTAACTCCGCGGTACCGGCGTTGGCCGAGGCGCGCGAGCTTTCCGACCTCAGTACCCGGATTATTTTCACTGCACAGGTGCTGGCCAAGTCGACCACTGAGCAGGAGCGAGAACGTCAGGGTAAAGCGCTGACGATTCATATCGAAGGACTGAAGCACAGCTTGCGCGAGCTGGAGCAGTACTCTTTCGAATCAACCCTGGTGGGGCAGCTGGAAGATGATGTGAAGCGGATTGTCGACAACCTTGCAATGCTGGGGCTGCTTGTCGGACGGAAAATCGATTTACAGGCTCAGGTCAATACACTGACCGAAGAAATGGCCAACGCCACCTTGCAGATAGACTCCCTGTCTCAGTCTCAGGTCTCCAATGCCAATACCATTGCGGTGGCGAATGTTTCCCGCATTTACGATCTTGTCGATGCCGGTGATACGCCGGCGGTGTTTAAGGCACTGGATAGCTTGGTCGAAGTGGATATGGACCTTACCGAGCGCCTGTTTGAACTGCGGTTTCTTTCCTTGCAGGTGATCAATATGCTTGATGATTCCAGCCGGGTCGACAGCATCACATCACTGCTGGCGATTAAGGAGCGCTATAACAATGCTGTTTCGGTGATGCATCATCGGGTTAAATCGGTAGAAGATCCGAGCCGTTCGGTGCAGTTACTCGAATTAACGAAGACGCTGAACCATGGCGGGATGTTATTCGGCACGCAAGAACAGCTATTGTATGCGAGGAAAGATGTCGAGCGGATGGAGCAGCAAAATCTGGTGCTGTTCCAGCAGCTTAACCAGACGGTTGGCGATATTATCACCGCAGCGAATGAAGGCACCCAGCAGGCCGTAACCAAAGTTGACGAGACGCTGACGGTGGCGAGAAACAGTCTGATCGGTATTTCCGTGGTTGGCTTGCTGGTTCTGGTACTGATCATGTGGCGCTATGTATATGCCCGTGTTATTAGCCGGATCAACGACTATAGCCATGCCTTGATGTCATTGGCGCGCGGCGATTTGGAAATCCGTCTGTCTGTGCAGGGAGAAGATGAGTTGGCACAGATGGGGCGGGCCATTATGGTTGCGCGAGATACTGCCTATGAGCGCCATCGTCTGGCACAGGTCGAATCAAAAATTCGTTCCGAGTTACAACAACACAAAACCAGCCTCGAACGTTTAGTGGCCCAAAGAACCAGCGAGCTGGAAAAGGCCAACTGCAAACTCAATCTGGAAGTAGAGAACCATGCCAAGGCGCGTGCTGAAGCAGAAAAGGCCAACCGGGCGAAATCTGCCTTCCTGGCGACGATGAGCCATGAGATCCGTACACCGATGAATGGTGTACTGGGGACGGCATCGTTATTGGCTGATACGGGGCTGACGGCCAAACAGGCGAGATATCTCGATGTGATTAACCGCAGTGGTGAGTCTTTGTTGGACATTCTTAATGATGTTCTCGATTATTCGAAAATCGAAGCTGGACACCTTGATATTCGCTTGAATGATTTTTCGTTGTCTGAGTTGGTGTCAGATGTCTACGATATGCTTGAGAGCCGTGCCCTGGCCAAGCGCATTAAGCTGGTTAGCCACATCGAACCCGGTACCAATGATTATTGGGTAAGCGATGCGACTCGGGTGAGGCAGGTGCTGGTTAACCTGGTCAGCAATGCGATTAAGTTCACCGACGAAGGGCAGGTACGGATACAGGTGCGGCAGGATCCGACCTTTGCCGACGAGCTGCTCTTTGAAGTTGAAGATACCGGCATTGGTATTGCCGAGGATGAACAGAAAAGTATGTTTGATGCCTTCCAGCAGTCACTTGAAGGGCGTCAGACGATGGGAGGCACCGGATTGGGGCTTGCCATCAGCAGGCGAATTATTGAGGCGATGGGCGGTCAGATTGGTGTTCGCTCGATCCCGAATAAGGGGAGCTGTTTCTGGTTTACCCTCAAGCTACAGCCGGGGCAGCGTTCTCATGTTATTGATAGTCAGGCGCAGGCTTTATCTTCTGCACATATATTGTTGGTAGAGGACAACCCGGTAAACAGTCTGGTTGCCGAAGGTTTCTTGCACCGACTCGGTCATACCGTGGTGATTGCCGAAGATGGCAAGCAGGCCGAGCAGGCCTACGCCGAGCAGAAGTTTGATATTGCTTTGCTTGATATCAACCTGCCAGATACCGACGGGGTGACTTTGCTGCATAAGCTGCGACGGATCGAGGAGGCACGGCACAAGGAGGCTTGGTTTGAGCCGACACCAATGGTGGCTTTTTCTGCCCATGTATTCCGTGAAGAAGTCGAAATTTACCTGGCTTCCGGCTTTGCCGGTTTCTTGCCAAAGCCCTTGGTCGAGAAACAGCTGGTGGAGACTCTGGGTAGCATTTTGTCGGGTGATAAGCGGGTCGTGGTAGAAGACAAGGTAAGTTCGGCTGTGCAAGATGACATGTCGGATCACGAGAAAGAGCAAAACCAGGAGCAGTACGAAGTGGACAACGAACAAGTGTGGCCTTTGCTGGATGAAAACGTATTAGGCAGCGATTTGAAGGTGCTGGGTGAAGCGCAGGTAAATAAGCTGATCAGTTTGTTTGTCGACTCTTCATCAGAGACTCTTGAGAAACTGCTGGTTGAAATTGATAACGGTAATTTGCCGCAAGTCTCAAGCCTTGCCCATACCCTGAAAGGGGCGGCAGGAACGATGGGGCTGACAAGGCTTCATAAAGTGTGCCTGGCGTTTGAGAAGTCGGCTAAAGAAGGGGATATTAGTCAGCTGGATGCCTCAGAATTGTCAGTAGTTTTTGACGAGTCCAAGCAGGCTCTTTTTGCTGCCTTTTCTTCCTAGCAGAATCCGCTAGCTACTGACATGTGAAGGAATATGAATGTGAACAAGGAGGTCTCATGAGCTATGAATGGTTGATTTTTGATTTGGATGGCACGATAAGCGATCCAAAACTAGGTATTGTCAGATCGTTTAACTTCGCCCTTGAACATTATGGCTTTGCTCCACAAAGCGAAGCCGATATAGCGGCCTATATTGGTCCGCCGTTGGATCAAACATTTGTTCAGTTGACAGGTAGCCATGATCCGCTGTTCATTGAGATGATAGTTGCCAAGTATCGTGAGCGATATGCCGAAGTAGGTTACTCTGAAAACCATCTGTATCCGGATATGAAGCCGGTACTGCTGTCATTGAAGGAAAAAGAAGGCTGCCGGCTAGGCGTCTGTACGTCAAAGCGGGCTGACTTTGCCGAGAAAATCCTGGCTATGTTCGGTTTGCTTGATGTATTTGAGTTTGTAAGCGGTGGTGATATTGGCATTGAAAAATGGCAGCAGCTTGAGGCGCTTCGCCAGGCCGATACGATTAGCCAAAATGCTGTAATGATTGGTGACAGAGCTGTTGATCTAACCGCTGCACAACACAACCAGCTCGATTCGGCTGGTGTGTTGTGGGGCTATGGTTCAAGGGAAGAGCTGGAGCAAGCATCACCTACGCATCTGTTTGAGCACCCGGAACAACTGATTAAGCTGCTTTAATATCAGTTGAATCGATAGTTAAGCCCGGCACTCAGGCTATCTTCATTAATATTGGCTTGGTTCGATTTCATTCCGAAAGAATGATTATAGTTACTGACTATCTGGAACTGTTTATTGATGTTGTAGCCTAGCGATGCCCCTACCATTGCACCTAAATCAGATTCTTTTAGCTGTTCATCATGATAACGGGCATAGGTTACACCGGCTTCTGGCGAGACAAAGAAGTTGGATTGCCGAATACCAAATGGCTTCTCGACGGCAAGGGTATAATTATCGTAATCAGCACCGTTACCCGTGAGGGTTGCTGACGATCCTTTGATATTCCCCCATTCCATTTCACTTGCCGCCTGGAATTTTAGACCGTCAACATTAGTATGGCGGTTATCAGTGTTAACGTTACCGTGCTCGTAGCTAACACCAAAATAAGTCTGTACATCCTGAGCGAAAGAGCCCGTTGGTAGTAGGCTAACCATAGCAATGGCAATCAGCTTTATATGTTTCATTCTTCTCTCCTATGGACCTAATTGATTTCACTGAATGTTGGATAGTCAATGTAGCCATGTTCATTACCGCCAAACAGAGTTGCGCCATCCAGATCTGCGAGTGCATAGTCATTTTTCAAACGTGAAACTAAGTCTGGATTCGACACGAATGGGCGACCGAAGGCGACTAGATCAGCGTAACCTTTTGTAAGCACTTCATCTGCGCGTTCCTGTGTGTAGCTACCCGCAACAATGATGGTGTTAGTAAAAATCTCTCGTAATTCAATACGAAAGCGTTCAGGGATCACTGGAGCATCGTCCCAATCAGCTTCTGATAAGTGCATGTAAGCGATATCACGAGCTTGCAGCTCTTTCGATGCCTCAAGGATTGTTGGAACGATATCAGGGCAATCCATATCTTTAAAAGTGATAAATGGGGCAAGGCGAACACCTACCTTATCTGCTCCAATGGCTTCAATCACGGCATCAACAACGTCAAGCAGGAAGCGGATACGGTTCTTACGAGTGCCACCATAATTATCAGCACGCTTGTTTGAGTTTGTACGCAGGAATTGGTCGATAAGGTAACCATTACCGCCATGGATCTCGACACCATCAAAGCCCGCTTCTACAGCGCGCTTTGCTGAGAAAGCAAAGTCTTTTACAACGCGCTCGATATCTGCCTGAGTCATCTCACGAGGTTGAATACAATCAACCATATTGCCGTTACCTTTGCCATCAGATATCCAAACTTTAGTCTCAACAGGCGCTAATGCAGATGGCGCGATAGGTCGTTCACCGTTCTGAAATCTTGGGTGAGAAACACGACCGACATGCCATAGCTGGCAGAATATAGCCGCACCTTGGTCATGTGCTGCTTTTGTGACAGGTTGCCAACCTTTGACTTGTTCGTCGGTGTAAACACCGGGAGTAAATGAATAGCCTTGAGAGTCATCTGATATCTGAGTGGCTTCAGAGATGATTAAACCAGCGGTAGCACGTTGCCTGTAGTAAGTCGCCATCATTTCATTGGGTACGTTGCCTGGCTGGCTTGTGCGAGCACGCGTCATCGGGGCCATAACTACGCGGTTTTGTAAATCTAAGCTTTTAAGGTGTGTTTTCTGGAATAATTTGCTCATGATATTCATCTTATTTTGGTCGTTTAACATTAGTTTTTTTGCTCACTGATTTTTCAATACCAATATCAAGATCCGTCTGGTGGCTCTCAACATGAACAAGGTTGATACCATCATTACAGCATGTACTTTCACCTCGGTCATAAGTTGTTCTGCTTTATGTTTTCGGTTAATAACTGCCATTATATTTATTCGCTAATTTTTGATAATTGAATAAAATGTGAATTCATTATTCGGAAAAACTAAATAATAGGAGGGCCGGTGGATAAGTTTTCTGATATGGCAATGTTTGTGAGTATCGTGAAGCATCAGGGGCTGGCTGCTGCGGGGCGAGACCTTGGCCTATCTCCGGCTACGATGACGGCAAGGCTTCAGGCACTTGAAGAGCGGTATGGTGTAAAGCTTCTGAATCGAAATACAAGGCACGTGTCACTGACAGATTCTGGCGAGCTATATTACAAAGCCTGTATTGAGATATTGGATAATGTGACTGAGGTAGAGAATATTATCCAGAATGGGGTGAAAGAGGTTAAAGGCTCGTTAAAGATAGTCGCGCCAAAGGATATCGGAAAACAATATATTCTTCCTATATTGAATGAGTTCTCTGAATTGTATCCAGATGTCGTGCCCTATTTATATTTGAACGATCAAATTACTAATATCGCTGAATCTGGTATGGATATTGTTGTTAGATATGGGGAGCTTGCTGACAGCAGTTTGATATCAAGACGTCTGTCACCTAGCAGACGGGTACTATGTGCATCGCCTGAGTACCTGGCAAAGCATGGTACACCATTAGAGCCTCAGGATTTGGTGAGTCATGATTGTCTGGCTATGCTCAGAAATGATGAAGAGCTAAAGACATGGCATTTTCAGGAAAATGACAAAAAGAGAGCAATCACTGTTGTACCTAAGCGATTCTCAGATGATGGCGAGGTTATAAGGCGCTGGGCATTAGAGGGGGCGGGGATTGCACTTAAATCCATCCTAGACGTACAAGCTGATATTAATAACCAACGCCTTGTCACCGTGCTTAACGGCTATATGAAGAACTTCACTACATCGATGTCAGTTTCAAGTGCCGACTTGAATGTTGTGTATATTAGTAAGAAATACCAGCCAAAACGAATCCGGTTATTCTTGGACTTCCTTTTTGATAGGTTTAATGATTTAGTTGAAAAGTCAGAAATAAAGCGGGGATAGGCGCTCCCGCTTCGTCTTCTTCGACAATATCCGTCTCTAAACTTGCTTCAGCCAGCCATCTTTGCATAGCGGGGCTATTGAGTAGTTTCTGCTGATACCGCCTGGCTTTGTCAGACAGTGCAATGTCATAGGTTTGTATTCGCAGGGCGACTGGGGCATACATAGCATCTGCAATAGACCACTCACCAAATAACCAGCCGTCAGGGTATTGTTCCATCTGCTCTGACCAAATTGCATCTATTCGCGCGATGTCTTTAACGGCTCCCTCGCTGAGGGCGGTCTTCCTTTTGGCGCGGCAGTTCATCGGTAGCTCATTGCGGATATCAAAGAAGCCGGAATGCATCTCAGCCGAAATAGCGCGCGCTTTGGCTCTTTCTTTGGCCGAGCTTGGCCAGGCTTTACCACCAAGGTATGCCTCGTTGATGTATTCGAGAATAGCGAGTGAATCCCATACGGTGACATCATCATCAACCAGGGTGGGGACTTTGGCCGTTGGTGCGATGTTCTCAAGAGTGCGGTAGAAGTCTTTGGTAAACAATTTCAGCTTGATGATATCTACCTCTACGTCAAACTGCGCGAAGATAAGCCAGGCACGCAATGACCAGGAGGAATAGTTCTGGTTGCCGATATAAAGTTGCATCAATGTCTCCTTACGTATTGTTCTTGATGATTTGTTTTTAGCTTAAGAGATTGTTTTATTGAGCACTAACGGATAGTTTTGATGGATTACATTAATAAAACTGATGGATAGCCAGACCCAGTATGGATATTGATGCGCTGAGAAGCTTTCTCGCTTTTGTCGAAATAGGCAGCTTTACTCGTGCCGCGAAACAGATAAATCGCACTCAGTCAGCGTTTAGCGCTCAGATGCGCAAACTGGAAGATGAACTGAGTGTTAGTCTGTTCGAGAAGGAAGGTCGTAATCTGGTGTTAAGTGAAGCCGGCTTGGAATTGCGCTCGCATGCTGAGCAGTTAGTGGCGTTGCACAATAAAGCGCTATATCAGGTCAAACGTTATGAAGATAAGCGTCCCTTCCGCCTTGGTTGTCCCGAAGACTACAACGACATCATTCTGCCAAAAGTGATCCGGGCGCTTAAACAAGCAGAGCCGACGTGCTCAATTCAGGTATTCAGCCAGCCAAGTGTCACGCTCAGAGAGTGGCTGGATGACGATAAAATTGATGCTGCGATTCTTACTCGTGCCCCAGATAGCGAAGAAGGGCATTGGCTGGCCAATGATCAGGGAGTCTGGATTGCTAGCAAGGATTTCGAAATCGACGATGTGCGGCCCATTCCGCTGGCTTTATTCCAATCGGATTGTAAGTACCACGCAGCAGCCATAGACGGCCTGACCAAGAGAGGTACGCCTTATCAGCTACTTGCCTGTTGTAATACAGCCTCTGCGCAGCGTGCTATCGTTCGAGGAGGCATGGCTATTGGTGCGATGGGAAGAATTAGTGTCACCGACGATCTAAAAATTCTCGACAACATGCCAGCCCTTCCATCGGTGGATATTGTGCTGGTACTAGGCGCCCGGCCACATCCGCTGTTGAATAAAGAGAGCCTTGAGCAGTTGGTGGGCTAGGTCGAAGAGGAATCGCTTGGTGATAATTTGTACTGACTCATATTCGATCTGACACTTTGCCTCATACGCCTTGACCAAATCAGGAAGTTTGAGGTGCATGGGATGGCTGCCGCTAACTCAGAAATGGACATAAACAATTTAGAGTTGGGGTTCTAATTCAATTAATATGCATTAGAAAAAATAACCTCGAATCTTGAGATGAAAAATGTCTCTGGTAACCACAAATACCCATATAAAACCTTTTGCTTATCTGTGAAAAATCATCGTAAACTCTAAAATTGTTAGTAATAACTATCGGAGAATTAAATGGTTAAGCAAGTTGAGCTGGATTGGTCTAAAGGGCTAAGGATTGAGAATAATTTTTTTCCTGAAGATAAATTAGGAAGGGTTAGATACGCGACATTCCTTACAAAACTTCTTGCATCTCAAGGTTTTGATAAAGCAAGAGATGCTGGTGACCAAAAGCGAAATTATGTGCTTAATTTAAATGCTGAGTGGGGGGCAGGTAAAACATACTTTCTTAAACGTTGGTCTGAAGATATTAAAGAGCATTACCCCGTTGTCTACGTAGATGCGTGGAAAAAAGACTACTCTGATGATCCTTTAATGACGGTAATTTCTTCCATCATCGAGCAATTGAGAAAGCAAGCAGGAAAAGATAAAGATTCCACTGAGTTTAAAGTTCCTCGTAAGCTTATAGGTCTATTGAAAGCGGCTGCACCGGGTATAGGTCGAGGATTATTCAAGCGATATGTCGGTATTGATCCTGTGGCAGTTATGAATGCCGATAATGACAATGAAAATATCGGTAGTATCAGGGGGGAAGATGGCGAAGATTTAGCAGATGAAAACGGCAAACCTATTGATATGAGCTTTGCAGCTTCTGAGGCAGTTAAGTATTTAATCGATGAACATGATGCTAAAAGTGCAGCTATAGAAAGCCTAAAAACAAGTGTGTTCGAATGGGTATCCGCAGTTGTTGGCCTTAAAAATAAAGAACTACCAGCTTTCATTTTCATTGATGAACTAGATCGTTGTAGGCCTAGTTATGCTGTTGAAATGCTCGAAACAATTAAGCATATATTTGATATTGATGGCGTTGTTTTTGTGGTTGCAACTGACACTGAACAACTACAGCATGCGGTAAAGGCGGTTTATGGCGAGGGATTTGACGCTAAGATTTACCTTGGTCGCTTCTTTAATAGTCGCTATAGCCTTAAGGCCCCGAATTTAGAGAACTTTCTAGAAGTGCACAGCGATGCTAGCAAGCTTTCTGGCGATTACTTAAGAGACTTAAAAATTGAAGTACTCCCTTTTAATGAAGATGCAAAAACAACGCTACGAAATATATCGGTTATTCTTGATGCCTTTAAGGTTTCTGCTCGTACTGCTATCCAAATCGCAGATAGAGTAGTAGCTACAATCTCAAATATGCCTAGAGGCTCTAAGATTGATATATTGATGTTGACAGCTTTGCTTTGCATCAAAGAGAAAGATCAGAATCTTTTTGATGAGATAGTAAGTGGCAAGTTTGAGAGAGTGGTGCAGAATGGGGATAGTAAGAAGACTATCTATTTGAGTGACTTCCTACAAACTTACATACCAGAAAGCTCTCATATGCGCCATATTGAAATGAACTTCGACCCACGTGAATATGCACCTAATTTTAAGATCTATTCTCATCAGAATGCTGTAGCTAACCCGTATACATCTGGCATTTATCGGTTCTACTTACTTGAATATCTGCAAGAAACTTTCTCGTCTCACTTTGATTCAGCAGGAAAATCCCACTCGGGAATATTTTTTCTTGGTGGAGATCGCAGGAGTCCGACTCAAGAACAGACACCTTTAGAGAAACTCTGCAAGACTCTAATTGAAGAGTACAGAAAACATCAATATGACACAGATGCGCAAATGTTAGGAGTACCTGCACTTCTTTGGGTTAAGTTTTTCTATATCAGAAATAAGTTCGACTCTATAGATATGGATGAATATAAAGACTTTGTCGAGTTAGCATCCCCGCTAGACTGGATGGGTAAAGATGAGCTACCAGAAATAGACTAATGCTTAATATTTGTACTTAGAAATAAGTCTTTTTTAAATATTTTTCCTTTACCAAGCTAATTCCGACCTCCTGCCGATAAAAGTCGCTCTTCCTTGTCACTGGGAATCAGTGGCTTATTACTCTTAATCCATTACCACCTGCAAGGCGGTAATGGCTCACAAGAAGCGCAATTTATCGTTAGGCATTAACTAATGTATTAAAAAAAGCATTCGAATAGCTTGTTAATGAGTTTTTATATTAACTCGTTTCGGGGCAGAGACGAGTTAGAGCAACCTGTCTGATCAGGTTGCTGGAACGACAAAGTCCCTCGGTAATTAGTCCGTCAGTCTCCCTCGGTAATCACACTAATCCCGCTAATTTTTGTGAGGCCGTGTTTCCTCGCCTCGTAACGTGAGGACTTCATAGCCAGAACTCGTCACCAGAATGGTATGCTCTGATTGAGCTGAAAGTTTCTTGTCTCGCGTGATGACAGTCCAACCGTCTTTTTTCGTTTTAACTTTGGCTGCACCTTGGTTCACCATAGGCTCTATCGTGAAAATCATGCCCTCTTTGAGCTTGAGCCCTTGGTTTGGCAGACCGTAATGAAGTACTTGTGGATCTTCGTGCATTTCGCGGCCAATACCATGGCCGCAGTATTCTCTGACTATACTGTAGCCATAGCGCTCGGCATATTGCTGAATAGCATGGCCAACATCGCCAAGTCTGGCTCCAGGTTTAACCTGTTCAATACCGGCCCACATTGCGTCGTACGTAACTTTAACGAGCTTTTTGGCCAAAGGTGTAGCATCCGGCATTACATACGTTTTACTGGAGTCGGCAATAAAACCATCTTTTTCCAGCGTAATGTCTAAGTTAATGATATCTGTGCTTTTCAGTAACTGGTTTGTGTTGGGGACACCGTGGCAGACGACTTCATTAATCGATGAGTTTAAAACATACTGATAGCCGTATTGGCCTTTGCTTGCGGGGCGAGCATTCAACTCTTTAACAATAAAGTTTTCAACTTTGTCGTTAATGTCCATAGTTGAGATACCTGGTCTCACATACGAATCCAACATATGAAATGCCTGCGCAAGCAATTTGCCAGCGTTGCGCATTAAATCAATTTCACTAGCAGATTTTATCTTCACACTATGATTCATGGGTGCTTCCTTTCTCTATCGCGGCTTTTGCCACTGAGACATCGGCTGATTTCATCAGTTCTGAGACTATCTGGTTGAACGATAGTTGCGGGTGAAGCTCAGCGAGCATGCCAATTCTTATCCAGAACTCTGCTTGTGAATTGATAGAACGAGACATAACAGAACTTGCTTTTCTTATCTCTTCATGAAGCTCTTCAGAAATCTTTACAATACCCATTGATAAGTGATCTATATATAAAACATATACGAATTGTATCTTCTAGTGTTGTGGAGTCAAGCACCAAGAGTTAAGTAACCCTCGACCAAATCAGCCAGTTGCTGTTGGGAGACCACATAGAAGGGGCATTTAAGAGAAAAATGAGTTAGTAGTTACCCTCAATGTTGAAAGCGTGCACTCAGAGGTGTTTACCATCAAAAGAATATTGTTTTTTTGTCAATTATAAATAGTCCAACTCTTTAAATTGATATAAAGTAGCCGCTCAAATTTCTATTAAAATCAGAATTATGAGCGACGTATTTACAACACTATTGAACTTGCGCTCTCTGCGCGCGGCTGCACGAGAAGAATTTACTCTAGAACAACTTCAAGAAGCGCTTGAAAAATTACAGACTGTGGTTGCTGAGCGTGAAGAAGCGGAAGCGGAATCTCGCCAGGCAGAGAAAGAAAAAGAACACAAATTAAACGCATACCGTGAAATGCTGATTGCTGATGGTATCGATCCAGAAGAGTTGCTGGCAACGCTAGCTGATACGCCTAAGAAATCTAAGCGTGCGCCTCGTCCAGCCAAGTATAAATACACTATTGATGGTGAAGAGCGTACCTGGACTGGCCAAGGTCGAATGCCTGCCCCAGTGAAACACGCTATCGATAATGAAGGAAAATCTCTGGAAGATTTTCTGATTTAATCGCTACGTAGCCCCGTTTATCGGGGCTTTATTTTTTGACCTACTGAAGCTTTTCACCCCGCTACATTTTGTAAGACATATGCTTAGACATCTCTTATTTCAACTTATAAGTTGAAAGAAATAAACGTATTGATGATTAGAGCGTTCGCAATATCGATAAAGAATCCACAGACTAAGGGCACGATAATAAATGCTTTGTGGGCAGCACCGTATTGTTGGGTAACAGCCGTCATATTCACAATTGCGGTTGCTGTAGAGCCTAGCGTGATACCACCAAAACCGGAACCAATGACCGCAGCTTCGTAATCTTTGCCCATAAAACGGAAAACAATCCAGACAGTAAAGGCGATAGAAAGCGATAGTTGGAAGAACATTACCGTCGCCAAAAACATTAGCGTGCTTTGTAATTGCCACAGTTGTAGCCCCATCAGAGCCATGGTTAAAAACATACCCAAACAAATATCAGAAATGAGTGCTTGACCAAGTTGTTCATTCTGGCTCTTCTCTTTGCGAAATAGGAGAGACTTACCATTACCAATCAAAATGCCAGCAACAAGACACGCGACAAACATAGGCAGTTGCAAGCCAATGGTTTCAAAGCCGATATTGATAAAGTAACCCAGGATCAAACTCAAATTTAGCATTAACCACGCGTACAAGTACCCAAAGTGGTCTAATTTGGTGGTTTCGTTGTGGCATACACCTATGTCTAAATTGTGGTCAGAGTTTGGTGACAGCTTATGTTTTTTTATCAGGTAGTTTGCTATCGGTCCTCCGACTAAACAAGCTGAGATCAAACCTAGGGTGTTTGCAGCAAGCCCCACTTCAGCGGCACTTTCAATACCCATCTCTGCAAAGGTAGGAGACCATGCCATTGTGGTTCCAACCCCACCGATTAGCGAAATGGAACCCGCCATCAAACCCAATAAAGGCTTTAGCCCCAGTAACGAAGCAATACTAATGCCCACGATGTTTTGCAAAACGATATAGATAACCGCAAGCAGAGTAAGGATAAATAGAGGCTTACCGCCGGATATCAGGGTATTAAAGCTAGCGCTTAAGCCAATGCCGGCAAAAAAGTAGAGTAATAATGTGTCTCTTATCGCTAAATCAAATTCAAGCGTTATATCAAACAATGCATAAACAGTGGTAACAGCGATCGCACAAATAAAACCGCCAATAACCGGCTCAGGAATGCTGTACTTTTGTAATAACTGATATCGCATCGTAGCGAACTTGCCGATAAATAAAAGCACGATGGCAAGGGTAAAGGAGATAAAACCGTCAATTTCTATTACTTGCATAATTTAATAACCGATGAAGAAAGTTTGTGTGGCTTGGTGGCTAGGCCATACGAGTAACAAGGTTGAAAAAGAATACCAAGTAAGCAGAAAAAATAATGATTACAGGGATGTAGCCTCTCATATTGCTCTCCAGTTCAAATGTCTTCAAATGCATGTTGCGTTATCGGACGGAGAAACAACACGAATAGGAGATATTCATATCTGGCTAAACAATTACCAGTTATGAATACCTCTAACCCATAGAAAGGCGAGATGAATGCCACTAATTGCCGTAGTGGAATCTTCCAATGCAAAAATGAATAACTCTTATCCGTCGAGATAAATGTTGAGCCGAGACCAACCGTAGAGCAGCTACTTGCTAACGATCTTCACCTACTGTTCGATGTTTTTTGGTTAGAAGAGGTGGAGGTGAAGTCCGAGGTAGAAAGTATCAACATGGATGCCATATACAAGGTTGTCAGTAGCAGGAACGACTCTTGTGCATCGCTAAAATGTCACTCTACTGAATAGCGATATTACGTGATTTGTTTCGTAGCTCGATCTCTTCTTCTGTGATCCCCTGAGTAAGAGTGTCATTCCAGTCAGCAACAATATTCAGTAGCTGAGGCTTTAACGATAGTGCTTTGTCGGTTGGGTAAACCAACTTCGATCTGGCATCGTTTGGGTTCCGCTAGCGGGTATACATAAGAACAACAAGAGGCGCTGTTATGCGCCTCTGAATGTTTTTGAATTAACGATGAGTTAAATGTGGTCTAAGCGGATGTGGCTATTTTTCAGATCATCACGTGTAATGCCTTTACCATCGTTCATTGCATTAAACTGGCGTAATAGCCCGGCAAGAGCATGGATAGAAGCAAGCAGATCACCCGTGTGGGCAGATTCTGACGATGTATGCATGTTACGAATTGGGTAACCAATGGTGATTGCTGCACTATCAACGCCGGCTAACGCAGCTGCCATACCATCTGTACCCATATCACGACCAGAGAAGTCTAACTGGTAAGGAATGTCTTGCTCACGGCAGACATTTTCTAACGACTGAACTAAAAACTCTGAAATGACAGAGCCACGGCCAATGGTAAAGCCATCACCCATCTTAAGTGGGTTCATTTTACGGTTGCCGATTCCCGGTGCCGCTTCGTAGTCATGGTTTACATCAGTCGCAATTAATACGTCTGGCTTAAGTTCACCCACTAATTGTGTAGAGCCAAATCGGCCAATCTCTTCATGAGTAGCAATGGTATAAAGGACACGAACATTATCAAGACCTTCTTCTGCCACTAAACGCGCAATCTCTGTTACAGAGAAACAACCCAGACCATTATCTAAGTAAGCACCATAAAAAGTATCCTGAGATACACCATGCTTAATTGGGCGGTCTAAAAGAATCGGGTCACCCGGACGTAGCCCTAAAGCTTCAACTTGTGCTTTACGATCTTTGCCATAGGTGTGCAGCTCCAGATAAATTGATTCTGGCTTGATACCTTGTTCACCTGTGCGCTGAGCTGGAGTGGAGAAGTGAATCGCACCCAGAGCTTCAACAGTGCACCCTTCGACCACTTTGAACTTACCTGCTTCATCCGGGTGCTGGCAAAATACTTTGACTTCATGACCAATCAGAGTTGTAGGCAAGAAAGAATCGGTGTTAATCCATACTTTACCGTCGTCATCAATTTTGCGTACTTGCATGCGGATTTTGTCCGCGTGGCCAACAATCATCACGCTTACCAGATCATCACGACCAGGATGCGAATCAAAAACTAAACCGGCATTCCCTTTAAACTGATGAATTCCCCATCCGGCTGGCATAAAAGATTCAAATTCAGGTTTAATAACGCCATAGCTCATTGCGGCTTCAAAACCAATTGGCGAAGGCGAGGCCAGTACCTTCTTCATAAACTCAAATTGGTCGTGCGGCATAGTGGTTTGCCAAGCGTGTTTTTGTTCCGTGTTGTTCTCTAAACTCATTATTTAGCTCTTTTAATCTATTTGGGTGTAAAGCAATCTTACTGCCAATTTTCCATATGCCAGTATTTTGATATGGAAATTTACCATAGAAGAAAGCCGTTAACCTAAAGCTTGTTATGCTTAATTGAGAGCAAGAGTCATCTATTTGTGATCTGCTTCATCAAAGTGGCGTATTGGTTATTACCAAGTGTCGCCCATGCGTGAAAATTAGTTTAAGAAACGATTATCTCAAACTGCTAAGCGATGCTGCCATTTGCTGTTCATACTTATCGAGCAGTTCGTATCGCTTACAGTACATTTTTCTCTTGGTGCGATTTAGAGTGCTTAGATCTCTTCGAGTTTTATCCAAAGGCAGCTTGAATCTATATTTGCTGTGTTTCTCCCCTTTTAGCTCAGTGCAAAAGGCGTCATAATCGAAAAATACTTTCTTGCGTTGTTTATGGGTGCGAAAGCGTGACGCGCTGTAAATGTGCCCTTTGTTTGTGACGCAATAGACGTTCCTGATGCCAAAGTGTCGTGCAAACATCAACGTCAGCTCAACAATAAGCGCTTTAGGCCGCATTCCATGCTGAGCTTTTGTAAGGGACTTAATGATATCAGGAAGACTTTCTGTTTTTCCCCTTGAACCCTGTACGCAACCAATAAACAGATCTCTGTGTTCAGTAATATTGAATGTGGTGAAATAAATATCTTGCGATAGTTCATTTGTTATTGCTAAACCTAAACCACCTTCACGCCATTCCCCCATATAAAGACGCACATCGTAGTTCTCGCCATTTTTACCCTGGATTGAAAACAGTTTGTATCCTTGTTCTGAATAGACTTCCTTACACTTTTTACCAAGTTCGGTGGACATGAAATTGAAATGAGCATAAAGGTTTCTTAGGCGAGTCTTTTTGTCCCAATCAGCACACACATGAGGGTGCATTGGTTGATCGTAGATTTTTGGTCTGAGCTTAAAAAGTTCTCTTATGTTCTTGTCATTCTGCATTGATTGCATAGCTTTTGCCGTTCCAGGACTAGCTATATACCGGAAACAGAACCTACATTGATCTCTGTAAACGCTGTATTTTTTTTGGGGCCCATATATTGTTTTAGAAATATTGTATAACGTCTTTAGCTTCATCAATGATTCCATAGTTATTATTAATGCTGCAGGGAATTATGCTGAAGAGATATAAAAGCTACTGTATGGGTTTGTGTGAATTTGTCAGAAATGTCATTACAATTTGGAACTTCGCAGTTTCGGTATCCATTCGCTCCCCCCAGCCTCAGTATATTGGGGGGAGCGTCTGAGCACTTGGATCCTAATGCTTGCGACTATGTTCCGTTGCGCATGCTGTTGATGATTTAAGGTTATGTTTTATTTGGCAAGCTCGGCGGCGGTGTCGGCAAAGATGCCCTGAATATCATTTGCTTCACGTTCAGTTTGTCCGCCGTGCTTAAGAAATGCCTCGATAATGGCCTGGGTCTTCTCTTCTTTTGCGCGCTCCAGGAAGTAGCGCAATTCCAATTCCGCACCTGCATTTTCATCTTTGATTGATGCCTCGATGATCGCTTTGTACATCACGATATCTCGAACTTCTAGCTGGCTAATCACCCCAAGTGTTTGAGTTAGGAAGCCATCCATTTCTGCCTTTGGTACATACTGGGTAATAATGTTCAATGCTTCTGCTTGCTGGGCAGTAAAGTCATTACCGAGAAGCAGTGCTTGTAGCGCCTTGTTTTTGCCCATTCGTCTTGCAAAATGTACCGCACCCTGGCCGCCAGTCGGGATGTTGACGTGAATTTCAGGCTGGGCAAAGGCGGCGGTTTCTGTGCCGTATGCCAAGTCACACGCCATGACGAACTCATTGCCGCCTCCTCGTGCTACACCGTCAACCACAGCCACAGAGATCTGCTTCATTGCTTTAATGTTGGCAATCATGTGATTGAATTCGATCGATGCTGCCTGGCCACCCTGAGTACCGTTGATCACATGCAAATCTAAGTGAGCCAGGAAGAACTTTTTGTGGAGTGATTTGAATACCACTACTTTTGTATCACGGTCATCTTTTAGCGATAACACAAACTCGTTGATTTCATTGATTAGCTCAATCGTTAGAACATTCACTGGCGGATTATTGATAGTGACTGTTGCAATGCCGTTGTTGTGGGTAATCGATAGTGTGTTCATGGAATCTTCCTCACTTGAGTAAATGGGTTGTGTCAGTTCAAGCCCTCAATGTGTGGTTACTATAGGAATATTATAGGAGAGGAAAAATGTGCTAATTGGCATATAATTGGTGCTTTTAATGCAACAAAAAAGAAAGCGTATGGATTTTTCTAGTCGATTATTACTGCTACTCGAAGTGGTAGAACTCGGTTCATTTACCAAAGTGTCTGAGCAAAGAAATGTTGATCGATCGGTCATCTCTAAACATATCAGCCGATTAGAAGATGAGCTTGGCGTTCGTTTGCTAAACCGAACGACGCGCTCGCTATCTTTAACCGCTGCCGGGAGCGAAATGGTGAATCAGGCCAGGTCATTACGGACCTTGTTAAATGATACGCACCGGCTGGCGCAGAATTACCATGCCGAGCCCAAGGGCGTACTGCGCATCACCAGCTCGACCTTGTTTGGTCGGCAGTATGTTCAGCAAGCGGTAGAGGTATTTCAGCAACAATACCCGGATGTCGATATTGAACTGCGTTTAGAAGATCGGGTTGTGGACATGGTCAGGGAAGGGTTTGATATTGGCTTTCGTATCGGCAAGCCGAAAAATTCCAGCCTGATTATCAGAAAAATAGCGCGTAACAGGTTATTGATTGTTGCTTCCCCTAAGTTCATTCAAAAGTATGGAGAAATCAACACGGTTCAACAGTTGGAGTCATTACCTGCGACAGCCTACGCTGCGCCGGGGCTCTTGATTGATAAATTCAGGTATCTGGATGACAACAACGAGAGCAAGCACTTTCAGCTGAAGGTGGCCTATAAAGTGAATGATGTTGAAATGGTCACAAAAAGTGCGGTAGCGGGGAACACACTTGCGGTGGTTACCGCCCAGATGATTGATAATGAAATCCTGGAGGGCAAACTTGTCCCGATAATGACGCAGCTGCATTTAGATGACTTCGGCACTTTTTATGCTGTTTACCCGCACAGAGATGCCCCCATCAAGACAAAACTATTTATCGAAACGCTCAGAGCCATCGTCGGTGATGATGTTCCGATATGGGAAAAGCATATCCCTAATTTTCAAAAGCTGTATGGCCGCGTTGGGTAGGTTTTATATCACTGTATTAAATGACATTTGTTGTTTTATATGAGGAGCTGTATAGGATTCAGCTTCTTACAAAATTTCGCCTTCGCCAAAACGCTTGGTTTGCCGACTTCTATGTCACATGATCTTGCAACGGACACGGCTCAGGATCATTTTGTCCTTGGTGCAGGCTCAACCAAAAAGAAGACAGCCAGAGACTACGATAGCGTCGCCTTCTACCTGCCTTATGAGAAGGCCGCAAGCCCAGAAGAGGCGAGGAAGTATGTCTTCGATCACTTCATCAAGTTAATGAAGGATATGGGATTAGAGCTTGAAGATGTCGACTCTGAATATGAGTACGGTGTCGGCCAGCCGTTTACCCATCCAACATGCACAAAGCTTGATACTAACTGCCGCTATCGCATTCGAGTGAAGGAGCCTGTTGTTGCCTATGCACCTGAATTGCTCGGTGGTTATAAGGCTTGGGTGTGGAGTAGTGCCTCGACGAATACGCCATCGATTGCGATTTATGATGTGGCGAACTTTTCTGATCTCGCGACGTTCAACTTAAATCAGATCACATCGAATGAAAAAGCGATCCAAGCCAGTTTTAATTTGCCTTTAAATAATGCTTTCCCTGATTGGGCTGTTCAGTACAAAACGGCGACGTACAATCGTGCGCCATATGTATTGGTCAAAGGGAAGGAGTACAAGTTTGAAGAGCCGAAATAAGGCTGGCTAGGCGATACCTGTTTTCATTCAGGTATCGCCTAGTTGATGTGAATCGTGGGCTGATCGTGAATTAACCGCCTTAATGCCCGCTATTATATTCCGACTTGGCGTTATAGTAGACCCACTCGCAGTGTTCGCTGAAGGCCTCTTTTGCCAGTTCCTGCAGGGTGTAGTGATAATCGGAGGTGTTCTCCAGTTCAGTTGCTGCGCGCTGGTATAAGGTAATCAACCGGGAATAACTCACGCACAAGTGCTCGTAGCCGGCGAGGTTGATCCACAGGGCAAAAATACCACTGGTGAACAGCATGACTTTGATACCCAGGTAGAGCCAGGTGTAATAATCGGCAGTGTCGGTTAACTGCAAAGTGAACAATGAAGCCAGCAGTATCACAAAACTTGTCATCAAGAATTTAGACAGCTTGCTAAGGGTCCGGTGATAATGACCGGGCATTTTTAGCAGATTGCTATGAATCTTTCTTATTTCCCTAATACCTTTATCGGGTGTCGCGGTAAGCCGCGCTTTAAGGTATGAGATCTGGCTTTCCATCCAGGCATCTTTGACTTTATCCGGAGCGATGATGCTTTTGTCCTGCCACCAGGCCCACTCAGTTAAGTACACTGCTTGCTGGAACAGTGGCAGGTTATTGCGCATTTGCCGCGGTAGCAGCGAGCTTTCGCAAGGAGCAATATCGGCTAGGTTCAGGTAACCTCTTAGCCTGATGGCCTCGGCAACGCCGCGATATAGCTGGTAGTCACGCTTCCAGCCTCTGACTCTGGATGTCCAGTAAAGGCCCATACAGGCAACAAGGGCAAACAAGACGATGCCTGTTGCTATATACCCTGAGGTCGAACTAACACCCCATTCAACAAACTCTAGTGCCAGTAGGGCAAAAAACGCAAAGAAGAAAAACGTCAGCACAGATTTCTGGTATTTATCACGCCTTTTCACCGCCTTGGTATCGGCATAGTGGAATAACTGGTTTAACTCGGGCGTTAGGCCTGGCTGTGCGCTGTCTTGCTCGGCTTTTTGCGTATCGTTCCCCTTGTGTTTGCGGTTAAACAGACGTATTTGTTCAAGCAGTGTGGTGAACTCGTGAGACAGAAAATCCTGTACGCTTTGATGGTGGCTGCAAGACAGGTAAACGGGGCAGGGGGAGCCTTTTAAATGTGTGGTCGGATAGCTGATTTCGGTATCATCGCTTGAAGGCCTGCAGCGCGTGACGGGAATATGTTGGACAACCCCACCGTTGGAGCCATCGAACCCTTTGGGGAACAGGGCTTTAATTTCTGGGATATCGGGAATATCGCCAAGCTGCATTCTGACGACATCGGCGGTGCCACCATGCCCCTTGGCAGGTTTGCTGTCCCACAGGGCGATAACGACATTGGCATAGCGGGCAAACACTGCGCCTTGATAGAGGTAAGGGTACGCCTCATCCATTTCGTTTATGGCAGGTTGGCTGGGTGCTGTGATGGTACAACCATACTGTTCGCAGATTTTAGCCGCGTATTCAAAGTCCTCCTGGTTGTCGTAGCTTTCCTTAAGTTGGGGCAGGGGAGCTACAAGACAGGGTAGCGGGGTGATCCTTGCTCCTGCGGATTTCAATTGTATGGCGGCTTTCAACGCCAACAGATCGGCTCCCTGTGCCATACCGCACAACAGGTGGATCGGGGTATCCGGGCCGACGGTTTTTACCCAGTATTGCAGGCAGGCTGTAAAGGCTTCCGAGATGGTGCTGTGATCTCGGCTGTCTTGCAGGGCATCAACATCTCGATGCCCGGTAACCGCAATAATCAGGGGTATCCTGCCGGCATTATTGTCCATATTCATGATTTGTTTGCTGCTGTGTAGTTTGTTGTTGCTGGGTACGGTTATCGGTCATAGCTATCAGGCTACGCGCGACTGCTGGATTATCGAACCAAGCGTCAAGCCGGTTGCCGCCTGAGTGCAGCGCACGGCCCGTTAGCGGGCTCTCATCACCAGCAAAGAGAATCGCTTCCAGCTTACCGCTACCCAGTTCGGTCTTGCGGGCAACATCTATACGCCCCTTGCGAATCATCAGATGGTTATACTGTCCACTGTGAGCCGAGACCGAATACTGCTCAAACTCGTTGACTTTTGTCAGCCAGGTGCTGGTTTGTCTTACGAGAAGAGACAGCTCCTGCTGACAGGCCAAGGCTGACTGGTTGAACTGTTCAACTTGCTGTTGGTACAGTGCCTTGAACTGCTGCTCGGCCTCGGTGATATCAGATTCACGCAGCTTCTCGACTTCTTCCTGCAGCGGGTGAAGCAGGGCTTTTAGTTCGATTTGTCCGATCTTGTTGTTGAAACTGGATAGCGAAAGAGCCAGGGAGCGATTAATTTCACTGACGTAGTTTACTTCTTCCTCGGTACTTTTAACTGCCTTCGCTTTCTTTGTGCTGAGAGCTGTCCTGATACATAAAGTTAAAATCAAGCCTACCAACAGCAGGAAACCAATGTTTGGTGATTGGTTGAAACCTGCCCCCATAGCAATGAACATGATGACGCCCATGATATTACCAGCATGCAGTTTTCGGCGTGCAGCTTGCTCCTGCTCTTTTGCCGTAATGACTTCTTCCAGCCGCTCATGGCGTGCCTTCAGAAAGGCTCGTGCTTCGGTCAGGGCTTCAGTTAATAGCTGGTGTTCTTGCTCCTGATACTTTTTCTGCTCTCGGAGCTGGTCTAGTTGTTGTTGAATATCGATATAGCGCGTCGTTAACTGGGAAGAAGCCTGACGCAGTACTCGATAGTTTTGCCATACATATTGCGAAGCCACATAAGCGCGTTGCAGCAATGCCGCATCTTTTTGTAGTGCTGGTGGCTGGGGAGCAGAAATGGCCAACTGCTGTCTTGCCCACAGTTGGTTTTCTGTCAGTGATTTGTGCATGTTGAAGTAAAAGCTGTCTAGCTTATGGGAAACCTCTGTGTTTACTTCAGTAAAGGTATATGGGTATTTCTCTGAAAATCGGTCAGCAACCAGAACGTAGTGGGAGAGCTTGAATCGCAGCAGCGAGGACATGGTATCAACGGCTTTGTGTAGCCATTCTATGTTGTTGTTCTTCTCCCGTTGCATCAGATAGACTTCGGCGAGAAACTCGAGTGCTTCATAGGTTGGATAGGCTTCTATCGCCTGAAGCAAAAGGCTTTCTGCTTTGGCAAAGTCTTTCTGAAAGCAATACGCCCTGCCTAGGTGGGTGAGGTGAAGCGAAGTGAGCAGGGTATCCTCGTCTTTCAGCATTTTTTCCAGCGTCTCTGCATATTGCTGACTGCTGCGCCAGTGTTCTTCGCGGGTACCATGGAGGGCATACAATCGGCTGAGCCAGAAGCAGCTGAAAAAGTCTGAGCCGAACTCTTTAATGGCTTTTTGTAAGTTCTTGAGTGCCTGCTCCTGATGACCGTAGGTCAGGCTCTGGTAGGCCCATTGCTTACGCTGTGCGAGATCAGCTGCTAGCGGGCTGCTGACTTTATCCTGTGTAACTGGGCGGTAGATGCGGGTTAACTGTTTGCGAACACCTTCTGGCAGACGGTCGAGTCGATGACGGGGAAAGCCGGATACATCTAGCAGATCCGAGGCAAGGGTCAGCTTTTCTTCTTCGCCAAGTGCTTGCCATACATCATCTTCAAGTTTGTTGGTGATTTGCCGGGCGATGGCTTCCGAATCGAGCGTAGGGAGCTGACCGATTGTGACACAGTCACTGAGGCGTTCGTAAACCCGGCGCACAGCTGGTGGCATGTTATTTAGCGTGTCATATTCTGGGCCAATCAGAAAGGCGAAAACATCCACATCGGCTTCTAGCGCGGCTTCAATTTCCAGCTCGATATAAGTCTTGCCATTTTCAGCCTCGCTGCCGATATTCTGTCCCAGCAGGCAGATCATATAGCGGCTGTTTCTCACACACTGCAGGCTGTTCTCTAAGGGCGCAGCTTTAAAGGCTTCCAGTTGAGCTAAGTGAAAAGGTTTCAGGCCGCAACGCTGGAGGGTAACCGACTCACCCATACGCTTGGTGATGTGCTCAACCAGAGTCTTGAACTCAGAGAAAGAGAATGAAAAAAAGATGTTGTCCATAAAAGATGTGTGTCCCTTGCCTGCCAACAGAGAAATCGCTGTATTGCGCATTATCTCCTGCCATTCACATAGTCAATGACATCAAATGCGTATGATTATAGGAGTATTAGGACACAAAGAAACGGCTAATGATCTGTTTTTAAAGGATTCGTGATCTCTGAACTGAAAGGTGCAATCTGCATTTTGCAGAAACTGCCAAGGTGTTGTTAAGGGCTTTCGGCGATGCTACGGCCCCTGCTCAATAAGGGCCGTAGAGTAGGTAATTAACTGCTTTGTGACTGTTCCTCGTCACTGATTGCTTCGGCATATCCTTTCGGCGGCGGTGTCCAGCCGCGCTCCGAGCGGGCATGCTTGTCGCTGCGATCCTTCTTCATCTCTTCTGCCATCACCTCTTCCAGACGGACAAAAAGATCACGGTAGTTATTATCAAAACGTTCATCTTCGGAGTCAGATGCCCAGGCGGCATAGAGTTTGTCGGATTTACGATCTTCGACCCGTTTATAGGTGGCTTTCTGTTGCTCGACAAAGAACGGATGCAGGCCGAGTGTTTTCATTGCGTGTCCGCCAATTTCCAGCGCCGAGTGATAGGTTTCTGACTCAATAATGTCTGCGCCAGCTTGCCTTAACAGGTAGCCATGACCTCGGTCGAAGGCACGGGTGATGACTTTGACTTTCGGATAGGTGTGTTTGACGTATTTCACCAATTCGACACTGTGCTCGCGATCATCAATAGCTACAACAAGGGCTGCGGCGTGCTCTATCCCGGCGGTGTGCAGCAGATCCGGGCGGGTAGCATCACCAAAGTAAGCCTTGGTGCCAATTTGACGGACGACATCGACCTGATTGGCCTGATGATCCAGTACGACGGTTTTGACACCGTTGGAAACCAGCAGACGGTTGACTATCTGCCCGAAGCGGCCGATTCCGGCGATAATAACCGTGCCCTGGTCGTCGATTACGTCTGTTTCGCGGTCGTTAGAGGTTTTTTCAAACCGCGGAAGAATAACTCTATCAAACAGGATAAACAGCCCCGGGGTCAGGAACATCGATAGCGCGACAACAAGGGAAAGTGTCTGCGCAATATCGGCGGGGATAACGTGATTTTGCAGCGAGAAGCTAAGCAGTACGAAACCGAATTCACCAGCCTGTGCGAGGCTGAGGGTAAACAGCCAGCGGTCGCTGCCCTTGATCCTGAAGACCAACGCAAGACTATACAGTACCAGAGCCTTCACAAGCATAACGCCCAATGTCAGAGCGATAATGATCGTGAAGTCATTCAATAGCACCGAGAAGTTGATGCCGGCACCCACAGTGATGAAGAATAGTCCGAGCAATAGCCCTTTGAACGGATCTATGTTGGACTCTAGCTCATGGCGAAATTCGCTGTTCGCCAATACTACTCCGGCCAGGAAGGTGCCTAACGCGGGAGACAGGCCCACCAGGCTCATTAGTGCGGCTATGCCGATCACCAGCATTAATGCTGTCGCGGTAAAAATTTCGCGCAGGCCTGAGCTTGCCACAAAACGAAACAGCGGGCGGCTGAGGAAATGACCACCAACCACAACCGCAATGATAGAGCCGGTGATCACCAGGCCATATGCCCAGCCAGGCAAACCGACAACAAGGCTTAACTCGTCATGATGCTCAGCGGCTGTGGTGGCTGCCGATTGTGCTTTTGCTACCAGCTCGGGGAGTGCCAGCAGCGGGATAAATGCCAGCATAGGGATGACGGCAATATCCTGGAACAGCAGAACTGAAAAGGCGTTCTGACCGCCCTCTGTCTTGGTCAGCCCCTTCTCATTGAAGGTTTGCAGCACAATCGCGGTGGAAGAGAGCGCAAAAATGAGGCCGATGGTCAGGGCAATTGTCCAGGGTTGTTCGAAGAACAAGGCGATCCCCATTACCGCGGCAGCGGTTCCGCCTACCTGCAGGCCGCCAAGTCCCATCAGCCGATTTCGCATCGCCCACAGCATTTTGGGCTCCAGCTCTAAACCGACGAGGAACAGCATCATGACTACCCCAAACTCGGCAAAATGCTGAATGGTGGTGGTCTCTTCCCCGACCAAGCCGATAACCGGACCAATTACAACACCTGCAATGAGGTAGCCTAATACCGAGCCTAACCCGAGCCGCTTGGCTATCGGAACGGCGATAACGGCGGCAACCAGATAAACGAATGCCTGCAAAAAGATACTGGTCATTTGGCCTCCGCTATATTGGTCGGGTTCGTTTCGAGGTAGTGATTGAGCTTTTCTGCCGGGGCGGCAGAATCAAGATCGATGTTGCCTGCGACGAGTCGCTGTAGCAGATCACGCCATGCATCAAGGTGACCGTCGATGCGCTCTTCCTCCAGTGCTGTGCGCGAGCCAAACAGCGCAAAAGGCGGGAGATAGAACATCCCGGTCAGGCTGGCCATTTGTTCAAGGGGGGAGAGTAGCTGGCGAATAGTGAAATGGTTATAGCCGTCTGCATGGTAAGCATCGGCTTTTCCGCCGGCGGTTAGCGAACAGAAGAAGGCTTTGCCTGATAGCGCGTCGCCGTCAGGGCCGTATGCAAAGCTGTATTCCAGCACCAGATCTTGCCATTCTTTCAAGATGGCCGGGGTGGAGTACCAGTACAGGGGAAACTGAAAAATGATCACGTCATGGTCGACCAGTCGCTGCTGCTCGCGGTCAATATTGATGTTGAACGTCGGGTATTCCGCGTACAGGTCGACGGCTGTGACACCGTCAACGCGCTTGGCCAATTCAAACAAGGGCTGGTTGACCTCAGAGCGATGCTGAGAAGGATGTGCAAAAAGCACCAATACCTTTTGGCTCATAGTGTTCCTTACCATAAATCTAAGATTGGTTGTAACGTGTTCAGATTTTTCTCATCTTACTTCTTGCCTGGTAGCTTGCAACCATTATAGAAGATAGTGGCACTCTGTTTGCGGGACTCGTCTTTTAGGTACGTTTGGTGGGCAAGTCGGTAACTGGGTCGCAAACAGCTGCGGTTAAGTTTGTCCTAGAGGGGGATTGCGAGTCTGGTTGTCGCGCAGGCAGATGAGCTGCGCGACATGGCGCTTGGCCGGTATCGCCTATAGGCTTATCACTTGATTTTGACTGTGATAGATACCGATAAGATCGTGCATGGTGCCGATACGGCCAACGGCGAGTTTGTCTTTAATTTCGAAGAAATCCAGACAGGTGCCGCAAACTATGATGTCTACCCCCTTATCCTGCAGTTTCTGTAGCGCATCGACAGTGTCGGCTTGATCGATACAGAGCTTCACACCGGTGTTAACAAAAAAGATCGAAGTTGGCACCTGTTCATAATCGGAACTGACATTGAAAAAAGCATTTATCAGCTTTTGACCGATCACTTCATTTCCCTGACCAAGGGTGTTGTTTTCGATAACATAGGACTTTGGCAATATAGTTTGCTGGTGACTGGTGCTGGCGATAATTGTTTGTCCTTCAGGAGTCTGCAGGACTTCCTCGACGGTTAACCCTTTCTTTATCAGGTTGTCTATCAGGGCTGTCGTAATCGCTTGATCTGAGCTGAGAATTTCGACGTTGCTATGGTTTTGGTCTTCGAAAACAGTTTCTACCAGATTGAGAGCCTGTTGTTGTGAGACTCCGCGAACATCAATCTTGTTGATCATAATGCTTTACTCCATTGAGAAGTTTTCTTGTATATAAATGGGTGTATTCCACGTTTAACTGTTTGAGCGTATCCGTCATATTCGGCCTGTCACACTTTTCCAGTGCGATGCAGAACCCGCATTTTGAGCTAATCGCTCTCGGAGAGCTGATCAGCTTTGGCAGTAATGCCGCCTTTTTGAGTTTGCTTTCCGCTTTCAAGGCCTGATGGCTTGAATTGAAAGTAATAATGTAAGTAACTGAATCTTCCATTGAACTCGCTTTACAATGAATTTTGGGCAGCAACTTGCTGGCCAATAATGGCGGCGCCTAGTGCACCGGTAAGTTGAGGGTGGCTTGGAATGTCAACAGACAGGCTTCCTACCTGGGCTTGAATCGCTTCTAGCACGCCTGGATTTTGTGCCACACCACCGGTAAACACGATGGGTTCGGCAAACCCGATCTTTCGACCCAGAGATACAACGCGTTTGGCCACAGAATGGAATACTCCACGGAGAATGACCTCTGCGGGTACACCTTTATGAAGCAAACCAATGACTTCTGATTCGGCAAAAACGGCGCACATTGATGAGATTTCACAAATTTCGTTGGTGGTTAAAGCGGCCGTTCCTGTTTCATCCAATGACATATCCAGAGTATGGGCGACCATCTCAATGAATTTTCCGGTACCTGCAGCGCAGCGATCGTTCATCACAAAGTCGTCCACTTTGCCATTCTCGGAAACCTTAACCACTTTGGAATCCTGGCCACCAATATCTATGATGGTTCTGGCTTGCGGGCATAGGTAGGCGACGCCTGCCGTGTGGCAGATGATTTCTGAAGAGGCTTTATCGGCGAGCTCGAAGTAGTTTCTGCCGTAGCCTGTTGCGACTGTCATTGCCACATCTGAGCGGTTACATTGGTTGGCAGCGAGCATGTCAGAATACAAACGTTCTGCGTTGTCTCTCGGTGCGGCACCACTTAAGGTGACCGCTGAATCGATAATATTCTGGCCGTCAAACATAACCATCTTTATGGTTCGGGACCCGATATCAACGCCACATGTGATCATTGAGCTAACTCCAACAAGGTTTGTACCCGAACTTTTAGTTGCTCCCGGTCTGAGCTGGAGTAATCGGTTTCTACCTTCAGGTAAGCCAGTCCTAGCTCTTTACGTACAAATTCGTTGATTAAGACAGACTCAACGTTGTAGGTGTGGCAAGCCTGCCAGACCAAGTCGATGACAGCATCTGCCTGATAATCCCTGGCGAGTTTTTTCAGTAAATCCTTTCTGCCTTCATTCGGGGTCATACAAGAGCAAGGGATATTAAAGTGCTTGCGAGCAATTGCTTCTAGTGGATCGCCTTGCTCAGAGACCTCTTCGTATACCCCTTTAATCCCGGAGCAAGCTTCCTGGACGACGACAACACCGCCACACTCTTCGATAATCTCAATGAGTTTCTCTGTGCCATGACCGGTAGGGCAGCCTGTAAGAAGAACGCGAGGAGCGCTGGCGGGCGCGACCTGATGGCCTTGCTCTAAACGCTGGTTAGCCATTGCCAAAAAGTTCTTCATTTGCTCAAGGTGTTTAGAAAAGCCAGCAACACGGTAGCGGGTCTGTGCGATTTCATAACCTGATACGATGGCGGGTTTATGCTGACCGAGCTCTTGAATGGCAAGGATCAGGCGGCGTTCTTCATTCATCGCCTTAATTGCTGCGCGTAATTTTTCCTCTGTGATGTCAGTCTGGAAGGTTTGCTCGAGTTTCTGCTTCAATTCCTCGACTTCGGCCAGCCAGTGCCGAAAAGCACGTTCCTTGTCTGACTTCTGAGTGAGCTCAAGAACATGCATGTTTTTGTCCCGAGACAACACTTCATACATTTTCTTTTTGCCGTCGCAGGTTGTCTCGGCGACTAACAAATCTGAATCATTGAGTAACGGACAGCCTCCGGTGAGAGCGTAACCATAGGATGATTTGATAAGAGGACATAAATTCGAAGGCAGTACGGTTTCAGCATGGGTAATGGTGTTTTGACTGGTACCGCAAAGACATATGGGGGTTGCACCGGCCGCCAGAATCAGATCTCTTGGCGTGAATTCGCAGTAAAAACCGACGATCCCATGCCCCGCTTGTTTTTGTTCGGAGACGTAGCGGATTTCATCGGATATGGCACTTTTAAAGTAGTCCAACGGTGACGGTACTGTTTGTTCTGGCGTGACATCGCCCTTGCTCGCTTCTAACATAGCATCCCTTTATATTTATTGAATTTTAATTAGCTGACGGCTATCAGGTGTTGGCTACGGATAGCTCCCGATACCGAGAAATTGTTCTGGATTAGTGGCTTTAGGAGGCCAGCTGCTTTATTGCCGATATGGCCTGTTCGATTTGTTCTGGTGTCGTAAACGCGCCAATGCTGAGCCGTATGGTGCCGTTAGGGAAAGTGCCAAGTGTTTTATGTGCGGCAGGTGCGCAATGCAGGCCGGTTCGGCAGTAGATACCATGTTCGTAGGCCAGAAGCTCATCAATTTCGCCGTTATCTTTATCTTTGATTGTAAAGGAGACGACGCCGACACGAGGCTGAGTATGGTCCGGGCCATAAAGGATCACGCTGGGAATGGCTTGAAGCCCTTTAAGCAGTTGCCTGGTCAGTGTCTGTTCGTGTTGGGACACAGCGTCGACGGTTTTATCCTGTAACCAGCTAATTCCCGCATTTAACCCGGCAATTCCCGGCAGGTTTGGCGTACCGCTTTCCAGGGAGTCGGGTAGAAAGTCAGGTTGCACCTCTAATTCTGAGTTACTTCCTGTGCCACCAGTGATGAGTGGTTTGATAGTCAAGCCTTGCAGCCTGTCACCGATAACCAGGCCACCAATCCCCATCGGGCCCATAAGCCCCTTATGTCCGGTGAATGCCAGCAAATCAATACAGGACGCTTCCATATCGATAGGAATTACTCCGGCAGTCTGAGCGGTATCAACGAGAAATAAGCAGTCTTGCTGGCGGCACAACTGGCCAATATGGGCGATAGGTTGAATGGTGCCAAAGGTATTCGATGCGTGATTGATGGCAACAAGCTTGGTTTTTGGGGTCATTGCCGTTTCGAGATCAGCTACCGTAATAAGACCTGTTTTCGGGCAACAGGGGATAACAGTAACAATTACACCATCTTGCTCTAATTGGCGTAATGGCCGCATCATGGCGTTGTGTTCCATGCTGCTCACTAATACCTCATCACCGGGAGCCAACAGGCCTTTTAGTGCCAAGTTGAGGGACTCGGTAATGTTGCCGGTAAAGACAGCATGGGCATCGTCGCTGGCACTAAAGAAACTGATCAGTCTTTCTCTGGTTTCAAAGATCAGGCGGCTTGCATCATTGGCCAAAGGGTGGCTTGCCCTGCCGGGGTTAGCACAATCCTGGCTAATATAACGAGTCATAGCCTCAACAACCTGTGCCGGCTTAGGGTTACTGGTTGCCGCGTGATCAAGGTAAATCATGATTTCACTATCCCTATACTCGGCTGTCATGTGATCTCGGTAGGAACATGAACTAGCCAGAAACACCATTTAGTCGCGGTATGGCGACACGAAGTGCTGCTCCTCAAGGAGATGCGGCGTTTATATTAGTGTTTATTATAAAGGTTTCAGTGAAATAGATCGCATATAGGTGCGATTAACGATCAGTAATTATTGATAATTTGAGTTGGTAACGTGGTATGTAAATGAAATGTATGGAAGCCGTGCTGACACAGATATTATGTGGTGATAATTCTGTGTCAGCAGTGTCAGTCAGATTGAAATGGGTAAATGGGTATAGGTGAGTTAGCTGTGGTCAGGTGCCACATCTCCTGTCGAGCTTGGGTTGGCAGAATCGCCGCTCCATTCGAACCAGCCGCCGTCGAAGACGCTGATGTCTTCCCAGCCCATAACATAGGCATAGAAGAAGGTTTCAGAAGCGCGCCAGCCGGTACCGCAGTAGAAGGAGACTTTCTGCGATTCGTTAATGCCCCAGTCTTTCCAGAAGGCCTCAATGATATCGGCACTGATCATAGTGTCATCCGGGTTACGGAAGTCTTCAAGGTGGTAGGCGTCAGAACCTGCATGACCCCACTTGGAGCCGGTAATACGACCTTTTGGCTTGATGTATTTATAGCCACTAGTATTGCCGATGTATTCTTCCCAGCTACGGATACTGACCAGAGATTTGTGCTCAGGATCATCGAGGATCGCTCTGGCTTCCGGTACATCAATGATCAGCTCAGGACGGGAAGGGATCGGACGGCCGAAGTCGACATGCTTTGGTGCTTTGTTGAGCATTGGCTCGGTTCGATAACCGGCGTTTACCCAAGACTTCCATCCGCCGTTGAGCAAGCGAACATCATCGACGCCGGCATACATAAGAATACTGGCGGCACGAGCGGCTGCGGTATTGTCGCGGCCATACAGGACAACAGTTGTATCAAAACGAATACCAAGGTTCTTAATTGTCTCAGCAAGCTTCTTATCGTCTACCCGGTTCCACCAAGGTTCAGATTCAATATTGTTGGTATTGAGATACAGCGAACCTGGGATATGAGCAGCCAGATATTTGGTTGGCGGCCCCCAGGCGACTTCGACAACTTTGAAGCCTTTTTCCGGTGCATAGAGCGCTTGTTCGCCGTCGATAACCTGCTTGAGCCATTGCGGCGTCACCAGCTTCTCAAATTTCGCCAGACGGTCTAGCTGGCCTGAGTAGTCACTGATCTTCTGCGAAATAGCCGAAACGTTGTTGATACCGATGCTATCAAGCTGTTTGAGCAGGACATTGGCCTTCTCTGGTTCGCAGTAAAGAAAAGTCGGTTTTGTTACCTCAATTCCCTTACTCTGAAGCAGTTGCTCGAGGTGCGGAGGTCGTAGGGTGCTTAACCAGTCTGAGTCAAAATTGATTGCACCCGGAAAGTGTCCGCCACGGGTCTGTGAGGCTTCGGGCCATCCGTTGTAGTTGTTGCTGGAGCGACAGTCGATCACCTGAATATCGCTAGGTGGTAACTTGGCTAGCTCATCAAAAGTGGTTGCCATAAGCGGGGTACTTACAAGGGTTATGAGTGGGAATAGTAACCGTTTGACAGAAAACATGTGCATGGCCCGGTAGTGAAATAAGGATGGCATTATATAACGCCATCCTGGTTCATAATTTATATAAGATCACAGACTTACGCTGTTGTACGAGTATTTCTGCTCTTGTTGGCGGAGCCTGACGGTTTGCTACTTTTTGGTTTACGGTCCTGGGGCTTTCGGCTCTGGGATTTACTGCCGTTGGGCTTCTTCCCCTGCGGCTTGCTGTCATTGTTGCCACTGCTTTTGCGACGAGAATGAGGCTTCTTGTTGCCACTTGACTTGTTGGCGCCCGGTTTATTAGACGCGGTGCGGTGGCCGCTTGCATTATCACCAGAACGCTGGCCGTCTTTGTGCTCAGCTTTCGGCTTTTTCGGTTTCTTTGGTTTTTTGGCTTTCAGCGGACGAAGCGGTTGTGATTCAGGCAGCTTGTTGACCGGCGTAAAGCCAAACACTTCCTCGCGCGGCAGGATCTGCTGGGTAAGTCGTTCGATAGCCGTCAGCTCTTTATACTCATCGGCGCAGACCAGCGAGATAGCCTGACCCTCGGCACCTGCACGGCCAGTACGGCCAATACGGTGCACGTAGTCTTCGGCTACATTTGGCAGGTCAAAGTTTACGACCTGAGGCAGCTGGTCGATGTCGATACCACGGGCTGCAATGTCGGTCGCGACCAGAATACGTACTTCACCGCTCTTGAAATTAGCAAGGGCCTTGGTACGGGCGCCCTGGCTCTTGTTACCGTGAATGGCGGCTGCTTTAATGTCACGAGCCTCAAGAAAGGTCGTCAGGCGGTTGGCACCATGTTTGGTACGGGTAAATACCAGTGCCTGTTTCCATTTGTTTTCCTGGATCAGCTTGGTCAGAACGGCCGATTTCTTTTTCTTGTCAACCGGGTGAACCCACTGTTTAACGCTCGGTGCCGCTGCATTGCGCGGGGTAACAGAAATCTCAACCGGATCGTTTACCAGGCCTTTTGCCAGCTCGCGAATTTCGTCTGAGAAAGTGGCTGAGAACAGAAGGTTTTGACGATTTTTTGGCAGCACTGCCAGGATTTTCCGGATGTCGCGGATAAAGCCCATATCCAGCATGCGATCGGCTTCATCGAGTACCAGCACTTCAAGCTGATTAAACTTGATGGCGTTCTGGTTATAAAGATCCAGCAGGCGACCCGGCGTGGCAACCAATACATCGGCTCCCTGGCGCATACGCATCATCTGAGGGTTGATTTTTACCCCGCCAAAAACAACCGCCGAGCTAAGCGGAAGGCGCTTGGAATAGGTAGCAACGTTTTCGCCAACCTGCGCAGCAAGCTCGCGGGTTGGAGTGAGGACAAGCGCTCGTACCTGGTTAGGACGTACCTTGGGGCCTTTCGACAAACGTTCCAGAATAGGCAGGGTAAAGCCTGCAGTTTTGCCTGTCCCTGTTTGCGCAGCTGCCATGACGTCCTTGCCTTCTAGCACGGCGGGGATTGCCTGTGCCTGAATAGGGGAAGGTTTTTCATAGCCTTGGTTAGCAACAGCTTCAAGGATTGGGGTACATAGGCCCAGAGAGGCAAAACTCATAAGATAGTCTCAATCAAAATTAAAAACCGCCTCATAGCGCGAGGCAGGAAGCCGGCTAGCTTACAGCAGAGGAGGGGAAAGTGCTAGGGCCGTTTATCGTCAGCGTTTACTGATAAAAGATAAAGCGGCCCGGCATATTTTGGCTTTTAAATAGGCTGAGAGGGGGCAGTTATGCTTCGGCGGTTGTGATTAAGTTCTCAAAGCGCTCGTTGCCCCGGAGCGATTCGAAATCTTGTTCTTCGCTGGCCAGTTCTTTGAGTGACGCACTGCCCAAAATGGCCTGCTCCAAATCCATGATGGCCTGTTCTTCGGCCCCCAGGCAGGCATAGGCGCAAGCTCGCTGGTACAGGGCGTGGGCATTGCTGGTATCGACTTCAAGTACCCGGTTACAGATACTCAGTGCCCAGTGGAATTCACGAATTTCCATGGCCGCATCGGCTTTATGGGTCAGGGCCTCGAGATCGCCGGGACGAATTTTCAGGATTTCATCGTAGACTTCCATCTTTTGCTCGGGTGTCTGAGAGCCCTGGGCTCTTAACCAGAGATTGTGGACTTCGTTGATGATCTCAATCTCTTTGTTGTTCTGGGCAATGATCCGTGTCTTTCGCTTCAGGTCGCGTTCAAGTAGCTGGAACTTTTTCTCATATTGTTCGGCAATATCCTGCAACTGCCGATCGGCCATTTGCTTGGTGTTTTCTTTAATCTCTTTCAATGACTGCCAGCCTATTAGAGCAAATAGCGAAGCGGCGCCGGCAATAAGATAGAAGAAGTAAGTGACGGTGACATTGGCATAGTTCATCGACTTGTCGGCGACACTCAACTCGCGGTCGGTGATCTCGATAGTGAGCCTGCGCTCAAGATCCTGCTGATCGGTACGCAGCGCTTTGAGTTCGTCAAGGACATACCTTTCCATCAGGGGTTTGTCATACATACTTTCCTGCGAGTATTTTTCTTCCCCCAATGCCGGCCAAGACAGCATAGCCATAACAAGCAAAGATAACAGCCACTTATACATCTCTGAGTCCTTTAACAGTCAATTAGCTAGTAGTTGCTGACTATATACCTAATTTGCCGAGCAGTTAAAGGGGGGATGTCGAGAGATTTGAGGTAACTACTGGTGGCGACATTCCTCAGGCTTAAAACCACCCGCTTGCTGAACAGAGGCCAGCATGGCCAGACGTTTCTTATCATGCGCTAGCTCGGCAGCGGAAGGTTGCGGAGCATCATCAGAAATCTCGGCGTCTGGCAGGTTAGAAAAGACATGCACCTTGTTAAATGTAAGCATGAAGAATACCCTCGAACGAAATATAAATTAGTTAATTAACAACATCCTGTCGTCTGGTGGTTAAAAAATCATCATCCTTGTCATGATTTGTTAGGGATGAGTAAACAGGCGTAGATCACACCGGCGCAACGTTTGTAGGCGTAGATATGGTTACTTTGCAAGGTAAAGTGCAAGTGCCTTTTTGACAGAGGCAAAGGCGAATTTTTCAGGCGCCAGCTCGGTAATCTTGACCCATGCTACGCCTGCGACATCATCCCCAGCCGTCAGCTCGGGTTTATTCGCTAAGTCAACGGCAAAAAAGGCGTCGCAGGTTTTATACTCGACATTCTTATAGACATAGGTGTTCGGATACGAGCCAAAGTAGTTCGCTTTGTCCGGGGCTGGCTGAAAATTCAGTTCTTCCTGCAGCTCGCGATGCAGAGCCTGCTCAAGGGATTCATCATGATCGACAAATCCACCGGGAAAGTCCCACATCCCTTTGCCGGGTTCTCGTGCGCGGGTGGCAACCAGGATTTCATCCTGACAGCGAATAACAGCCAGGACCGCCGAGGCCGTATTCTGAAAGAAGGTAAAGTCGCATTGACTACACTGAAATGATTTTTCCGATTGTGGCGAGAAGGTCGGCTGGCCGCACGAAGGGCAATACATCTTGTTATGCTACCGGTTGGTTGAAAGGCGCGAGGATAGCGTAGCCGATAGAGGATTGCCAGTTATGCAAGGCGACTTGGGTATATATCAAGCCGTAGAATAAGGTACTATAGCTCGAAATTGTCCATGTTCGGTTTATACGATGTCTGAAGAAGAATATGAAGTAGAAGCGCTGGCGGTTGAGGTATCAGCCCAGCCTATCGAGCTCTACAAGGTTTTGAAAATTGCTAATGCGGTCAGTGGCGGCGGTGAAGCAAAATATGCCATTGCCGAAGGCTATGTGGCTGTTAATGGTGAGCTGGAGCAACGCAAGCGCCGTAAGATGTATGACGGCGATGTAATCGAATTTAACAATGAATTCTACGTTGTGATTTGTGACCAGCCGGTTGATGAATCACCGCAGGAGCCTGAGCTGGCAATGCCTAAACCAGCGAAAAAAGCAGACAAGCCAGGTGCCAAGCACGCATCAGGAAAAGGCAGAGGAAACAAGTCGGCATCGGGCAAAAAAACACGCGGCAATAAAGCTGATGGAAAGAAAAAATCGGAGAGCGGGCCGGCCGATCAGTCTACCGGTCGCAAGCCAATTAGCTTCTAGTCCGTTAGGTGCTATTAAGAAAAAAGAAACTGCCTAGAATGGCAGTTTCTTTTTATGGTGAGTACGTAGAATTGGTTATTCGGTATTAATGGCTGTTGACGCTGAGGCCGTATTTCTTGATTTTTCGGTAAAGCGTGGCAATACCGATACCCAGCTCGTCAGCAACCAGTTTGCGGTTGCTCAATCGGTTTATCGCTTCCTCGATGCGGATTTTTTCCATTTCTTCAAGGCTCATCGCGCATTCGTCTGCGTGAATATTCTCGACCTGGTGCTCGACTTTGGCTTGCTCGAAATAAGGAGGCAGCAAGTCGACGTCAATCGTGTCGCCCTCCGGTACCACGTTCACCAAATATTCAATCAGGTTACTCAGCTCACGTACGTTGCCGGGCCAGTGATAGGCATTGAGTCGGGCCATGGCTTCGGATGCAATGCCCGGGTAGCTCACGCCGATCTTTCGGGTATGTATATCGAGGAAGAACTGTACCAGTAGCTCGACATCACCTTCGCGTTCTTTCAGTGGCGGGAGGTGAATAGGGATCACGTTGAGGCGATAGTACAAGTCTTCCCGGAACTTGTTCGAGGCAATCATTTCAGCGAAGTTGCGGTTGGTTGCCGATACAATTCGAATATCGATCGGGATTGAGGTGTTTGAGCCAATCGGCATCACTTCTCGCTCTTCCAGTACCCTCAGCAGTTTGGCCTGAAGGGTCATCGACATATCGCCAATTTCATCCAGGAACAAGGTGCCCTTGTTGGCAGCCTGTATCAAACCCGTCTTGCCTTTGGTGGACGCGCCGGTAAAAGCGCCTTTGACATAACCGAACAGTTCACTTTCGAGAAGCTGATCAGGTATCGCGGCACAGTTAATGGCAATAAAGGGCTTATCGCTTCGGGTACTTAAATCATGCACCGCATGGGCAATCACTTCTTTACCCGTACCGCTTTCACCATTAATTAGCACACTCGACGGGCTGCTGGCGATCCGTGATATTAAGGTTTTTAACTGCCGCATTTTTTTGCATTCACCAATCACGCTGGTAAATTGCGGTTGCGGTTCATTGATTGCAAAAGATTTATTTGGTTGATGGAAGGCCATTAAAAAAAGCTGGTGGCCACGGGCGTCATGAAATTGGCCGACAACCAGCTCCTGACGTTCGCCAAGCGATATGATGTGCTGCTGATGTCCTTTTAATTCATTATTATGAAAGGACAGAGGCTGAATATTGACTTCGACACGGGACAACTCTTCGCGTTCTATATTGAGATTATTCAGCGCTGGCTGGTTACCATATTTTACCCGGCTGTTACCGTCTAATACTAATACTCCCTGATCCATGTTTTCTATCAGGCTGGTAAATACTTCATCAAGCCCGTCATCATGTTCATTGTCACTGGCCAATACTTTGGCGACTACTATTTGGGAAATGTGCTGAATGTAGTCAGAGAATAACTGAACATTTTCTTTGATTCTCTCGCGCGACTCTTCGGTGAAGGCCACCAGGCTGATCACTCCGATACAGCGATCCTCGGCCATGATAGGGACACCGAGGAATGCCGTTTCTCGACAGGTTGCTTTGTTGGAACAGCCATCGCACAGTGGATCGGTACGAGATTTAACAACAACCTTTTCTCTATGTGTTTCAAGAATATATCGGAAAATTCTTGAACTTGTATTGAGTTTCTTACCAAAGAATTTGCTGTAAGGCCCGGTGCCGGCGATACGGACCAAATCGGCATCAACGACCTCTGCATCCAGCTGAAGTACGGCTGAAAGCATTTGTGTAAAGCGCAGTATGGTGGGCTGCAGTTGCATGAGTTCGGATTGCTGGGCGTTTTTCAACATAATTCAGGTCTATTTTGGGAAAGACTTAACAAAGTTACTCAAGAATGAATGATGTCTGCTTGATATAAGTCAGTGTTTCCCATTGGATTCGTGATGCGAAATAGGAATTGCAAGCGAGGTCACACCTGAATATCAATATGATAAAGCGCATCTGGGGCGCTATCATTTTGGTCGCTATCACTGATAGTGAGTGATAGCGTGCGACAAGAACACCAGTTAGCAATAAATCGCTTCCAAATTTCTTACCCCTTGTAATTCAAGGGCTGACGGCTTTTTTTTGTTTATTTTTCCGTTTTGTTTCGTTGTTGGCACAGATATTGGAATAGGAGAGTCAGCTGTCTGTTTTAACCCTACAGACTTTTTCCAGCCGGACACGATATAACAAATTTAATTACTGGGAAGAATAAAATGAAAAGCATTAATGAACTAATCAAGGAAATCAATGAACTAAAATCTGAACTTCATAATAAAGATTTCCTTTTAACTTGGGAGCAGAGCCCGGAAGAGCTGGAGCGCGTATTAAAAACCGCGCAGGCACTAAAAGCAATGCGCCAGGAAAATATTGCAACAAACGTATTCAAAAATGGTCTGGGTATTTCACTGTTCCGTGATAACTCCACCCGTACCCGTTTCTCTTATGCATCTGCCATCAACATGCTAGGCCTAGCCCAGCAGGATCTTGACGAAGGCAAGTCTCAAATCGCTCACGGTGAAACCGTCCGTGAAACAGCCAACATGATTTCATTCTGTGCTGATGCCATCGGTATCCGTGATGACATGTACCTGGGTGCCGGTAACGCCTATATGCGTGAAGTTGGCGAAGCGTTGGATGATGGTGTTAAGGAAGGCGTATTACCACACCGTCCTGCACTGGTTAACCTGCAGTGTGATATCGACCACCCAACTCAGTCTATGGCTGACCTGGCATGGTTGGAAGAGCACTTCGGTGGCCTGGACAAGCTGAAAGGCAAGAAGATTGCGATGACCTGGGCTTATTCTCCAAGCTACGGTAAGCCGCTATCTGTGCCTCAGGGCATCATCGGCCTGATGACTCGCTTCGGTATGGATGTGACTCTGGCTCACCCAGAAGGTTACGACCTAATTCCAGAAGTGGTTGAAGAAGCGCGTAAGAATGCAGAAGCATCTGGCGGTAGCTTCACTCAGGTTTCCTCAATGGAAGAAGCCTTCGAAGATGCTGACATCGTGTATCCAAAATCATGGGCGCCTTATCAGGTAATGGGTCGTCGTACCGAGCTGCTTCGTGCCAATGACCACGATGGCCTGAAAGCGCTTGAGCAGGAATGTCTGGCTCAGAACGCCAACCACAAAGATTGGCACTGCACCGAAGAAATGATGAAGAAGACCAAAGACGGTGAAGCACTATACATGCACTGCCTGCCTGCCGATATCACTGGTGTTTCTTGTAAAGAAGGTGAAGTGGAAGAGTCAGTATTCGAGAAATACCGTATCGCCACTTACAAAGAAGCCAGCTGGAAGCCATATATCATTGCTGCAATGATTATGAACCGCAAGTACCAGGAACCTGGTGATGTTCTGCAACAGTTATTGGACGAAGCTGAAAAGCGCGTTAAGTAACGAGTCGATATCGGATACTCCACCCTATCAGTATCTGATATATGCCACAGCTACAAAACTTGGCTAATTCTAGCCCTTTCGCGGGGGCACAGATCCCGGTTCCCCCGCATTTTTAACTCAATTCATTCAATGAGGTCTGGTCGTGTCTACATTCTCTCTAAAAATGGAGATAGCCGATAACCGCCATTATAACGGTCAGCAATCTCCTCTATTCACCATTGATGAAGCGGAAAAAGCCCGCGCCTTCCATCAGAAAGTTGAAGGCTACCAACCCACGCCTTTGCACTCTCTCGACTGCTTAGCCAAAGAGATCGGCGTTGGCAAAATTTTAATTAAAGACGAAGCCCACCGTTTTGATTTATGTGCATTCAAGATGCTTGGTGGTGCTTACGCGATTGCCCGCTTGCTATGCGACGAATTCAAGCTCGATATCAATGCTTTTGATTTCGACAAACTGAAAAACGATATCCCAGAAAAAATGACCTTTGCGACCGCCACAGACGGTAACCACGGACGTGGGGTGGCATGGGCAGCCAACAAACTCGGCCAGAACGCCGTGGTCTACATGCCTAAAGGTGCAGCCGACGAGCGTGTTAACAACATTCGTGCCCTGGGTGCAGAGTGCATTGTTACCGACATGAACTATGACGACACCGTTCGTCTGGCGATTAAAACGGCTGAAGAGAACAACTGGAAAGTCGTGCAGGATACTGCGTGGGAAGGCTACACAGAAATCCCGACCTGGATCATGCAGGGTTATACCACCATGGCAGCAGAAGCTGTCGATCAAATGAAAGAGCAGCAGGTAGAGCGTCCGACACACGTCTTCCTGCAGGCAGGCGTAGGTGCAATGGCCGGCGGTGTTCTGGGCTACCTATGTGACCAATACGGTGCCGACAAGCTACATTCCGTGATTGTCGAGCCGGATCTGGCTGACTGCATCTACCGCTCAGGTATCAGCGAGCAAGGCGAAATGGTAAATGTCGAAGGCGATTTGGCAACCATCATGGTTGGCCTGGCCTGTGGCGAACCTAACCCGATTGGCTGGCCGGTACTGCGCGACTGCTCGACTCAGTTCGTTTCTTGTCAGGACAGCGTAGCAGCACTAGGTATGCGAGTGCTGGGTAACCCGCTAGGCACAGACCCAAGGGTTGTCTCCGGTGAATCCGGTGCCGTAGGCGCAGGTATGCTGGCCGCTGTTTACTACCACCCAGAGCGCGAAAAGCTGATGGAAAAACTGGGCCTGAACAAAGACTCAGTCGTGCTGCTAGTAAACACCGAAGGGGATACCGATCCTGTTCACTACCGTGAAGTGGTATGGCAAGGCAAGCACCCAACCCTTTGAGGATTTACCAAAAGAATTAATTAGCGCGCTGTAGATGTCATCGAAACAGGGCGAATCAACTTCAAATACAAAACATCATGCCGGACGCGATGACCACCGTTCGGCCCAAGGAGAATTACAATGACAATGAACATCCCATTCGACAAAGTGTTGGAAAAAGCCCAAGACTACAAAGCGGATATGAGCCAGTTCCTACGTGACATGATTGCAATCCCAAGCGAAAGCTGCGACGAGGAAAAAGTCGTATTGCGCATCAAAGAGGAAATGGAAAAAGTTGGTTTCGACAAAGTCGAAATCGACCCTATGGGTAACGTATTGGGTTGGATCGGTCATGGTCCGCACCTGATTGCAATGGATGCCCATATCGATACCGTTGGCGTGGGCAACATGGACAACTGGGAGTTCGATCCGTATCAGGGCATGGAAGATGACGAAGTGATCGGTGGCCGTGGTGCATCGGATCAGGAAGGCGGTATGGCTTCTATGGTTTATGCCGGCAAGATCATCAAAGATCTTGGTCTTGAAGACGAGTACACCTTGCTGGTAACTGGTACCGTTCAGGAAGAAGACTGTGACGGTCTATGCTGGCAGTACATCATCGAAGAAAGTAAGATCCGTCCTGAGTTCGTCGTATCTACTGAGCCAACAGATTGCCAGATCTACCGTGGTCAGCGCGGTCGTATGGAAATTCGCATCGACGTTGCGGGTGTGAGCTGTCACGGTTCTGCGCCAGAGCGTGGTGACAACGCTATCTTCAAGATGGGCCCAATCCTGAACCAGCTGGAAGATCTGTCTCACAACCTGAAAGACGACCCATTCCTGGGTAAAGGTACACTGACTGTATCTGAAATCTTCTTCACTTCTCCTAGCCGTTGTGCAGTAGCTGATAGCTGCGCTGTGTCTATCGACCGTCGTCTGACTTGGGGCGAAACCTGGGAAGGTGCACTAGACGAAATTCGCGCGCTGCCTGCAGTACAGGAAGCAAAAGCGGTTGTGTCTATGTACGAGTACAACCGTCCTGCCTACACAGGTTTGGTTTACCCAACTGAGTGCTACTTCCCAACTTGGCTGATCGACGAAGAGCATGTGGCAACTAAGACTCTTGAAGCATCTTACGAGTTGCTGTTCGACAAGAAACCAACTGTTGATAAGTGGACTTTCTCTACTAACGGCGTTTCTATCATGGGCCGTTACGGTATCCCTGTTATCGGCTTTGGTCCTGGTAAAGAGCCAGAAGCACACGCGCCAAACGAGAAGACTTGGAAAGACCACCTGGTAACTTGTGCGGCAATGTACGCTGTTATCCCACAAATGTACCTGGAAGAACTTAAGAAATAAGCCTTGATGCTGGTTAGCCAGCGTTAGCATGATTTTCCGTCCCGAGGGTGTCAGTACGCTCTGCCTTACTACTGACCTCATATCCCCCTCGGGATGGATTTTCACCAATTAGCTGACTTGTCTTGTCGAAGTAGCAGTTGTCTGACTGGTACTTCGAGAAGGTTTTGGTAGATGGAATAAGGCTTCGGCCTTGAGATAAAGGGTGGCGTCATGATTTCAAAGCGTTCTTTTTCCCCGGAGTTGTATAACCGTACGGACGGCGAGTCGTCGGTCGTGCTCATTCGCCATGGTATTGTGGTTGATCATCAAGATGAAAAGAAAGCTGATATCTTGATTGTTGATGGCAAGATCGCCGACGTTGCCCCTGATATTTCCACTTATCCTGCCGGGACGCGCATTATCGATGCCGAAGGCCTGTATGTAATGCCGGGTGGCATTGATGTTCACACCCATTTCAATATTGATGTCGGCATAGCCCGCAGCAGTGATGATTTCTACACCGGAACCCGAGCCGCAGCCTGCGGTGGCACCACCATGGTGGTTGACCATATGGGATTTGGACCCAAAGGATGCAACCTTCATCATCAGCTGTCAGTGTATAAGGACTATGCCAAGGACACTGCGGTCATCGACTATAGCTTCCATGGCGTGATACAGCATATTGATGACGAAATTCTGTCAGAAATGGCTGCAATGGTCGACGTTGAAGGTATTTCGAGCTTCAAGCTCTACCTGACCTATGGCTATAAGCTTGATGATGAGTCTGTGCTGCGCGCCCTTACTCAGCTCAATAAAGTTCATGCCCTGACTACGGTTCATCCCGAGAACGATGCCGCCATTGCCCTGAGACGAGCGCAATTGCTCGAAGAAGGGAAGACTGCGCCTAAGTATCATGCCGAAAGTCGCCCGCTGGAATGCGAGGCAGAAGCGATTGCCAGAATGATTAATCTGGCAAAACTGGCAGGGGATGCGCCGCTGTATATCGTTCACCTTTCCAACGGGCTCGGCCTGGATTATGTCCGCCTGGCTCGCCAGAACAAACAGCCTGTCTGGGCTGAAACTTGTCCGCAATATTTGTTGCTTGATGAGCGCTGTTACGAGCGCGAAGATGCGCTGAAATTTATTCTAAGTCCACCGCTGCGCCCGTTCGAGGAGCGCGAAAAACTGTGGCAGGGCCTGATGGACGGTAGCATTGATACCGTCGCAACTGATCACTGCTCGTTTACCTATGGTGAGCAGAAGCAGCGCGGTAAAGATAATTTCAGCGCCTGCCCGAACGGTATGCCCGGCGTCGAAAACCGGATGCCGCTACTGTTCTCGGAAGGCGTGATGAGCGGACGGATTAGTCCGAGCCGGTTTGTCGAGCTAACCAGCTACATGCCGGCGAAGCTGTTCGGGCTCTACCCGCAAAAGGGCTGCCTGGCCCAGGGTGCAGATGCTGATCTGGTGCTGTTCGATCCGAAGCAGCAGGTCACGATTACTCACGATTTATTACACGACAACACCGATTATACCCCGTATGAAGATATGAATTGTCTTGGCTGGCCGATGATGACCATCAGCCGTGGACAGGTTGTCGCATGTAATGGCGAATTTATGGGGAAAGCCGGGAATGGCCGCTTTGTTCGCCGCAAACCGTTTCCGCATCAGTAGTTTCTAGTCGCTGATGTTCCAGAAGAAGAATGTGTCGGAAACGGTGTTAGACCACAATTAGAATTCAAGGAGTTAACATGAAACCCACCGCTGTTGTTGCCCTAGGCGGCAATGCATTGCTACGTCGTGGCGACGCGCCAAGTTTTGAAAACCAGTTGGCGAATATTAAGATTGCGGCCAAAGCGATTGCCGAGATTGCCAAAGAATATCAGGTTGCGATCGTCCATGGTAACGGACCGCAGGTTGGCCTGCTTGCTTTGCAAAACTTGGCTTACGACAAAGTTTCCCCTTATCCGCTGGATGTATTGGGTGCTGAAAGTGAAGGCATGATTGGTTATATGCTGGCTCAGGAGCTGCAGAACCTGCTGCCGGAAACGGAAGTCACCAGCCTGCTTACACGTATCGAAGTCAATGCTGACGATCCAAGCATGCTGGACCCGACTAAGTTTGTTGGCCCTGTCTACAACGAAGAAGAAGCAGGCATTTTGGCTGAAGCCAATAACTGGATCATGAAGCGTGATGGTGATTACGTCCGTCGCGTGGTGCCATCGCCTAAGCCGATTAATATTATCGACAAGAAGTCGATTGATACTTTGCTCGATGCTGGTCAGATCGTCATTTGCTGTGGTGGCGGTGGTATTCCGGTTTGCCGAAGCGAATTTGGCTACAAGGGTGTTGAAGGCGTGATTGATAAAGATTTGGCCGCAACCTTGCTGGCTAAACAGCTTAAAGCAGACAAGCTGTTGATCTTAACGGATGCTGATGCCGTTTACCTGGACTGGGGTACCGAGCAGCAGCGTGCACTTCGCGCGACAACACCGGCTCAGCTAAGTGAATATCAGTTCCCTGCCGGTTCAATGGGGCCTAAAGTCGAAGCCGCGGCAGATTTTGCCCAGTTCGGTGGACGTGCCTATATCGGTGCACTTGAAGAAGGTTTGGAAGTACTGGCAGAGCGTGCTGGTACCTGCGTCGCCGTTTAATTATTCAATATTCCCTACAGTTGATACCAATCTACTAAGTCGTTGAGCGTCTGGATTAACAGGCGCAACGGCTTATTTGAGTTGGTACAACAAAACGAGATGTACCTTCGACGAACAATTCATATAACTAGGTGCTGTGGGTGAAGGGGGCGATCTGACACAGGTTGCCGCTACAGCAGCATAACGCCATAAGGGTACGTTTCATCATTTTACCGACAACAAGGTAGAACATTATGAGCAATTGTCCTAAGGATATGACACTGCCACCAGATCTCACCCTGAAAAAAGGTTCTGGACCAGTTCGTACCAAATTCCCTATCTATTCTAACTCCCTCCCGCCTTGTAACCATGCCTGTCCGACGGGCAGTAATATTCAGGAATGGCTGTCCCTGGCTCAGTCCGAGCAATATGAAGAAGCCTTCCAGGCACTTATCAAAAATAACCCGATGCCCGCCATACACGGCCGGGTATGTTATCACCCTTGTGAATCTGCCTGTAACCGTGCCAATGTCGATCAGGCAGTCAGTATCCATGCTGTCGAGCGCTTTCTTGGCGATCAGGCTCTTGAGAAAAAGTGGCCGGTCAGGTTTGATGCCGAGCCGACAGGCAAGCGGGTACTGATAATCGGTGCCGGTCCGAGTGGCCTGGCAACGGCTTATCACCTTAAGCGTAAAGGGCACGACGTTGAGATCCGTGATGCGGCACCGATGGCCGGCGGTATGATGCACTTCGGCATTCCGGCCTATCGTTTGCCGCGCGATATTCTCGAAAACGAAATTGCCCGTATCGAAGCGATGGGGATCAAAATTGTCCTCAACCATAAAGTAGAAGATTTGCTGGCAGAAAAAGTCAAAGGAAAGTTTGATGCTGTCTTTCTTGCCATTGGTGCCCATGTCGGCCGTGGCGTCGATATTCCCAATGACGATCCCGGCAAAGTGAATGATGCAGTGTCCTATCTGCGTGCTATTGAGATGAACACGGCGCCGAAGCTGGGCCAGCGTGTGGCTGTTTACGGTGGCGGTAATACCGCGATGGATGCGGCACGTACGGCACGCCGAATGGGGGCTGATGTGATGGTTATCTACCGCCGGGATCGTGCCCATATGCCTGCCCATGATTTTGAATGTGTCGAAGCGATGGAAGAGGGCGTGACGTTCCACTGGCAGCGTACGATCAACCAGATTGACGGAACCACGTTTACCCTTGAAAAAATGGACATAGACGAGAATGGTCGTCCGCAACCAACAGGTGTGTTTGAGACAGTCGAAGCCGATTCGCTCATTCTGGCGCTGGGTCAGAATATCGATACCCAGCTGACAAAGAATATCCCGGGTGTCGAACATAAATGGGATGGCACTGTGATGGTGAACGAGCAGATGATGACCGGTTACCAGGGCTTGTTTGCCGGTGGTGACATGGTCCCTTGTGATCGTACCGTTACTATTGCTGTCGGCCACGGTAAAAAAGCGGCCTCCCATATTGATGCCTTCCTTAATAAACGTATCTTCACCAAAGTGACCAAACAGCCGTTGATTAAGTTCGACAAGCTGCATCTCTGGTACAAAACCGATGCGGATCAGAGCGAACAACCAGCGATCCCGGTGATCAAGCGGGCGACCTCGTTTGATGAGGTTGTCGGCGGGCTGACAGAGCAAGAAGCCTTGTTCGAGGCGCAGCGCTGTTACTCCTGCGGTAACTGCTTTGAGTGTAATGGCTGCTTTGGTGCCTGTCCGCACGGGGCGATTACCCGCCTTGGCAAAGGAAAAGGCTACAAGGTGGATTACGACAAGTGTACCGGATGCGAAGCCTGTTATTCGCAATGTCCTTGTCATGCGATCGAAATGGTCGCGGCGGAAATGGAGTAGGAGCTGATCATGACTGAGAAAACGAAACTTTCGTCCGAGCAAGTCATGCACACTTGCGACGGAAATGAAGCCGCGGCGCACATTGCCTATCGTGTTAGTGAAGTATGCGCAATTTATCCGATTACCCCTTCGTCCACGATGGCAGAGTTTGCCGATCAGTGGGCAGCGGAAGACCAGCGCAATATCTGGGGCAATATCCCGCTGATTGCAGAGATGCAGAGTGAGGGCGGGGCAGCAGGGACGGTGCATGGTGCCTTGCAAAGCGGAGCATTGACGACGACCTTTACTGCCTCGCAGGGGCTAATGCTGATGCTGCCGAACATGTACAAGATTGCCGGTGAGCTTACCTCGGCAGTGTTCCATGTGGCGGCTCGCTCGCTGGCGGCTCAGGGGCTGTCTATCTTTGGTGATCACCAGGATATTATGGCCGCTCGTGGTACTGGTTTTGCGTTGTTGGCTTCTTCCTCGGTACAGGAAGCCCACGACATGGCGCTGGTGGCTCATGCTGCGACTCTGGATGCACGGATCCCCTTCATCCATTTCTTTGATGGCTTCAGAACCTCGCATGAGGTTAACAAGATCAGCTTGATCCCGGATGCCGATATTCGAACCATGATTTCTGACGAGCTGGTACGGGCGCACCGCGAGCGTGGCCTGAGCCCGGATTCGCCGTTTATTCGTGGTACGGCACAGAACCCGGATGTTTATTTCCAGGGACGGGAAACGGTTAATCCATATTATGCCAGAACACCTGAAATTGTAGAGGCTTGCATGGACAAGCTGGGCGAACTTACCGGTCGCCGCTACAAACTGATGGAGTTCTTTGGTGCACCTGACGCCGAGCATGTAGTGATTGCTATGGGTTCCGGTGTCGAAACAGTGAAAGAGACCGTTGAATATCTGGTGGCACAAGGCAAGAAAGTCGGTGTGTTGCAGGTACGTTTGTATCGTCCGCTGTCAGCCAGGCACCTGCTTGAAGCGTTGCCGCTAACGACACAAAAAATCACTGTGCTTGATCGAACCAAAGAGCCGGGTGCGAATGCGGATCCTTTGTATCAGGATGTGCTAACCGCCCTTATGGATTCTCTTAATAACAATGGGCAGGATCATTTCGAGAAAATGCCTCGCTTGATCGCCGGTCGCTATGGCCTGTCGAGCAAGGAGTTTACACCGGCAATGGTCAAGGCGGTGTTCGATAACCTCGAACTGGACCAGCCAAAGCATCACTTTACCGTAGGCATTATCGATGATGTAAGCCATTCACATCTGGATGTCGACGCCAGCTTCGATATTGAATCGAATGATGTGGTACGCGCCATGTTCTACGGCCTGGGTGCCGACGGTACCGTCGGGGCGAACAAAAATACCATCAAGATCATCGGTGAAGATCCGGATTATTTTGCTCAGGGCTATTTTGTCTATGATTCGAAAAAATCAGGTTCGCAAACTGAGTCGCACCTGAGATTCGGCCACCATCCGGTCAATAGCCCTTACTTGATCCAGTCGGCAAACTTTGTTGCCTGCCACCAGGCTACCTTTGTCGAAAGTACCGATATGCTGGCAAAAGCGGCCGATAATGCCACTTTCTTGCTCAATACTACCGCGTCGGTTGATGAAGTCTGGGATAGACTGCCTGCTCGTATGCAGCAGCAGCTTATCGAGCGCAATATGCAGCTTCATATTATTGATGCCTACAAGGTTGCACGCGATACCGGTATGGGTAACCGTATCAACACCATAATGCAGACTTGCTTCTTTGCCCTTTCCGGCGTACTGGAAAAAGATCTGGCGATTGCCAAAATCAAAAAGGCCATCGAGAAGACGTATTCTCGCAAAGGGCCGGAAGTGGTTCAGAAGAACTTTGCCGCTGTTGACCATACCCTGGCACACCTTTATCAGGTTGAAGTGCCTGCCACGGTGACGGCTAGCGAACAGGACAAGCCGGTGGTATCAGAGAATGCGCCGGAGTTTGTGCAGAAAGTGACGGCTCAGATGATGGCTGGTAAGGGAGACTTGATCCCGGTTTCCATGTTGCCTGTCGACGGGACTTATCCGTCGGGTACGACCCAGTGGGAGAAACGAAACATTGCCCAGAAAATCCCGGTCTGGGAGCAGCAAGACTGTATTCAGTGCGGTAACTGCAGCATCGTTTGTCCTCATGCAGCGATAAGGGCCAAGTTCTACGATAAGTCGAAACTCGAAGAAGCACCGGAAGGCTTCAAGTCTGCGGGTATTACCGCTCGTGGTTTCCCGGACACCCGCTATACGTTGCAGGTGTATGCCGAAGATTGTACCGGATGTAGCCTGTGCGTCGATGCCTGTCCGATGGTCGTTCAGGAGGCGACGGACGATCAGCCGGAGCGTAAGGCCATTAATATGGAGCTGAAAGCGCCATATATGGAACAGGAGAAGCGCAACCTCGACTTCTTCGAAACCATTCCATATAACGAGCGTGCCCGTGTTGATTTCTCCAATGTTCGCGGCGCCCAGTTCCTTCAGCCGTTGTTTGAGTTCTCGGGAGCGTGTTCGGGCTGTGGTGAAACCCCGTATCTTAAGCTGATGTCCCAGCTGTTTGGTGATCGCCTGATGATTGCCAACGCGACGGGATGTTCGTCGATTTATGGCGGTAACTTGCCGACGACACCTTGGTCGAAAAATGCCGAAGGGCGTGGACCGGCCTGGGCTAACTCGTTGTTCGAAGATAACGCTGAATTTGGCTTTGGTTTCCGCCTGGCCGCTGTCAAGCAGCACGAGATGGCTGAGCAGTTGCTGGTGGAAAATCGCGAGCAGCTTGATCCACTACTGGTTGATCAACTATTGCATGCCGAGCAACTGACCGAAACGGATATCCAGGCCCAGATCAAACGGGTAGATACCCTGAAGGCGGAATTGGAAACCATTGGCACTGAGTCTGCCAAGAACCTGATGTCAGTCGCTGACCAACTTATCCGCCGTTCTATTTGGATAGTAGGTGGTGACGGCTGGGCCTACGATATTGGTTCAAGCGGTCTTGATCATGTGCTTGCCAGCGGGGCGGATGTCAACGTACTGGTCATGGATACCGAAGTGTACTCCAATACCGGCGGCCAGATGTCGAAGTCGACGCCGCTTGGTGCGGTTGCCAAGTTTGCCGCAGCCGGTAAACAGGCCACCAAGAAAGATGTGGCGATGCAGGCGATATCCTATAACAACGTCTACGTTGCCAGGGTTGCGCTAGGCGCGGATCCGCAGCAGGTACTGCTGGCGATGCGAGAAGCCGAAGCCTATAAAGGCCCGTCAATCATTATTGCTTACAGCCACTGTATTGCTCATGGTATCAATATGGAAGATGGCCTGCATCAGCAGCAACTGGCGGTGCAATCCGGTCACTGGCCGTTATTCCGCTATAATCCGGCACTGCGTGATGTCGGTGAGAATCCGTTCTCGCTCGATACCTTGCGGCCGACAATTCCGTTGGAGGAATACCGCTATAACGAAGCGCGCTACCAAATCCTGCGTCGGAGCAACCCTGAAGCCGCGGCTGAAATTACCGCACACGCTCAGCAGGTTGCCAAGCGTAAGTGGCAGCTCTATGAAGAGCTGGCGACCCGCAAGCAAGGTTCGGTTGCCCCGCATGTCGAGCTGGATGCTGACTAGCGATAGCTAAGCGATAAAAAACTAAAAGGGCCGTTTGGCCCTTTTTTAGTCATCTTGCTTGCAGCAATGTTCAGCTGGTCTGGGTTTCAGCATTATGCTGGCTTTTCGTCATCGACGTACTCGAGGATATCTCCTGGTTGGCATTGCAGGTGTTTGCAAATAGCATCCAGTGTTGACAGGCGAAGTGCCTTAGCCCTTGCATTTTTTAGGACGGACAAATTTTGTTCAGTAATCCCTATCTTTGCCGCAAGTTCATTTGAGCGCATTTTACGCTTAGCCAGCATCACATCTAAATTAATGATAATTGGCACAAAATCACCTTATATTGTTAATTCATTCTCTTCTTTCATGTCTTTGGCAAGTGCCATGACATGAGAAATAGCCCGCACCATGATACCAATAATAAAAATTGTCAACTCATTGTCCGAAAAATAGAGACCGGTATTTAAGACTTCTTCACCAATCGATAAAACTGCGCCTAATAACAGGTCAGAAAGTGCACCAATTACAGGTAGGGCAATCATCAAATTAGCCGTCTTTTTCAAACATGACACATTGCCTAAAGTGAACACTTTACCGACACGATAAAGTCGAAAAAGCCGAATAAGCTGCCAAATGATTGCCATGTAGGCCAACGTAGGTAATAGGGCAAAGGGATAGCCCATCAGCATTTTTGCGGGTGTCAGAGGAAGGTTAACTGGGTAGGCAAATGAGATGCTGATGGCATCTCCTGACTCAACCATCGTGCCATAGATCCACATTACTGAGTCATAAAGCGGTGCTGTGATTAATATGACCCAAAGCAAAATGAGTAGCTTTTTGCTTAGTTTCTGGATGGCGTGTTGGTCTTGCATTATTGATTCTCCAAATGATTTTGTGGCAATAGATTGACATGTGGCGCTTTGGTTGGCAATAATAATTTATCGTTTTTCGATAAGATATTATTAATTAACATGAGGTTTACATGTGGAAACTTGCTCTATCTATTACAGTTGTAGCCCAGTTAGCTGGTTGTGCAGCTATGTCCGTTGAAGAGTGCAAAACGGCTGATTGGCAAATGGTTGGCACAATAGATGGTCAAAATGGTGTACCTGCATCTCGGGTAAGTGACTATGTTGAAGATTGTACAGAAGAGGCGGGAGTTAGGGTCGACCGCGCTGCATGGTATGCAGGTTATGACTTAGGGCTCGCCTATTATTGCGTTGCAGAGAATGGTTACCGTATTGGCCGTTCAGGACTGGCATACTATGGCGTCTGTGAGAACCCTATGTTTATCGATCAATACAATCAAGGCCAGAAAGAGTACAGGATTGAACAACGTATCATGAAGATTGATCAGGAGCTGACTTTGATAAGCCGTGAGTTAAAACAGTTAGACAAACAAGCAAATACTGACAGTGACAAAGCCAAGCGCCTAAGAAGGCGAAGAACAGAGCTTCGTGATGAAAGACGATCGCTGTTGGTTCCTACGATTCAGTACCATTTCACTTTCTGAAGTCGCGAGATGTGAAATCAGCGACGCAATTATTCAAAACACGGTGAGCTCAATAGCAACAATTTCACCTGATAAATTGTCACACAATTGACAATGAGAATAATTGTCAATAAAATCCGCCGCCCATTATTGAACTTTGTTCATAACTTATTTGTATTGATTGACATTAACATAATGAAAAAAACACAACAGATTATCGTTGCGCTATTAGTTGCTCTTTCTCTTCCTACATTAGCTTTCGCCTCTGAGCATACAATTGTTGCAGGAGCTGTAAAAACGAATGTGGATTCTGCGTCTGAAGATTTATATGGGTTTAACGTAAAATATCGCTATGAGGGGAGTACCCAGGTTGGATTAATTGCTTCTGTAACTCTCTCTGGACGCAGCTCTGACAGGCTGGTTGCGGACATGCAAGCAGGTAAGCTAGCAGCAACTCACACTGATACATATGGCTATGCAGCTGTCACTGCGGGTCCAATTTTTCGGATAAATCGTGTAATTAGCTTATATAGTACTGTTGGCTATGCAGGTTATTTCATGGAAATAGAAGATAAGAAATCGAATAGTACTTATCGAGTAATCGATGAAAAAATGGTAGCGGCCGGTCTAGGCTTACAAGCTAATATCACTCGTAATTTTGTTGCAGATGCGAGTTATGAGTACGTTCCGTTTGGAAGTAACAACGATAGTGGCACTTTTGCATTAGGCCTTGGTTACCGGTTTTAGTTTTTGCGCTTTTGCAAACTGGAAAACTAACGTTGGGGCCGTTTGGCCCTTTTTTGTGTTAGGCTGTCGGGCTTTAATAAATATGAATATTTCCAGTGTGCTAGCAGTGCATTGTTGTGGCTATGTACCCAAGTAGTCTCGTTGATACAAGCATCATGAGGTAGCTTGGATATACTGGTTTGTATGTCACATTTTAGGTTGTAAGGATAGAGGTATGGGAACACTGAATCGGATCGGCGGAGTATTGGCAGGGTTAATGGTTGCCGGAAGTGTATGGGCAGCCCCGCAGGTAGCGACATTGGAAGATGGCCGTCAGGTCGTATTGCATGACGATTTTACCTGGCAGTATGTTGTGCCCGTTGAGCAAAGACAGCACCCGGTTGGTGAACAAAAAACCGAGACAAAACCTGATTTGGTAGCTCCTGTAGCACCAGCAGTCCCGGCTGTCATTACTGCAGTACCTGTGGTTTCCGCGACAAAAGGTGTGCAGTTTACGGTTGGTGAGAATAAAAACATTCAGCAGTTAAGCCGTTCTGGTGTTGATGTATTGCTGCGACCTGCCTCTTACCGCAATGGCGAGTTGGTGATCCCGACCTCGTTAACCAATCAGAGCACAGAGTCAGTTGTGCTGGTAGAGGTGGATGTGACTGTGTATAACCCGCAGGGCCGTGAGTTAGCTAACCAACAATCTAAGATTTGGACGTCAGTTAAGCGTATGGCCGAAACTTATTTCCGTCCTAAAACCCAGGAGGAAGGCAAAGCAATCGTTGTGAAGGTGCCTGAAGCCAAGGAATACTTTATTAAGACTGAAATTATCGAGGTTGAGCACTGGTAAGTTGCGCCCTAGGCAGAAGTTCTCAGTCTTCACAGTTTAGAGGATTGTGATGGGGAACTGATTGAGAAGCGCCAGGTCGAGGCGTAAATTAGTACGCAATGAATAACAGAGTGGATTAACGTGTTTACTTATATCCTTGAAATGGTATGCATTGTTGCCTTTGCTCTTAGCGGCGTACTGGTTGAATCGAACCGAGGCAAAGATATTGTCAGCGTATTGCTGCTTGGCTGGGTAACAGCCTTAGGCGGTGGTACGCTTCGCGATATTATTATCAATACCGAGCAGGTCTTCTGGATCCGCGATCCTATGTATTTCTGGGTTGCATTGGTAAGCGCATGTGTCGGTTTTTTCCTCATTAGTGAAATCAGGAAATCCAAAGTAGAGAGGCTGGTGGTATTTTTTGACACCATCGGCGTTTCCTTGTTTTCGGTCCTAGTGACGGAAAAGCTGTATATAGCCGGTTATGCCGCTTATGTGGCCATTTCGATGGGGATGGTCACAGCTGTTTTCGGGGGCGTGCTCAGAGATATTCTTTCCCACCGGGCAAACATGTTTAGTAATACCGAACTCTACGCCACACCGGTAATACTGGGAAGCAGCCTGTATGTCTTACTCTATAATGTGGGTGTCTGGGAGCATTTGGCCGCAGTATTGTCGATAACATTCTCTGTGAGCTTGCGGTTGTATTTCATCGCAAAGAAAATTCGGTATCCAGATTTTCTGATTTTGAAATAGCGTTCTTAATGACGCCTGTATTTTAACAGCTCCAATTCAATCTCCCGATTGTTGACCGTCAGTAACAGATCAAGGCTTTTGGGATAGTCGGTATCTGTGCTTTTCACATAAGCGGCAAGCAACTTTACATCGTCCGGGCGTGGTTTGTAGCTGAGGTTCGGAAACTTATCGTAAATAGTCACAATGGCATCTTTCAGGGTTTGCGTATCTGTTGGGTTCATTGTTGGCGTCATCTCATTCTGTGTTATTTGTTGTTGTACTTTTCATATTACCGATTAGGTACCGTTCACCTTATTCAGGCCAGACGCATTCTATGGGGTAATTATGACAATCGAGTTGCAATAGAGGGGTTATGCAACCAAATTTTGGGGGAGGCGTTTTGACTTATTGGTTTGCCACCTCCCCGACACAATGCCAGCCGGTCGAGGAGACAGCAGCACTCAGCGTAGAGTGCCAAACCATGGTTAAGACGCTTTCTTAAGCGCTTTTTTCAACTTCTTCAGTTTGCCCTCTTGCTTGGCGACTTTTGCTTTGCGTGCCTTGATTTCTTTTTTCAGTGATTTTACTTCTTTTGAAGCCTTTGCCATTTTGTATCTCCTTGAGGTTTCGTGCATAGGCGAAATTGCCTCATGCCGCCGATGACTAGCGTATATACAAAAATAGCTGATAGAACCAAGTTGTGTAGGTAGTTAAAGTCGTTGTGCGTCTGTTGGATCGTAGAGTGTGGAAGAAATAGAGTAATTTTTTATCAAAAAATTTTTGAAAGTGTTTGGTTTATTACTGGGTTTTTTATCAATTATGGCTGAGCCATAATTTTATCATTGAACATTGGTATGAAAACACAAGGATAAAGCCTAATGAGTAAATTGACGATTGTTGCCAAAATTGAAGCGAATCCTGAAAGTATTGAATTGGTTAAGGCCGAGCTACTGAAACTTATTGAACCGACTCGTCAAGAAGCCGGATGTATTCAGTATGATTTGCACCAAGACAACACTAACCCAGAGGTTTTTGTCTTCTATGAAAACTGGGAAAGTCGGGAGCTTTGGCAAGCGCATATGAATAACGACCACCTGAAAGCGTATATGAAAGCGACTGATGGTGCTGTGGTTAACTTCACTCTTAATGAGATGGCGATGATCGGATAGTTATAGGATTTAGTACTGATTGCATTGTCACAGACAGGATTCTGAGCCAGATTATAAGTCCACGGCAATGTAATCAAACCCATACTCAATTGTAGTTCTTCCGTAATTAACGACGAATATGCCAGCGTTGAGCTTGGTGTCATATTTGTGCTTATCTTTTACCCGTCTATAATGCTTTTTCTCATTGCGCGGGCACTGGTTGAGTGCATATCACGACTCGATAAAAAAAGAAGAACTTTCAATATGATGGACATGGTGTCGTCTATTACAAGAGCAGACTATTTTGCAGTTTTCAGGCGGCATGCTGCTTTTTTGCTTGTTGTTTTGTTATGTTTTGGTGTCTGGTGGCAGTTTGTTCGCTGGTATGAGTCCTACCTTCAACATGAGTCGATGGTTGAGACGCGTGCAGAGCTTAATCAGTATGCTCAGAGCCTTACCTCCGCTGTGGATAATCGCCTGACGTTACTCCACGCCTTGTCATCATTTGTTGAAACCGACATTGTCCACTATAAGACCCTTACTGCAGAGTCTGAAAAACAGGCCAAGACTTTTTTGGCCGGATTGCGTTCCTCTGAAAAAGGTATCCGCAATTTTGCCATTGCTCCCGGAGGTGTGATTAGTTTTGTTTTCCCGTTGGCAGGCAATGAGAGGGCATTGGGCCATGATTTGATTAATGATTATCAAGCAGGTGTCAGAACGGTTTCTTTGCGGGCGATTAGCAGTCGAGATATAGCGCATTCAGATCCGTACGAACTTCGCCAGGGTGGATTGGGGTTTGTAGCTCGAAAAGCCATATATGATGGTGGTTACTGGGGGCTTGTCAGTATGGTGCTAGATATGGTGCCAATTATTGAAGAAGCGGGAATGATGGAAGCGGAAACTAATCTTGCTATGGCGATCAGGGATAGCCAGAAACAGGTTTTCTTTGGTTCACCCCAAGTATTTGAACAGTCGGAATTGATCAAGCAGGTCAATATGCCAGATGGTTACTGGGAGATAGCGGCAATTCCGTTACCGAGCAGTAGCAGCATAACCAAGCTGTTGGTCTTTAAAACAATAACGGCAGCGTTTCTAGTATTGCTATGCGGGCTTGGATTTAAGTTGCTTCCGGTAAGCAAGAAACCGCTGATAGATAGCACCTATTTACAGAAAAGTACACCGCAGCCGAAATCTCAGACCAACTATTCTATCTATACCTCATTCTCAGCACCCGGCTGGCTGTCCCCCTTGATGACCTCGACGGCAATTATTGCCGCAGTGATCGGCTTTAACAGCTTTATGAAGGGGAGTGATGATATGGTGCAAAAGTATCAACTCACCCGATCAATAGGGCAAGTAACCAGTAACCTTGAGCGTAAGCTAGATGCGGATCGAGAATATTTGTTGTTAATCGCGCAGGAACTGGCACATGGTAGCCTTGATATTTCCTCTTTTCAGGCCAGAGTATCTCGTTATGTCAATGACCACGCAGGATTGATCAATGTCACTTGGGCCGATAGTGAATTTGTTATTCGTCATACTGCACCACTTGAAGGCAACCAGCAGGTACTAGGCCTTAAACTCTCTTTGCCTGAGCCTGAACGAGCATCAAGACTGGCTTATAAAAGTCACAAACCCACTTATACCAAGCCGTTTATGGTTATTCAGGGAAAAGCGGCGTTTGAACTGTATGTTCCGATCTTTAAGGATGGCGAGTTTCTGGGCACTTTGGGAGGCGTGTACTCGATCAAGGAGCTGGTCGAAAGCGAGATCTCACAAGTGTTAGCCTCACGTTATGAAATAGAAGTGCTTAACACGACAGGAGATGTTTTCTATCAGAAGAGTGACGGTCAAAATACGGCAAGCTTATCTAAAATAGTTCCGATTAAGCCAACGCCTGGTAGTTTGTGGCTTCGGTTGAGCGCCTATGAACAAGGGCAAAATCAGAGTGCGAAACTCTTTATGATGCTGACCGTTATACTGGCTGGCGGGGTCGGCCTGAGTATGTGGTTGCAGTTTCGCGAAAGCTACAAGCAGTGGCAGATAAGCAAGACACTACAAGAAATACAGCAACAGTTTCATGCGATCGCTCAGGCTGCGCCAACTGCCGTGATGATGCTCAAACTCAATGCTAACGAGTTTCTCTATGCAAATGGCCAAGCTCATGAATTCTTCAGTCTGTCGGGGGCATCCATTCTTGGGCGGGGTATTGATGATGTGTTCCAAAATTCAGATGAAACTCAATCATTCTTGTCTGTCATTGGTGACCAACAACGTCTTGATAATCTAGAACTGCAGATGAAGAAGTCCAGCGGGGAGATTTTTTGGGCATCACTTTCATTTCGGCAGGTTGACCATGAAGGGGAAAGGGCCCTTGTGCTCAGTATCTATGATCTTACCGAGCGCAAGCGCTATGAAAACCAGCTTTACCATCAGGCCAATTATGACAACTTAACCGGACTACCAAACCGGGTACTGGCTTTCGAGCGGCTGGATCGAGCTTTGGAAACGGCTGAGCAGGAACAAAACTTAGTTGCTCTGCTGTTTATTGATTTAGACCTGTTCAAGAATGTGAATGATAGCCTTGGTCACCGTGCCGGGGATCAACTGCTGGTTGAGGTCGCCAGGCGTTTGTCTGGATGTGTACGTGAAAGCGATACCGTCGCTCGTTTGGGGGGCGACGAATTCACCATCATCCTGCCGGGACTGAAAGGTATCTCTGATGCCGAGCGGGTAGCCAGGAAAGTGACCGAAGCATGTGCAATGCCTTTGTTACTTGATGGGAGTGAAGTATCAATCAGTGCCAGCGTCGGTATTACATTGTTTCCTGAAGACGGATTGAACTATGAGCAGTTGATACACAATGCTGACATAGCGATGTATAAAAGTAAGGAAGCGGGGCGTAACCAGTTTTATTTTTATACGACACAAATGAATGAACAGACTCAGGCACAGCTAAAGCTGGAAACAGAGTTGAAGCGGGCGCTCGAGCGTGACGAGTTTACACTGTTCTATCAACCTTTGGTCGCCACAACCAACTGTGAGGTTGTCGGCGCCGAAGCGTTATTGCGTTGGCATAACCCGGAGCTTGGACACGTTAGTCCTGCTGAGTTTATTCCCGTGGCTGAATCAACAGGGCTTATTGTGGATATTGGTCACTGGGTATTAAAGACTGCCTGCATGCAGGCCAGGCAATGGCAGAATGACGAAGGGATGCCACAATACGTGGCGGTTAACGTCTCCGGCCATCAGTTAAAGACGGCTGATTTTGTTCAGACTATAGCGCAGGTGCTGGAAGAGTCAGGGTTATCACCGACGTCACTTGAGCTGGAGATCACTGAGAGCGTGCTGTTGGATGATCCTGAGGGTAACCGAAAAACTCTGGAGGAACTGGCTGAGATGGGCGTACGCCTGGCGATCGATGATTTCGGAACCGGTTATTCCTCACTGAGTTATTTACGGCGCTTCCCGTTTGATACGTTGAAAATTGACCGTTCTTTTATCGGCGATATTGCCGGTGAGGAAGAAGCCGCCAAGCTGGTCAGTGCGATTATTTCGATAGCCGATGTGCTTGGGCTCAAAACCGTCGCGGAAGGTGTAGAGAATCAGGAGCAGCTGGATTATCTGATTGCACAAGGGTGTGATTTCTCACAAGGGTTTTATATTGCCAAACCAATGCCGCAAGAGAAATTAGTGCAGGAATATACGTTGTAGAGGCATAGCCGACCAAGCCGTATTTCAGTGCCCAAATACGATTGAGTTGGGCACTCTTCTTAACTTATCCTGCTCTGCAGCCGTTAGGGATAGGCTTTTCTGGCATTAACAGACAAGGAGTAATTTTATCAGCATAGCCAATATCAAACAGCATTCCTTGAGAGACTTCTCCGGCCATTTTTCGTTCAGGTAAATTCACCACAAACAGCGCTTGTTTACCTTCAATTTCATACGGATCTTCGCGCTCCTGTTTGATACCGGCAAGAATAGAGCGAACGTGATCGCCGAAGTCTACCGTCAGCTTCATTAGTTTATCTGATTTTTCTACTTCAGATACGGCGGTAATGGTACCGGCACGAATGTCGAGCTTCTCAAAATCTTCAAAAGTGATTAAGTCTTTAATTGGTGCTTGTTTCATGTTGCTGTCCTTAAGGGTTTGATTTTCATAGCCTAACACTCTAAGCGTCAGGATGAATTTGCCTGAATCACAAATTTGTCTGATCAGTATTTACCCAACGTGCACCATAAGCGGCAGAGTAGTCTGGTCTCAGCTGAGATTGATTGGGCTATTTATCTTCGCCTGAAAGAAATGCGCCATCGAGTTTGCAGAACGCAACCAGCAGATTTGCTGCAGCAGCGTAGAAACCGAAGCTATCGCGTGACTCGCAGGACTTGGCAAAAGTGGGTAACCAGTTTAGCAGCATGGTATTGATGAAATTAAGCTGTGCTTGCATCACCGGTTCGGCTTTTTCTTCACTTTCCTGATTATTGGCAAGAATGATCAGGTTACCCATAAAGTCGAGTTCGACTGCTACATGATCTGCCGGTTCGTTAAACTCTTTGCGTTGGGCAATATTGTATCCACTCATCAGCGTGTTCATATCCTGCGCCGGCTTATCATTGAGCAATCCGCTTTCTCCTACGTATATTGAGGCATAGGGAAGGGCACCGGTTTTTGGCGTACTCAGAAACAGGCCGCAGAAATCAGCAGCGAGTTCAAGCTGTGCATCTTCACGCGTCTCGAGGCGTTTTAGTGCATCACGAAATGCATCGACGGGCTGCTTTAGCTCTGGTGTTTTTCCAAGGCCAGATAAGAAGGTGTGCATTTCGTGGCCTAAATAGTGGTTGATATCATCTTCTGTCAATTCTCTCGCGAGAAGAGAAGATAACCACCAGTAGATTTCTGCACGTTGCTCGTTGAAATCAATTAACTCTTGCATGGGAACTCCAGAATAGAGCAGCGCTGACAGTGTTGGTTCGTTCTGTCAGGCTGCTTGAGATCTATTTAGATTGAACGGTAATCAAGAAAAAGCCTCGCATAAGTGAGGCTTTGATCTTAGAGGTCAGTGTGAGAAATATTAGGCTTCAACTTCCTGCGGGCCGCCAAAAGCGGTAACTGCAGGTGCTTTGCCAGCGAACTTCTCAACTTCAACGATACAGGTATGCGCACTGGTTGCCTGAGATAGCTTAGAAGCACCCAAGTCCAGGCTCAGTGTATTAGGATCGCCGTAGGTATCAAGCGAGCCGACTTTCTCATCCTGAGGACCGTACCAGGCACCTTCATAGATACGCATCACGCCAGGCATATAATCCGGAGTTACAACGGCACCGGCCAGTAGTTGACCACGATCATTGTGTACACGAACGATGTCGCCGTCTTTAATACCACGTGCTTTTGCATCTTCAGGGCTCATGTAAATTGGTTCACGGCCCTGAACAGTATAGGTTGCACGGTATTCTTCCGATTCACATAGCTGCGAGTGCAGGCGTTGATCCGGGTGACAGGACTGCAACTGAAGTGGGTACTTATCAGAGCCCGGGCCACCGTGGCTACGTTCGACTTTTTCAAACCACATAGGGTGGCCCTTACAGTCGTTATAGCCGTATTTCGCAATCTTGTTTGAGAAGATTTCGATCAGGCCTGAAGCGGTACCCAATGCGTACTCTTCCGGATCCTCGCGGAAGTCGGCGTGGCGAACCCAAGGCTTGCCCTTGCCAAATTCAACAAATCCTTCTTCCCAGAACTTCTCGAACTCCGGCATCTCAAACTTGCCTTTGTTGGCTTTGCGGCAGTTTTTGTAGATCTCCTTCAGCCACTGCATTTCATTCATGCCGCGGGTGTACTCACGATCTTTGCCGAAACGCTTGGTTAGCTCGCTGAAGATTTCGAAGTCGCTCTTTGCCTCGAACTGAGGCTCAACTAGCTTCTGCATCGCAATAATACCGCGGGCAGAATAGGAGCCGTACACATCGATATCGTTACGCTCGAATGGCGTTGTTGCCGGCAGAACGATGTCAGAGAAACGGCATGTTGCTGTCCAGCGGTAATCCACAGAAACCACTGTTTCCAGCGATTGCTGTGCCTGTTTCATGCGGTTGCGATCCTGGTGGTGATGCCACGGGTTGTTACCGCTGAATACCATCATCTTGATTTCAGGCAGTTTTACCTTCTTACCGTTATAGTCGATGGTCTCGCCCGGATTAACCAGACAATCCACCCAGCGCGCAACAGGGATTACTTTGCTGAAGCCGTTAAACTTCTCACCGTAAACAGGCTTGTAGCCTTTATCCGGTGTAGAAGGGAATGCACCCGGACCCGCAGCACCCGAAGACGGTACACCGATAGAGCTATAGTGGTGGGCGTAAGAGATACCGCCGCCAGGAAGACCGATTTGACCGAGCATTGAGGCTAGCACCGCTGCCATCCAGTAAGGCTGCTCACCATGCTGCTGACGCTGTACACACCAGCCTAGCATTAGCTGAGTACGGTCTGCTGCCATCGCACGGGCTAGCTGGCGGATGTCGTCAGCTGGTACGCCACAGATCTTGGCAGCCCACTCAGGTGTCTTCTCGATCTTGTCCTCGGTTTTACCCATCAGGTAAGGAACAAACTTCTCATAACCCATTGTGTATTCGTCAAGGAAATCGACGTCAGCCAGATCTTCAGTTGCCAGGGTATGGGCAATCGCCATCATCAGGGCAACGTCAGTTTGCGGGTTGATGCGCATTTGTTCACAACCTAGGAACTTCTGGGTCTTGGTGGCTACCGGATCAATGCTGATCACGCGGATGTCACCGCTGGCAATTTTGGCTTTCAGAGTGTCCAGGTGTGGATAGGCTTCGTGAGTCTCACAGTTCCAGCCTACCTGCAGGTTTTTCACCGGATCGTTGGCCCAAAGTACCAGGAACTTGGTCTCGTTCAGGATGTGCTGCCAAGACGTACCTTGCGCATAAACTTCAGAGTTGCCCAGTACGTAAGGAAGGATGTGCTGACCGGCACCTGTCGAGTAGTCACCGACTTTTTTGGTAAATGAACCGTGGTAGGCAATAGCGCGCTGCATATGGTTACCGGCACTGTGCAGAGCACCAGTGGAACGCCAGCCGGTTTGACCTGCGTGCAGTGCCGAAGAGCCGTAAGTCTTCTGAACACGGTTCAGTTCACTGTGGAAAAGATCCAGGGCCTTATCCCAGCTTACACGAACAAAACGGTTGTCGCCGCGTTTGCTGGTGTCGCTCTTGCTGCCATTTTTCAGCCAATCGACGCGTACCATAGGGTAGCGGACACGGGATGGGTTGTAGATCATCCCTTTCATGCCGTTAAGCATGTCAGTTGGGTGGGTATCTAGCTCAAACGGCTTAATTTCAGCTACACGTCCATTTTCGATACGAGCACGGAATGCGCCCCAGTGGGATCCTGTCAGTCTCCACTGCGGCGCTTCAGCTGCCATCGCTTTGCTGGCAGTTAGCAAACTCGGGCCTACAACTACGCCTGCGGCACCGGCGGTAATACCTTTCAAAAAGTCACGGCGTTTCAGGTTAAAACTTGAACCACTCATGATAGCCTCGCTTATCAGTTATTATTGATACCAAGCTGAATAATTAATTTTTGCCAAGAGGCATCCTAACCATTCGGGTTGGTTTTAGGGGAAGGAGGGCGCCGATAACGACCTCCAAGCTTAGTTAGTGATCGTTGCTATAGTCCGAAGAGTGCATCTGCAGGTAGCGCAGAACAACTTGCTCTTCTTCTTTTTCGAAGTCGGCGAAATCAAGCATGCCTTTGAACATTCCTACCCAGGTGTTTGAGTCGAAATGTGCCTCTGCAGGTTGTGAGTGACAACGGCTGCACGTTGCGGTGTAGGCTTCCTTGGCATATTCCCAAATTGGCTCAACCTCTTCGACCAGGTCGGTTTTGTCCGTCCATAGGGTAAAGTCGACGTTCTGCCAGGTGATGCTGGTATCTTCGTCTTCTTTAGCATCAAGGACATTAAAGAAGCCTTTGGTTTTGGCGACTTTACGCTGAAGTGAAGCGACACGAATATTGCGGGCAAAGTCTTGCATAATGATTTTGCCACTGCCTTTTTTCTTGCGCCAACCGGTAATTTTGACTTCAATGGCGTCGCCTTGGCTGTTAATGACTTCCACAGGCACGGATGAGATCATCAAGCCCGCTTTTTTCGTCATCTCTGGATCCAGGAACAGTTCCTTGTTGTGCAGCGTATAGTAGGTGTTCCCGCTACGAACCGACGTTTCCAGAGCCTGCGTGTTCAGATCATCCATAATGGCTTTGTAGCCAGCGGACATATCCGGCATGTGGTGAGCAATACCTTTGTGACAGTCGATGCAGCTTTGATCGTTTTTGGCAGCATCCATCATCTGATCGCGGGCATCAGCCGACATCTTGTCAAAGTCCATGCTGTTATAGTCATGGCAACTGCGGCATTCGGCGGAGCCGTTTTCAGACATTCGTGCCCATTCGCGTTTCGCCATTTCCAGACGTTTTTTGCTGAACTTCTCTGGTGTATCGACTTCGCCGGTCAGCTTGGCCCATAACTCCATTGAAGCCTGAGCTTTACGCGCTATCTTGTCGGTAAAATTGTGCGGAACATGGCAGTCCGGACAAGTTGCGCGTACACCGGTACGGTTTTTAAAGTGGATAGTACTTTGTAGTTCTTGGTAGACGTTGTTTTCCATTTCATGACAACCAATGCAGAATTGTTCCTGATTGGTGTATTCAAGGCCGGCATCAAAAGTCGTCCAGAATCCGATACCGCCAACAAAGCCGGCCAGGATCAAAATACCTAAACCGATGGTTTTACTGGGTGTAAAGAAATGTTGCAGTATTTGCTTAATAGATTTCATTATTTTTCCTTACAGCAGCCACGCTGCCAAACCATAAAGGCCTACCGCACCTGCTGTAAGTGCAGGGAAAATAACAAATGTGTAAAGAAATGTTGATCTCAATTCTTGTTGTTTTATTGCTGTCATAAAACTCACCTCGCGTGTTTTTTTATTCATTCTAATGAGAGGGTGTGAATGGCAGATATAGAAATGCGAGCGTATGTTATTGAATGTGAAAGAATATTAATGGATTTTTTGTAGGTTAATGAAAAATAACCATTTTATTTTTATGGTATTCGATGGGTGAATTTTGACTAATTTTAAATAATTGATAGGAATGTGATAAAGGTATGCTTTTCCACAAATTGCTACCACGAGCAATACCACTTTGGTGGCGTTTTTTAGTGGTTTTTGGAAGTGGCTTGAGGATGGTTTGGTTTAGATTATTTTGAAAAAAGCGGTAGGAGAGATAAATGTAAAACCTAATTAAATTAACATTATGGCAACATTGCGTTAGCTAAGTTTGATTCGGATTGGCTTCAACGTGTTTTGCTTTAGCTTTCTGCCGATAACAATGGAAACACATACGTTTTGATATCGTCCCGTATGTGTTTCCGTTATCTGTGTCTGGTATGAGAGTATGAAAATAGCTTATCTACTCGTTGGCATCTGTTTCACCTTTATACTCGAGAATGTCTCCGGGCTGACAGTTAAGGTGCTTGCATATAGCTTCGAGCGTTGTCAGCCGGAGTGCCTTGGCTCGACCATTTTTGAGTACTGATAGATTTTGCTCTGTAATACCGATCTTGGCTGCGAGTTCATTTGAGCGCATCTTTCTCTTTGCCAGCATTACATCTAAATTAATGATAATTGGCATGTTGTTATCCTAAACTGTTAGCTCGTTTTCTTCTTTAATATCCTTCGCCAGCGTCATAACGTGCGAAATAGCACGCACCGTAAGGCCAATCAGTAAAATCGTCAAGTCACTGTCATCAATAGTGAATCCTATATTAAAGTTTTCCTGGCCAATAGACAGAACGGCACCTAGCAGCATGTCGGATAGTACGCTGATAACAGGTGTCGCAATCATCAAGTTAGCGATACGCCTGAAGCAGGAAACGTTCGCTTGTGTGAATACATCGCCTAACTGATAGAGGCGGAACAAGCAGATTAACTGCCAGATGATTGCCATGTAAACGAGTGATGGCAGTAGAGCAAACGGGTAACCCATTAACGATTTTCCGACAGTCAGCGGCAAACTGACATCGAACGAAAACTCCAGGCTTACCCCACTGGCGGACTCAACAAGTGTTCCGTAGAACCAGATAAATGTGATTGATAGCGGTGTAAATAGCAGGATTACCCAAAGTAGGATAAGAAGCCGCTGGCTAAGTGTTTGAATGGCATTTTGAACAGACATACATAGTTCCCCGTGTAGATTTGTATATATCTTGACACTCGATACGACGTAGTTCAATAAAAAATTATCGAAAAACGATAAGTTTAGTGTTGTTTCATTGATGCAGATAAAGCGGTATTGAAAGTTAGCTTACAAATCAAAGAGCTAGGGTTCCAGCTTGTCACAGGGAAGGGCTCTGGCAGAAAAATAGAGTGATAGAATTAACCTGACAAGAGCTAATGCTCTATTATTTGGCGTGGTTTAGAATATGTGGAAATAAACCCTATAGAAGCAAATGACAATATAAATATTCATTGGGTTTTATATCCATGATGAGGAAGACAAAAAAATAATAAAATTGCGCAGAATATCTCAAAATAATATGAGTAAATAAACTTTTTATCACTCAAAAGCTTAGCGTGAGGTTTGGTACTTTTTCTCATTATCAAGACTGATAAAGTAAAAAAACGGTCAGTTTTTATTTGACTGAATAATAATATTCGTCATCATAGGCTTATTCTTAATAAGAAGACGATTTTCATAATTAGGACGGTAAGAAAAAATACATATATGCAGCTCTTTTGTTATTTCGCTTTAAATCAATGTCTTATGGCAACTTTTGTGTTCTGAGGTGAACTCAATAAGTGACTAATTGAATAATTTGATGCTCGTGAATCCAGATAATATAGGATTATTTTGCTGTAAGGGAAGTATCTTAATTTAATTCCCTGTTTTCTAATTAATTTCGCAATTAAGTCATACAAGAATAAAGAGTGAAGGCTGCTTGATATCAATAAGATAAAAGCAATAGATGATATTCGCCTCTAATTCTATGTAGTAACTCATTGAAGGCACCATAAAAATAAATTGGAGTAATAACTCTCCAAGGCTGAGGTGCGTGGTATTCAAAATAATAAAACGTAGGAAACCAACATGAAGAAAGCATTTGCGATATTACTCGCCTTTGCTGCTTTGCCTAATAGCGCCAGCGAGCTCAGGGTGACATTGCCACTGGCAAGTAAACATTTTTATTGCGCTAGTAATCAATGTATTGACCTTAACGAGACCAATTTGGGCATTGGCGTTGAATATGCTAGCTATGGTGTTATAGGTTTTGAAAATAGCTACTCGCGTCAGAGTGTTGCTGCCTACAAAACATTTGAATACGACATGAATCCTTATATGGGGCTTGGTATTCGTCTGGGTGGGGTAACTGGCTATAAGGAAGAGTCGGGGATGGATGTAGTGCCTCTGGCCCAGCCTTACCTTCGGATGCTTCCTATTGATTGGCTAAGCTTTAACTTTGGCATTGTTCCTGTCGGCCTGATTGATACTAAAAACTATAACCTTGTGGTGACGCTAGATTCACAGATCACTTTCTAGCCATGTTCTCTCGGGAGAACTGTTCATCGTTTACAAGCTCTGTTTCAATGCCAAAAAAAGCGGGAGTATTCTCCCGCTTTCGCTATTGATGCTTTAGGCGCTGAGTTAATCAGACTGACTTATTCGCTTTCGGTGTCGAAACCGGCACCTTTCCATGCGTAGATGCCGCCAGGGTAGCGATAGACGTTGTTGTAGCCCATTTTGATGGCCCATGCGGCAGCATTGTGGCTTCGGCCACATTTAACAAACCCGCAGTAGAAAACGAGCGTCTTGTTTTTGTCGGTACCAAGCAAAGCCGCGAAGTTTTCCTGAGTTTTACCATCCGTACCAGTTACTTTCCACTCTGGCATTGAGGCAATCGGGAATTCAAACTGCATTGCCGACGGAATATGTTCTTTCTTGTAGCTGTCCTTATACGGCATGGCATCGACGACCAATACCTCTTCCTTGGTGTCGAGAAGGGCTTTCAGGCCTTGGGTGTCAATCAACTGGTAGCCGCCAGCCAGAGTGTCGTTGTGCAGCTTGATGGCAACCTGTTCTGTTTGGACTTCTGCTTCGAACTTACCGGAAAACAAACCGGCATTAGCGGTTAGGGGCAAGATCAGAAGACCTGCTGCCAAAATGAATGCATTGAGCCAGAAGCTACGACGAGGACGCTGAAGACGAGATTTGCTGAATGGCATGATAAGTCCTTATTGGTTGAAGTTCGCCGCAAAAATGCGGCGAAAAGTGACGAAATAAAATTAATAACCACACCGTATTTAGGTAAGGTGTGCTTTGTTGTGAACTGGGCGCTGGTTATTGAAATAGTACAGACCGGCTGTAAAGAAGGTTATTAGCAGCAGGACGATAAATTGCGGTTCCAGTTCGCTATAGACTTGTGATTCCAAAGATCCGGGCAGGTAGCAGCCGCAGTCAAAATGCAGCCCCTGGTACAGCGCGATCCCGGACGGCAGCATATATAGCGCCAGGCAGGCCACGATGGGGGCGATGGAGGTCAGCTCGAAGAAGGCCAGCGAGAGACAAACGGCCAATGCAAAAGGAAGTGAGAATGCCAGTACATCGGCATACATGGCGGGCACCAGCCCGGTATCTAACAGCAATAGCGCCGTCTGTTCGGGATGAAAGAAGCCTTTCAGGGCGATAGCTGCTGCTGAAAGCAGGACGAAGCTGGTGACGAAACGATGAATATACCCACGTGTTTTCATAGCGATACTCACTTCTATTTATAGTTAAAACTTAATTCAACACGGTGTGCTCGAGGTGAAGCATGGCTTCGAGTACGCTGCCACCGATTGCTCTGGCTTTGTCAGAAACGGTGGTGAAGTCGGCCTCGATGCCTCTCGGGTCAATATCACCAATCTTGAATCCTTCCGTGACGGTGAGCCCATCATTCAGCAGTCCCCGCACCATACCGCCTAGCGGGGCAACAACCGGGCTGTCGCCAATATGGGCAATAACATCCCCTTCTTCTACGATATCGCCGAGCTTGACGTGGTTATGCATAATGCCGTCACAGGGAGCGCGCAGCACACGCTGGTGGGTGTAGCCAGCAATATTACCGGGGATCCCTGTGTTGGCCTGGGTGACACCGTTGTAGATAATGCGTCCGAGGTAGTGACCCCGGTTTGTCTCGATAACCGCATCGCAGTCTTCGCCGGCGGTAAAACCCGGACCGAGCGCGATAGTGATTGGAGCCATGTCTCGTGTTGTGCCCAGATTACGCTTGGCCAGAATGGCATCGACAACAAATGTCGGTTTTAGGCTGGTAAGCGAGCAACAATCTTCATCCACCATGACAGGGATTTTGTTGTCGTCGAGTAACTTGAATACTTCTTCGCAACTTTTCGCTTTTTGGGCGGTGATCCCTTCAACTTCGGCAGGTTTACCGTACAGGCACTGGGCAAAAGAGACCGTGCAGCGAATCACAGTTGGCTGCGAAATGTCGGTCATAACCACTTTAAATCCTGCATTTTTGAGGCGGATCGCAACACCAGTAGCGATATCTCCTGCGCCACGGATTAAAACCAGTTTATTACGATTTAGGCGAGTATCGTCTTTCATCAACCCGCCCGCAGACTGATGTTTCACTTTGAGGATCTCTGCCATGATGCTGATGGCAATTTCTTCGGGGGTTTCGGCACCGATGTTGAAGCCTATTGGGGAGTGGATAGCCTGAATGTGCGCTTCGCTGACATTGCATTTTCGCAGGTGGTTAAACAAGGTTTGTACCTTGCGGCGGCTTGCCATCAGGCCAATATACCGGGTATCGCAGTCAACAACTTTGGTGATTGCATCCTGATCCTGGTGGTTGGTGGCAATAACCACGAAACTGTCTTTGTTGATATCGAGCTTGTCGATAGCATCTTCCATGTTCTTGCCTAGAATTCGCTTGGTACCAGCCGGAAAGTGTTCTTCGGCGAGGCTCTCTTCATAGGCATCGGCGACGGTAATATCAAAACCGAGGACATGTGCAGCATGGGCAACAGCGCGGTTCACATGTCCGGCACCAATCAGGAGCAGGCTGGGGCGAAGACCATAAACATCAATGAATACACTCATGGCGCCACCACAGTCCATGTCCATGGCGTCCGGGCCTGAACGGGTCATCCGTCCTTTTACAACGCGGGGCTTTCTTTCCTGTAACGCTTCCAGCGACTGCTCGATAACGTAACGTTCAATCATCCCGCCACCGACTGTCCCGATGATTGAACCGTCTGCCTTTACGATCATCTGCCCAGAGTGGCGCGGTGCCGAGCCGCGGGTTTCAATAATATTTGCCAGGGCAAATGGGACGTTCTCTTCTTCGAGTTGTGCGGCTTTAGCAAAAATGTTCATCAATCATGACCTCAATGTCTCGCGACGAGAGGTGATTAGCTAATCTCTCGTCAGTACGTTTTTTATCGGTGCCTGACTGTTCATTGCAGCTAGCCAGATGGCATCAAGATGTGCGGTATTACTAATGACCTTATGGGCTAACTGGGTTAGGGCTGAGTAGTTAGCGGCCAAGTCTATTTTATTTATTAACCAAATCTTGATGGCCTGTTCAGGAGCGTGCTTAAACATTCCTTGTTGATGTTCAATCAGGTTGCCTAATATCCGGTGATCAATGATGTCACCAGTTGAACATTGGGTAAGGGCAGAAAAAATGTTCCATCGATGAATTCTCTCGGGGATAGCCCGAGTGTGAATAACTTCTGCGCCAGTTACACCGATAACCATATCCGAAGTAATTGGAATGCAAGGCTCATGCCTATCGGGAGCTTTTATGGGCAAACATTTGGCGCCATCAGACTCAATAATAAAAACTGTGAAAGGCGAGTCATTTTTTAATTTATCGATGAGTTCAGGTGTGACTCCGGACACTTTAATTTTGTCACTTTTGTTATTGCTGGCTATTTTGTTTTTATAGCAAAAAGTGATACTTGGTTCCGATAAATCAAGATGTGAGTATGGTATTAGTTGATTGTGATTGTGCTCAAGATTAATAAAGTTGTCAGCTTGATAGCTATCAGGTAAATACATTTTTGTCGTGGTGCTGACAAATACGCAGTGCCCTTGATTTTTGAATTGGTTGGCAAGCCAAAAAGCCGCGGATGTTTTTCCTCCGCCGCCAACAAGAGCAATCACGAGTGATCCACCAAGCGGAATATCGAATTGTGTAGCGCACAGTGCGCGATAATTTTTTCCTGACTTCATGTCGTTCCCAATCGTGCAATAAGTGCCAATAAAGTGAGTAATAACAATGGTTCAATACCAACAAGTCGATTGTGTAATGCCTGCTGCCGGTCTGTCGTCCCGGATGGGGCGCTGGAAGATGATGCTACCTTACCGGCACCATACAGTCCTTGATGAAAGTATCGAAAATGCACTTGGCTTTTGTTCGCGAGTTATCTTGGTTGCAGGTCATCGTGGTGATGAACTGGCTAGTCGATATCAGGAAAAATCTAACATCAAAGTGGTAGTTAACACTCACTATAAGCAAGGGATGTTTAGTTCTATTCAACAAGGGGTTAAGCTGGTCGAGAGCGAACATTTCTTTATCTGCCATGGTGACATGCCGTGTATTTCGCCCGATATTTATCGTCGGGTATGGGATAAACGTGGCAGCTATACGGTGTTTCCCGGCACGGCTGAGCGCCCTGGTCATCCGGTGCTGCTTCCTGCCACACTGAAAGCCCAAATCCTATCGGCGCCTTTTGACGGCAAAATGAAACGCATCATATATAGTGGTGAGGTGAAATATGCCGAGCTTACTGAAACAGATATTTATTTTGATGTTGACACTCCAGCGGCTTACGAGCGACTGTGCCAGCGCTCACAATAGTCCTATCATTATGAGAGTTGATAGTAACTTTTTATCAAATTGATATCAGGAAGTACCCGCCTAATTATTGTTATTAATATAGTGTGATTTCAAATCGGATTAATTTTCTCTTCATCCGAAAAATTGAAGTTTGATTTCTTCTGTCGAAAATCCGTTTTACTTTTCTTGCAGTGATAGTTGCTATCATATTTATCGGTATCAAAGTGATAGCAATTTATTAATTTGATAGAAAAAACAGCTTAATTAAGAATCATACTCATTTATTATTCATTCTTATTATTAATTAGCCCTTCCTTCCTATATTGCGCGTGTTCACACAATTGTCCTTTGTTTCGACATGGGTCACGAAAATAGCGATGAAAGTTCGTCTGGATGATCTTGATTTTAAAGTTTGGCGCAGTAGTTGCTCTTTAAGTCCCATAGCTGGCTGATTTATTTCAGCCTATCACTCTGAGCCCTACGCATTGCACAACGAAATGTGCTGGCTGTGAAAATACAAGAAAAATACAGCATCAAGGAGATCTATCATGGGAGACATCATGCGTCCCGTTCCGTTTGGCGAGCTACTCAATCGCATCTTTAGCGAGTATAAAGAGAGCCAGTCAATTTTTGGGATACCATCGAAGCAATTTTATCGCAAGGAGAGTGCCAAGGATCTATCCGTCTGGGGCGAAAACTGTGAAACCCCTGTAGGCCCTGCTGCCGGTCCGCACACCCAGCTGGCGCAAAACATCATTTCCTCATGGCTTGCCGGTGGACGTTTCATGGAGCTGAAAACAGTTCAGAAACTGGATCAGCTGGAGATAGCCAAGCCATGTATCGACGCCGAGGATGAGTGCTTTAATACCGAGTGGTCGACAGAATTCACGCTGGTCAAAGCTTATGATGAGTACCTCAAAGCGTGGATTGCACTTCACTTGTTGGAAGAAGTCTTTGCCCCCCGTGCGGATGGCGAAGAGAAGTCTTTCGTGTTCAATATGAGTGTGGGCTACGATCTTGCGGGTATTCAGACTGCGCCGATGCAGAAGTATATCCACGATATGCTCGATTCAAGCGAGCATGAAAGCTTCCATGCCTATATCGCCGAGCTAAACAGCTTCATTACCGATCCGGATTTCGTTAAATCCTTTGGTTTCGAGCACCGTTTCGAACGTCTGAACAAGCTGTCAGATACCATTCCAGCACAACTGACTCGTGGTGTCACCTTGTCTACCATGCACGGTTGTCCACCGAATGAAATCGAAGCGATTTGTCGCTACATGATTGAAGACAAGGGCATCAACACGTTCGTGAAACTGAACCCAACTCTACTGGGCTTCGAGCGCGTACGTAGCATTCTCGACAATGCTGGTTTTGACTATGTTGCATTGAGCGAAGAGTCATTCAGCCACGATCTTCAGATTGAAGATGCCAAAGCCATGTTGCATCGCCTGGTCGATTTGGGCAAAGAGAAAGGTATCGGCTTCGGGGTTAAACTAACCAACACCCTGGGTACCCTGAACCGCAAGGGCCGTTTGCCAGACAAAGAGATGTACATGTCGGGCCGTGCTCTGTTCCCGCTATCAATTAACGTAGCGCTTGAATTATCACGTGAGTTTGACGGCATGCTGCCAATCTCTTACTCCGGTGGTGCCAGTAAGTTCAACATCAAAGAAATCTTCGAAACCGGTATTCGTCCGATCACCATGGCGACTGACCTGCTCAAGCCTGGCGGTTACCTGCGTCTGACCGACTGCGCCAATGAGCTGGAATCAAGCGAAGAGTGGGGCATGCAGAAGGTTGACCTAGTCAAGCTAGAAGCCCTGGCGGCGAAGTCACTGGTTGCCGATTACGTTCAGAAAGAGTGGCGTGGTCCGGAAGAGATCAGTGTGAAGAAAGCCGTGCCGTTGACTGACTGTTATGTCGCACCATGTGTGACCGCCTGTCCGATCAGCCAGGATATCCCTGAGTACATTCGTCTGATGGGTGAGCACAAGTACACCGAAGCGCTGGAAGTGATTTACTCACGCAATGCCCTGCCTGCCATTACTGGTCACATTTGTGATCACCAGTGTCAGTACAACTGTACCCGCCGTGACTACGAAGGTGCGCTGAATATCCGTGAAATGAAGAAAATTGCACTGGATAAAGGCTGGGATGGCTACAAGGCCAAGTGGCATGAGCCAGATATGGATAAAGCCAAGCACCCAGTTGCGGTCATTGGTGCCGGTCCTGCGGGCTTGTCAGCAGCATACTTCATGGCACGTGCCGGTCACCCTGTCACTGTGTTTGAAAAAGAGCACAATGCCGGTGGTGTGGTGAAGAACATCATTCCTCAGTTCCGTATTCCAGCCGAAGTGATCCAGCACGATATCGATTTCGTCAAAGACCACGGTGTTCATATCGAATACGGCTGCAACCCGAATATGACAGTGGAAACCCTGAAATCAAGCGGCTTCAAGTATATCTGCCTGGGCATAGGTGCCGATAAGGGCAACCCGATTTCACTGTCTGGTGATAACACCAAGGTGTTCAAGTCACTCGAATTCCTCCGCAGCTTTAACGATGGTGAGAAGCTGGAACTTGGCAAACACGTTGCTGTTGTCGGTGCCGGTAACACAGCGATGGATAGTGCCCGTGCTGCCCTTAAGGTTGACGGTGTCGAGAAAGTTACCATCCTGTACCGTCGTACGATTGCTGAAATGCCTGCTTACAAGGAAGAGTACGAAGAAGCCGTGGAAGATGGCGTGCAGTTCATGTTCCTAACCAATCCAGAGCAGTACGATGCCGATGGCAAGCTGACAGCCCGTGTAATGGAGCTGGGTGAGCCAGACGAGAAAGGTCGTCGCCGTCCGGTTGCTACCGATAAGACAGTCGAGCTTCAGGTTGATGCATTGGTGACTGCAGTGGGCGAACAGTCTAACCGTGATGTATTGAGCCGTATCGGTATTCCAATGGGTGAAGATGGCTGGCCGGCTGTTGATGCGAAAACTTGCGAAACGGCAGTTGAGAATGTGTTCCTGATGGGTGATGCCCAGACTGGTCCTTCATCGATTGTTTCTGCTATCTCCGGCGGTCGCAAGGCGGCAACGGCGATACTTGCTCGTGAAGCACAGCTTGAGCAGGAGAAAGAGGTTTCTTCTGATGTGAAAGCCGAGGCTGTTTATGCCCGTAAAGGCGATATTCAGGTCAAGATGATCAGCGCGAACAAGCTTGAAGAAGCTGACCGCGAAGAATTTATCGAGCAAGAAGCAAAACGTTGTTTGGAATGTTCGTATATCTGTAGCAAGTGTGTGGATGTGTGTCCGAACCGCGCCAATATCTCACTGCCAATTCCTGGTTTCAAAGATCAGTACCAGACATTGCATATTGACGCTTACTGTAACGAATGTGGCAACTGTGCCCAGTTCTGTCCATGGGACAGCAAGCCATACAAAGACAAGTTTACCATCTTCAACCTACGCGGTGACTTTGCCAATAGCACCAATGCAGGTTTCTACATTGAAGGCGAAGAAGTACTTGTCCGCACTCAGGGCGAAACATATACCTTCAGCATTAATGAGCAAAGCGAACTGGATATGCCTGAGTCGATGGCAGATGAAGCAACCATGATCAGCTATGTGCATGCAAATCATCGTTATCTTCTTGGCAAAGTAGATGTATAGGTGAGGAGTCAGGAATGTTATTACTTAAAAATGCAACGGCAGTGCAGTTTGAACCTGCACTGATTAAAGAAAGCGTTGATATCTTGATTGATGGCAGCGTAATCAAGGAAGTTGGTTCGGATCTGGCAGCAAAATACCCGGATGCTACTGTCAAGGAGATGAAGGGTAAACTGGTTATGCCGGGCATTGTCTGCTCTCACAACCATTTCTACTCGGGCCTTGCCCGCGGCATTATGGCTGATATCAAGCCAAGCCCGGACTTTATCTCAATCCTGAAGAACCTGTGGTGGCGGATGGACCGAGCGCTGGATGAAGAAGCGCTCTACTACAGCGGCCTTATCTGCTCGCTAGAAGCCATCAAGAACGGTTGTTCGTCGGTGATTGACCACCATGCATCGCCTAACTACATCGCGGGCTCACTAAATACCCTGCGTAAAGGCTTCCTGAAAGCCGGCCTGCGCGGTATGACCTGCTTTGAAACCACTGACCGTAACGGCGGCATGAAGGAAATGATGGCGGGTGTCGAAGAGAACATCGCTTTCGCCCAGCTTGTCGACCGTGCCAAAGAAGAAGGCACAGAACCATACCTGGTTGAAGCGCACATCGGTGCCCACGCGCCGTTCACCGTGACCAACGAAGGCTTGGCAATGATGGCTGAGGCTGTTCAGGCAACAGGGCGTGGTATTCACGTCCATGTCGCAGAAGATCGTTACGATGTGACGCACAGCCACCACCATTACGGTCAGGATATTGTTGAGCGCCTAGACAGCTTTGGCCTAATCAACGAGAAAACCTTGCTGGCCCATGGCTTGTTCCTGTCTGACCGTGACATCGACATCCTGAATGCCAAAGATGGCTTCCTGGCCCACAATGCCCGTTCAAACATGAACAATAATGTGGGTTACAACCATAAGCTGACTCGCTTCAAGAATGTTGCATTGGGTACCGATGGTATCGGTGCCGATATGTTCGAAGAGCTTAAGTTTGCCTTCTTCAAGCATCGCGATGCCGGTGGTCCGCTTTGGCCTGACAGCTTTACTCGCAGTCTGTGGAACGGTAATGAAATCCTTGCCCGGAACTTTGGCGCCAAGTTTGGCCGCCTGGATCCCGGAAACAAGGCTGACTTGACCATTCTTGACTACACCAGCCCGACGCCATTCGTGGCGGACAACCTGCCTGGGCATATTGCCTTCGGCATCAATGCGGGCAACGTCAACAGCGTTATCGTTGAAGGACGTTTTGTGTATGAAGATCGTGCATTCCCGTTCGATGTTGCGCCTATCTATGCTGAAGCCAGCAAAGTAGCCCAGCGTCTATGGAAGACAATGGATCAATTAGACTAATGTGAGATCCCGTTATGGATACGGTTAATACTCGATTCAAGTGGGCAGAAGCCACAGGTGAAGCTAAGTATATTGCCGACCGCCATTACGAGGGACTGTTAGAAGGGCGGTTCTACCGCTCTTCTTGCCCCAGAGGCGTCATTAAATCGGCTAAGATCCCGGCCATGCCAGAAGGCTACCATCTGTTTGGTGCCAATGATGTGCCGGGACAAAATGTACTCCCCATCGTAGAAATAGACTGGCCGGCGTTTGCCGACAAAGAAGTGCGGTTCGTCGGTCAGGTTATCTATCTGCTGGTCGGCCCAGACCCGGATGTGATAGAGCAACTCCTGCAACAAATAGAGGTAGAATACTCACCGTTGACGCCGGCTTATACGATTGAACAATCGAAAGCACTCATCGATGGCGCCATTCATTCAACAGACAATGTGCTTGATACTCATACGTTGACTAAAGGTGATATCGACGAGGGTTTTGCACAGGCTGTAACGATTATTGAAGAAACGTGCAGCACCGGGTATCAGGAGCATATCTACCTTGAAACCCAGGGGTGTGTCGGTTACCCCAAAGACGGCAAGATCGTTATCGAAGGGTCGATGCAATGTCCCTTCTATGTTCACCACTGTATGGCAGTACTCCTCGGTCACGACAGAGTGCGCGCGATTCAGTGCCCGACCGGTGGCGGCTTCGGCGGTAAGGAAGATTACCCTGATGTTCTTGCCGGACCATTGGCCGTTGCGGTAGAGCGGTTGCAAAGACCTGTCAGAATTGTACTTGAGCGTAGCGAAGATATTCAGTTTACCTCCAAGCGCCACCCGGTAGAATTCCACTACCGAACCGGGATTGACGCTGATGGCAATATTGTTGCCATGGAGCTGAATTTTGATATTAATTCCGGCGCCTATCTCAGCCTTTCCGGCATTGTTCTCCAGCGTTCGCTGACCACCGCGACCAATGTCTACGATATCCCAAATGTCCGTGTAGAGGGGCATGCCTGGACAACTAATACCGTACCGACTGGTGCATTCCGCGGTTTTGGTTCGCCGCAGAACTGTTTCTGCATGGAAACCCACATGAACCATATCGCCAAGAAAGTTGGCGAAGACCCGGCAGCGTTCAAGCAACGTCATTTCCTTAAATCAGACTCGACCACGCTGACTGGATCGAAGATCTTCGGAGATCTGGTGCTGGATGAGATGTTGGAGCGGGTGTTGAGCCTGTCGGAGTACAACACCAAAACGGCGTTGAATGCGTTCCAGCCTGATAGCGATGAACATTGTCAGGGCAGCGGTAAACGCAAAGGGATCGGCTTGGCGGTATTCCAGCATGGCTGTGGTTTTGCCGGTGATCTGGAAGATACCCTGGTACGGGCAAGAGTTCGCTTGAATAAGCTTGCCGATGGAACCATTCGGATCCTCGCATCCAATACTGATATCGGTCAGGGACTAAGCCTGACATTCCGTAAGATTGTTGCCGAAACAATGAACCGGCCGTTGGAGACGATTCAGCTGGCGGTACCTGATACAGGCATTGTGCCGGACTCCGGCCCGACGGTGGCATCACGCTCGATCCTGATTGTTGGTTACCTTATTGAGAAAGCAGCTCAGAAACTGCAACTTAACTGGCAGGAAGGTGAGCCGCAGGAAATCGAAGAGATCTACCGCAAGCCGGACTACCACGTCTGGGACCAGAGTACCTATCAGGGCAATGCCTATCAGGCGACCAGCTATGGTGCGAATGTCGTCGAGGTTGAGGTCGATATGGCGACTGGCGAGACGGACATTATCGGTGCATGGGCGGTGTATGACATCGGCCGGGCGATTGATCCGGTTGTGTTCAAGGGCCAGATTGACGGTGGCTTGGTACAGGCTCTGGGGTACGGTAGCTGCGAGAAAATGGAGCTGAATAAAGACGGGGTCTTTGCTCAGAAAACCATGGCTGACTATGTGATCCCGACATCGCTTGATGTCCCGTCAATCGGAAGTGATTTGGTGGATAACCCGTATCCGTTTGGCCCGAATGGTGCCAAGGGGGGCGGTGAGTTAACCCACAATGGTGGTGCGGCAGCCTTTGCTGCGGCGGTTGAAGCGGCCATAGGCAAGACGTTGTCATCCATACCGGTAACACCTGAGAAAATCTGTCAGGCGCTGTATGCAGAGGAAACGGCAGAGGCTGGCAAGGCAGTAGAAGGAGGGAAGGCAAAATGAAGATCGAGTTCTACCTAAATGATGAGCTGGTTGAGGTTGAAGCCGACCCGATGCAATCGCTGTTGAACACATTACGTGGGAACCTGAACAAGACGGCCACTAAGGAAGGCTGTGGTGAAGGGGAGTGCGGAGCTTGTTCAATCCTGTTTAACGGTAAGTTGGTCAATGCTTGCATGATGCCTATCGCTCAGGCGGAAGGCGCCAGACTGATGACGCTGGAAGGGCTACGCCAGACCGAGAAAGGGCAGTGTGTGATTGATGCGCTGCTTGAGGCTAAAGGTGTGCAGTGCGGCTTCTGTACACCGGGTATGGTGCTGGCACTGTATGCACTGCTTGAAGTCAATGCCAAGCCGAGCGAGCAGGAAATCAGAACTGCGATATCGGGTAACCTCTGCCGTTGCACAGGCTACGGGATGATTGTCGATGCCGCGAGGATCGCCAGCGAAAAAGGAGAGGGATTATGGTAGAGGTATATCGTCCTGATACTTTGGAGCAGGCGCTGGATAAGCTGGCGGTTGGCGACCATACATTGTTCTCCGGCGGCACGGACTTAATGGTACAGCACAGTGTCAGACCGGGTATGACACCGAGTTTTGCCCGTGATGTGGTATTTGTCGACGCGATTGAAGAGCTCAAGCATATCACTCAGGCCAGTCTAGAAACCCAGGCTGAAGGGGATGCTGATTCTGCGCTGTTCATTGGTGCCGGTGTTACCCTCAGCGAGATCGAGCAGCATCCGCAAGTGCCTGATATCTTGCGTCAGAGTGTGGCTAAGATCGCGGCTCCTGCACTGCGCAACCGGGCAACTATGGCCGGGAACATCTGTAACGCCTCACCAGCGGCAGATTCCCTGCCGGCGCTTTATCTGCTTGATGCGCGCGTTGTGTTGTCATCCCTGCAGGGTCAACGTGAAATGGCCCTGGAAGACTTCATTCTTGCTCCGGGTCTCACTCAGCTGAAACAAGGTGAGATGTTGACGCATGTCGTGATCCCGCAGCCTGATTTGCCCGAGGCGTTCTATCACAAGGTGGGAACCCGGGCTGCCAACGCACTGACCAAACTGTCAATGGCTGGCATGGCGAAGATCAGTAAAGGTCGTACAGGCAAAGGTAAGCTGGTGGACTGGCGTGTTGCGTTTGGTGCTGTCGGCCCGACTGTTGTCCGTAACCGTGAACTGGAGTCGCTGTTGATTGGCCAGCCAACGGAGAAGCTTGCCAAACCGAGATTTGTCGATGAAGTTGTCGCCATGTACAGCGAAGTTATCCGCCCTATTGATGATCAACGTTCGACCGCAGAATATCGCCATCAGGCGTCCCTCAATCTATTGAGACGCTGGCTTAGCCAGCTAAGTGTGTCATAGGTTATAACCTTCCTCTTATTTTCTTTTCTTTCAATTTATGGGGGCCAGTCGGCCCCCTTTTTTTGCCTCTTTACCGGGCCTGCGCTGGATGAACAACCTGACTGAAGAGCTGGAGAAGGAGGAAAAGACCCCGCTGCCAGGTACTTGAGTTTGGTAGCCAAGGTTGGCACAGCCCAAGTTGCTGATTATCAACTATCACTGTTGATAGTTATCAAATTGATAGTAAAAATATTATTTTGATAGATAATTTTAACGGACTGAGAAGCAATCTTATTTGGCATGTTAAATAAGTGTTCATCCCCAGAGTGAATATGAAAATGAATGATGATGCAGATCTCATTTCGGGTCCGATTTCTGACCGTGCTCACGAAACTCATCTCTTATTAAAGTGACTGCCAAGTTTGGCTCAATAGTTGCCTTTTTAGTGCTTAAGAATATTAAAAAATCTTCATTACCTCTGATTCTAAAGAGAGCATGAATTTATAGATAAGTAGAATTCTAAAAAGGTAAGAAAAATGATTGAACACTACTTGAGACCGGACTCTACTGCCCAAGCACTCGACTTAATGCAGCAACATGCAGGCGCTGCAACCTGGTTTGCCGGTGGTTCCAAGCTAAATGCCGCCCCGAGCAAAACCGAAAAAACGGTAGCGATTTCGCTTGATAACCTGGCCTTCGACAAAATTGAACAACACGGTGAAGCCCTGCATATCGGTGCGATGTGCCGTATTCAGAACCTGATTGACAGTGAGTTGGTGCCAGTTGCTCTGAAGCAGGCTGCGGCATTTATTTATTCACGTCACGTGCGCAACCAGGCCACTCTGGGTGGTGAGATTGCAGCCTTCCAGCCTGAAGCATTATTGGTTCCAAGTTTGATGGCGCTTAAAGCGCGTGTTGTGCTTGCCGACGGTCGCGAAAGCGAGGTCGAAGACTATATTGCAGCCGATGAGCGCGATTTGATTGCCAAAGTGATCATCCCTGATGTGAACCTCACCTGCATCGGATACAACATTGTCCGTTCTGCGGCAGGTTTGGCGGTTGTGACTGCCGCTGTATCTATCGATAAGGAAGGGAACAAAATTATCGCCCTTGATGGCGTGTCACCAACACGTAATGGCGCAGCGAGACCTATTCGTTTACGCGACATTGAAAAGCAGGATTTAAAAGGTGAACTGTTAGAGCAGGCCGTGGCCGATGCCGTTCACCCTGTGGCCAATATTATCGGTAGTGTTGAATATAAGCGCTATATTGCCGGCGTTGTTGTAACAGATTTACTGGCTGAGTGTCAGCATCTGGCTGAGGAGGCATAACCATGACTATTACATTTACTCTCAACGGCCGCTCTCAGGAACTTCAGTGCCAGCCTGGTGAAAATGTTCAGAAGTTACTTCACGGTATGGGCCTTCATTCTGTACGTAACAGCGATGATGGCTTTGGTTTTGCCGGCTCAGATGTCATTTTGTTAAATGGCGAGCTGGTTAACGCCTCGTTATTAATTGCCGCCCAGTTGGAAGGTACCGAAGTTCGCACTGCTGAATCACTCAGCACACACAATAAGCTGGGTGTCGTCCAGCAGGCGATGATCGACGTGGGTGTGGTGCAGTCAGGTTATAACGATCCTGCCGCTGCTTTGATCATCACTGAACTGCTTGATCGTATTGCCGAGCCGACGCGTGAAGAGATTGACGATGCGCTCTCTGGCTTATTTAGCCGAGATGCCGGTTATCAACAGTTCTACCAAGTCGTGGAGCTGGCAGCGAAGCGTAAAAATACCCCAGATTATAACGAAGAGGTCGCCCCAGAGTTCTGTGATGAGCTGGATGTAGTCGGTAAGGTCAGTCCGAAAGATGACTCGGTGAAAATGGTTCAGGCCAAGCCTTGTTATGTCGAAGACCGTATTCCTGCAGATGCCTGCGTACTTAAGGTTTTGCGCAGCCCGCACCCTCATGCCTGGATTAAGCACCTGGATGTCAGCAAGGCTGAAGCGCTGGAAGGTGTTGTTCATGTCATCACTCATGAAAACTGCCCCGATATTCCTTATACCCCGGGTGGTCAGACAGGTCCTGAGCCGTCACCGCTAGATCGCCGTATGTTCTGTCAGAAACTACGCCATGTGGGTGACCGTGTTGCTGCTGTGGTTGCCGAGAGCGTAGAAATTGCCGAAGCTGCGCTGAAGCTGATTGATGTTGAATACGAAGTGCTTAAGCCGGTAATGAGTATTGATGAAGCTCAGGCACCGGATGCACCTATCATCCACAACGAGCCGATTGAGTATCTGGCAGGTGCACCGGCTGATTTGGACGAGCAGAACAAAAATGCCGATCCGCGTGAAGGCAAGTTGATTGTCAACTTCCCGATTGGTTGTGAGCCTCGTAAGAATATTGCCGCGTCGGTTAATGGCCAAATCGGTGATATTGACCAGGGCTTTGCGGATGCCGATGTGATCCTCGAGCGTACTTACGAATCGAAACAGGCCCAGCAGACACCAACAGAAACCCATATTTGTTATGCCTATATGGATGGCAACCGTCTGGTCATGCATGCCTCGACACAGGTACCGTTCCACGTTCGCCGTCAGGTTGCGAAGATTCTGGGTGTTAAACAAAACCGGGTACATGTCGTTAAAGAGCGTGTCGGTGGCGGGTTTGGTTCCAAGCAGGATATCCTGGTTGAAGACCTGACTGCGTTTGCAGCCTTTACGACCGGACGTCCGGTATATCTTCACTATACCCGTGAAGAAGAGTTCATTGCCTGTTCAACCCGTCATGTTGCCAAGGTGAACCTGAAGGTGGGTGTCAAGAAAGACGGTACCCTGACGGCTATCGACATGGACTTCCAGGCCAATACCGGTCCTTACGGTAACCACGCCCTGACAGTACCTTCTAACGGTCCTGCTCTGTCACTGCCGCTTTATCCGATTGATAATGTCCGCTTTAAGGTTACCACCTATTACTCAAACATCTGTCCGACTGGTGCCTACCAGGGTTATGGTGCGCCGAAAGGGGTGTTTGCACTGACTATGATGCTGGCGGAACTGGCCGAAGAAATTGATATGGATCTACTTGAAATCATCGAGAAGAACCGTGTCCATGAAGGGGATCCGCTGAAGATCAAAGGTGCTGTTGGTGAGGGTGACCTCCCTGCCGAACCGCCTCGCGTGCTTTCTTGTGCACTTGATGAAGTATTGCGTCAGGGCCGTGAAGAATTTGGTTGGGATACTCCGAAAGAAGATCTGGGTGGTGACTGGACTGTAGGCCGCGGCGTGGCAATTATTCAGCAGAAATCAGGGATCCCTGATATCGACCAGGCGAACTGTAAAGCCAAACTGGCTTCAGATGGTACCTTGATTGTTCACTCTGGTGGTGCAGATATCGGTACCGGTCTGGATTTGGTGGTAGGCAAAATTGCGGCCGAAACATTGAAGATGCCACTGGAAGAAGTAACTGTTATCTCGGGTGATACCGACCACTGCCCGTTTGATAAAGGTGCTTATGCCTCTTCCGGAACTTGTTTCTCTGGTAATGCTGCGAAGAAAGCTGCCGAGGCCATGCGTGAGCGCATCCTGATGTGCGGTGCTGAGATGCTGGGTGCAGAGGTTGCCGATGTCAAACTTGTCTTCCCTGCTACGGTTGAAGCGAAAGATGGCAAGCAGGTGACTTTCGGTGAGATTGCTCACCAAGCTGAAGGAGGCAAGGGCTGGGGACAGTTATTGACCAGTGGCAGCTTCATTACCTCTGATTTTGCCTTCCCGTATGGTGCAAACTTCGCTGAAGTGGCGGTTAACACCCGTACCGGTGAGATCAAACTCAACAAGTTCCACGCCCTGCTGGACTGTGGTACGCCAATTAACCCTGATTTGGCTCTGGGCCAGATCTACGGTGCGAGCATGCGTGCCATCGGCCACAGTATGAGTGAAGAGCTGATGTACGACGAGAACGGCGTACCGCTCAATACGGATCTGAAGAGTTACGGCGCACCTAAGATTGGGGATATTCCTCGGGACTTCCGTGCGGCACTGGTGCCAAGCGATGATCCAGTTGGTCCGTACGGTGCCAAGTCAATTTCAGAAATTGGCGTAAATGGTGCCTCCCCGGCTATCGCAACCGCGATTCATGATGCTTGCGGTGTGTGGATCCGGGAATGGAACTTCACACCAGAGAAGGTGCTGCGAGGTCTTAATAAGCTCTAAGTAATTCGAAAAGCGGTTAATTTTCAGGGGATGGGAAATAACCGCTTTTTTTATATATCAATTGATATTAATTACGAGTGAGCTGTCATAGCTTGGCCGGTGTTGACTGAACATGGCTTTGGTCACGGTGTATTGGGGTAAGGCAACACTTGGCGATTAGCTAGGTGAGAGACCCTTGGGGAATTTCTGGCTAGGTTATCGATTCCATACTCGTCCAATCTTTCTACGGATGCTGTCTGACTGAACAGGCACAAGAGAAGCTTTAAAGCTGACATCTATCCAGGGAAGTGTGAAGAAACGGATGGTATTGAAATGAAACTCTTTTATAACGTTGAAGACAAGCCTCCTGTCGGAGCCGCAATCTTACTAGCTTTGCAGCATATGCTTGCTGCCATGGGGGCGATTATTGCCGTTCCCCTGGTCGTTGGCAGTGCGATCGGTTTGCCTACCGATCAGATGGTTATTCTGGTGAATGCCGCCCTGATGGTATCAGGAGTCGTCACCATCATTCAGTGTAAAGGGGTCGGTCCTGTCGGGATACGCCTGCCTGTCGTGATGGGTACCAGCTTTACCTTTGTTGCCATATCAATTTCTATCGGCCTGGATGCCGGTGTCTCCGGAATCTTTGGTGCCTCATTGGTGGGATCGCTGGTAATGATTATCGGTAGTCGGTTCATGCCGCAGATCCGCAAACTGTTTCCGCCAGTTGTCTCCGGAACTGTCGTCGTTTTGATTGGTCTGACTATCTTGCCGGTATCGGTAGACTGGTTTGCCGGTGGTTTTGTCGGCCAGGAGGGATACGGACAGGTCAGTAACTTGATGCTCGGTCTACTGGTGCTGGTGGTCGTTATTGTACTGTCACAGGTTGGCAAAGGCATAATTTCGGCAGCCGCAATTGTGATTGGGATGGCGGTTGGGTATCTGACGGCCATCTTCATGGGCATTGTGGACTTTTCACCGGTACGCGACGCCGCATTTTTCGCCTTGCCGGAAGTGATGCCGTTCGGGTTGAGCTTTACCGTTAGTGGTATTATCGGGATGTCGATTGCCTATCTTGTTACCATTATGGAATCAACCGGTGACTTCCTGGCGCTGAGTGATGCGACACATACTAAGCTAACGGGTAAGAAACTGTCGAAGGGGATCTTGTGTGACGGTGTCGGAAGTGCATTAGCATCAGTATTCGGTGCGACGCCTTTCTCCTCCTTTAGCCAGAATGTCGGCATTGTTTCTATAACCGGTGTCGCCAGCCGTCACGTGGTGGCTGTAACCGGTATTATCATGTTGCTTGCCGGCATGTTCCCTAAATTGGGCGGTATCGTGGTAACCATTCCTTCGCCAGTGCTTGGCGGGGCAGGGCTGGTGATGTTTGCGATGATCATTTCGGCGGGGATCGGCATTCTTTCCCGGATTAACTTTACCAAACGAAACATGCTGATTATTGCCGTCGGTGTTGCCTCCGGCATGGCGGTGACTGTTCGTCCTGAAATTCTTACCTATCTGCCTGATTCAATGAGGGTGATTTTAGGTTCGGGTATTACAACCGGTTCTCTGGTTGCGCTGGGACTTAACATCGCACTGGGCATCAACCGGGCTGACGAAGCCGAAAGTGCCCAGGAAAAGCGCGAGGCGCTCGAAGAGCAAATCAAAGAGTGCGAAGCCTGTAACCGCGCCCTCGAAGAGGAAGAAAACCTTGCTCGCCAGCAGGCGGAGCTGGAGCGAAATTAATACGCAAAGAGCCCGCTGGCGGCTTTGCAAAGCAGAGTTCAAAACTCTACACAACAGATTTATAAAAGGTCAGTACGTAGCTTGTTCACGGGATCACCCTACTGGTTTCATGAGCTAACAACAGGTGGGCGTACAAAGACATTAATGAGGTAATTATGGAATATAGCCAATCTATCAAGGCAATTCGTGCATCAATTATGGATATTGCCCATGTGGTTGATAAGCCGGAGGATATCGAGAACAATGTCCGCTTTATCGAAGATGGTTTGATGCTGGTTGACAATGGCCGTATTGAATGGGTCGGACCCTGGGAAGAGGGTAAGGACATGGTCCCTGCATCGGTACGCATTCGCAGTTATCCGGGCAAACTGGTGATGCCGGGATTTATTGATACCCATATTCACTACCCACAGGCTGAAATGGTGGGCGCCTACGGGGAGCAGCTGCTTGAGTGGCTGAACAATTACACCTTCCCGACAGAGGCCCGGTATAAGGACAAAGACTACTCGCGGGAAATGTCGACGTTCTTCATCAAGCAGTTACTGCGTAACGGTACCACCACCGCGCTGGTGTTCGGCACCGTTCACCCCGAGTCAGTGGATGCCTTGTTTGAAGAAGCCGAAAAAATCAACATGCGGATGATTGCCGGCAAGGTAATGATGGACCGCAATGCGCCGGACTATCTGCTTGATACGCCGGAAGTCGGTTATAACCAAACCAAGGAACTGATTGAAAAATGGCACAAGCGCGGTCGTTTGCTATATGCGATCACTCCTCGTTTTGCGCCGACTTCAACCCCAGAGCAATTGGCCATGGCGGGTAAGCTGAAGGAAGAGTATCCAGATACCTATGTTCATACTCATCTTTGTGAAAACAAGAATGAAATTGAGTGGGTGAAAGAGCTGTATCCGGAGCAGGATGGCTATCTTGACGTTTATCATCACCATGGCCTGACGGGCTCCAAGAGTGTGTTTGCCCACTGTATTCACCTGGAAGACAAAGAGTGGGACTGCCTCCATGATACGGACTCGGCAATCGCATTCTGCCCGACATCCAACCTCTACCTTGGCAGCGGCCTGTTCAAGTTGCAGGAAGCCTGGAAGCGCAATATCAAAGTGGGTATGGGAACCGATATTGGTGCCGGTACCACATTCAATATGATGCAGACGCTAAACGAAGCCTACAAGGTCATGCAGCTCCAGCAGCATCGCTTATCTGCATTTGAAGCCTTCTACCTGGCGACATTGGGTGCCGCGAAATCGCTGTCACTGGATCATTTGATCGGTAACTTCGAAGTAGGCAAAGAGGCCGATTTCGTCATTATCGACCCGTGTGCCACCCCGCTGCAGCAGCTTCGCTATGACAGCTCGAAAGATCTGGCTGAGAAATTGTTCATGCTGATGACGCTGGGTGATGATCGCAGCATTTATCGAACCTACGTTGACGGCCGTTTGGTATACGAGCGCGGCTGATATACCGCTTAAGAATAAAGATTCAAAAAATAAAGAAGTTTAGAGGTAATTAAATCTTCGTTGAGAGGAAGCTCAACACACTTTCTGGGCAGTAAAGGGCGCGCCTCATTGATCGAGGTACAGCGCGCTCTTTACTCTCAATGACAAACAAGGAACTATCACCATGTCTGAAAATAGTACAATTCAAAGTGATCCCGCCAATATTGCAACAGAAACAAAACCACAAGGCGGATTAGACGGTTATTTTCACATCTCGGCGCGCGGCAGTACCGTTAGGCAGGAAATGGTTGCAGGTTTAACAACCTTCCTCGCGATGGTGTACTCGGTTATTGTTGTGCCGAGTATGCTAGGGGCTGCAGGTTTTAATCAGGGAGCGGTATTTGTCGCAACCTGTCTGGTAGCGGCATTCGGTTCGTTGCTGATGGGGCTTTGGGCCAAATTGCCAATGGCGATTGGTTGTGCCATCTCGCTGACCGCTTTCACCGCATTTAGTTTGGTGCTGGGGCAGGGGATCAGTATTCCTGTTGCGTTGGGTGCCGTATTCCTGATGGGTGTCCTGTTCACCGCTATCACAGTCACTGGCGTGCGTCAGTGGATCCTCACTAACTTGCCGTTTGGTATTGCCCACGGAACAGGGATTGGTATCGGTCTGTTCCTATTGCTCATCGCCGCTAACGGTGTTGGCCTGGTTGTGAAAAACCCGCATGCGGGTCTGCCGGTGACATTGGGCTCGTTTACCTCTTTACCTGTGTTGATGTCGATTATTGGTCTGGCGGCTATCTTCGGTCTTGAGAAGCGACGCGTTCCGGGTGGTATTCTGCTGGTCATCATTGCGATTTCTATTTTCGGTCTGATTTTTGATCCGAACGTCACATACCAGGGCTTGTTCGCCATGCCATCATTTGGTGCCGAAGGTGAATCACTGCTAGGTAGCCTGGATATCATGGGCGCACTAAGCCCGATTGTTATCCCAAGTGTTCTGGCACTGGTCATGACCGCAATCTTTGATGCGACTGGTACGATTCGTGCTGTTGCCGGTCAGGCTAACTTACTTGATAAAGACGGCCAGATCATTAACGGTGGTAAGGCCCTGACAGCGGACTCGGTCAGTAGTATCTTTGCCGGCTTTGTTGGTGGTGCCCCCGCAGCAGTTTACATCGAGTCAGCAGCAGGTACGGCTGCTGGTGGTAAGACAGGTCTGACTGCAACGGTTGTCGGTGGTTTGTTCTTGTTGATGCTTTTCCTATCACCTGTTAGCTACCTTGTGCCTGCCTATGCGACAGCGCCAGCACTTATGTATGTGGGTCTGTTGATGATGAGCAATGTCAGTAAGCTGGATATGGCCGACTCTGTCGATGCATTGTCTGGTTTGATGTGTGCTGTGTTCATCGTGCTAACGGGTAACATTGTTACTGGTATCATGCTCGGCTTCAGCTCATTGGTGATTGGCCGCGTTATTTCAGGTGAATACAAGCGCCTTAACGTGGGTACCGTTGTTATTGCTGTGGTTCTGGTTGCGTTCTATGCAGGTGGCTGGGCGATCTAAGTATTGCTAACCCCCCCAGCCTCCCCCTTAATAAAGGGGGAGGAGCTTTCTTTGTATATCATAGCCGTTTCGCACCATAGCTTTGTTTGAATGGTTATGATGTTTGCTCAATATAAAAAGCGAGAGCCTGTTGGCTCTCGCTTTTTTAGTGTGTGGAATAGACGGCCATTGGTAGTGAATATCAGCTATCTTTACTGCTCTTTTAGCCAGGCAACAACAAAATCGACGACGTCTTGCGGACGGTTGAGGTCAAGCTGGGGTAGGGTGCAGCCTTCGGGGCAGTCGCCATCGGTGGCAAAGGCGATAATATTGTCGTCGTTAGGGTGCAGCAGTGGCTTGCCGTAACTTGGACGATGAATTTCTATTTTGGTAAAGGCTTCGTCGCGGAAACCTTCGACCAGCACAAGATCCAACTGGCTGTGATCGAGTTGTTGCAGGCAGGCTTGCAGCTGTGGTTCTTCGCGATCAGGCTCCGGGTACTCGAAGTACAGCATATGCCTCTCTTTTGTCGCCATGAGTGTCTGGGCGCAACCAGCATGGCGCAGGCGATAGCTGTCTTTCCCCGGGGTATCTGGGTCGATACTGTGGTGGCTGTGTTTGACCAGGCCAATTCGCAAGCCTTGCTGCTTCAGCAACGGAATAAGTTGTTCCAGTAGTGTTGTTTTTCCTGAGCCGCTGTAACCGGCAAAACCTATAATTGGAGTCATGGAATACTTCGAGTAAGTCTGTTTGTCCTGATCCTAATTGAAATTACGCCCCACGTCATGATGTAAGCAGGATTAAGTGCCGAAATCTGGGGGATCAGTGTACGAACAATGTGTTCAGAAAATGATAGGAATGATTATGGCTCAACTCTCAGCAATTCAAACAGATATTACAACTCTCGATGTGGATGCTATCGTCAATGCAGCAAACAATTCGTTGTTAGGAGGCGGAGGTGTTGACGGTGCTATCCATCGTGCTGCCGGGGCTGAGCTGCTGGCCGAATGCCGGACGCTGGGTGGTTGCAAGACTGGCGAAGCGAAGCTAACCAAAGGCTACCGCCTACCGGCAAAATATATCATTCATACCGTCGGTCCGGTATGGCACGGCGGCAGTCAGAATGAGGAACAGTTGTTGGCGAGTTGCTACCGAAATGCAATGTCGCTGGCTCGTCAGGCTGAGGCCAAAAGTATAGCTTTTCCCTGTATCAGTACCGGGGTGTATCATTTTCCCAAGCAACGTGCGGCTGAAATTGCGGTTAAGACGGTGCAAGAAGAAGTGGCTAATGATGACAATATTGTTCAGGTCTACTTTGCTTGTTTTGCTACCGACGATTTACAGACTTATCAAATGCTGTTAAATCATCACTGAGTATGCTTGTATCAATAGTGAGTGAAGGAGACTTTTTTACCCTTAGGAGACAGATTCAGGCTACATTTATTGTGTAGCGCGTTTACATCGGTAATTATCAAAATGAAGTAATTAGTGCGCTAAAATTTATAGTGTTTCGTGATTCAGCGTAATTTCGACAGGAAGTCGCCGTTCTGTTTTACGAATATGGTCAGAATAAGCATCAGGGAGAGTGCAATGTGGGCAACGTTGGATTTTGAGGCGTCTGGGTTATCCGATCAGTCTTACCCGATAGAGGTTGGGTATTCCTTACCAGATGGTAGTGGTAATAGCTTGTTGATTAATCCACTAACGGCAAGCGATGTTTGGCAATACTGGGACGACTTTGCCGAACATGAAATTCACCGAATTTCCAGGCAGGAACTGCATCTCGAAGGGCGGCAGGTAGTTGAAGTGTGTCAGCACCTTAATGCTGTTCTCGGTCAATATGAATATGTCTTTTGTGATAGCCAGTGGGACCTATTTTGGTTAGGCCGCCTGTATCATGCGGCACATATGAGACCTTCTTTTATGCTGACGGAAATCGGCCATTGGCTGATGCAGGAAAATGGCATTGAGCGAGCGCGTTTTCAGTTGGCTCTTGAAGAACAGGGGCCCGTGAAGCACCGGGCCATGCATGACGCGCAGCAAATCAGGTTGGCGATCACCCAATTGATGAGCTGAATTAATCTTGAAACAATCGACTTTAACAGAGCGGAAATTATCATGCTTGCGGGCAAATCTGTATAATTTCCGCTTATTTGTGTTTTTGTCGAGTACCTTTTGTTGTCCGATTTAGTGTTTCAACCACGTTCTAAACATAGCTCTGAACATAGATCTAAACATAGTTCTGAACATTCCTCAGACTCAGAATCATCTTCATCACCGCATGTGCTGCGGGTTGCTGTGTTTAATATTTCAATGTCGGCACCAGCCCCCGGGCAAATCCTCGAACAGACGGCCTCCAAGTCGGATACCAGGTTGTCTAAACTTGCTGCAATTATTCAGCATACGCGACCGGATGTGTTGATGCTGTGTGAGTTTGATCATCCCGGAGAAGGCGGCGATGACGGTAGCCTTGCAAACTTCTGCCGTCATTATCTTGAGAGTTCACAGCACCAGCAGCAACCTATCGACTATCCGTACCGCTATTGTCCGCCGACAAATACCGGCCTGATGAGTCCGTATGATCTTGATGGCGACGGGGTGCTGACCCTTCCGGGCGACGGCTTGGGGTTTGGTGAACATCATGGCCATTTCGGTTTTGTCCTATTGTCTCGTTTCCCTATTGAAGAGGAGGCGATCCGTTGTTGGCAAAATATGCTCTGGCACGATCTTCCCGCCAATGTGATGCCAGAGAACTATTACAGTGAGCAGGCCGAGCAGGTATTGCGCCTGTCCTCGAAAAACCATGTTGTCGTTCCCGTGAATGTTGCAGGGCATCGGATCAATTTGGTGTGCTGTCATCCGACACCGCCGGTGTTTGACGGTGATGAGAAACGTAATGCGCGCCGCAACCATGACGAGTTGAAGCTGGTGACAGATATTATCGACAATGCGGATTACCTTAGCGATGACAACGGAAGGGTAGGAGGTCTGGAGAAAACGGACCGATTTGTCGTGCTAGGTGATCTGAATGCCGACATGGCCGACGGTGACGGGATGAAATCGGCCATTCGCAACCTTCTGCTCCATCCCCGAGTCAACCGCATGGTCAGTGCCGGTAAGATGACACCCAAAAGTGTGGGCGGACGGTTTGCGCTCGCCTGGCAACAGCGAAAGGGGAGGTCGACTGAGTGGACGCATATTTCGGGCTTAAGGCTGGATTATGTCCTGCCTTCCTCCAACCTCAAGGCATTGCAGTCCGGTGTATTCTGGCCGGATAAAAAAGATCCGATGCGCTATTTGATCAGTGATGACAGAGGACGGGACCGCCCGCAAGCCGGTTCGGATCATCGCCTTGTCTGGGTCGATATTGCGCTAAATACCTAGCCTCAGAATGATTTGTAAGCCCGGTATGATATTTTCCCCAAGTGGTTGAACTGATTGTTCTCACCTATCTTTAGTTTGGGGATAGCCTCTGACGATCAAGGAGTCATATTATGCCGGGTACACAAAAAGCACTAGGCGGTGAAGGGTTGCGAGGACAAAGTGCGGGTTCAACGGCTCTGTGTACTGTGGGAAAAACCGGTACGGGGTTAACCTACCGTGGATATGATATTTCTGATCTGGCAGCGCATGCCGAGTTCGAAGAGGTTGCTTATCTCTTGCTCAAGGGAAAGCTACCGACTCGAACAGAACTGGCTGCTTATAAGAGCAAGCTTGTTTCCTATCGCGGGCTACCGATGGCGTTGAAAGCGGTTCTCGAGCAGATCCCTGCTGATGCTCATCCTATGGATGTACTGCGAACCGGGTGTTCGATGCTGGGTAACCTTGAGCAGGAGCATGACTTTGACGAAGAGTATGACAAAGCGGATCGTTTGCTTGCCTTGTTGCCAGCCATTATCTGTTATTGGTATCGCTATAGCCACCATGGGGTAAGGATTGAGACCTATTGCGAGCAGGACAGTATTGGCGGCTATTTCTTGAAGATGATCACCGGTGAAGAACCGTCAGAGCTGCACCGTCAGGTGATGCACTGCTCGCTGATTCTTTACGCGGAGCATGAGTTCAATGCCTCGACATTCTCCGCTCGGGTCTGCGCATCGACACTTACCGACCTTTACTCCTGCATAACTGCAGCCATTGGCACCTTGCGTGGCCCGCTACATGGAGGAGCCAATGAAGCGGCGATGGAAATGATCGAGAGTTGGCAATCCCCTGATGAAGCCGAGGCTGGCATCCTGGCTATGCTGGCCAATAAAGAGAAAATCATGGGTTTCGGTCATGCAATTTATCGTGAGTCAGACCCGAGAAATGCATTAATCAAGGCGTGGTCGGAGAAACTGGCCGCACAGGCTGATGATGCGGTACTGTATGATATCTCGGTGCGGGTCGAAGACGTAATGAAGCGCGAGAAATCGTTGTTTGCCAATGCCGATTTCTTCCATGCGACTGCATACCATTTTATGGGGATCCCCACCCGGCTATTTACCCCCATTTTTGTTATGAGCCGGGTAACAGGCTGGGCGGCCCATGTGTTTGAGCAGCGTGCACATAACCGGATAATCAGGCCGAGTGCTGATTATATTGGTCCCGGCCACCAAGACTGGTTACCAATAGAACAGCGTCACTGAGCATTAGGAGTGCTCTGTAGGGATAGATGAATAAGGAGCTGACGTAATGGAAAACCTGGATCTGTTTTCGCCGCCTGTTGCTTCCGGTGAGTGGCTGGACATACCGGACGGGAAGTTGTTCTGGGCTCCGAACTTCCTGTCTACAGCAGATGCCGATGATTATTTTCACCGGTTGTCGGTAGGGCTGAATTGGCAGCAGGAAACTATCAGAATGTTCGGTCGAGAGGTGTTGCAGCCAAGGCTTCAGGCATGGTGCGGCGATGCCGTATATTCCTACTCGGGGCTAACCATGTATCCGGCTTCGTGGACGCCTGAGCTGTTAGCCATAAAGTCCGTCTGTGAGCAGGTGTGTGAAAGCAGGTTTAATTCGGTATTGGCGAATCTGTATCGAAGCGGTCAGGATTATATGGGCTGGCATCAGGACAACGAGCCAGAGCTCGGTCCTCAGCCGACTATTGCCTCGGTCAGCCTGGGCGAAGAAAGGCGTTTTGTTTTAAAGCACCTGGCAAGTAAGCAGAAAGTGGAATTTAACCTTCAGCCCGGCTCATTGCTAGTCATGGCGGGAACAACTCAGCAGTTCTGGTCTCATTCCGTCCCCAAAACTCTGCGCTTCAAAAGTCCCCGCATAAATTTGACCTATCGAACGATTTGTTAAGAATTTCCCTGGTTGTTTAGCTCGATCACACCGTTTTGGTTCGCAATACGCTTATGTTTGACCTTGCGCTGACTTAGCCATTAAGGTCGTCTGGTAGCGTTTTTGTGCATCTAGAATGCACATCACATGGATACTTCAATATTGAGCATCTGTTATATCTGCTGCTTGATATTGCAATGGAGGGTATATGAAGTCTTTGAATGTGGGATTGGTGTTTTTCCTGTCATTGTTGGTTTGGGGAGTTTATGCCGAAACGGCCTCGTCACCTCTTAAGAAATCTGAAGCGCTTCCTTCCTACCAGCAAGATGCTGAACTCATCCGAACGACCTATGAGCGTAATCTGTACACACTACCGGCGTTCAAGATGGGGCACTATGGGCTTCGTATGTACCGCCAGACTCAGGACGCAAAATATTCAGCGGCTATTTGGTCGGATATGGCACGTGTGGCTAGTCGTCTGAATAAATTTGCCACTGAGGTTAATACTCCGGAACAAATTAAGGTTTATTCGACCACCCGTATTCAGAACTATGGCAAGAAAACCGACGTTCGGGGCAAGCTACGATATGCAGCGACCCGCTCTCAGCCTGAGTATCTATATCTTGGGGTCGATTTGCTGGGCTCTATGGCCCGTGCCAACGAGTACGGTCTCAAACACCGAGAAGATAAGCTCCTGCGTGAGGTGATCCGCCGTTATGACTTTGCCAAGTATGCAACGGATCCGGCAATGATCCGGGCTTGGGCAGCACAGTTGGCCAATCAGGTGTATTGGTTGCGCCAGTTGGGTGAGCAGGATGTCGTGAATGAATTTATCGAGGCGTTCAAGGTGACTTACCCCGATAGTAAGGATGCCGAGCTAACCGATCAGCAGTTTATGAATAAGATTTACGGTCTGACTCATATCATCTTCGCAGCCTCTGAATACTATCAGCATGCGATTAGCGAGAAAGATTTCCAGTGGGTGTATGACTATTATCGCAACAACATAGATACGATTATCGAGCGCTCGAAAGAGGATGTTATCGCCGAAGTCGGCATTAACTTCCTGCTTGCCGGGCTGGACAACGATCCTGTGGTGGAAAAAACACGCAAGGCTATCCAGGGGGCGATTGACCGTGACGCAGGCATGGTGCCGTCAGTGAAAGGGGAAACCGAGCTGCTAGATGGCGAACACCGAAATGTACTTACCATCATGCTGCTGGACTGGCGAGGTGCCCATGAAGTTCCTACGGTATCCAAACAACCAGAAATCTTTAGTTCGGTGCCTTATGGATTAATTCCGCAGTAGCCGCTAAGACATGTGGACTTAACTATAAAGCCCCTGTCATTTCAATTTGGCAGGGGCTTCTCTTTATCAGGCTAATAATACTTGCCTTTAATGCTGGTAACGGTGAATGTTTTTACTTCCATACTCGGAGACCAGTAAACGGCATTCCAACCTGCCTTTGATTTCAAGTGGCGAATGAACTCTTTGGGAGACTTGAGTTGCTCCCATACCTGAGGAAGGAACAAGGCCTGGCTGTGATTATCCGACAGAACGACACCGACTTTGTTGCTCTCGAGGTACTCGATGAGCGCTTGCTCGCTATCGACAGCCAGCACTTCAGGTTCTGATAAGACCGATACTTCAATCATTAGCTGGTCTAATTGATCTTCAGTCAAGGGCATAAAGCGATGATCCTGATAGGCGCTGGCACGTGCTTTATTGTGTACTTCTAAAACCAGTGGTGAGTTGGCCGACACCGAACCGAGACAGCCTTGTAGTTGGCCATCAACTTCGAGTGTCACGAAACAGGCGCCGGGTTGGAGTAGTTTTCTTCCATATAAATCGAGCTGAGGCGGGCGAGGTAACTCCTCTGAAAAGTGTCCGCGGATGGCTTCCCGGGCAATATCTAGCAGCTGGGTAAGCTCCCCTTTATTTAGGTTCTGATACGAGGTAACTGACATATCCAACAACTCTCTCCTTATCCCCGGCAGTATCACCGGAGTTTTTTAATTCTATACGTGTGATTTGATAATCCCGTTGCTTAGCGAGTAAGAGTAATGTGTTGATTCCGGTCGAACCGCATGCCTGTTCGGGGGTGAGTGATGGGTCGTAATGCTCGATTAAAGAGCAGGTGTCCTGATCGATTTTCTGGGCTTCCGAGTAAGGATGATAGTGACTGAGATCACTGCTAATGACTAATAGCGTACTGTCATCTTGCCATAACGAATCGATAATATTGGCGACGTTGACTGGGGATACATTACTGGTTAAGAGCGGCAACAGAGTAAATTCATTCAAACATGTTTGCAGAAATGGCAACTGTACTTCTAGGCAGTGCTCAAAGGCATGAATCTGGTCTGATACTTCAATATCATCTATTTCACGAAGTATTTCAACACTTTGCTTGTCTATAGCTATATTGCCTAGTGGCGAGGCGAAGTAGTCGACCGACGGGATGGCACAGCCCTGGAAGAAATAACGGTGGCTGGGCCCTATCAGTATTACTCGTTTAATAGTACCTGCCTGTGATTTTAGATAGCGGTATGCCTGGGCTGCGATTTTTCCTGAGTATACGTAGCCGGCATGGGGCACAACCACAGCCCGAATTTTTTTGTACTCATCCGTAGTCGGGATTAGCCAGCTATCAAGCTGACATTGTAGTGTTTCCGGGGACTTATCATAAAAGCTCCCCGCAACGGCAGGTGGGCGAATGTTCATTGAAATCACACAGTTATTTTAAGCAATACTATATTTAGTATAGGAACAATTTTCACATCGAGTGATTTATGTTGCAGCCTCCGAGTGTATTCAAAACCCAGTATTGGCACCGGCTGGATGACGGTCGGGTGATATGTGATTTATGTCCGCGTCATTGCCGATTGCGAGATGGCAAGCGCGGTGCCTGTTTTGTCAGACAGGCCCTGGATGGCGAAATCGTCCTGACCACCTATGGCCGTTCAAGTGGCTTCTGTATTGATCCGATAGAGAAAAAACCGCTTAATCACTTCTATCCCGGAAGCTCGGTATTATCGTTCGGGACGGCTGGTTGTAACCTGAGCTGTAAGTTTTGCCAGAACTGGAGTATCAGCAAGTCACGTGAGATTGACACTTTGGGCGAAACGGCAATGCCCGAGCAAATTGCCCAGGCAGCCAAACGCTATGGCTGCGACAGTATTGCCTTTACCTACAATGATCCGGTGATCTTCATGGAATACGCCGTGGATGCTGCTCAGGCCTGCCATGAACTCGGGATACACAGTGTTGCCGTTAGTGCAGGCTATATGTGCGATGAGCCCCGCATTGAGTTTTATCGCTATATGGACGCGGCTAATATTGACCTGAAAGGATTTACCGAGCACTTCTACCATAAGATCTGCAGTGGTCACTTGGCTCCGGTACTTGATACCCTGCTGTATCTGCACCATGAGACCGATGTCTGGTTTGAAATCACGACACTGCTGATCCCCGATGAAAATGACAGTACGGGTGAGCTGGAGCAGTTGACACGTTGGGTCTATGACAATCTCGGCCCGGATGTTCCTATTCACTTCAGCGCCTTCCACCCCGATTTCAAAATGTTGGATAAACCAAGAACCCCACCAAAGACTGTTCAGCGGGCTAGGGAGATCGCCATTAAGAACGGCCTGAACTATGCCTATGTCGGTAACATTTTTGACGAAGCCGGAGATAGTACCTATTGCCCGGGCTGTAAGAAAAAAGTGCTGTCGAGAAATTGGTATGAACTTGGCGATTGTGCTCTGAGCAACCAGGGGGTATGTAACTATTGTGGCTACCAGATTGCCGGACGGTTTGCGCCGCCTAAGGCGTTTGGTCGCCACCGTATCCCGGTCAAAATCGCCTGAATACCAACTACCGGTTGGCTGAATAGGCTAAGAGGCTTGTAATTCGGGGCGGCTTTCCATTATCTTAGCGGGAAATAGAAACCTAATGTTGATAATGGAAGTTTATGTCTGACATGACCCTTGAGCAGCTTGCGGGCTACCAAAACCTAGTAATTACCCAGCCTCGTTGTCCGTTCTGCGTGAAAGCAAAGGCTATTCTTGACGAGCGCGGTACCGAGTACACCACGTTAGTACTGGGTACTGACCTGGAAAAGACAACCATGGTTGAGTTTATCGAGCAGAAGACGGGTCAGACTGTTCGCACTGTGCCGCAGATTATTCTTGATAGCCAATATATCGGCGGTCATGACGATTTGGTTGCGTTTCTAGAGCGCCAGGTAGATAGTGAAGCATTCGGTGACTTCGAACTTTAAGCAATATTTACTGAATAAAAAGGCTCCCGATGGAGCCTTTTTACTATCTGAAGCTACTATTGGCCGACGAACAAGGAGAGAAAGATGAGCTTTTCGGTACAGATTGACTGGCAACAATCGGGGCAGGCAGAACAGGATTTTAGCCGTGATCACACTATACGTTTCGGCAGTGGTCAGCAGGTTGAAGGCTCTTCAGCGCCTGAATATAAGGGTAATGCCAGTCTGGTTAACCCGGAAGAAAGCCTGATTTCAGCGCTGTCTTCATGCCACATGCTGACATTTCTGGCCATCGCTCACCTGAAGCGCTTACCTGTTGCCAGTTATCATGATACGGCGACAGCCGAATTGGGTAAGAATGCTGATAATCGCACCCAGGTGTCTCGAATTGAGCTTAACCCTAAGGTTGTGTTCGTCGAAGGTGTAAACGTCAGTGATGAGGTACTGGATAAAATGCACCAAAAAGCGCATGCCAACTGCTTTATTGCCAATACGTTAGCGTGTGATGTAGTTGTCAATAAGTAGTGGCAGGCAATAAAATCAGCTAGTTACTGTTAGAAATATTAAGAATTGATCCAAGTTAAGGCTGTGGCGAATAACTGCCAGACGGACTCTCTTGTTACAGTCAAAACAGGTAAAATATAGGCTTGTTTAGCGTCATGATGCAGAGGCAAATATTGGAATTCGGAATCGGTTTTACTGTCTTGCTAGTGGCAGGCTTGCTCATTATCTGGCTAAGCCACGCCCGTAGTGACAGAGAGAGTGCAAGAGCACCGATATTACTCAGTATCGCGCTGTTGACAGTATCGGTGAGCGGTTATTTTTTTCTGGGTCAGTCAGCTTACCAGTTACCCGGCAGCGTTAGTCATGAGACTGAAACTAGCGAGTTGGCAGGATTAACTGCCGGTGAGTTTAACCAGAAGCGAATTGAAGAAATTCAGAATAAGCTACGTAATGATAAGCAGAATGGAGAGCTATGGTATGCGCTAGGCAATGCCTATATGTATACCGGTGAGCACGCCAATGCAGCGCTTGCGTTTAGCTATTCATCCCGCTTGGCCGAAGAGCCGCAGGCAAATATTTATTCGGCACAGGCAACGGCGATCTATTATCGTGATGGGCAGCGTTTGAATGCCGAAGTTAGCCAGCTTATGGATCAGGCATTAGCCTTGGATGAAAACAACCTTCCTGCTTTGATGCTGCTGGCATCTGACTACTTTCTTAATGCCCGTTATCAAAAGGCGATAGATACCTGGCAGCAGGCACTTGATAGTGAACACCCGGATCTCGATCGGGTAGAGCTGATCACCGCCATTAACCGCGCCAAGAAATTGCTGTAATACCAATCTGGATAAGTAATTGTTCAGATAGTTGCGCAGGAAAAATCACTTAGAACAAGGCATGAATTGCAGCTAACTAGTTACTCTAATTACAAAATTCATAACGCAGTTAAAAGTGATTTTAACCAGCAAGAATGATTAAATACTTATGTAGATTGGTATAAATACTCCTGTTCTGCAATTAACCCCTGCCTGCCTGCCTCCCCTTAAAATAATAGGGGAGGAGCCATCTTTGAGCTGTTAAAGTCTGTTGGTAAACACCGATGGTCTTTTTAGGCTTTTAATCCCCTCCACTTTTCAAGGGGAGGGCTAGGGTGGGGGTAATATGTTCTTTGCGGATATTGGTAATCTTGGATCTTGGGTGGGGTAATGAAGGGTGAAATGCAAAAAGCCCCCTCTATTAGAGAGGGGGCTGTCTTTGTCGGTTGTCTAATTAAATCAGACTGGCCTTAGTAAGAGGCTTCGCGAACTTTGGCTTGTTTGTCCCACTCTGGAACGATATTTTTCAGGAATTCAGCTTTATCAGCATTCATCTTGTCCATATCCATGCCAAGTGCCTGCTGGGCTTTTTCCTTGGTTGAAATATCAGGGATCTGAATTTCTTCCGTGATGCCTTTCTTTGCTAGCAAGCGAACAACCTTGGTACGGGCATCAGTTGCTTTATCAAGCGCAGTACCCAGAACACGTAGTGCAACGTCAGGTGCGTGCATGTGAACACCGTGAGATGCAATTGCGTAGTCCCAGCGCCACTGTGCATGACGGATATCCATCAGGATTGGCTTCATTTCCGCTTCGGTAGCACCTGCATCCCATGCGGCTTTCGCTTCGAAGTGAGCTGCAACAATTTGCTTCTCGGCACGTAGTTTCATTTCTTGAACACTTGCCTTACGGGTAGCAACAACATCTTCAAGTGTTTCTTTATCTTGGGTATGACACTGCGCACAAGTATCTTCAAAGCGGTCAAATGGGTTACCGACTTTATGATCGGTGAACACTTTGCCGTCTTCGTTCTGGACTTTAGGCATATGGCAGTCGATACAGGTTACGTTGTTCTTGCCATGGATGCCTTCACGCCATGTTTCATAGCCAGGGTGCTGTGCTTTTAGCATTGGAGCTTTAGATACGCCGTGAGTCCAGTCTTTGAAACCGATCTCGTCGTAGTAAGCTTCCATTTCATCAACGCCAGTGCCTTTGTCCCATGGGAATTTAACGCCCTTGGTCGGACCGGTGAAGTAGTACTCAACATGACACTGGCCACATACCTGGGCTTGCTGATCGAAGCGAGACTGATCCTCGAACTTCATATCAATCGCTTCCATAGCACGGTTAACATAAGGACGTGTCAGGGTTAGTGCCGGTTTACCTTCGGCAAATTCTTTGCTGCCGGTGTTGTGGCAGTCAGAACAGCCGATTGCGTTGTTGATTTCAGCACCTAGGCGGGCCCACTTGCCCTCAAAGTAGCCGTCTTCGCCACGCTCGTCGATTACACGGGCCACATCAGGGCTTTTACAGCTCCAGCATGCCATTGGCATCGGGCCTGTTTTTTCATCCTTAGGACCACCAGTACGTAGGGTTTGGCGTACATCGGTTACAGCGTAGAAGTGGCCGCGGGCTTTGTTGTAGTCTTTGGAAAAACCGTAGCCGGCCCACAGAACAACCATGTTAGGATCACCAGCCAGCGCGTCATCAATTTCTTCGCTTTCTTTGGTTGCTTCCCAGGTTTTATATTGATCGACATGAGACTTCGCAAAATGTTCGTTGCGAGGTTCAATTCTTGTTTTGCCGCTATCTTCAGCTGCGTTGGCATTAGCAGATAAACATAACGCAGACAACAAAGCTGCGACTGCGGCAGTATTTCGCGTCCATTTAATTCTCACGATTTGTCACTCCAGTATTCTAATTATTAACAAGCTAAGCGTTGTGAGTGCAGCTAAATCAGTAACTAAGAATTGGAGTTCTGATAAATAATATCAAAAAATGAAGCCTTGTTAATATAAGTGATGACTTTGTTGTTTTGGATCAAAGGGAAGATGTCAAAAACCGAACTTCGATAGAATTACCACTCAAATAACCCCAAAGGGGTATTTACATTTACTGGGGTTATGTGGCTGCGATTTTGATTATTAGTTCTGTTAAATCAAATACTTATTGCGGTTTTTAATATTGATCTTAATCATAAAAAGGGCATTTATGATGCTACTTAAGGGGTATTTGCTACCTGACTCAATTTTTCATATTTAAAAACATTATTAAATATACGTGTTAAGCGTTGTGGCTAATATTTTAAGTAAATAAGAATTGATTTCAATTGCAATTAAGTATCGTTTTAAGATTTTGTTAAAACAACTATTGCAGCTCTATGATGTGCAAAATAAATATAAGCGCCAATTGCCGCCTTCTGGAAGAGGCTGGTAATTCGGGAAGATAAAAAGGTGAAAAATGGGCAATTATAAAGTAGCCATGAATACGGTGATTACATTCTTTGTAGCCATCTGTATTTTTGGTTTCTCAATGAATGTTGCCGCAGACTCGAAGGCTGAGGGAGCCACAACAGCGAAACCTTCGGTAATTACACAAGAGTCAGGCCAACATGTTGTCGAATTTATCCGGGATCGCGATTACGCCTGTACGCAATGCCATAAAGATGAAAGAGACACGCTAAAAGGGGCGCATGGCGATGTAATCCATGCTCAGACTAACCGTGATATGACATGTACAGATTGTCACAGCAAAGTGGGTAAGAATCACCGTGACGGTGCGCCAATGGTGACCAAGTTCGCAGCAGCTCAGACTGTTGCCGGCACTGAGAAACCAGCGGCCGATCCGGCATGGATTGCAAAGCAAAATGAAACCTGCGTGAATTGCCACGAACCGAAAGATTTACGTGAGGTGAACTGGACACACGATGTTCACGCGCTCGATCTTTCCTGTGCATCATGCCACACCATTCATCCGGAAAAAGATCCGATGAAAGGTATTGAAAGAAAGTCGAAGATCAAGATGTGCGTCGACTGTCACTCAGACCAGAAAAAAGAGAAGTAGGAGATGATGGTATGACGTGTTCAAGACGAAATTTTTTAGCCGGTGCCGGTGCTGTTATTTTCACGACAGGCGTCAGTGGCAGTAACTTGCTGGGCCGACAGACACTTGCTGCGACAATGGAAGACGGACCAAAGCGTTACGGCATGGTGCATGATGAAACTTTGTGTATTGGTTGTACGGCCTGTACCGAAGCTTGTCGCGAAGTGAATAAGGTGCCGGAAGGTGTTTCTCGACTGCAGATAGTCAGAAGTGAACCACAGGGCGAATACCCGAATGTTGACTATCAGTTTACCCGCATCTCTTGTCAGCATTGCGATAACGCGCCTTGTGTGCACGTGTGTCCGACAGGAGCCGCTTTCAAGGATCCTGAAACCGGGATTGTAGACGTTGATGGCGACAAGTGTGTGGGCTGTGGCTATTGCCTGGCAGCGTGTCCGTATCAGGTACGTTTCTTCAACCCTGAAACCAAATCAGCAGACAAGTGCGATTTTTGTCGCAAGAGCAACCTGAAAGAAGGCAAAGAGCCGGCATGTGTTGAGTCATGCCCGACCAAGGCACTGATATTTGGTGACTTGAATGATCCAAATAGCAAGGTGTCTCAGCTGATCAAGCAAAAACCGGTGTACCGCTCGAAGGTAGAACTGGGAACGCAGCCGAAGCTGTATAAAGTGCCACACGGAAAAGGGGAGATAAAAGGATGAGTACTACATTTGCCGATGCCTTTTATTTTGATTCACTAGTTTGGGATTGGATCATTGCGGTTTACTTGTTCCTGGCAGGTATGTCTGCCGGTGCGGTGATGATTTCTATCTACCTCAAGCGTAAAGTGATCCAGGGCCATCCAAGCACCAACGGGATCATTAAGGCCACGGCTATCCTGGCACCGTTCGGTATTATTGCCGGTTTGACCATTTTGATTTTCCACCTGACCAAGCCATTGATGTTCTGGAAGATCATGATCTTCTATAACACGACGTCAGTGATGTCGATGGGGGTCATCCTGTTCCAGGTCTACATGATTGTGCTGTTTGCCTGGATTGGTGTGATATTCAAGTACGATATCGGGAAGCTGTTAAACGGTCGTTTGCCTATTGTTGACAAGGTGCTGGCTCTTATTGAGCGCTTTGAAAACAGTGTGGAGCTATTTCTTGGCTTCCTGGCGGTGTTGCTGGCCGCTTACACCGGTTTCTTGCTGTCGGCGCTACAGACCTTCCCGCTACTGAACAATCCAATTCTACCGATATTGTTCCTGTTCTCTAGCTTGTCTTCCGGTGCTGCAGCTTGCTTGATGTTCGGTGTACTGGTGTTTAAGGAGTCGGCGCACAGTGCAAGTGTAGGCTGGATCCACAAGTTTGAGCGCCCGGTGGTAATGTTTGAGCTGTTCGTATTGGTTGCGTTCTTTACTGGCCTTTATTTTGGTGGTGGACAGAGCCAGGCAGCTGCTACAGCGGCAATTGGCGGCGGGTTCTGGGCAACATGGTTCTGGTACGGCGTCATTGGTGCGGGAATGCTGACACCGCTGGCGCTTAATGCAGTCAGTCCGTCAGTCGTCAGGCATAACAAAGCCTATATCATGCTTGTCACCACACTTAGCCTGGTTGGTGTGCTTATGTTGCGTACCTTCATTTTGTATGCAGGACAAATGACAACGCTGTAATGGCAGTTAGGTAAGTAAATAAATAATCGTCACAGCGTTTGCTGTGACGATTTGTTTCAGTTGCTAAAGATGTTTGCTTTATTGGTTGCATATGAAGCAGCTGTTAACCATCAGATTGTTTCTTGTAACGATAAAGATATTACAAATAGGTCCGGTTCATTGATCGAGGGCAAAGCTGTAATTTTCGGGTTACATCAAGATGGTGACAGGATAAAGTTTTAAGGAAATTCAATGATCCCTGAAGTTGGACATTATGCATTAATATTGGGATTTGCTTTCGCGCTGCTGGGAGGAACGGTTCCAGTTGTCGGTTTGATCAAAAAGGATTCATACCTTACTCGCTATGCATGGCCATTAAGTTATGGCGCTTTTATATTTATCTCGGTCGCTATTATTCTGTTGGGATACAGCTTTGCTGCCGATGACTTTTCTGTGGCTTATATTGCTCATCACTCCAATAGTCAGTTACCGCTGTTTTTTAAAATAGCTGCTGTCTGGGGCGGCCATGAAGGCTCATTCTTGTTCTGGCTGTTTTCGCTCTCAGGTTGGGCGGCAGCGGTTGCCTATTGTTCCCGTCAGCGAGACGAAGCCTTTATCGCTAGAGTGTTAGTGACATTGGCTATTCTGACGGCGGTGTTTAGCCTGTTTCTGCTGCTTGTATCGAATCCTTTCTTGCGCCTTCTGCCAGCTCCTCTGGAAGGGCGAGACTTAAATCCGATGTTGCAGGATATCGGCCTAATCTTCCACCCGCCGATGTTATACCTGGGTTACGTAGGCTTTGCCGTTAGCTTTGCATTTGCCATTGCAGCATTAACCACCAAGAATAAAGGGATCCCGTGGGCACGCTGGAGCCGGCCATGGACCGTTGCCTCATGGGTCTTTCTGACCGGTGGTATCGCATTGGGTTCCTGGTGGGCCTATTACGAACTGGGCTGGGGTGGCTGGTGGTTCTGGGACCCGGTCGAGAATGCTTCTCTGATGCCCTGGCTGACAGGAACCGCCCTGATGCACTCGCTGATCATTACCGAATACCGGAAGGCGCTGAGTAACTGGACGCTGCTCCTGGCTATTTTCACTTTCTCTCTGAGCTTGCTCGGTACTTTTATTGTGCGCTCTGGCGTGTTGACCTCGGTCCATGCCTTTGCCGTGGATCCTACTCGCGGGGTTACGCTGCTGGCCATACTCGGGGTACTGCTTATTATCTCGCTCGTATTGTTTGCACTGAATGCCGAACGACATAGTCGTCCGGCAACGTTCGGCTTCCTGTCAAAAGAAGCGACGTTTTTGGCCGGTAACAGCTTGCTGGCTGTTGCGACGCTGACGATTCTGCTTGGCACCTTTTACCCGATGGTTTTCCAGGCGTTGGACTTAGGCAATATCTCAGTTGGTGCACCCTACTTTAACGCCTTGTTTGTACCGCTGAGCTTCTTGTTTTTCATCTTTATGGGATTCGGCGTGTTGATCCGCTGGCATCGCGTGTCGACAGATGATCTTATTACCCGAACACTGACACCGATGTCTGTCTCTATTGTGCTTGGCGTGGCATTGTCTGTGTGGTTTGAGCGTGGGATCAATCTGGTTGTCTGTTTGTCATTCATTTCTGCAATTTGGATATCACTCACGGCAATACAGGCTTTCTATCTGAGGCATAGAGCGCTTCGCGAGCGACAGTTGGGGCATGCGCCGCTGAGGCTGATAGCCATGGTGATAGCGCATTGCGGTGTTGCCGTCACGATCATTGGGGCTGCACTGGTCAGCTATTACTCGGTGGAAACCAGTAACAAGATGGGACCTGGGGATGTACTGAATCTGAGTGGCTATCAGTTTGTCTATCGTGAGACCGAGCTGCTCATTGGTCCAAACTATACCGCCGAGCAGGCTAACATTGAGGTCAGTAAGGACGGACAATTTGAAGCCATGATTCAGCCGCAGCGTCGTCATTATACCGTTCGTACCATGAACATGAGCGAGCCGGGAATCAAGTGGTACTGGCAGGGCGATATATACATTACCCTGGCCGAGAAACTTAACCGGACTGATTACGCGGTGAGGATCCAGTATAAGCCCTTTGTTCGCTGGCTCTGGATCGGAAGTATCATGATGATGCTGGGCGGTGCACTGGCTGTGTTAGCGAGACTCAGGGTCAAAGCCATGTACTCACGTGAGAGCAAGGCATTGTCGCCGACGACGATTGTGATGTGGAAACAGTAAGGAGAGAACAATGAAGATTTCCCGTTTTATTCCTTTGGTTTTCGTCCTGTTGGCTGGTGCTATCATTGCCTTTGCGATGCGCGCTGACAATACCACCACGGCGTCGCCATTGCAGGGCAGGTCAGTGCCTGAATTTAGCCTTACCGCGCTTGATAATGAACAATTCACCCTGACTCAAACCTCACTGACTGGGCAGGTTCGGCTGCTGAATGTATGGGCTTCCTGGTGTGGTATCTGTAAGTCAGAACACCCATTTCTACTAGAGCTGGCTCAGAAGGATAAAATGAGCGTTATTGGCCTGAACTATCGAGATGATCGTCAGGCTGCGCTGAATGAGCTATCACTGTCGGGTAATCCGTATCAGTCGGTGATCTTTGATCCTAAAGGGAGCCTGGCGATCGACCTGGGGGTCTATGGTACGCCTGAAAGCTATTTGGTTGATCGTAATGGTGTGATCCGTCATCGCTATGTCGGCGCGCTTAACCGAAAAATATGGGAGCAGGAGTTTGTCCCTGTGCTTAGGCAGCTTGAGGAGGGAAAAAATGGTTAAGTTCACCGGGGCTTTAAAACGAGTGTTACTGGCGATGGCCTTTTGTATCGCTGGACTTACAGGTTCGCTGACGGCTTATGCACAAACAGCGCAAGTGTTTGTGGCTGCCGATACAGAGCTTGTCGAGTCGGTAGAAACTTTCCAATTTCGTTCTATTGTCGACCAAAATAGAGCTATAGCCTTATCAAAGGGCTTGCGCTGCCCACAGTGTCAGAACCAGAATCTCATAGAGTCAAATTCGCCTGTTGCCAAGGATCTGAGGCTGAAGGTCTACCAGATGGTTGATCAAGGAAAGTCGGATCCAGAAATTGTTGAATACATGACAAGTCGTTTTGGTGACTTTGTCTTGTATAAGCCAAAGTTATTGCCCAGTACTTATATATTGTGGGGCGGGCCAATACTGTTATTTATATTATTTGGCAGTGTGGCGTATTATTCTATTCGAAAACAAGTTCGATGATTTTATAAATATAATTAAGAATTATATTTATAAAGATGTGATATCCATCAGCATGATTTTTAAGAAAGATGAGCAAGCGCTCATCTTTTTTATCCTTATTGGGTATTGATGCCAGGCATTTCAATCAATTCCTTCTGGTGATTTACTTATTATATAAAATTACTTATAAGAATAGGCGGTCATTGACTTAAGTGTTTTTGCGTATTCTTGCGTGGTTAGTATTCTTTACAGCAAAGTGTTTCTCTATTGAAACATGTGCTTGATCATAAAATCGATTCAACAGTGTTCATATCGTTAACCCTTTACTATTATTGAGGTAAGACAACAAGAAGCCCTATCGTTAAAGAGGCATTTTTACAGTTATTAATAGGCTATGGAGGGCTGTAATGTGATAACAGGTAAAAAATTACTGCTGATAGATGACTCAAGCACGGCAATTTCGTTGATGAGGTCTATGTTAAATAGTGCAGGGATCAGCAATGATAATATCGATAGCACGACAGATAGCCTGAAAGCACTTCGTTTATTAGCCAGTCATAGTTATGATATTGTCATCAGTGATTATAATATGCGTCATCATATTGACGGTGGGCTTATTTTCGATGAGGTAAAGCAGCGGAATCTTTTACCGAGTGATGGCGTTTTTATATGTGTAACGGGAGATAACACCGAGCAAGTTGTTTCTCATTTTATAGAGCTAGAACCTGACGACTATTTAATAAAGCCATTTTGTGGCGCGGTGTTTGTTGAGCGAATAGAAAAAGTTCTGGAAAGAAAGGCTGCACTGTTTCCTTTATTGATGGCCGTTGATAACAAAGAGTTTCAGACTGCAATCGGCCTTTGCCAGCGATATAAAAAGAACTTCCCGGCGTATTCTGGTTACATTGACAGAATAAACGGTGACTGTTTACTTCGCTCAGAGCGCCATCAGGAAGCCAAACAATTCTATGAAGAAGCGTGTAAGCATACCGATCACTTATGGCCGAGAGTCGGTTTCGGGCAGGCACTTAAAGAGCTTGGCGACCTAAAAGCGGCAGAAGCCGTCTTTCAGGAGATCCTCGATAAGTACCCAAAGCAACCCTTGGCGAGAAAGCACCTGGCGGGATGTTTGATGGCCTCTGACCGAGTACCGGAAGCCTTGGAGCAATTTAATATTTTGCATAAGGTGAATTCGGCCAATCCGCTACGCGAACTTATTATTGCTAACCTATACGCTTCCTTGCAGCAGCACGAAAAAGCTGCAATTGGTTATCAGCGTTATACCAGTAAGGTGCTAGGGACAAACCGCTTTAGCTATGGGATCAACCTGAATGTTGCAGTTTCTCTGATGCTTGCCAGTATCTATGTTGAGGATAATGTCGAGAGTGCCGAATTGGTTAAAGAGGCCAGGCATAACATCATTGAACATAAAGTGAGTGGTGATACAGACAAAGAGCGCTATGAAAGTGAAATGGGGGCCTTGGTCGGCGTAGCGATACTTGCCTGTCTGCATGGTGAAATTGAAGACTGCTTTACCATCGTTAGCAAAATTAATATTCATGATAAGCCCATCGATGACTACTACACGGTACTGAATATTGCCCGCTTGTACGGCTTTTGTGGTATGCCGGATAAGTATGAAAAGACAATGCAGGTTGCAAGGGACTTGTGTGGTAATGCTGATGATGCGGCCTTGATTCAAAGCCAGGTAAAGCTGCTGGAAGCCTGTCACTCAGAAATTAACCATCGGCTAAGCGAAGGCGGAAAGCTTGTTGAGCAAGCTTTCGAGAAGCGGAATAACAATCTGGCGACGCAAGCTATTGAGGATGCATACCGGGCATTCCAGATGGTGCCGTTTCACTATAAGCTGTGCTTTTTGATACTTGAGCTTACCGCGCTGTCTACGCCTTCTTTCTTAGGTCTGAAAGAGGTCAAAGGGGTAATCGAATCCTGTCATTGGGTTTATCAGAATGATACGCGCCCAAGTGAAAGTGAAGCCAAAAGAGCCAGAGAACTCTATAAATTAGCCATGAAACGGGTAGGAAGTTTGACAAGGGTTCCGGCGGCTTGACGCTGTCTATGGATGCTCCTGTTGAGGCCATCAATGGCCGTCAGGAACCTTATTTTCACTTTAAAGGAGCTTTTTTAGCTCCATTTTGTTCTGGCTAGAAAATCATAGTTAAGAGTATGATAATAGAAGCTTTCAATAGAATTTTGAGGAATTGCTGCACCACTTCAGCAGCCTCATAGAGAGCATTATTCATGTTAAAAGGGATACACCACGCGGCGATCATCTGTTCTGATTATGCAAGATCAAAGCACTTTTATGTTGAAGTACTGGGTTTGTCTGTAATAGAAGAGAATTACCGGGCAAATCGTGAATCGTATAAGCTCGACTTGCAGTTACCGGATGGTAGCCAAGTTGAGTTGTTTTCTTTTCCTTCCCCACCATCGCGGTCCAGCTTTCCTGAAGCCAGTGGTTTGAGGCATTTAGCTTTTGTTGTCGACTCTGTCGAAGATTTTGCTGGGTATTTAATGAGTTGCCAGGTTGACGTCGAGCCCATTCGAGTCGATGAATATACCGGTAAGAAATTCACTTTCTTTAATGATCCCGATGGTCTGCCGTTGGAGCTGTATGAGGGATGAGACGATCGTGAGTGAACGCAACGTATTGTTGTTCATAGCTATTTATACATTCTCAACATAATTCTCTAAAACTTGGCGAAATGCAGGCCTTTGTGATGCTGTAAGGTATGCATCATCCATTAGGCTTTACATAAAGCCTGGTGAGAAGAGGATGGCGGCGTGAAAATTGCTTTTTTTGGTGAATGTATGATTGAGCTAAGTGGCCTGCCGCTGCAGCGGACATTTGGCGGCGATACACTCAATACGGCGCTGTATTTATCTCGGTTGGGAGCTTCACGCGGGCTGACGGTTAGCTATGCAACGGCGCTAGGGACCGACAATATTAGCCAGGATATGCTCGGGGCTTGGCATGCTGAAGGCATTGAGACCCATATGGTGAAAAAGCTCGAGAACAAGCTGCCTGGTATTTATCTCGTCGAGACAGAACCTAATGGTGAACGTCATTTTCATTACTGGCGTAATGACAGTGCTGCGAAGTTCTATTTCTCGGAGTTGTGGTCGCCCCTCGAACAGGCGATTGACAACCACCGTTTTGATGCTTTGTACATAAGCGGCGTTAGTCTGGCAATTCTGGCAGAAGAAGCGAAAGCGGTATTAATCACCTTGTTAGAGAAACATAAAGCCAATGGCGGTATGATATTGTTTGATAATAATTTTCGCCCTCAGCTTTGGACGTCGAAACAAGCCCAGTACTGGTATTCGCAGGCTTTGCCCTTTGCTGACATTGCTTTGCTTACCGAGCAGGATGAATATGCGGTGTGGGGCAAAAGTGATATTGTGAAACGGTGCCAGGACATCGGCTGCCCTGAAGTTGTTATTAAGCGAGGCTGTGAGCCATGCAAAGTCGTATCTGGTCTGCAGAGTGATTACCCTGATACCGTGTATGTGGCTGCAAACATGGTTGAAAACGTGGTGGACACCTGTGCTGCCGGTGACTCTTTTGCTGCAGGGTATCTGGCAGGGCGTCTGAGCGGTAGCTCAGAGACTGCCGCTGCTGAGCTTGGTCACTGTCTGGCATCTATTGTCATTCAATATCCGGGGGCAATCATTCCGTCTGAAGCAATGAAAGAATTAATGTAGATAAAAGGAACAAGGTTTAATGTCTCAACAACTGATTGAAAAGTTAAAAGGATTCAAAGTCATTCCGGTGATTCAAATTAACAATGTTGAGCAAGCGGTACCGTTGGCTAAAACGCTGGTGGAAAATGGCCTGCCTGTTGCTGAGGTAACCTTTCGCACCGAGGCGGCAGAAGACGCTATTCGCTTGATGCGTGAAGCTTATCCCTCGATGTGTATCGGGGCAGGGACAGTATTAAACGCCGCTCAAGTTGATCGCGCCAAAACTGCGGGTGCTGAGTTTATCGTCGCGCCCGGCTTGAACCCAAATACAGTACGTTATTGCCAGGAACAAGACATTGCTATGGTACCTGGAGTGAACAACCCGAGCCAAGTTGAGCAGGCATTAGAACTAGGCCTGACTTTCTTGAAGTTCTTTCCGGCCGAGGCGTCTGGCGGGATCAATATGATCAAGTCACTGCTTGCACCATATGTTGATGTTGCCTTTATGCCGACAGGCGGTATTGGCAAGGCAAATGTGAACGATTACTTAGCGATTGATCGCGTTCATTGTTGCGGCGGTACCTGGATGGTAGCACCTGCACTGATTGAGGCTGGTGACTGGGACGAAATCGGCAGACTGGTTAGAGAAGCGGTTGAACTAGTGAACCCGTAATCTATATTTTTATTGAGAAAGTTTGGGTATAAGGCCACTCGATTCCAGAGTGGCTTTTTTGTGATGTGATCCAGAAGGGCAAATTTGTTGAGTGAAGTTTTGTTGTCGCAAAATTAAGGCTGAACAAGAGAAAATAGCGAACTAAACTGTATAGCTTAATTTAAAAAGTTGTTTTTCTGTTGGTTATCATGACTAATGATTCTGTGTTGAGTAATACTCAGAACACAATAAAGGCTAAAATTCAGACGGAAAGCTTGTGAAAACAGAGCAATTGCGCACAATTCAAGCAAGTGATCTGGATTCTGACATTTTGTTATTGACTCATTGGGAGCAATCCGTAGAATGCACCCCATACCGCAGCGGGGAGACTTGTTAAGCGGTTTGTCGAAAGACAGTTGGCGCGTTGGCAGAGTGGCTATGCAGCGGATTGCAAATCCGTGGACCTCGGTTCGACTCCGGGACGCGCCTCCATTTGCGACACTAGCTCAGCTGGTAGAGCGCAACCTTGCCAAGGTTGAGGTCACGAGTTCGAACCTCGTGTGTCGCTCCAATTTAATAATTCATTGCCTAGCGGTGGTGAATGTAGTGAAACATGTAGGTTAAGCGGGTAGAGCACAACCTTGCCAAGGTTGAGGTCACGCCTTGCTCCTCGTAAATCGGGAACCTCGTGTGTCGCTCAAAATTTTGAGATATTGATCAAGTCAGTATCAAGATGGTGTCTAACCGCTTTTATATAAAGCACATTGGTTAGGAGCATCGCAATCAAGAATTGCGTGCCCTGGTGGTGGAATTGGTAGACACAAGGGATTTAAAATCCCTCGACGTTCGCGTTGTGCCGGTTCAAGTCCGGCCCGGGGCACCATCTCATTGAAAGGCTTACCGAAAGGTAAGCCTTTTTTCGTTGTGCGCCGAGCATGGCGTTGTTCTAGGAGGTGAAAGTCCTCTACGGGCTCAGTCGAGCGAGAACCGTTAGCCTATGCAAGGGTGTTCACCGTGAGGTGAAATCTGAAGGAAGCAAATGGCAAAACTTGGTTGTGACGAACAGAAATC
>NZ_RSEJ01000420.1 GCF_009910675.1 Photobacterium alginatilyticum | reverse complement strand
AGAATAGACGAATATTACAGGCGTGTAATGGTCCATACCCTTCATAGTACTCAGAGGTGGGCATGAGGTTAGCGGCACCACCAGAATCTAGGACACCCTGGTGTGTTGCAAAACCTACATACTTCCCTCCGTACTGAATAGTGAAGTTCAGAATTGGGGCTTTAGGGGCAGATGTTTGAGGTATAGGCGAATAAGCATCATAGGTGTCATCGATAGCTGACAAGTCAGAGCAGGTATAATTCTGCCCGTCGTCCTTGTCCTCTATCTCCTCCTTTTCGTCAATTTGATCCTCATCCTTTTCTGCGTTAGATTCAAAGAAGTACATTCTCTTAGGTGATGGTGGTAGAAAGTG
>NZ_RSEJ01000419.1 GCF_009910675.1 Photobacterium alginatilyticum | reverse complement strand
GTTTTTTAGTTAAAAATTGTAGTATAAAAATCCTTAGTTAAAAATTGTAGTATAAAAACCCTATTTATAAAATATCTAGTCTTTCTTTAAAACTTTATATAAAGTTTAGTTAAAAATATATATATAGTAGTATTCGAGAAGCTCGGGATTCGGGAAAAGTTCGGGGTTGAAAAGGAAAAGTTTCGAAGAAAGCAAAAATCTCCATCCGCTCGAGGTTAGTTCTCGATTTCTTAAAGTAGTATATTAACTTAGATTAGTAAATAACTTAAAATTGAAAGTAGTATAATTTAAGTAGTCTAATTCCCGCACTCTTTGCGGAAGGAACTTTATTTCCGTCTTTTATTTCCGTCTTT
>NZ_RSEJ01000418.1 GCF_009910675.1 Photobacterium alginatilyticum | reverse complement strand
CATTGTTTCGGTGGTTTCCAGGTAAGTTGCGTTCTCAGTGGGTTGGACCTTTTATAATTGCTAACATTTATCCTCATTATGCAGTTGAGACACGAAGTATGGACACGGCCAAGGTGTGCAAGATGAATGGCCATAAGTTGCAGATATTTCATGAAGGCTTTAAAAACCCAATTCCGGCGGAGTGAAGGAGCACGGAAGTTACGTCGAGCCAACGACGGTAAACAAAGGCGCTACTTGGGAGGCAACCCAGGGGAGTTTGTTCTTTAACTATACGTTTTATCATTATTGTCTTTCTTTTTCGCTTTAGTTTACATTGGGGACAATGTAAGTTTTAAGTGTGGGGGAGGGTTAGA
>NZ_RSEJ01000417.1 GCF_009910675.1 Photobacterium alginatilyticum | reverse complement strand
GTTTTTTAGTTAAAAATTGTAGTATAAAAATCCTTAGTTAAAAATTGTAGTATAAAAACCCTATTTATAAAATATCTAGTCTTTCTTTAAAACTTTATATAAAGTTTAGTTAAAAATATATATATAGTAGTATTCGAGAAGCTCGGGAWTCGGGAAAAGTTCGGGGTTGAAAAGGAAAAGTTTCGWARAWAGCAAAAATCTCCATCCGCTCGMGGTTAGTTCTCGATTTCTTAAAGTMGTAWATTAAYTTAGATTAGTAAATAACTTAAAATTGAAAGTAGTATAATTTAAGTAGTCTAATTCCCGCACTCTTTGCGGAAGGAACTTTATTTCCGTATTTTATTGTGTTCTAG
>NZ_RSEJ01000416.1 GCF_009910675.1 Photobacterium alginatilyticum | reverse complement strand
CATTGTTTCGGTGGTTTCCAGGTAAGTTGCGTTCTCAGTGGGTTGGACCTTTTATAATTGCTAACATTTATCCTCATTATGCAGTTGAGACACGAAGTATGGACACGGCCAAGGTGTGCAAGATGAATGGCCATAAGTTGCAGATATTTCATGAAGGCTTTAAAAACCCAATTCCGGCGGAGTGAAGGAGCACGGAAGTTACGTCGAGCCAACGACGGTAAACAAAGGCGCTACTTGGGAGGCAACCCAGCGTGGAATAGTCGGGACCCATCCAGTAGGCGATGTTGACTGGGACGAGTTCAAGGAGCGATTCTTTCGCCAATTCTTTCCCGACTCGGCCAAGGAGGACATGA
>NZ_RSEJ01000415.1 GCF_009910675.1 Photobacterium alginatilyticum | reverse complement strand
GAAATGATAATTTCTCTCTATAGAGCTCTAGAAAAACATCATAGGAATCCAACAAACTCRACCACGATCATTTTGRATGAATATCGAGCATTTTAYAAGMRARAGAAGAAACACCAAAAACCATACATMAACTCTGAAATGACAAACCTATTGTGMTCTAGTCAAWTTYTGTTTTAATCAAGCAATGTAAAATGATGATTTCTCTCTGTAGAGCTTTAGAAAAACATCATAAGAATACAACAAAGTTGACCACGATCATTTTGAATCAATATYRAGCATTTTATAAGCGAGAGAAGGAACAAAAAAAAAAAATTCCACTTAAAAAACACCAAAAAATCCAAAAAAATTAGTTT
>NZ_RSEJ01000414.1 GCF_009910675.1 Photobacterium alginatilyticum | reverse complement strand
ATAAGCATACACCATGATGCTTCTACTCACTTGCACACGCCAGGGTGCAATGATTCATCTTGACATAGCGAGTCTCACGATAACTCAAATAGCCTACATAACCCTTAGTGAAGGTGTGATAGATAGTGCCTCGTTAAAACCTTGCCAAGGTAAACCCAGTGGGACAAACCCTTGGTCTAAGGACAAAAGAGTACACTCATTAATCAACACAAGCATTCATCGGGATGTTCCATTTCACTTGCATACGACTGGATGCGAGGACTTTGGCTAAGTAGTCAAAAATAAGCATTCTTCTGTATGCTCCCCCTAACTAGGTGCAAGGATTTCATATTCAAAAAATACAAGCATTCGTCT
>NZ_RSEJ01000413.1 GCF_009910675.1 Photobacterium alginatilyticum | reverse complement strand
TAAAAAGGCAATTTTTTTATATAAAAATGAAAAACGGGGTTGTTTTGACGGTAAAAACGGTGTCTCGGACACTACAGCTATGAAATAAAAACGAGATTACAACTAAACTAATATTAATAATGAAGATATATATTTTTATACTAACTATTCTGGAAAATATTATTTATTGCTGAAAAAGTTATATTTTTGGATTTTTCTTGATAAAATAATGATTTTTATATTACTAAAAATGCAATTAATATGAGATAAATACTAATTAATTACTAAAAAATTACTAAAAATTACACTAACTGTTTTTAAGCTACTGGAACTGAAAAAAACTGGAAAATGCAGAAAGACACAATTTTTTTATAT
>NZ_RSEJ01000058.1 GCF_009910675.1 Photobacterium alginatilyticum | reverse complement strand
TTTCTTTCCAACAATGCATCGGTGCAAAATTGTAAGCACCTTGTTCTTTTTGTAATTGCTTTCTTATATTCACTTCCATCTTTGAATAAACCAGTTATAAATGGCATATATCCCCTCTACTTAATTTGTGAATTTTAGGCATAACGCCCGCAATAAGGTGCCCCACGCCTAACTAACAAAGCACACTGTACTCCATACCAAAACCGCCGAGTGTAACGGGTCACCTTGATTGCTTTGTTATGTTTTAAGGACTACGAAAACAAAGACAGAACCCTACCTATTAGAGTTTGTTTTTTAGGTATTACTTTCTTTGGCTTAGGAACGCTCTTACACGCATTTAAATCTCTATTGGGTCTTGGTATATACCCTAGTTCTTTAGAGCGTTCGAGCCAATACTGGTGTTTTCCATGGTCTTGAGCAACGCCCATTCCAGTCTTGTACATTTCACTTAGATTAAAAGCAGCGCTGCCACTCCCTAGGTTATATGCTTCAGTAAACAGAGAGACTGCTAAATCCCAATCTCCTGCAATAATCGCATCTGCCCCAGCACGAATTAACTCTTCCTCTTTTGTCATTAATAGCTCCGAATTTGATAAAAACATAACGCCTGCCATAAGGTGTGCCCCACTGAACCAGCAAAGCGCACTGAACTCCATACCAAAACCGCCGAGTGTAACGCATCACCTTGATGGCTTTGTTATGCGTGTCCTGATTTGTGCGCCTGTTTTAATGCGATAAACTGACCAGCAAAATCTTCAGCTAACTCTCTACTGTCAGTAATAGTAATACTTTCGTTATTATATTGAGCGTTTTTCGTCCAGTTGTAAGAGCCATGAACAACCTTTTTTAAATCAATGACACAAAACTTATTGTGCATGATTTTCTTACCCCAAGGACTAGATGGCGAAACCTTATAATACTCAATACCTTTAGCTGCGAAGTCTAAGCCATACCTGCTAGTCGTAATGTCATCATTAACGATCACTTGAATATTTAGACCATCCAGATGTTTTTGCAGTAAAGCATTACCTATTTCCTTATCGGTAAACCACGCCATTGCTACCCATATAGAAAATTTTGCTTTGGATATGTTTTCTAGTATTCGCTGACGTATTTCTTGAAAATAAGCTTCAATGTCAACGGTTGAGTCTTCAATACTAGCGCCTGATACGATAAATACACCTAGAGAGTTTTGCTCCAATGCATATCCATCGTGCTTAATAATTTCGTTAATACCTTCAGCTAGTTCTACATAGTTTTCGGCACGCCTGCTATCAACTAATCCCTCAACCATAAGCTTCATTTGGTTAGTTCCATTAAGGGACTTGGTAGTTTTCAGAGCATAATCTTTTCGGCTTGCCGATTCAGGTAAGCCTCCGTTTTGGAAAGAATAAACATCCCGAACATCAAATAGATTGAAGAACTTTACAAGATCAGGACCCGACATATAGGGAGCCTCTGAGTCATCGCCTGTGATATAAGCTTTTAACGCTTCAATTGAAAAATCTGATAACTTCATACTCTACAAACATCCAAAAAAACGCATAACGCCTGCAATAAGGTGTGCGCACTCTGAACCAACAAAGCACACCGAACTTAATACCAAAACCGCCGAGTGTAACGCATCACCTTGATTGCCTTGTTATATTTCATATGCTCCCCAGTAAACTTCGGTTTTCGGGGTGCAATAAAACCCTTCAAAAGATTCGGTTGAAAGAAGTTTTTCAATTAAATCTCTTGAAGAACATAAAAACGAACAATGACTATCCCAATGTGTAGTGACTAATAAGCTATGGTCATGTGTGAACACACAACCATGTGAGGGGATCTCATCTTTTTCAATTAGATCGCCAATCCAGTGTAGTTTTCTTTCTGTCCCAAACTCATCACCAACCCAAAGCCAATCAAAGCCAAGCTTTCTAATTGCGTTGAAAAGCCGATTTTCTAGCAGCGGCGGCAGATCACCCTCTGTAGGGTGGATGATATCAAGCTCTTCAGATAGTGAATTTAGTTTTCTTGCAGCTTCTCTATTTGAAAGTTCCTTTTTTATACCGCCAATACTGGTTCTTAGCCCTACATCAATATCTGCTAAACTGGAGAGCTTTGTTAGCTTCAGAACCTCCTGCCAAGATACCGCATTACAACCGTCGATAATCTCATGTTTTGTAGGCCACTTCTCAGGACAGAAACGCTCAATATCTAAATTGAACGGTTTTAGAAATGGGTGAAGCATCACATACACCACCTCGAATTGACCTTCATAGAATGAAAGTATCTTTTCATCGTATGGACATGAAGCAAATTTTTCTGGTGTTGGTAGTACTCTATCCTTCATACCTCGATCTACCTTAGAAATATAACACCTGGGATAAGGTGCGCCACGACCAACTCACCAAACCCGCTGAACTCCAAACCAAAAATGCCGAGTCAAACAAGTCACCTTGATACCTTTGTTATGCAACTCCATCCATTAATACGATCATACTTGGCCGAAAATCTTTCCACGCGTGATAAATCTGCGGCATACAGGCAACAAATCCAGACTCTGATAATTCCGATTCACTTTCAACGATTTGAGCCAGAGAAACCTGCATGACAACCTGATACGGACTGGCTTGGCTGCTGCACCAAACCTATGGGCAAAGAAAAGCGCCAACACTTTCACAGCTGAGCAACGTTGTAATTCGGTGTTGCATTGCCAGAATCAAAGGCAGCAGAGAAGGCAACAACAAGCTTACCTTCGGACTTTCAGGCAGCCTTTCGGCAAACGAATGGCCAAAGAAATCGTGGAAACAAGCGATGGATTATCTACCATTGAAAATCTTGGCTCTAGGTGCATAACGCCTGGCATAAGGTGCGCCACGACCAACTCACCAAGCCCACTGAACTCCATACCAAAACCGCCGAGTGTAACAAGTCACCTTGATGCCTTTGTTATACCCGTGACTCCGCAGACAAAGAGCTTACCCACTTGCTTTCTCGTCCTTCACTTAAAGCAAGAAGCCTTTCTTCGACATGCTCTTTTGACCAAACCGCTGCACACTCTAACTCAATACACTCTTCTTTCGTTGCTGGGATCTCATTACCATTTGTGTAAATAGAAAACTGCTTTGAGAGAAGGTCAAACTTATAAAATTTAGGCTCAGATAATTCGATTTGGTTAGCTTCGATGCAGCCTACTTTAGACCAACCATTTTTACCCAATGCATCTTTCATAACCCAAATTTTGAACAACTTTCCGCCAAAGACCTTACCTAAATCACTTTGAGGGACGTCATAAGAATTCTCAGAAAATGCGACAAGAGGATCGGATAAGATCAAGCCGTAGCTGAACTTGCCATTTGAAAGTGGTATTTGCACCACTTTGCCACACTCAAAGTTTTTAACCATCGTTTGTAACTTTCCTAAAGGGTATAACGCCTGCAATAAGGTGTGCCCCACTGAACCAACAAAGCACACTGAACTTCATACCAAAACCGCCGAGTGTAAGGCATCACCTTGATTGCCTTGTTATGTTTCAATTACCTGAACCAATCGCTCAAAACAAAACTTCATTGGTCCATATTTTTGTTGAAGTGATATTTCAAATGACTCAACAAGAACTTTTGCTCCAACTACTATTTCATCACTTTCCCAATACCCCAATCGATCATACTCGATACGTTCAGTTCCCTGTACAATTTCTACGATGTCCCACTCTTCATTGAGAAAGTCTTGGCGTTTACCAACAAAAGAGACTCTGCCAAGTGCTTTTGAGTATGCAATAAGACCTGAATCATAGTTTTTCCACCATTTCTCAGTTCCAACTTCTCCATGCTTGCCGATATATTCAGGCAAATCATTTGCCAGAGCTTCGTTAACTGAATCAGCCCATGAATTTTCAGAGTTTTTCAGATCAAAAATTATAGACATAGTCAATTCCAAGAAACATAACGCCTGCGATAAGGTGTGCCCCACTGAACCAGCAAAGCGCACCGAACTCCGTACCAAAACCGCCGAGTGTAATGCATCACCTTGATTGCTTTGTTAAAGCGCATCAGCCAAGTTACCAAAGAATTCATCGTGAATGTTAATTGCACTCTTAAACACTTTAGAGCCAGGCTGCTTTTTATTGTCTGGATTTGGAACAGTTAAAGAAGGCATAGAACCATTTTTGAACAGAACTTTGGGGTCTGTAAATAAAAATGCTTGGCATGGGAAGAAGTCACATGCCAGTGTTATAACTATTAGTTGGTCAAAACCTTTCGTTAAAGGTGAAAGTTTACGGCTTTTACTATAATCTGAGGTTGATTTAACTTGAAAAAGAACCACTTCCTCAGATTCGGTTATCACTTTAATGTCCCATGCTTTCTCGTTGGATGCTCCAAAGCTAATGTGACTATTTGGATACTTTTCTTCTAGATACTTTTTAGCATAAAACTCAGCAATCGAACCACTACTAATACTACAAGTAGGAAAATGAGCGTTTTCTTCTTGAACGATTCGCCACAATTTCAAATACGAGTTAGCATAATCATCAATTGCACTGTAAATTTTATCCATGAACTTATTTTCCTTCGCGCGCTTTAACGCCAGCAATAAGGTGCGCCACGATGAACTCACCAAGCCCACTGGACTTCAAACCAAAACCGCCGAGTGTAACGCGTCACCCTTGATTGCCTTGTTATGGAAAAATTGAATAAACACAAGGACTTAACAGCAACGTTACCGCCAATGGTTACCCTGCTCTAATGCAAACCATCATACGCAACAGCTTGAATTAAAACAGAACTATTCTCATAACTTCATGAGTTTAAGAACAAATCTCAGAAGCTACTCGATAATGAATTGCTCTTTACCAACCGGTTATAATCGGAATCTTCGGGGAAAGTAGCCAAGAACCAAACATTGATAACCATAGCCAAAACTGAACATTTCCGTCCGATGATGTTTCA
>NZ_RSEJ01000412.1 GCF_009910675.1 Photobacterium alginatilyticum | reverse complement strand
ATAAGCATACACCATGATGCTTCTACTCACTTGCACACGCCAGGGTGCAATGATTCATCTTGACATAGCGAGTCTCACGATAACTCAAATAGCCTACATAACCCTTAGTGAAGGTGTGATARWTMGTGCCTCRTTAAAACCTTGYCAAGGTAAACCCAGTGGGAYAAACCMTTGGTCTAAGGACAAAAGAGTAMACTCATTAATCAWCACGAGCATYCATCGGGATGCTCCATTTCACTTGCATAYRACTGGATGCGAGGACTTTGGCTAAGTAGTCAAAAATAAGCATTCTTCGGGATGCTCCCCCTAACTAGGTGCAAGGATTTCATATTCCAAAAATGCAAGCATTCGTCT
>NZ_RSEJ01000411.1 GCF_009910675.1 Photobacterium alginatilyticum | reverse complement strand
ATGAGTTTAAGAACAAATCTCAGAAGCTACTCGATAATGAATTGCTCTTTACCAACCGGTTATAATCGGAATCTTCGGGGAAAGTAGCCAAGAACCAAACATTGATAACCATAGCCAAAACTAACATTTCCGTCCGATGATGTTTCAGTTATTGCTAACAACGAGAGCCCAGGCTGAATCAAGTGCGCGGCGGACAAAGCCAATCAATCTCGCAGTTCGTTATACCGAAAAGCGTTCAGGTATATCGCCTGAAACGAGCGACTTGATAGCCGCTAAGCTTGACCCGCAGACATTGAAACGAACACCACGTTGCCTGTGCTTTTAAGCCATAACGCCTGCGATAAGGTGCCCCGCACGAAACTAACAAAGCACACTGAACTTCATACCAAAACCGCCGAGTGTAACGGGTCACCTTGATTGCTTTGTTAGGCATTTCCACATGTGAAATCTTTACTTGGCCGCTGAACTCTCAGCAT
>NZ_RSEJ01000410.1 GCF_009910675.1 Photobacterium alginatilyticum | reverse complement strand
CATGTGTTTACATGAAGCATGATGGAGGCGTTAATGTGTTTTTAATACTTTATGTTGATGATATACTCTTAATCGGTAACGATGTGGGAGTATTATCAGCGGTCAAAGTATGGTTGTCTGGACAATTCGATATGAAGGATTTGGGAGATGCTGGTCACATTCTCGGGATCAAACTTATACGTGATCGGAAACGAAGAATGTTGGGCTTATCCCAGGCATCCTATATCGATGATATTGTCGCCCGTTACAGTATGCAGGATTCCAAGAAAGGTTTCTTACCTTTCAGACATGGAATACACTTATCAAGCGCTCAGTGTCCTAAGACACAAATTGAGATGGATACGATGAAGGTAGT
>NZ_RSEJ01000409.1 GCF_009910675.1 Photobacterium alginatilyticum | reverse complement strand
GGGACCGTTCCCCAGTTCGTTTGGAAAGCAATATATTTTAGTCGCAGTTGATTATGTCTCAAAATGGGTGGAAGCTATAGCAACTCGAACTAATGATCACAAAGTTGTTATCGCCTTTTTAAGGAATAACATTTTTAGTAGATTCGGGATGCCGAGAGCTATTATCAGTGATGGAGGAACCCATTTTTGCAATAGACCTGTGGGAGTGCTAATGAAAAAATATGGTGTGATGCACAAAGTTAGTACAGCCTACCACCCACAGACGAATGGGCAAGCAGAATTGGCAAATCGAGAAATCAAATTGATAATTGAAAAGACGGTGAATCCTAACCGGAAAGATTGGTCCACCAGACTG
>NZ_RSEJ01000408.1 GCF_009910675.1 Photobacterium alginatilyticum | reverse complement strand
CATGTGTTTACATGAAGCATGATGGAGGCGTTAGTGTGTCTTTAATACTTKATGTTGATGATATACTCTTAATCGGYAACGATGTSGGAGTATTAKCAKCGGTCRAAGTATGGTTGTCTGGACAATTCGATATGAARGATTTGKGAGAWGCTGGTCACATTMTMGGKATCAAACTTATACGTGATCGGAAACGAAGAATRTTGSGCTTATCCSAGGCATCCTATAWCGATGATATTGTCGCCCGTTACAGTATGCAGGATTCCAAGAAAGGTTTCTTACCTTTCAGACATGGAATACACTTATCAAGCGCTCAGTGTCCTAAGACACAAATTGAGATGGATACGATGAAGGTAGT
>NZ_RSEJ01000407.1 GCF_009910675.1 Photobacterium alginatilyticum | reverse complement strand
TGTTCATTCGGTACCCGTTTAGCCTAATAAGGATAAATTATATTTATATATATATATGGCTAGAATACGATTTCGCAGCAATACCCATAAGTCTTCATTTGCACGTAAGTGTAAACAGAGATTGATGAAATATCATGTTATAAACTTAGTACATATTTACGCCTATGACTAGCGGTAGTTGAAGTTGAAAACCTAAAAATACTTTCTCGAATAGCGGATAGGGCAAATAGGGAGGAGTCCGGGAAGATAAATGGGTAAAATTCCGATGAAATAAGGAGGGCGGTGGAAGTAATAAGATTGGAGGATTAAAATGAAAAGAAGCCTAAGTGCTCAACTAATAAGCCAAGGGGAAAATAT
>NZ_RSEJ01000406.1 GCF_009910675.1 Photobacterium alginatilyticum | reverse complement strand
ACCGTATCAGTTTATAAATTTTATTACTACATCGGGCCCTAGTATACTTGCTAGGTAGAAAGGGATTTTACTTGGGCATGAAGTTCATTAGTTTTAGCTTCTATTTTCAGTCCTTTAACTCTTGGATTCATTCCTTTTAGTCCTCCCACTTTGTCAGCTTCATATTAATGTACCTAAAATAGGCAAATTAACACGAAATAATGTAAAACGTTCTAAAATCATAAAATGCACAAAACATGATTAAATTATATCAATTAGCATTTTATCTTGAATATTCTCTAGAAGCTTTTACTTGGGCACGAAGTTCCTTAGTTTTAGCTTCTATTTTCAGTCCTTTAACTCTTGGATTCATTCCTT
>NZ_RSEJ01000405.1 GCF_009910675.1 Photobacterium alginatilyticum | reverse complement strand
TTACCAGTTATAAATTTTATTACTACAGTCGCACACCCGTGCTCTTGCGGGGACCTAGGAACACACACACAGTAGTCAGTTTAGGTGCACGTTCCTAGCGCACTCACGTTTTTGGCGCCGTTGCCGGGGAACTGTTTTTAGGTAGTAAACAGTTTTTTTATTTTAAAATATTTTAATAATAACTGTCTAAGAAATCGTCGAATTCACCTCGGGGAGTGGTTTCGATTTCTGGACATTTAAACAAAGAAAGTTTTACACCGTTAGGAATTCAGTTCATCAGATATAATGTCTAGATAAGAACGGTCGTATCCGGGGTAAATCTTGGATTAGGGCGGTTTCAAGCGAGCTTTGCTCCAC
>NZ_RSEJ01000404.1 GCF_009910675.1 Photobacterium alginatilyticum | reverse complement strand
AACCTCAACAGACTTCAAACATCTTCTTGAACCTGAACTTTTTCCAAAGCCTAATTTTACATCTTTTTCAATGGAAAACCAAAATGACGAAGAAAACATTCAAGAAAATGAGCTTAATCAGGAAATTAACGATGAAACTAGGGGAAATGAAACTAATGAAAATCCAACACAAGCTACCCTAGGTTATTTCTTATACCCTACCATGACAAAGAGAGCTTCTTGCCTTGTTTTGCCATGGGGAGCGGAACTAAGTTATGTCATAAATAGTGAATCTTTTGAATCGATTGACCCCATTCGAGGGCAACAATCTAGACAATCCTATAGGCACCTAGCTGATTTTGAGGCTGCCTGTGATCTT
>NZ_RSEJ01000403.1 GCF_009910675.1 Photobacterium alginatilyticum | reverse complement strand
GGTTTCCAAAGAGGGGAAAGGAAACGATACTATCTATGGTTTTAAAAAAGAGCATTGATATATCTAGGGCTGCAAATGAACCGAATCGTTTATAAACAAGTTCGGGCTCGGTCATTTATAAATGAGCCGAGCCTGAACAAAATTTTAGGCTCGTGAACAGGCTCGCGAACAGCTCGTTTAATTATTTTAATACTTTTTTCATATATATTTATGATTAATAGGTTAAATTTTTTAAATATTATGTTGATGTTCGATAATACTTCTCATATTACGTAATATATTTATAATTTAAATCTAAATCTAATTATAACTAGATTAATAGTCCTTAGTTGTATTATTATCTCCATTATTATAGATT
>NZ_RSEJ01000057.1 GCF_009910675.1 Photobacterium alginatilyticum | reverse complement strand
CACGCTGAGAGTTCGACGGCCAGGTAGGGAAGCCACAAGTGGAAATGCCTAACAAAGCAATCAAGGTGACCCGTTACACTCGGTGGTTTTGGTCTGGAGTTCGGTGTGCATTGTTGGTTCAGTGTGGGGCACCTTATCGCAGGCGTTAGGCATGGGAAAAGCCTGCTTTATGATCTGGTCGTAACAGCATCGCCCAAGAACGGGAAATCTTAGGCCACTCGTTCATCGTAAGGCTGTCCTTAAAGATCTGAGAAATGCAGGTTGCTACGTTCTTTGCTGCCTCAGGCGGTGGCAATAAACGTTCCTAGTTTCCTCGATGCATTGCTGTGAAAGGCTTGTCGTAAACTCAACCCATCAGTCCAGTGATGCAGCCTTGATTAGCATCTCATCAGGATGTCATGTAAGTGTATCTGGCTTTAAGATGCTGATAGTATTAGTGTTACTTGAGATTTAGTGCATGCTGTATCCCATGGTTGGCAGCGGACTGCGCTGAGAGTTTGGCGGCAAAGTAGGAATACCACAAGTGGAAATGCCTAACAAAGCAATCAAGGTGACCCATTACACTCGGCAGTTTTGGTTTGAAGTTCGATGCGCTTGGTAAGCTGGCCGTGGGGCACCTTATTGCAGGCGTTAGGCATGGGAAAAGCCTGCTTTATGATCTGGTCGTAACCGCATTGCTCAATAACGGGAAATCTTAGGCCATTCGCTCATTGTAGGGCTGTCCTTAGAGTTCTGGGAAGTGCAGGTTATTCCGTTCTTTGCTGCCTCAGACGGTGGCAATAAACATTCATTGTTTCCTCGTTGCATTGCTGCGAAAGGCCTTTCTTCAATTCAACCAATCAGTCTGGAGAAGCAGCCACGATTAGCATCTCATCAGGATGTCATTTAAATGTATCTGGCTTTAAGGTGCTGATAGTATTGGGGTTACTTGAGGTTCAGTGCGTGCTGTATCCCATGGTTGGCGGCGGACTGCGCTGAGAGTACGGCGGCCAAGTAGGAATTTCACATGTGGAAATGCCTAACAAGGCAATCAAAGTGACCCATTACACTCGGCGGTTTTGGTTCGAAGTTCAGTGTGCTTTGTTAGTTTCGTGTGGGGCACCTTATTGCAGGCGTTATGCCTAGTAATCTTATCCAGGCGACATTGAAATTGAAAATATAAGGGTGAAGCGTGCTTCTGAGTATTTTAGACTTCCTGTTCACAATTGGTGGTATTGGTGTTTTGATCTCGATTATAGCCTTTATCGCTATGATGATATTTGTAAAACGACTGAACCCTAAAATTATTCTTATGATGATTGCTATCTTCGTAGTGACACTTTCCGTTACCTTTACTTTTCCAAGTATTGCTCGCTCAGAGTTACGTGCGAAGCTCTCTCAAGAGATTATCAGCTCAACATCAGATGGACACATTAACCGAGATGAGACTGTCGCAGCACTAAAACAGATATCGTATGTTCAGGGTACAAACTCGCATTTACTTCAACGGTTTGGTTTTACAATTCAAACTGCTGAAGAGGTCATTTATTTAGAGTTGGCTAGAGACTCTAACGATAGTAAAACATATTGGGTTTTCTATCCTAGATATCGTGCTGGGCGGCTAAATGGTATCGGTAAAGTTAGATTGAAGTAGTGTCAGCCGCTGATAGGCATAACAAAGCAATCAAGGTGACCCGTTACACTCGGCGGTTTTGGTCTGGAGTTCGGTGTGCTTTGTTAGTTTAGTGCGGGGCACCTTATCGCAGGCGTTAGTTGCCAACCGGCTACAATTAGTCGGTTGGGAATTTTTGTTTCTGGTGAAGAACGCGCATTACACGAATGATTGAGCCTTCAATCCAGTATGACACGATCATTGAAATTTCGGGGATAATCAGAAGTCGTCCTCGTGTACCATCACGTTGGACACCCATAAGTGGTTGTTCTAAAAGATTTTCTACTTTTGCCTCAATGATTTCATCCGTTCGTTCAGCTGCCGCAGGGTTAAAATCGTAAAGAAACTCAAAGATCTTTTCGCGATCGTTAAGAGATTCTTCTTCCCATAAAATCATTGCTTACCTCGGTTACGGATTTTAGCTTTACGCTCAGCCATTCGAGATTTAGCAGACTCATGGTCAATAAAAACCGCCTTTCCTGAGTCAAACTTCTCAAAAGCTAGGTTAACTTGTTCAGTCAACCAAGCATCATGAGATAAAGTTTTTCTTTGTTGTTCAGCTAGTTGCTCAGTAAGTTCACGACAAGCATCGCTCAAGGTTCGACCTTGGCTTTCAGCCATTTGTTGTGCTAAGCGTTTTGTTTCTTCATCAACACGAAACTGAATTCTAGTGTCCATGACCAGCTCCTAAGTGAGTGTGTGTACAAATGTTAGCACTAGAGGTCGGTAACGGCAACTAACAAAGGTATCAAGGTGACGCTTTACACTCGGCAGTTTTGGTTTGAAGTGCGGTGGGTTTGGTAAGTTCACCGTGGCGCACCTTATCCCAGGCGTTATGTGCTATTCGTGTAAAGAAGGAGAGTGATGTGAAACTATATAAATATTTACCTTCGCAATTTGTAGATAATGTCACTTTGAGAGGTGAGCTCCTATTTAGAAATCTATCATACTTCAGGCAGTTTGAGGATGATCGTCGCGGTGATCCATTAGAAGGTTTTCATCGTGATAATCCAGATAATGATATAACGTTATCCTGTCCAGATACTGGTAGGTTATTAGCAAAAGGTGACTATTCATTTCTTAATTCAACAAACTCCGATCTCATTTTTGTTTTTTGTTTATCAAAAGAGCATTCAGCACGACTATATGATGAATTTGAGGCGGATGCGTGTATAGAAATCACCGATACACAAGAATTCATGAAACGCAGTAGGTTTGCAGTGAAGAGACTTATCTCCTCACATAAGAGTGGCTTATTAAATAGCGACGTTATCTACTATCGAGACAATGCACCAGCAGGCTTTAATATAAAAGATCCTAAGAATTTAGCCTTTGCTAAAGGTGTTCACTATACGCATCAAAATGAGCATCGGATGGTTTTTGGTACACGAAAGGCATTTGACTTAACCCAATCAATAATCATTAACAAATCGTATGACTTTATCGACGATGCAAAGAAAGGGAATGCGAAGAGTAAGTTACTTAGGATTGGTAATATTTCAGATATCGTGAAAGTACACTACGTTTAAATGTTCGTACTGGGCACATAACAAGGCAATCAAGGTGACCCGTTACACTCAGCGGTTTTGGTATGAAGTTCGGTGTGCTTTGATGGTTTAGTGTGGGGCACCTTATTGCAGGCGTTAAATTTTAGGTGGTATCAGTGGAATTTCCAGAAGTAAAAAGGTTATATAAGTTTAGATCGTTGAGGTCTGGAGTAGATGAAGATGGTAAACCAATATACAACCAATTCACGATTTCCATGCTGAGGGAGAATACTGCATGGATAGCTCGACCAGATACGTTTAATGATCCGTTTGATTGTAACTATCGTCCAATCCCAGCTCGAATGAAAGAAGGTGATGAGTTATTTATTGATGACTTACCTCCTCATGAAGTAGAAGCAAAAATTATAAATGATTTACCTAAAGGTTGTTCTGACCGTGAAATGGAACAAGCAATCTTTAGGGTTGCTGAGTTTAGAAACGACCATATCCAGCATATGATCAATAGTTACTGCGTTTTAAGTTTGAGTGAGGAATGCGATCATACCTTACTTTGGTCGCACTATGCGGATCAGCATCGGGGTATATGTATTCAATATGCTCGGTCTGAAAATAGTAACTTAAGTGGTGAACTGAGCAGGCCCGTTAGATATCGTCGACATTATTATTCCGTAGATCACAAGGATTATCAGGTGTTTTTACGTGATCATGTGTATTCCCCAAGCGGAAAAGACTGGAAAAATGGAAATAATCTCTTAACTAACGCTATTTTCACTAAATCTGAGCAGTGGTTTTATGAAAAAGAATGGCGTGTAGCTATGCCTTTTCCTCAACCTGCCAAGGGCTTTAATCTCAAAATTGATGTGCCGATTATATCGGTGATTTTTGGCTGTTTGACACCTGAAGAGGACAAGAAAGTTGTTATGGATATCCTAGGTGATGACGTTCGCTATTATCAAGCTTGGAAGTCAAAAATGGAGCATAAGTTAGATGTTATACCCGAAGAGGAGTGGCGCGGGCGTATGGATTATTATCAAAGCGAAAGGGATATCTCGAAATACTTAAAATAAAATTTAACAAAGCAATCAAGGTGATGCGTTACACTCGGCGGTTTTGGTATGGAGTTCAGTGTGCTTTGTTCGTTCAGTGGGGCACACCTTATTGCAAGCGTTATGTTGCTATTCGAATCAATGAGATCAGAGAAATATAATGGCATTTTCAAGTGATCAGATGAAAAAATACGAAATTGCGGTATCCGAGTTGCTTGAATGTTATAATGATCGAGCGAAAAGTAGTGGGGTTAACCTCGGCTATCGGTTTAATAATCAAAGTATTGAAATATTTGAGTGCCATCCCAGCAAAGAGCATGAACGAGGTTTTTTCGAGTTCATGGTGGCAAAAATCACCTTTGTAAATACCAAGCAGCATTGGAAAATATTTCGGCTAACAGGCAATCTTAAATGGGTTAGTTATAAACGTTTTCCAATTGCTAAAACACTTGAAGAAGCATTGTCTTCGATTGAGTCGGATGACGATCGATTGTTTTGGGGAGTAGCTTGTTAAACTGCAACATAACAATGCAATCAAGGTGACCCGTTACACTCGGCGGTTTTGGTTCGAAGTTCAGTGTGCTTTGCTAGTTTAGTGTGGGGCACCTTATTGCAGGCGTTAGGCATGGGAAAAGCCTGCTTATTGATCTGGTCGTAACCGCATCGCCCAAGAACGGGAAATCTTAGGTCATTCGTTCATAGTAGGGCTGTCCTTAACGTTCGGAGAAATGCAGGTTGCTCCGTTCTTTGTTGCCTCTGATGATGGCAATATACATTCCTAGCTTCTTCGATACACCGCTGTGAAAGGCTTGTCGTCAACTTAACCCATTCGTTCAGTGATGCAGCCTCGATTAGCTCCTCACCAGGCTGTCATGCAAATGTAGTTGGCTTTAAGGTGTTGATAGTTATCATGTCCAGTGAGGATTAGTGAGTGCCGTATCGCACGGTTGGCGCCGCAGTACGTTGAGAGTTCGGCGGCCAAGTTGGGAAGCCACAAGTGGAAATGCCTAAC
>NZ_RSEJ01000402.1 GCF_009910675.1 Photobacterium alginatilyticum | reverse complement strand
TTCTAATTCATTAGCGAAATAGCTTGGTTTTATAGGTAATTGCGTAACTTGAATATCGAAACTGAATAAGTTTAGTTAAAATAGGGTTTTAAATCTTTTAATAAACATGTGTTTGATGTTAGGTTTTAGACTTAAGCCAACGAATGGAGGAACGATTATTGCAAAAATCGAATGTTGAAAATTTATTGAGAAAAGTGTATTAACGCTTTACTATTTTATCGTGACAGTCCTTAATAACTTTGAAAATATAGTTTTATAAAGCTCAAACTATTACAAGCATAGTGGTGTTGATAGTCCGAATACCGTGGTGGGTATTCTTTTAGCCCTAGCAATTTCATGTAGGGGTGGACTGACAGTTG
>NZ_RSEJ01000401.1 GCF_009910675.1 Photobacterium alginatilyticum | reverse complement strand
AAACCAAAAAAATCCGTATCTTTTCTGAAAAATTGTTTTTTTCCAGTTTATATTAGTGTAATAATATATATTTAAGTGTGGTAAAGTAGGAAAATTAATCTAAGCTTTATATTAATTATTGTCTTTATTTAAAAGTCACTTTTAGCCAAGAAAACACCAAAAATAGCACTTTTCATCTAAAAATCAGTTTTTCCAGTTTAAGTAGCTTAGTATCCTGTAATTTAGTTGTAGTAAAAGTTCAGTTAATTTTAGTAACTTATTTCTATTTTTCGTCACTTATTTAGTTGTTATTTCCACTTAAGAAAAAAAACCAAAAATAGCATTTTTTTCGTCCAAAAATCAGTTTTTCCAGTTTAAGTA
>NZ_RSEJ01000400.1 GCF_009910675.1 Photobacterium alginatilyticum | reverse complement strand
CCCATCATCAGATTAGTGAGCAATTACTAATCCAATATTTTTATGAAGGTCTTTTGTACAGGGACATGAGCATGATTGATGCCTCAAGTGGTGGAGCATTGGTGGATAAGACATCTCAAGCCGCAAGGAATTTGATTGCAAATATGGCGGCCAATTCTCAACAATTTGGCACTAGGCTTGACACCCCTTCAAAAGGTGTACATGAGGTAAATGTCTCTTCCCTTGAATAGAAAATTGCTAGTTTAACTTCTCTTGTTTGTCAAATTGTTGTAGGTAATGTGCAAAAGGAAAGGCCTTGTGAAATTTGTATGGCGGTAGGGCATCCGATGGATATGTGCCCAACTCTTCAAGAGGAGCCCAC
>NZ_RSEJ01000399.1 GCF_009910675.1 Photobacterium alginatilyticum | reverse complement strand
GCTTGTAAGTCAGAACCTGCATCAGGTTCTGTTAAGTCCATAGCATATGTATCACCTTTAGCAGCTCTTGTTAAATATTGTTGTTTTTGTTCTTCGCTTGCAAATTCATGTATTGTTTCTGCACAGTCTTGTAGTCCCCAAATGTTAGCAAAACCACTATCACCACGAGAAACTAATTCAGCAGCCATTACATAAGGAACAATTGGGAAATTTAATCCGTTATATTCTCTTGGTAAAGACATACCATAAAGACCTGCTTGAGTTAAGACATCATGATTTTCTTGAGTTCCTCTTGCATATTTAACATGTCCATCAATTACTTCAGGACCTTCATGATCAACTTCTTCAGCATTTTCCCAAAG
>NZ_RSEJ01000398.1 GCF_009910675.1 Photobacterium alginatilyticum | reverse complement strand
TCCTGGAGCAACAAAACCCATCTTAGGAGACGTGATTTTGCGTCAGGTTTGGAAAAACAGATATTTGAGAGCAGCATGGTGTGTCGTCGTATGCACCCAAAAATAAACCTAAGTTCAACAACTAATAATGTAGTAGTGAAAGTAGGGATCGATCCCACAGAGAATTATTTAGTCTATTCTATTCTACAGTACTGGAAAGTAAAAGGGGGGTTTTTGGTTTTAAAACTAATACTAATTAAAATAAAGAAAACGAATAACATAAAATAATAAGAAAGATAAAAGAGATAAGTACTGGTCTAGCTTAACATCCACCATCGGAATTACTACTGATCATTGATGCAAAGATAATCAATTACGTAAGA
>NZ_RSEJ01000397.1 GCF_009910675.1 Photobacterium alginatilyticum | reverse complement strand
GCTTGTAAGTCAGAACCTGCATCAGGTTCTGTTAAGTCCATAGCATATGTATCACCTTTAGCAGCTCTTGTTAAATATTGTTGTTTTTGTTCTTCGCTTGCAAATTCATGTATTGTTTCTGCACAGTCTTGTAGTCCCCAAMTGTTAGCAAAACCACTATCACCACGAGAAACTAATTCAGCAGCCATTACATAAGGAACAATTGGGAAATTTAATCCGTTATATTCTCTTGGTAAAGACATACCATAAAGACCTGCTTGAGTTAATGATAATGTTGCGATAACAAAATCAGTAGATTCTATTTCAACCTTTGAATCCTTAGAGCTGCCAACAGTGAAAGTTTGGCCCTCTACAATCGTTCC
>NZ_RSEJ01000396.1 GCF_009910675.1 Photobacterium alginatilyticum | reverse complement strand
GAGTAAACTCCTGAATTTAATCTTGAAATCTGGTTGTCATCTAACTGATTTCTTATCCTTTAAGTAAAGCCATCATTGCCTATTAAATAGGGTTTATGACAATGGGCATGCTAGTGGGGTATCTCGTGGGGTCCTGTACACGTGTCACTGTGAGAGAGAGCTCCCCGGCGGCTGATGGGATTAATTGTGTGCGCTAGTGGGCCTAATGACGGTTGGGCTTTCCACTTCTCCACTTTCTGCACGATTTCCCACAGATTGTGGGATTTAATCCATCATTATGGGGATGTGATTAGTGGGAGTTCGTGCCACTATCCCCAACGTATAAGTGTGTTGCTGAGGCTTTCATTTGTCTTTTGTGCTTCT
>NZ_RSEJ01000395.1 GCF_009910675.1 Photobacterium alginatilyticum | reverse complement strand
AAAGGTTTGTCTGGTCATCCGCGAGACCGAGGTAAGCGTAAAGTTGGCGTTCTTAATCGTAAAATATAAAATGTGCCAGCTAGTTTTTTTTCGTGATTATATTGTTTTTGTTTCGTAACATGTTTTTATTTCATGTTGAGTTTAGTAGATTATGGAAATCTTTTGATTATAATAAAATTTTGATTTATGATTCGTTTTCAATGAAAGTATTTGAGGAAACGATATGTTATTCAAATTATGTGTTTTGTTATAAAATGAGAAAGTGACCAAGTGCTTACTTATGTACGAAAAAAATCCAAAAATATTTTCTGTTTTATGTTTTTATTTTTACAAGTACTAATCGAATATTATTTTTGAGTCTGCA
>NZ_RSEJ01000394.1 GCF_009910675.1 Photobacterium alginatilyticum | reverse complement strand
TAGGTGGATAAAATAAATTTATGTACATATATTATATACACGAAGTACATGCAGTAGATTCATGGTGGCTAATTTGTAGCTTATTCCTGAAGATTTTCATAGCAACTATAGAAAAATGACTTGTTTCAAGGACAACGTTTGAACTAAATTATAATTCAAGTAATTCTATTCGAATTAGAGAAAAACCATTTTCGATAACTTATCTTGATCCTTTTTCTCCGATTTCTCATTTATGAATCTCCTAGCTTAGTGTAAGCCAGGCATATCTTAAGAATAAATGAATCCATTGTAAAAAATAGAATTAAACTCTCTCTTTTTCGACAAATTATTAGATTCCAGGCCAAATCGTATTTTTTATACTAAA
>NZ_RSEJ01000056.1 GCF_009910675.1 Photobacterium alginatilyticum | reverse complement strand
CGCAGTGAACGTGCGGTGATTTGAGTGGAGCGGTAGTTCAGTTGGTTAGAATACCGGCCTGTCACGCCGGGGGTCGCGGGTTCGAGTCCCGTCCGCTCCGCCACTTATACTAAGCCCAAGCAGAAATGCTTGGGCTTTTTTACATCTGTCGAATGAGTCCCGCTTGCGCGCAAGCCCGGACTAGGCGCTCACCGTTTCCACTACTTTTTTGAAAGCGTCAGACTGTGTGTCCCGGCAGAAATGCTTGGTTTTTTATACCTGTCATTTAACTTTGCTCTTCGAGCAAATAAGTCTCTTCGGAATGCCGGCCCAGGCGTGCCTGTTGATATTGCTGAAATGCTGACTCAACTACCTGTAAAGAGCCTTTCAGATCAAGCGCAATGCCGCTTTATATTAAAACTAGTTATAGATAATGATACTTGGATGATGATAGACATAAAAAAACAGTCTCCAAAGAGACTGTTTTTTAATGACCTGATGTTGAACTGTATAGCTATAGCAGCGAGCGTACAGCTGGAAGATCTGTCGCTACTATAATTCCCGCATTCTGCATGTCGGCACAAGCTTGCTCTGTGGTATCGAGAGCAATCCCGCGGCAAGCTGAAAGATTAACAATGACTTTAAACTTGCCTGTTTGTTGCAGTTGTAAGGCGGTTGTTTTTACACAATAGTCTGTCGCCAAGCCGCCAACAAGAATAGTGGTTACCTTTTGGCTTTCAAGCCATTCGATCAGCCCAGTACTTAGTCTCTCTTCCAGATCATGAAAGCAGGCACCGTAAGGGTGAAGATCAGGCTCGATCCCTTTCCAGATAACATGATCGTAGTCGGTGACGGCTGGTAATCCTGGGATCGTTTTAAATCCAGCTGTACCTGGGACGGCATGGGCTACCCAGGTTAAGTCTGCATTGGGGTGAGGTAACGGTTGAAGCATCTTATCATGGCTATCAACAACCCATACCGCCTGAGAAGGGTGCGCATCTTTCGTTAATATCCGTAGATCTGCCAGCTTTGCCTGGGCATTGAGCGCGGGAGCGATTTGATCTCCTTCCGGTACAGGCAGCTCATCAGGACAAAGAGGGCTGAAAGTACGTTGTGGATCTACATCAATAGCGGCGATAGTCATGCGCATTTCCTCTACAGGATTTGATTAAGAATATGATCAGCTTTTATTCTGCGGATCCGCTTAATCAACTTCCGTACTGGAGCCGGATAGGTATCGACTTTCTCGATAAATTTATAGCTACCGACAAGCTGAGTATGGCTCAGAATACAGTCGAGCTCTTTTTGCTTCTGCTCGGCTAATAGTTGGCTCTTGTCATGCACTAAGATGGCATTCTCAAGATCTAACTTCCAAGCTCTTGGGTTGAGATTATTACCTGTGATCAGCATATAGCTGCGGTCAACCCAGATCCCTTTCAGGTGAAAGCTGTTGTCATTGTGCTTCCAGAGATGGATAGCTAGCTGGCGACGAGCAATAGCCCCTTCATTCTGCTTGGCAAAGTTTCGCAGGTTCACCTCATAGAGGTAAGGAAGGCCTGCAATGGTCTTGAACGGCTCGTTAGGCGGAATGTAAAAGTCATTCGCAGTTTTATCACCGACGACAATGGTAACTTTTACGCCTCGTCGGATTGCACGCTTTACTTCGCGGCTAATGAGACGTGGGAAATTAAAGTAAGGCGTACAAATGGTCAGCTCTTTCTGCGCACTGGCAATCAGGGTGCAGATATGCTGATTCAGTTTGTTTTTTCGCTTTCCGAGGCCAATCAGAGGTGTTAAGCCGACTTGATCGCTACCGACAGACTCAGGAGAAAAAGAATAACTCGCACGTTGTAATTGGTTGCGAAGATCTTTGATCGCTCCTTTCAGCGCCTTGGTTTCAGGGCGAATTGCCTGGCTCAAGCAATTCACAGCATCACTGTCTGCCAACGTTTCCTTAATGAGCTTCGCCATGCTATCGGCCAGATGAGCATTCTGTATGACGTGGTATCGGTCGTAACGGTAACGCTGATGCTGTGCAAGGTAGACATCATTAAGGCTAGCACCGCTATAGATAACCTTGTCATCAATCACAAAACCCTTCAGGTGCAATACACCGAAGACTTCTCTGTTACGTACCGGAACACCCAGTACATCAATTTGATGCTCATAGCTTTCTGCGAACTCGCGGTATAGTGCAGCATTTCCATCTGATTTAGCGGCACCAATAAGCCCTCGCTGAGCGCGATGCCAGTCGACCAGTACCTTAATATCCAAATCAGGGTTTGCCTGCTTGGCTTCATACAGTGCTGTTAGGATGCCTCGTCCAGCATCATCGTCTTGCAGGTAGAGAGCTACCAGATAAATACGCTGCTTAGCCTGAGTGATTTCTTGGTGAAGACGTTCGCGGAAAGATCCTGCATCTAGAAGTGTCTCTAAATCTTCCGGTTTGTGTGCAATACATGGCAATTGCTCAATGCGCTGCCTGTTAGCAATAGCTGAATCCATTATCGCCTCGTTTACGCGACCTATTAAAGATAAATCTGTTAATTTAGAGCGGAATTATACCAGAAAATTCCCTGATTCTATCAATACCATTATTGGCTTGGGTCACGGATAGGTTGAATAACTGTAAATTAGGGTTGATACCGCATTGCAACCAGCTTCTTTCCACTTTGCCGGTAGCGCCGGAGACGACTCAATAGCGGCTCGGGAAGTTCGCTCTCGGGGAGCGTGATAAAGTTTGCCCCCTGATATAGTGTCTCTAGGTGAGCAAAGGCAAAACAATAACAGGGTGTCTCTATAAGTTGCTGATAACAGCCTGTTAGTAGCTGTTTGGCTAAACCCATACCACGTTGTTCTGGGTGTACCAGCATACCGGTGAGTAACTGATAGTTGTCAAATTGCTTGAACCTGACACAGCAGATGATACTGCTGTTATCCTCTCCCACCCAGATAACTTCATCTTTTTTGGCTTTCCCTGCTGGGTAGTAAGATTTATAGAAACGATTGATCAACGGAAAACGGAGGGGTTCTAGTGGGTGGAATCTAAGCTTGCTCATGGGAAAACACTGCGTTGTCAGAATGAATCAGTTAAAATGCGGCCAATAGTATAAATGGTATGGTTCGATAATAGCATGAAAGTTTTGCAAGAAAGGTCGCTGGCACCTTTTCACACCTTTGGCATAGAGGTCGCAGCTGAACACATTGTAGTTGCGGAGACGGCAGAGGATTTGGTCGCCATTTGGCAGCATGAACAATATCGGACTTTACCTAAGTTGATTGTCGGACAGGGAAGCAATTTATTGTTCTGTGAAAACTATGCCGGTGTCATTGTGCTGAACCGTATATCGGGTATCGACATTACGGAAACGACAGACAACTATCAGCTGCATGTCGGCGCCGGTGAAGACTGGCACCAGCTGGTATGTACAACCATTGAAAACAATATGCCCGGTTTGGAAAATCTGGCGCTAATTCCCGGGTGTGTCGGTTCATCCCCTATTCAGAACATTGGCGCCTACGGTGTAGAGCTAAAAGATATCTGCCAGTACGTGGATGTGGTGGAGCTGGAAACCGGCAAGTTTTCCCGGCTGTCGGCAGCCGACTGCCAGTTTGGATATCGAGACTCAATCTTTAAGCATGCAATGAAAGATAGCCATGCCATTATTGCGGTTGGTTTGGAACTGCCGAAAGAATGGCTACCGAACTTAGGCTACGGCCCGCTGGCAAAATTTGATCCCGACGCCGTATCAGCCAAAGACATATTTGACGAAGTGTGCCGAATTCGTCAAGAAAAGCTGCCTGATCCAGCAGTGCTCGGCAATGCCGGAAGTTTCTTCAAGAACCCTGTGGTTGACAGTGAGAAGCGAGATGCACTATTGCAGGAGTACCCTCAGATGCCGAGTTATGACGTGGGAAATAGGTGTTACAAACTGGCCGCAGGTTGGCTGATAGATCAGTGCGGCCTGAAAGGCTATGAGGTTGGCGGCGCGAAGGTACACGAGCAACAAGCGCTGGTGCTGGTAAACCATTCGCAAGCGACAGCCCGGGACGTCATTGAACTGGCGAATGATATAGTTGTAACGGTGGACAGGACGTTTGGGGTCACCCTAGAGCATGAAGTACGCTTTATGGCTGCCAGCCAAGAGACAAAACTGGCGGAGATGATGTCATGATAGATCATGCTACACGTTTGGCGTTAGTCGCTATGTTATCGGATGGACGATTCCACTCCGGTGAGGCGTTGGGAGAGTCTCTGGGGATATCGCGCGCGGCGATAAGTAAGCATATTAAAACGCTACAAAGCTGGGGGCTGGATATCTACCGGGTCCAGGGTAAAGGCTATAGTCTGGCATCAAAATTGGAACTGCTTGATTGCGATAAAATTTTAGCTCAGGTAAAGTGCTCGAGCTTAGATCTTATCCCTGTGATTGACTCAACCAACCAATTCCTGCTGGATCGGGTTGGTCAGCTACCCCAAGGCGCTGTCTGCCTGGCTGAGTATCAGGAGTCGGGCCGTGGCCGACGAGGAAGGCAGTGGCTTTCTCCGTTTGGTAGTAATTTATACCTTTCTATGTATTGGCGCCTTGATGCCGGTATGGCTGCTGCTATGGGGTTGAGCCTTGTTGTCGGAGTGGCGATAGCTGAGGCTCTGCAATCTCTCGGGGCAGATGATATCAAAGTCAAATGGCCCAACGATCTGTATTACCAAGACAGGAAGCTGGCCGGTATTCTTGTCGAAATGACAGGCCAGGCCGGAGAAGCTGCCCACCTGGTGATCGGGATGGGGCTGAATGTTGCGATGACAGAGCAGGAAGGATCGGATATCGGCCAGGCGTGGACCAATTTGACGCAGGCTTGCAGCCACCTTCCGGAGCGAAACCAGCTGGCAGCAACGCTGATCCGGCGTTTGTACGAAACGCTTGAGCATTACGAGAATGTTGGCCTGGATGGCTTCATTGAGCGCTGGAATCGATTAGATAACTTTTTGGATCGTCCTGTGAAATTATTAATTGGTGAGCGTGTGGTAGAAGGAATAGCCCGCGGAATTAATAGTCAGGGGGCGTTATTACTGGAAACCGAACAAGGTATTACGCCTTACGTCGGTGGTGAAATCAGCCTTAGAGGTTGTTAATGCAATTATTAATTGAAGCGGGCAACACCTATGTCAAGGTTGCCCAACTGTTTGACGATGGCAATTTCGAGCTATTAGGCCGATATCCAAGCCGTAAGCTGGAAATGGTGCTAGAGCCGCTGTTAGAGAAGGAAGTTAACAGAATCGTCTTTGCCAGTGTTGGCCCGGTGGAGGTCGATAACTCCATCCAGCGTATTGCCCAGTTGGCCAATATTCCGGTAATGCAGGTAAAAACACTGCGTAAAGATTTTGGCGTAAAGAATGCCTATGCCGAGTACCAATACCTGGGCGTCGATCGCTGGCTGACCTTGGTAGCTATTCGGCAGGAATTTAAAAGGCCAACCGTGATTGTCGATATCGGCACGGCGCTAACCTTTGATGTGCTGTCCGAAGACGGCAAACATCAGGGCGGCTGGATTGCACCTGGCTACCAGCTCATGATGAAATCGGTACTGGAAAACACCACCAAGGTTTTTTCGGACCGCGAGCACAGTGAAACAATCAGCTTTGCTGACAATACCGCGGATGGTCTGAAAAACGGCTGCCGTGCGGCACTGCTGGGGCTGATAGAATATGGCCTGGGGCAAGCCCGCGATAAACTGAAGGCCGAGCCTGAAGTGATCCTATGCGGTGGTGGCGTACGTCATTTACCTGTGTCTTGGTCAAAACACTACCGACACCGTTCAGACTTGGTACTGGAAGGCCTTGCTTTGTATGCAAAATGCCGATGATGGCTAAAATTGCAACGCTTGATAGAAAAAACTGAAAAAAAAATAATATAGGTATTGCAAGGGCTGGGATCATTCTCTAGAATGCGCAGCACTTAAGCCGACTTAGCTCAGTAGGTAGAGCAACTGACTTGTAATCAGTAGGTCACCAGTTCGATTCCGGTAGTCGGCACCAGTTTCTTTGCAACACCCCTGGAGGGGTTCCCGAGTGGCCAAAGGGATCAGACTGTAAATCTGACGGCTCTGCCTTCGATGGTTCGAATCCATCTCCCTCCACCATTTTCAAATGATTGAATAGCTCTACGAGTTACGAGTTTGCGGGCATCGTATAATGGCTATTACCTCAGCCTTCCAAGCTGATGATGCGGGTTCGATTCCCGCTGCCCGCTCCACACTTTTGTGTGCTGATATAGCTCAGTCGGTAGAGCGCACCCTTGGTAAGGGTGAGGTCGGCGGTTCAAATCCGCCTATCAGCACCACTCCCTCTCCAAGTCACTTCAATCCTTTTGATATATACTCTACAAACCCATGATTGGTTGTGTGGTCGTAATGCCACCAAATGCCGTGCCTAGAGGGACTATCCATGTCTAAAGAAAAATTTGAACGTACAAAACCGCACGTTAACGTTGGTACTATCGGCCACGTTGACCACGGTAAAACTACTCTAACAGCTGCTATCTGTACTACTCTGTCAAAAGTATACGGTGGTGAGGCTAAAGACTTCGCATCTATCGATAACGCTCCAGAAGAGCGCGAGCGTGGTATCACTATCTCTACTTCTCACGTAGAGTACGATACTCCAAGTCGTCACTACGCACACGTAGACTGCCCAGGACACGCCGATTAC
>NZ_RSEJ01000392.1 GCF_009910675.1 Photobacterium alginatilyticum | reverse complement strand
TAGGTGGATAAAATARATYTMTGTACATATATTATATACAYGAAGTACATGCAGTAGATTCATGGTGGCTAATTTGTAGCTTATTCYTGAAGATTTTCATAGCAASTATARAAAAATGACTTGTTTCAAGGACRACSTTTGAACTAAATTATAATTCAAGTAATTCTATTCGAATTAGAGAAAAMMMATTTTCGATAACTTATCTTGATCCYTYTTCTCMGATTTCTCATTTATGAATCTCCTAGCTTAGTGTAAGCTAGGCGTTGTAGGGTAAGACGTTATCTGGCAATTTCTCATTTGCCTTAGATTTATAATTAGCTGGAGTAGAAACTTGTAGGGAAACTTCACCACATCGGTGCAAGGG
>NZ_RSEJ01000391.1 GCF_009910675.1 Photobacterium alginatilyticum | reverse complement strand
TTAAGCTACCAATGGCCGAAGCATAAGGTACCTTCGACAYGTGATCTTTATCTTYCTCGGTTGAGGGTGYTTGGTTCTTCGACAATTTGAAATGTGCGGCTAACGGGGTGCCTACGGGCTTGGCACCGCTCATASTAAAACGAGCCAACACTTTCTTCACATACTCAGCTTGTSAAAGAAACAAYGAACCATCTTYCTCYCTCGTAATTCTMATCCCGAGAAKTTGCTTTGCGGCTCCCAAATCTTTCATYTCAAARTGTTTYGCCATTTGTTGCTTCACCTTGTTGATCTCGACAAGGCTCGACCCAGCAATCAACATATCATCCACATATAGCAAAAGAATGATATAGGAAGAGTTGTCGAA
>NZ_RSEJ01000390.1 GCF_009910675.1 Photobacterium alginatilyticum | reverse complement strand
TTCTTTGCTGCCTCAGACGATGGCAATAGACATTCATAGTTCCTTCGATACACCGCAGTGAAAGGCTTGTCGTTTACTTTACCCATCCGTTCAGTGATGCAGCCTCGATTAGCACCTCATTTGGTTGTCATGCAAATGTAGTTGGCTTTAAGGTGTTGATAGTTATCATGTCCAGTGAGGGTTAGTGAGTGCTGTATCGCACGGTTGGCGGCGGAGAATGCTGAGAGTTCAGCGGCCAAGTAAAGATTTCACATGTGGAAATGCCTAACAAAGCAATCAAGGTGACCCGTTACACTCGGCGGTTTTGGTATGAAGTTCAGTGTGCTTTGTTAGTTTCGTGCGGGGCACCTTATCGCAGGCGTTAT
>NZ_RSEJ01000389.1 GCF_009910675.1 Photobacterium alginatilyticum | reverse complement strand
GTACTTTTTCTATCTAATTTGCATCCGGCAAAATCGGCATCGGAATACCCAAGCAATTCAAAATGTGTGTTATGCGGATAAAATAATCCTAAATTTGTAGTTCCTACCAAATATCTAAATATGCGTTTAACCGCTTTGAAATGCGATTCCTTAGGATCCGATTGATATCTAGCACATAAACATACACTAAACATAATATCCGGTCTACTAGCCGTTAAGTATAAAAGAGAACCTATCATACCTCGATAAGTCTTTTGATCAAAACTCTTACCGGACTCATCTTTATCAAGCTTAGTCGAAGGACTTATAGGAGTTGGTGCGGGCTTTGCATCACTCATTTTGAAACGCTTGAGCAAATCCCGAAC
>NZ_RSEJ01000388.1 GCF_009910675.1 Photobacterium alginatilyticum | reverse complement strand
TTCTTTGCTGCCTCAGACGATGGCAATAGACATTCATAGTTCCTTCGATACACCGCAGTGAAAGGCTTGTCGTTTACTTTACCCATCCGTTCAGTGATGCAGCCTCGATTAGCACCTCATTTGGTTGTCATGCAAATGTAGTTGGCTTTAAGGTGTTGATAGTTATCATGTCCAGTGAGGRTTAGTGAGTGCTGTATCGCACGGTTGGCGGCGGAGAATGCTGAGAGTTCAGCGGCCAAGTAAAGATTTCACATGTGGAAATGCCTAACAAAGCAATCAAGGTGACCCGTTACACTCGGCGGTTTTGGTATGAAGTTCAGTGTGCTTTGTTAGTTTCGTGCGGGGCACCTTATCGCAGGCGTTAT
>NZ_RSEJ01000387.1 GCF_009910675.1 Photobacterium alginatilyticum | reverse complement strand
GACTTGCTGAAGCGGTTAACGCCAAGGCATTGAAAGTCAACGTTCTTTAACAATTTGACCATGCAATCTGTGTGGGCACTCGTGAAATGATTAGTCAAACCTTTTGTCTTCACTTTTTAAAAGTGAAAGCAAATTTGGCATCAATGAAACTGAGTGACCAATACGAAATAGCTTCGGCTATATCGGCACAGTCAATTCTTAGTTAGAAATAACTAATAACAGTATTCATTGAGCTATCAAAAACTTTAAATTGAAGAGTTTGATCATGGCTCAGATTGAACGCTGGCGGCAGGCCTAACACATGCAAGTCGAGCGGCAGCGACAACATTGACCCTTCGGGTGATTTGTTGGGCGGCGAGCGGCGG
>NZ_RSEJ01000386.1 GCF_009910675.1 Photobacterium alginatilyticum | reverse complement strand
ATAATTGCTTTGTTAAACCCATTGTGCATGAAAAATGTATAACATGTAATCGATGTGATCATTATGAAGATTATGTTTATTGTCCAAATAGATATAAAATTAATAGACGTGATCTTGTTTGGGTTCCAAAGGATCGAGACACTAATCCTCAAGGACCCAAAAGTGGATTAGGGTACCAATGATTGTTTTGTTTTGTAGGTATGCTTGAGGTCGAAGCTAAACGAGGACAAGTGGTTCTTGGATAGCGGATGCTCGAGACATATGACGGGAGACAAAACAAAATTTACAACCCTTGCACCTAAAGACGGAGGCTATGTGACCTTCGGTGATAATGGCAAGGGCAAAATCATCGGTATCGGTAGTATC
>NZ_RSEJ01000385.1 GCF_009910675.1 Photobacterium alginatilyticum | reverse complement strand
AAATAGGCATCCAACCCTTCAGCCTCAACACACAATTCACACAGCAATATTACTTACATACTGCATATCTAGAGAGAGAGTACCACCTTACAAAAGGCTCGCCGGGTGCAGTGACTCCGCTTCCGTCGCTGCACAGTGATCAGACGTTTTACCTTGGGAATCCTTTGCCCACCAAGCCAGAAGCTAAAAGGTGGCGGGCAAATAGGGTTTAAGGGGACACTGTTAAACAGTGGACTCGTCTGGGATTTAATCCAACCCTTTCTTTTTGCTGTTTTAATTTTTTCTTTATTTCCTTTCTGTTCTAATTTCAGTACCTTCATTTCCTGTTATTTCGTTTCGGTCTTTCCTGTTTCTGTAATTTCATTT
>NZ_RSEJ01000384.1 GCF_009910675.1 Photobacterium alginatilyticum | reverse complement strand
ATAATTGCTTTGTTAAACCCATTGTGCATGAAAAATGTATAACWTGTAATCRWTGTGATCAYTATKAAGATWATGTTTATTGTCCAAATAGATATAAAATTAATAGACGTGATCTTGTTTKGGTTCCAAARGRTCGAGACACTAATCCTCAAGGACCCAAAWGTGGATTARGGTACCAATGATTGTTKYGTTTTGTAGGTATGCTTGAGGTCGAAGCTAAACGAGGACAAGTGGTTCTTGGATAGCGGATGCTCGAGACATATGAGGGTCAACAAAACCAAGCAAGCAAGCTTGCTTGCTTGATTTCTCCAGTAAAAGCTGTTGAAATTGTAGATTTGGTACTTATAGCAGTTTATTCGATGCAGC
>NZ_RSEJ01000383.1 GCF_009910675.1 Photobacterium alginatilyticum | reverse complement strand
AACTACTAAAATATTAAGCAAATATTTTTTTCTCTTTTACAAACCTAATATATATATATAATAACACTATTTTTGGAAGGATCAAATATTTTTTTCTGGAAAAGTACGAATTTTTGGTATTTTTGGCTAAAAAGTGCTATATAACTACTATATTATAATAAATATAAAGAGAGCATATAAATAATATTTAAAGAGTGCAATAAGACAATAAAAAGGACTGGAATTTTATATAAAAAGCTTGGAATTCAAATATTACAAGAGCTATTTAACATGGAAATTACAACAAGATATTAAAAGCTTAATAACTAATTAACTACTAAGGCTTTAATAATTAAACTAAGGGGGGGTTTTTGCTGAAAAATAGGCC
>NZ_RSEJ01000382.1 GCF_009910675.1 Photobacterium alginatilyticum | reverse complement strand
AATGAACCCCAGAATCTCGATACAAATCTAGCATCCCGATCCGAAACTATCGAGATAGGTACCCCGTGTAACCTCACAATTTCCTTCACGTACTTCCTTCCCAAAACTTCCACTGAGTCTGTCATCTTGATCGGTATAAAGTGCGCAAACTTCGTCAATCTATCTACCACGACCCAAACTGCGTCACACCCACTTACGGCTCTCGGTAAGTTAGTCACGAAATCCATCGCGATCCTTCCCATTTCCACTCGGCCATGGGCAATGGCTGCAACAAGCCCGATGGTCGCTGATGTTCGGCTTTTACTGGCTGGCAAGTCAAACACTTACCCACAAATACCGCTATATCTCTCTTCAATCCCGGCCACCA
>NZ_RSEJ01000381.1 GCF_009910675.1 Photobacterium alginatilyticum | reverse complement strand
GGTTAATGCCATAATATCAAAATGCTCTTATCAATCGACGTCAGGCGAATGATAATATAAACAATCATGTATTAGCATCTAAATCCACTTATCAATCGGCGTCAGGCAAATGATAAGGTAACTAATATATGCTTAAAGGGTGGTAACAACCACTTGAAAGACATCTCAACTCCTCACGAATACTCTTTTGGTCGTATCGAGTGGAGGTTGTGTAATGAGCTTCACGTCATTTTTATGAGCTATTTCCAGATAATACTGGTTTTCTCGAATATCTTAATACTCAACAAGGTGCGTCGGGACCTATGATTATAAGGTCTCATGTTTGACAAGTCAATTTGACATACCAAAGACTTTGATTTGGAACTTCA
>NZ_RSEJ01000380.1 GCF_009910675.1 Photobacterium alginatilyticum | reverse complement strand
CGATAATCTTTCCACGCTTGATGAGACTGCGGCATGCAGACAACAAGCGCAGACTCCAATAATTCAGATTTACTTTCAACACCTTGAGCCAGACCAACTTGAATGACAACCTGATACAGATTTGATTGGCTGCTGCACCTCACTATTGGTTAAGACAAGCTGCTGCCTTTTCAAAGCAATGTAACGACGGAAACTCACGGCTGAATTGCCAAGGTAAAAGGCGACAAAGAAAACGACAACCTGCTGTTCTCTGAACTTTCAGGCAGCCTTTCGCTGAACGAATAGCCAGAGAAATCGTGGAAATATACGATGAACATTCTACCATCGATGAACTTGGCTCTAAGGTGCATAACGCCTGCAATAAGGTG
>NZ_RSEJ01000054.1 GCF_009910675.1 Photobacterium alginatilyticum | reverse complement strand
GCATTGTTTTTCCAGCGACTCGTGTAGTATTTGAATATCACGCATCTTGCTTTCAATCTTTTGTGTTTGTGGTGAATTCATTAGATCAGAAGGTAAGGTGCGTGTCTACTTATTGAACTACAAAGGTATTTTGTGGGGATTCACAAGTCGCAGGCGTTATATGCAGGGCAGTTTGACCACCCTGCTAAATAGTGTTACATATCAAAATCGATATCAAGAATTCTTGATACTTGTTGATTTTTCTCGTAAATTGGCCCGTAAATATTTGTGTAAAAGTTCATTATCTCTTCTTTTACAATTTCTGAAAATTTTTGATAGCCTCCAGAGGCTTGTAAGTATTCATAAGCTGTTGTTACTATAAAATCAGGTGAATCGCCGTTGATAATGGTGTTAGAAGAAATACCTTTAAGATCTTCTAGTGATAATACTTTCGCTTCAAGAGGGTCCTTTTCTGTTGAATGAATGTCTAAATTAAATAAATGGTCAGAAAATAATTCTTCAGAGTTAAGTGTTGCTCTTCGTTCGCCGGAGCTAAAGAAAGTGAGGGTTGATAATAAGTTTTTCTGATAGATAACAGCCATTGTCTCACAAAAATATGAATTATCTTCAATATGAAACTCTATGTGTTTATTCTTTAGTACTTTAGATATGTGTGAATCTAAAATCACATCTTTGCTATCAGTTTTTAAATGGTTTAGTTTGTTTCTGTTGAAATATTCAACAACTAGTAGTGAATTATAATCGTCGGTATCAATATACTTTAAGAACTGAAGTACATTATCAAACTTATCTTCGTTATCAATAGCTTCTGATAACTTTGAGTAGAACTTTTCCTTATGTTTATGAGGTAAAGAGGCTATAAATTTAGCAGCATGAAACTCTTGTACAGATTTATGTAAAAATACGTATTTATCAAAACCATCTTTTTGGATTAAACAAGTAATATTTATTAAGTCTTTTTGAATTTGTTCTGTATATTCTGGTAATACTTGGTTTAGTCGTATTGCAGATTGTAAATAACCATATAGAGATTCTTCTGTAAACTCTAAAGAATTTTTATTGATGCTGTCAAAGCAAAAAGCATTAAAAACTTTGTTTGCTTCTATAGCTGTGATGGGAGAGTATTTTTCTCTATTAAAGTTTTTGATCTTATCATGTCTACTGAATAAAGTGATAAATAGCTTGTCGTAGAAATCTACTACGCTTTCAGGGACGATGTCGAGGTATGGGTAACACACATATAGAAGATTAACGAGAATTGGACTAATTAATGTCTCTTGTAACTGTTTGTTACTTTTGATTAATCTTGGAAGTTCTTCTAATTCGTCATTTTTATCTAACTTTGAAATGATTGAAATAATATCATCGATTTCAAGGCTCTTTACTTTTAAGTTAACAATGTCGACCTCGCTGCATATCTCCGTACCCGGCCTTGTTGTTACGATAACATCACAACTGTATCTTGTTTTTAGTTGTATGATTTCACTTAGTAATTTAAGTCGATTTTGCGATGCTACTTCATCGTAGCCATCTAGCATTAATACAATTTTTCTTGATTGTAACAAGATTTCGACGTCACCATCATCAAAGGCTAAACCAATATCTTTAAGCTGTTGCTTAAAGTAACTGAGTATTGAGTCATTTTCTACGCGACGTAACTCTATCATAAATGGAAAACGTTGAGCTTTACGCATTTCTTCAAGAAATAACTTACGTAATATCGTACTTTTACCTTGCCCGGCTATGCCTATGATGTTGATTACTTTGCTAAAGCCTAATGTAAACCCATCTTCTACGGTGAGCTCATCACCATTAGACTGAACTTCCAGTTTTAGTGGCGAGTAAATTTCATCTAAGTATACGTCTGATTCAGCACTGTGTAGTGTCCGCATCTTCATAAAACGACTTACATATTTTTCTGCGTATACTTCGGCGGCATTGCTTTCAGACAGTTGTCTTAGTAGTTCTTTTCCTTGTTCTGTATCATGTTCCCAGACCTTATCAAGAAGCTTTTTTGTTACGTGTGTAACGGTTTGTTTGAGAGCTACCATTGTTAATGTAGTAGTAACTGGTTCCATGTAAGATTGCCTGCTCTAGAGATGATGTCGGAGTCAAAAATCTATCATAACTTAAGTGCTTGAGATAGAGCATATAACAAGGCAATCAAGGGTGATGCGTTACACTCGGCGGTTTTGGTACGGAGTTCAGTGCGCTTGGTGAGTTCATCGTGGCACACCTTATTGCAGGCGTTATATGCAATTAAAGTTTCATCAAGAAGGATTGTATTTTGAGTGGTAATTATATTGAACCAGATTGTGAAAAGTTCATTCATGAAAGTAAGCAAGTAGAAGAAGCTTATTCTGAAGCATGTGAGTGGATAAGTAGTTTTGGGGTTCCTTACGAAAAAACACGATTTGGGTCATATGAAAAAGATCTTCAGGAGTTTCTTAATGGTGGTGGGGCAGAAGATGCTAAAGAAAGTGTTAGCATTTTTCTCAATGCCCATAAGGAAGCAAATGAGCTTGTGAGAATCATGAACGTTTTCAGAAGTTTTGATACTGAAGCTATTTTAGAACCAATCAAAAAAATGACATCGGGACAGCGGTTTAGAAATGCAACAACAAAGGATCAATCTCGTGACTTCGCGTTTGAGCTAGGAATGGCGTCTCGTTTTATAAAAGCTGGCTATAACGTTGACTTGCGAGGTATATCTGACCTAGTTGTTGATATCAATGGCACAAAACTTTACGTGGAGTGCAAGAGGATGAAGTCGTTCAAGCAGCTAGCAAAACGTGTAAAAGCAGCAAACGAACAGATTAAAACTCGTTTAAACTCTGATAACTCATCGAAAAGCCGAGGTATGATTGCGCTTAATGTTACTGATATAGTTTTGGAAGGTAACACCCCACTCGTCTTCTCAAAACTAGAAGACTACCAGCAAACATCGGCTCGCACCCTCAAAGGTTTCGTGCTTAAGAACAAAGCTACTTTAGCTAATAAGAGAGTAAAAAAGTGTCTAGGTGTTATGACTGAGTTTACAACTCAAGGCATTATTTATGCCCCAGAAGCCGAAGACATGTCGTTTGCCAACATCCGAGAGGGAAATATTTATCAGTATCCTCTGACTGCAACAGAATTAACCTTTGTAAATACGTTCTGGGAAAAGTTAGGTAATCAAGACATATAACAATGCGTGATTTTGCATATAACAAAAACATCAAGGTGACGCGTTACACTCGGCGGTTTTGGTATGAAGTTCAGTGTGCTTGGTAAGTTGGACGTGGCGCACCTTATGTTCGGCGTTATGTTTTTGGGGAAGTAATCAGTGACAAAAGAGATCCCAGGCGTTTTTTATGATGATCCTAAAATGTCTGAAAACCACCTCAAACAGGTTAATATTTTAAGCAAGGATGAATGTTCAACTTTATGGCAGAAGTTTGTAAGTCATTCAAACCGTCATTTGATGTTACTTGATAGCTCTGAATGGGCATCAAAAATAATTGCAGAAAACCCTTGTTGGTATTGTTGGTTCGAAGATTGAAATAATGATGATTTTTCAATTTTCACCTCAATGTTATCAACTTTAGGGATTCCGAATGAAAGTGTGCTGTATGTGTTTTGGAAGCAAGAAATTGGTATAGGAACAACTTGGAATGTATTTTGCCAAAATTGGGCTAACTTCTTGTATGAAGATGAAGGGGTTATCCTAGTCATTCCAGGCTCAGATATATCAGTAATTCTGAGTAATGGTAGCGCTTGGTATGGTACACGAAGCTAAAAAAACATAACAAAGCAATCAAGGTGACCCGTTACACTCGGCGGTTTTGGTATGGAGTTCGGCGCGTTTTGTTGGTTTTGCGTGGGGCACCTTATTGCAGGCGTTATGTGATAGGAAGTTATATGATTAATACGCAAGATTTTAAAATAACTGATAATAATTTTAGATTTCAAAAAGACGACTACAAGTTGTCGAGAATCCGAGATGTACGAGTTAAACAAAATGCAATTAAAGACCATTTATTCAGGCTTATGGCTTTGGGCTTAGTTTTTTCTGGCATTGTATGGGTAATATGTCCCGAAGGCTTTGGATACATTATGGCTCCGATTGCATTCATAATTGGTTTAATTACGGCATTAATCTCTAGTCGTAAGTACGAACTTCAAATTGAATTTCAGCATATTGATGAAACAGGGATACAGTGGATTTCGGTTGCAAAAGCGAACAAATTGTCAGAAATGACCATCTTTAAAGAACAAGCGCAACATCTTAAACAAATAATCACATAACAAGGCAATCAAGGGTGACGCGTTACACTCGGCGGTTTTGGTATGGAGTTCGGTGTGCTTGGTTGGTTCAGTGGGGCGCACCTTATTGCGGGCGTTAAGCCTTAAAGGAGATGTATTATCAGTACGTTAGAGGAGCGATTCCATCAGTTCTTGCTTAGTGATCATGAACATGAAGATGTTGATGCGCTTGACCACTTGTTTGTTGGTAACCATGGTAACGCAGTAAGTAAACCTGACTATTTTCTATTTAATAGAAGTGTCATTTTAGAAAAGAAAACGTTATCTAATAGCCCTGAAGACAAAATAAATGTATGGCTGAATGAAGAGGCTAAAGTTGATAACGAGTTAGCTTCTATATTTCGCGGTACGATGCACGTTGAAGATATTATTTCAGCTCATCCCGATAAAACATTCCGGCGAAAAGTTATAAATAGGGCCTACCGAGGCTACAGGAATGATGTTATGCGCCATGCTAATAAACAGCTGCGCATATCATCAAAGCATTTGGGGTTTGATAACGCCGTAAAAGGGTTATTAGTCCTTAACGAAGCTGTTTCTGCTTTTAAACATGACTCTCTTGTGATTGAAACTGAAAAGGCTCTTTATAAACCAGACTCAAAACTTGATTCTATTGACTTTGTTATAATCATATCCGAAACGGATTTAGAGCATAAAAGTAGAAACTTCATGTGCTCTGTGCTCATAGATGATAAATCAGAATCTGGTGATTATATTGAAATGATAATTAGTAAGAACTTATTAATTAAATGGTCGATCTATAACAATCGACCTATTTGTTTTGTTGAAAATTAAGGCTTAACAAGGCAATCAAGGTGACCCGTTACACTCGGCGGTTTTGGTATGAAGTTCGGTGCGTTTTGCTAGTTTTGCGTGGGGCACCTTATAGCAGGCGTTAGCTCTCATCGGCATATTTGAATATATAAGAGGTTTGTCAATTGATTAATGAAGTGGCTTTATTATTAGGTATGTTAGGTACCGGAATGTTAGCTCTTGATGTAGCAAGACCTGAGATACTTTCAACTCTAAGTAATCGCTTTCGTGATTTTACACATCGAAGTATTTTGCCTATGTTCCTATTAAGACGAAATCATGAGCCAACTGAAGCTGATCGGGAGATCTTACGTACAATTCAAATTATTGGTACGTTGAGTCTACTTGGACTGTTTATATCTGCGTGGGTTTTACTTCCTGAATTCGAAAGCTTATTAAATGATTATGCTTGGATAGTAGGTATACCTTTTGTATTGGCTTTATTAGGCATTTGGGCTCTGAACTATAGCCAATGGATAAGCAAGATATTGATATCAAGCTCCACGGCATTGATATTACCGTTTTTTTACCTGTTCTTTATAGCCTTTGGTATCCTAGGTACAATTTTACGCTACATTTTAAGACCAATCGTTAGGCTCGAAGGTGCAGTTATTGGTCGGGACCAGTCTCCAAGGCTCTTAGGTTTGTTGATACTCTTTTTTAGTTTTGCTTTGCAGCTATTTGCATTGAAGAGCTAACAAGGCAATCAAGGTGACCCTTTACACTCGGCGGTTTTGGTATGAAGTTCAGTGTGCTTTGTTAGTTTAGTGCGGGGCACCTTATTGCAGGCGTTATGGCTCTTAACGAACTGTAGTCATCATGGTCTATTTCATCAATGGTGGCAGTTTTTCCAATATCTTATCAGTCGCAATGCCGTGAGAACCGTTCAGCGATTATTGCGGTTTTCTGCATGGCGTAGATAAAATTCATTGCCAATTTAGCGGTGAAAATCTCCAAGTTCTTTAGCCGCAATTTATCATCACGCGATGATGGTTATTACGCAGGTTGCGGTTATCTGTTTGGTGGTCACAAGGTTCTTTTTCCTCTTTAGCTGTGATTGCCCAAGTTCGAGTGCCGCAACAAGGGATTGGCATTTGGTTAGTGGTTGTTTTTTCGTTTACTAAATCGCTTTCAGATTCATTGCCAATGAGGTTCCGATTTTGTTGCCGCTACCTTGCATGATGAAGAGCAAGGCCTCAGAATGCTGAGAGTTAATGGGAAAACGTAAGTAAAACAAAAGGATTGGCGCCATAACAAGGCCATCAAGGTGATGCATTACACTCGGCGGTTTTGGTATGGAGTCCGGTGCGCTTTGCTGGTTCAGTGGGGCACACCTTATGGCAGACGTTATGTGCTCATACAGTAATTAGCGATAATATTCCTTAAATTTGTTTAAAGTAAGCAGAGAAAACTATGGAAGAAAAGGTATCAAAAGCAGAAACTATAGCTAAATCTGTCGAAAAAATATCAGATAGTAAAGGCTTAGCTGCTATTGGGGATGGACTTGGTATGGGAATTGTAGCTTTAGCATTTTGTATGGCTTTTCCAATGCTCATGTTTGCAAGTAAATGGGATGGTAAGCTGCATGAAGAAAAACAATGTTATGAAATTAAAGAAATCGAAAACCGAGTATATAAGTTAAATACTTGTACGGGTGATCTGAATGAAATTAAAAACCTGCCGAAAGATAACTTAAGCAAGTAGTGCGCACTTACTATTTGAATCCAAGGCACATAACAAAACAATCAAGGTGATGCATTACATTCGGCATTTTTGGTATGGAGTACGGTGCGCTTGGTTGGTTCATCGTGGCACACCTTATTGCAGGCGTTAGGCATGACAAAAGACTGCTTTTGGATCTGGTCGTAACCACGTCGCCCAAGAACGGGAACTCTTAGTCCATTCGCTCATCGTAGGGCTGTCCTTAAAGTTCTGGGAAACGCAGGTTGCTCCGTTCTTTGC
>NZ_RSEJ01000377.1 GCF_009910675.1 Photobacterium alginatilyticum | reverse complement strand
CCACCTGCACAAGCAGGTATCGCAGCGTGAATACATAGCGTTGCGAGGCGAACCGGGGGAACTGAAACATCTAAGTACCCCGAGGAACAGAAATCAACCGAGATTCCGGCAGTAGCGGCGAGCGAAACCGGATTAGCCCTTAAGCTAGATTGGCGTTAGACGAACAGGCTGGAAAGCCTGGCAAGAAAGGGTGATAGCCCCGTAGTCGACAGCGCCTTTACAGTGAAATCGAGTAGGACGGGACACGTGATATCCTGTCTGAACATGGGGGGACCATCCTCCAAGGCTAAATACTCCTGACTGACCGATAGTGAACCAGTACCGTGAGGGAAAGGCGAAAAGAACCCCTGTGAGGGGAGTGAAATAGAA
>NZ_RSEJ01000376.1 GCF_009910675.1 Photobacterium alginatilyticum | reverse complement strand
CATGGATTTTTAAGGTCTGTGTTTGACATGGGCCGGCTGATAAACTACCAACTTCTATAGCTTGGTCCACCGTATCTTCTGCCATCTTCCTGTAGGTGGTCCATTTGCCTCCTGTAATGGTGATCAATTTGGATGCGGTGACTTTAAGCTTATGGTCCCTGGATATTTCTTTGGTGCCCACTTCCTTGTTTTCAGGTAGTACGAGAGGTCTGAGACCTACGAATACGCTTAGTACATCTTTTTCCTTGGGGACAATTTTCAGATAATCTTTTAAGGTATCCAAAATGAAATTTATTTCTTGCTTCATGGGTTTTGGCTCCAATTGATGATGATCTAAAGGTGTATCGGTAGTGCCTACTAAAAGATGAT
>NZ_RSEJ01000375.1 GCF_009910675.1 Photobacterium alginatilyticum | reverse complement strand
CCACCTGCACAAGCAGGTATCGCAGCGTGAATACATAGCGTTGCGAGGCGAACCGGGGGAACTGAAACATCTAAGTACCCCGAGGAACAGAAATCAACCGAGATTCCGGCAGTAGCGGCGAGCGAAACCGGATTAGCCCTTAAGCTAGATTGGCGTTAGACGAACAGGYTGGAAAGCCTGGCAAGAAAGGGTGATAGCCCCGTAGTCGACAGCGCCTTTACAGTGAAATCGAGTAGGACGGGACACGTGATATCCTGTCTGAACATGGGGGGACCATCCTCCAAGGCTAAATACTCCTGACTGACCGATAGTGAACCAGTACCGTGAGGGAAAGGCGAAAAGAACCCCTGTGAGGGGAGTGAAAYAGAA
>NZ_RSEJ01000374.1 GCF_009910675.1 Photobacterium alginatilyticum | reverse complement strand
CATGGATTTTTAAGGTCTGTGTTTGACATGGGCCGGCTGATAAACTACCAACTTCTATAGCTTGGTCCACCGTATCTTCTGCCATCTTCCTGTAGGTGGTCCATTTGCCTCCTGTAMTGGTGATCAATTTGGATGCGGTGACTTTAAGCTTATGGTCCCTGGATATTTCTTTGGTGCCCACTTCCTTGTTTTCAGGTAGTACGAGAGGTCTGAGACCTACGAATACGCWTAGTACATCTTTTTCCTTGGGGACAATTTTCAGATAATCTTTTAAGGTATCCAAAATGAAATTTATTTCTTGCTTCATGGGTTTTGGCTCCAATTGATGATGATCTAAAGGTGTATCGGTAGTGCCTACTAAAAGATGAT
>NZ_RSEJ01000373.1 GCF_009910675.1 Photobacterium alginatilyticum | reverse complement strand
TTCTATTTCACTCCCCTCACAGGGGTTCTTTTCGCCTTTCCCTCACGGTACTGGTTCACTATCGGTCAGTCAGGAGTATTTAGCCTTGGAGGATGGTCCCCCCATGTTCAGACAGGATATCACGTGTCCCGTCCTACTCGATTTCACTYGAAGTGCGYTGTCGGCTACGGGGCTATCACCCTTTACTGCTGTGCTTTCCAGCACATTCGCCTAACACKCAACTAGCTTAAGGGCTAATCCGGTTTCGCTCGCCGCTACTGCCGGAATCTCRGTTGATTTCTGTTCCTCGGGGTACTTAGATGTTTCAGTTCCCCCGGTTCGCCTCGCAACGCTATGTATTCACGCTGCGATACCTGCTTGTGCAGGTGG
>NZ_RSEJ01000372.1 GCF_009910675.1 Photobacterium alginatilyticum | reverse complement strand
ATCAAATCAATAACTTACTAATCACAAAAGCGCTTAATTTCAAACATCAAACTACAACCCAACACATGAATTAGAACACATTCAATAACTAGTCAAACAAGTCATGAAATCAATAATTAATTAGCCAAACATGCAAGCTCCTTAAATATTTCAAACTTCATGACATAAACTCAAAATCAACAATCATTCACTCAAAAAAAACAATCAACTCGATCAACAAGCTATTCGATATACAACATCAACAATAACTCTATTTAAATCAACACCCATCCAACACCAATTCAACAATTAACATATAATGATGAATATACTTACTTTATAGGCTAAGTATTAGAGAAGTTTGAGGAGTTTCCGCCAACACCAATCAAAGA
>NZ_RSEJ01000371.1 GCF_009910675.1 Photobacterium alginatilyticum | reverse complement strand
ATCAAATCAATAACTTACTTATCACAAAAGCGCTTAATTTCAAAAATCAAACTACAACCCAACACATGAATTAGAACACATTCAATAACTAGTCAAACAAGTCATGAAATCAATAATTAATTAGCCAAACATGCAAGCTCCTTAAATATTYCAAACTTCATGACATAAAMTCAAAATCAACAATCATTCACTCAAAAAAAACAATCAACTCGATCAACAAGCTATTCGATATACAACATCAACAATAACTCTATTTAAATCAACACCCATCCAACACCAATTCAACAATTAACATATAATGATGAATATACTTACTTTATAGGCTAAGTATTAGAGAAGTTTGAGGAGTTTCCGCCAACACCAATCAAAGA
>NZ_RSEJ01000370.1 GCF_009910675.1 Photobacterium alginatilyticum | reverse complement strand
TTTTTTCACCTCAATGGCTTTTTCTTGCCGTCTTTTCTTTTTCTTTTTAACGTGACAATAAAAGTACAACCAAAAGCTTTTGTTTAACAATTTCTGTTTTAACTAGAAAATCTTTAAGCATTTGAAAACATKTACCGGTTTCTAGACTCCATCGTGGTCGATAGACCTCCTTAATATTTAAAACCTAGGTCTTTCTCCTTATCGCTCCTTCTCYARTCAATCACCTACATCCTCCAATCTYCGATTAATCATCCAATTCCAAAACATGTTAAAGAGTGATCTCGGTTAAGTAAATATAGGTTTTGCGCTCATAGCTCACTTAGCCCAATGTATCCCGAAATAGGTTGTGTACCATATATTTCTATAAGTAC
>NZ_RSEJ01000369.1 GCF_009910675.1 Photobacterium alginatilyticum | reverse complement strand
AGACTGCTTGTTTGATGCAGTGTCCACACAGATTGCTTGGTAAAATAGTTTTAGAAATAGCAAAAGCGCTAATGAATGACTTCGGTTATTGATTAACGCTTTTAGCGTTTGCTCTTTAACAATCTGGAAAGCTGACTAGTAAATTCAACCATCAGGTTGAATTAAAATGTTTCATCGAAAGATGAAACGAGTTCTCAAGCAATACACATTCAAGTGTCTTGTGTAGAGTCCGGCGAAAAACCAATGTCCTTACATTTCTTGATCGAATGTAGGTGACGTAAACCTTGGTTGTTTGAACATACGCTTTTGTCTTCACTTTTTTGAAAAGTGAAAATAAAAAAACTCCTTGGGGTTGTATGGTTAAGTGACTAA
>NZ_RSEJ01000368.1 GCF_009910675.1 Photobacterium alginatilyticum | reverse complement strand
AATAAGAACCTATTTTGTGCCCAAAATTACTTCTATATATTGAAAAAAATCTGCTGCTACTAGAAGAGCGATGTCCTGGGACCAGGCTCGAGGGAAAGGGAAGGTTTTGATTCCTCCCTTATCGAGCTACAAGCATACTAAAGGGAGACTGCTTATTGAATTGAAATACAAAAACTAGATCCATAGAGAAGACCGACTCCCAGATAGGGAAAAACGGGGCCTTGCCCCCTTACTTTAACTTTAGGAAGAAATCCAGACTTTGGAGCTCAGCTTAGGGATCAGAGGCGAACCACCTAGTATGGTACACAATTGGTTCACTAAGACAATCGGAGTGACCGGGCTATGAAGTCCACCCAGCTTTTCGGATTTACC
>NZ_RSEJ01000367.1 GCF_009910675.1 Photobacterium alginatilyticum | reverse complement strand
AGACTGCTTGTTTGATGCAGTGTCCACACAGATTGCTTGGTAAAATAGTTTTAGAAATAGCAAAAGCGCTAATGAATGACTTCGGTTATTGATTAACGCTTTTAGCGTTTGCTCTTTAACAATCTGGAAAGCTGACTAGTAAATTCAACCATCAGGTTGAATTAAAATGTTTCATCGAAAGATGAAACGAGTTCTCAAGCAATACACATTCAAGTGTCTTGTGTAGAGTCCGGCGAAAAACCAATGTCCTTACWTTTCTTGATCGAATGTAGGTGACGTAAACCTTGGTTGTTTGAACATACGCTTTTGTCTTCACTTTTTTGAAAAGTGAAAATAAAAAAACTCCTTGGGGTTGTATGGTTAAGTGACTAA
>NZ_RSEJ01000366.1 GCF_009910675.1 Photobacterium alginatilyticum | reverse complement strand
AAGAACATTCATGAAGCGGAATTAGATGAAAGTTGGACTCTAGCTATGCAAGACGAATTAAATCAATTCGAGCGTAGCAACGTATGGACTTTAGTACCTAGACCGCATGATAAATCCATTATAGGTACGAAGTGGGTCTTTCGTAATAAGATGGATGAATCGGGTATTGTTATTAGAAATAAGGCTAGGCTTGTAGCTCAAGGGTATAATCAAGAAGAGGGCATCGATTTTGATGAAACTTACGCACCCGTAGCTAGACTAGAAGCCATTCGCATATTGCTTGCTTTTGCATCTTTTAAAGGCTTTAAATTGTATCAAACGGATGTTAAAAGCGCTTTCTTAAATGGTTTTATAAATGAGGAAGTTTACGTGA
>NZ_RSEJ01000365.1 GCF_009910675.1 Photobacterium alginatilyticum | reverse complement strand
CGGAAGACCTCTTTTCCTAGCCTAACAAATGATAAAACGCGTCGGTCTTTTACAGAATTTGCCTGAAAGTGACGGTGCCAACCGTTATGTTCTGCAATTATTCCAAACCACCAATAGACCATAAAAGCGAGCAGACCAATGAGTAGTAGAATGTCGAATCGTTTAGGGTCATGAGTGCGGCTTTGGCGTAAGCCAAAACCGTATTGTGGGCTTTTTAAATCACGGAATGTTTCTTCAATTTGCATGCGTTTGGTGTAGAGCCTGACGATACATCGAGATGAAAATATGTTTGTTGGGATATTAGTCGCCAGCAGCCAAGGTTCTAGTGCTGACTTCTTATGGACTGCCTGGGCGGAGAAGTGCTCTCGACCTT
>NZ_RSEJ01000364.1 GCF_009910675.1 Photobacterium alginatilyticum | reverse complement strand
AGTAGGTTTCCATACTAAGGCTCAATCCAATTAAGTCCGTAGCGTCTACCAATTTCGCCATATCCCCTTTTTGATTTGAGATTAGGATCTCATTACGATGTGTCGTTCCCTTTTTTTCGTTTATACTGGAATCGTCGAATGAATTCGATACCAATTCCTCTCTCGAAAGGCGTTTTCTCGTCTTGGATTTATTGCCTATCTTCTTTCATTTTCTATATCTAGTAGGCTATCCGGTATTCGAGGAGAACCCTATTTGGTTCAATCAAACAATCAAAAAAGATTCTATCATTTCTGTATCCACAATTCAATATGGATGGATATATACTACATATATATGTACTTTTATCCTTTTTATCATATAATTTTGAATACTT
>NZ_RSEJ01000363.1 GCF_009910675.1 Photobacterium alginatilyticum | reverse complement strand
AGGAAGTCGTACCAGACAAAGAAAAGGAGAAGGCGGAAAAAGAGACAGAAATCCCAATTCGAACAGGGGAAACAAGTAACAATAAGCTGCCAGAGGAGGACCTCATCGTCCTTGATCCATATCCGCCACCACCATTTCCTGAAAGGCTGAAAAAGCCTCAATCTGAATCCATAAACGAAAAGACTCTTGACGTCCTCCGAGATGTCGAGATCACTATCCCTCTAATCGATGCAATCGAGCACATACCCTCGTATGCTAAATCACTCAAAGAACTTTGCACGAAAAAACGAAATCTAAATGTCAAATCCTTCTATATTAAGCATATAAATGCTATGATCCAATCTGACTTGCCTGAAAAGCTGAAGGACCCCGGT
>NZ_RSEJ01000362.1 GCF_009910675.1 Photobacterium alginatilyticum | reverse complement strand
AGTAGGTTTCCATACTAAGGCTCAATCCAATTAAGTCCGTAGCGTCTACCAATTTCGCCATATCCCCTTTTTGATTTGAGATTAGGATCTCATTACGATGTGTCGTTCCCTTTTTTTCGTTTATACTGGAATCGTCGAATGAATTCGATACCAWTTCCTCTCTCGAAAGGCGTTTTCTCGTCTTGGATTTATTGCCTATCTTCTTTCATTYTCTATATCTAGTAGGCTATCCGGTATTCGAGGAGAACCCTATTTGGTTCAATCAAACAATCAAAAAAGATTCTATCATTTCTGTATCCACAATTCAATATAGATGGATATATACTACATATATATGTACTTTTATCCTTTTTATCCGTATGCAACAAGCCGTT
>NZ_RSEJ01000361.1 GCF_009910675.1 Photobacterium alginatilyticum | reverse complement strand
TGAAAGCATTTTCTTCTTTTTCTTCCATTTAAAAACGTTTTACCGATCTCTAGACTCCCTCGTAGTCGATAAACCTTCAAATCTGATAATATAAAATTTAAAATTCTAGGTCTTCCTCCTTATAGCTCCTCCTCCAAACAATCACCTACATCCTCCAGTCTCCGATTACGCATTCAGTTCCACAACGTGTTAAAAAGTGATCTCGGCTAACGAAATATAGGCTCACGCTCTTTGCTCACTTAGCCCAATGTATCCCCAAAAACAGGTTGTGTACTATATATTTCTATACGTACAAAAACAGAATCTCTCAAAAGTGTTTAGCACCAACCCACATCAATTATCTAAGGCGTTTCGTCACGACCCAAACAAACAAGA
>NZ_RSEJ01000053.1 GCF_009910675.1 Photobacterium alginatilyticum | reverse complement strand
TGCCGCTACGGTATGAGAGCGCATTGGGTAAACTTTGGAAATTAGTGCAATTTCTAAGTCTGGGTTTGCTTCTGCAGCAGCAATGGCAGCACGTAGGCCTGCACCACCTGCGCCGATTACAGCGATATCTGTGGTAATAGTCTTCACAGCTATCCTCCGAAGGTAAGACGATAAAATTTAAAAAAGTACGCTTTCGCGTACTTTCCCTTGAAATCCTGACTTCATTCTATGAAACAATATCGATAGAAAATTTGATTTAGACGCAGCTTTTTTATCGAAATAGCCCCAAAGTATAAGGTGATTACAGAAAGTGTGATTATTGTCACAAGTTGTCATGTTTTGTGATTGTTAATTGACCGTTTTATTTTGTGTGAATTGTTTCTGGCTCATTAATGGTGTGTTTCGTGTTTGGTTGTTAACTGCCTCATTTAAAAAGGAAACTAAATCATTAGTGGTAGTTGGATGTGACGAAATGTTGTATTTATTTATATTTGGTGTGGTTGTTGTTGCTAGATGGTGTTGTTTTGGTGGCGGTTTTGATGTGATTGGCGCGCTGTGATGATGTTTGGCTATTCATAATTCTTCACAACTATGGCTGATGCTCTTGTGGTATGGACAAGGATGGTGGCTGTGGCGAATTAAGGAGTTTGGTAGACTGATGCGCAACTGATTTCTCCCGACTGAAAAGAAGTAGACTATGACCTTGAACTGGCAACCGACAGCCTCAATCGCGCAGCTGAAACAGCGTGCGGCGACTATCGCTACAATTCGTGATTTCTTTGCCCGCCGAGAGGTGCTGGAAGTTGATACGCCAGCGATGAGCCAGGCAACAGTGACGGATATTCATCTCCATACTTTCCAGACTGAGTTTGTCGGGCCGGGTTATGCAAAAGGACAGACGCTGTACCTGATGACCAGTCCTGAATTTCACATGAAGCGGTTATTATCCGCGGGCAGTGGTCCTATTTATCAGATCTGTAAGTCATTTCGAAACGAAGAGTCTGGCCGGTTCCACAACCCTGAATTCACGATGCTGGAGTGGTATCGCCCGGGGTTTGACCATCACGCCTTGATGGATGAAATGGATGAGCTACTGCAGCTGGTGCTGGGCTCGGATCAGGCTGTACGAATGACTTACCAGCAGGCGTTTGTCGATGTACTGGGGGTTTGTCCGCTGCAGGGCAGTATGACGGATCTGAAACTGGCGGCATCGGCGCTGGGACTGAGCGATATCGCCGAGCCCGAAGATGATCGCGATACCTTGTTGCAATTGCTGTTCAGTGTCGGTGTCGAGCCGAAAATAGGGCAGCAAGTCCCTGCTTTTGTTTATGACTTTCCAGCTTCCCAGGCTGCGCTTGCGCAAATTAACCCGACCGATCCGCGCGTGGCTGAGCGTTTCGAGGTGTACTTTAAGGGGATTGAGCTGGCGAATGGTTTCCATGAATTGGCTGATGGCGACGAGCAATTGGCCCGTTTTGAAGAAGATAACCGCAAGCGCCTGAAAATGGGTTTGCCACCTCAGCCGATTGATCACCATTTAGTTGAGTCCCTACGTGCAGGTTTTCCTGATTGCGCAGGGGTTGCGCTTGGCGTTGATCGTTTGATCATGCTGGCGCAGCAACTGGATCATATTGATCAGGTAACGGCATTTCCGATCGACATTGCCTGATAACAGGTGATGTGTTGCCAGAAAAGATCTAGCACAAGAAGCGCGGCCCAGGCCGCGCTTTTTATGTTGGCTGTTAACCAGATATCAGAATCGTACAGAGGGTTGCCGACACCGCTGCCTGGTTATACCGTTTCTTCGCCAGTTGAAACGGACTTTGCTTTCTGCCTTATTGGCAGGAAGCAGGGGGGAACTGTTTGTAGGCTAGCGACAGGCGGCAAGTTAGGATTTCAAGGCGTCTTATCGAAGCGGTTCAAACTATAAGCAATCCCGCAGCCAAATGCAAACAGTTATCACTTACAGTTGGTGGCGTCAGCAAGCGTGCTAACTGCCGACGATTAACCCGGTGCCTATGACAGCCAAAAAGGCTCCCACCCAGGCACTCTTGTTGGGGATGCCGCCGGTGTGCAGCCAGAGCAACGGCAGGACCATGATGGGCGTCGTTGAAGAGAGCAGGGCGACCATGCCAACATCGCCATAGCGCAGTGCATAGAGAATCAATGTCATACCGACAGCCATCGCGAGAAAGCCATTGATGGCAACCATGGTCAAAATGGGCAGGATGATAGGCCTTACCGGCCGAACAAAGAGGGGCGCCACTCATTCGCAGCAATAAATGGGGACCGAGCGCCAGCCATTCATACCCAATAATCCCGTGTGGCATACCTATCCCTGTTAGTCAGTCGGTACCGGAAGTGCTCCGGGACTTGTAGCCGGCTCATCTTACCGCAAGGGAAGGAGGCCTGCTGATAAAGGAACTGGCTATTTTTTCATACTGAGTATGAGAGATATTCATGCTCTGTCAGGTGTTACAGTATTGGCTGGGGCGGGCGGTTTAACACCTTCCAGAAAAAAGCCGCCCTAGACAGGCGGCTTTGAAGAGATTTATCTGTTGCTCAATGCAATCACACTTTAAAGCGCGAGATATCCTGGCGCATGGTGTCGGCAGAACTGTTCATTTCACGACTGCTCTGGCTGACCTCGGCAGTTTGCTCTGCCAGATGATCCGAGACCTCCTTGATAGCCTGGGTATTACGGCTGATATCTTCACTCACGGCCCGCTGCTCTTCGGCGGCGCTGGCAATATGGGTCGCCATGTCTGATATTTCAGTAATGGTGTGGGTGATTTGGTTCAGACTCTCACTGGCCGCTTCGGCATAACCGACACTCTGATCGGCCAGCTCGGTACTGGTTTGCATGCTGTCGACCGCCTGCTGGGTGTTTTGCTGCAGGGTCTCAATCATGCTGCGGATTTCTTCGGTCGAGTCATGGGTGCGCTGGCTGAGGACCCGGACCTCATCGGCCACGACGGCAAAGCCTCGTCCCTGTTCGCCGGCTCGCGCGGCCTCGATCGCCGCGTTCAATGCCAGCAGGTTGGTTTGCTCGGCAATGCCCTGAATGGTGGATAGGATCTGGTTGATGCCCTGGGCATTGTTTTCCAGCTCATGGATCACATTGGCAGCATCCTGAACCTGATTGGCCAGTGAGGTAATGGCATTCCGGTTTTGGCCGATAACGTCCTGACCCTGCTCGCAGGCCGAGGTTGATGCCTGGGCGGCAGCGGCTGTCATCTCGGCATGGTTGGCAACTTCACCGGATGTGGCGGACATTTCATGAATGGCGGTCGCAATTTGGTTGACATCATTTTGCTGCTCGCTGACTCGCTGTGAGGCAAGGTTGCTGAGCTGCGCTGAACGCTCGGCATATTGGCCCAGATCCTGAGAGTGGTTGACGACACCTTTGATCATGGTTTGCAGCTGGGCGAGAAAGCGGTTCATATTATCGGCCAGCTCGCCAATCTCATCCATTCGCTCGATGGCGATACGCTGTGTCAGATCACCGCTGCCCTGTGCCAGCTGGCTGACAGATTGGTTAAGGTTGTTAAGCGGACGCAGCAGGCTGTTGATGATCATGGTGGCTATCACCGAGATAACCAGGTAAAGCATAACTGAAGCCAGAACAATGAACTTGATCTGCTCGCCGATGGAGGCAAAGGCCAGTGACTCATCTTCGACCAGTGCCAGTGTCCAGTCTGTGCCGGCAATCGGGCTGGCATAAATCAGCTTTTCCTGGCTGTCGCTATCTAGCGTGAAAGTTTGAATGGTCTGTTCGCTTTGCAACTGGCGGAACAGCGCCGTTGTCAGTTCGCTGTCTAGCTGAGTGATGGGCTGTTGGCTGAGTGTTTCATCGCGGTAGGCGACAATGTTGTGATTGCCGTCGATCAGAAAGGCAAAGCCGTTGTGTTCCAGTTTTAGGTTGAGCACCTGATCAATGATATGGCTGACGGTCAGGTCGGCGGCGAGAACACCTTGGTGGTTACCCTGAAACGCTTTGGCAAAGCTGACGACGATACTGCCGTCAAAATCCTGGTACGGTTCGGTGAGTACCAGTTCTCCGGCATTGATAGCATCCTGGTACCAGGGACGAGAGCGAGGATCATAGTCGGCGGGCCAGTCTTCCGTTTTGTCACCGTACGCAATGCTGCCGTCGCTGAAGCCGGCATAGACTGACAGGAACTGACCGGCACGCTTGGTTAGCAGCAGCTCGCGATCCACGTTGTCCTGGTTGGCAATTAAAGGTTCATTTGCCAGCATCATATCACTGCGGGTATCGAGCCAGTCGGCTATATAGCGGCTGGTGGCCTGGCCGATATCTCGCATCTGGTTACTGACTTCCGTGGTGGTTTCCTGTTGCAGCTGGCTGATGGATATCCAGGCCTGCACGGCACTGACTGAGGCAATAATTGCGGCTATTGCGACCTGTATTTTTAGCTTGATCGTATATTTCATCTTGGACTCTCACGTGTGGCCAGATTTATAGATATGTGGGTATGACTCAGTGGGAAGAGTTGTTGTTATGGTATCTCTTGGTAGTTATATCGGCCTTTAGAAGATAATCCTCATCAACCTGCTGCGAAAATAATGTGATCGTAGTGGCAAATAAATACTAAAGACGCTGGAAGGCGTAGAAAATGCGAAGGCAGCCAAGCTGCCTTCGCTGGTGGAGCGAGTGTGGACGTGTTTATGGGGGCGTGGTTTTTAGGTCAGGACCAGGGCTCCGGCATAGACGACGATAAGACCGACCAGGCCGATAATCACCCCGGTTTTGGCCATGTCTTTGCTCTCAATGAGTCCGGTCGAATAGGCCAGTGAGTTCGGTGGTGTCGAGACCGGCAAAATCATCCCAAGAGAAGCCGAGAAGGCGACGACAACCAGTACGCCCTGCAGGCCTCCCATCGAAGCCAGGCTTTCCATAGAGGCAGCAACTGCCGCCGCAATGGGCATCAGCAGGTTGGCGGTGGCTGTGTTGGACATAAAGTTAGCCATTAGCCAACAGATAATCGACAGGGTCAGTACGACGGCGATAGGAGAAAGGGCATCATAGTCGATAGCATGCGCCAGTGCCGCTGCCAACCCGGTTTTGTCCAGACCGAGACCGATAGCAATACCACCGGCAACCAGCCACAGGACATCCCAGTTGATCAGTTTCAGTTCTTCCTTGCCCATGATCCCGGTCAGGGTAAACACCGCCAGTGGAATAATGGAGACGACATAGGTGTTCATGCCGTGCAGCGAGGTGGTCATCCACATGATGATGGTCAGGGCAAACGTGATGTAAACCACAATGGCCTGCCAGCTCTTCTGGAAGCGGCCCTCAAGTTTGAGTTCCATTTGCTGCTGGGTCGACGGAAACAGTTTTTGTAACAGCCACCAGGCAAATGCCAGCTGCAAGATAACAAACGGCAGGCCTATCATCATCCAGCCAAGGAAGCTGATGCTATGCTCACCGGTGAGATACTGCAGGGCAATGGCATTGGGTGGTGTCCCGATAGGGGTGGCTATGCCGCCGGTATTCGCCGCAATCGGGATGCACAAAACCAGGGCCTTGATCCCGATATCTCCCTTGGGAACAGAAGCGACAATCGGTGCCAGCAGGGCCAACATCATTACCGTCGTCGCCGTATTGGACATGAACATCGAGAATACGGCAGTAATGAGCATCAGACCGAGCATGATAAATTTTGGCTGGGTACCGAAAGGTTTGAGCAAAACCCGGGCAAGGTTGTTATCCAGCTCATACTTGGAGGCGGCAATCGCCAGCGCAAAGCCACCCATAAACAGAATAATAATCGGTGATGAAAAGGCGCTGAAGATATCAGTGTACTTCATCATCTCGCCCATTTCGTGTCCCTCAACGCTGGAGCGGAATAAGTGAAGCCCCTTGTCGGAGATCATGATCAACTCAAGGGCAATGATGAGAATGGATGTCGCAAACACCGGTACCGGTTCGAGTACCCAGAGCAGGGCGGCGAGGGCAAAAATGGCCAGCAGTCGATGCTGGATGAGGGTCAGACCGTCTATCGGGATGACGTCGATAGGGAGCATCAATATACCAAGCGGTATCCCGAAGGCGATCAGCAGCTTGACCAGCTGCGCAATGGATATCTTCTTCATAGTATGTTGGTTTGCTTATAGTTATGGACTGCAAATCAGCATACTATTTGAGCGCTTGAAATTTCTACGGCAGGGTCTATTTTTCGCACTAAAAAAGGGGCTCATACGGCCCCTTTTATTCAAAAATGTTAAGTGGTTACGCTTCTTCTGTTGCCGGCGGCTGAGCATTTACCTTCGCATAGGGTTCACCCATGCGGGTCGGCTGCTCTGGCTGCATCTCTTCGACAAAGCGGATCATGTCTTTCGGGAACAGGTTGATCACTGTCGAGCCCAGTTTGAAGCGGCCCATCTCGTCGCCTTTTTTCAGCACAACCGCTTGATCGCCGGTAGCCGGGTAATCCCAGCGACGGACATCAGGGCCGGTTGGCGGGGTAACTGTACCTGCCCATACAGTTTCGATGCTACCGACAATGGTGGCACCAACCAGGATCTGGACAACCGGACCGTGCTCAGTATCGAAGACACACACAACACGCTCGTTGCGGGCAAACAGGTTCGGTACATTCTGTGCGGTCAGCGGGTTGACCGAGAACAGGTCGCCCGGGATGTAAACCATCTGGCGCAGGGTACCGTCGCATGGCATGTGGACACGGTGGTAGTCACGTGGCGACAGGTACAGGGTGGCAAAGTCGCCGTCCTTGAATTCGTCAGCCAGTGTATCGTCTCCGCCCAGCAGTTCGACAGCATCAAAGTAGTGACCCTTGGCCTGGAATAGACGCCCTTCTGTGATTGGACCGAGCTGGCTTACACAGGCATCTGCCGGATGGGAGATGATATCGGCCTCGTCATTGATTGGACGGGCACCGTCTTTTAGCTCGCGGACAAAGAAGTCGTTGAAGGTCGCGTAAGCCGCCGGATCTGGGTTACGTGCTTCAGACATATCAACCTTGTATCGGCCGATAAACCAGCGAATGACAGCGGTGGTCACCATGCCGGCTTTTAACGAAGCCAGCTTACCCGCTATACGGGTCAGAGTATGTTTTGGCGCGCAGTACTGCAGGCCGATTTTGAGATTATCTTGCACGGTATGTTTTCCAGAAAGTGTCAACCAATCAACAACTTGGTTACTCTTATAACATCTTAAGAATAACTCGAACCAAGAATGATACCTAAAAGACGGCGGAAAGTCAGTTAATTGCAGATTGCGATGGAGGCGAGAGAACTATCCCCTGTTGCCAGGGGATGGGATATTAATCAGGTTTGTTGCGGGAAAACTGACGGTTGGCCACGTTCTCTGACATGCTATCAATGATTTTGTGGTAACTGTCGTAGCGCTCTTGGCTGATTTTGCCCGCTTCCATGGCTTCTCGAATGATACAGCCCGGATCATCACCATGCTTGCAGTCGCGGAATTTACATCCGCCCAGGTAATCACGGAACTCGATAAAGGCCTCGGTGACCTGCTCTGGCTCTAAATGCCAAAGGCCAAACTCACGGACTCCCGGTGAGTCGATCAAATCGCCACCTTCGGGGAAGTGGTACAGGCGTGCAGCCGTCGTGGTATGTGTGCCCAGGCCGGAGTTTTCGGAAACGTCTCCGATCTCTGCATCGACCTCTGGCATCAGGGCATTGACCATACTTGACTTACCGACACCAGATTGGCCGGCAAAGATGCTGACATGGCCTTTCAAGTCTTCTTTCAGCGCGTCCATCCCTTCACCGGTATCGGTGCTGACGTAGCGAAGCTGGTAGCCAATGTCTTGGTACAAAGATAGAACGTGCTCAACTTGCTGGCGGTTTTCGGTATCCAGCAAGTCGACCTTATTGAGAACGATCAGCGGCTCGACCCCTACCGTTTCGGCCGCTATCAGATAGCGATCGATAATGTTCAGGGAAAGTTCCGGCAACACGGCAGACACTATGATGATACGGTTCACGTTGGCTGCAACGGCTTTTACCCCATCATAGTAGTCGGGACGGGTTAACATCGATTCACGTTCGTGAACGGCCTCGACGACACCGGCGATACCCTGAAGTGCTTCGACGCCCGGACGCCAGACGACTCGGTCACCCGATACCAGGCTCTGGATGCTTCGGCGCAGGTTGCAGCGGTGGATTGTCCCGGTTTCAGGATCTTCGATATCGGCATGCTGGCCAAAGCGAGTGATCACTAGGCCTTCACGTGCAGATTCCAGCAGAGTTTCGTCCCACTGGACGTCATCTTTATCACGACGAAGTCGTTTATTTTGGTTAGAGCGTACGCGACGGCTCTGACCTTTGGTGAGCTTTTTCTTTTTTGCCACAAGAATATCGTTCAGTTGAGTTGGCTTACGGTAAATTACCCTTTGGAGTGATTATCTGGTCCGGTAGGGATTCAGACAGCGCCTCCGTTTGGTATTATCATACATGGTTTACTCACAAAATAGGCAATATCCGATGACGATCAGCGATCAGAACCTTATTTGGATTGATTTGGAAATGACTGGACTGGATCCAGAAACACATCAAATCATTGAAATCGCAACCATAGTGACAGATGCTCAGCTCAACATTTTGGCGGAGGGGCCGGTTCTGGCAATTCATCAGCCTGAAGCGGAACTGGCCAAAATGGATGAGTGGTGCACGACAACCCATACCAACAGCGGACTTGTTGAACGGATCCGCCAAAGCAACATTACCGAGGAAGAGGCAGTTCGTCAGACCATTGCATTTCTGGAGCAGTGGGTACCTAAAGGGGCTTCTCCTATCTGTGGCAATAGCATCGGTCAAGATCGTCGATTTCTGTATAAGCACATGCCTGAGTTGGAACAGTACTTCCATTATCGTTATTTGGACGTTAGTACGCTAAAAGAGCTGACTCGGCGTTGGAAGCCGGAGCTGCTGAATGGATTTTCCAAGAAGGGTAGTCACTTAGCACTGGACGACATTCGTGATTCGATCGCTGAATTGCGCTACTATCGTGAGCATATTTTTACTATTTGATGGTAAAATAGTCGCTTGGGGGGAAATCTGCGGATTTTTTTGAAGAACTATTGCATCCGTAAATTTTCCTCGTATAATGCGCAGCCTCGAAAGGCAATTATCAAATGGTTGCTTTCGACAGTACGGACGCGGGGTGGAGCAGCTTGGTAGCTCGTCGGGCTCATAACCCGAAGGTCGTCGGTTCAAATCCGGCCCCCGCAACCAAAGCGACACTAGCTCAGCTGGTAGAGCGCAACCTTGCCAAGGTTGAGGTCACGAGTTCGAACCTCGTGTGTCGCTCCAATTTGATAAGCTTTCATCATGCTTTGAATGGTGAGATGTGATGCGACACTAGCTCAGCTGGTAGAGCGCAACCTTGCCAAGGTTGAGGTCACGAGTTCGAACCTCGTGTGTCGCTCCAATTTGATAAGTTCTCACGGTACTTTGAACGGTGAAAATACGGACGCGGGGTGGAGCAGCTTGGTAGCTCGTCGGGCTCATAACCCGAAGGTCGTCGGTTCAAATCCGGCCCCCGCAACCAA
>NZ_RSEJ01000360.1 GCF_009910675.1 Photobacterium alginatilyticum | reverse complement strand
ATTTAAACTGGAATCACGAATTTTTAGCTCTTTTTTGTTATTTTCTTGGATTTTCTAGTGGATTTTTAAGGCTATAAATAGGACTAAAAATAGAAATAAACTCCTAAAATTACCCAATTAATTACTACACCTAAATTACAGTCTAACACAATATTAAAACTGGAAACCTTAATTTTTTGCTAATTTTTCCTTTTTTCGTGTATTTTCTAGTGAAATTTTAAGACTATAAATGCAACTAAAAATAGAAATAAGTTCCTAAAATTACCCAAATTTTTACCACAACTAAGTTACAGGATATTACACTACTTAAACTGGAATTCCTAATTTTTAGACTAATCTTGCTATTTTTGGTGTTTTTTAAGCTAAAAAGTGACT
>NZ_RSEJ01000359.1 GCF_009910675.1 Photobacterium alginatilyticum | reverse complement strand
TGAGCCGAGGGCTAAGTCACTAGAGCGCTCGATGAAATTTGCCAAGGCAGTCCAGGGCCAAATATGGACAACAACCAAAGGGTTTAGTAAGTGGTGTAGAGAAGGCATTGTGCGTATATTGTATGGTATACACTAAAGACTAAAGGGTTCAAGGCTTCAAGCTACCCGATGGCAAGTATATCAGAAGATATTACGCTACGGCAGGTTCAAGGCGCAAGCTACCTGTACTTATGCAGTAAATTCTCGTGGTACTCTCGATTGCATTTAGGGACACGTTTAATTCAGCCAATTGCATTCATGTGGGGGATTGTTGGGAAAACATGTGAAATACATATGTGTTTCCGAAAGTGGTCATGAGCCAACTTTGAGCCAAAAAT
>NZ_RSEJ01000358.1 GCF_009910675.1 Photobacterium alginatilyticum | reverse complement strand
TACCTCAGATGACTAACAAACCTTTCTACCCTTTCTTCCTTAGCAATTTAGACACTTTTTTTCAAAACTAGGGCTACAAATCTTCACGCGAAGACACGGGTACTACTTTTCTCCCTATATCTGGAACATTGGCATGTCCAAATGATAGGTGGCTATACCGGACCGGTAAAAGAGTCTACAAAAGACTTAGGCAAAACTAGGGAGATCGCAAGGATCCCAGCTACCTATTTTGCCATCAACTAAATTATAATTTTCTTCTTCTACCTCGACTGTTTCTCGGGCCTCATTCATTCTTCTCCAAATCTCTTCCAGGGTCCTAGTCTCAGATAACAAGTCTTCAATGCTGCGCACCCGCTCCGGACTTCCTTTTTTCCTTA
>NZ_RSEJ01000357.1 GCF_009910675.1 Photobacterium alginatilyticum | reverse complement strand
GTACATTTGTTGCCTCGTTCTTTAATCATTTGTATATAGGCATTTCTTTTTAGGATTGTTTGAAATGACTTAGATGGGTTGGGATCATAGCTGTTTTGGTAGATGAACCTGTATAGGGATCCTGTTTAGATTTGGGCGTTCATACGATCTCATATATAGGAGAGGAGACCTAATCACTATGCAGGCTTGGTATGTACACAAGGTTGCCTGATGGGCTAGTTAGATATGATGGGGGTTGTCTGGCTTATCTCAGTATATTATAGAGGCTGGAGCCTGGTTCTTAGTGGGACTGAGTATAGGACTTATAACTCATTATGCAGTTTGGCTAGCTCGTTTTGGTTTGTCTGGGGTACTGTGCCAAGGTTGATCTGTTGGTTT
>NZ_RSEJ01000356.1 GCF_009910675.1 Photobacterium alginatilyticum | reverse complement strand
AATCCATTAGTATAATTAGTAAGTCAATTTATTAAGTAAAAAGTAGTAAAAGTAGTTAATTTAGGAAAATATAAAAAGTTGTAGAAATTTAGGTATTGTAGTAATATAACTTATTAGAATAAAAATAATTAAAGTAGAGTATTTATACATATAAGTCACGGCATAACTAGTGTTTTTATAAATATTAGTATTTTACAATTATTTTTAGTATTAAGTTTTATTATAAAAAGTAATTTAGTAGTTTGTAATAATCAAAATCTAAAAAGTATAATATTTTAAGTGGTAATTGTAGTATATTAGTAGTTTATAAATCAAAACAAAAAGAAAAACAAAAAAAGTGGGGTCCAAACACTAAAACCTAGGAAAATCTTACCGGGA
>NZ_RSEJ01000355.1 GCF_009910675.1 Photobacterium alginatilyticum | reverse complement strand
AATACTTAAATTTCCCCGGCAACGGCGCCAAAAATTTGGTCGCTCGGAAAACGTACACACAGGGATGTGCAGTTCTCCGATACCTCGCAAGAGCACAAGGGTGCGATGCAGTAATAATATTTATCCGGTAAGACTGGGTCGAACCCATAAGGAAATATACTTAGCAGTTGGTTGGACATTTTTAGAGTAGTTTGTATAAGTTTAAGTGGATCGACACCCCGAGGTCATAATCCACTAGGTTAATCTGGTTGTTACTGGGCCTAACTACTGGGTTAATGCGTGATTTAGGTACAGAAAAAGTAAATTCTAACTACTGGGTCAAGCTGAGTACAGCCTGACAGTCCTAGGTACAGATAAGGAAAGTACTGAGAAGTAAATGC
>NZ_RSEJ01000354.1 GCF_009910675.1 Photobacterium alginatilyticum | reverse complement strand
TCATCCACATTGTTAGCACACATGAAAAATCTCATCCTAGTCTTCCAAAGTGTGTAGTTCGTTCCATTGAAGAATGGAGGTGTAGTAGTGGATTTTCCTTCACTTAGCCTTCCTAGTGCGTGACTAGCCATTAAGGTCGTAAGCTTGTTGAATCGTTAGATTCTAAGGGGAACTAAACAAGCTAGGCTCTGATACCACTTGTTGGCCCTGTTCTTAACCTTAGAGGGGGGGGGGGGGTGAATAAGGTTGAGTACTATTTTTCGTGATTCGAAAGTACTTAGGCTAGTATGCGGAATTTCTAAGTAAAAAGATAGTAGGCTATAAGAATGACTAACTATAAGCAAGTAATGATCTTGACAATAAGCTTAGTCTAATAGCAA
>NZ_RSEJ01000353.1 GCF_009910675.1 Photobacterium alginatilyticum | reverse complement strand
TGGTGACAAAAGAACTGTTAAGCCTTTTCAGAAAGGAAACTTTCAAGAAAGAAAGTATGAGAATAAGACTGAAGGGTGGAAGACCAGTGAGAAGAAAGATGATCAACCTAGAGGGATTCAATGTAGAGAATGCAAGGGTTTTGGTCATATTCAAAGAGAATGTGCAAACACCTTAAAGAAAGGAAAAACTGCAATGGTAGCAACATTGAGCGACACAAGTGAATCTGAAGGTGACAAATCTGAGGGGGAGAGAGAAAATTATACCTCCTTTATGGCCAAGGATGATTCAGAGTCTGAAACTGAATCGATTCTATCAGCTAAAACTGAGTCAATATTTTCAGTTAAAACTGAAGATCTAACTGAGTCTGAGAGTGAAGATGA
>NZ_RSEJ01000352.1 GCF_009910675.1 Photobacterium alginatilyticum | reverse complement strand
TTAGTCTCGTTTTCCCACAGACGGCGCCATTTGGCGAGCCTAATTTTGCACTTAGGCTCGGCTTATTCAAACGAGAGTTGTAGTAGCGTACCTCTTTCGTAAGCTGACAAGCTGGTTCGGTTCGGTGAGCCTGTGTAGTACGGTCATGTTGTTGATGTCACTCTCGTGGAGGTGTTATAGCTCTCGTGGGGGACCCGGGGGTGTTGTCTAGATCTATGTGTGTGTGTGTGTGTCTGGAGAGGCCATAGCTCTCTCTAGGATGTTATAGCTCTGTTGTTGGAACCCGAGGTGTTATCAGTAGGTATGTGTTGATATAAGCTCTAGGGGGAACTCGGGGTGTTATCTATTGTTTGTGTGTGTGTGTGTGGCTTATGTCTGTAG
>NZ_RSEJ01000351.1 GCF_009910675.1 Photobacterium alginatilyticum | reverse complement strand
CGCCTTAAGGTCCTTGTAAATGGATTTACTAGGTCATCATCCGATGCAATCTAGGCGACAACAACCTTCCCCTCATCATACGATTTCTCGTAACAGGTGGTACTCGCGCTCCATGTGTTTAATTGCCTTATGGACTCGTGATTCCTTCAAGTTTGCAACTGCACCAATATCATCAATATAAATTGTGATAACCTTGGGCAAACTTAGAAACACTTCAAAGTCCATCATGAAGTTTCTAGAGTCATACAGATACTTTGGCTGCCTCATAGGCTCCAATTTATCATCTTTCCATGATGGAGTACGGAGTCTGTAATATATTTCTATATAAGACTCCTCCACATTATGACTCTACTTCCTAAAATTAAATACATAACCTTTGAGG
>NZ_RSEJ01000052.1 GCF_009910675.1 Photobacterium alginatilyticum | reverse complement strand
GATTATGTGTGCGTATCTAAAAGCAATGTAATGAATGATGGCTTAAAAATGGCTATATTAAAGCGCCGTAATTCAAATGAAAGATACGTTGAAGTACTAAACGGTCTTGATGACAGTATTGCGTATTATGGACCTTTTGTTGAGTGAGAATCGCATATAACAAGGCAATCAAGGTGACCCGTTACACTCGGCAGTTTTGGTATGGAGTTCGGTGTGCTTTGCTGGTTTAGTGTGGGGCACCTTATTGCAGGCGTTAGGCATGAGAAAAGACTGCTTTTGGATCTGGTCGTAACCACGTCGCCCAAGAACGGGAACTCTTTGGCCATTCGCTCATCGTAGGGCTGTCCTTAAAGTTCTGGGAAACGCAGGTTGCACCGTTCTTTGCTGCCTCAGACTATGGCAATAAGCATTCCTAGCTTCTTCGATACACCGCTGTGAAGGGCTTGTCGTCAACTTAACCCATCAGTCTAGTGATGCAGCCTCGATTAACATCTCATCAGGGTGTCATGCCAATGTAGTTGGCTTTAAGGTGTTGATAGTATTTATCTTACGTCAAGATTCGTGGATGCTGTATCCCATGGTTGGCGGCGGAGAATGCTGAGAGTTCGTCGGCCAAGTAGAGATTTTACATGTGGAAATGCCTAACAAAGCAATCAAGGTGACCCGTTACACTCGGCAGTTTTGGTATGAGGTTCGGTGCGCTTTGCTGGTTTAGCGTGGGGCACCTTATCGCAGGCGTTATGGCTTAAAAGCACAGGCAACGTGGTTTTCGCTTCAGGGCCAGTGGGTCAAGCTTAGCGGCTATTAAGCCGATCTTCTCAGGCGATATACCTGAACGCTTTCAGTGTATAATGAACTGTGAATTTAGCTGGCTTTGTCCGCAGCACGCTTGATTTTCCAGTTGTTCTCGCTGTCAGTAATGCCAGAAACTTCATCGAAAACCAACTCTCAAATTATGGCTAAGGTTTATCGAGTTATAATCCTTACTATTTTTCCCGAAGCTTCCGGTTTATATCAGTAGGTAAAGAGCAATTCTTTGTCCATTGGCTACTGATTTTGCTAGTTGGTTCATGAAGTTATGTATCAACGCCTGTTCGGCTTTTATCGGTAGGGTAAACTGGCAGGCGTTCGAGCAGATATTTCTGTAGCGGTAGCGTATCTGGTAAGTGACTAAATTTCCTTGAGTTTGCCATAACAAGGCAATCAAGGTGATGCGTTACACTCGGCGGTTTTGGTTCGGAGTTCGGTGCGCTTGGCTGGTTCGGTGGGGCACACCTTATTGCAGGCGTTAAGCGGCTTTTATGAGTTCGGAGATAACAATGAGTGAAGCTAATAATTTTTTAAGTACCGCACGAGATTGCTCATTGTGGCTACATAAAGCAAATGCTCTGTTCACGAGCGGGGAGTGCCTATACAAGCAATCAGGTGAACTTCTCATTGAGTTAGGTGAGGTTGCTGACACCCATGATGGACATAATGATAGACTCCAATGCTCATTAGATCTAATGATGTCTGCAAAGCTGTTATACGGCTATGCGCTTGAAACTCTTCTAAAGGGGATTCTTCTTCAAATTAAACCTGAACGTGTCGAATTTGATATTAAAGCTGATGGTATTGGTAATGTGCTTGAGGCCAAAATAACCCAAATTGGTGTGCCAATGAGTAAAGGCCATGATTTAGGAGTACTTGCAAAAGAAGTAGGGCTACTCGAGAGGCTTTCAGATCCTAAACAAGCTAAGCAGACGTTGCAGCATTTGACTGAGTGTGTCCAGTGGCGTTCACGATATCCAGCGCCACAAGACTCAAAGAAAAACCGCGCCTTAACCTCTCAGCAGATGACTGATTATATGCTTTTTAAGTTTCGTGACTTTTATATGCCAATATACAATGAGGCCTTGAATATTCTTGACGAAAGTATCGACTAATCAGCCGCTTAACAAAGGCATCAAGGTGACACGTTACACTCGGCAGTTTTGGTTTGGAGTTTAGTGCGCTTGGTTGGTTCGGTGTTGGTGCACCTTATGCCAGGCGTTAGGCATGGGAAAAGCCTGCTTTTTGATCTGGTCGTAACCATGTCGCCCAAGAACGGGAATTCTTAGGCAATTCGTTCATCGCTGGGCTGTCCTTAACGTTCGGGGAAATGCAGGCTGCTCTGTTCTTTGCTGCCTCAGGCAATGGCAATAAACGTTTCTAGTTTCTCTGTTGCTCTGCAGTGAAAGGCTTGCCGGCAACTTAACCAATCAGCCTGGTGGTGCAGCCTCGATTAGCATCTCATCAGGATGTCATGCAAATGTAGCTGGCTTTAAGGTGTTGATAGTATTTATGTTACGTTTAGATTCGTTGATGCTGTACCCCATGTTTGGCGGCGGAGCATGCTGAGAGTTCATCGGCCAAGTAGAGATTTCACATGTGGAAATGCCTAACAAAGCAATCAAGGTGACCCGTTACACTCGGCGGTTTTGGTATGGAGTTTGGTGTGCTTTGTGGGTTCAGTGTGGGGCACCTTATTGCAGGCGTTAGTTGCCATACGAAATATTCAGGTCAAATCATGAATTGACTCGCAAATACTGTTTTTATATACAGTTATTATTATGCCTCTTTATCAGGAGGTTCCATGAGCAATTTTTCAAAGCAAGAACTACATGATTTTATCGTGAAAGCTAAAGCAAACTCGTATGTGGGGCGAGCGCCAAAGTGTTTATCATATCGTCCTGGATCGAATGATATACTGTTCCAACTTGGCTCATTTAAATATCTGGACAGTTACTTTGGTGGAACTGATTTCTTGGGGCAAGAAGTCGTCTATTTTGACGATGTTCCTGTTTGGGTTATGAATTATTACGGCAAAATCTTATGCCCAGAAATCTATGATGCGGGTAAAGCTGGAAATGTAATTCTTGAAAGTTTAGCGTTGCTGTATGAGTCAGGCCATTTTCTCGGGGATTCAAGTCATGAAACTGAACTTGGTATTTATCATGACACAAATGAAGGGGATGTTGCGTCCTTCTCTGGGTATGAGTGGATCGATTTTCAAGGATGTAAAGTTTACGACCTGACGTATCATGGTGGAATGGTCAAGTAACATCAGGCAACTAACAAGGCAATCAAGGTGACCCGTTACACTCGGCGGTTTTGGTATGAAGTCAGGTGTGCTTTGTTAGTTCAGTGCGGGGCACCTTATTGCAGGCGTTATGTGCCCGGATTGGTTCGAGCCTTCATTGAGGATATGATATAGTTGACTGTAAACTAACTTTTTGCAGTATACAGATGAAGCATCTATTAATTTTTTTAACACTTATCTTCTCGGCTCAATCATTCGCATACGAGAAGTTTGGTAGTTGGATTTACTCGGATTTTGGATCCGATGGCAAAGTGATTACAGCTAGTGGGTTTCAAGGTATTAAAACGCTTTGGTTCCATTGTTATAAAACCATCGAGGTTAGAGTTGAGCTATCAACCCCTTCTAAGCAAAAAATAACAAGCTTTGGTCTGTGGATTGACGACAAGTTAAGTGAACATCTAGCATACTCTAGAACAGAAAACTCATTTATAGCTAACGAGACACTTACCCGTATCCACCATTTGTCGAAGGGAAAAGTTGCGGTGTTTGGCTTTGGCAGCGCCAATAATTATACGAAAGCAATAGTACCGTTGGATGGTTTTGAGCAGGCTTTTAATAAGTTGGTTTTGGAATGCGAATAGATTAAAGCTTTGCTGATCGTGAGAGTCACATAACAAACAATTTAAGAGGGATTCCCCACGCATGGCATTTTTTGTTTGGGTCAAGTTTAGTGTTTACGGCGTCGAAATTGAGTGTGGTGGTTGCGTGGCTCACCCCTTAATTGGGCGTTATGGCGCAGAGAAGCACAGGCAACGTGGCAGTCGCTTCATCATAATTGGGTCGTGCTTCGCTGCTAGTAATGATCAGTTTTCCAATTCTGTTATGGTGTTGGGTGTTTGCAATGAAATTAATCCTTGTCGGGCTCTGTCCGCGGCACGCACGATTCAACACCTCTTTTGCTAAACAAGACTCGAAGCATCGAGGTAGCTTAAGTAGGTAATTCAATGCACTCGTTCTTAACGCATTTTTTAGTGTTCCGGTTGTAGTGTTGTGCTTACTGTATTTTCCTTTATGCACTGATTTACACCGATAGGTGAGCTGTCCTTTTCGTGTAGGTTCTTAATTTAGCTTTAAGCCCATTCCTCTTCCGAGTAAATCTTGCTCAAATTCCCGCCAAAAGGCTCAGGATAAAGTTGTAGCTACCTGAAACAAATCACAAAATTGCGCTCTCTCAATTACCTATTCACTAAGTAATGTATGATGCATGAATCATATGGCAGGTAAATGATCCTGTTTGGCGGTAGCGTGCCCGATGCTTGCCTGGACCCCTTGGGCGCGCCATAACAAAGCAATCAAGGTGACCCGTTACACTCGGCGGTTTTGGTATGAAGTTCGGTGTGCTTTGTTAGTTTAGCGCGGGGCACCTTATTGCAGGCGTTATATGCTTTCACCTGGTCATTGAAATAGCGCCTATTGATGAAGGAATCCATGGTGAATGTTTAGCTTGTAGACCTGATGATTCGTAAGGCTAATCGTTGTCTTGTCGCATCGTGTTGTCTACAATGCCTCACCTTAATTTACTTCAGGTAATGAAAATGAGCGACACTAACTCAAAACTAACTTTGCCAGATCACTTATCGGGTAATCCTCGTAGTCCACATTTCGTAGCAGAGTGTTTTGAACACCACATTGGTATTCGCCTAAATGGTAAAGAGCGTACTGATGTCGAGGAGTATTGCATTAGTGAGGGTTGGGTAAAAATTCCTTCACCAAAAGCAAAAGACCGCTATGGTAATCCAATGCTGATTACACTAAAAGGTGAAGTAGAAGCATTCTACAAATAGTTTGTTTCAGCTTGCTAACTCAATACATAGGACTGTATTAGTTCTATGTATTGTGTTCTAGTCCTTACGCAAATCTCTTCTCATGCTCTTGAAAAGCGCATATAACAAGGCAATCAAGGGTGACCCGTTACACTCGGCGGTTTTGGTTTGAAGTTCGGCGTGCTTTGCGGGTTTAGCGTGGGGCACCTTATTGCAGGCGTTACCTGCGTCTAATTAGTTTCTGTGCATGATCTTGTACAAGTCAGAATGTTGGGTTAAACTTGTGCAATAACGTGTACAACTTAATTTGAGGTTAATTATGCGTATTGTTTCTTTTACTGAGGCACGGAATGGTTTGAAATCTGTGCTAGATGGCGTAGTTAATGATGCAGATTGCACTGTTATCACTCGTCGAGATTCTGAAGATGCAGTTGTGATGTCAATGGATTATTACAACAGCCTTATGGAGACCGTTCATCTTCTAAAATCACCAGCAAATGCTGCTCATTTAAACAAATCAATTGAGCAGTATAAAGCGGGTAAGGTAACTGAACGAGATATCATCGATGAGTAGAATGTTGGCTTGGACTGATGCCGCTTGGGATGATTACTTATACTGGCAAAGTCAGGATAAGAAAACGCTCAAGCGCATTAACAAATTAATTGTAGATACAAAGCGTTCACCTTTTGAAGGGATTGGTAAACCTGAAGCCTTGAAAGAAAATTTATCTGGCTTCTGGTCTCGACGTATAGACGAATCTAATCGTCTTGTTTATGCAGTTGACGATATTCATATCACCATTATTTCTTGCCGCTATCATTATCAAGCTTAATCTATCAAATCCGCGCAGGTAACAATGCAATCAAGGGTGACGCGTTACACTCGGCGGTTTTGGTACGGAATTCGGTGTGCTTTGTTGGTTCAGTGGGGCGCACCTTATTGCGGGCGTTAGAAGAAAGCGGAGGTTTTGAGGATAACATATGCTTCCTAAAGGACAAAAAGGAGTATCGAGATTATCGGTATTCTATAAAGCAAGTAAAACTCGAAATGTTAGAAATAAATTTTACTCAAAAGCTCAGTGTTTTAGGGCAAATTTCTCGAACGTATCGTTTAATAATGTCAACTTCAAAGGAGCTATGTTAACAAGTTGTAGCTTCAAGAAGGCAACATTTTCTCAAGTTGAGTTTCTTGGTACCAACTTAAAGAAATCTAATTTTACAGATGCGACTTTCAAGTACTGTGTTTTTTCTGGAGCCTTGATGAAAAAGGTAAATTTTAGAAATTGCAGGTTTGAAAAGTGTATTTTCGTCAACACTAACTTACGGCAGTCAAAACACTTAGTTATAGATGACACTAATAGAATATTTGATAGTCATCCATCACTAAAATTGGATAGCGAGTTAGAATATCTTCTCGAAGGCTTGAGATTCAACCCTAAACTACACAATAGTCGAGTACTGCATCTCAAAGGTGGAAAACTCAATAGTTTAACCGTACAAATCCTAATTGAACGGCTTGGGAATCAACGGCTAAAAATAGGCTTGGAAGTCTTAAGCGGGAGATTACCTTATCGTGTGGTTACTGCAAATAATCTGTTTAATATCATTGACAAGGCAAGTCGAACGGCATAGCATTTCGTTGTCCCGCCCCATTCAATCGAGAGATTGAAAAGTTCAGGAGAATAGTGGGGACTCGATTCAATAACTGGCATTCGAGAGGGGGTAGCTATGGTAGGAAATCTTTGCACGATCTGTGGTTTTATTAGTTTGATCATTGTTAACTGTTTAGAGCTTTTTATTGGTAGTGAATACTCTCGATTGTTTGGGGTCTCAGTCTAACCTCATATCCTTCCTCAAAAATTTCTTCTAACAAAACAATCAAGGTGATGCATTACACTCGGCAGTTTTGGCTTGGAGTTCAGTGTGCTTTGTTTGTTCAGCGTAGGCACACCTTATTGTAGGCGTTATGCACTTAAGAGCCATGCTCATCGATGGTAGAAGGTTCATTGTTCACTACCACGATTTCTTAGGCCATTCGTTCAGCGAAAGGCTGCCATTTGGTGTCGGGGTTCAGCAAGTTGTCAGTTTCTTTGTAGCCTTTGAGTATGAACCGTCAGGCTCTCGTTTAACACCCTTTTTGTTCCGTGGTTTCAGAGAGGGGCGATCCCTTTGGCTTTCAGCTTCATCGCAGGGCAGCCAATCTGGTTTGGCATTTGGAATGGGGAAAGTTCAGCTGACTCAAAGGCGCTAGGAGGGAGAAGCAACCTTCAAATCAGGATTTGTGGCAGCTTCACCGAAAAGACACTATGCGTCGATAGACTTGCGACCAAATAGGGAACGCACTAATGGATGGAGTTGCATAACAAAGCAATCAAGGTGACCCGTTACACTCGGCGGTTTTGGTATGGAGTTCGGTGTTATTTGTCAGTTCAGTGTGGGGCACCTTATTGCAGGCGTTATGTGTTTGGAGGGGGATATGAATCAAGATGAATTAGTTAGGACAATTCAAAGTGTTGGAATGACAACTTTTGTCAAATACTTTACTGCTTTTTTAGACTACTCGATCTCATCAGAAGATTTAGTTGAGGGTTTAACTAAGATTGAAAAATATGGAAATAACTCAGCGAAAACAAAAGTTAATGCTGCAAGACGTATAATTAAAAACAATTTAGCAGTGGAAGCTCTGAAGGTTATATCTAAAAGCAATAATGTTGAAGGTTGGGTAGTGCAGAAAGCTACTTACTTGTTGGAGAAGAAATGAAATTCGAGTTAACAAAAAGTGGTAAGCCAGTTTCAGAGAAAACTTTTGGAAGTATGGTTTGCTCAGATAAATCTTGTAGACATTCAGCCGTTGAACTAGATTTGTTTGATCCAGACTTACGGTTGTTTGGTCGTTATTTACACTTCAATGGTTACAAAACTATTGCTGAAGCTAGAGTAGTAATGGAGCAATTAGTTCTGGCACAAGCCGATCCATTTGTAGGTCTCAAACCAAAAGGTGGCAAAGTCATTGATTTTCAAGCTTGGAAAATCAAAAACACATAACAAAACAATCAAGGTGATGCGTTTTACTCGGCATTTTTGGTATGGAGTCCGGTGCGCTTGGTTGGTTCAACGTGGCACACCTTATTGYAGGCGTTATGTCCCTGAAGTTACCCACGGCTTTATCGTGGCACTATATCTAAAAAAAGAGAGCTAATATGATTCAACGCTTTGTCAGGTGGTATGACAAGGAGGAAGGTTCTTTTGTCGGAGAAGAGCCGTTCTATCTTAGAACTGAAGAGCTACAATCAATTTTCGGTTTAGCTTCACATAACCCGCTTTTCGATTGTTACAAGATAGAAGCCACAATGATATCTGAGTTTACGCGGGTGTTGTTGCTTCAGTTTGACTTTGAAAAGTACGATTACTTTGTTGAGTCGGAAGAGTCTCAAGGGTTAGTACATGAACTTTGGATAGAAAGTGATATTGAACAAACATTTTGTTTAGCTGAAGAAAAAGGTAATTCTGCGAAAAGTTTACTGTCACCTAAAGCTAAATTGACATGGACAGTTTCAGCGACAAGTCACTATGAAGCTATGGAAAAGTATTATCAGTATATGGGGTGGGGCCATTATTCATCAGAATTTTTAGATGATAGATTGCCATATGCCATTGAATCGTGAGACATAACAAGGCCATCAAGGTGATGCGTTACACTCGGTGGTTTTGGTTTGAAGTTCAGTTTGCTTGGTGAGTCCAGTGGGGCGCACCTTATTGCAGGCGTTAGGGCTCACGACTCAATTAAGCAATGAAATATAGGAGTTAGGTTAGTGGAACCAAGAATTAGCATTATTACTTTGGGTGTATCCGATCTTGAGAAGTCTTATGAGTTTTATACTTCATTAGGCTTCCCGACATCACGAAAGCCTGACTCCGGCATCATATTTTTCAAAACAGGCGGCGTTTGTTTAGCCTTATATCCTTTCGATGAGTTGGCAAAGGATGTATCTCCGGACTTAAAGCCTAATCGACCTGATTTTTCAGGAATCACGTTGGCACACAATACAAAAGAGAAATCTGAAGTAGATGCAATCTTACATCTTGCAGAAAAGTCAGGTGGCAAAGTAGAGAAGACAGCCCAGGATGTGTTCTGGGGAGGTTACAGTGGTTACTTCTCTGATCCAGATGGTTACTTATGGGAAGTAGCTTATGCTGATTGCTGGGAATTTAACGAAGATGGGAGCTTAGTCATAGATTAAAGCCCTAACAAGGCAATCAAGGTGACCCGTTACACTCGGCGGTTTTGGTATGAGGTTTGGTGTGCTTTGTTAGTTTAGTGCGGGGCACCTTATTGCAGGCGTTATGCACCTAGAGCCAAGATTTTCAATGGTAGATAATCCATCGCTTGTTTCCTCGATTTCTTTGGGCATTCGTTTGCCGAAAGGCTGCCTGAAAATCTGAGGGTAAGCTTGTTGTTGCCTTCTCTGCTGCCTTTGATTCTGGCAATTCAACATTATAATTTCAACGTTGCTCAGCTGTGAAAGTGCTGGCGCACTTCTTTGCCTATTGGTTTGGTGCAGCAGCCAAGCCAGTCAGTATCAGGTTGTCATGCAGGTTGGTTTGGCCCAAGCTGTTGAAAGTGAATCAGAATTATCAGAGTATGAATTTGTTGCCTGTATGACGCAGATTCATCATGCATGGAAAGATTTTCGGCCAAGTATGTTCGTATTAATGGATGGAGTTGCATAACAAAGGTATCAAGGTGACTTGTTTGACTCGGCATTTTTGGTTTGGAGTTTAGTGGGTTTGGTGAGTTCACCGTGGCGCACCTTATCCCAGGCGTTAACCGGCAAGGAGAATTACATGAGAAATGTACAAAAATTAATGATGTTCTCATTACTGATGTTGGTATCTTTTGCCAGTTACTCAGGGACTAAAGATGAAGTCATGAGATTAGGATTTAGAGAACAAACAAAGCCGATGACTTTATCGAGTAGTGAGGTAGTGCAAGTTGAAGGCTTAGCTAAGATTTGGGCAACAGAGACTGAAGCATGGATATTAATTCTTAATTATCGTACAGACACTTTAGAACCAGCGGAGTTACGAAGAAAAGCTGGTCTTATTTGGAAGCAGTTTAAGCCACTAGTTGAAAAAATGGGACTGAATTATGCGGGTATTCACGCCAAGAAATATCCAATTCCTAATCCTACCAGTGAAACTGACTTTGTTGGGCATAACTTTGTCTTAAGTAAGAATGCGAATGGTGAATGGGTATTCTTGGGTGACTAGAAAGTGCCGGTTAACAAAGCAATCAAGGTGACCCGTTTGACTCGGCGGTTTTGGTATGAGGTTCGGTGCGCTTTGCTAGTTCAGTGTGGGGCACCTTATCGCAGGCGTTAGGCATGGGAAAAGCCTGCTTTTGGATCTGGTCGTAACCACGCCGCCCAAGAACGGGAACTCTATGGCCATTCGTTCATCGTATGGCTGTCCTTATTGTTCTGGGAAATGCAGGTTGTTCTGTTCTTTGTTGCCTCTGATGATGGCAATATACATTCCTAGCTTCTTCGATACATCGCTGTGAAAGGCTTGTCGTCAACTTAACCCATCCGTTCAGTGATGCAGCCTCGATTAGCTCCTCACCAGGCTGTCATGCAAATGTAGTTGGGTTTAAGGTGTTGATAGTTATCATGTCCAGTGAGGATTAGTGAGTGCCGTATCGCACGGTTGGCGCCGCAGTACGTTGAGAGTTCGGCGGCCAAGTATGAATTTCACATGTGGAAATGCCTAACAAAGCAATCAAGGTGACCCGTTACACTCGGCAGTTTTGGTTTAAAGTTCGATGCGCTTGGTAAGTTGGCCGTGGGGCACCTTATTGCAGGCGTTAGGCATCGGAAAAGCCTGCTTTTTGATCTGGTCGTAACCGCATCGCCCAAGAACGGGAAACCTTAGGTAATTCGTTCATCGTAGGGCTTTCCTTAATATTCGGGAAAATGCAGGTTGTTCCGTTCTTTGCTGCCTCAGACGATGGCAATATACATTCCTAGCTTCTTCGATACACCGCAGTGAAAGGCTTGTCGTTTACTTTACCCATCCGTTCAGTGATGC
>NZ_RSEJ01000350.1 GCF_009910675.1 Photobacterium alginatilyticum | reverse complement strand
TGGTACGAGAAGGAAAAGAGTTTTTGAAAATTATTTTGATAAAGTAGTGTGTTTATTGTACATTTGATTATTGTTTTAAATATTTTTCCAATTTGAGGAGTGGGAAGGAAGTATGGATTTTTGGTTTATAAACTTTTTGGGAGGTAGCGAAAAAAAAACGGTGATTGTCTTTATGGTAGTGTTTGGATGTGATTGCGATACGTTTAGTGGGTGTGTTTGTGAAGCCATGTTGTTTACGTAGAAGATATGCATGTGTAAGTTGTTTAACATGAAGTGTGTATTGAAATGAATTACGTTTGTATATTATGTTTGTTGCTGTGTAGCGAGATTTATAGTAAATGCGAATAACCAAGTATTAGGATTAAAGTTTATGTTTTGGAAAC
>NZ_RSEJ01000349.1 GCF_009910675.1 Photobacterium alginatilyticum | reverse complement strand
GTCCGCCGCTCGCCGCCCAACAAATCACCCGAAGGGTCAATGTTGTCGCTGCCGCTCGACTTGCATGTGTTAGGCCTGCCGCCAGCGTTCAATCTGAGCCATGATCAAACTCTTCAATTTAAAGTTTTTGATAGCTCAATGAATACTGATTGAGTTCCTAGTGACTAGAAGCTAGTTCCTAGAAGCTCGAATTGACTGTGCCAAATAACCGAAGTTATTTGTATTGGTCACTCAGTTCATTGATGCCAAATTTGCTTTCACTTTTAAAAAGTGAAGACAAAAGGTTTGACTAATCATTTCACGAGTGCCCACACAGATTGCATGGTCAAATTGTTAAAGAACGTTGACTTTCAATGCCTTGGCGTTAACCGCTTCAGCAAGTC
>NZ_RSEJ01000347.1 GCF_009910675.1 Photobacterium alginatilyticum | reverse complement strand
TGCTATAGTCCATAAAACAATGCAAAATACTGACTGTCTCGGAAGTCTCTAAAAGCGTGTGTTATAGGCCATTAACACATGCAAAAAAATGACTCTCCCGAAAGTCGATAAAAGCGTGTGCTATAGGCTATCAAAACATACAAAAAACTGACTCTCTCGAAATTCGATAAAAGCGTGTGCTATAGGCCATCAAAACATGCAAAAAACTGACTCTCCCTAAAGTCGATAAAAACCTGTGCTATAGTCCATAAAACAATGCAAAATACTGACTGTCTCGGAAGTCTCTAAAAGCGTGTGTTATAGGCCATTAACACATGCAAAAAAATGACTCTCCCGAAAGTCGATAAAAGCGTGTGCTATAGGCTATCAAAACATACAAAAAAC
>NZ_RSEJ01000346.1 GCF_009910675.1 Photobacterium alginatilyticum | reverse complement strand
GTTAGGCATTTCCACTTGTGGCTTCCCAACTTGGCCGCCGAACTCTCAACGTACTGCGGCGCCAACCGTGCGATACGGCACTCACTAATCCTCACTGGACATGATAACTATCAACACCTTAAAGCCAACTACATTTGCATGACAGCCTAGCGAGTAGCTAATCGAGGCTGCATCACTGAACGAATGGGTTAAGTAAACGACAAGCCTTTCACAGCGGTGTATCGAAGAAGCTAGGAATGCTTATTGCCATAGTCTGAGGCAGCAAAGAACGAAACAACCTGCGTTTCCCAGAACTTTAAGGACAGCCCTACGATGAGCGAATGGCCAAAGAGTTCCCGTTCTTGGGCGATGCGGTTACGACCAGATCAAAAAGCAGGCTTTTCC
>NZ_RSEJ01000345.1 GCF_009910675.1 Photobacterium alginatilyticum | reverse complement strand
GGATTTTGCAAAGCCAAAAGTGGCTTTTCCAATGCTAAAGTGGCTTTGAATAAGCAAAGAATCGCTCTGCAACAGTGTCTTTCTCTTATACAAAGTGGCTTTCGGTAATCAAAAGTGCTTCTTGATAAGCCAATAATGGCTTTTCCATTGCTAAAGTGGCTTTGAAGAAGCAAAGAATCGCTTTGCAACAGTATCTTTCTTTTAGAAAAAGTGGCTTTCGCAAATCAAAAGTGGCTTTCGCAAAGCCAAAAGTTGCTTTTTCTATGCTAAAGTGGCTTTCAATAAGCAAAGTATCGCATTGCAACAGTGGCTTTCTCTTAGACATAGTGGCTTTCGGTAATCAAAAGTGCCTCTTGATAAGCCAATAATGGCTTTTCCATTGCTA
>NZ_RSEJ01000344.1 GCF_009910675.1 Photobacterium alginatilyticum | reverse complement strand
AAAGCTGAACGAGGCGCTGCCTTTCTCCGAGTCGCTGTAGAGGGTATCGCCAAAGGCCACGCTGTGACCGCTCGGCGCCTGCGTATCCACCGTCAGTGCCAGCTGGGTGGCCGCGGTATTGCCGTTGCCCGCCGCATCGGTGAAGCTATCGGCATTGATGTCCAGCGTCGCCGTTGCTTCGGAGTCAGCCGTCGGGGTGAAGAGTACGCTGTACTGGGTGGCGCTGGTAGACACGAAGTTCGACAACTCGCCGCCCGTTACGCTGATATCGCCAATGTTGAAGTCGCTGCTGGCCTCGCTCAGAACAATACTGATGGTGGCCGTCTCGCCCGCTTTCAGCTGCGTATCCGAGGCACTGAAGGTGGTGACCGTCGGCCTGGTTTTA
>NZ_RSEJ01000343.1 GCF_009910675.1 Photobacterium alginatilyticum | reverse complement strand
CACCGCCTGAGGCAGCAAAGAACGTAGCAACCTGCATTTCCCAGATCTTTAAGGACAGCCTTACGATGAACGAGTGGCCTAAGATTTCCCGTTCTTGGGCGATGCGGTTACGACCAGATCAATAAGCAGGCTTTTACCATGCCTAACGCCTGCAATAAGGTGCCCCACGACGAACTAACAAAGCACACTGAACTTCATACCAAAACTGCCGAGTGTAACTGGTCACCTTGATTGCTTTGTTAGGCATTTCCACTTGTGGCTTCCCAACTTGGCCGCCGAACTCTCAACGTACTGCGGCGCCAACCGTGCGATACGGCACTCACTAATCCTCACTGGACATGATAACTATCAACACCTTAAAGCCAACTACATTTGCATGACAGCCT
>NZ_RSEJ01000051.1 GCF_009910675.1 Photobacterium alginatilyticum | reverse complement strand
GTTTACTCGCTGCTTCAGCAATGGCTTTAACAATACTATCTACACGCTCTTGGCTTAGCTGAGCAAATTCATTTTGAGCGGAGCGAGCGGAGTGAACTAAAGCTCTCGCCTCTTGAATTGATAATAGATCTTTATCTACCATTATTTATGCCCTTTTTTATTTTGGCTATCACAAACAACCTTAATTAGTACCTTTTTAGTCGCCTTTTTTAAATCTACTTTTATATTTGTTTCAGGCAGCTCACTAACTATCTTTCTCAAATTAGCTAGCTTCATCCTTTGTAATTTGGCTTCATTATAAATAGGCGGCGTTTCTTCGACAGATTCAAGTTCAGGCGCATCGTCAGTTGCATCTATTTTTTCCGCAATAGATTGCTCAGCATCATCCTGTGTTTCCGCTGCAGATGAAGACTTTTGTTCAACATCTTCTTGTTCACTATCTTCTACATTTTCTTTCTGTGTTACTGACGGAATAATCGGAATGATCGTTTCTAACGTTGAGCTTGGTCTCGCAATAACGTGCTTTGAAATCAATAAGTTCTGACCAAGACGGCAAATTGCATCTGCCGCGACCTCGACAGCCGTTTGCACAGCAGAAACTTCTCCTGTCACAGTAATCGTTATCAGACCACCAGTAGCAGAACTCTTATTTATCAAAGAGACATCAGCAGATTTGAGCATAGAGTCAGCACCTTCAACTGCTGCTAATAATCCTTTTGTTTCAATCATTCCGATAGCATTCATCATACTTTCCTTTAAGGCTTACACAATAATTAGTGAGCGATAATCGACACAGGGATAGCCCTCTCTTTCAAATAGCTCTCTACTTTTACTAATTCTTCTTGTGTAAACCTAGAATAATCATCGAAAGCGTATTTACGACCCAGCTGAGCATATTTATGCACCCCCATTTTGTGATAAGGCAATAAATCTATTCCTTTAAAGTTTTTAAAATCTTTATAAGGCGATACAAGCTCTACTAATAGGCGAAGGTTCTCTTCACTATCATTTACACCCTTAATCAATGGAAATCGAATCTTTACATTTTGTTTGTTATCAAGAAGCCACTTCAAGTTATCCAATATCAACTCATTGTGGACGCCAGTAAATCGATAATGCTCTTCTGAGATCATGTGTTTGATGTCATACAGAAATAGATCTGTATGCTCTGCCACTTTCTCGATCACTTCCCTTTTAGCATAACCACACGTCTCTATTGCCGTGTTAATACCTGAGTATTTACACATGGCGAGTAAATTAATCGCAGCTTCCGGCTGCGCCAGAACCTCTCCGCCACCCAGAGTGACACCGCCACCTGTGTGATAAAAGTGTCTATCTTCTTCAATGATATCAAGTAGCTCTGTGATGCTTTTATCTTCACCTATCATGGCTAATGCATTAGTAGGACAAGCATCAACACACATTCCACAGCCAATACAATTGTCATCTGATACTTTATGTTCAAAGGTGACAGGATCCAGGTAGTGGGTATCAGTCGGACAAACCTCTACACACATACGACATTGTGTGCACAATTCATCTTTATATAGGATTTGATGATGGTATTTTTGACTTTCCGGATTAGAGCACCACTCGCAGCGCAGAGGGCAACCTTTAAAAAAGATGAGTGTGCGTATGCCCGGACCATCATACATATTGTATTTTTGAATATTAAAAATACGTGCTTTTCTTTCTATCATGGCGCAACTACTTCCTAAATTAACTCCTGCCTTTACGGCAGGAGTCGCAGTGGTTCAAAAGTCTTTCAGTACTGTTCGACTGATGATTTCATCTTGTACGTCTTTACACAGCTCCACGAAGAAAGCACTGTATCCCGCCACGCGTACCACTAAATCACGGTATTTTTCAGGGTGCTTTTGAGCTTCCAGCAATACGTCATTGTCCAGATAGTTAAACTGCATCTCGCCGTTGCCAAGCATGCTCGCGGTTCTGATTAGGGTGATAATCCCATCCTCTCCCTCGCGCGTATCAAGCAGCCCTGACATCAGTTTGAAGTTATGCACCATACCGATATTCATGTAGTCATTTTCCATCTTGGACACTGACTTGATGATGGCTGTTGGGCCCTTAAAATCTGCGCCTTGAGTCGGGCTAATACCATCTGACAGTGGCGACCAGGCGTCACGACCATTCGCTGAAGCGCCAAGTAGTTGACCAAAAGGCGTGTTGTTGGAAATCGATAGCGTTCCGTGACTCAGTACAGAGTAAAGTGTCTTAAACTTACGGTGCTCTGTTTCGGTGAAGAACACCAGGTCGGTGGCGATATCATCCGCATAATCATCATCGTTGCCGTATTTTGGTGCTGCCAAACAATCGGCCTTAATCTGCTCGTATCCGACAAAGTCCGCTTTCAAGGCTTCGTTCAGTTGTTCCAATGTGTACTTCTTCTCATCAAACACGAGTTTCTTAATGGCTGCCATTGAGTCGGTGTAAGTCGCCAAGCCACTCCATACGACACCGGGACCAAAGTTATACATGGCACCACCAGCAGAGACATCACGCCCTGACTCCATAGTGCCTTCATACAACATTGACATGAGTGGTTTAGGAGCATGATCACGATGAACCTTTTGCGAGATCACTGTTGCAACACTGGTCCATTTAGTGATGTATTTGATTTGCTCTTTAACGGCATTATCGAATTTTTCATAGGTGTCGTACTGGCTTAGCGGGCCCAGATCCGGGCAAACCTGCTTGCCATACCAAAGTGGCACACCGCCGTTCAACACTAATTCAATACAGATTGGCCATTGGGTGTAACCCGTTGACGTCCACTGGTAAAGACGACCAGATTTTTGTGGCTCTACACACCCCATCAGACAGTAGTCTCGAGCATCTTCCATTGAGACACCTTTCGCGAGCATCATCTTAATGTGTGCATCATCAAAGTGTACGGCTGGGAAGCCCATACCTGAGCGAATAACATCCACAATCTTACGCAGATATTTTTGAGGAGACTTATTGTTAACTCGAGTCGCCAGCGTCGGCTGATAAATTCGAACATGGCGTACCGCATCCATCAACAGGTAAGTCAGCTCATTGGTTGCATCGCGACCTTCACGGGTGATCCCCCCGACACACATGTTGACAAAAGGTTGATAACCCGCGAAAAACTTCGATGCACCTTCACTGGTTAACCACATCATCTCTGACATTTTAATCAGCATACAACCGGCAAGATCAAAAGCTTCATATTCTGTCATGCGCCCTGACTTCAGGTCGGCCATGAACAGGTCATACATATACTGGTCGACTCGGCCAATGGACATACCGGTCTGGTTTTCTTCAACTACTAAAAGAGATTCAATGGTCCAAACCGCCTGGATCGCTTCCCAGAACGTTTCCGGACGGTGAGCCGGAACACGGGCATTCACTTCAGCAATTCTTTGCAACTCTTGTTTACGGCGTGGATCCGTTTCTTTCTGTGCAAGTTGGGCGGCATAATCAGAGAGACGCTTCGCGTAAACCATCACACCTTCTGCGGTCTCGATAACCGATTTGTAAAAGTAGATTTTTTCTACGTCATCCGGGTTTTGGTAATCCAGTGCATCCAACTTCTCTTGCGCTTCACGTTGGATATCTAACATGCCTTTTTTCATGACAATCACGTCATAACCAGGGTTTGAGTCACCACCACCACTGGTTGCGTGATAAGAGCAGTCAGATACGTAAGACTCACCTGACAGCTCCCACAATCCCGCTTCACGGTATAAGCCTTCACAATGCTCATCAACAGAGCGCTCTGCCCAGTACGGGAAAATATTCTCAAGCAGCTCTTTTTTGTCTTCTTCTGATAAATAGAATGGATCTTGAGGACGAGTGCCTATGGTATCTATTTCGTCACGCAGCCAGCGCCAGGAAACATCAGGAGAAAAACAGCCTGTACGGGGAGCCCCACAAGGCGCACCAACAATCAGTTCATTATCCTGAATGACCAGAGGTGCGGTTTCACAGTTGCGAAGAAAGCTTTTACTGCGTAAAAGAGCCGGTGGCATACCGATATTTTCTTTGTATACATCAGTAATAATACGTGCACGGTTAATACTGATAGACGGGACATGTTTTAAGAATTTTTCTTTTAGTTTGACATGTCTTTCTGTAGGGCCATCAGGAATTGTTGTACCAACTGGCATTACCTTTGACTCGGAAGCTGGTTGAGAAAAGACTTCTTTCGATACATTCTGGAAAATTTGCTTTAACGAATTACGATCAGCTTCTGATAAATTTTTAGTTGCTTCTTCCAGTTTATTGGCAAAACCCGCAAGATCCATAATCTTTCACCTTAATACTAGGTTGTTGTTTAACGTCAAATATCTAATCAATGTTTTTATACTATTTAACTATTTTGTATCGCTCTAAGCGCTTCCTGAATTACTTTCTGGACAGAATCAATAGGACTTTCCTCACATTGAGGTTTTGATTCTTGCTTAAAGAGAAAATTATCGACCTGTCGCACACCATAGCCAACTTTTCTTATATAGGTTAAATTACTTGGAGATATATTATCTGCCGTCATCCCTAGCCCATAAGTTCTATTTGCAAGTGACATTGAAGGCGTCAAGTTTGTAGTTAAACCGATCCCACCAAAAGAGGCTGGTGTATTAACTAATAACCTCCCCACCGGTTTTCTTAGAGCAAAAAGTGAGATAACTTCTTCATCATTAGAATGGATGGTTAGCGTATGCGCATTGCGTACATGAAGTAGTAATTCGATACATTTTTCGCACGCGTGCATCCAATCATCTTCAACATAGTAAGCAAGTACAGGTGCTAGAAGTTCTTTAGAATAAGGGTCGTCCTTGGTGACATACTTACGCTCTGCAACTAGAAGGCGAACGCTGTCAGGAACAGAGAAATTGGCTCTTTTAGCCAACTGTTTGGCTGAAACGCCGACCATCCCTAGTCTATGCTTTCCAGTCTCTGAAAATAGTAGTTCTGCAAGTGCGCATGACTCTTCTTCCGTCATGAAATAGGCGCCTTGCTCTTGCATTAGTGAGCGTATTTGAGGCTCTATGCACTCATCAACTATAATTGAGTGCTCTGCAGAAGGAGATATTCCATTGTCGAAAACCTTACTAGAAACAATATCTTGAACTGCTTGGCGAACATCAGCACTTCGTTCGATAAAGGCAGGACCATTTCCGGTTCCACTATATATGACGGGCTTTCCTGAACGGCGCCCTAACTCAGCCATACCAGGAACGCCTGAAAGCAGAATCAGAGCGGTATCAGGGTGGTTTAATAACTCTTTTGTCCCTTCTTTTGTCACTGTATCCATGTAGGATAGCGATCCGTTTGGCAAACCACTTTTTTCAGCAGCCTCGATCATGCAATCAAGAGCAGCTTTTATACATTTAGTTGCGTGCGGGTGAGGAGAAAAAACAATGCTATTACCTGATTTTATGGCAATAAGCGCCTTATAGATGGTCGTTGAAACCGGACTGGTTACCGGAGATAACCCGACTAAAACACCAAAAGGTATACCTATATCCAATGTGCGCTGTTCTTCATCTTTCGAGATCACGCCAACGCATTTTAGTGAGCGTAAATGTGTTAAAACCTGCTGAGTAACAAACAGATTTTTTTGAACTTTATCTTGCCAACGCCCATAGCCTGTCTCTTCGAAAGAGAGCTTTGCTAAGCTTTCAACTTGCTTTGAAACACTACCAACCATAGCCTCGACAATGGCATCAAGTTTTTCTTGAGAAAATAACGCTAACTCTTTTTGTGCACTAGCTGCATTTTCCATAAGAACCCTTGATTCTTGTATGGAAACTAAATCCTTATCCATTATCATGATTAGCACCGCCTAGTTGCAGATTTACTTTGTTTTATTCTTGCTTTAAATACCAGCCTACCTTTCCTCTTTAGGGGAAGGTCAATATATCCCCCTTTTAAATAGAGAAAAGTGTTAAGTGAAACAGGTCTAATTTTGATTTTCAAAAACGGTGTTACGAAACATCAACCCGGCTTACATTTGAGTCATGGAAACACAATCATAATTTAACTTTTCTGTAAAATAATTAATCACTTCTTGAATAGCTGTCTCAACACTAGATACATCGCCTGTTATCATAAGAGAGCCATCTGAACGTTCTAAAAAACCAATATTTACTGCCACAGTTTTCGTTGCAACATCAGCTGCAATAATTACACCTTCACATGGTGTAATATTCATAATTCCAATAGCGTTACCTTTCTCTTTAGCGAGATCTAACACATTGAAAAGTTCAGGTTGAGGATTAGAAATAACATGAGCCAGGGTAATTTGCTTACCTGGAACATGCTCCTGAATTATACGTTGTTTCATTTCTTCATACATGAAGATGTACCTTTCTGGAGCTCGGATGTTATTAAACAATATATTTATGCAGATCCTGGCTAGGAGCTGGAATAACTACATGACTCAATACTGGTCCGGACTCACCAACACCTGTCACACCCGCTTCTACCGCCGCCTGTACTGACGACACATCACCAGACAAAATAACAAATGCTTTACCCGCTAACCCTGCGGCGAAACGAATATCCAGAACCTGAACATTTGCAGCTTTTGCTGCTGCGTCAGCAGCTAAGATACACCCTGCACAGGTGTACACTTCAATGACACCAAGAGCAGCCATATCATTCGCTTCAGGAACACCCTGAAGAGCAGATGCTACTGAATGATGTACCCGAGGAATAATGAATCGATCGACTACCATGGAAGAACCAATCATACAGCCCGATTCAACACTACTCGTCACTGCCGAAGTGTCCCCCGCTATAACAATCAGATAACGACCAGGACAGGTTGTTTTGGCCATAACTAGCTCCACACTAGCGGCTTTGATCATCGCGTCTGCTACTTGAATACCTACGGCTACACTGTTGAGTTCAACACAACCTATTGTTTGCAATCGCATAAAGTTCACCTATTAACTTCTAATTGTTATGACATTGTTTGCTATGGAAGACACCACACCAGAGATGCTCGAATGTATTCTTGCGCTCATGCTACCGTCTGGGATCTCACCAATACACTGTCCCTTTTCTACGCTATCGCCAATTTTTACGATGCAATTCGCAGGAGCACCAATATGCTGGGACAATGGGATAAATACCTGTTCAGGAACAATCTCGCCTCCATAAGATGTACTAACATCATACTTCTCGAGATCAAGACGCTGAATAAGACGCTGAGTAGGAATTCGACGACTTTTTCTGAATGGATGAGCTTCTTGTGACTCTCCCGTCGTCTCCAAACGAACACCACCTTCTCTCAATTTCGCTTTGATTTGTGCATTTAGTTCACGTGGAGAAAGCCCCATCGGGCACGCAAATTTTTCACACACGCCACACTCTGAGCAAAGTAATGCCTTATGAGCCTCTTTATTATTCAGAATATCTTCCGTTCCAAGCTTGGTAAGTTTGTGGGGTTGTATGTCATGCCCTAATAAGAAGCGAGGGCAAAGTTCAGTACATTGTGTGCATTGGCAACACATTGACGTTGTCAATTTACGTACTTGCTGAGGAGGCATAATTTTTCTTGCCACCACAGTATGTTCTGGAGGAAGTACCAGAATACCACTTGTCGTTTTAGTTATCGGGCTGTTTATGTCTGACAACACACGCCCCATCATTGGACCACCATCAACGACAACATAATCATCGATTGTCGCGCCGCCTGCATATTCAATAATCTCCGACGCTTTTGTTCCTACCGATGCGCGAACAACCATCGGTGTTTTTACCGCTCCAAAAACAGTAAGATAGCGATCAGTTACAGGTATCTTCTCAAGAGCTAGCCCTATGTTATAAAATGTTTCAACGTTACTTACGACAGCCCCAACATGGAGTGGTAACCCACCTTGAGGAATCGTTCTATCAAGAACTTCATGAACTAATACATGCTCATCACCGATTGGATAAAAGTTCTCTAACTCAAATATTTCAATGCGTGAGTCACCAAATTCCTCAACCACTGTTCGTAAGGATTTCAATGCAGCCTTATGTTTCGCCTTTAAGCATACAATGCCACGATTAGCGCCAGTGGCATTCATCATGACTTCAACGCCTTTCAGCATTTCTTTTCCTGCAGTTTCAATAAGGTAAGGGTCACTCATAAGAAGCGGTTCACAAGACGCTCCATTTACTAATATCGTATCTACATTAGTATCAGCCTTTATATGAGTAGGTAATCCAGCACCACCGCCACCAACAATGCCAGCATTTTTGATAATATTAATTACATCTTCTTTCTTCATACCCTTTTCTCTCAATACTTTGAAAATAGCTAGCGATAATCGATACTGGGACACCTATCCCTTGCATATAACAAACAGGTTTTAATGATTTTTCTTATGTGAAATTAAAATAGTCATCAAAAAAGTACTTCCTGACTTACTTATGGATGGCATTCAAATAACAATTAACACTGATAATTTAAGGTAATAAATTATCAATGTTATATATTTGTGTAATTTTCAGTAAATCTGGATGCGGAGAAGGAATTACTATTGAGCTATAAACTTTTGCTCCCATATTTTCAACAGCACGAACCCCTGCTTCTACAGCAGCCATACAAGCGGAAACATCCCCCCGCACGAGTACTGAAATATATCCCGATGCAACATTTTCATATCCAACAAGCTCTACATCAGCTGCCTTAATCATTGCATCTGCTGCTTCTAGAATAAACACAATGCCGAATGTTTCGATAAATCCCATTGCTGCTGGGCTTTCACCTAATTCGTTTTGTGGTCCCTCTACAGGCAAACCGTGAACTGAAACAATATCCCCAATCGCTTTAATCGGGCGCGGCATTGAATTAGATGCGGTTAATTCTCCAATGCTTTTTGCCGCTGTAGTACCAGCCTCTACTGATGCTGTAATTGCTGCTACGTCACCTTTAACCATGACAGTGACCAGTGTAGAGCCTATATTTTCATACGCTACGAGCTTTACATTTGCGGCTTTGAGCATGGCATCAGCACCGAAAATAGCAGGAACCATTCCCAATGTTTCAATAAGACCTAACGCTTCTTCACCCTGATACCGAATGAATTCTCCCATTTTACTACACCTCACTTTAATCATTTCGTTAAATGAGTTAGTTCCAAATACAGAATCCTAATCTTCCCCTTAAGGGGAAGGTCAATGTTATTTAGGAAAACGGGATTGAATAATTTGAACTCACGCACATTACGATTATTTGCAATTGTATACGCGGCTAAAATGTAATGCTGATCTCATATTCTTTGGGGACATATTTATCGTGATAAATATCACAAAGGAAAACACTATCAATTGATATTCCATTTAATGGGTATATCGTCGCGATAGTTAATATATAAGTTATCAATTACATTAGGTTCTTTTTTTAATTATGAAACAAACTCTTTTGTTAATATAAAGTAAATTTTTAGTTAACAGGAGAGGGGTGAATATGAGATGAGCGATACTATTATATTAAGAATAAGAGCATCTTAAATTATGGAGAACATTCAGCCATTCATGTCTACAGCCACATACTAATACACCAATAAATAAAGTATCTATAAGGGCATTTAATACATGGAAAAAACAACAGTTTTAGATTTGGATAGTGCTATCAGCACACCTACCTCCGATAGCGCAGAAAAAAAATTACGACGTGACTTTCGCCGCAAAGGAATTTCTACCGCTCTGTTTTCAGGGCTTTCATACGGATTTTATACGGCCTTCATGACCCTAGCGATGTCTATGGGTATCTGGAATGTTTGGTATGGCGAAGGCTCCGGCCTCTCTTTATTCGCCACAACATATCTTCTTGCCGCCATTGGTGCGGCTTTGACTGACTCATCTAGTGCAATATGGGCACTGGGCATTGCTGGCGTACGTGGTCGCCTAGGTGACTTTACTCGCTCAATAAGAACTAGACCCGGAGCCATAATGATAGGATCAGCTATTATCGGTGGCCCCTTGGCAAGTACAGCCTATGTAGTCGGTTTACAGATGGCTGGATCCATTGTTGTGCCTATTAGTGCCCTGTGCCCTGCCATTGGTGCCGTTTTAGCTCGCGTCATTTTCAAGCAAGAACTAACAGCTCGCATGATGCTAGGCATTGCAATCTGTTTTTTTGCTAGTGTTCTTATTGGCGGAACTGCTGGTCTAGATGCAGACGCTTCTCCAACCGTAATGTTAGGTATCTTCTTTGGCTTCCTGGCCGCTCTATTTTGGGGTATCGAAGGTTGTGTTGCGGGTTACGGCACTTCTATGATTGATCCAGAAATCGGTATCACTATACGTCAAGTTACTTCAGGGTTAACTAACTTGATTCTCCTGGTTCCAATATTTGGGTTTATTGCCGGTGAAAATGGAACTGCCATGGTATTCCAAGCGTTAGCTGACTCCCAATCAATGCCATATTTCATAATAGCGGGCTTAGCGGCATATGGTGCATTTATGTTCTGGTATAAAGGAAATGCTATGTGTGGAGCTCCGTTAGGCATGGCTTGTAACGGTACGTTTTCTTTCTGGGGACCTTTATGTTGTTGGCTAGTTCTGGGCATAGCCTTTGGTATTGCGGGCTGGACAATGGCTCCGATTGCATGGGTTGCAGCGATAATAATGGTTTTTGGTATTTTTGTAATTGCTATGAACCCAATGGACTTATTCAAAAAGGATAATAACCAATGAAACCGTTAAATTATGCGATACTAAAATATTTCACTACAGTTGAAAAGGCCAGCACAATTGAAGTAATGGACACACTTAGTCCAATGTATGGGTCGTTTAAAGCCTTTACTAAAAACGCTATTTTAGAGGCTTTGCTAACTGCGGAAGCCAACGGCTTACTCGAAAGTGCCGGAAGCAAAATGTCAAAAGAAGATGAATTGATTTTGTATTTTAGAGCACATGAAGAAGGTGCTAAAACCATAAATAGTTATATCATTGATTAACAAGAATATGTTGAGAGTGTTCAATAACACTCTCAACTATTTATAATAACAAACAGTTTGGAGAAATTTAGTTTGAACAAATATTCAATTAGCGACGTTAGCAAATTGTGTAATATCTCAACTAAAGCACTTCGTTATTATGATAAAATCGGACTAATTAAGCCAAAAAGATTTAATTCTAACAACTATCGTTATTATACTGATGATAGCCTATTTCTTATTCCCATTATAAAGTACTATAAACAAATGGGATTTACACTCGATGAAATGAATCAACTAATTTCTTGTAGCGATTGTAATATTGATAATATCATGCAAGAGGTATTCAAGCGTAAAATGTCCGACCTCTTTGAAGAGCAGAAAGGCTTAGAGATTAGGTATAACTCAGTAAACGATTGGTATAATCTGATACTAGAAGCAAAAAGTGTTCAAGAGAATCAAAATACAGATGTTTCAATACAATTTTTCTCAGGTGATGACTATCTATATTTGAAACAAAGCTTTGATGAAAACATTCGCGCTTCAGTCATTAATATAGAGTTTACAGATTATGTCGAAAAGATGAAAGCTAATATTGTAGGCCCTGTGATATTACAGTTCAAATCTTACCAAGCGCGTGTTACAGGTGGAGCAAAAGAGACTTGTATTTTACAAAAAACAGCCACTCCCTGCCCATCAGAGAAAACCATTTTCATAGGCGCTCAGCCTATGGCTAGGTGCTACCACATAGGAAGTCACTCTACTATAAAAAATACCTATGAAAAAATAGCAACATGGGCAAAATTAAATAACTATTCACTAGCAGACGAATGCTATGAACGATACGTTATAGATTATTGGACGACTAAAGATAGCGACAAATATGTGACGGAAATTATGATACCCGCTAAACGTGTAGTGACACACTGAATCTGACATATGCATCATTATTTGAATGATATTGTTGACCTTCCCCTTAAGAGAAAGGATACCCTTTTCCTTAAAGAAGCCCAAAAAGTATATGGCTTAAACGACATTAACTTTAACGCATAATAATTATGAGGCGTAAATAATGGTAGATAAAGATCTATTATCAATTCAAGAGGCGAGAGCTTTAGTTCACTCCGCTCGCTCCGCTCAAAATGAATTTGCTCAGCTAAGCCAAGAGCGTGTAGATAGTATTGTTAAAGCCATTGCTGAAGCAGCGAGTAAAC
>NZ_RSEJ01000342.1 GCF_009910675.1 Photobacterium alginatilyticum | reverse complement strand
GAGAAACTTTGCCCGCCTTGCCCGTATACGAGTAACTTTTTCCTTTACTTTCCTTCAGAAAATTTCAAAAAAATTAAAAAGATTCAGAAAATTCAAAAAAATTCAAAAAATTTCAATTTTTTTTTTCCTTTTTCTAAGTAGTTATATATAAATATATTTTCTTACTTTTTTTCAAGGACCCTAGTTGGGGTCCATTTGCGTTTAATAGTTTGTTAAGTGTGTACAGTAAAAAAATTAAAAATAAAAGAAAATCCAAAGTAGCACCTGATAGAAGCTTGTTGATGATTAACGAACTGATCGGCACACGATGACATAGCACCGACAAATTTTGTGTCACGACAGCTTTCGCACTCGGGTGATTTCCTTCCTTAAACTTTGCATTTTTGT
>NZ_RSEJ01000341.1 GCF_009910675.1 Photobacterium alginatilyticum | reverse complement strand
TAGCGAACTAGGCTASWACTAAASTACTACTAAAGTGACTACTAGTTARTCTAAGTCCTAGGAATATCAACTAGGACTCAAGGTTTAGAAAGAGAAGTATTTGAKTTGTKAATTGGTGTCTTGAAATGRWGAAKRAAGRGGGGTATTTATAGCTTGATGGAGGAGGAAAATRAGGRTGAAAAAATGATCCAAGRKTGAGGATTTAAGRGAAAATGGAGGGTGAGGATGATGTGTAGTATGGCTATAGGGTTGAAGGGTATGTTGATGGAGGAGGAAAATAAGGGTGAAAAAATGATCCAAGGGTGAGGATTTAAGGGAAAATGGAGGGTGAGGATGATGTGTAGTATGGCTATAGGGTTGAGGGGTATGATGAAGAGGTAGAGTATGA
>NZ_RSEJ01000340.1 GCF_009910675.1 Photobacterium alginatilyticum | reverse complement strand
TATTAACTCGCTCCCTTGCTAGCTTGCTTCGGGCTTTGTTTATTCACTTTATTACTTAAGAATCRCAAAACGCTTTCTGCTGGCCAGGCYCARGCTTAGTCCACTACTCAACTCAGGTTGGCGGGTGCCCGTGCATAATGAAGCTGACCCCCACTACTGAAATGAAAAAGAACCACCCCAGAACGGGATTGACATCAGAGGGCGCGGGGGAATTCTCGGGAATGGGTCAATTTTGACTAGCCAAACTGGGTCTATAGTCTGGGAATACTTAGACGGGTGAGCATGCACAAATGTGATGTGGTCGAGGCTCAGAGGAAGACTACTTTAAGTACTTGTCTCCGGCTACCTTGATTGAGTTTTTTTTTAAGCCATTTGCGCATTAATGGGA
>NZ_RSEJ01000339.1 GCF_009910675.1 Photobacterium alginatilyticum | reverse complement strand
GGATCAGTGACGTTCTGACCAARTTCTTGTGATTTCTTTCCATWTTYTTGGCTTTATCTCGAAAATCTTCTTGATCTTTTACTTGGGGCTGAATATAACTTCTTTGTAAACTCCAATTCAAGCCCTCCAACTTCAAAGAATCATTCYWTTTAGTCCTCCCAYTTTGYYAGCTTCAATAATTGTACCTAAAATAGGCAAATTAACACCAAAWTGTGTAAAACCTTATAAAATCATAAAATGCACAAWACATGAKTAAATTATATCAATTAGCATTTTATYTTRACAAAATGGTYYMTTTTATAKGCCAAAAATATRCACTTTTTCGCACGAATCACACCSCCCAACTAGCCTGATACTCGCCCTCGAGTGTCACTAGCGATACTAAGGTG
>NZ_RSEJ01000338.1 GCF_009910675.1 Photobacterium alginatilyticum | reverse complement strand
GCAAGTGGCGCAGAACGACGTCATAAGTAGCAAGTGGCGCAGAACGACCTGAGTGCGCAGAACGACACGACCTGAGTGCGCAGAACGACACGACAAAACATACCCGAGKGKCGATGAATCAATGAATTTTTTGTTCAAGTGGCAAAGCACAATTGTACTCATAAGTAGCAAGTGGCGCAGAACGACRTCATAAGTAGCAAGTGGCGCAGAACGACGTCATAAGTAGCAAGTGGCGCAGAACGACRTCATAAGTAGCAAGTGGCGCAGAACGACGTCATAAGTAGCAAGTGGCGCAGAACGACGTCATAAGTAGCAAGTGGCGCAGAACGACCTGAGTGCGCAGAACGACACGACCTGAGTGCGCAGAACGACACGACAAAACATACCCGAG
>NZ_RSEJ01000335.1 GCF_009910675.1 Photobacterium alginatilyticum | reverse complement strand
TCGCCTCTGACTGCCAAGGCATCCACCGTGTACGCTTAGTCACTTAACCATACAACCCCAAGAGGTTTCGTATGTTCAAACAACCAAGGTTTACGTCACCTACATTCGATCAAGAAATGTAAGGACATTGGTTTTTCGCCGGACTCTTACACAAGACACTTGAATGTGTATTGCTTGAGAACTCGTTCTTTATCCCTTCTTTAAATAAGAAGTTATAAAAAACATTTTAATTCAATTGTAAAAATTGAATTTACTAGTCAGCTTTCCAGATTGTTAAAGAGCATGTGTTTATCAAGAGATAACCACTTTTTAAACACACTCACTTCTTTTTCAAGAAATGCGCTTAAAGAGTGGTGGAGCTAAGCAGGATCGAACTGCTGACCTCCTGCGTG
>NZ_RSEJ01000006.1 GCF_009910675.1 Photobacterium alginatilyticum | reverse complement strand
CATATCATCTGAATACTTGTACGCTGGAGGGGATCAATAACAAGATAAAACTCATCAAGCGTATGGGATACGGATATCGAGATACGGAATACTTCTTCCTAAAGATAAAAGCAGCTTTCCCCGGAAAGCCGCGATGAACCTTTTTTTTGCCACTACATCATACATATTTTGCATCGATTAAACGTAATAGCCACTTAGTACAAGAATTTAGTTGTCGTGCGTAGTAGCTTGGGCTACCTAATAACAGAAACCTTCAACTTGACACCCAAACAAGAATATTTCTTAGTTAGTTCAAGCAAAGAAGAATTTGGTTCATTCAAAATGTGTGATTGGAAGCCTCCAATACATGCACTACCTAATTGCCTCTCCTCCCACCAAGTGCGATAATACTTAATGAAAGCGCTTTCTCGAGGTGTTCATAGCTCAGCTCATTAATGAGCGCTTTATCAATACGAGCTACAACCAATGGTAAAAACACTGCATGTTACGAAATCTCCATTAATCAGTATTACTGGACCAGGAACAAGGATGAAAACAAGAAAAATGAAATCTATACGGTATAAATATCCACTTTATTTTGTCTTTTTCATGTTGGTTGTAGGGCTAATGACCACTTTAGGAATAAACTACTGGATTTCTCCCAAACTAGTCGCAAATGAAGAAGCAATTATCGAAGGCGCACTACAAGATATCAATGATGTAATCTTAACGGAACTAGAACAAGTTCAAGCACAACAGCGGACAATAACCCAAACCATTCCTCTCATCTCTAGTGAGCAAATTGATCAAATTTTACCAAGTATGGTCGATCAATACGGAAAGCTTCAAGTTTTCGGTGGCGGTATCTGGCCTTTGCCTGGGAAACGCCAACAAGGCGTTGAAAAATATAGTACATTTTATCACCGTGATGACAACAATAAGCTTGTTGAAAATACCTATTGGAACTCTGCTGACTCAGCCAATTACTACGAACAAATTTGGTACAAAAATGGCCTAACGGCTCCTCAAGGGCGATGTGCTTGGGCACCTGCATACCAAGATTCGGCCAGTAATGAAGCTAGAACAAATTGTGCCATGTCGATATTCAAGCAGGGTGAACGCTATGGTGTTGCTACAATTGATCTTACATTGGGTTTTTTCAATAACCTTGTCGCTGAAAAAGAGAAAATGTTAAACGGGAATATCCTTATCATTGAATCTGATGGTAAAATACTAAGCAACACACGCAGCATTAATCGCCCACTCATACTTGAAAATCTATCTTCTATTACTCAACAGTCTCCATTTGCAACTAATGTTAACCGTCACCTAACTCAGATTAATACAAGTAATCAATTACAAGTCAACTACGATAATAATGGTATTAATCACACTCTTTTCATGCATCAAATTACGGACACTCCATGGATAGTTGCTTTTAGCATTGAAACAGATCTAATACAATCAACAACCAACTCGATCATGATGATCTTAGCATCAATTCAACTTCCCATCGTAGCCGCTATTATTATTTTTTGCTTTATTGTATTCTCAAAACTAACTCAGCGCCTTGAATCATTACGAAACAACATTCGGTCGCTTTCATCAGGAAATGCCGATTTAACAACTGTTATCGAAACAAATTCATCTGATGAAGTCGCAGATATCGCGGAATCAGTCAATCACTTCATTATATATTTGAAATCCATGATCATGGATATATCACAGGCCTCTACTCATATCTCTGATGGTATCAAGCAACTTAATGTGCAGTCAGATAACAATAACCAGGCATTAAACGAACACGCAACCGAGACCGATCAAGTCGTTGCTGCCATCACTGAATTGAGCGCAACGGCTGAGACAATCGCACAAAGCGCCAACGATACAGCCGCAAATACGAATAAAGCCAGTGACGATGCACAATTAGCAAAAAATGATGTAATTGAGGCATCTAGTAGCATGAGTATCTTAGTAGAAGAAGTGGCCACAGCATCATCAAGCATTAATACTATGAATGAAAATACTCAACAAATTGTTAGTGTACTAGGTGTAATAGGAGAAATTGCAGATCAAACAAACCTTCTGGCACTCAATGCCGCAATTGAAGCAGCACGAGCAGGTGAGCAGGGACGAGGTTTTGCAGTTGTAGCCGATGAAGTGCGATCACTTGCAGCGCGTACTCAGACCAGCACAGCAGAAATTAATGAAATATTAACGAAGTTACGTCAAGATGCGACCAATGCAGTTACTGCAATGGAAGTCACTAAAGCAAGCTGTGAACGTACCGCTGAGAATGCAGAGCGCGTATCAAACAGCTTGGATGCAATGACAGGTTCTATCTTTGAGATTAGTGACTTAAGCACTCAAATTGCAACTGCTTCTGAAGAACAGAGTTCAGTAAGCGAAGAAGTGAACCGTAATATGAACAATATCCGTGAGATGATTTATGAATTGACTCAAAATAGTCAAGCGACAGTAGACAGTACACAAAGCCTGTCTGCTGCGAACTCACAGTTAGACACTCTAGTAAACAAATTCAAACTTCAATAGCCTGAATATTACTCTTTAATTGTAATTATTGATTATGTAGCTAAAAAACTTTTTGCTCAAAATAAAAAAACGGCCCCGAGCAGATGCTCGGGGCCGTTTCCCGTTCCGTCTTTCCCTGTGTTCCAGGCAGGGAGCCAACCAAGCCCTTGGGAAACTTGGCTGGCTATAATCTATTACGCGTGCAGTAACGCCATAGATTCTTTTGCGATAACCCACTCTTCGTTGGTCGGGATTACCATAGCAACTGGCGTATTTGGCTGGGTAATAATACCGCTGTTACCGAAGCGAGCCGCTGCATTGGCTTCTTCGTCTTCGCGGTAACCGAAGATCTTCAGGTTCTCTAGGATCTTGCTGCGGATTGGCTGAGAGTTCTCACCAATACCGGCGGTGAAGATGATGCCGTCCAGCTCATCCAGTGCCACCATGTAAGAACCGATGTACTTAGCAACACGGTAAGTGAAGATTTCAAATGCCAGGGTTGCGCCCTCGTGGCCATTTTCCATCGCCTCGATAATACCGCGGCAATCACTTGTCAGGCCAGATACACCTAGCAGGCCTGATTTCGAGTTCAGCTCTTTGAAAACATCTTCCTGAGCCCAGCCTTTCTTCAGCAGGAACTCAATGATACTTGGGTCAAGGTCACCACAACGTGTACCCATCATCAAGCCGGCCAGCGGGGTAAAGCCCATGCTGGTATCAACACTCTTGCCGTCTTTGATTGCACAAACCGATGCACCGTTACCCAGGTGAACAGAGATAAAGTTGCTCTCTTCGATTGGCTTGTTGATCATCTTGGCAGCTTCACGGCTGACGAAGTAGTGGCTCGTACCGTGGAAACCGTAACGACGGATGCCGTATTCATTGTATAGCTTCTGAGAGATAGCACCTGTGTACGCACGGGCAGGCATTGTCTGGTGGAACGCCGTATCAAATACCGCGTACTGAGCCAGTGCCGGGAAAGCCTTAATTGCAGCTCGCATCCCGATAACATGAGCAGGGTTATGAAGTGGTGCCAGATCGCTTAGCTTCTCGATTTCTTCCAGCACGCTATCGTCAATTTTTACTGTCTTGGTAAACTTCTCACCGCCATGGACAACTCGGTGACCGACAGCAACGATATCTTGCTTGATACCTTGCTCTTCAAGCAGGGTTACGATGCGATCGACTGCCTGCTGGTGGTGGTTACCTGAATCGTTCAGTTTGTATTCGTACTTCTCACCGTTGATCTTCCAGCTAACATTGGCTTCAGGCATGCCGAAGCACTCACCCAAGCCACTCAGGGTTGCCTCACCGCTAACGGTATCGATTAGGGCAAATTTTAGCGAAGAACTACCGGAGTTGATTACAAGAACTAGAGAATTGCTCATGGTTATCTCATCAGAATAATTAGGGCCTAAGGACAAGTTGTTGTCCCGTCACACGTCTTTTTAGACTGCAGAGGAAAATGTGTGGAGCAGCATTTTCTCGGCATTATATGTTTTAATTACATTATTCAATTTTTTTTGAATAACTCAACTTTTGTTTTCTGAAATATCAAAAAAAGTTAAAAAACGCTGGTCCAGATCAAGTTTATAGCAACGAAAACGTTTAACCTTGGGCGAAAATCGCCCAGCAACTAAATTTTTGTTGAATATTTCCTGAATATTTTTCAACTATTGAATAGCGCCCTCCAATCAAAATTAATATGCATTGTGATGAACCCCCTTCAACTTACATCACAGCAAGGTGTTTCTTTCTTCCCTCAGCAGGCTGCTGCTGTCGCCATTTATTCTGCTGAAACCACTGGCTCAAAAACGTCATCAGATTATGGATACGCGGATTAACATTCACGTCACGATGGCAAATCAGCCACCAGTTAAAGGGACGTAAGGCAGCTTCCGGAAAAAGCTGCACCAAATCCGGATACTTTTCTGCTATCGCCAACAGCGTAACAGCCACACCGGCCCTGGCGTTGAGCAGTTCAACCTGCATTTTCTGGCTATCGGTACGAAAGCTGAAATGTGACTTACTCAGGGGACGACCAATCCGTACAGCCTCGCGGAGATAAAAGTTATTGCTGTCATCGCCGATTATTTGATGGAAGCCGGCATGTAGATCCTGAAGTGAATCCGGCTTGCCATACTCTTCTAGGTATTCACGGTGAGCAAAAAAACCCAGTTTCCCTTCAAAAAGGTGGCTGACCACAAAATCCGGTTGCTCCGGCTTTTCGACAGAGACCAATAAATCGGCATCACGCTTGTTTAGGTTCACCCCTTGATCAGAAATCAGTATCTCAACTTCAATAGACGGAAACTGGCGGTTAAATGCTGTTATCGCATCCGGCAAAAAGTAGTATGCGACCACTTCACTCACAGCCAGCCGGACATGGCCATCAATATGCTCTGAAGTAGCATTAACCAGCCTGGCAAAGCTCTCGGCCCCAAGGGCGGTCGCCTTGGCGGAATCCAACAAGCTCGCCCCGACCTCGGTCACTTTGAGCCCGCTGCTGGAACGGTCAAAGAGATTGACACCGACCTTCTCTTCCAGTGCCAAAATATAACGGCTCACTGTTGGCTGAGACACCCCGAGTACCTGCGCCGCCGCCGACATACTCCCCTCTTCGACCACAGCCAAAAATATCCGAATACTGTCCCACTCCGTGTTATTCATATTCGTATACCTACTATTCCTATCTGTGTATTTACTATAGCCACAATAAGAACCAAACTGCATAACAGTATATTGATATGAATCGCATGATTGAGGTTAACTATGAGAAAAGCCTTAGTTTTTGGAGCCTGTCAGGAGATGGGCAATAACCTCTGCCGAACGCTGATCAACAATGACTGGGATGTCATCGGTATTATTCGTGACGACTCTGCCCACGTACCGATACTCAGCCAGCTCACTTTGGCCGAGATGAATAGCGATGATCTTGACTTCTTGTACCAGGTAGCAAAAGACGTTGATACCGTCTTTGTTCACCTGCCCGAATCAGCGGCTGCCAGAAAAGAGCTCATTTTCTCCATAGAACACATTATTTCGCTTTCCGAGCAGCTCAAACTGCGCTTGGTGATCACCACCAATAAATATGATGTCCAACAGCCCTGGTTCCCCTCTCTTGCTGTCTGGAGAAAAAATAAACCCATTACTGTCCGCCTGCCCAAACGACTGAAAAACCGCTTACGCCAGGCAAGCTTTAACGGAGCCAAAGTTCTGGTGATCTGCTGCGGACACAGCCTGAGCTGCGCACTGCATCATGGCTACCTGGGGATGCTGATAAAAGAAACGCAGCAAAAAGTCATCATCCAATCCCCCAGCAATCAAAGACTCTGCCACTATTGGACATTCTTACCCGATCTTGCAGACAATATTGCCCATCTCCTCTCTCACGAGCAGTGTGAGCAACCCGATTTGAATATTGTCTACTACCCCGGGCACAAAGCCAGTATCAATGATATTGCCCGCTGCCTGGCACTCAGCAGCGGTAAGCCGGTATCGATCATCCAACTATCCTGGACAATCCTTGAGTTCATAGCCTTTTTCTCACCGCTATTTCGCCGATTCCTCAAAACCCGGGAGCTTTGGCAACACGGCGGCAAGCCACCAGCCTACTCGATACCGCTCCATGCACCATCAAGCTTTATCCATACGCCACTGGAGCTGGCTCTGCAAAGAAGTTGGCGAAGCGTCTCTAACTATGCCTAGTATTTGACTGTCTTTGCCTAATATTGCTTCAATTAAGTATCTACAAACTGACAGGGGCCCTCTCGGGGCCCCGCTTAACATAGACATTTAAACTAGAGATGTAATAAACACTCACCGTTCAAACTGACGGTAACGGTCGAACAAACCTTCAATATCATTGCTGCACATCAAATCCATATTCTGTTTCAGAAGATCGAGCGGCCAGTCCCACCATTTCATCTCCCGCAGCATGATAATCTGTTCCTCGTTAAAGCGCTTCTTAACAACCTGACCGGGATTGCCGACCACTACGCCATAGGGTTCGACGTTTTTGGTTACCACAGCCCGGGCACCAATCACCGCCCCGTCGCCAATGTTAACTCCAGGCATAATGACGCACTCGGATCCTATCCACACATCATTTCCGATCACCGTGTCTCCGGCCCGCTCGAAGCCTGACTTGACCTTGTCACCAAACTGGCTGACATCAAAAGGAAACGAAGACACCCAGTCATGGCGGTGCCCCTGATTACCTGCCAGCATAAAGGTCGCCCCCGAGGCTATCGAGCAGTATTTGCCGATAATGAGCCGGTCAACCTCACCGAAAATACCGGACTCCCAGACGGCCCGGCTGGAATGATCCCCCAACAGGTAACGTACGCACTGATCCTCAAAATGTTTATCGTGATAATAACCAGAATAGTAGGTATGCGCCCCGACAGAAATATTCGGATTATCGATATGTTCTCGCACTTCATAGCCGCCAAGCCATGAAGGAAATATGGATGATGACATAGCCACCCCTTTTTATTATGTATAGCCGTCTAATCACACTACGAAAAATGGCGTAAAATGCTGTCCTTCTTTTATCAACCATTATCGAGCCCTGCAAAATGCTAACAGAACAACTTTTTTCAGCTTACCTCGGTGAACTGTACGGCATTGCCTTTTTTACTGCTTTCGCTGAAAAGTATAGTGATGATAAGCATATCAACAACTGGCAAAAGCTAATCCTTGTCGAACAAGTCACTGCCCGCCACCTTAAAACCGGGCTGGAAAAACTCGGCATCAGCTGCCCCGACAGCCACCCGGTAATGGAAGGCAAGGGACGTCATGATGCCGAAAAATGGCTGTCACTGGAATGGCCCGCTCTAGTCGATACCATGGCATCCTGGGTCGAACCCTATGCACTGAAATATCGTCATCAGGCCCAACGGGCACAGCAGCATTCAGACTTATTCCTGCTAGTACAAGAACATGAAGATGCCATCCTGGCATTTCTACGAGGAGAGCAAAGTAAAAGAACCAACAGCGAGGCCGCGCTGGATAGCTTCCTTTCCCGCTATCACTGCCCCGGCAATCAATAACGAGTTTCTGCCTGTAGCTATCGAGGTATAGGTATATCTGCATTTCTAGACAGAATAAGGGACAAATCTCATAACTTACAAAAAAACGCCATTAACCGCGATTGAGATAGCAAAACGTTAATATGCGCATTGTAGAACTACAGACGGTGTATTAACAATGAGATGTCAGCTGCATAAGAGTGGAGTGCGTTTTATGGATAAAACCAGCAACACGGCAACAAGAAGAGCAACGGGTGTACGCTGCGTCATTTTTGATTGCGACGGCACCCTGGTAGACAGCGAGATACTCTGCAACCAGGCATTGGTCAATGTATTCAACCGACTGGGTGCCAACCTTAGCCTCGAAGAGTGCCTGCGCCATTTCCAAGGCGGAAAAATGGTCGATATTCTCACCGAAACAAGAGCACGTGCCGGCATCAAGGCCCGTATCGATGATCTCGAGCCCATGTACAGGAAAGAGTGCCGACAGCTTTTCGAACAGGGACTTAAGCCAATCAAAGGCGTGCCTGAGCTGCTCGACACCTTGTCGAGCCTGGGGTGCGATATGTGTATTGCCTCAAATGCGCCGATCAGCAAAATCGAACACACTTTAAGCCTGACCGGGCTACTTCCCTATTTTGAAGGGAAGCTATTTAGCGGCTTTCAGGCTAACAGCTGGAAGCCTGAACCGGATATTCTCCACTTTGCCGCCATGCACATGGGTGTGATGCTACAAGAGTGCGTATTCGTTGATGATACCCCGAAGGGCGTGCAGGCCGGGATCAACGCCGATATCCGTACCTTTCACTTTGCCGCGACACCCCACTCGGTCAAGATTAGCCACCCGAGAGTAACCACCATTACAGCGATGCCGCAGCTGCTTGATTACCTTGAGGTGGATTCGGTACCGGTATCATGATGACGGCTTCTTCGATTCTGCCGTAAAACTGTCCCAAGAGGTTGCCCAGTTTTGCTGCTGGTACTCCTTGGTCGCTGTTTCATTCTTGGTCTCTGATGCCAAGCTGCTGTCGTCTGATCCTTCGCTTTTCTCAGCATCTGCGCTAACACCGTTTTCTATGTCGCGAAACTCGCCATCCTGCACCGATGAGGCGACCGAAGACAAATCCATCTCCACCTCGCCGTCCCGGCTGGCAATCGCCTCAGCCTGTGCCGTATCTCCAGCCAGTTCTCCGCTGGCCAGCGATGCCAGAACATCCTCGTCAGGCCGGTAGCTACTTCGAGCATATACCCGATCCATCAGATCAATTACCCGGTGGCGGGCAACTGGCTGGCGTTTAAGCAGCCGAAAGACAGAATTGGCAACGCTCTGGGCCGCCAGGATAGACTCTATTCCAACATACTGCGCCGCTTCATCACGTTCGGTCTTGGCCGTTTTATGGCCAAAGGCGTTGGCAATCGAAAACCACACATAAGCGATAGCCGCATCATTGGCATCTGATCCCAAGTGCATCTTCGCGGCCAAAAACTGTGCTTCACTGCTACCCATTTCGGCCGCTCTTTCCAGCCAGTAAATAGCCCGAGCGCGATCCTTGGTCACCCCAACCCCACTCTGATAACAAAATGCGGTTTTGATGCAACCCTTAACCTCATTGGTCAGCGCCGCCCGCACCCGCCAGCCGAATGCGACCAGAGGGTCTTTGTGTTGGTTTATTTCTGCTACATACCAGTCACCGAGAAAAAGCTGCGCCTCCACATGCCCCTGCTCAGCCGCCACGATGATTTTTTCAACCCCCGACTCGGTATCAATCTCGGTGCCGTAGCCGGATACCAGGTAATATCCCAGCTGATACAGAGCTTCCGGCTCTTTGCGCTTGGCCAGCACGACTTGCTGCCAATATTTCGATTTCGCCTCGCCATCAGAGTCGGACCGATCTAACCGACATAGGCGGGCCAGGGCATTCTGGGCAATATCGTTGTCTAACGCCGCAGCCTTCTGGTACCAAAATATCGCCTGACTGATACTGGTCAGCTCAAACTCCTTTGCCAGCGACAGCTGGCTTGAAACGTGCCCGGTCTGCGCCTTAAAGACTTTTTCCTCGTGCTCTGCCACTTTGGCCTTTTCCAGGACCCGCTGATACTTTTGATCTTTGAGCACTTTCTCCTGCACTTTAACGCGCTGAGATTTCATCGCGGAAAAATAGCGGACAATCACCCAAACCAGCACCACGCCGATCAAACTCAGACCGATTACCAGGTTTGACATAACCCCTCATGCAACAATTTTCTACACTCTATGTAACGGCAGAATGCCGCAAAACTAGAGCTATTATGCCAGAGTAATTAACCACACAAAAAACACTGTTTAAAAATAGAGAGATAAAGAAGTACTGCAAACTCAGATAGTGCCGTTATTCGATGCTACTTTTTACTTATACCATTACCAATAACACATTAAGGATCATGGATGTTTCTCGATTACTTTGCTCTGGGGGTCTTGGTGTTTGTTGCCGTTTTTTTATTCTACGGCGTGATCGCAATCCATGATATCCCCTATGAAATATCGAAAAAACGCAATCACCCTCACCAGGATGCCATTCATTATGCCGGCTGGGTCAGCCTATTTACCCTTCACGCCATCTGGCCGTTTCTGTGGATCTGGGCCACGCTATGGCGGGAAGACCGTGGTTGGGGGTTCACCAAAATCCAAAACGAACAACACGAGCTTCACCACGAGGTCCTCCAGCTGACAGAGCAGGTAGAAAGGCTGACAGAAAAAGTGGCACAGCTAGAAGTTACCCAGGCCCGGCAGTCCGCCACCTCCCACCGAAACGACAAAGTTAACCAGAAAGAGGAGGATTAATGGATTTATTGCTGATTCTTACCTATACCGCACTGTGCATTGCCGTCTTTAAGATTTTCCGGATCCCACTCAACAAATGGACAGTACCGACCGCAGTTCTGGGGGGAATCGTGCTGATCGGCACCCTGATACTGCTGATGAACTACAACCATCCGCACACCAACTACGGCGGCCAGTATTTTGTTACCACCCCGATAGTTCCAGGCGTCAGGGGAAAAGTGATCGATGTACCGGTCTCGCCCAACCAGCCGATAAAAAAAGGCGAAGTACTGTTCAAAATAGATCCCACTCCCTTTGAGGCGGAGGTACGGCTGCAGCAAGCCTCCCTGGCCGAAGCAAAACAATATGTTCTCGGTCTTGAGGCCGACTATAAATCGTCCCAGGCCACCACAGCAAAAGCCATCGCCGAGCGCGATCGGACCCTGCAGCAGTTCAAACGTTACGAAAAAGGCTACAAACGCGGAGCATTTACCCAGTCAGAAGTCGATAACCGGCGCCAGTTCTATCTCAGTGCCGAAGCCTCTCTGGCTGCAGCCAGAGCCGAGGAACGCCGCTCCAAGCTTGCCTTTGAATCTGAGATCATGGGCGAAAACACAACCGTTGCCAAAATACGCGCCCAGCTCACCCAGGCGGAGTTCAACCTCAATGAAACCGTTGTCTATGCACCTACCAATGGCTATGTCACCCAGGTATCGCTGCGCCCGGGCATGATGGCCGTACCGCTGCCGCTAAAACCCGTCATGACCTTCGTTCACCAGGAAGAACAACTCTATATCGGTGCCTTCCGCCAAAACTCCCTGCTGCGGCTTGAAACCGGATTCAAGGCTGATTTTGTCTTTCGGGCCCTGCCGGGTAAAACCTTCAAAGGCGAAGTTATCGAGGTACTGCCTGCCATCGGTGAGAGCCAGATCCAGGCATCTGGCGTACTTTACGGCAGCGACTTGCTGCTGAGGCAGGGACGTCCGTTGGTCAAACTTCGGGTAACCGATGATTTATCACCTTTTGATCTCCCGCAGGGAACCAATGTCGAGATTGCCGTCTATTCCGACAGCTTCGAACATGTATCCGTCATGCGAAAAGTGCTGATCCGCATGAAGAGCTGGCAGAACTATCTCTTCCTTGATCATTGATCCGAGATTAGGACCACCGTCACGGAATAAATTTGTGCGATCAGGTTGTCTAACAGATATACAGCACGAGGGAAGTGACCATGTTATCTATTTTCGATATCTACAAAGTCGGGGTCGGGCCATCCAGCTCCCACACCAACGGTCCGATGCTGGCAGGGTTCAATTTTTGCCAGAAGGTGGAGGCACAGATTGGCGCCATTGAACGTGTCCAGATCGACCTCTACGGATCATTGTCCCTGACGGGAAAAGGACACCATACTGACCGCGCGGCCATTCTCGGCCTAATGAATAATACCCCGGATCACATTGACATCGAACAGGCCAACAAAGCAATGGCAGGCGGTATCAAGGCCGGGACACTCCATTTGGCCGGCAAGAAAACCATCGGTTTCAATCCTGACACCGACATCCTGTTTCACCGCACCAACCTGCCACGACATGAAAACGGGATGACCATCAGTGCATTTGATACTGCCGGCAAACAGCTCTTTATCGAGACCTACTACTCGATCGGCGGTGGTTTTATTGCCACGGCCGATGAACTGCAACGCGGTAAATCTGCCGACACGGTCACTGTGCCTTACAGCTTTCACTCTGCCGAAGACATCCTTGCTACTGCGGAAAAGGAAGGCCTGTGTATCGGCGCGATGATCCTCCGCAACGAGCTGGCTTTCCGGTCCGAGGACGAACTCGATGCCAAGGCCAAGCAAATCTGGGCGGTCATGTCTTCCTGTATGAAACGCGGGTTTAAAACCGAAGGGATCCTGGAAGGTGGCCTGAATGTTGTTCGCCGTGCCCCGGCACTGCTGAAAAAACTCGAAGCCAATAAAGACGTTGATAATGACCCAATGACCATTCTCGATTGGGTAAACCTGTTTGCCTTCGCCGTCAGTGAAGAAAACGCCGCTGGCGGCCAAGTGGTCACGTCGCCAACCAACGGTGCCGCCGGGGTGATCCCGTCGGTGCTGATGTACTACAACAAATTCATCTGTCCGCTCGACACACCGCAAATCAAAGACTTTCTCGCAGTCTCGGCCGCTATCGGCATGCTCTACAAAATGAACGCCTCCATTTCCGGTGCAGAGGTCGGTTGTCAGGGTGAGATCGGTGTCTCCTCGTCGATGGCAGCGGCTGGTCTGACGGCAATTCGCGGAGGCAGCAACGAGCAAATCTGCATGGCGGCTGAAATCGCCATGGAGCATTCGCTGGGAATGACCTGCGATCCGATTGGCGGCCTGGTTCAAATTCCGTGTATCGAGCGTAATGCGATGGGAGCGATCAAAGCCATCAATGCCTCGCGGATGGCCTTAAAGCGCAACAGCAAGTCGCTGGTCTCTCTCGACAAGGTTATCGAAACCATGTACCAGACCGGTAAAGACATGAACAAGAAGTACCGGGAGACCTCTCTCGGCGGCCTGGCGATGATCCACCTCGCCCCACCCTGCGAGTAATTCAAGTAAATCGAGGTATCAGAAATGAAAAAGCCAGCCGCTGGATGGCGACTGGCTTTGATGTTCGAGGCTTGGTTTATCTGTTAGTCAAACTCAACCAGGTTCTTCTCGTAATTCTCGTACTGCGCTTCCACTTCCTTCGATGCGCCGCCCGTCATAGAGCTGATCACAATGATAGAAATCGTCGCGAAGATAAATCCAGGTACGATTTCGTACATATCGAACAGACCGCCTGACAGTTGCTTCCAGATCACCACAGTCAGGGCACCAACAACAATACCCGCAAGCGCACCGTTGCGGTTCATGCCTTTCCAGAACAGGCTCAGCAACAGAGCGGGACCGAATGCCGCACCGAAGCCAGCCCAGGCATAAGACACCAGACCCAGTACCGTGCTGTCAGGGTTCATCGCCAGTACCAGCGCAACAATAGACAACGCAATAACAGCCACACGACCGACCATTACAATCTCTTCTGTCGTTGCCTGCGGACGGAATACCTGCTTGTAGAAATCTTCAGCCAACGCCGATGATGACACCAGTAGCTGTGAATCCGCCGTACTCATGATTGCCGCCAGAATCGCCGCCAGCAAGATACCGGCAATCACAGGGTGGAAGATCGAGTTTACCAGCAGCATGAAGATTTTCTCGCCATCGGCCAGTTCGCCGCCCAGCTGGTTATCGACAAACAAAATACCTACCAGACCAACAAGAATAGCCCCCGTCATCGACAGTGCTGTCCATGCTACCGCGATACGACGTGCCGTACCGATATCTTTATTAGATCGAGTCGCCTTGAAACGCGCCAGGATATGCGGCTGACCGAAATAGCCCAGACCCCACGCGGCCAGTGAGATGATCGCAATCGCCGACAGCGGCTCGCCCTTGACATCATTAAACAGCGTCATCAGCTCTGGGTTCTTTGCTTCCAGTGCCGCAGTCAGATCACCAACACCACCACTCATAGCCGCAATCGGTACAATCAGCAATGCCGCCGACATCAGCAGCCCCTGAACCAGGTCAGTCCACGACACGGCAAGGAAACCACCGAACAAGGTGTAAGAAACGACACACACCGTACCAATAATTACCGCGAGGGTGTAATCAAGACCGAATACGGTTTCAAACAGCTTACCACCGGCAACCAAACCTGAACTGGTATAGAAAAGGAAGAACAGCAGAATAAAGAATGCTGAAATGGTTTGGATCAGTTTAGATTTATCGTCAAAACGGCGAGCCAGGAACTCAGGCAGAGTCAACGCATTATCCGTGGTAATACTGTAGGTACGCAGGCGCTTGGCACAAATCAGCCAGTTTAGCCAAGTACCGATTAGCAGGCCGCCGGCCAGCCATAGTGATTCTATCCCTGCCGCATAGGCATAACCCGGCAGGCCCAGTAGCAACCAGCCACTCATATCCGACGCACCGGCAGACAGGGCTGCAGGCCAAGGGCCCAGCGTACGGCCGCCTAGGAAGTAGTCGGCGGAGTTAGCTGTTCGCTTGTAGGCAATATAACCAATTGCCAGCATACCGATCAGATAAACGATAAACGTTCCTGTAATAGCAAAGCTATTTTCTATCATTGTTGAGTTCCCTCACTTAGAGCCCCTGTCCATAGCAGGGGCTTTTTGTTTATTGTGCTGAAAGATTTTCAGCTGAGCTGTTTAGTACAACTCGCGTTAGTGTTCTTCACCACTCCCCAATTCAAGCAATGTCGCGTTTCCGCCAACTGCCGTGATATTGATGGTCCGTGTCCTTTCGGTCACGAAACGCAGTGAGTACGTAGGGCTACCGATAACAGACAGTGACTCGCAGTCAGTCTCGCTGATCAGCTGAGCCAGCAACCCGTCACGGGCAGCCAATTGGCGCGCCAGCGCCTGTGATGTTGATAGCTTTCCGGCATACGCCACACCGGCAATTGCCGGGTGACTCACCAGATCCGCAAGCTGATCGCTATCAATTGCGGTGACCACACCGCGAGCACAGCCGCTTTTCTCCAGCTGTGCAGCCAGTTCACCTGCCGACAGCATGTAGTCCGACGGTAGGCAAACAAAAACTGTATTTCCGGTAACCAGTGCCGCCGCAATTTGGCCGACAACAGCAACCAGTGATGTCTCGACATCGGCCGTTACAATGAAACTGCCGCGACCGGCGCAATAAAGCTCGTTGGTCTCACCCGTCGGCCCAGGCATCAGCAGTGTCTCTGCCACATGCTCGTTGGCATTTCGACACTGGAACGCCACCATTGCCCGAACATCGGGGGCCAGCTCTTCTGCCCAGCGGCCCAGGATCTGTGAGCGCGCCTCATAGCCCAAGCCGTTCCACCCTTCCCAGGCTGCCGAGCTGTTATCTACCATTGCTTGAATACTTATCGTCATAGCTATTTCCTTCTCAACTCAGCGGCCATTAAGCGTTAAACACATCTTGGGTAAAACGATACAGGTAGTGCGGACCACCGGCTTTCGGACCGGTTCCCGATAATCCCTGCCCACCAAATGGCTGTACCCCGACCACGGCACCGACCTGGTCCCGGTTGATATAGCAGTTACCAACACGAGCACGGCGCTCGATATGGCAATAGGTACGCTCATTTCGGCTATGGATCCCCATCGTCAGACCAAAGCCAGTGTTGTTGATTTGGTCAATCACCTGCTCCAGCTCGCTGGCCTTGAAGCGTACGATATGAAGGATCGGGCCGAAGTTTTCATTCTTCAGCACATCAATGCTGCCGATCTCAAACGCCGTCGGGGCAACAAAATCACCGTGCTGACACTCTTCATCCAGTGTCGCCTGCGCCACCACCTTGGCCTGGTTCTTCAAAGACTCAATATGGGTCAGCAACTTTTCACGGGCGCCGGTATCAATCACCGGGCCGACATCAGTACTGTGCAGTTCAGGCCGGCCGACCGACAATTCATCCATTGCTCCCTTGATAAGGGAGGTAATGCGATCGGCAATATCTTTCTGAACAAACAACACCCGCAGCGCCGAACAACGCTGTCCGGCAGACGCAAAGGCCGAACGAACCACATCACGAACAACCTGCTCGGGCAGGGCCGTACTGTCGACGATCATCGCATTCTGTCCACCGGTCTCGGCAATAAACGTCGCCGGTTCACAATCGCGTGCCGCCAGCGAACGGTTAATACGCTGTGCGGTCTCGGTCGAGCCTGTAAAGGCCACCCCAGAAATACGCGGATCCGATGTCAGGGGTGCCCCCACCTGCGCTCCCGTACCTGGCAGGAACTGGATAGCCCCCGCAGGCACGCCTGCTTCCAACATCAGCTCAATCGCCCTAAACGCAATCAGCGACGTCTGCTCCGCAGGTTTTGCGACAACCGTGTTACCTGCCACCAGAGCAGCAGACACCTGACCGAGGAAAATCGCCAATGGGAAGTTCCACGGGCTGATACAAGCAAACACACCGCGCCCCTGGTAGCTCAGCAACTTGGTCGTGCCATCAAAACCGGTTATTTGCTTCGGCTCGGCAAAGTCCGTTGCCGCCTGATCGGCATAGAAACGGCAGAAATCAACCGCCTCACGAATTTCATCGATGCTATCCTGAATCGTTTTGCCCGCTTCGCGGTGGCAAAGCGCCACCAGCTCACCGGTATGTGCTTCCAGCAAATCAGCCAGGCGGACCAGGCTTTGAGCTCGCTCGCCAGCCGGTCGCTGTGACCAGCTCGGATACGCCCCGGCCGCAACGGAAATAGCAGCCTCTACCTGCTCGGCAGTGGCAAAAGCTACGCTACCAACCGTTTCACGGCGATCATACGGTGCTGTTACCACCTGCACTTCGCCAGACAGCCTCTCACCATTGACGATGGGGCCGGCCTGCCACTGGTGCCGGGAAAATGCCTTGACCGAGTCCGAGAACGGACGCCACTCCGACTCGATATCAATGTTGATTCCAGCCGAGTTCTTACGCCGTTCACCGAAAATTTGCGGTGGCAGCGGGATCAGGGCGTTATGCAGTGTCGACCGGGCCAGCAGCTCGTCCACCGGATGCTGGGTCAGAGATTCAACCGGACAGTTGGCATCAACCAGACGGTGAACAAACGAGCTGTTGGCACCGTTTTCCAGCAGACGACGGACCAGGTACGGCAGCAAATCTTTATGGCTGCCTACCGGTGCGTAGATACGCACGTTCACATTGTGCATGTCCATCACATGGTTATAGAGGGCATCGCCCATACCATGCAGACGCTGGAATTCGTAATCCTTATTTGAACTTGCCATGGCAACAATCGCCGACACCGTGTGGGCGTTGTGGCTGGCAAACTGCGGATAAATCAAACCACGCAGGTGTTCGGACAGCAGGAACCGGGCACAGGCCAGATAAGAACTGTCTGTTGCTTCTTTGCGAGTGAACACTGGGTAACCCGAGAAACCGCTCTGTTGTGACAGTTTCAGCTCACTGTCCCAATACGCCCCTTTCACCAGACGCAACGGGATCACGTCACCCTGTTGCTTGCTCAATGCAGCCAGCCATGCCAATACCGGCAGCGCACGCTTTGAGTAAGCCTGCACAACCAGGCCAAAGCGGCCCCAGCCACGAACTTCGTCCGCGCGGTAAAGCTTCTCGAACAGCTTCAGTGACAGTTCCAGACGGTCCGCTTCTTCTGCATCAATCGTGATCCCGACATTCAGCTCGCGGGCACGCTTGAGCAGCGACAGCACCGACTCATACATCTCGTCCAGTACACGTGTCTCATTGGCCACATCGTAACGAGGATGCAGCGCCGACAGCTTGATAGACACTGTCGGATCCGGCGATTTCGCATTGCTGCCCTTCTGGCTCGAATAGGCATCACGTCCGACCGCTTCGATAGCCATGATGTAATCTTTGAAATACTTCTGGGCATCTTGTGCTGTCAGTGCGGCTTCACCCAACATATCAAATGAATAGGTGAACCCTTGGTCCCGCTTGTCTTTACCGTTTTTCATTGCTTCGGCAATGGTGCGGCCAAGGACAAACTGGTGACCCATGATTTTCATCGCCTGATTCATTGCCTGGCGGATCACCGGCTCAGACATTTTGTTCACCAGGCGGTTGATCACGTGACTCGGTGTTCCGTCTTCCCTGGCATCCATGGTGACCACCTTACCGGTCAGCATCAGGCCCCAGGTCGAGGCGTTAACAAACAACGAGTCGGAATTTTTCAGGTGCGACTTCCAGTCTGCAACACTCAGCTTGTCGCGGATCAACGCATCAGCCGTTGCCGCATCAGGAATACGCATCAGAGCCTCGGCAAGGCACATCAGCAAAATGCCTTCCTTGGTATCCAGGCTATATTCCAGCAACAACGCATCAATCATCTGAATCGCGTTCTGATCGGCACGAACACGCTCGATCAACGTCGCAGCCTGTTCCGTGGTGTGTTTACGTTCTTGCTCCGAAGGCTCAGCCAAAGGTATCAACTGTTTAAGCCACTGAGACTCATCAACAGAATAGAGCGGTGAAATCAATGTCCAGATTTCTTCCAATGGTCGCTCAATAAATGATGGCTGAAGTACATCTGCCGCATTGAACATAATCAATCCCTCAATAGTGAACCTGATTGAATACCAGTATCTATATCTACTAGGCGATCTCGCTCAGGTTAAATGTTACACCAGTGTTAGCATTGAGAGGATTCTATTTTCCGCCACGCCGAGAGTCTTGCTATATTCTCCGATAATTTTTAGGAAAAGTCCGTTTTTTAACAAAAATAGACACAAAACTACATCAAAAACTTTGGTTTCATATAGCGAAACGCTAATTACAGCTACGTCAATAGTGTTATTAACTAGTCGATCAGCAGTGGTTGTTTGGAACGATGATCAAGAAAGGCAGACGTATAGCAACGCCAAAAGGGACTGTAGGAATAGTGGCGAGATAAGCGCTCAATGGCTTACCAGCATTTCTCAGCAAGCCATTGATAAAGAAGGGTTTGATAAACTATTAGCGTTAGCTGTGAATTTTTCGGTAGCGGGCTGGCGGCATACCGTAGAGGCGGGAAAATGCCTGGGTAAAGCTGCTTTGGCTGGCAAATCCCGAGCTTTGCGCCACCTGGGCCAGGCTTAAGTGAGACTCTTCAATAAGCTGTTTCGCCATCTCCAGACGCTTTTTCAGGACATACTGATGCGGTGTCACGCCTGTCTGTTCTTTGAACAAATAATGAAACTGGCTTTCACCGAGGAATACCAGCCCGGCCAACTGTGTTACAGAAATTTTACGGGTAAGATGCTGAAGTATGTACTGATCGATAATATCCATATTCAGCCGGTAGCTCTGGCGATCGTCGTTTAACGGCTTAAAATGACGCTGCAGCACGCACAACAAAGTATCGGTGCAGGCCTTGCTGAGCAGCAGATCATCAGGATGGGCAGTCATCTCTGCCGTCAGCGCCTGAATCAAATTCTGTGCCTGACTGTCAAGATGAAAATAACTCGACTGGTCAAATAACCGGGTCATTCTTTCCTGCGAATAAGAAGGCTGCAATTGATCAACGGGCACATTCAAGACCAGGATCTCGTTTTTACCGATCCCGGAAAACGCGTGCTCCGAATCTGCCGTCACCAGACAGCCCTGACCGGAGCAAACAAGGTTACCGTAGCCTTCGATATCAAACTCTGTCTGGCCGGACAGTCCGATCACGACCTGGTTATAACCATGATTGTGGTGATCCATTTGCTGTGGCAGAGCGACAATTTCAGAGGGCTTAAAATTCGCGTGTTTGGATTTAATTTCCATATGTCATTAATAACATAAAAGGTGTCATCTATTTTCGGGCCAGAATACCATACCCGCCTGTAGAACCAGATAGATATCTGATGATATAGCCAGTAGCGATCAGGCAATCATTATTGACACCTCTTAGTATAGATGACGGTGATCACCATCCCTCCCCAGGAAGCGGGCTGCTACCGGAAAAATGATCAAGAACAACTTTTTTACGGCCGTTGTCTTTTCAATTTACCGCAACAGCTCCGATCCAACACCACAATCCACCAATGCCATCCCATCCCCAGGGGTCCCTCGCCCGGTCACACAACCGCTCTAAGCATGATTTATCCTTGTTATTCAAATAATTAAGCTCAATATTTCTATAGTACTCACTGACAACAGGTTTATCCTTCATCGTTGCCCAGCCCCTTCATTCACTGAAGCATGATCATCAGCCTTGATCATTTTTCCATAACAGCAAGGATCAAAACGATGATCACGCTTGATCATCGTTCCAATTGAAATGACACTCCCCGTTAATTAGCCTGTCTTGATCATTTTTCCGGGATTCTATACCGCAGGCTGTATACCAGTGAATGCCCGGACCAATATCAGCAGAGGCAAGCTTCATCAGGCGCCAGTAATTGAACTTGCAGCCTCTTGATCATCGCTTCGGAAATGATCATAGTCGCTATCTAGCTATCGTGGTTCATGTTAATAAACTGACCCCACCCCGCACTCATTACTGCCTATCGCTCAATAAGAGCATATCAACAGTAGACATATAAACATTGTCACCCAACAGGCCAATGCACATTATACTTCCTGCGTCAATAGGTGATTTCCCCCCTTATATACAATACGCCTGTAAGCTATAGTTCGTTCCGTAGACAGGGAACATACTTCACTGTTCAGTGTCTGCAGTATCCAGCATTGGATACATGCCAATGAAGTTCCTTTGATATACACCCTCATATTAAAGAGATGAACTTAATTGGATACCTCTTCTACACGTCGTACAGGATTGTGCTCTTCGGAGTCAAACTCTTGTCTTTGCCGGTCTTTATGACCGGCTTTTTTTTAAAAAATACACAAATATGCCCAATATACCGTCATCTGGTTATTGTAAGATTTCTTCTTTCTATTAAACTCTGTACAGTCAATTAACCAAGCCAATTTCATTAGGCAAAAAGAGTGAAAGATAAAGTCGACCCTTCTCTACTACATATTTTTAATCAGCTTCCTGGGTGCTGGGGGTGTAAAGATAAAGACTCGGTCTTTATTTATGCCAATGAAGAATATGGGAAAATTATTGGTGTCGACCATCACCTCGATTGTATTGGTCGAACTGATTTTGATATGCCGAGCCCGACAGTCGAATGTGCCGATTCATTTAGAGAGCAGGATAACCTTGTCCTTTCTACGGGGAACAGAATGCGTGTCCTCGATATTCATCCTTATTCAGATGGAAGCTGGCGTGCACATTTATTCACTAAAACACCGTGGAAAGATGAGCAGAATGAAACCGTCGGTACGATTTTTTCCGGTGTCGAGTTAAAAGATACGGCCATCCTTGAAGTCGGCCATTGGATCTGCCGCGCGGCAGGGTTAAGCAATAAAGAGCAGGCGTCATTCAGTCTTGATCTGCATAACCAGGCGGTGAGCTTGAATACTCGTGAATCGGAAGTTCTCTTTTTGCTGCTTTATGGTAAAAAACCGCAATATATCGCCAAGGTACTGAATGTTTCGGTGAAAACCGTTGAGAACTATGTTGTTCGCCTGCGCGAAAAGTTCAATGCGAACTCTAAAGGCGAACTGCTGGACCTGGCCCTTGATCTCGGCTTTGGCTCTCATATTCCGGAAAGTATGCTCAAGCGCCAGCTGTCTGTCATCCTAAAAGAATAACCGGCAGCAACAAACACTCTCGTTTCATGCACTCTTAGTTTGAAATTTTGCCAATGCAAGTCTGTTTCCAGATCAAATATTGCAGGTCAAACACCACCTACAATATCTGCAGAATTAATTAGCCCGAGTAATTAACTAGCCTTAATTGACTCCGTGGCTTGATATTATTATTTAACTGGAAACAAGTATGAAACAATTTACTATTACCTACGTTGTACATCCACATTTTAATATTCCGTGTAAATACGAAATAGCAGCAGAAAGCGAAATCGCCTCGATTCAATCAGCCGAGAAGGCATTAAGAATACGCCACCCTGAAGGGGTGAGTATTGTTACTAGCAATCAGCAGTAACCGGTTAATTCAGGATATATAAAAAAAGTGTAGCGGCTAGGCTACACTTCTTTATTTCTTCCATAGCCAATTAAGGGGCAAGACGATCAATTTCCCAATTGTCAGCTTCTTGTCGATACAAGAAACGATCATGAAGGCGGTTTTCCCCTCCCTGCCAGAATTCTATCGAACTGATTTTCACCCGGTAGCCTCCCCAAAAAGTGGGTAACGGCACTTCACCGTTCGAGAACTTCTGTTTAAGTTCCATAAACTTACTTTCAAGTGCCTGGCGGGCAGAAATTCGGCTGCTTTGCTTACTGGCCCATGCCGCAAGCTGGCTTTCTTTAGGACGCGACGTGAAATATTTCATCACTTCCATCTTAGACAACTTCTCAGCCTCACCCGTGATATGTACCTGACGCTCAATAGCGTGCCACGGGAAATGCAGGCTAATTTTGGCATTATGGTCCAGGTGCATCGCCTTTCGACTACCGAGGTTGGTATAGAAAACAAAGCCTTCTTTATCATAGTGTTTTAGTAACACGATACGCTGATACGGCTGACCGCTATCATCCACAGTAGCCACCGTCATTGCCGTCGGATCGCTCAAATTTGCCTCAATGGCCTGCTTCAGCCACTTATCGAATAAACTCAGCGGCTCATCTGGTAAATCATGACGACGTAAACCACCTCGCGTGTATTCGCGACGAATATCAGACAATTCCATTGTTAACTCCGCTTCTTAGTCATTCTGGGGGAAATTGTGCGCTTTGGCTCTAGGAAAAACAAGTTCCTTCATTGATCTGAATGATTTTTAAAACTATTTATCGAATAGCAGACCACTTCATTTCATCTCTGCTAGCTGGTTCGTGTTTTCATCGGGTAAAGTTTGCTATACAAGCCCATAAAAATGCCACGGAAACGTCAAGTGCAGAAAAGTAAATGCCTCGCCCTTATTGTAGTTGTCGGTCTGATACTCAACGTTCTTATCGCCCAGTTAACCTACCAGCAGGTCAAACAGCATCTGGCAGACAAAATCTCCCTTGATGTCGACCTACTGGGTCAGAAGCTGGATGCGCAACTTATGCGCTATAGCAAACTACCCGAGGTGCTGGCCAATGATCCGCGACTCTCGCAACCTTTGCTGGCCGATCCGACATCACCGACAAAGGCCGAACACTATCATCAAACCAGCCAGCTGCTCCAGCAGTGGGCGACGACGCTGAGCGCCGACACGATTTACCTGATTAACCGACAGGGAGAGACCCTGGCTGCCAGCAACTGGCAACAGCCTGACAGTTTTGTCGGACAAAACTATGCCTACCGCCCCTACTTCCGCGAGGCGATTGCAGGCAATCCCGCCCAGTACTTCGCACTGGGTGCCAGCTCTGATAAACGCGGCTATTACTTTTCTGCGCCAATCTACCATCAGCAGTCTGTTATCGGTGTTCTGACCATCAAGGTCGATCTGTCGCTGATTGAAGATATCTGGCAATACGAAGACATCGAATACGTCATTGCCGATTCGCAGGGCGTGGTATTCTACAGCTCTGAGAACAGCTGGCTGTACCGGTCGCTGATCCCGCTGGATGATACCCAAAAACAGCGGATCCTGGCATCACGACAATATGGCAATGCCAGGCTCGACCCACTCACTGGCTACGCCCGGCTTGATAAACTCAGACATAATGAAACCATTGATATCCAACCGTCAGCAGATGAGAAAAGCGCTGCTTATGTTGTTGCCAACCATGAAATGGCCCAGGCCGGGTGGGCAATTTTCGGCTTCAGCCCGATCCGTGCTGCCTATCAGTATGTGGCCCAAGCCGTACTCATGTTCAGCGTATTTTACTTTCTTCTGAGTCTGGCCGTAACCTCATGGTGGCAGACGCTGCAGGCACAGAAGGCGCTGGCACAACTCAATGACAAACTCGAACAACTGGTGGTGAAACGAACCAATACTCTGCTTGAAAATAACCAGCGGCTGAAAGATACACTAAGACAATACGAGCGTAGTCAGGCGGAGCTGAAGCAGACCCAAAGCGAATTGGTGCAGGCCGCCAAGCTGGCCATGCTGGGTGAACTCTCGGCTAGCATCAACCATGAAATTAACCAGCCGCTCGCCGCCATGCGCACCTATGCCGAGAACTCGCGCAAGCTCCTCAGCAAAGAGCGCTATGATTCAGTCGCCAGCAACATCGACGAAATCATCAAGCTGAACCAGATGGTCGCGGATATTATCGCGCGCTTCAAGGTCTTCGCCCGCAAGGGCAGCGAACATAACAACCGCACCGTCGCGGCAGATTCAATTCGCTCGGCAACCAGTCTGCTGCGTAATAAACTGATAAAGGAAGGAGTGATTCTCCGTGTCGGCGACTTGCCGCCGGATATACTGATCAATGCCGATGCAGTGCAGGTTGAGCAGGTTATTATCAACTTGCTCCATAATGCTATCCAGGCATTGTCCTCGGCACACCAGCCGCAAATTGGCATTCAGCTGGCAGCCCTCGACAACCTGGTCGAAATCCGTATCTGGGACAACGGGCCGGGCCTGGATGATGATCAGAAAAAGCGGATCTTCACGCCATTCTTTACCACTAAAAACGATGGGCTCGGGCTCGGGTTAACGATTTCCCGCCGGATCATCGACGCCTTCACCGGCACGCTCACAGTTACCGACCACCCTGGCGGCGGTGCCGAATTTGTGATCACTCTTCCCCGTAGCACTGAGGACACTCAATGAACCAACACGTAATTTTTATTGATGACGAAAAATCCATCCGCGATGCGCTGGGGCAGACATTAGAACTAGAAGACTACGACGTCACCTTGTTTGCAAGTGCCAAACCCGCACTAGAAATGCTCGACAGCCAATACCCCGGAGTGATTATTTCTGATATCAACATGCCCGGTATTGATGGCATCGACTTCCTCAGGCAGGCACTGGCGATTGATCCCGAGCTATGTATCATTCTGCTTACCGGCCACGGTGACATTTCAATGGCCGTCGACGCGATGCGGCTCGGTGCCTATGACTTTCTTGAAAAACCGTTCTCGACAGACAACCTGCTTGATGTTGTCAAACGTGCGGCGGACAAGCGGGAGCTGGTGCTTGAAAATCGGGATCTACGTCGCGAGCTAGAAGCGCAAAGCGGCCCCGGCCCGAGGATTTTGGGCAACACACCACAGATGAAGCAACTACGCCGGATCCTTTCCCACATCAAAGATACCCCGGCAGACGTCATGATCCATGGCGAAACGGGAACAGGAAAGGAGCTGGTCGCCCGCTTCCTGCATGATCATAGCGTTCGCCAGAACCACCCGTTTGTCGCGATTAACTGCGGGGCAATCCCCGAAACCATGATCGAAAGCGAATTATTCGGCTATGAAGCGGGCGCCTTCACCGGCGCGCAGAAGAAGCGCGTCGGCAAAATTGCCCATGCCAACGGAGGAACATTGTTCCTTGATGAAATTGAGTCAATGCCGATGTCGCTGCAAATCAAGCTGTTGCGAGTGCTCGAAGAAAGGGCGGTGGAGCCGCTTGGCAGCAACAAAACGGTTCCGCTAGACATCCGCATTATTGCCGCCACCAAGGACGATTTAAAGCAGATGAGTGATCGCGGGCTATTCAGGCACGATCTCTATTACCGTCTGAACGTAGTCAGCGTTGATATTCCGCCACTTCGCGAACGCAAAGATGATATTCCAATGCTGTTCCAGAACTTTACCCGTTCGGCTTCTACCCGCTATGGCGTCGAGCCGCCCTCTATCAACCTGGAACAACAGCAAAAACTACTCGAGCATGACTGGCCAGGCAATGTGCGGGAGCTACGAAATCTGGCCGAACGCCTGATTTTGATGGGAGATACAACGACACTCAGTGACAGCAGCCAGTTTAGCGATGCGCCTTTAATCCACACGCTGGCAGAGCGGATGAATCAGTTCGAGTATACCTTGCTCAGCGATGCCTTGAAGCGCCATAACGGGCGTTTGAAGGAGGTACAGGCAGAGCTGGGGCTCGCGCGAAAGACGCTGTATGACAAGATGAAAAAGCACCATATCGACAAGGATGACTACAAGGCAACAAGCTAAGCACACAAAACCGGATGCGGCACGGATAACGGTTCCGTGCTTCATCGCCTACTCTGCATGCCCTCTCCCCCGGCCCACTGTAACATTCACGCTGTTTCAGAATTACTTCGAAGTACCTTCAAAATCTGTTAGCGGAGAATAAATCTGCACAGTGGCAGACAGGAACTTTTGATAAATTGAGTGCATATGTACAAAATTTGTCAGCGTCGCAAACCGCAAAATCTCATAGCCCCAATATCGCTCGGCGCATGCCTGAACAATACACCGCTATCGCTAGAGTATGTCATATGTCTTTATACAAACAGTTAATCTCGTGGATTCTGGCAATCTTCTTCCTGTTTACCTTAACTGTTACTGTCAGTGCGTTTTTTTCACAGCGGGATCAAATAGCAGCACAGGCCTATACGCGCCTGAATCATGATTTGCTCAGTCTCGAAATCGCCCTGACCCCGTTTCTAGGCGATCAGGATTCGCAGCAGCTCGCAGACCAAGTCAATCAAGTTTTTGCCAGCCAGGACTGGCAGCATCTTCGCCTTAACCTGTTCGCCACCAAAGAACACATTGAAATACAGCGACCATCCGACTTACAAGGTTTGCCGAGTTGGTTTATCAACCTGAACCTGTTTGAGCCGCTCACCAAGTCGAACACCATTAACAACGGCTGGGAGCGATTGGCTACACTGTCCATCACGGCCGATCAGACATCACTGTACCGCCAGCTGTGGCAATCGACGTGTCAGTCTCTTGGTGTAACTCTGGTATGCCTAGTTGCCGGCCTCCTGCTTCTCCTGTTGGTGCTCAAAAGAAAACTCAAGCCGTTAGACAATATCGTCAACAAGGCAAAAGATCTGTCTTCGAATCAATTTGGGGCGCCTATCCCACTACCTCACACGTACGATCTCGGGATCATCGTCAAAACTATCAATCACCTTTCCACCCAGCTTGAAGCCAATTTCAAGGCCCAGGCCCGCGAGGCCGCAAAACTAAGAGAACAGGTTTACCGCGATGGCGTATCGGGGATGGGAAACCGAAATTTCTTTATCAGCCAACTTAACTCCTGGCTGACCAAGTCAGCCAAGGGCGGTCTGGCTTTGGTTAAGACATCGCTGATTGATGATTGTTACCATAATCAGGGATTTGAGAAAGGTGACCAGCTTGTCAAAGATATCGCCAACGGCCTTAACGAAGGGATCATCTATAGTGACATTACCCTCGCACGCTTATCCTATGACGAATTTGCTCTGCTTGCGCCCGGCATCAGTGCCGAGAAGCTCAAGATAATCGGCGAAACGATGCTGACGGTTATCGACGAGTTGCAACCGGAGCACGCAAAAACCACACCGCATACAGCGCATGTCGGGCTGCTACTTAACAGCCAGCCGTCAAGTTCCAGCACCCTGCTTTCCCAGCTCGACAATGCCCTGAGCAAAGCAGCCCTCACGCCACAGCTTCCCATTGCATTTATTGATGAGGCTTCGACCCAAATAGCCCTCGGCAAGCAGCAGTGGAAGTCATTGCTGCTCGAGGCCATTGACAATGATCTTTTCTCTTACCATTTCCAACCGGTCGCCAATGACAAAAACGGGATTTATCATCATGAAGTGTTCAGCGCGATAAAAACAAAAGACGATGTCTATACTGCCAGCCAGTTTCTCGGTGCCATTGAGGATCTCGCCATTGGCAGCTTGTTCGACCGCCACATTGTTGCGCAGCTTATCAACCGTCTCAATGCTGATCATCAGCTTGGTCCTCTGGCGATAAACATCACCAACAGCAGCATCAGTGACCCCGCCTTCATTCGCTGGCTTAGCCAAATTTTGGATAAAAATCAGAGCTTATCCTCGCGTCTATTTTTCGAGTTACCCGAGGCCAGCTTTGTCCGCCATCCCGATGCAACCAGTTTGCTCTGCTCTGCCATCCGATTCTACAAGTTCAGATTTGGTGTCGACAACTATGGCCGTCACTTCAAATCCCTGGACTATCTAAAAGAGTTCCGCCCTGACTACGTAAAGATTGATTTTGCTTATACCCACCAGTTAAACGATCAGAATAAATCCGCTCTCTTGTCATCAATTTCCAGAACCGCCCATAGCCTCAACATTATGACCATTGCTACCCGCGTCGAAACAGAAACACAGCTTGAGCGGCTCTCCGAACTATTTGTTAGTGGATTTCAAGGCTTCATCATCGAGCGGTTCAATACCAGAGCAAGAGCCGAAACTCACAGCGGGCATGTGAGCTAATGTTATCCCGTGTGAAAGGAGATTTGATAAGAGGTTGGTCGCTGATAATTTACAGTGTAAATAACACGGATTAACAGTTAAGCGAAACAAGAATTGACATGATAAAAGCGGATTGTTTTCGATTTACAGTGTAAATAGCTTATCAGTTGTAGGGAAGCCTTTGGAGTGTCCGATCACGATAGGCAACCATAGAGGGGCCATGCTCTTGCAGTATGTTGAGTTTTTCCTTCTCAATCTGGCACGTCACCCCCGAGAACAACCGCCCGATCGCAGTAATTGTGGTGTTGCTAAGTTGCTCGTCGTAATCCTGACGTAAATTTTGATAGGACATATTAAGCTCGGCCATGCGTTGCTTATGAAGCTGTATCGAGGACTTCACCTTCTCAACCAATTCTGGCGGGCGCTTCGAAGACGGGATCTTAAGAAGCTTATGTTGTGCCTCCTTGATTTTATGCACTTTCGCCTTTTCATCTTCAATCAGCTGATATGCCGTATTTAGGGTATCTCGTAGGGAAGTATATTGGGTGAATGCAACAATTTCAGTCGGTACCCCGGCCAAAGCGCCAATATTGAGCGCCTCGACGCCCAGCCCGGTTTCAATATAGCCGCCACTCAAGGTGCCATGACGCTTTATTTGGTCAACAACGCTCAATGCTCCCTTGGTACGGATTATACAGTGGAGGGCATGAAGGGAAAAAGAGACATCCTGGCCGGCATCAATTTCAACAAACTGAGCAAACTTGCTGGTTACCTTGCCATTTGCCTCGAGATAACACGGAAGATGCTTGCCGTCCTGCTGGCGGCCAATCACTCCCTTTGCGACAGCAATATCACCACCGGCCCTTAATTCGCCCAGCTCGACGAACCCACTAACGACAATGTTGCCGGTCGCGCTTACCTTCATGCCCGGTGTAACGTCGCCGGTGATCAAGATACTGCCGTCGAAATCAATATGGCCGGTGGTCACATTGACGCCTTTCAAGGTCAGGGCATCATCAACCTGCATACCACAAGGCTTTCTTAACGGGACACCCGATTTAGTGGCAACAAGAACATACTCGTCATCTTCACAAATTGCCGTACCGTCACCGGCTTCAAACGCCAGCTCATTACCGGGAATTGCGGTGATCTCCTTGCCGAGCACGTTAAAGCCGTTACAACCCTTCGTTGCTGGTATCAGCTTCATAATTGGCTGGCCAGCCTTAACCGTGATTAACTCTCCCAGATCAAGCATATCGACCTTGCCGTCATCTGTTGATTGCGGGCGCAGAATTCGTTGGCTAGCATCATTGACCAGAGGCTCGAATGCGGTATCAGTACCGTGTACGGGAAAACGACCGAAAGCGACAGGCATCGTCAGCTTTTCACCGGGAGCGAGTTGTTTTGACTTCATCAGCAGCTCCTGCAACTTAGCTTTGCGGATCCCCTTTACGATATGGTTCTCTTTTAAGGCATCAATCAACATATTTCCGGTGATCTGGGTACCACCATATGCCCCAATTACAGTAACTGAGGTTTTCATGAGATCAGGATCTGTCTTGATTAGCAATCCGGCATCGCGTCGCTCTGCTATGACGAATTGCTGAAGCTTGACCTCAACGTCGCTGTCAGCCGGTTTGGAATTGATAACTGACAAGGCAGAATCGATTGCGTTGTCGAACAGGAAGAAATCGATCGCTTGAAGGTCGACCAGCTCAGTGGCGATGTCGCTCCGGGTTATCGCATGCTCAGCATCTTCGCCCAACGGCTTGGCGATCAAAGATATCGTCTGACCATCTTGAGACAGCTGAAGAAGCTGTGTCGGCATAGAGCACTCCCTAAAACTTATAGCATCACCATAACGGTCTTATAGCCCATCTTAACCTAACCACATACAAACCATGTACATGCCAAGTCACAGATCCGTTAGCAAATTTATCGAGAAGTGTAAGAAATTATGCTTTAAGTGAGGGAAAAAATGTTGTCGGCGTGGCACTAAAACAACGATATACAGGATTCTATACTGATCGCGGATGGGTACAAGTTGACACACTGCAAATTTTTTTTGGGTAGATTTCCACCCAATATATTTTCAGCAAAATTCGTCCATAATATTAAAGTTAATTTTTTCAAAGGTTTACAGAAATATAACTGAAGGTTAGTTCTGGCACGGAAATAGCATTGATAAGGTAATCCCTAGGACTGCTTAATATCCATTGCTGCTGTTCCCCCCGATTGAGCAGCAATATCTTAGTCCAAATTCGCCCCGGTTTTCGGGGCTTTTTTTTAATCGTAGTCAATCACGAGCCGCATCAACTGCTCATCGGTCAGCCAGGTATTCGAGTGAAACTTATATTGAAAAGTACCCTTATCACTGCTGTTAACCGGAGTGAGGTATCCCGTCAACTCATAAAATCCCTGCAGGCTGAGCTCGTAAGAGGCCTTAAGCTCCAGACGCTTTGAGGACTGCAGATACAGGCAGCGTTTGCTCAAACGCGAGACTGTGACACGGGAGCCGATATCAAACCGGCTGATATCACTATGAATTGAAGATTTATGAAGCCTTGCAGCCAACCCACCAAGGCCAGGAGAATAGGCAATGTCTGGCTGGACGCAGTGATGGACAGGTGCCATCATCTTTTCAAGGGCTTTGGTATGTACTTTAACTAGACTCATGACACCCCCATAAACTCTCATTTCAATCAACTTTATGGGCCGAATTTACAACAAATAATTCCTCCCTAAGTTATTTAACTCTAGACCAATTTTTGGGAGCAATACCAAATTTTTTCACCCTTATTATATGGAATGAAATACTGATTATGACGAGTGCAGAGTAGGATATGTGACGGGTTTGCGTTTCTACATCAACTGAATAGCGGCAAAATCTAGACAACAAAACAATCACCGTCTTTTGAACATCAAAAGTTTGCTTGGGTAAATTTACACTGTAAACCACTTTTTTGTTTATCCGCTAACCGCTATTTACAGTGTAAATACCAAATGAAATTACAACTCGGCAAATTCCTCGATCGACGGCTGTCCTCGCTCCTGGAGAAACTCAAGAAAGCAGCGAGGATGATGAGTGACAACCTGTTCAAGCGGAAAGTTGACCCTTGCCAGTAATTTGGCAACCTGGCTGAAGTTACCGACATCGTGAGCGAAATGAGCATCCGATCCGGTAGTCAACCGAGCTCCAGCCTCGCGGGCAAATGCTGCAATCTGCTCGCAGCGAGGTTCGCTGCCCTGGCGAGAGCCGCTCAAGGAAGAATTATTGATTTCAATAAGAACGTTGTATTGCGCCGCAGCCGACACAACCGCTTCAAAATCAAAATCAAAATTCGGGTTGCCGAGATGCCCAAGGGCATGGATCCGGCCCGAGCGTATGACATTTAACAAGGTGTCAGTATGCGACTGGCGTGAAGAAGGCGAATAGACAGGTTCATGCAGGCTCCCGATCACCCAGTCAAGCTGTGACGAGATACGCGGGTCAATATCAATCTCGCCATCTTGGTTCAGGACATTTGCTTCAATGCCTCGAAGAATACCGACCCCATGAAGAAAACGGGGCAATACCCGCTGATTGGCAAAATGCCAGAAATGCGGTGCGCCCGGCATGCTCGGCGCATGATCAGTCACACAAAATAATGACAGCCCTTTACTCGCTGCCGCCTCGGCGTTTTCAAGCAACGTACTATAAGCATGCCCACTGGAAATAGTATGGGTGTGGGTATCAACTGAAAATTGCATATGCTCAGCTCCTTATACAAGAAATAGAATTAGCGAAAACAGACTCGCTCTGCGTACAAGAGAATCGATATTATTGAGCCCGCAGGCTAACATACTCGCGTAACGACTTTTCGGCCATTTTACGGCTGGTGAATCCATAGTCTGACACAATCGTTGACCAGGGCTGACGCTGTAATATCTTAGCCACAGCCATGTAGTCGTTCGTATCTAGTGCCTGCTGCTTACCCGAAAGATAGTCAGATAACCACATTTCCAAACTTGCCACCACTAGATCGTACCCCAAACCGCCATTGGCATAGATACGCACCTGCAGGTCACCAAGGTGAGTATTGTAATGTGGCAGTTGTGCCACCCCATCCAGTGCAAAGAAATATAACTGGCTAAACAACAGAGTATCAAGATCACGATACTGTTCGACACGCTGGGCGTTAAGATTGGCGGCAAACAAGCTTTGTGCTTGCCTTACCCAGGTCTCTGACTCAGGAGAAATAGGCTGGATCATCAACAATGAATGGCTACCACTGGCGGCATCTTTACTGACACCAAGTCGTACAGGGGTATATCCGGCTTTACGCCAAAATTCCACAAGCTCTGATGCCATTCCAAAACTGGTACCAAGGTAGTCAAGTTTCTCTGCGACCGCCCAGCGACGGCAATGCTGCAGCAAAAGCTGCCCGATCCCTTGCTGTTGTCTGTCGGGGTGAACCGCAATGCGAAGCACCCGGGCACAGCTCTGTATGGCCGCGGAGTCTATCCCTATATGGGCAGCAACAGACTGCGCCAACAAGTGACCTTTAGGCCGCCGCTGCCCCAGCATCACTTGTCGCGCCAACTCCGGAGTAAAACCACCTTCAATACTCAGCAGACAACAACCAACAACGTGGTTCTTTGTTTCAGCGACCACGAGATGAATAGCGTCATCATCCAGTAACTGGACAAGATCAGCCGGAGAGGTTTGATAATGTGCATTGACCAGCAAGCCAAACAACTGGGACAGGTAAGTTTCGTCACCAAGCAGAGAATCGGTCGGAATATAACGATATCGAATATCATCACTATTCACTACATCTGAATCTGTATCAAGAGCAGCATACTCGGCATCAAGCAGAAGTGTATTAAAGACCCATTGCTCAAGCGGATCATTATCAGCCCAGCGTATCGGCTGGTTGATTTTAAGCTGTCGCCATTGGGGCGTAACAACATCGAGCTGCTGGCAAAATTTTATAGCAAACCCACGTCCGGTCCCTTCGTAACCATGAACCGTACTGGCAAACGCAATACGATTATAATACCGCAGTAGCTTGTTCAGCATCGGTGCCGGAATAGCCGCAGCCTCGTCGACAATCAAAAAATCTAATGCCGGCTTGTCAGACAACAAGGCATCGGGGGCAAGAAATACCAGCTCACTATCACCCAATACCAGCCTGCCCAGTGGCGCATTGTTGATTCCCAGCCGCCGCGCGGCGTGAGCAAACAACGTCTCGGTATTAGCATAAGCCGGAGCCGTCACTCCAATTCGCATCGTCCGTTCTGACATCAAACTTGCCGCAGCGATACCAAGTGATGCCGATTTACCGCGACCGCGATCTGCCGTCAGAACCAGCGGCCGCTTTCGGTGACCCGTAACGACACGTCGAATAGCCGCTACTGCCCCAAATTGTTCACGGGTAAGGCAACCAAACTCGTCATCTGAATAATCCCCTTGGCTAGACGACACAACAGGCAATGGCGGCAAAGGCAAGCCTTGGCGCAGTTGAATAACATCAGGCAGTGAGAGTAATCCAGTCAAGCGGCGGATAAACGGTGACTGCTCATCGGTTTGCCGAAACCAAGTGCTCGGTGCCAGCAACAGCAGCACACCACCACCTGTAACGGTTCCCGAGAGCGCGCCAAGCGCCTCGGCGTCAAAGGCGTGTTCGGCATTGAAGATCAGACAGTCGCATTCACGGCCAAGAAACTGTTTGGCCTTCTTTAATCTGACGGAAGGAATATGTTCGGGCGATGTTTCGCCTGCCCACAAGGGATGCTGGTAGCGCTGAAGAAATGCACCAACCAGTTTATTAGTCCAGCCAGCGTCGCCTTCAATAACGACTAGATAACGGATATTGGCCTGCTTGGCGTTCTCGCTAAGGGCGTGACAAAAATGGATAAAATCGGACATTACAACACTCAACGGTTACTCACCCAGCGATCATAGCATGCCGGTGATAACGGCGGCGAGGCTAATGCTCAATAGAAAGCAGTCATCTAGCTTGAAATAAAAAAACCACGCCAGGCGTGGTTTTAGAAGCATATCCAAGATCTGAAATAACGGTTATTTCAGATAATCCGAAAGGTATGCCAGGATATCGTCGGCCTGTTTCTCGCTTAGCTTCTTAAGCTTAAGCTGCAGTTTGTCGCCATCACGGGTAAAGCTGACTTTCCCCTTGATCAACTCCTGCGCCTTGGGTTTTTCAATCTCAACTTTCGGCTGCAGCTCATCACTGATCTGTTCAAGCAACATCGTCACTTCGCGGGTAATACGCGTAATACCCTGAGCATCGATGGTTTTCCAAATCGCCTCGTCCCCGACTGTTAGCTTGCTCACCAGCAGATCACGCTGCTCGTCGTTCAAGCCAAAAAACATACGGTGCAGTTTAACGATAGTTGGTCGACCCAACTCGCCGACACTCGGGTAGGCCATCAGCAGCTCCATCGGCAGGCTCGCTGCCTTCAACGCACCACTGACCAAAGCCTCGCTGCACTGACAATACTTCGCCAGTTCTTTCTGATCGGCGACTTTGCCTGACGTCAGCAACAGCTGCATCTCCTTGCCTCGTTCATACAACGACAGTGGCTTGTGGGCATTTGCCACATCAGACAAAAACTTGGCATGCTCGCCATTGATCCCCTTGGCGACATAGATTAAGAAATCCTTGCCAGCCAGAATACAGGACATACGACGGCGGCTACCGTCAAGCACCTCGATATTGCCGTTGTCTAGCCAGCGCCCGACCGCGGGATACTGCTGTCCGCGATCCTTGAGCGTGGTCAAAATATCAGCCAGGGCGTGTTCGTTCAAAAACGCCTGCTCACGGGCATTTTCGGCAAATACCTGGGTGGTTGATTCCACCTCGCCAGCATTAACTTTCACCAACTCGAACGCAACGGTATCTTCACCGGCAACAGCCAGCTCAATGACAGAAGCTTTGTCGCGAGCCGCTTTCTGCGCTTCGTTGACGTTCGTCGCACGGCGTTTATCCGCTTTTCCGAACAGACGAGCATTCAGATCTTTGGTTTTAATTGCCATCTGCTATGTTACTCCTGATTCAAATTCGCCCAGTGACTATGCATGACGCGCTCTAGCTCGAGCCCGACTCGCTGAATTGCATCCTGGGCGGTCGACAAGGTTTTCTTACCACCTTCAAATTCTGCTGCGGTCAGATCAAACACGGTACTGTAGGTATCCGCACAGGTCTCGAAGGCACGGCTACGAGGTACAGTAGCCATCATCACCTGGTCACGCAGTAGATAGTTCATTTCCGTCAATACCGAGACCTGTTTCTTGTTGTCATCCTCGAACATGGTCGGCATCAGGCGTATGAACTCAAGGCCATGCCATTCTTCCGGGAACATCTCGTAAACAGTCGGTAAATGCTGGAAAAAATTAACAGTAGACGCCCAGTCAAGGCGCTTGGCCGCACAAGGAATGATCAGCGCATTCGAAGCATACATGGCATTCCAGACCAAGGGATCAATGTGCGGACCGGTATCAATCATAATAACGTCAAACTCATCGGCAATCGGATCGATGACCCGCTCCTTGAGCAATCGGACAATATCCAAATCCTGGTTTACCGCCAAGTCCTGCCATGCGTCAGCATTAAACATTGCATCTTCAGGAAACGCGGCAATGGTCTTCAGGTTCGGATACTGGGTAGGCATTACCACATTATCCAACAGGAAATCCTTATCCATTTCCTGACCTTCAGGCACATTGCCCAGCATCACATCAACCGCCGAATAGATAGTTTCCTGCTCACCGACACTGATCTGCGGGTTGAGGAACAAACGCAGAGAGCCCTGCGGATCAAGGTCAATAAGACAGATGCGATAACGCTTATCAAGATCAAGCGCCAGGCAGGCTGCCAGGTGCACCGCCGTCATCGACTTGCCTGTGCCCCCTTTCTGGTTTTGCACATTAACAATCCACGGCTTGCGACCGGCGCCTTCTCGCTCATGGAATGCCGGCTTTTTGGCTGCATCCATAAGCTGATGCGCTTCTTCAAGCGTAATCGAATAATGGTTGGCATTGTTCTTGGTAAACTGATGGCCCGTTGCCTCGACTCGGGAAATGGCATCATCGAGCTTGCGGCGGGTGAGGCCAGAGCGTGTTTCCATCAACGCTTTGGACATCGGCGGGAAAAGCTCTTCACGGCGTTCTTCTAAAACGATCTCGATCCGGTCTGCTTGTACCTGCTTGGTTTGCTCTGCAATATTGAGCAAGTTTTGAATCGTCTGTTCCCTATTCATTGTTATTGTTCGCCATTATTAGTTTTGGCACACATTGTACAGCAAAACCCAATACATACAATAAAAAGCTGAACGTGCTAGTGTGATATTGTTCTCAAGTAAAAATAAGCTAAGCGAACAAAAAACCGAACTTCCATATCGATTTTACTGTCACTTTTTCGAGGGCAATGATACGAAAAGAACAACCTCACAAAAGTGTTACAGCGTCACTATTTTACAATGTAAATTGTAGATCAGGGCTATTTTCTCCGGAAGCGTGAAATTATCTGCTCAATTTACGGCCAGTGTCATTTCAATCTCTGCTATCGCTTTATCACAACATACAGTAGCCAAATTTCAGTATGAAAAATCTAAAATAAACAAAATCAGGCTGAAAACGATAAAAACGGCTTAGTCCCTGGAACTGAACAACAATCCGCCAATGCAACTTGATCATTCTTCCAGTCAAATGGGCCCGTTCTGAAACGATGATCAAGGTAATAATCAATGTAAAAGCGTTCATCTCACACACTCTGATCACAACGAGAGCAACGGAAAAATGATCAAGATGAAGATCAACCTGCTTGCCGGCAAACAGGAGCTTCCGGAAGCATGAACATTTAACGCTAATTTACGGTGAATGCAGATTGCAACAGGCCTGAAACCGCCTTTCCGGCCCAAAATCAGGCAATACTCGACAGGGAGACTATGTTTAGACAATAAGTTGAAATACAGAGCCAACGGCTTGATCATCGATCCGAACACGGACACATGAAGATTGAGCTCTAAATTACGGTGAGTGCAATTTGAATTTTGGTTAATTAAGCACCAGTCACCAACATAGCAGTAGGATCCAACTTTGAACGTACACTGCTATGATCATTTTTCCGGGCCAATCTTTCGCTGAAAAAGTGAAATTGTACCGCCGGAGAGGATCTACACTGAATAAACCTGTGGATAACCTGTTTTAATATCATGATCATCGTTTCAACATCGTGATGATCATTGTTACGCTCGACTGATGATCATCCTTCCTGAGGCTCTATGATCATCGTTTCTGATAAGTTATGATCAGCGTTCCGGCACTATGTTGATCATCTTTCCGTATTAGCATTTTTTAAATCTTTATTTAATCAAATACTTACACGTTTATTTTCCGCCGGATCATAAGATCATAATATCAATAAGATCACATTAAACAAAAAGATCAGTATTTAACTGATTCAATAAAAAGAGCTTTATTTCTTGATCTTTTTCTATTAATCTTTCCGGAAAGATGATGCTTCTACGGCTAATGACAAATGAAAGCCCCTGGTAACAACGATAATAAAACCGTCGAAAAGATTTTGATCCTAGCGCCACGATCCCACAAAGATGGCCATCTGTTCGCAATACCTTCAGCCCTTGTAGACTGGTTACCTCAGTACCAGCACTTCAAAGGTGTGACGAAAAGTATTATTGAACTGCTTAACTTAATTTCTCTTCGCGGCCTGTCGAGCCAGGACGGTATGGTTTCAACTACTGAGCTGGTAGAAGCGACTGAAGGACAGCTAACTCGAGCAGCCATTCAACAGCGCCTGCGGGCAGCGGTCAATATTGGTTTATTCAGCCAGCAACCCGTACGTTTTGAAGAAGGCCTGGCCGGAAAAACCATGCTGCACCACTTTTTGAATCCGGCTTTGCTGATATCTCAGCTTGGTACAGGTAGCCTGAACTCAGAGCAGAGCAAGGCTCAGGAGAAACAGAAACGCTCCAAGGCGTTGGCGCAAAATCATGTAAACCGACGGCTGTTAAACGAATATGGCTTGGGAACCCCCCCAACCATGCCTGATGAAGCTGATCAAATTGTAGTTTCGCCAACCAGCTGGGCCGGGATCATTGATCAGGCACTGGCACCGCCAAGAACCAAAAAGAGTTATCAGAAATCGATGGTTGCGATCAGCGGCACCAAGGCGATCATCGAGACACGATCCTCAAAATCGATCATGACGGTTGATGATCTGATGACCTTGTTTGCCCTGTTTACGTTGACAGTGCAGTATCACGATCATCATTTGCCTGACTATGAGATCCAGTCCCGCCATATGGGCAACAAGACCCCGATTTATATTACGGATATTCTGGCTCTTCGTGGCAAGAAAGACAGCGGACCGGCCCGTGATTCGATCCGAGAGAGTATTGATAGGATTGAATTTACCGATTTCCAGTTGCATGAACTTACCGGTCGCTGGCTTAGCGAGAACATGCCTGAAGGCTTCAAGAGTGATCGTTTCCGCTTTCTGGCCAGAACGATCACGGCTTCGGAAGAAGCACCGCAGGAAGGTGATGACGGCGAGATCCGAATCAAGCCCAATCTGTATATCCTGGTCTGGGAACCTTCGTTTTTCGATGAGTTGCTTACCCGTGATTACTTTTTCCTCTTTCCGCCGGAGATCCTGCGTCAGCATACGTTGGTTTTCCAGCTCTATACTTTTTTCCGGAGCCGTATGTCCCGTCGGGTCAACGACTCGATGCTGCTTAGCGAGCTCAATCAGAAACTGGCTCGTAATATTGAATGGCGCCGTTTCTCGTCGGATCTGATCCGCGAGCTACGCAAACTGGCCGAAGGTAAGATCACCGATGATATCTTTGCCGTCAATCTGTGGGGTTATCACCTGACGATCACCCCGGAGGATCAGGACAAGCGCTACTGCGATTATCAGATTGACATTAAGTGCGATGCCGATGAGGTGATCCGTTATTCACGGGCCAAAACCACCAATGAAGGCAAGCGCTCGATGGCGCCGACGATGCCAAACCCGCTGCGCAATGAAATTATGCCCAAGCAGGAGCTTGATCAGCTTTCCGAGATCATCGACGGTGAGTTCGAGCCGATCCAGCGCAAAGAGGGACGGACCAAGGGCCGTTTGGGCCGCAGAGTGAAGCTGAGGAAGCACTTGGTTGAGATCAATGCGGATGAGTTGACCATTACCCTATCCAAATATACTTCCCCAGAGGCTCTACAACGCAGTATAACGGCTTTATCTGCTATGACGGGACACTCTGCAGCCTCAATCACTGAGGAGTGCCACAGCTTGCTAGAGAAGCTCGATTGGCTTCGGGTGGGTCAGGAAGCCATTACCTACGAGACCCTCAGTAAGACCATTGAGCTGTACAACAGTCAGCAGGAAGAAAATCATCTTTCTATCGAAAAGCTGATTTCCGGTCTTGCCGTACGACGTAAGGTTTGTAAGCTTGTGCAGGAAGGTCATATCAATGAGCAGGTCATCAAGGCGCTGGATGATATGGCAAGAGGGGTTTAATTTCCTTCGATAGAGCCTTTATAACATTTACACTGTAAATTTATTGACCGACTCGCGTGGTAACTGTACAGGCGCGAAGTGCCTATTATGGCAGACGCTAATTCGCTCTGTTAGAGGGCAACCGCCTACTTCAGGTGCTGATTTGAGAGCCGGAAAGGCAATTTGCTTTTCCGGCTTTTTTGATCCTGCCAATTATACGTTATATGTAATAAGACAGTGTTAACAAAGCAGATTTTTGACCGTTGCGAATATCATACTGTGAGGGTAGCTTTAACCTTGTAACAATTTATTTAGTTATTAAAAAAGGGCTCATCATGTCATTGACGAGAAGGATCTGCAGTGGGTTGGGGCTCATTTGCCTGACGTTACTTTGTATGCCCGTTCAAGCTTCTGCCCCCAGCGAGAGGGAGAAGGTCGGACTGGTACTCAGCGGGGGCGGGGCGAAAGGGGCGGCCCATATCGGGGTACTGGCTGTGCTCGAAGAAAACCGCATCCCGGTCGACGTGATCACCGGTACCAGTATGGGTGCCTATGTCGGCGGTATGTACGCGATGGGTTTGTCTGCCGAAGAGATAAAAAACCGCACCCTTGCCGCCGACTGGCTTCGTGGTTACGAAGACCGTGCCAGCCGCAACGATTTGATCCTCAGAAGAAAAAAGCAGAGTGATGATTACCAGATTTATGCCGATATCGGCTTAAGTCTTGACGGTGAGTTCCAGGCCAGGCCCGGCGCGTTTCAGGGGCAGGGGATGGCAGTACTGCTGCGTACCCTGACTGATAATCTGCCGGAATTGGCCAGCTTCGATGATCTGGCCATACCCTACCGGGCAGTTGCGACCGATATTGCAAAAGTCAAACCGGTGATGATCGATAGTGGTCACCTGGCCGCAGCGATGCAGGCGTCAATGACTGTGCCGGGTGCCCTGAAGCCGGTTATCTGGCAGAACCACCTGCTGGTTGATGGCGGCGTGGTTAACAACATGCCGGTAGATGCGGCCCAGCAGCTTGGTGCCGATGCGATCATTGCCGTTGATTTGCGCGATGCCCTGTTTGAGGAAGGACAGCTCGACAGTGCACTGAATATCATTGCCCAGCTGACGACTTTCATGACCAACAGCAGTGCGGATCAGCAAAAGTCGCTGATGAAGCCGGATGACGTATACCTTGAGCCCGAGGTTTCCTTTATGCTCGCCCCGGATTTTGACAAGATGGAGCAGGCTTATATCGCAGGAAGAAAAGTTGCCCTAGAGGCTTTGCCCAAGCTGCGTCGCTATCAGCTCTCGCCGGAGGATTACCGGGCCTACGAGAAACGTAAGTATGATCGCCGCAGTCAGGTCAGCGCCAGTACGGCTTATTATATCGACAGGATCGAGATTGAGAATCATACCTTACGCTCGGATCAGGCGTTAATTGCCCTGTTGGACTTAGACGTCGGTCGGGTGATCTCCAACGATGAACTCGAGTTGGCTGTGAACAGACTCAATGCTCAGGACATCTTTGCCCGGATCACCTATCAGATTAAACAACAGGATGATGAAAACGTCCTGGTCGTCAATGTGAGCGAGAAATCATGGGGACCGGGCTACTTGAATTTCAAGTTTTCCTTCGAAGATGACTTTGCCAACCGGTCGGATTTCGCCTTTGGTGCCCAGTACATCTACACCGATTTAACCGATAAGGGCGGCGAGTGGCAGTTTGACTGGTTGCTCGGGAGCTGGAAGAAGATTAGTACCGAATTATATTTCCCTCTTGATTATCAGAAAAAACATTTCACGTCATTCGGACTTGGCTGGAATCGTGAGAACCGTGAGTTTAATCTGTCGGAGGAGCAGCGACGTCTGATTGGGCGCGAGGATCTGACCGTGATTGATGCCGAGTATCTGCAAGTTACAGGCTTTGCAGAAATTGGCTGGAATATACGCCCATGGAGCGCGATTGCATTGGGCTATAACGGGATCAGCGGTGAGGCTAAAGAGATAAATGGCGACAATGACAAGCAGGACTATACCGCCCACGGCCCCTACCTGTCGTTTGTCTATGACGACCTGAATAACTTCTACTTCCCGACCGAGGGTTTCTTGCTCGAAGCGGACGTAGGCCTCGGATTTAGCCGCAGTACGCTCAATAACGAGCCGTCTATTGACGGGGAAAATATCTACTATGATGCCTTGATGGTTAAGCCCTTTAACTACCAGCGTCATACCCTGGTGGCAACCTTCAAGGCCGGCGGCTCGGAGTCCGATGAGCTTATTCCGATTTACGTTCAGGATCTCGGCGGGTTGTTTAACCTGTCTGGTTTCCATCGCTATGAGCTTAACGGTCGCTATCGCCTGTTTGGTGCGTTCAACTACCGCTATCGCCTGCTGGATAATGATTTCGGCGCATTTTCTGCACCGGTGTATATTGGCGGCTCAATCGAGCGCGGGGGGGTGTGGGATGACAGCAGTGATATTAGCTGGGAGAGCAGTATCGGGGCGGCGAGTGTCTATCTTGCTGTCGACTCGCTGGTGGGACCGCTGTACCTGGGTTACGGCCAGGCCGAAGCGGGTGAGAACTCCATCTACCTATCGGTGGGAAGCTCGTTTAATTAATTAAATTAAATGGATATTTTGACAATTTACTGACATTAAACCAGGTTAACCGGGCAAAATAGACCTTGATATAACCTTTGTCCCTTTCGAAGATAGAGATGAAGTTTCCCGGCATGGATGTCGGGACTTTTTCATCAACCCACCCTTTCGAAAAGCAATATATGAGTTTTTGCGAGCCTACACCGGCTCGCTTTTTTTTTTGCTTTTCTGTTGCCCCTGTGGCGAGATGTCGATTGTTTGTGAACCCGCCTGCAAATTCACAAATCAGTCTGCTGAATACTTTCCTCAAATCTGCTTATTGCGACGTTATCATCGTTCAGTCTCCTGTTGAAAAACATGATGAAGTTCAAGGTTCAACATATTGAATATTAGTAATGTTTCATAATGAAACGACACGATGGAAAGCAGTGTTTCAGGTTGAAACAAATGGGGCTAAGTAACATCTCCTCTGTGGCTGACATACCATCAGATTCAACATTACCCCGCCAGAATAATAAGGATAGAACGATGAAAAAGATGATTAACCAAGTCGATAACGTGGTTAAGGAGCAACTGCAAGGTGTTGCCAAAGCTCATCCTGAACTCGAGGTGAGCCTGGATCCTATGTATATCGTCCGCGGCGAGCGCAAGTCAGCCAAGGTTGCCCTGGTATCTGGCGGGGGAAGCGGCCACGAGCCGATGCACGGTGGTTTTGTCGGCAAAGGAATGTTGGATGGTGCCTGTCCGGGAGAAATGTTTACCTCGCCGACACCGGATCAGATGTATGAGTGCGGTCAGAAAGTCGATGCCGGCGAAGGAGTATTGTTTCTGGTCAAAAACTATACCGGCGATGTACTGAATTTTGAAACTGCGGTCGAGTTGCTTCATGCCGAGGGGACCAAGGTACAGGCTACCCTGATTGATGACGATGTAGCAGTGAAAGACAGCTTGTATACCGCCGGACGCCGCGGTGTGGCGACAACAGTACTGGCCGAGAAGATCCTCGGGGCGGCTGCCGAGGAAGGCTACGATCTGGATAGAATCAGCGTGCTGGCGAAGAAGATTGCCAACCGTGGTCGTTCTCTGGGTGTTGCGCTGTCGGCCTGTACTGTACCGGCTGCAGGGAAACCCAGTTTCGAGCTGGATGAAAAGGAAATCGAATTTGGGGTCGGGATCCACGGCGAGCCGGGCATCGAGCGACGGGCATTTACCGACGGCGATACCATCACCGGCGATATGATGAGTGAGATCCTGGATAACCAGCCCTATGAGCGTACCGTGCGTCGCTGGAACAATGACAGTGGCGAATGGCAGGACGAGTCCTGGGTAACTGAATCGCTGGAGGCCGGTGACCGGGTGATTGTGTTAGTCAACAATCTGGGAGCGACCCCCCAGTCCGAGCTGTATATGGTGTACCGCAAGGTGGCGGAAATCCTCGAGCCGCTGAATATTACTATCGAACGCAGTCTGATCGGTAGCTATTGTACCTCGCTGGATATGCAGGGCCTATCGATTACGTTGCTGAAAGTCGATGACGAGATGCTTTCGCTGTACGACATGCCGGTCAATACACCAGCGATGCGCTGGGGCTGCTAAGCGTGGAGATGAACATGATGACAATAAGCAAACAACAGGTTGTCCGGTGGCTCGATCTGGCCGCTGAGATCTTCAAGGAACAGCAAGATTTTTTGACTGATCTCGACCGGGAAATCGGCGATGCGGATCATGGCCTTAATATGAACCGTGGCTTCCAGAAAGTGCAGGAGAAGCTACCCGGTGTCGCCGACAAGGATATCGGTACCATTATGAAAACAACGGGCATGACACTGCTGTCGAGCATCGGCGGTGCCAGCGGTCCGCTATATGGCACCTTTTTTATCCGTAGTGCCACCAGCGTTATGGCCAAGGAGGAGCTGAACCTGGCTGAGCTGACCCAGATGCTCCAGAACGGGGTCGACGGGATTGTCCAGCGCGGCAAGGCCGAAATCGGTGACAAGACCATGGTCGATACCTGGCACGGTATTCTTGAGAGCCTGAACCAGGAGCAGGAGACCAGCTTCATTGATGCTCTCGACAGGGCGGTGGCCGAAGCGGAAAAGGCGATGAAGGGCACGATCCCGCTGCAGGCGAAAAAAGGGCGGGCAAGTTACTTGGGCGAGCGTTCGATCGGACACCAGGATCCGGGAGCGACGTCCACCTATTTGCTCTTCTCGGCACTGCGCAGTGCCGCTGCGCAATAAGTCGCGTTTTTTTTGCGGTTCGAGGTGGCATCAGGCCACCTCAGTTAAGGTTAGATTATGGTCAGTATTGTAATTGTTTCCCACAGCCCGGACTTGGCCAAAGGCGTCCATGCTCTGGCTTCCCAGATGAGTCAGGGCAAGGTCAAGATCGCCGTCGCGGCAGGGGTGGACGACCCAGATAACCCAATCGGCACTGATGCGATTGCGGTGATGATGGCTATCGAAGAGGTTTATACACCACAAGGTGTATTGGTATTGGTGGATATGGGCAGTGCGATCCTAAGCACCGACACCGCCCTGGAGCTTATTGATAGCGAGCAAGCGGCCAATGTCCATGTCTGTGCGGCGCCGTTGATAGAAGGCTGTATGTCTGCCTGTGTGGCTGCCGCTGCCGGGATGTCTCTGGAAGAGGTGAGCGGTGAAGCGCACAATGCGTTGGTGGCGAAATACACCCTGCTGGAGCAGAACGCCCATCTTCCCGGTAAGGCCGGTTTGCAGAACGACGAGCTGCCAGCTTTGTCTACAGCCGAAGAAGAGATGGCTTTCGAGTGGCAGGTTAAAAACCCCCATGGTATCCATGCCAGACCGGCTTCAGCCATTGTCGGTGCCGTTAGCTCCTATGATGCTCAGATTTGGCTTGAATGCCACGGTAAGCGTGTCAGTGCCAGGAGTATCAACAGTATTGCGCTGTTGGGCGTAGAGCAAGGTGACAGCCTGACATGCGTTGCCAGCGGCAATGAGGCTCAACAGGCGCTGCAGGCTTTTTCGTCACTGGCGCAAAACCATTTTAACGAGTCGATTGAAAAAACGGATCACCAGACAGCGGTGTTGCCGGTGCAAACACGCAAAGCGCAAGTAAGCCGACACCAGGACGGCCGCCTCAATGCGATCGGAGCCTCCGAGGGGATCGCGATAGCGCCTGTCTGGCACTACAAGGCAACCATGCCCAAAGCCCGTGAGCGTGATTATCTCGGTTACGGGCGTGAGTGGGCGCTGTTTTCTGAAGCCAGTGGTGCAGCCCTGCAGACCTTGGCAGAGCTTGCCGAGCAGACGGCACAGAAAGGCTCACAGTCGGAGAGTGATATTTTTACCGCTCATAGCCAGATTTTGACCGATCCCGAGCTGGTGGACACGATCCGGCAGCGGCTCAAAGAAGCGGTTAATGTGGAAATTGCCTGGTCACAGCTTATCGAGAAAACCGCGCAGGCCTATAAAGATTCCTCCAGTGACTATATGCAGGCGCGAGCCAATGATGTCTATGACGTAGGGTGCCGGGTGATGGGGCTACTGACCGGCGAGGGTGAGCAGCCGATAGAGCTTACCGAGCCGGTGATTTTGGTGGCGACTGATTTGTCCCCGTCAGATACCGCCCGGCTGGATCCGGCAATGGTGAAAGGTATCATTCTCGAGCAGGGGGGCAGTACCTCGCACTCGGCTATCCTGGCGCGTTCACTCGGTATTCCGGCTGTTGTTGGGCTATCCGGGATAACAACGCAAAGTCAGGAAGGGCAGACCGCTGTTGTCCGTGGCAGTAGTGGCGAGGTGTGGCTGACCCCGACGGCACAACGGCTCGAAAAAGCGCGCCGAGAACAGGATGAATTCGATAGCCAGGGCGAACAGGCCCGGATGAAGGCGATGGAAAAGGCATGTACGCTGGATGGCAGGGCGGTAGAGATCAATGCCAACCTGAGCAGTCTGGAAGATGCCGGGCAGGCGTTGGCCCTCGGTGCCGAAGGCGTCGGACTGGTGCGCAGCGAGTTCCTGTTTATGGACAGCGAGCAGCCGCCTTCAGAGCAGAGTCAGTTTGAGACCTACTGCCAGATAGCACAGGCGTTGGGCGATAAGCCCGTTATTATTCGCACCCTGGATATTGGGGGCGACAAGCCACTGACTTACCTGCAGCAGGGGGAAGAGGAAAACCCGTTCCTCGGATGCCGCGGTTTGCGCTTGTGTCTGCAGAATGTCGATGTGTTCAGGTTGCAGCTCAATGCTTTGTTGCGGGCCCGGGCCAAGTGTTCCAACCTGCAGGTCATGTTCCCCATGGTGGCAACGATGGAGGAGCTGAACCAAGCCAAGTATCTGCTCAATAGCTGTTACGAGGCCTTACAGCATAGCGGGATCCCGGCTGTGATGCCGAAAATCGGTATTATGATCGAGGTACCGGCGGCGGTGGCCAATGCCAGGCAGCTGGCTGAGGAAGTGAGCTTTTTCAGTATCGGCACCAATGATCTTACCCAGTATGTGATGGCGGCGGACAGGGGCAACGACAGGGTCTCCTATCTGGTTTCAGCCGCTCAGCCAGCGGTATTGCGCATGATTGAGCAGACGGCTCAGGCCGCCCACGAGGCGGGGATCTCTGTCGGGATCTGTGGCGAGATGGCTGGCGATCCCAAGCTGACTGAGGTGTTGCTCGGCATGGGGGTAAATGAGCTGAGTATGAGCCCGATCCGGATTGCGGCGGTCAAGCAGGCAGTCAGGGCGACAGAGAGCAAATCGGCCAGGATGCAGGCACAAGAGGTGCTCGGTGCCTCTACCTTGAAACAAGTCATGGCATTGCTGTAACGATTGTTACTTGTAATCATTCATCTCGAGGCCGTAGTGCTTTAGCTTGCGCCATAGCGTGGTTCTGCTGATCTGAAGGTCGTCGCACATCTTGCTGATCGTCCCACGGCAGAGGATGGCAGAGCGGATAATCGTATTTCGCTCTGCATCTGCCAGATTATTGGAAGATTGCGGCTGCGCATTGTCGGTGGCTTGTACCGTTGCTAGCAGGATGCTGTCGGGCAGATCGCCGGCCTCAATGAGCGTGCCTTGGGCAAAGTTGGCGGCTCGTTCGATAACATTGCGAAGTTCACGGTGGTTACCGGGCCAGCGGTAGTTTTCCAGATACGACATGGCGTCCGGACCGGCATGTAAAGGGTGTTTTTTCTCGGCCGTGAGAAGCATGAGGTTTCTTTCCACCAGCGCCGCCACATCTTCCCGACGTTCTCTGAGTGGCGGGACCGGAATATCAAACGTCTGGAGTTCCAGGAGTAATTGGGCGCGGAAATGTTTTTCCGTGACAGCCTGGGCGAGATCGATGGTCGACGAGGCAATAATACGGACGTCGACCGACACAATATTGCCGTTCATCCGGTTGAGCAGACCGGTCTTTAGCAAGTGAAGCAGGGCGGCCTGTACCTCGGCAGACAGGCATTCCACCTGATCGAGAAACAGGGTACCGCCGTGGGCCAGTTCGAATTTCGATGCCGCGGCACTGTCTCCTTCCTGTATGGCGCCCAAAAACTCCGTGGCCATCAGCTCCTTGGGGATAGCCTGACAGTTGATGGCGATAAATGGCTGATCCTGCCTGTCGCTGGCGTTGTGAATGGCCTGGGCAAGATGGCTTTTCCCCAGCCCGTCCTCGCCGTGAAGCAGAACGGGGCCGCGCCCTCTGGCCGCATGGCGAGCCTGGCGTATTGTCCGTTGCATGGCGTCAGATATTCCGACGATATCGTCGAATGTCAGCCTTGCGCGGTTGCCGGCGTGATGATGGATCAGATCTCGAATATGTTTGAGCGGGTAGAGCAGGGCAATGTAGCAGTGGGTTTCATTCTGATCATTTTTGACAATTTTGAGCGATACCACCAGGGGGATCAGCTTGCCCTTGCACTCGATGGTGGTTTCAACCATATCAACCCCTTTGCCGCGCCTGATGGCCTGCTGGATGCTCTGCGGCAGTGTCATCACGGTGCTGATATCCCTGCCTGACTCCCCGGCACCCAGTCCCAGCAACTCGCGTCCCTTGCGGTTCAGGTAATGGATTTTTCCGTTGGGGTACCAGGCCAGCACACCTTCTGCCACACCTTCCAGCAGGACATGTACCTCGGACAGGTGCTGGTTTGACTCCGTCAGCATATTGTCGGCGCGCATCTGGCTGGCAATGTCGCGGGCGGCAGAGTGGATCAGACCCAGAGCAGACACACTTGCTTTCTCGGCCGGCAACACCAGGGCAATACAGCCCTGCGCCGAGCCGTTACCGTCAAACACCGGGGCGGCATAGACGGCAAAGTCGTGCAGTGCCTGCTTGAAATGTTCATAGCCGATGGTCTGAGTAGCCTTGGCAAGGTGCCTGGCACTGGAGACCGCGTTGTTGCCGATAATACCTTCCCGCCAGTAACTGCCCTCCTGAATCCCGAGCTCATGGAGTTTATGCTGCATATCGTCAGTCGCACAGCTGTAGAGGGTACAGCCGGTTTCGTCGCAGATCAGCAAGGCGCAGCTGTCGTTTTCCAGGTATTCGTAAATATCTTCTATCGCCGGTACGGCAACATTCATCAAAGCTGCTTTGCTTTTCAGAATCGAATCGAAGGTGACCCCCTTGGCACGGTGAGGCCTTGGCCAGTGATCATGGCGTTGCTGGCGGCGGCATCGTGCCCAGACCTGCTGTAAATGCGGATCAATATCGGGAAGGCTGGCCTCGACAGACGGCTGTGAGACAAATGCGTGCCAAATGGCCTTGGTCAATGCTTGGCGAGGGTGCATAGAAAATATAGCGACTGATTCATTGTGTCTGCATTGTAGCGTTATGCTCGGCAAAAGAATGATGCCCGGATTGGAAAACGATGGATTCAAGGGCGGAAAAACGGGTGTTCGTCTGTTTCCTGTTTAGTGATATCAGTTAGTTATCACCGCACTATACTTAAAAAACAACCACCAATCAGGCTGGGGGTACGGTGGCGCAGGTACTCCTTTTTTCAGGCAGGGACCATGAAAATAACATTGATCATCGGCATGATATTGCTGGCCGGCCTGATGGCCGGGGTTTGGTATAAGGAACAGGGACGCAGCCAGGGGCCTTTGGCATCGCGAGGTGGCGGTACGCCGAGTGTTGTGGTGGCGGTGGTGAGCCGCCAGAGTGTCCGGCGCGAAGTCGAGGCGCTGGGGACGATAAAGTCCCGTGAGTCGGTGGTCCTGTCGGCAAAGGTTACCGAGAAAGTTGAGCAGGTTCACTTTCGTGACGGTCAACTGGTGAGTGCCGGTGATTTGCTGATCACCCTGAGATCGGGGGAGCAGAAGGCCAAGGTGCGTGCTGCCAAGGCCAACCTGAAAGAGCAGCAGCGCGAGTATAAACGGATTGAAGGGCTGGTCAGGAGCAATACGATTGCCAGCTCCGAGCTGGATAAGCTCTATACCGATATCGAGATCGCCCGCGCGGTGCTGGCGCAGAATCAGGCTGAGCTGGATGCCCGATTTATTCAGGCCCCGTTTGCCGGGGTGCTGGGATTTCGCCAGATCAGCCCCGGAGCGCTGTTAACACCCGGAACGGCGATCACGACACTCGATGATCTGGCCAAGGTGAAGCTTGATTTTACGGTTCCGGAGCAGTTTATCGGTCAACTGCGGCTGGGATCGGACATTGAGGGACAGGTTGCTGCGTTTCCCAAGCGCCAGTTTGCCGGTCGCGTAACGGGCATCGACAGCCGGGTTAACCCGCTGACGCGGGCGATTGTCGTGCGGGCCGAAATTAACAACCCTGATTTAATGCTCCGCCCCGGAATGCTCATGACCCTGAGTCTGATTGTCGAGAAGAGACTGGGGCTGGTGGTGCCGGAAGAGGCCTTGGTACCCCGTCAGCGTCATAACTATGTGTTTGTCGTCAACAGTGACAATGTCGTTGAACAGCGCCAGGTTGATATCGGCTTTCGCAGCCGGGGGGAAGCCGAGATTCTCGGGGGAGTGGCAGAGGGCGAGCAAATTATCACCCGGGGCATCCAGCGGGTGAGACCGGGCCAGGTTGTCGAAATCCGCACCAGCGAGCGGTTTAGCTACCAGGAGGCGGGCTGATGTTGCTGACGGATATATCGGTCAAACGGCCGGTGTTTGGCTCGGTGATCAGCCTGTTGCTGATCACTTTCGGCCTTGTGGCCTATGACAAGCTGCCGCTGCGCGAGTACCCCAATATCGACCCGCCTATCGTTACCGTGTCGACCAATTATCGCGGGGCGTCGGCAGCGATTGTCGAAACCAGTATTACCCAGCTGGTGGAAGACAGGATCTCCGGCCTGGAAGGGATCCGAAATATCAGCTCGCAAAGCCGCGACGGTCGCTCGACGGTCACCCTGGAGTTTGGAATTGGTCGCGATATCGATGCGGCGGCCAATGACGTCCGGGATAGGATTTCAGGGATCCTGAACAATCTGCCGGAAGAGGCCGAGCCGCCGGAAGTACAAAAAGCGGCGGGGAGCTCGGAAGTGATCATGTGGCTGAACCTTGTTTCCGACCGGATGGGAACCCTGGAGCTGACCGACTACGCCCGGCGCTACCTTGTCGATCGCTTTTCGGTGATCGACGGCGTGGCCAATATCCGGATTGGCGGCGGCAAGGAATATGCCTTGCGGATCTGGCTCGACCGGCAGAAGCTGGCGGCCAGAGGCTTGACCGTGGCAGATATCGAAGATGCCCTGAGAGCCGATAATGTCGAGCTGCCGGCCGGTTCCCTTGAATCGCAGAGCCGGCAGTTTTCTATCCGTACCCAGCGCAGTTTCGTGGCGCCGGAAGACTTTGCCAAGTTGGTGGTAGGGGCCGGGTCTGATGGTTACCTGATCCGTCTCGGTGACGTCGCGCGGGTCGATCTGGCCGCCGAAGAGGAGCGTATCACCTTTCGCGGTAACACCCAGGACATGATCGGACTGGGGATAAACCGGCAATCGACCGCGAATACCCTGCAGGTGGCCAAGGCTGTCAATGAACTGGTCGACAGGCTCAATCCTACCCTGCCCGAGGGGATGGAGATCAAGCGATCCTATGATTCGTCGGTATTTATCCAGGCCTCGATAGACGAAGTCTATAAAACCCTGTTTATTGCCCTGTTGCTGGTGGTATTGGTGATTTACCTCTTCCTCGGCAGCGTCCGTGCGATGCTGATCCCCGCGCTGACTTTGCCGGTGTCATTGATCGGTAGCTTTATCGTGCTGTATGCATTGGGTTTTACCATCAATCTTTTGACCTTGCTGGCACTGATTTTGGCTATCGGCATCGTCGTCGATGATGCGATTGTGATGCTGGAGAATATTCACCGTCGGATCGAGCTGGGAGAACCACCGCTTAAAGCCGCATTTCTGGGTGCCCGTCAGGTAAGTTTTGCGATTATTGCGACAACGGCTGTCTTGGTATCGGTGTTTTTGCCGGTGGGCTTTTTGGAAGGCGATCTGGGCAAGCTGTTTCGCGAGTTCTCGATAGCCATCAGTACCGCCGTAATTTTGTCGTCGCTGGTTGCCCTGACGCTAAGCCCGATGATGGGGTCCAAGATCATGCGAAAGGTCGAGCATGAGCCTTGGCTGGTGAGGAAGGTTGGCCGTATTTTGCTGTCGGTCACGGCCTTTTATCGCCAGGTGCTAGATAGCTGGCTCAAGCGTCCCTATCTGATTGCCGGAGTCATGGTGCTGGCCTTGGCGGGCAGTGGCTGGCTGGCGAGCCGGATCCCGTCGGAGTTTGCCCCGAGGGAAGATCGGGGAGCAATGTTTATCATCATCAACGGCCCGCAGGGGGCGAGCTATGAGTTCATGCAGCCGTACATGAATGAAATTGAACACCGGTTAATGCCTCTGGTGGCAGCCGGCGAAATCAAGCGCCTGCTGGTACGTGCCCCGAGAGGGTGGGGACGGATTGAGGATTTTTCCAACGGCTTTGCCATTGTTGTACTTGAAGACTGGGCCAAGCGGCGCACGGCCTCCGCTATTATCGGTGATATTCGCCGTCGTCTGTCTGATTTGGCCGGCGTTCGGGCCTTTCCGGTGATGCGACAGCCGTTCGGGCGAGGGGTCGGCAAACCGGTGCAGTTTGTATTGGGGGGCGGCAGCTATGAAGAGTTGGCTCAGTGGCGGGATATCTTGCTCGATGAAGTCGCCGTCAATCCGCGGCTGACCGGTGTGGATCACGATTACAAGGAAACCAAGCCCCAGTTGCGGATCCTGATAGATCGTGACCGGGCCGGTGATCTCGGGGTGTCGCTGCGAGAAATTGGCCAGACGCTGGAGTCGATGCTTGGCTCGCGGCTGGTGACAACCTACAAGTGGCGTGGCGAAGAATATGACGTAGTGATTGAGGGGCAGCGCGAAAGACAAAATACGGCGGCGGATCTCAGTAATTTGTATGTGCGCTCTGATCGCAGCGATGAGCTGATCCCGCTCTCCAGTCTGATCACCGTGACGGAATTTGCCAGTGCCCCCCAGCTTAACCGTTATAACCGGGTAAGAGCGATCACCATTGAGGCCAACCTGACAGAAGGCTATACCCTCGGAGAAGGGCTGGCATATCTCAATGAGCTTGTCCGGCAATACCTGCCAGCTGATGCGGTTGTAAACTACAAAGGTGCGTCGCAGGATTATCAGGATTCCAGTACCTCGGTACTGTTTGTGTTTGCTCTGGCGCTGGTGGTGGTTTTTCTGGTGCTGGCGGCACAGTTTGAAAGCTATATTCACCCGTTGGTGATCATGCTGACGGTGCCACTGGCTACATTCGGGGCTTTGCTGGGGTTATATTTCACCGATCAAAGCCTGAACATCTATTCCCAGATCGGAATCATTATGCTGGTCGGGCTGGCGGCGAAAAACGGCATCTTGATTGTTGAGTTTGCCAATCAGCTGCGCGATCAGGGGATGAAGTTTGAACAGGCTATTGTGGAGGCCTCTGCGGCTCGGCTAAGGCCGATTATGATGACTGCGATCACTACGGCTGCCGGCGCTGTTCCCTTGATCCTGGCCTCTGGAGCGGGAGCGGAAACGCGATTGGTGATTGGTATTGTGGTATTGACCGGGATACTGGTTGCGACCTTTTTTACCTTGTTGGTGATCCCCGTTGTCTATAGTTTGCTGGCGCGGCATACCAGCAGTCCAGAGTTTGTGGCACGTGAGCTGGAGCAACAACTGGCTGAAGATAATACTGTTGAGTTTAAAAAACTGGGTAAGCCCGATAATAGAATATCAATACAGTGATTAAATTCACTAAACCCCATCGGCTGTTGTTGAGCGCTGCTTTGCTGAGCTGTCTCTGGGTTCTTGTTTGGAACAATGTTTAAACTATGCATTTTACTATCCATCGCCTTCAGTTCTGGTTAGTACCAATCAAAGTGTGGATATAGTATCGATAGTGAATATGACAGCCAGATGTCGATATGATGAGATGTTTGTCATACTCAATTTTTATCTAAATAAAACAGTCAAGTAGATGTACAGTTGAGCTTATCGCTCCAGCCAGATGAAGCTTGGGAGCGTTAAGGTCAAATTAGCAATGTTGGCCGGTAAGATCTTCGTCCTGTATTACCTGGTGTGGTTGATAAAGTATCGTCACCATAAAACGGAATGGTTGTTTGTTTATTGAATTGTGTAAGCTCAGAACATCTTCACGTCATTCACCTGCTGTTAATGTTTAATCATTACTTATTACATCCCAATAATAGTCGTGAGTTGCTTTAATCTAAGACGCTAAGTGAGTGGTAGGATTGCTTGGAAAAATATTTTGATTCTAGCTTTTCGATAATGCTTTTTTCCATCAACTTAATATTTTCTATTATGCATCCGCGAGCATGTGTCTGGGTCACAAAACGTGATATTTGTTCCAAATATTAACGACAATTTATAAAAAAAGGATTAAAACAGTCATATAAAAGCGGAAAAGGAGCGAACTGTGGTGCGAGAGGTTCTGTGGCTGTGAATTATCAGTGCAAGCAGGAAAGTGCCTGTCCAATTGTGAGTCAATATGGTTTTAGTTTGAACTGAATATAGGGCTGGTTTTATTAGTATTCTTCAACAAGGTAGGCAATATGCGAGAAAGAATTTGAATGTAAATAAGGTAATACATTTTAGTTTGTTAATTTTAACGATTTAATCTGGATAGGTGATACCATATCGGTATAAAATCATTTCATAAGGTTTAATTATAACCTTCAATGAAATCGTAGTGTACTTAGAAAAATGTACATAATACGAAAGACTTCTTTATCATCGTATTTTATTGGTGAGAATGTACTCTGTTTTTACGGCATCATAATATGAGTGTTGATTAATATAACTATGTATTTCAATAAGATAATAGTGTCTATTTTAATTTAGTAGCGTCTTTGCTGAGCACTTAATGGCTACGCTCTCAGTAATAATATTGAAGTTCAAACAAGCTCAAGGAGAGCCAATTGTTATTATCCATATATACAACTTAGAGTTTCTTTTTGTATAAGTTGAGCCAGGAATGCAGTGATGGAAAAAAAGCCTCAAGAACCTTCTGAAATACAAGGTATTAGGAAGGTTAAAGCTGTTGAAAAAACAAATATTTCAGAAAGTATGACAAGAAGCACCACCAGCGAGATACTTAAATCGCGGCTGTCAACTGTTTATTTGAATATCAATAACAAGAAAGTTGAATTTAGATTGGTAGAAATAGCACCGGATGAGGTGATAACAAAAACGACTGTTACCGAGGAAAACCAGCGAGATCAACGCTTTGTTAATGCGCTGTCGGTGAGGGAGCTTACAGCAAAAATCCGAGAAAAAGGCCAGGTTTACCCTGCAATTGGCCAGGCGGGACCTCAGGGTAAGATAGAAATCATTGATGGCTCGCAGAGAAGGATGGCTTGCCACTTGGCCGGGAAGCCCTTTTCAGTGTATGTCTGCAAGGGAACCATTGATCACATAACGGCTTCTCAGCTCTCAAACGATACGAATTTGTTTAAGCCACTGTCGCTTATCGAGCGTGGAATGGAGTGGAAAACGTTATTACAAAATAAAAAATATAAGAATGCCTCGGCCTTGGCAAAGGAGAATGGAATAAATGTTGCGACAGTCAGTATTGGCTTGAAGGCAGCGGCGTTACCTTCATGGTTAATTAATATTATTCCGAGCCCTTCGGATTTAGGCAAAGACTTAATTTCTAAATTAGACAAGTCGATACGGCCATTAACTCAATCTCAACTGAGGGCGAAGAAGGAAGATTGCGAAAATGCAATTCGATTTCTTGAGAATGAAATTGCAGAATCGTCCAGCGCGCAATCAGCAAATTCGTTAGTGGTAAATGCTTTAATAGAGGTGTTCTCCGTGGGAAATGATAATAACACCACGGGACAAAAGTATAGAAAATTAGAAAATGGCTCTTTAGTAAAAGCCAGTGTTAAGGCCGGCCGTATTCAAATTGATATTAAAAATGCCTCGAAGGGTTGCATCGACGACTTGACCGATGTGCTGAACCGGCATGGAATGAATTTGTTTAGTTAGATTTATGGGGTAAATTTTTTTACCCCATAACATATAAAAATTATACATCTTCAAGTGTGAGCACCGAGGCCATATTAATGTACTCCCGTTTTGTTAATCCATAGTCAGAAGCCGGACACGTGTTGACATCGCATTCAGGGCGATATTGTGGATCATTTCGTCGACGGTGGTACAGCAATCGGCCAGTACTGAGACGGTGTACTTCTCTGCCTGTCTGGAAATGGCTGTGTGGGTGACACAGTTCTGAGTCATCATTCCGCATAGCAATAGCTCTGTAATACCTTGCTCTTTTAAGACATGTTCCAGGCAGGTCTGCTCGAAGCTATCGGCAAAGGATTTGGTGACAATGGTGGCTGCTGGGGCGGCTGCCGTTATTTCCGGGTGGATTGCTGCGCCTTCGGTGCCTTCGTTAAAAAATGGCGCAATACCGATCTCGCTGTTGGCAATGTGCTGGACAAGAATAACAGCTATATCCTGTTGCCTGGCACGCCCGATAGCTTTTTTGATATTTGTCAGTATTAACTCTGTGTTCCATAGCGGATATTTACCTTCCGGGAAATAATCGTTCTGTGGATCAATAATAATAAGGGCCTTGCCGGCGTGCTGAGTCATGGTGTGCTCCCGTGAATGCTCGTTGTGAATCACAGCTGTGCTGTGCAGTAACCGAGCACAGTATGACAATACCGGTTTGAGATGATGAGTGGCATATTTGACTTATTAAGGGGTAAAACTGACAGATTGTGTTTTATGATTGTTATAAGAATAGAGTGGTGATTGCATAACGAGTTTGTGTCTTTACAAAAAAGCGCGCTTCACAATAGGTATATGGCGGGAAGTGCAGGGATGATTGGGCTGATAATTCTTCCGTAATCTGTCAGCCCGTTTTAGTTTACGGAACTTAAAGGGTTAGTCTTCCTTGAGGGTGAATCCTACTTTAATGGTGACTTGCCAGTGGTCGACCTGGCCGTTTTCTATGTTGCCCCGGACATCGCAGACTTCAAACCAGCGCATGTTGCTGAGGCTATTGTTGGCTTTGGTCAGAGCCGAGTTGACGGCCTCTTCGACGCTGTTCGGAGACGAGCCTACCAGCTCGATCAGTTTGTATATATGGTCGGACATCACTTACCCCTTGTGAACGTGTTGCAGCGCGATGCTGAAACTGTGGTAAGTAAAAATTAGCTGATGATCTTCATAAATTCCGCCTCGGTGGCGTAATCATGCTTTTCGGCCCGGTCGAGAAAGACGATCCCGTTGAGATGATCCAGTTCGTGCTGGAAGATCCGGGCAATAAAACCTTCCATATGACTTTTTACCTCGTGACCGTCGATAGTGGTATATCGCACCTCGATTTTCTTGTGGCGGCTGACTTTGGCTCGCATGCCGGGAATGCTCAGGCACCCTTCCCAGTCTTTTTCCGTCTCTTTGCTTGACCAGATAAGTTCGGGGTTGATCATCAGGGTAGGTGCCATGTGCGGGGCGTTGGGGTATCGAGGATTAGGACTCGATGCAACGATAAATGCCCGGACAGACTCGCTGACTTGCGGCGCCGCAATGCCGACGCCATTGTGCTCAAGCATCTTCTTCTCCAGCGCGGCAAAGAACGGTGCATATTTCTTAAGCTGGCCGGGGGTCAGCGGTGTCGCCAACTGGCGCAGGATGGGATTGCCAAGCTGGGCTATTTCGAGTGGGTAGGTGACAGACATAATAGGATTCCTGATGCAAGAGCCTTGCTATAAGCGTACGTGTAATTGCGAGCGATAGGAACGGTTTCTTTGCTGTCATATTGCAAGTAGTAAGCTTGTTTTTCTTCTTGCGTTAGGTTATTTAATGAGAAAGATTGAGCTTAAAACTGCTTGTGTATTCGTTGGTATGGGGGGATGAAAGTGCGTATTGAAATTGTGGTAGCAGCATTGCTGTTCTCTTTGGCTGTGCAGGCAGAAGAGCGAGAATTGGGCGAGATTTTTGTTGATAAGGCAGCCTCTGAGCAAAAGCTTGAGTTTATTGGTGGGGGTGACAGACCTGTCAGCAATATGATGGTCGATAAGAGCAGTGTGTATCAGGACAGAAACCAAGTTGATCCGACTGAGTTTGGGGCCGGTTTGAAATTTAATGCCACCGAGGATTTTAGTATTTCGGTAGAGGCGGGCGGCGAGGTGATCGATCAGCAGGCCGTTGAGGTTGACAGCGGCTCTGTGGTGTTTGAGCTGAGCTACTAGCGGTTTGGCTGCAGGGAGAGCCTCCCCCCTCTATACAATGGTATTACGGCTAGGTAGTATGCCCTCCATGATTGGAGATTATTGAGTTTACTCAGAAAATGACGCCACAAGAAAAACAGCAAAGTGCTGAGTTATTAATACAGCGTTACGCACCCGTCGCCGACGGTATCGCGTTATTGTTTTCGGATTATGTCGAGGTCATTATCCATGATCTGGCAACCCAGAGCGTGGCTTATATCGCCAATAATATCTCCAAGCGTAAAATCGGCGACCCTTCTGCACTTGACGATGTTAATTTTGACCAGACAGAATCCGTGATAGGCCCTTACGAGAAACTCAACTGGGATGGCCAGAAGATTTGCTCAACCAGTGTGGTACTGCGTAATGATGCCAATACCCCTATCGGAATGCTGTGTATTAATATGAATACCACACCGATCGAGTCCGCCCGGGCGGTACTGGATCTGCTATTGCCGGCTAAAAACCTGATCCCGCAGCCAGAGAAACTGTTTAATGATGACTGGCAAGAAAAAATCAACAGCTTTATCCATGACTGGCTGGCCAGCCACCATCTGACGCTCTCCGTGATATCGAGAAAAGATAAACGTCAGCTGGTCGAAGCTTTGTACGAGCAAGGGGCGTTTAACGGGAAAAACTCGGCAGACTATATTGCCAATGTGCTCAGCATGGGCCGGGCCACCGTCTTTAACTATTTGCGGGAAATAAAGAACAAGAGTTAGTACCGATCAAGACAGGGGCAATGTCACATTACCCCTTCAGCCTGTCAGTCTTGCAGCTCAGTAAGGTATTCCGATACTTTTGCCAATCCGGTCTCTAGCACTTGCGGATTATTTGCATAGCCGATACGTACATAGCCTTCCATATCCAGTACGCTGCCGGGCGTGAACATGACTCCTTTTGCTTCAAGCAGCCCTACGCAGAAATCTCGTGATGACATGTCCAGATCATACTTCAGTAAGGCTGTGGTGCCTGATTTGGGCCTGATGTAAGAAACCAATGGCTCCTTGGCTACCCAGGCATCCAGCATATCCCGGTTGGTATTGCAGATATGGCGATTACGCTCAAGGATAGCGTCGCGACATTCCAGGGCGATAGAGGCAAAGTGATCATCAAGCATGCCGACGCTGATGGTATTGTAGTCACGGTGAATACAGACCGCCTTGATCACCTCAAGCGGCCCGGCTAGCCAGCCCAGTCGTAAACCGGCCAGAGAAAATGTTTTCGACATACTGCTGGTGCCGATCCCTTTTTCGTAAAGGTCTGCAACTGAAGCGGTAAAGCCGTTACCCTCTTCGTCTGTGCCGCGATAGACCTCGTCACAGAGCAGGTAGGCGCCGCAGGAGCGAGCAATGTCAACCACCTGCTCCAGGAAAGCTTCATCCATCAGTGCGCCCGTCGGGTTGTTCGGGTTATTGATCGCTATCAGTCGGGTGCCTTCTGTTGCCAGTTGTCGCAGCTCGTCCAGATCAGGTAGAAACTGGTTTTCTTCTTTTAGCTTAACAATGTGAACATCAGCCCCGTAGCTTTCCGGGATAGAGTAGTGCTGCTGATAGGTTGGTAAGACGGCAATTACCTTATCCCCAGGGGAAACCAGGGCTTCGTGCACCAGGGCATTGGCACCAATAGCGCCGTGGGTGATCAAGATGTTTTCGCGTTTTTGTTTCTGGTAGAGCGAAATAATGTTGTCACGTAATCGATCTGAGCCTTCGATGGCACCGTACGTCAGTTTCATCGGCAATAATTCATCTAAGATCGTGTCACGCTTGCCTGACATCTCCAGCAGCTGCTCGACAGTGAGCGATTCAACACAGGTTTCGGCCAGATTATAATGACAGGTGTTTTCATAGTCGTTCATCCAGATCTCGACACCAAACTCTTTGATTTTCATGGTCTATCCTTATCAATTTATTCAAATACAGCGTATTTATTCTGTGTTTATTGAAGTTGCTGGCTTGCCAGTTTCCAGATCCCGTAGGCCATTGCGACATCTTCCAGCCCCAGCCCGATTGAGCGGAAAAAGACCGGTTTATCATAATCAGGGAGCGGGCAGGTTTGTGCAACCAGGCTCGCCAGATCGCCCCTGATCTGTGACTTATCCCAACCGTGCTGGTTTGCTGCAAGGCACATTTCACCGGCACTGTCTGGCGTTGTCTGTTGGTAATCACAGTACACGTCGGCCTGATTCAGAAGCTCTGGTGGTACCTCGTGGGCATTGGCTGCATTGGTGCTGATCGAAGTGATAACAGCTGATGGCTTGATGTCAGTCAGTGAAATAACTGGCTGGGCAGAGGAGGTACAGAGCATGATCACATCGGCTTCTTTCGTACAGAGACTGGCATCTGTAGCGATCTGAATCCGGGGATCGATCGTCATTATTTCATCGCGTCGCGCCGGATTATCGGCCAGCTCAGGTGCATATAGACTGATTGTTTTCCAGTTGCGTAGTTTCAGTACATGGCGAAGGTGCGCCAGGCCGACGTTACCGGCCCCGATCAGCGCCAAGTGGCTGCTGTTTTCAGGGGCCAGGTAGTCAATGGCCAGCGCTGTGGTGCCGGCGGTACGCTCAACTGTTAGCTGACTTGAGTCACACCACAGCAAGGGCTGGCCGGTTTGCATCGACATCAGGCTGGTCCAGGCGGTAATGATCGGCTGTTGCTCGGTGATCAGGTACGGGGACAGTTTGGCGCCAAATACCGCTTCTTTGGCCATGGCGCCCAGATAGGTGATGAAGTCACCCGCGTTATCTGGAAGCAGGGCTAACGTTTGTGGTGGCTGGACTGCTGTATTTTCACTTAATGCCAGGAACAGGGATTTCATTTGCCCCTGGACATCAAGTTGCGACAACAGGTCTCGGACTTCCGAGTCACAAAGGATCAATGGCTTAGCTATGTTATTGGTGATCTCAGTAGGGTGGCTTTGCATGATTGTTCTCGTTTGTCTTTGCTGAAACATAATGCACTTATACCATAAAGTACAAATTATACTAAATGGTATAATTTATACTTTGTAGATTTTTTGAGATCCAGATACTTTTTGAAGCCTGCTTCAGACAAAAACAGAGCTGGCTGCTAAGCGGAGGGGCTAGTGTTATTTGATGGCTTCGAGAGCAGTGAAGGTGCTGTTGGCTTGTAAGGCTGGCGTTTGCTTTTCACGCACTAAAAGTGTCAGTGAGCGGAATAAAAGGTGAACCAGGCCGGCTCAGCGGCACGACCTGGTTTTGTACGGCGTAAATTTAGTTACTTGGCCTATAGGCTTTTTAGCGCCTCCTTGATCGCCGCATCAAGCTGACTGTCCTTGCCTGAGGCAATCTCTGACGGACGGTTAAATACGGCGACATCGGGCTGGAGCTCGAGGTTTTCATACAGGTTTCCGTCGAGAGTACGCAGCGGCTGGTACGGGAACATATAGCCGACTCCTTGGTAGACTTGGGAGTCGAGCCCCATGACGGTTGTGCCGGTGCCCGGTACCGGCTCCCCGATGATCGGGCCCACTTTCAGATCCTGATAATACTGGCTAAAGGCCGATGCTTCCGAATATGAGCCGGAATTTGCGATCACCACGGAAGGTTTCAGCCAGCTGCGACGACTGGCATCTGACGTCGGTTGGCCGATATGGGGCACAATGTCAGCCGCTTTGCGTGCGGTGAGAAACTCAATTAAGGTATCTGCCAGGAAGCCGCCGCCGTTGAAGCGGACGTCGACGATCAGGGCATCAGCATTTCTCAGTCGGCCGAGTGCCTCCGATCTCAGGTGCAGGAAGGACGCATTGCTCATATCTGGCAGGTAGACATAACCCACCTTACCGCCGGTTTGCTGGCTGACATAATTCCGGCGTGCGATCTCCCAGCGTTTCATGATCAGCGAGTAGGCCTCGTCGCTATCTATCGGAGTGATGCGTTGCTGCCAGGTATTTTCATTGCCGCGCTGCAAAGTCAGAGCAACGGGTTGATCGGCTTTGTTGTTCAGTGCATCGGCCAGATCCGCCAGGGTATTGACCGGCCTGTTGTTGAGCGCGACAAGCCGATCACCGGGCTGAATACCATAAGCGTCGTTGTCCGCCGGGCCGCCCGGAAGAATACTGTGAATAGTAAGGCCTTCACTCGGGGCTTTTTTGCCTTTTTTTCCCTTGCCGGAGGAGAGGGAAGCCGAGGCGACGTGCTGGTCGAAGATCAGCCCGAGCTCGGCTGTCGCATCTTCTCGCATGGTATTTGCCGGCATGGAATAAGCACCGGTGTGAGAAGCATTCAGCTCCCCGCTCAGCTCTTTGAGCACATTGACGAAGTCACGGTTATTGTTGATGTGCGGCAAAAAGCGCTGATAGTGTTCGCTGTAGAAGGCCCAGTCGACATTGCCCATGTCTGGACGATAGTACATCTCTTGTGTCTGGCGGACAAACTGCTGGTAGGCGGCCAATCTCCTCGGTGCCTCCTGGTAATCAACAGGCAAATCGATAGGTAAGCTGACTGAGTCGCCCGTAGCTGTATCGATCTCGAATACTTCACCATCTGCCAGCAGATAGACAAAGCTCTGATCTGCTGTGATATAGGCGTCGCTTGCCATCGGGAGATCGGTAAATACAGTATGCGATTCCGCGGTACGGACATTATACAGGAAGCCGCGTGTGGTCTCGTCGCCGGAAGGTGAAGCCATCAGGTCGATGACCAGCAGGTGATCTCCCAGCAAGTGCGTTTCCAGTACCTGGCTGGAAAATGGCAGGTGGAAGGCCTCACGGTAATCGAGGTTGCTGGCCGAGAACGGGTAGTGCTCGGTCTCTTCGGGTAGCTCGCGGTCATCCTTGAAGTCTTGCATGGCGCTGTTGTTGGTAAAAATGCCGGTGACTGTTTCGTCCCAGTCTTCGCCATCGGCTGTTTTGAGGCCGAATTTTGAGGTTGTCCAGGTCAGTATGCGGTTGTCCTGGCTCCATTTGGGCTTGCCATTGTAGAAGCCGCTTTGCGATACATTGACCGGTGCCTTATTCCCTCCGGCATCGACAACATAGATTTGTTCTACGTAGGGACGAGGCGAGAGGTGAACGGCCAGCTGGGTCGAGTCGGGCGACCACACAAACTCAAGGCGGTTCGATTCACTGACCATGTCGGCGGCAATCAGCTCTTTGCCGGCCCCCGGTCTTGCGTTGATTTGTGTATCGGCATCATCCGGGGCAGTAAGAAGCGATGGCCCTGTCTCGAAGTCGGCCGATTGCGGGTTATTGTCGTCGTAGTTGTCGAGATCGACGACATGCAGGGCCCGGCCGTCAATGACAAAGGCAAGTTTGCGACCGTCTGGTGAATAAACCGGCTGTGAAATATCGTGTCCCGGCATGACAAGAAAAGGTTGCTCCTCAACCACCGCGGAGCTGGACAACATTTCCTCTTCGTTGAACGAGCGAGCCAGATACAGTCCCCAGTGGCCGTTACGCATTGCCGAGTACAGCACCCCATAGCCGTCAGGGGTGAAGACCATCTGCTTTTCTTCCGTGGCAGTATGGGTCAGTCGCTTGACCTTTTCGTTCCGTGTATTCATGGCGTAGATGTCGCCGTAGCTGCTAAAGAGTACTTCTTCGGCATCAAAGACAGAAGGCATAAACCGGGTTGCGTCATTGCTATAGAAGAACTGGCTTGGGGCGGCGGCGAAGTTACGGATGTTGATAGCCAGCTTTTGTGGTTTCGCCTGGTTTTTTGCTAGCCGGTATAATTCCCCGTTGTAGGAAAATGCCAGATCATCATTGGCTGATACCGACAGGTGACGGACAGGGTGATCGGCCAGGGTGGTGATTGGTGTTTCTTTGCCTGTGGCCAGTTCATAAAACCAGACATTAAAGTTGCCGCTGCGCTCACTCAGGAAGTAGAAACCGCTGTTGTCACTGTTCCAGAGCGGTTGCTGGGCGGCAATTTTATTTTCGGTCAGCTGGCGGTGTATGCCTGTTGCCGCATCGAATAGCCAGATAGTCGGTACAGCAAAAGAGTTCTGGTGCTTTCTGAACTGCTGATCCTTGTGCGGGGAATTATAGAGCAGTTGGGTTTTCCCGGCGTTCCAGACCGCATGCTTGGCCGGGATTGGCATCAGGGCCTGAGCGGCTTTATCTTTTACATCCACCCGGTAAAGCTGGTTACCCCGGGTGCCGAACGAGTACAGCGGCAGGCTGTAAAAATCCTGCTGTTCTGCCGTTAGGCGCGTGGTGTTGAACAGCACGGATTTTCCATTATCGGAAAAGGCGGTAGGAATGTCGTTGGCAGAATGGGAGGTGAGGCGGCTCATCTCTCCGCTTTGCAACGATACCGTGAAAACATCATCGTTTCCGTACGGGTTGGCAGCAAAAGCCAGTGTTTTATTATCCGGCGACCATACCAGGGCGTGCGGGTAGAATTCGCCACTGGTGATGGCCCGCGCGTTACCGCCGTCGCTGGATGCAAGATAGATACGGCTTTGGTAGGTAAATGCCAACTGCTTACCATCTGGTGAAATGGCCGTATTGCGTAACCAGAGCGGAGCCTGATTCTGTGGCTCGGCAGAGGAAGAGGTGGTGGCAGCCAGGGCCGGTGACAATGAACTGGCAATAAGGGCGGCGAGCAATGAGCAGCGCGCGAATGGTCTCATGACTGGATCCTTGTTTGTCGCAATAAAGAGAGCAAGTGGCGTTCAAGTGTAATTAGTTTTGGTTAATACTGAACGTTGTTCATATATATCACGAATGACCGATCATTCAACATTTGAATTGTGTATATGTTTGTCATGAAGAGCTGGTGCAGAGAAAGGCCGGCGCAGTGCCGGCCAAAAGAGATGAACGGATGAATCGGCCTGCTACTTAGCTTCGGCTTTTTCCGCTTTGAGTTTATTGCATTCGGTAACAGGGATCGCAGTCGTACTTATCATCTTACCGTCTTGCATGCAGATAATGTGAGGGACGGTAACTCTGCTGCCTCCTCCCATTTCGGCAAAGGCTAAGCCAGAAAAGACAATGCAACAAAGTAATGCGATAACTTTTTTCATGTGTTTCCTCCGTGCTTGTAGACCTAATTAGTCAAAGATTGACCAGTTCGAAATTTAAACGTAGCAGTGATTTGCATGTAGTGTTGTCGCAGGGATGTTCCATCACGCTATGGTTAATAGGCTAATCAATTGGCTCGATAACCATGATATGCCAGTATGGCTTAAGCGGGGCTGAATCTATTGGCAAAATGAATTTACAATGTAAAGCATAACGGGCGAATCTCTGTCGGCTGAAAATATGACTGCGCTTGCGGGCTATCTCGATTGCATTATCATTGGCTACGAGACAATAAACTAAATTGATCAAGTATTTACATTTATAGGGATACAAATGACAGCATCAGCCTATCTTGATTCGCTTAACCAGCGTTATTTATCTTTGCATCGGGCCAAAGAAGATTTCTTCTGGGAAACTTACATGGGAACGAGTGATGACCATGAGGGTTCTGCCCGGGCAGAAACGCAGTGGGCGACATTTTTGAGTACTCCGGCCCAGATCACCGAGCTGAAAGAACAGATAGCGGCGACAGAGTTGCTTGCCGATTCCGACGAGAAAACACAAACTTTGGTTGGACTCAAAGGTTGGCTGAGTATGTTTCAGGCTCATGCGCTGGAGTCGGAGCAAGCGCAGGCGCTAAAAGCCAAGCTGATTAAGTTCGAGGCGGATTTGTTTGAGAAAAAACAAAACCATGTGATGAACTATGTGGATGAGAACGGCAACCAGGCGGAAGGATCACTCCCTGTACTTGCGGCCAATATTCGTACCAGCAGCGATGAAGAGGTTCGTCGCTCATCGCATCAGGCCTTGCTTGATTTGGAGCAGTGGCTGCTTGGCAACGGCTTTTTGGATCTGGTAAAACTGCGTAACGAGTTTGCCCGGTCACTGGGGTACGACAACTTTTTTGATTACTCGGTGGTCAAAACCGAGCAGATGACGACGGCAGAGCTATTCGCGGTTCTGGAGGATTTTGAAGCCCGGACCCGAGATAGTCATTTGCGCAGCCTGCGTCAGCTGGCTGATGCCAAGGGTGAGCAAGCCTTGTTCGGCTATAACTTTGTGTTCTCGTTCTCGGGAGATGCGATGCGGGATCTGGATCCCTATGTGCCGTTCTCTCAGTCGCTGCGACGCTGGGTCGAGTCGTTCGGTCGTTTGAATATCGATTATTCGGGAGCTGAGCTGACGTTGGACCTTCTTGATCGCAAGGGTAAATACCAAAATGGCTTCTGCCATGGCCCGGTACCGTCATTTTATGATCAGGGATGCTGGGTACCCGCCAAGGTGAACTTTACCAGCAATGCCAAGCCGGATCAGGTCGGTAGCGGGTATGACGGTATCAACACCTTGTTCCATGAAGGCGGGCACGCTGCGCATTTCTCCAATGTGAAGATGAATGCACCGTGTTTTTCGCAGGAATTCGCGCCGACCTCAATGGCCTATGCCGAGACTCAGTCGATGTTCTGCGATAGCCTGCTTGGTGATGCCGACTGGCTGAAGCTGTATGCATTGGATGCCGATGGCAATGCCGTTCCGGACGCCGTGATCAAGTCTATGATTGATAGCAAGCAGCCCTTCAGAGCATACGGTGAGAGAAGTATTCTGGTGGTGCCTTACTTTGAGCGGGCCCTGTATCGTTTGAGCGATGACGAGCTGACAGCTGAGGCGGTGACCGAACTGGCCAGAACAACCGAGCAACAGATCCTTGGTCTGGCATGCAGCCCGCGCCCGCTGATGGCGATCCCACACCTGTTGTCGGATGAGGCGGCCTGTGCCTACCAAGGTTACCTGCTGGCGAATATGGCGGTTTATCAGACAAGGGCTTACTTTACCGAGACGTTTGGGTATTTAACCGATAATCCGCAGATCGGGCCGCAACTGGCGAAACACTACTGGCACGGCGGAAACAGTGTCAATCATAACGCGACCATTCTGAGCCTGACGGGAGAGGGGTTCAACGCCAAATACCTTGCTGATGAATGCAACCTGTCTGCCGAACAGGCATGGGAAGCAGAACTGCAGAAAATAGCAGCGCTAAAAAGCAGAGCCCGTGCTGAGGTTGCCCCGCTGAATGCCACGATCCGTATTGTTGACGGTGCCGCTCAGCTTGCTTCTAACGATAGTTCTGACAGCGAAATGTGTGACGCGTTCGAGCAATATATTGTATCGACTTACGGCCGCTAGTTAAGCGGTTAACGTATCACTGGCCATATCTGGCTATAGGATCAGTCAGCCCAATATGTGCTGGCTGATCTTGTCCCTTCAAGGGCATCCTTACAGCTATATTTTCTCTTTTCATTCAGTACGGTGATCACGAGATCGCCCCTTTGCTCTTTCCTCATTAAGCTCTCTGGTGATTAAAATCTATCAGCAAACTTTCAAAAAAAGTGACACACAAGTATAAAGATGCTAAATAGACTCTACGGCTGAAATAATATTCCGGGTTATCCATATTCTAAAAACATAATGCCAGTAAGTGCATATAGATGGATTATTTATCACTCCTGGATTTCGCCGTTACCAAACACACATCAGGAAACATTTTAATGAAGCTTATTTTGAAGTTAATTGCCGGCATTGTCGCCGGTATTTTAATCGGTTTTTTTGCCCCCGATGCCGTAGTGCGTATTTTGCTGACGGTAAAACAGCTCGGTGGTCAGCTGATCGGCTTTACCATCCCTTTGATTATTCTTTTCTACATAACCAGCGGTATCGCGAGCTTGCCGAAGAACTCTGGTAGCCTGTTGGGTAAAACTGTTGCGCTTTCCTATGGTTCAACTGTGCTTGCCGGTAGCCTGGCGTTTATTGTTGCCAGCTCGGTGATTGCCGGTTTGCCGGCACCGGATCAGGCGGCTGCCGATGCCGGTGAAAAACTGACCAGCTTTATCAGCCTGGAAATTCCGCCAATGTTTGGCGTGATGACAGCCTTGGCAACCGCCTTTTTGTTCGGACTGGGGATCAGCATCACCAACAGTGTTCGGCTGAAAGAGATTGCCGACGATGGTCGCGGCATTATTGATTTGCTGCTGTCGAAAGTGATTATTCCGCTGCTTCCGTTTTACATCTCCGGGATCTTTGCCGAAATGGCGGCAGAAGGGACGGTGTTTACGACTCTGAAGACCTTTGGAGTCGTGCTGGCACTGGCCGTGTTTATGCACTGGGTTTGGATCACTATCCAGTATACCCTGACGGGTATCGCGTTGGGTCTGTCGCCGCTGAAGCTGATCAAAAATATGCTGCCGGCCTACTTTACGGCGATTGGAACCATGTCTTCTGCTGCGACCATTCCTGTTACCTTGCGTCAAACCAAAAACAACGGCGTGAATGAGTCGATTGCCAACTTTACTATTCCGCTGTGCGCCACTATTCATCTGTCAGGTTCGACTATCACCCTTATCACCTGCTCGACGGCGGTCATGGCACTTAGCCAGCACATTGCCCTGCCGTCTTTGCTTGAAATGCTGCCATTTATCATGATGCTGGGCATTACTATGATAGCTGCACCGGGTGCGCCGGGCGGCGGCGTGATGGCTGCGCTGGGCCTGATGTCGACGATGCTGGGCTTTGGCGAGGCAGAGCTGGCGCTGATGATTGCCCTGTATATGGCACAGGACAGCTTTGGTACGGCGTGTAATATCACCGGTGACGGCGCTATTTCGCTGTGGGTCAACAAGTTTGCCCAGAAGCAATCAGCACCTGCGGAACCTGAGCTGCGCGCTGGCTAAAACCCCTTTCGCTAGCTGCAACTGAGATTATGAAGCCACCCGCCGAGGTGGCTTTTTTTGTACAAAATATTCTTTAATCCTGGGGCTGGCTCAACCGGGTTCACTTCAAGTGATTCAAATGGCTGACAGCATCTTTGAGCTGCTCGTTAAGCTCATCATGCCGCAGGGCTTGTTTATCGGCATCGAAGTTATCGTAAAAGCTGGGGATCGACAGGCTGGCCTTGACGATACCGTCGAAGTAGGGGGCAGATTGCACCGCCGCGGCCAGTACGCTGGCTCCGCCCATCGAGCCTGGTGAAGTCGCAAGCAGTACCATGGGTTTGTTTTGAAAGACTTTAGGCTCTATACGCGAGCACCAGTCAAAGATGTTCTTGTAGCCGACGGCATACGAGCCGTTATGCTCGGCAAATGAGATCAGTACGCCGTCGCTGTCACCGATTTTAGCGAGAAAGTCTTTGGCTAATTGGGGGTGACCAAGTTCGTCTTCCTTGTCCTGGCTGTAGAGTGGTAGTTCGTAATCATTGAGATCCAACACTTCAACTTGTGCTTTATCCAAGAGCTGGCAGGCATAGTGGACCAGTTGTTTGTTGATTGATTTTTTGTGGGTGCTTGCAGCAAAAGCCAGAATTTTCATGCTTATCTCTCCTCATGACTGAAGGTCAGCGCCGTCGTTGTGCTTTCGATGAGAAATCAATCTTCTGAGTGTAGCAACTTTCCTTTGGGGTATAGGAAGAGAATATCGGGTATCAGATTTGCTGGCCGGAAGCGTTTGGTGTTATCGCAAGAAGTTCGCTGAGAGGCACTAGAAATGAGGATAATTGGAGTTGTATAGAGGAGGATATAAAAGTGGTCAGGCTGCGAGTGATAGCGGATCCATATTGAATCCGCCAGTCACAACGCAGAAACCGTGAAAGTTAGACTGACTGTGGTCTGTCAGTATTACAAGCCAATGCTCGGTAGTGCCGGGAAGCCGCCAAGTCCGTAGGCTGAACGGCTGTCATAAATATTGTTGTTCTGCTCAATATTATGCTCGGCCTTGTCATTGAACGGTGTACCTATGATGTCGTTACCTGTGATGGAAATTTGGAACGAGCCACTGCCAGAAGGCAGGCCCAGCAAGACATTGCCTTTTGCTCTTTCCATCAGGATGATGTTATTGGTCAGCTCGACAGACTGAGTAACGCCTTGATCGACCCCTTCCATACCAAAGCCGATCACCTGGAAGTTAGCAGTATTTGGCCCCTGCTCGAGCATGCTGTTTCGGATGGTCAGCTTGCCGCCGTTGGAAATATCAACCAGTCGGCTGTCATTACTGTCGAGCGATGCAATTTCGCTGTACTCGATCAGGGTTTCCTTGGCCCGGGATTTGATCTCATGGCCGTTGTCTTTTGATTTGTAGAATTTGCTGTAGCGAATTTCCAGGCGATCATTGGCACTGTAAACTGCGTGGGCCAGGCCAGCCTTGCCCAGATTTTCAAAAGTGCTGTACTCAATGACCAGGCTGCCAGTGTTTTTGGCGGTCAGGATCCCCTGCTCACTGTCATGAAAGTAGACGCCGCTTAGGTGAAGATCTTTGCCTTCCTGTCGGATACAGGCACCGTTTTCGTTCGGTACGCTGACGCCGCTACACTCAATGTTCTCCATGCTGACGCTGTCACCGGCGATAACAAAGGTCCCCTTGTTCTGAACCTGCGCGCCCTTGAAGTGGGTACCGTCACTGCCTACCAGTCTGACGTTGTCAGCTCGAATGGTCATGCCTTGTGTAAATACGCCGCTGCCAAACTGCACCAGGCTGTTATTTTGAATTGCGCTTTCGGCTTGACTCACAGAGGTGAAAGTTTGCCCGTCAACGACAATGACCGCGTTCTCGACTGGCGGGACAGGAGTTGTCGGTTGTTCTGGGATAACAGTGCCTGGATTACCAGGTGTTCCGGTGCCTGGGCTTGTTGGGTTTCCTCCGTTAGGAATACTCGGGGTACCACCTGATTGTCCTGAGTCTGCGTTTGACGGAGAGGTTGAACCTGAGCCACAAGCGGAGAGAAGCAATACGCAAGCCAGTGCGCCTGATTTAATTATAAGGTTTTGATATTTCATTATTTTTCACGTTGCTGCTGAATTTGACACGGAGCATTGTGGACAAAAAAACATCTCCTTTTGTCAGCTTTTTGTCATGATTTTGTGCACTGTATAAGCGCCAAAAGGTGATAGGTTAGGCAAGGTATTGTGTTCGTGGAGGTTTTACCAATATTGAGAATTTGAGTAAAAAAACAGCAAAGTGTGATCTAGTCTGCTATGTATTTTGTTCGGAGATATGAATGGCTCTGTCATCAAGAGTGATACAAAATCCTATAATCCAGATGTAACGTTTTGATTCAGAAAGTCTGTTGCTAATTGTGCTGAGCGACAGGGCGGAAATGACAGTCATATGATTAGATAAGTAGTTAAATTTGGGCACATTAATAGGGATCTCTTCCTCTGAAATAAACTTGCAAGGCCCACTAATATGAACTTTACTTTTCTTGTATGTTTATGTGGTAGAAGTTTGATCCCGTTGTTGGGTTGTCGTGTTAGAGGCTATTATGAATCAAGATAAGTCGGCTATTCAGGATGATAGTGGGCAGGATAAAAAATCTGCCGGTAATGCTGTCGCTCGACCCGAAGCGGAGGGTCGATCCCGTTTTTCTCGCCGTCGCTTTCTGCACACTTCTGCTGCTATATCGCCGGTACTGTTTTCTTTGAAAAGTCATGCCGGTTGGGGAAGCGGAGCTGGTGGGCAAAACTGTTCCATTATGGTGTCGGGCAATGCGTCTGATCCTCAGTTATGCAGTAATGATGCCGTTGGTCCCGAGCGCTGGAGCCAAGTTATTCGCAGCCGCCAGGGAGAGAGTACATACCCGTTGAGACAAGCGTTAAACAATAGTCAAATTAGCGGCAGTACATATTTCAATCAGCTGTTTCTTAACCCTTTTTATCATTGGCAGAATGTTCCGCTGAAAGGCTGGAAATTCAAGCTTAGCGTCCAGCAATCCAGTGATGTGAGGATCAAACATGTACTTGGCGCTCATGGCGGAGGCCAATTCAGGCTGGCGCTGACGTTTGAGCCTACGGAGTCGGGCGCCTCTGGCGAAACGACCGAGGTGGCTTTGCGGCCCAGACACTTTCACCAGGTGCTGGTGGCTGCCTATCTGAATGCTTTTTTCTCCTCCAGCGTCATTCGGTATCCTTACAATACCCGGCAAGTAGAGAGTGCGGTGATTGAAATGATCATGGTACTGGCGTCAAAATTGGCCGATGAGCTTAACACCCACGGCAGTGTTGATGAGCGTTCGCCTGCGGTGAAAAAAGCGTTTACGGATATAATCAGCCAGTTACGGATGTGGAGCTAACCGATAGGGAGGCACATGCCGAACAGTTTGCCCGAGCATATGGTGTTAAACGGCGAGTTTTCTTTAGCCACCTGCAGTTTCATGTATCAATCACGCTGTGTGGTTTACAGCCCGTTTACCACTGAGTCGATGCTTTGTGATCGCTCTGTTGTGGGGTTACTAGAGCGCTTAAGTGAAGCGGATACGCTGGCTAATGAAGTTGACAATTTTATCAGCGAGCATCCTCAATCCGCGGCGAGAGTTATCGATCAACTCCTCTCAATGCAGATCCTATTGCCCAGCTAAGGACCGCAGGATGCTCTCTTCAACGAAATGCTTTTATTTGCAAACCGGTCCATTCATTGTCGAGATCAAGACATCAATCCCCAGTGTCCAGCGTTATTTGCACTCCCATTACCAGGGTGCCTTACTGGATGTCAACGAGTCACATTTTATCGATTTTCATGTGGCAATCATGCCGGGGGCGTTTGGACGTCGCTGGATAAAACCGCAGGTCCGATTTTATTTTAATGGCGGCGAACCGTTCAGGCCGCTTCCGCTCAACCAGGCGCCGGCTATGCTGGAGTGGGGGATGAACTGGCTGATTGCCAACCATGCGCATCAATATCTGATTATTCATGCCGCGACCTTGGAAAAAAACGGTAAGGGGATCATTATATCAGCCCCTTCCGGAGCCGGAAAAAGCACCCTCTGTGCTTTCCTGGTTTCACAGGGGTGGCGCTTACTCTCGGATGAACTGGCGTTGATCTGCCCGGAAACTAAGCAGCTATATGGCTTGGCTCGACCGATAAACTTAAAAAATGCCGCCATTGATCTGGCGCGGGCGTTTTTTCCCGCCTCTAGCTTTAGCGAGGAAATCGCCGATACGTCGAAAGGCAAGGTTTGTCTGGTCAAGCCGCCGTCATCGAGCGTGGTTAATGCCCATATCACAGCGCCGATATCGCTCATCGTATTCGTAAAGTACTCGGCGAATGAGCGGTGTTATGTCGAAAAGGTCGAGAAGTGCGAAGCGCTGATGGAGCTGATTGGCAATAGTTTCAATTTTGGTTTGCTGAACCAGACGGGGTTTGCCTGCGCCAGGCAGGTGATTCAGGGGGCGGATGCACTCTATATAGAATACAACCAGCTAGCAGATTGCGAAGCGGCAATCAGGAATGGGATTGATGAAAAAAATAACGGCGGTAAAACTGGTCGATATTCTTCGAAGCCCCACCACGTTGCTTTCCATGAATCCTCGTGAGCTGTCACAGATTGTTGCTGAAGCACGGTTCTACAATATGCTGGCGCAGCTTAGGTGGCTGTGTGAACAGGCGGATGTCTGGTTTGATCTTCCGGTTGAATTTCAGCGGCATGTTTTGTCTGCTGAATACACCTATACCAATCAAATCCGGCTGCTAGAGCAAGAGCATCGCCACGTTAGCACGCTATTTAGCCAGTCAGGCGTGCGCTGGGTCTACTTGAAGGGGGCGGCTTATCAGCTGTCGGGTTTTGAGTATATGCGGGGCCGGATCATGAGCGATATTGATATTCTGGTTCCCCAGGCGCAGATTGAAACGGCAGAGCATGCCCTGGTGGCGCATGGCTGGATGCATAAAACCATGACCGACTATGATGATAAATTCTACCGAAACTATTCGCAGGAGATCCCGCCGTTAAAACACTTCGATCGCCAGACCGAACTGGATGTGCATTTCAATATCCTGCCCTCGATATTGCGCCATGGCCCGGATCCGGTAATCTTGCATAGCCATACTCAGGCGCTTTCTGATGATAGCGGTGCCAGGGTGCTCAGTCCGGAAGCTATGGTTCTTCATAGCGTGATACATCTTTTTTATGAGAGTGAGTTTCATAAAGGGGTGAGAGATCTTTTTGATATCTTCCAGCTCATTCGCCATTTTAGTCAGCAGCCTGGCTTTTGGGATAAGCTCGTTCGGCTACAGCAGTCAATCGGCAATGGTGAAAGCATGTATTATGCTCTTCGTTATTGCCGCCAATATTACCAGCTAGATGTGCCGGCAGAGGTGCTGGCTTTTTATGAACAGTTCAAACCGGGGCCGCTGGTGTTCCGTCTGATCGATCCTGCGTTTAAGAAAGTCTTTAGCTCGATATATCCTGTTCATCATGAACGGGGTGATCAGTGGTATGTGTTTGTGCTGTATTTAAGAGGACACCTGAAACGCTTACCGTTGTCCAAACTGGTCCCACATTTAATCAGAAAAGGCTTGTATCGGCTCAATCCGGTAAAGAAGGACGAGTCGGATCTGATGATTTAACCATGCTGGTGAGCTTGGAAGTGCTGGTAAATCAGCATTGTCACGTAGCCAAGGACAATCCCGGTCGAGTTAGCAACAATATCCGGTAGCGAGGCCTCCCGGCCGACAGTCAGCGTGATCTGAAGATATTCCAATACCGTACCGTGAAAAATCAGTAAGAGAAGCAAGCAACCTACCAGCCAGCGTCTGTGGATGTCTCTGGATGCCAATAAGGCAAGCAAGGCATAGAGCCAATAGGCAGCAACGTGAAGCAGTTTGTCAAGATGCGGTATTTTGTATTGCTTGAGTTCGGTAAAGTCACCTTCCCCGTGACCAGACATGAGTGAGACATAGGTTATGAAAAGGGAGTAACAAACCAGTGTCAGCCATAGGAAGGGAATGCGTTTGACTATCATTGACTGCCACCCAGTCGCCTCTCAACGAAAGAGGGCAAACGGCTTGCCTTGTTCATACATTTACCTTGAGTGTTAAATACGTCCATCATTTTTTTATAATAGTCAGCCGGGTGAAATTCGACCGGGTTAAAATCTCCTATCCCCCAACTTACCCATGAGCTTACTGCTATGCTTATGCAGAAAAAGGTATTTTCAGTCTTATCGGTGAGGCCATTACCCATGGAACTTGGTAACCATTCAGTGCAATGTGACATTTCTTATAATCCGGATAGAGACAAACTTGCCAAAACCTGGCGACAGCTTGAAGCTCAGGCCCAGCCGAGTTTTTTTCTGTCATGGTTATGGATCGGCTCATGGTTAGATAGCTGTGTGGAAGATTGTTACCTTGTCGAGGCCTGCATGGGGAGTGAGGTGGTCGGACTCGGGATACTGGTGGCCCAAAAGAGCAAGCTGCCCTTCGATTCAAGAAAGAGCTACTACCTACACCGAACAGGTGATCCCGAGCGGGATAAGCTGTGCATGGAGTACAACGATTTTCTGTTACTGCCACAATATGCGGAAAAAGTGCGTACTGCGATGCTATCAACAGTGTTTCTGACATTGGTCGGTAACGGTACGTTAGTCGTCGGGGCTAGTCAGGCTGGTCTTTTTGATAGTGCGCTCGATCTCGGGGCGGAACGCCGGTGTGTTTGGGATTCAGTGGCGTACAAGCTAGATCTTAATTCTCTTAGGGCGAATCAAATGTCGCTGGATCAGTGCCTGTCGCGAAGTGGCCGCTATCAGATAAAGAGAAGCCTTAAAAGGTATGAGAGTCTGGGCGAGATTACCATTGATACTGCCGCATCGGTCGAAGCGGCGCTGGGCATGCTTGCCGTTGCCGAGCCTTATCATCTTGAGCGCTGGGGAGATCAGCCCGGTCAAAGCGGCTTTGCCAACCCCACGTTTAAACACTTTCACCACTGTTTGATTCAAAGGGGGACAGACAGTGGTGAGGTTGTGCTTCACTCTATCTTTGCCGGTGATGAGCTGATAGGAGTCATTTACAATTTTCACTATGGCAACCAGGTCTATTTCTATCTGAGCGCACTGAACTATCGACTGCAGGATAAGCACCTAAAGCCGGGACTGACGGCGCATTATCTGCTAATCAACCAGGCGCTATCACAGGGGATGGACAGTTATGACTTTATGGCGGGGGCGACGCGTTATAAGCAGACCTTTGCCAATAGTGAATCGCCTGTTGCTACCTACCATTATCAGTTACCCCATTTTGCACTTAGGGTTGAAGGCTCCCTAAGAAACCTTAAGCAGCGAATAACTAACGGAAACAGGCCGTCGCCTTCATGAACGAGCCCCTGAACCTGCTGTTACTGCTGATGCGATTGCCGCAAAAGTCTTTGTTCTCGTGTCCTGGAAGCAGCTGGTAGGGCACCGCGTGCGAATGGAGTTGTTTTCTGGTTTGCTCCGACGTGACGGTAAAATTACCGTCACCCGGTGAGAGGAACCAGCTATCAATGGCTTCCTCTCCAAACCAAAACCGGCGGGAGCTAACCAGGTTGGCTTTCGAATCTGCCTTGCCGCGATCTCTCTGGGTGATGTTGCCGTTTAAGATGTTATTGGCAACATAGGTATCAGATTGTGGGTATCGAATATCAATGCCCTGCGTCCCATAGAGGATATTATTGCTAACTGCCGAGTGCTTGCCCCTGTTTATGTAGATGCCCGCATCGTTGCAACGGATGACTATGTTGTTTCGTATGAGGGCTTCTACCGTTTCAGCCTCACTTTCTCCCCGGCGGTGCTGCTGCGCCATTCCCCCGCCCCCCAGTGACAGGCCAATGCGAGAGCCGGTAAAGTCTTGCTGGGTGGAATTACAGATCACAAGATTGTTTTCTATAGCGCCTTTGACCGACCCTCCCTTGATAAAGGCACCATAGCTGACCTGGTTGCCGCCCAGCTTAATAAAGTCGCGGATAATATTACGGCTGATCAGCCAGTTGTTGCCATGGTCGACATTGATGGGGGTGACGGGCTTCGCAACATCCCTGGGGGCAGTGAAGAAGAAGTGGTTATGGCGAATAATGCCGTGATCGGGAAACGCGTCCTTGTCCCGGTTCACCTTAATTGCCGCATTGAAGTCGATGAACTCATTGTGCTCGATAAGGGTATTGCCGGCATTTCCCACCACATGGATAGCATGTTCGCAACGGGACTGGTGTTTGCATTTGCCGATAAAGCGCAGGCCCGATATTCGCCAGTGAGGACGGTTGATGTAGAGACCCTCGGAACTATCAAGTTCAATCGTGGCCTTTCCTGGTTCCAGAGCGCGCAAGGTGATTGGCTGAAGTGCCGTCGGAGATAGTTTGGTGGTTCTCAGGCGCTTGCCCCTGATTGGATAGGTGCCGTTTCTCAGGACGATATGCTGGCCAGGTAACACATCTTTCAGTGCCTTAATCAGCATCTCTGGATCGGAAACAAAAACCGTGTTCTCAAGGTGCAAAGCGAGTGTCTGCGTCGACCAGTCCGGGCCCACGGTCGGCCAGTGACTTGTTGCGTCATGCGGCAGTGAGTGGTGTTGAAATAGCTTCGGCTGGGCCGCCGGGGAGGCAGAATACCCCGCTAATACCAAGGCCAGTATCCCCATTAGGATAGACGTGCGTCGATGGGTAAAGACTATATAGCTCATCCATTTCCCGATTCAGGCTAGTGTTGCGTTAAACATGCAGAGCAGATCGTTACTTTATGGCTGCCACTCGTTATCAGTATAGGTAGCCAATCACAAGAATGTTCTATTGATGATTAAGATTGTCGCATATGGCTGTGAGTGCAGGTGGCGGTTATTTGTGGTTTTTATGTTGATATTTGGTTAAAAACTGTGTGCTGTGCCATTATCAATGAGAAGAAAAATTTGATGAGTGTGGTATTTATTTATTCGGGGGCATGCTATGGCCTACAGGCTTGCTGTAGTCATCCACGCAGAAGAAGAGTTTGACTGGAAAAAAGGTGCCAAGGCGACCAACCAGTCAGTAACTCACCATCAAGAGTTAATTGTACTGATCGATAAGCTGCTGGATGCCGGGGCGAAAGTGACGTTGGCTATGGACTATCCTTTTATATCCAGTGAGGAAGGGGCATCCGTGGTTGAGAAGTACCGTGGTTTGGCTGACGGTATAATCGAGTTTGCCGCACACCTGCACCCTTGGGTTAATCCGCCGCTCGCGCCGATTGAACAAGATGGCACCGTTGCCGATGTGAACACGTTTCCGGGAAACTTATCCAAGGAGCAGGAATATCGAAAACTGGCCAGCCTGACGGAAAAAATAGAGTTTGTTTCTGGAACTCGTCCTGTGACATACCTGGCCGGTCGATACGGGATCGGTGAAAATACGGCGCGTAGTCTGGTAAAGCTGGGTTATAAGGTTGATTTGAGTATTAGCGCCTATTGTGACTTTACCCATCAGCAGGGGCCTGACTTTAGCGGTTACGGCAACAAGATTTTTGAGCGGGATGACATTACGTATTTCCCCCATACCTGTTCGATACTATCGGCACTCCCTCTTTTTCAGGATTATGCCAATAGGCATTCGGCTGTCTTTACAGAGTGGCAAAACAGCTTGGTAAAGAAAGTTATCGGTAAATGCCTGAGGCTTCGCAGATACCGCCTTTCGCCCGAAGGTTTTACTCTGAAAGAAATGCAGCAGCTGACCTACTCTCAGAAAAAAATAGGTCAGCGGGAATTTATACTGTCACTCCACTCGCCCAGTGTGAAACCTGCGCTGACATCCTATACCAGGGATGAAAGAGAAACAGATCAGCTTGTCTCAAATACCCGGGACTTTGTTCGCTGGTTTATTGAGGAGCTTGACGGTCAGCCGATGCTTCCCAGGCAACTGGCATTGTAAGTGAGTCATTGAGTATGGATAGGGAAGCCATGCCAGGTATTGCAAGATGAATAAACAATATAGCCGCGCGCTTATCTCAGGTGCCAAGTGGGCAATGATAGCCACTTGGTATAACCGAATATTAGGCTTGGTCAGCACGCTGATACTGGCCCGGCTGCTTACACCGGCAGATTTTGGGATTGTCGCGATCTCTTCCTTTTTTATCTATCTTTTCCTGGCATTTACCTCTGTTGGTACCAACCGGATTGTGATTCTGGAAGACGAGATATCGGAGGAAAGCCTAAACAGTATCTGGTCGCTCAACTTGGTACTTCGGATAGCTTGCGCCTGTTTGTTGTTCTTGTCGGCTCCTTGGATAGCCATCTATACGAACGAGGAGAGAGTCGAGCTGGTGATCCAGGTTGTTGCTGTTATTCCTTTTCTGATGGCTTTTCGGAATATTGGCCTTGAGGTGTTTGAAAAGCAGCTTAACTTTAAAACAACCACTGTTATCAGTATTGCTGCCAAAACGATCGGTACCGTCTGTTCGATAGCGATAGCTATCATATGGCAAAACTACTGGGCAATGGTCATTGCCGTTATTTTCAGTAATGTCATTGAGGTTGTTATCGGCTATCGGGTCTGCAGCTACCGTCCCCGCTGGTCAACCAGCCTGTGGAAAAAGCAATGGCACTTTTCCAAGTGGCTATATTTGACGACCATATCGGGTTATTTACGCTCCCGTATCGATGTGATGATTTTAAGTAGCCAGCTAAACAGCCGCACATTCGGAATATATAGCTTTGCCCAGGAGCTGGCATGGCTTCCGTACTCAGATGTGGTTGAGCCGCTCAATCGAGGCTCTTTTGCCGTCCTGTCCAAGCTAAAGTATGACCACAAGGCCTTTTGTCAAACGCTCTATCAGCAGTTGGCTGTACTGATGTTCGTTGTGATGCCCTGCGCATTCGGGGTCAGTGTGATTAGTGATCCTTTTGTCAGGGTTATTCTCGGCCCGCAATGGTTAGATGCGATTCCTGTGATGAGTAACTTGGCAGGGTTAATGGTGGTGATGACAGTATATATGCCTTTAACGGTGGTGTTGACGATTAAAAATAAGATGCACATTTTGTTTGCTGCCGACGTTGTCATCGTGGCACTCATTTCGCTGATGCTGTATTTGTCGGTAGGCAGCTCCATTGAGGTTATCTCATTTAACCGGTTATTAATTGGACTGTTTTTCTTATTATTGATGTTCGGATTATATTCTGTGGTGGTAGGGCTGAATCTCATTCATTTGCTGTCGATTGTCTTGCTGCCCTTATCCTGCTCCTGGGTGATGTACGAGACAGTTGATTGGATCATTAATCTTATAAACAACAGCCTATATCAATTGATAGTGGGCATTGTTTCCGGTGCTTTCATCTATACGGCAGCAACGATGTTTGTTGTTTATTTTCTGAAGGGGCGGATTAGTGAATTTCAAGTGATTGTCGGGCAGCTGAGGCGACAGGCAGGCCAGCGTTTAGGGATGGTGTGAAGCGTTACCGAATACTTGACGCTGTATGTTGCGGCATCTCATGGAGAAAGACTATGGAATCATTATTATTTGTATTTTGTTTGGTAATGTTAGCCTATAGATGCCGTCAATCGTTAAAGCTCGATGAGATAAAAGAAAACGAAGATAATAATAGGCTGCCTGAACAGAGGGAAAAACGATGAGGGATATTGTTTTTCTGATTATTTCGATTTATTTGATATACCTTTCGCTAAAGAAGCCTTATGTTGCTGTCGCACTTTGGTTATGGGTCGGATTGTTTGTCCCTGTTCATTGGCTTTATGGCTTTGCCCAAAATATTAGCTTTAATAGTATTTTTGCATTCACCGCTTTGATCGGGTATTTATTTCAATCCAATAAAAAGAAGGTGGGATTGGATTTCGGCTTCTTGTGCGTAGCATTATTCTGGTTTCATACCATTCTCACCACGGTATTAACCATTGGCATACCCGATCTGGTATGGGATGAATGGATCAAGCTAACCAAAAAGTTATTGCTGACCATGATGATTATCTTGTGCGTGAGGAAAAAGAACGAATTAGAGTTGTTTTGCTGGGTGATAGTACTCTCGGTCGGCTTTCTTGGAGCCGTGGAAAGCCTGAAGTTTATTATTACGGGAGGTGCGCATAAAATTGTCGGTCCGCAGGGACACCTGCTGTCGGATAATAATCATTTCGCAGTTGCTTTGTGTATGCTCATTCCTGTCAATATGTTTCTTATCCAGGTAACGAGTAGCAAATGGTCGAAAATAGGGCTGATTGGCATCTTATGCTTGTGCATTATTGCCGTTCTTGGCACTCACTCCCGAGGTGGGTTTATCGGGTTGTTGGTTGTGGGTGGCTATTACTGGTTCCGCTCAAACCATAAGGTTCTCGTCACTTCAGGCATACTGATTGTTGTGGGTATTGCCGCACTTTACCTCTCCCAGGATTGGTATAGCAGAATGAATACCATAGAAACGGCAACGGAAGATAATTCATTTATTACCAGACTGAATTCATGGAAAGTCCACACCTTGCTCGCGATGGACAGGCCCTTGTTAGGCGGTGGGTTCAAAACGGGCTCCTACGGCTATATTTGGCAAGAGAAAGCTCAGGAATTCGATAAGCTGGACTTTATCATTGAGACACCGCTCCCCTCTGATGACTCAGGATGGGCTGCCCATAGTATCTATTTCCAGGTTTTGGGCGATCATGGTGTGCTCGGTCTGGTTTTATATCTCACTATTATGGCAAGTTGTTTTATTCGGTTAGGTTGGGTGGCAAAAACTGTCGGGCCTTTAGGGGAAGGGTATCGATGGAGAGTGCACCTTGCCAGAATGCTCCAGCTAACCATTATTGCCTATGGTTCGGCCGGGGCCGCCGTATCGTTAGCCTACTTGGAATTTTATTGGGCAATAATCGGTGTGTCGATTAGTCTAATTATCTCGACTCGGCAAGATATTGGCGAAAGAAATAAAGTGGATGATATTGCCTTAAGTAATAATCCCGGAGTGATGTGAGTTGCTATTTTAATGTCGTGTTATGAATGGCTGCTGATTAATCAGGTTGTCCCAATGGTTGGTAAGTGGGTTAATTTCACCTAAGCTAATAGATATTGCAAGGATTGAGTTGTAGTTGCTGAAATCCTTAAACCAAGGATGTGTTAAGGTATTTATATGTTTTCTTTTTATACTTTCATTCGCAATCACCCTTGGCTGAGTGCCATTTTTGGTGTGACGACGGCTGTTCAAGTGATCGAATTAATATTAATGAACAGAAAGTTTGGGTTGTTTACGCCTTCCTTTCTTCAGCCATACTCAATTGACACCTTTCTGGATAGGGTATTGTTCTTTATTGCAACTGTTTATAGTGATTTGTTGTTGTTTGGGGCTATCTCTATTTTCTTTATGCTTATAGCTGTTTTGCTGAGAAAATCACAAATTGTTTTTGCCTATCATTTCTTTTTCATTGCCGTCACTATCTCTTTACTGGCCGTTATTGCAAAATACAAAGTGCTGTCCTACATGAGTGATACCATCAATTTCACTATTGCAAAAAATATTGCTGGTGGAAGTATATTGTCAGCAATGTCTTACGTTGCTGATGAAGCGGCTATTATGCTCATTTTCCTATTCATCGCTCTTATATTGTATTGGGTTGGCTATCAATTAGTTCTAGGAAAAGTACAAAGAGGTGTGTGCCCTGAGGGAGCGACTGGCACATTCCCGTTCAAACGCATAGTGTATAGCTATGGGAGCCTGTTTATTGGGTTTGTTTTTGTTGTTGCGATAACTTTACGTTACGACAATGTAAGATATGGCGTAGTGAAGAAAAATAGTTATGCCTTATTAACCGCAGTATTAGATTCGGCGAGCGACTTTGATCAGGATGGCTATGGATACTTTTCCTTTCCCGAAGATTTGGCAATGTTCGATGCGGCGATCCACCCGGGGGCGGTTGATATACCGGGAAATGATGTCGATGAAGATATGTTACTGGGTGATTTTAAGCTCCAGAACGTAGATTATGAGTTAGACTACTCAAATGTAGTGCCAGTATTTGATTATGTGTTTCTCATTATTCTTGAAAGTACGAGAGCTGATGTATTAGAGACCAAAGTCAACAATCAGATTGTATCGCCAAACCTTCTCAGAATTAGCCAACAGGGCACGGTATTTCCAAATGCATACTCACATACCGGGTTTACCGCTTCCTCGCTGAAGGCAATATTCAATGGAGAGCTAACGTCCCCCCAGCATCAACTGTCACTCTTTGAGATACTGAAAAAGATAGGTTACGAGGTCAATGTGATTTCTGGTCAGGCTGAGTCTTTTGCCAACATCAGTCAAGAAACAAACATGAGAGCAACGGCAGCTCATTTCTTCGATGCAGAAACTAATATAGAAGAGCGAGTGTATGCGAATACAAGTCTTGGCAGCCTTAGGCTCAGTGAAGATGTAGTCGTTCGTGCTATCAACGGTCAGCTTGATACATTGAAGGGGAGGGGGAAGCAGTTTTTTTATATTAATCTTCAAGCTGCGCATTTTCCGTATCATTATGAGGGAATGAAAAATCTACTGAATATTGCCCCCATACCACGGAGTCAAATATCCCTGACTAACAAGACTTGGCTTGAAGATACTTACTGGAATGCCGTCGCAGCCGCTGATGATGCACTGGGGCAGTTATTATCGCGGCTACACATGCTTGGTATTTATGACCAGTCACTGATTGTTGTGACCGCCGATCACGGTGAGTCACTCTTTGATGATGGTGTGCTCGGGCATGGACATAAGATCAATGACCAACAGCTGAAAGTACCACTTGTTACCAACATGCAAATAGAACCAATTACCAAGCCTATAGGCCAAACGGATATACGTGAGTTACTGCTTGATTTAATTGGCCAAGACACCGACATGACGCTAATTAACCGCAAGCTGGCAGGAAGGCAGGCGGTCTTTCATGTGATTGGTGGCATTTCCAGCCCGGTGCAGATCAGCCATACCTATAGTGATGACAGGCTTGTCTTTGACTTCAGAACAAGAAAGGTGATGTTTGAAAGTACCGGAAGATGGCAGCTGATAGATGACGTAGTCGAGCAACCCAGGGAGCTTGAGATGCTACGTGAACTGGTTTTTGAGTGGGAAAAATTGAACTACAGAAACAGTACAGAACAATCGCCGGAGTTTCCGGAAGGAAGGCTGGTGCACAGCCATTAGCGCCTGCCATCGCATTAGCGTTATGCAACGTTTCCGGTGTGGTTGTGCTGCAGACTGGCCAGGGCTGAGAACGGTGTCATCGTCAGTTTCTTTTGGCCATCAAATCCTTGCACCAATATTTATCCTGCAGCGTTAAATCGTGGTCTTCGCTATCAAATTCTTCGTTCTCTAATATTGTTCCGTCATCCAGCTTCTCTTTCTGCTCCGACAGTGCCTTTCTCTTTTGTGTTAATAACTTATCTAAATGGCGGATAGTGGCTACTTTTTTCTCGATGACGTTATCGAGTATTTCAGACACGGCTATTAAGGTTTGGGTTGCTTGGGTGTCGGTACACCCTGCCGGTGCTGTTGGCGAACTATCGCTGCCAAAGGAATGAGGCTTGTTGTTATCGTTGCCCAAACGGTTGTTTGCCATCATGGAGCCGGATAACTCGCCTTGCATTTCTTCAAGTACCTGACGGACATCATCTGCTTTCAGTACAGTGAGGTCTTCCAGGTAAGCATACAGGAACAGCCTGTCGACGAGGATATTGATTTTCCTTGGCACCCCCTGGGTGTATTGGGTGATGATACCGAAGCTTTCCTGGCTAAGGGCAGGTTTGCCTTGCCAGCCGACTTGGTTAAGGCGGTGGAGGATATAATTTTCGGTCTGTTGGCTATCAAAGGGTTTCAGGTGGCACGAGGCAATGATCCGTTGCCTGAATTGTTCCATTTCGGGGAGCTCGATGATACCTTTGAGTTCCTCCTGGCCAAGGAGAAAACTTTGGATGAGCGGCTTATCGTCGAGCTGGAAGTTAGACAGCATCCGAAGCTCTTCCACCGTCTCCGGCGGCAGGTTCTGGGCTTCGTCGACGAGTAACAGCGCTCTGCGTTGTTGCTGGTGCAAGGTGAGAAGGTATTGTTCCAGCCGTTTGAGTGTTTCAGCCTTGCCCAACGCCTCAACGGGGATGCCAAACTTGGCCGCAACCAGCCTGACAAGCTCTTCGGGGGTGAGACGGGTGGTTGCAATTTGTATAGCCACGATCGAGTCATCCAGCGAGGCAACCAGGTTTCTGGCGATTGTCGTTTTTCCGGTGCCGATAGGGCCGGTGATCACGATAAATCCTTCCCCCTGTGAAAGCCCGTATTTTAAATAGGAGGTGGCCTTTTCATGGTGAGGACTCGAAAAGAAAAAACGCGGATCCGGACTCAGTTTAAATGGCTTATCTGACAGGCCAAAGTGTGATTCGTACATAGCTATAGTTGCATCCTTATGTCGATAAAAATCCGGGTTTCATCGTAGCTATTGGAAGCAAATGATGATGATTTGTTGTTGTGCTCGATCCCGAAAGAGCTGGTGAGTTGTTTGTTGATCTGGTATTTCCCTTCCAGTTCGTAGATTCGGTAATAGTCGTTCTGGGTCGGGCGGGTGCGGCTAATAAACTGGTAATAGTCATAATCGAAGCGGCCAGCCAGGCTAAAACGGCGTGAAAGGCGGTGGCGGACTGCGATACCAATACCGTCAACTTCATCGTTCTGCTCATCGGCTGTAGCGTTGAGCGCTTCTCGTTCATCATGGAAGATATTTAACTCATAGTCGGTTCTCCGGCCCGTTAACACCGTCGTCCACTCTAGCCGTCGGCTAAGCGAAATTTCCTCGACAGTAGAGTCCGAGGAAAATAAGTCGCGATCAAAGCTGACGGCTTCCTCGGTATAACGAATACTATTGGTAATCCGCCTTGAGCGGTGAGACAACAATAGCTCATAGGCGTCACCATAGAAGCGTTTGTCATAGGCGGCCAAGATTCGTGTTCTCGGCGTCGGGTTTATATGGATCGCACCAGCCCAAAAGTCACTATTGTTGTCGTCTTCAGAGAAGTTGTAACTGAGCTCGAGATAGGAACGCTTGGTCCAGAAATATTGAACCCCGGGGCCCCAACTGAGCGTATCGGCGCTGTCGGCATCAGACGTGCCTTCATAGTCTTCAAAGTTGAAGCGGACTAATGGCACCCAGCCAGATAGAGTTTGAAAACCAATATCCTGCCTGTACAAGGTGATAGCAGTATCGTCATCGTTATCCTTGCTCTCTTTATACTGGTAGGAGGCATCAATTTGCCAGAACAGCTTTTTGACGCTTTCTCCGTTGGCGAAGGAAAATTCTGCGCCATAGCCGTTGTAGTTGCCGATATCGTCTTCGTTATTGACGATATCCGTATAGGCCCTGGCAGTTAGATCCACTTTGCTGCGTGGGTTGGAACGATAACTGACCCCGACACTGGCATCTTTGTTCTCGATGGTGTCGCCGGAGACAATATCGGCATTGGCATTCTGATCGACGGCCCGGGCAATATTCTCGATTGATGCGGCGGCCTCGACCCGAAACCCGGTACGGCTGATGCCCTTATCCGCGGCGAAAGAGAGTGTCTGGTAGGTTTCATTTTCATTGGAATCATGGCTGAAAAATAGCTGGTTAAGCTCATAGTCGAGGTCAATATTGCCGTCAGCCCCCTGAATGTCTGTAGTAATGCCGGCACTCAGATCCGAGATCAGGCTTCCCTGTCGATCTTCCGCTGTCCGGTCAATATTGTCGGTATAGGTAAACCCACCGCCGACATACGGGGTAAACTCAGTATCTGCCGCCAGACTGCGGGTAGTCGCCAAGGCAACGCAGCAGATTAACCAGCGTTTATGATTGGCTCTCTTTTTTATAGTCATCCCCATATCCATACTCATATTGACTATATGCACCCTGCATGGCTTTGTTGACAATAAATCCTATTGCCATCTGTTTGTTGAGTTCTGAAATCGCCTTTTCCACGTCGGCCATTTTGGTTTTGCCATGTTCGACAACAATCATTGCCTGCCCGAGCAGCTTGGAAACGGTAATGGTTTCTTCAACGCCCAGCAGCGGCGGGCAGTCAAAAAGCACCAGCCGGTCAGGGTAGCGTGTGGCGAGCTCTTTGGTTAGCGAGGCCATTTTGTCACTGGCCAGCAGTTCATTGCTCAGGTGATGGGAAGTGCCGGCTGGTAATATCCGTAGGTTCGGTATCGAGGTTTGATAGATCACCTCTGATACGGATTTTACCTCACCGAGCAGAAAGTCAATCAAGCCGGGTTTATTATTGACATCGATCTCTAATAGCTTGCCCGTTGATGGCTTGAGCACATCGGCATCGACCAGTAACACGGTTTTGTCTTTTTCGGAGGCAAGGCTTAATGCCAGATTGACACTTGTGAACGTCTTCCCTTCAGAGGGGCGCGAGCTAGAGATCATGACGAGATTGCCATTTTCATGATGGGAGGCCGCTTGACCGAACGCATTGTGAATGATTTTACGCTTGATGGATCGGTATTCATTGGTGATCTGGGGGTTGGCTTTGTTATTGGAATGCGACACCATGCCGCACCTTTCTAACCTGTCGGTATCAATATGCAAAACAGCCTTGTTTGGCTGGTGCTGAGAATTAGCCAAGTCATGTTTCTCGGCCTGCTCGGGAGCAGGGGGAGATGTCTCGTTGTCAGGTTGCTCAGCCATGGCTTGGCTGATAAGGCTTGGTTTGGACGCCTTTTGCTTTTTTTGCAGTGCTTTTTCAATAATGCTCATAGCTATTCAATCTTCTGGATAATGCGAGAATGAACGGTCGGCGTTGAGTTGATGGCTAGAAACCCTACGTAAAAGGTAACCAGCGCGACGCAGATGAATGAGAAATACCAAACCTTTCGCCTTTCTTTGGTAAACAGCTCGGACTCTTCTGTGAGCGAGACTGAACCAAAAACAGGCAGGTTTGTTTGTCGGTAAAGCTGTGTAGAAGACACCACAACCGGTGATACCTGGCTGGCGACGAAGGCGAGACCACCGCCGGCACCCAGGGCGACTACCAGTACGACGGTAAGCAGCAATGGCCGCATGGGGCCTGAGGGATCTTGTGGAATCAGCGGCGGTTCAATCACCCGGAAGGTAATTTCGTCCGAGCTGGCATCGACACTCTTGGATATCAGTGCGGCCTCCCGGCGTGATAACAAGTCTTCATACTTCGATTTTGTAATGTCGTAATTGCGCATTAAGCTAGTTAGCTGTGCCTCAACTTGTGGCAGCTGTTCCAGCTTCTCTGCCAGCAGATTGTGCTTTTCGATCTGGTTGGTCTCGCGAACCTTCAGGGAGGCGAGTTGGTTTTCCAGCTGGCTGATATTGAGCTTTATATCCTGCAAGACGGCACTGGAGTAGGCCGTTGCCGATGATGCCCGTTGCTGCGAGCCTTGCTGGAGTTTCTTTAGGTCGGCAATCTGGCGACGGGTTTCAACGACATCTGGGTGTCTGTCAGTGAAGCGAAAAAGCAGCTCGTCGAGGCGGGTTTCGAGCGTACCTAACCGTATGTCATACTCGGTGCTGATAGTTGTCATTTGCTGAATAGCGACCGCCGTCTCGTCACTGAGCTGCTTGCGGGCTGTTGCGAGCTGTATGTCCGTTTCCAGAATCGTCAGGCGGGTATCTTCCAGCTCATCCTGCAATGTCTGAAGCCGACGGTAGTAGTTTTGCTCGGAACCCGGCATATAGCCAGTGTTAAAGCGTTTGAAATCGGCCAGCTGTACTTCGGCCTGAATCAGGCGTGTTTCATATTCCTTGAGTTGACCGGTAAGGAATTTATTGGCCTTGACCGTTTCCTGACGCTTTTGCCCGACGGTATTTTCAATAAAGACATCAATGGCTGCTTGGACAACCTTTTGGGTGTAGTAGGGATCTGAGCCGGAATAGTTGATCGTAAACAGGTTTTCCTCGCCGGCCGATTTGAAGGACAGGTTCTTTTTTAAATTTGCCACGCGCTTGCCGAGTTCTTCTCTTTGCAAGCTGTTTGGCTCTGAAACGGTGTTGGCATTCGTCTCGGCATCGGTAAAACGGGCAATCTTTTCAAGGTTCGGACGACTTAGCAGCGTTTTGCTCATCAGTGCCAGTTCTTGCGAGGGATCGGTATCAATCGCAATGCCCCGGAGCAGAGGCTGGAGAATCGATTCCGTATCGGCATACACCCGGGCCTCGGAGCTGTATTGGTTGGACATCAGCGTGACCGCAATCCAGCCGAGGGGGCAGATCACCCAGAGTGAAATGACGATCCATTGACGCTGCAGCCAGATCCCGCGTAAATACTGTAACAGGAGGTCAAATTGTTCTTTCATTTGCGCGCTCCTAGAACCAGGCTTCAGGAATAATAATGATATCGCCGGGCAGAATGTCGATATTGGCCTGGATGTCGCCGTCCCTGATCAGATCGCCCATTCTTAGTCCGAACTGGCGCTGCTGACCGTTAATCACCCGGATGAGACGGGCATCATTGCCGTCGGCGTATTCAGTCAGGCCGCCAACGGCAACCATGACATCAAGCAGTGTCATATTTTCACGGTAGTTAATTGCCTTGGGGCGCGAAGCTTCGCCGATGACGCGCACCTGCTCACTGTAGGGGCCGATGAAATCCTCAACGATGACGGTCACAATCGGGTCACGGACATAGGCGGCAAGGCGCGACTCAATACTGCTTGCGAGTTCGGTCGGTGTTCGGCCGGAGGCGTCGATATCGTCCACCAGCGAGGTAGACAGTTTTCCGTCCGGTCTTACTGTGAACGTGCCCGATATTTCCGGGTTGCCCCAGACAAAAATATTCAGGTTATCACCAGGCCCAATTAAATATTTGTAATCGTTTATATTTTTAGTTAATGAAGGGTGAGTAGTCGCTGAAGGTAAGGTTTGCAAGTTTGATGACGTACATCCTGCTAATAAAGTGGTAAAAATAAAAGCAACGACCAGCGATAAAAAGCATTTCCCTTTCTGTTTCATAAACATACCCATCCTGCGTATTATGACTTGCTTGTTAAGTCTATTTTCTTCAGTGTAGTTGAATAATTTTGTTTAAGTTATTTAACTATATAATACTTTTTTATGGTGCAGCTTCTTAATTATGTACAATAATCAGATATAGCATTGAAAACGGATTTTTATATAAAGGTCGGGAACGCCCATATGCGATATCATGATTTAAACAAAAGTAATACAGTCCTCATTGTGACTGACTTTATTGTTGCTTTGATTGTGTTTGCTTTAGGTTTAAATCTGGCTGAAGTGTATTATTCTGAAAAGACACCAAGATTTGGTGAATCTTTTCACTTTGTTCAGTTGTTTCTGTTTTCCTCGACATTGCAAATCGCGACGTTGGCGGTGGGGTTGTATAACGAAAAATTAAGAGCAACGTATAAAGGTGTTGCGATAAGAATTATGGTGGCAATTGGTCTTGCTTATATAATGTCTTCTTTTATTTACCTCTTGATACCTGTTTCTTCTTTTCCAGCTTTATTGTGCGAATTATTATATCTCCTTGCTGCAGTCGGATTATTAATTAGCCGAAAAATTGCCTTATCGACAAACTATACCAACCTGAATCGCAGGCGAGTTGTTGTTCTTGGTGCAGGGGAAAGAGCCGGATTAATTAACTCTTGCATGAAGAGGCGTGCCGATCGGGTTAACTTTGACTTAATTGGCTATATTCCTGTTAGTGGTGACAGTATCAAGGTAACGACAACGGTTCCGAGAATCGAAACATCGATATCTCTGGAAGACTATATTATTGACAACCAGATTGAAGAAATAATAATTGGCGCGGATGAAAGACGCGGAAACCTGCCGACGGATATGTTGTTCAGCTGTAAAATGAAAGGAGTTTTAATTACTGATATCATTGATTTTATTGAGCGGGAAACCGGTCAGATTGCCGTCAGTCATATTAATCCGTCGTGGGTGATTTATAATGTTAGGTCTTCGAAAGATCTAGTTGGCAGGTTTGCGAATTGGGTTTTTAACTGTTTCATTTCTTCAATAGTGTTATTGCTTACCTGGCCGTTGCTCCTTGTTGCCATGTTACTAATTAAGCTAGAGGATGGTTTTTCATCTCCTGTTTTCTATTCGCAGCAGCGGGTAGGAAAACAGGGGAAAGTGTTTTCAATTTACAAATTTCGCAGCATGCAAGTGAATGCCGAAGAGAATGGCGCGCAAATGTCGTTTAAGACTGATAAGCGTATTACCAAGGTCGGTGCTTTTCTCAGAAAATACCGTATTGATGAGCTTCCTCAGCTATATAACGTTATTAAAGGGGATATGAGTTTTGTCGGCCCCAGGCCCGAGCGACCTGAGTTTTGCCAGCAGTTTGACGGCAGTATTCCCTATTACAGTCAGCGTCATGATGTCAAGCCGGGTCTGACTGGCTGGGCGCAGCTTAAATATCCCTACGGGGACAGCCTTGATGATGCCATCGAGAAGCTGAAGTTTGACCTCTACTACATCAAGCATCGCAGTTTCATGCTCGATGTTCTGATCCTTATCAGAACATCAGAGATCATTCTGTTCGGGAAAGGCAGGTAACCATGACCAAGGCTGATAAATCAAACCAGATTGTGAACGCCATGACGATTGATGTCGAAGATTACTTCCACGTTGCTGCGTTTTCGGGGGTGGTCAATCCCTCGCATTGGGAAAGCCGCTACCCGTTACGTGTCGAGACCAATACCCAGCGGATTTTGAAAATGCTCAACGAGCACGGTGTGAAGGCGACTTTTTTTGTTCTGGGCTGGGTTGCCCAGCAGTGCCCGGCGATTGTCAGGGCCATTGTACGTGAAGGGCATGAAGTGGCTAGCCACGGTTATCTTCATCAACCGGCCAACAGGCAGTCTCAGGAAGAGTTTTATAACGATATAGCCAGCAGCAAACACCTGATCGAAGACATCAGCGGCCAGCAAGTGATGGGTTACCGTGCTCCGAGTTTTTCTATCGATACCAGTAACCCCTGGGCATTTGAGGTATTGCGCTCCCTGGGTTTTGTTTATTCCAGTAGCACTTATCCGGTAAAACACGATCTTTACGGGACACCCGACTGGCCACGCTTTAAACATGTGCGGGAGGAGGGGCTGATTGAAGTGCCGATCCCGACCTTTAACAAGCTGGGAAGGAACATTCCTATTGGCGGAGGGGGGTTCTTTCGTCTCTATCCCTATTGGTTGAGCCGACGGCTGATTAATGCCTTTATTGCCGATACTCAGCAACCCTACAGTTTCTATTTTCACCCGTGGGAAATCGATCCGCGTCAGCCGAGGATCATGGGAATATCCGCGAAATCAAGGCTCCGGCATTATCTGAACCTCAACAGTATGGAGTCAAAGATCCACCGTCTGCTAGCCGATTTTAACTGGAGCACGATGCGTAACGTTTATCAACTAAATGGATTTAATCATGATGCAGGAATTAGCAATCCGGAAGCTATCAAGGAACGACTATCCATACTGGGATAGTTATGTAGACAATCACCCTGAAGGCAGCTTTTTTCATTTATCCGGCTGGCTTGATGTGATTGATTCGGTATTCGGCCATCAGCACCATTATATGTTGGCAGAAAGCGGTAACCGGCTTGTCGGGGTATTGCCGCTGTTTGAACAGAAAAGCTGGCTGTTTGGCCATACCCTGGTATCTACCCCTTTTTGCGTGTACGGCGGTGCGTTGGCGGATAGCTCACTGATACGCAAAAAGTTGGAGGCGGCTGCTTTCGAATTGGGATGCGAGCTGAATGTTGACTACGTCGAGCTGCGAGACAAGCTCGATGTCGAGTCAGAGGCACCTTGGGTTAAGCATTGTCATCATTCCCGTTTCTCTCTGGCGCTGCCTGAGGAGTCTGACGACATCATCGGTGCCATAAAGAAAAAAAGGCGCAATGTGATACGGCATTCGCTGAGGAACAATCTCAGCTGGGATACCTCGGATAACCTTAAGTCCTGTTACGACGTGTATGCCGAAAGCGTCAGGGACCTGGGGACTCCGGTGTTTACGCATAAGCTATTTACCAAGCTGAAAGAAACCTTCCCGGATCGCTGCGAGACCATGCTGGTGCATGATAAAGATCAGCAGCCAATCTCTACCATGCTGAGCTTTTATTATAAAGATCACGCCATGCCCTATTACGGGGGCGGAAAGTATGAATCCAAGGCACTGAATGGCAGCGACTATATGATTTTCCAGCTGATGCATGTTGCCCGTCAGCGCGGTGCGACACTGTTTGACTACGGTAGAAGTAAGAATGATTCGGGGGCATATCAGTATAAAAAGCACTGGGGGATGGAAGCGCATCCGCTCAATTACAAAGTGGCACTGGTAAAAGCCAAGTCGTTGCCGAATTTGTCACCGAACAATCCGAAGTACAAGTATTTCATCAAAGCCTGGAAAAGACTTCCTCTTCCGGTGAGTCGCCTTATTGGTCCGATGCTATCGAAATATCTGGGGTAACTGTATGAAAGAGCCGTTACTGTATCTGTGTCACCGTATTCCCTATCCTCCCAACAAGGGGGATAAGATTGCCAATTACCATATCCTCAAGTTTCTAAGTAAACATTTTGATGTTTATCTTGGCTGTTTTATTGATGATCCGTTTGACCTTCAGTATCAGGCCAAGGTTGAACAATATTGCAAGGCGAGCTTGTTTGTTCAGATCTCCCCTTCATATTGCAAGCTGAAGGGCGTGACCGCGCTGTTTACGGGACAGCCGATCACCTTGCCCTATTATTCACGAAAAGCCATGCAGCAATGGGTTGATGCCATCATTGAAGACCATCAGATTGACAAGGCGCTCGTGGTGTCCGGTTGTATGGCCCAGTACCTGATTGCCAGTCCTCATAGCCCCCATACCGTGATGCATTTTGTTGACATTGACTCTGACAAATGGCGCCAGTATGCCGAGAAAAAACAAGGCATTATGCGCGCTGTCTACCAGCGGGAGCACCGTGTGCTCGGGCAGTATGAAAAAAAAGTCGCCTCGATGTTTGATATTAGTTGCTTTGTGACCAAGGCTGAGACCGAGGCGTTCCGTTGTATTGCCGATACACCGTTTCGCGAGCGGATCAAAACCCTTGAAAACGGCCTGGACAGCGAGTTCTTTTCACCCGGTTCCTCCGTTCCTGCAGAGGAAAACTATTGCCTGGAACAAGAGAACTATGTGGTGTTTACCGGTGCGATGGACTACTGGGCCAACGAAGATGCCGTTACCTGGTTCGCCAATAATGTCTGGCCCAAGGTGGTGACCGAGGTGCCGGATGCTAAGTTCTACATTGTCGGCAGCTCACCGACTCCCGGGGTCAGGGCGCTGACGGAGATCCCGGGGATCGTCGTAACGGGCCGAGTCGCTGATGTGCGTCCCTATCTGCAACATGCCAAAGCCGCCGTTGCCCCGATGCGTATTGCCCGGGGAGTCCAGAATAAAATTCTGGAAGCCATGGCTATGTCACGGGCCGTGATTGCCTCCCCGCAGGGGATGGAAGGACTGGAGAGCTTCCCGTCGAGCCATGTCGCCGTTTCCGATAGTGCGGCTGATATAGCCTGCAGGGTGATAGACACATTGCAGGCCGAGCAGTCAGTAGCCACAGCGTCGCGGGCGTGGATAGAGCAATATTACAGCTGGGATGCCCAGCTATCTCCCTTGCTTGGCTATCTGGAGTCTAACCATGGCTAGGTGTTCACAAGGAGGCTGAATATGTGTGGTATTTCCGGAGTTTTTAATCTGCGCCAGCCTGGCCGAATTGATAAGCGTCTGCTCGAGAGAATCAATCGGTTGCAGAGTCATCGCGGGCCGGATGATGAGGGATATTTCTTCGATGAGCATATCAGTCTGGCACATCGCCGTCTGTCGATCATCGATCTCTCAGGCGGTCATCAGCCGCTGTTCAATGAGGATCAGTCGGTTGTCGTCGTGTTTAACGGAGAGATATATAATTACCTGGAACTGGCCGATGAGCTGACCCGGCTTGGGCACCAGTTTAGGACTTATAGCGATACCGAAGTGATTGTTCATGCCTGGGAGTCCTGGGGGGAAGACTGTGTCAAACGCTTTCGGGGGATGTTTGCCTTTGCAGTGTGGGACAGAAATAAAAAACAGCTGTTCCTCGGTCGTGACCGTCTTGGCAAGAAGCCGCTGTTTTATACGGTAACAGCGAAGGGACAGTTTCTCTTTGCCTCTGAGCTCAAGGTGTTACTCGGGCATCCAGAAGTTGATACGACGCTCAGAAATGAAATGGCGGAAGAGTACTTCATGTATGGCTATATCCCCGAGCCTTACAGTGCCTACAAGCATATTTTCAAGCTTAACCCCGGCCACCACCTGACGCTAAGCCCCGGGAGCGAAATCGCCCCGAGGCAATATTGGGACTTGTGTGCTCCGGATCAGGTTTTGTCCTGGGAGCAGACTCAGGAGTCGTTGCTCGACAAGTTGCAGGAGGCTGTCAGGATCCGCCTTGCCGCGGACGTACCGCTTGGTGCGTTTCTGTCGGGCGGGGTAGATTCGAGTGCCGTGGTGTCATTGATGGCGTCATTGCAAAACAAGCCGGTGCACACCTGCGCCATCGGTTTTACCGAGCAGGCTTTTGACGAAAGCGAGTATGCCCGCCAGATTGCCAACCGCTATCATACCGAGCATAGCCAGCAGATAGTCGATCCGAATGATATTAGCCTGATTGATACCCTGGCCGATATTTATGATGAACCCTATGCCGACAGTTCTGCCTTACCGACGTTTCGTGTCTGTCAGCTTGCCAGCCGATCGGTAAAAGTTGCGCTGTCCGGCGACGGCGGCGATGAAATATTTGGCGGCTATCGACGCCACCGGCTGCATCTGGCCGAGCAACGGGTGCGAAATGCGATCCCGGGGCCAATCCGTAAATCTGTGTTTGGTCCGCTGGGGTATTTATTCCCCAAGGCAGACTGGGCACCACGACCGTTGCGGGCCAAAACCACCTTTCAGTCTCTGGCGATGGATGCCGTCGAGGGGTATGCCAACTCAATATCCAAGCTACGACGTGGCGAGCGCCAATCCCTGTTTAGTGACTCATATCAACATAGCCTCAACGGTTATGACGGCAGTGAAATTCTTAAGCATCATGCCCGTTACTTTACCACCGATGATCCTCTCAAACAGATCCAGTATCTCGATATGAAAACCTGGCTGGTCGGCGACATCCTGACCAAGGTCGACCGGGCAAGTATGGCCAATTCGCTGGAGGTTAGAGCGCCGATGCTGGATCACGAGTTCGTCGAATGGGCGTATTCCATCAATAGCAAAAACAATATTCGCCATCGTGAGGGGAAATATGCCTTCAAGCGTTCGCTCGAAAATCATGTTGGCCATAACATTCTCTACCGGCCCAAAATGGGTTTTAGCATGCCGATTTCGACCTGGTTCAGAACCAGCTTGAAAGACACGCTGGCGCGGAATGTCCTCTCGACCAATATGTGCGACAGCGGGTTTTTCGATGTCGACTGGCTGAAAAAAATGATCAGCGATCATCAGCAGGGGTACCGGGATCACGGGGAATCACTCTGGTGTCTGTTGATGTTTTCTCTTTTTATGGCGAGGCAGTAGTTATGAAGATTCTGACGATCACGAGCTTGTTTCCCAATGCTGCCGATCCCAAGCATGGGGTGTTTATCGAAACCCGGCTAAAACAGTTACGAAAGCGCTACCCGGATGCCGAGATCACCGTGATCGCGCCAGTTCCCTGGTTCCCGTTTAAATCATCGCTCTTTGGTCAGTACAGCCTCTTTGCCAGGGCGCCTTATTTTGAAAAGCGCGGTGAGATGCCGGTTTATCACCCACGCTACGTGGTGCTCCCCAAGGTGGGGATGACACTGGCCCCGAAAACCATGGCGTTTGTTCTATATCGGCAAATCAAGGCGCTGATGGCAGAGGGGTATGAATTCGATCTGATTGATGGGCATTATTTTTATCCCGACGGGGTGGCCATTGCCGAGGTGGCCAAAAAGCTCAATAAGCCGTTTACCGTAACGGCCAGGGGCTCGGATATCAATTTGATCCCCCAGTACGAAACGCCGCGGCGACAAATTCAGGATGTATTTCATGCCAGTAACCATAACCTGGCGGTTTGCGAAGCGCTCAGGCAGGAAATGATCGCATTAGGCGCCGCGCCGGAAAAGGTGTCAGCGTCCCGAAACGGCGTTGACCTGGATCTTTTCTCTTTTGCTGATGAGCAGCAGCAGCGGGAAGTTCGTCAGCAGTTGAAGTTGCCCTTGGAGAGACCGGTTATTCTTTCTGTGGGTTTGCTTATTGAGCGCAAAGGGCATCATCTCGTTATTGAAGCCATGAAGGCACACCCAGAGGCGCAATTGCTCATCGCCGGGATGGGGCCTGACAAATCAAGGCTGAAGCGACTGGTTAAAAAACTGCACTTATCGAACCGGGTGACTTTTCTCGGTGCGCTCTCTCAGCCGGAGCTTGCCCGTTATTTTCAGGCTTCTGACTTATCCGTATTGGCATCAAGCCGAGAGGGCTGGGCCAATGTATTGTTGGAATCAATGGCAAGCGGAACGCCTGTGGTGGCGACTAATATCTGGGGAACGCCGGAGGTAGTCAAAGCCCGTGCGGCGGGGCTGTTGGTTGAGCGCAATAGTCGTGATATTGCGGCTGCGATTGGACTGCTGCTCAATAGTCGTTTCCCCCGTGCTGAAACTCGGCAATATGCCGAACAGTTTTCGTGGGATGAAACCACGGATCAGCTGTATCGATTATTTTCAGAACTGCTGGGGTATGACAGGCATGGCGGTAACTCATCGTACCGAGGTACTGAAACCGATATGAATGACAAAGAGGTAGCAGTATGAAAATACTATATCACCACAGGGTAGCTTCCAGGGACGGACAGTTTGTTCATATCGAGGCGATTATTGATGCACTGCGGCAACAGGGCCATGAGGTTATCGTTGTTGCCCCGACTATCTCTGATGCCACGGAGTTTGGCGATGATGGGGGATGGATGTCGAAGCTCCGCCATGCTCTGCCTGGGTTCATCAGTGAACTGCTGGAGTTTGGCTATAGTCTGTATGATTTCGTTCAGCTGTTACGGGCTATCAAGAAGCATCGGCCAGATGTCATTTACGAGCGGTACAATCTCTTTTTGCCTTCGGGGATCTGGGCCAAGCAGTTGTTTAACTTACCGCTGATCCTCGAGGTTAACGCACCGCTCTACAAAGAACGTGCTGCCTATGGCGGGGTACACCTGCCGATGCTGGCCAAATGGTCAGAGCTGTATACCTGGCGTAATGCCGATCATCTTTTGCCCGTGACGCATGTTCTGGCTGACTATCTATACCAAGCCGGGGTCAGAAACAATAATGTCACTGTGATTGCCAACGGCATTGACCCCAGCCAGTTCAATGTGACAACACATTATGACAGGTTGCCTGATTTGGCAGGTAAAACTGTGATTGGTTTTGTCGGGTTCTGTCGTGAGTGGCACCGATTGGATCTCGTTGTCGAAACGATCGCCGAGATGAGAAACCCCAACCTGGTATTGCTGATTGTCGGTATCGGTTCGGTATTGGATGATCTGCAGCAAAAGGCCCGAGAGTTAAATATCGAACGGCAGCTGCTTATCGCCGGGCTGGTCAGCCGGGAAGAGATGCCCAAATGGCTGGCGCAGGTCGATATCGCCCTGCAACCGGCAGTCACCCCCTGGTGTTCCCCGTTAAAGCTGATCGAATACTTGGCAACAGGCAAAGCGGTGGTTGCTCCTGATGCGCCCAACATACAAGAATTGCTTGTTCATGAGTCGAACGCATTACTGTTTGAAGAAGGCGATAACCAGCAGATGCTGGCAGCCATCAAACGACTGGTGACCGAGGCCGACTTAAAGGCTGACGTTCAGCACCAGGCTGTAGCGACGATCGAAAACCGGCAGCTCACCTGGCACCAGAATGCAAAAAAAATCGTCCGGCGTTTTCAGTTGTTATTGCAAGACAAGCGCGGAGCTATTCATCACGTTGCGGTGAAGCCGAATGTGTAGATGCGTCAGGCCATGATGAAAGGGTACCGAATGGATATGGTAGCCAAAAAACATGTTTGTCATCTTGTCCACGGCTTTCATGTCGGTGGGCTGGAAAAGATCATCGTCAATTGCATTAACCAGTTGGGGGAGCAATATCAACATACGATTGTGACCCTGACCCAGGCTGGAGAGTTGGTCGAGGAGCTTCCGCCTTCGGTCACTGTGATTGAAATGAACAAAAAACCGGGCAACGATTTGTCGTTGTATCCGCGTCTTTACAGGATTCTTGCCGGGATAAAGCCGGATATTTTCCATACCTATAACCTGGGCACTATCGAGTACCAGTGGGTGGCATGGCTGGCCAGAATACCACGGCGGATCCATGCCGAGCATGGACGGGATACCTATGATCCGTATGGAAAGGTAGCCAAATACCGGTACCTTCGACTAATAAGCTCATGGGTTATCCATCACGTTGTGGCCGTTTCCAATGATTTGTACCACTGGCTCCAGCGTGATGTCGGTATCCGTCAAGCCAAATTAGCCTTGATCACTAATGGCGTTGATGTCGAGTATTTCTCGCCGCAGTTCAGAAAGCCATCCGCGGATAAATTCATCGTCGGCCATGTGGCCCGCCTGCAGGGAATAAAAAACCAAAAGCTGCTAATTAATGCTTTTCAACATGCTTGCCAGCAGGATCGTGACTTTTCGCGGCACGCTGAGCTGATGCTTGTTGGTTGCGGCGACGATATGACCGCGTTGAAAGCTCTGGCTAACAGCGACTCACGATATGGCGGACAAATTATCTTTACCGGCCGGCAGCAAAACGTTCGGGATTATTATGCGCGTTTTGATGTCTTTGCGATGTCGTCGATAGCCGAAGGGATCCCGGTCACCCTGCTTGAGTCAATGGCCATGGGGGTTCCCCATGTGGTTACCCGGGTCGGGGGGATCCGGGAAGTGCTTCTGGAAGGCGAAACCGGACTCGGTGTGGCAAGCCAGGATCGCGATTCGCTGGCCGCTAGTCTTCTAAAACTTTTTCACGACCGGGGATTGCGCGATGGTATGGGGCTGGTATCACGGCAAAGGGTTGAACACCACTTCAGTCAGCTGGCAATGGTCGAAGCCTATGCTGATCTTTATCATCATCGATAGCAATCCCCCCGCTAGTCGCTAAAATCACACTGTAAACTGAAGCTTGATTGATTTTCGGTGTCAGCCTGGCGGTTATCCGCACCATGAAATGAAGAACTACAATTAGTGCCTAGCACACTGAGTATAAGAACCAATAAAGGAATGATATTTATCATAATTATTATGATGAGTTTCTTCATTGTTTCTCTTTTCCTCTTTGGGTTCGGACGTTTTATTCCATTGGTCAATTACCTCCTGATATAAAATCTAGATAAAAATTGTGGTTATCTTGAGTCATGATTAAGAAACCTGCCGAAAATACAGTAACCAGCACTTAAGGAGCAGGCCCTCTATTGTTCTTGGTTATGTCCTCGCAATTTGAGCCGAGCCTTAAGGTTTGGCTGAGTTACCAGCAGGGTATGCAAGTCTTGTTTGGGTAGGACAAGCAGTTCGCAATAGCCGGTGGCAACGACATCAGCATTGCGGGGTTCCTCCGATAGGAGGGCCTGTTCGCCGAAGAACTCACCGGTACCTAGCTTTACAGGTGCTTGCTTACCCGTTATGACTTCAACATTGCCGGTGGCAATAAAAAACATGGCATCACCAACCTCTCCCCGGGTAACTATCTTTTCACCTGGCGCAGCTATGCGCGATTTAAGCTGATTGGCTATTGCCTTGGTGGCGTTGTTATCTAGCGAGGCGAACAAAGGCACCTTGGTGATGAGAGCATTTTTATCTAATCGCTCACTGGCCACTTCGGTGATTTGTGCCTGAAGATCAGGGTGGGCCGCGATTATGCGGTTGAAGTCGTCCAGCTGCAGAACCAGTAGCTGGCAATAGCTTATTGCCGTAATGGTCGCACTGCGAGGCTCCTGGGTCAGCAGTGCCAGTTCGCCGAAGAAATCACCGCTGCCCAGGCGGACCGGCTGGGGTTTGGTTGCGGCCTCGACAGCCCCGCTGGAGATAAAATACATGGCGGTGCCCGGCTCTCCCCGGGTGATAATACACTCGCCCGGAACCACGAGCCGGGGGGTTAGCATATCGGCAATTTCACTGATCCTGTCTGCGCCTGTCTTGGCGAAGAACGGTACCTTGGCGACGAGTTTGTCCGGTTCGAGGCCGAGATCCAATTTGGGTTGACGGTCCATGATACGGTTACGTTTGTCCAGTTCGCGAACCAGATCATTAAACACTTCCTGGCTGATAATATTTTCGTCGAGCATTTGGTGGTAGCTGGCTTCCTCAAGGCGCAGGGCAACACGGACCAAGTGACGTTTTTGTAAGGTTTCTGCGTACTCTGGATATTGTAGTCGCAGCGCATCCAGGGTCTGCTGGATTGCCTGCAGGCGCTCGATAAGCAGTGGTTCAAGCTCTAAGGCCAGGTTTTCGCCAAACAAGGGCGGGATTTTGTCATGGCAGTATTCTATCAGTGCAATGACCGCTGTTTCGTGAACGCTCAGGATTTCAAAACGATTGGCGAGCTGGATTGCCAAAGGACGGGAAAATCCCATGGACCGCTGAAGCCACAGGGCTGAGCGACACATCACACCAAATCTCAGTGTATCTGTATAAGCTTCCTGATAGCCCCGGACGTTGCCGATTTTTATGCCGTCTTGCAAATCATCGGCATGGAACAGCAACGAACGGGTAATTTTGGCCGAGTCCAATCCGTCCGAGAAGCGTTTCAGATAAAGGTGGCGCTCATGGTTGGTCAGGGTGCTTAATCCGACACCTAGGGTTACCGTATCGGATTGCTCGCCTTTTGACATTGAGTGTTCAACCCTGTTCAGGCGTTGCTCGTAGATGTCTGCGACACCGGTGGCGATGGTGGGTTTGATGTTGTCGGTGTGGGCGGCGTGTTCAAGCCCTTCGCGGATCCGCCTAATCGATAGTGCCATTACGCGGTTGCGGATCATCCGCTCTGTCGGAGGAAGGCTGTCGAGCCCGAAAAAGTGCATCATCGCCCCCATGGTCGGGGCATTGACAAACAGAGTGAACAGCACAAAGCCGGTGACGAGAGAGGCAACAAAGGTCTTGATGTCATCTGAGATGCCCGGTGTTTCGAGGATCACCAGCGCCAGGGCCAGCGAGACGGCGCCACGTAGTCCGCCCCATAGCATGACAGTACGAAAGGCCAGGCTGATTTGTTGCCCCAGGCCGATTTTATTGAGAAATGGCAGCACCAAATATAGCACGGCGGTGCGGGCTGTAAAGGCGGCGACAGTCAGGGCGATCAACGAGATAAAATGCGCGGTGGTAAAGTCCACCAGTACCTTGGGGACTATCAGGCCCACCAGAAAGAAGATCAGAGAATTGGCCCAGAAGACCAGCTCTTCCCATGTCTCGGTCAGTGTATGCCAGGTATGCGGGGAGATCTGGGTACGGCCGAATGAGTTGATAACCAGGCCCGCAGTGACGACGGCCATCACCCCCGAGACATGCAGATAGTGCTCGGCGAGCAGAAAGCTCAGGTAGGCGAGGCAAATAGTGAGCGTGATTTCGACCAGTGGCATATTGCGCAGTCTGCCGATCAGAGAGGCAACTGCCCAGGAGGCGAGCAGGCCGACCAGAATGCCGCCGAAAAACACCTCGAGAAACTTGCCAGCCGCAGAGATGACGCCCGCATCGGAGTTGCCGAGCAGTATGGTGACCAGAATCGTAAACAGGACGATGGCCGTCGCATCATTAAACAGGCTCTCGCCTTCAACCAGTATCGTTAGTCGTTTGGGGGCACCCAGATTTTTGAAAATGGCAACAATGGCAACGGGATCGGTGGCAGAGACAATAGCCCCGAGCAGCAGGCAGGCAACCAGGCTGACTTCGGACACGCTCCAGACAAAGATCCCGACCAGCATGGTTGAAATAAGCAGGCCGAGAATGGCCAGTAATAAAATAGGCCCGATATCTGTCATCAGGTGACGGGCATTGATATTCAGGGCGGACTCGAAGATAAGTGCGGGCAGAAAGACGAAAAAAACCACTTCCGAGGTGATATCCAAGGCCTCTAGCGAGGTGAGGAAGTCCCCCAGGATCCCCGGCGGGTCAAGGTTGCTGGTAGCCAGTACGATCCCGCCCAGCAGGGAGCCTGCAACGGCGAGCAATACGGTGTAGGGGAAGTTAATCCGGTTGGCAAGCGGCAGCAGCAGGCTGGCAATCGTCAGCAGGCCGACCAGTCCCAGCACCAGAAGAAATGTCTCATGCATGCCATCGCCTCCTATTGCGCGTTAGGCCTAGATCCAGGGCGGTTGCCGGAAACGCTGCTCGGCATATTTTATCGGCCAGATAATTTTTGCCTGCCCGTCGAATAGCTGGACCATTGGCAGGTAGAAGCCTTTCATAAACGGACCGGTCATGACCTCGTTGGCAGACAGGGCGTTCGGCCCCGGGGCGGACGAGAACTGGTAGTAATTCCAGACCCCTTTATACGGGATCTGGCGGATAATGGCTGTTAGCGTATCGAAGTCCAATGAATTGGCGGTATTGAGGGCTTTGATTGCCATTCGGGTATAGTCATAGTGAAAACCCGCAGCCGGAATCGTGGGCTCCTTGCCGTATTTAGTCTTAAACCGCCTGACCCACCATCGCTGCCACAGCGCGATAGGCATGGCCGAGTCCATTGAGACCACAAAGTTTGCGGCATCGCCCGTCATCTCATACCAGTTACCCAACCAGCGCAGGCCATGGCCGAGTAACAAGGCTTTCACGCCGAGTTCTTTGAACTGTTTGACGAAGCTGCTGGCGGCTACGTCACCGGTTGATGTCATGGCGACCAGCGAGACCTGCTCGGATTTGTATTTGTTGAGCAGCTGACGGAATTCGGTTTCGTCCAGTGCCGCGGTATCGAAAGGTAAAGGGTCAAAGCCTGCTTCTTTGAGGCTGCGCATCAGTGCCTCGCCCCAGCCTCGCCCGAAAGCACTATCCTCGACCAAGATTGCCGCACGTCTGTTGGCCGGCAGCCACAGCTCATGCTCCAACAGATATTTGAGAGGTGCACCATAAAGACCTGCGAGTTTCGGCGGTGAGGGCCATCCTTTGAACCAGCCCCGGTAACGCTGGGGATCATCGTTTATTTTGGCGGCGATATACTGTGATGCTCCCAGATGGCCAAGATGAATCGTATTGAGATCGGCTGTTATATCCATCAGTGCCAAGGCGACAGATGAATGCCAGCCGCCAACCATCAGTTTGACCCCTTGTTGCTGGATAGCCTCGGTTGTGGCTTTTGCGGCGATTTCCGGGTTTGACTGGCTGTCTACCCATATAACCTCAACATCATGCCGAACGCCATTGATGGTCACCGGGGCTTCACCGGCAGCCCCGGCATCTTCAAGTGCCATCAATACTCCTTGTCTGATGGCATCACCGGTTTGTTTGGCCGGACCGCTGAACGGTCCGCAAACGCCGAGTTTCAAGGGCAGGTTGGAGTCTTGGGGAGTATCGGCAGCATCCCGGGCACCAAGGACACCTGGCGCGTACATGGAAAGAGTGCCAGCCGCGCCAAGCACACTGGCAGTGTGGATAATCTGTCGCCTGCTTAACGGAGTAAAGCGCGCTTGGGTATTGCTTTGTTTTAAGTTCTTCAAGGTCTGGCCTTTGCTTTCTTATTCGCGGAGGCGCGGCATGGCGTGCGCTGATGCCTATCTATTCAGGTTAGCCTAAGTGCTGGTGGTTGCCGGGGAAGAAGGTGCGTGCAATAAGTAAAGCGAGGTTGTCTGGGCGTCTATACTCATTTTGACTGGTACTTTTTTTGCTTATTTTTTGCTAACGGGTGCGGGAGGAATTGAATGGGGCTTTTGCAACAGAGCCTTAAGGCCCGAATGACTGCCTATTTTTTGTTGGTATCCGTGTTGGTCGTGGTGGCGCTGGCATCGGTGACCTATTTCCTTGCGGCCGAAACTCAAAAAGAGATGGCGATTGATCAGTTTGATTTGACGGCTGATCACAAAGAATTCGAAATTAACCGCTATATTGCCGAGCAGATAACTGTTGTAAGGAACATTGCAGAACTTGATGAGCTTCGGGCGGCGGCCGATGCTCTGCTGGCCAAAGAAACAGGGACGGCGGCATACAAGACAGCCCATTTTCAACTGGCAGAGGTGTTGTTTCTTTCTACCTTTCTTGATTACGGCTCGGCAACGGCCTCTGATCTGACAGAGGTGTTTATGATGACCAGAGTCGGTGGCCGGGTCTTCTTCTCGACTCAGCCCGATGATGAAGGTGATTATCGGCTAAACCACCAATATTTTGTTCAGGGACAGAAGGAAACGTTCTTGCAGAAGGTGTACCCCACCCCGGATACGGCCGCGCCGACCTTAACCGTATCTACCCCACTGCTGAGCCCGACTGGCGAGTTGCTCGGCGTGCTGGCCGCCCATGTCCGCTTGTCAGTATTGGTCGAGATTGTCAGCCGGCAAACAGGGCTGGGGGAAAGTGGCGAGGCATACCTTGTCGATGCCCATAATCGTTTCATCTCTCCCGAGCGGTTCGGCCACGCCTCCTATCCGCGCGGAGTTCATAGCCAGGGTATTGAAACGGCGCTACAGGGGCAAAGTGGTGCCGGACTGTATGATAATTATGCCGGCGAACCGGTGATCGGCAGCTATCGGTGGCTGCCCGAACTGGGGCTGGCCCTGATATCAGAAGTCAGGGCTTCAGCGGCACTGGCACCTGCCAACCGGTTTGGCGTCATGGTACTGGCCGTTGGTTTGCTGGCTGTCGGTTTGTTGAGCATCGGCATCTACCTGATTGCCGTTAGGATCACCCGGCCGATCTCGGCGGTTACTGAGACGACACTGAAAATCAGTGGCGGCGATCTGACTCAGACCGCCCCGGTGCTGACCCAGGACGAGACCGGGCTGCTGGCGCAGAATTTCAACCAGATGATTGCCAGGCTGAAGAAAACGCTCGACGACCTGGCCGAAGAGCGCGAGAGATCTGAACATTTGCTGCTCAACATCTTGCCGGCTCCCATCGCTGAGCGCCTGAAGCATGGTGAAGACACAATTGCCGATAGCTTTTCCGAGGTCACAATCTTGTTTGCCGATATTGTCAACTTCACGCCGATGTCTGCCGGGTTGCCTGCAGCAGAAGTGGTGGGCTTGTTGAACGAAATATTCTGTGAGTTTGACAGCTTAAGCGAGCGTAGGGGGTTGGAAAAAATAAAGACCATTGGCGATGCCTACATGGTTGGGGCGGGGATCCCTATCCCGCGAGACGATCACGCCGAAGTAGTTGCCGAGACGGCGCTGGATATGCTCGATGTCATTACATGTTTTAACCAGCGCCATGGCAAGACACTCAGCATTCGCATCGGGATCAACAGCGGTCCTGTTGTTGCCGGGGTGATTGGCACCAAAAAGTTTATCTATGATATTTGGGGTGATGCGGTCAACACCGCTTCGCGGATGGAGTCGCAAGGGTTGAAGGGCGGCATTCAGATCACCGAGGCAACCTATAAGCATTTGAAGGATGATTACGAGTTTGACGATCGCGGAATGGTCGTGATCAAGGGAAAAGGAGAAATGCACACTTATATGCTTAAAGGGCGTAAGGAAGAAGCGGTTAACGAATAAGGATAAGTGTATGAAGTTATTTTCAGGCATGCTGATGGTTTTTGTGCTTGTTTTAGTGGGTTGCGATAGCCAGCCGTTACAGGAAAAAGAATTGCGTATCGGATTGATTGCGCCGATCAGTGGCCAGATCCCGGAAGTCGGCTTGGCAACGGTAGAAGCGGCTAAGCTGGCAGTACAGGAAGTCAATAATCGGGGCGGCTTGATTATTGATGATGAACGCTATCTCGTGACGCTGTTGATTGAGGATAACCAGGATAATGCCGAGCAAACCATCAGTGCGGCGTTGCGGCTCATCAACCAGCAAAATGTCAGTGCCATCATTGGCCCGCAGGCAAGCCGAAATGCCATTCCTGCCGCACGGTATGCCGAATATGCCCAAATCCCGATGCTTAGCCCCTGGTCGACCAACCCGGAAACCACACGCAACAAGAAATGGGTATACCGGATTGCCTTTAACGACACCTTTCAGGGACAGCTGATGGCAAGGTTTGCCTATCAGGATTTGGGCTATCGGAAAGCGGCTGTGCTATACGATGTCTCTAGCGAGTATAACCGCAATTTGGCTGAGGTATTCCGAGCTGCCTTCAGGGCGCAGGGGGGCAGGGTTGTTGCCTATGAGCTCTATACCCGCGACGCACCGGATGTGACTGAGCAGTTGCGTCGTATTCAGGCCGCGGATCCAGGGGTATTGTTCTTGCCTAATTATTATAACGAGGTACCTGAGCAGGCCCGTTTGGCCAGAAAACTAGGCCTTGATGCCATGTTGCTAGGCAGTGATACCTGGACGCAAATTCCTGAGTCGGATCGTGATGCGCTTGAAGGTGCTTATTTCAGTACGCATTACGCCGTCAATAAAGCCGATGGTGAAGCGGTGCATTTCAGGGCGCGTTTTAGAGAAGTTTATAGCAAAGAGCCGAGTGATGTCGTTGCGTTAACTTACGATGCTTTCGGGATGCTCTTTGAAGCGGCAAGGCGCTATGGTGGTACCGATCCGAAAGGCATTCGTGACGCATTGAATAGCCTCGGGGGCTACGAGGGGGTTACCGGTCGAATTGAGTACAAGGGATCCGGCGATCCGACCAAAAGTGCAGTTCTGCTTGAGATTAAGCAAGGTGACTTTGTTTATAAGCGCAGGATAGATCCGGAATGATTGAGAAACCTTCTGGTTAATATGTAACAATACCAGCAAGTTAAGTAATCGGGGCAGGTCATGATGACCTTGATATAAACTATGATCAGACATGCCAGGGAAGGAGATTGCCGGAACTTAGCCGCGCTCTCTATACAAGTATGGTTACACACCTATGCCAGGGACGGGATCCGGGCTGACATCGCACAATATGTCTTGTCTACGTTCACAGAAAGTCATTTTGAAGCATTATTGCACAATCCAGACTACCGCATTTTAGTGTATACCGACGGTGAGCACCTGCTCGGCTACATTGCCGTCAACTTAACATCCCACTATCGAGATGAGTCTAATGGTTATGAGGTGGAGACCTTGTATGTTCAGGAGCACTTTCATGGAAAAGGGATTGGAAAAAAACTGCTTGCCGAGATCCGGTCTCAGTTTGGCGGTAGCTACTGGCTTTCGACCTGGGTACACAATGATCCCGCAATTGGGTTTTATAAAAAGCAAGGATTTAGAGACATTGGCGAGGTGTTTTTCCAGCTAGGTGGAGAGCAGTACGAAAATCGCGTCCTTGCATTTTCAGCCAGTTAGTTCGATGTAAACATATTGCTGGTGTGCCAAGCTTAATGTTGGTGATGGTCTTTCGATCTGCTGGCTGATTACAGCTTGATGGTTTGCTTGCAGGTCGAGCATTGATAGATGCTTTTATAGAAAATACGCTGCCAGAAGTTGCGCTTTACTCTAAATACGGTCGAGTGCTTACAAAACATAATTAAGTCCTATATTCAATTTTATTTAACGGGGACGATATTTAGTTATATAAGTTTGCGACAGGTATTAGGTAAATCACTAATATTAACCATTTCAATTCCCTGAGTCTTCCTGTTGCCTAATGTTGTAATTATTGTCTCTCGGTCATCACTCAATATGATATTGTTTAATAGTTCTTCATGGTTAAACCCAATCATTTCATTGAGGGGAACAGCCAGACAAATATTGCCGGTGCTTCGGTAAAACTTATGATTGTGTTCGCTTATCTCCAGGAATAATCCGTAAGTGTTTGACTCCCATATTCCAACCAAGTTATTCGTAATGCGGTTTGTACCTGTCGAATAACATGCTGATAATGTCATAGATAATAAAGTACCGCCAAGTACAAAACTTTTACCCTTCATCATTTTTACCTGTCTTTTGAATGCTTAAAAATATCTGAATTTGAGTGGTTTTTCTCAAGATTAAATAATTCTAATTGTGTTGCTGATATATAACGCAATGTTACATTTTTGTATTGGTATGGGTAAGTGAGATGCGTAATTAGCTAAATGTGACAAATGTCATCAAGCAATAGATACATACAGCAATAGGCATGGGTTCCGAGGAGAATTACCATCACTGTCATTCATTTACGTTACTGGCAAAGTAACAACAATACAGTTGGAAGATGATGGAAATTACAATGAGTAGAAATATTGCACTTCTTGCTACCCTTCTTGTTGCATCTAGTTTTAATGCCCAGGCGGTTACGACAAGAGTCGGTGGTTTTGTCGGGGTGAAAAACATGGAAGATGACTCGGTGTGGAAACCATTTGAAGAACAGCTAGAGCTCGGGGCTACAGTGGACTTTCAACCAGATAACTGGCCTGTCAGTATTGCCACAGGTGTGTATTGGTCTGCTGACGCCCGAGATGAACAAGATTCGGATCTGAGTTATGAAGAGAATAACGGCACCACGACTGAAATGCTGCTTGGTCTTAAGCGATCCTGGACCTTTTATGGGACAAGTTTGCGCCCATATTATGTCGCGGGGTTAGCCTATATTTCTGGTGAGAGGGTTGAGTTTGGCAATAAGCAAAAAGATTCAAAGCTAGGGTACTGGCTAGGGACTGGTGTCTACTGGTCATTCACCCGGCACTTTGATATCGGAATTGACGCGCGATATTCGAGAGCAGAGGCCGACTTTTCCGGTATGGAAGTTGATTTAGGAGGAACACATTTCGGGCTTACCTTGGGTTATAGCTGGTAGCCTGGTTAATAACCTGGGGTATCATTCATTAATAGGGAAGCTTTATTTCAATGAGGGTCCCAACTTCGCCATTGATGGATAGCTTGCCGTTACATTCGTTGACTCTGTGCTTAATTCCAGCGATACCTGATCCTAGGTTGTTTGCTATGCCAATTCCATTGTCTTCAACTCTTAGTACGATGTCTCTGCCGTTGCTGAACATGAAGATTCGGGTATCACTGGCTTTCGAGTGACGAATAATGTTGGTGATTATCTCTCTGAAGATTAAAGAGAGTGATGCTTCTAGCCGGGAGCTCATCGGGGTATTCTTGACATGGATAAGTGTTGAAATTCCCGCGCTGGTTAACATTTCCTCGCCATTGGCTATTTCATGCTGGAGCCCTGTTGAGCGATACCCTGAAATAGCACTGTTGACGTCAGAGCTGGCTGCTTTGGCAATGCCACAGATATCCTCTATCTCTGCTTTGCACTGTTCAGGAGCGGAAGGAGAGAGACGGATGGCCAGTTCAGATTTCATGACGATCATTGATAGTGAGTGACCAATAAGATCGTGCAGATCACGGGATATTCTTTCCCGCTCAACCAGTGTCGATAAGTATTCGATGTTTTTCTGTTGCTGTTGAAGTTTGAAATAGTCCATATTGGCACTGGCCCTGTATTTGCTCACGACGGTAAAAAGGGTGATTTCGACTAAAATCAACACCGTCGCAACCCAGTGGTAATCCAGCAGATATAATTCAATAGTGACAATCACCATTGAAAGCAGATACATGGCGATAAGCAGCCGTTGCTGAGCGACCAAACCAAGCATTATTGCGGAGTAAAGAAGGAAGATTCCGCCCCAAAAGTTATAGGATGCGCCGATAAGACCGATAATGAAAACAGGTATGACGTACCCCCAGCGATGGGATGCTTTTGCATGGAAAATACGAAGAAAACAGAACAAAAATATGGTGATAGCAACCCAGGCAAAGTACTGCTCTGTGATCGAGAGAGGCCAAAATATACAATACGCCACATAAAATGACAGGTAGCATGAAGTTAAATACATTAACTTGTATTGATTGAACATCGCCTTAGTCGGGAAAAGTTTCAATGTCTTCATCGTTGTTACTCATTACAGCTCATTGGTCTTAATACACTCACCTTGTGATCCCTTTATCGACGTTATTCAGCGGCAGTGTTACAACCACGCTGAATGTGCTGTTTTCTCGAAAATCAATACTGCCGTTTTGAATGCTTTGTTTTAGTAAGCTTGTCAGTTCGCAGTCTTGCTTTTTTATTCCTGACGCGCCATCGGTATTAAGGGTGCAAACTATGTTGCTGTTTAAGATGCGGATATCAAACTGGCAAGTGCGACAGCCCGGGAGAGAGGCAATGATATTGAATAGTGCAGTAATGATTTCTGCCAGATGACTTTCTATTTCGGGCTTGATGGCGTGAATATGCTGAGTGATTTCCAAAGAGATGCCGTTGTTGGTGAGTTGGCTATGGCCATCTTGGAGTACACGTTGAATGGTGCCGAGCCGATAATTAACAACAATTCGTCTTACCTTGGATAAGGTTTCTCTCGTTAGTCGCTGTATATTCTTGATGCTCTCTTCGGTTTCGTTATTTTTCTTTTCGATATTACTAATTGCATCATTTCCCAACTCTTCGATCGTATCAAAAACATCAAGTAACTCTTTGCTTAGATCTTCTGCTACGCGCTCTCTCTCGGCATTTTTTGCTAATAAATTAATTTTTTCCGCACCTAAAATCAGATCATGCTTTTGCTTAAGCTGATGAACGTAAGTGGTTTCGACCAGCAATGTTGTTATTATACCCAAGACAAAAACAGCAATATAGCCGCTGAATATGCCTAGAATGATCGCTTGCGATACCGTGAGCAAAATAATGATAGAGCACATGATAAAGCGTAAGTGTTTGTTATATATTCTCGTTAGAGGAAGAACAGCAAAGAAGAAAAGCGGAAAGGCATAAATGCTTAGCTGGAAAAGTGTTGATGCAAGGCAGAGTATGCAAATGCAGTATATGGCTATTCCGGTGTCCTTTGACTGTATTATTTTTGCCGAGAAGTAGGTGATAGCAATAGTACAGAAAATAAAGATACCAAGGTCATCTTTATTCGGTGGGAAATATAATGATAGCAACAGGAAAAGAAACAGTAATATTACCATTTCACCTATATATATCAGCAACATTTTCTTGCGAAAATCAAGTGAAGCAAGCATAGCTTATAACCATCCGTTTTCTTTCGCTATTCTGTAGGCATCTACACGGTTGGATGCATTCAGCTTGCTTATCGAGATGGAAATATAGTTTCTGACCGTCCCTTCGCCTAGAAACAGTTTTCCGGCAATCTCTTTATTGGAGAAATTACTTCCTACCAGCCTTAATATTTTTCTTTCCTTGTCTGTAAGAGGATCCTTATCGGTCAGCGCTGCAATAGCAAGGTTTGATTCAACCACTGTTTCACCTTGGTGAACCCGTCGAATTGCATCCACTAACTCTTCAAAAGGAGAATCTTTTAATAAATATCCTTTTACCCCACAATCCAGTGCCCTTTTCAAATAACCACTGCGGGAGAATGTCGTTACTACAATAACTTTAATGCCCGGATAATGCTGCTTTACATCTTCGGCTAGTTCAAGTCCGGTTTTGTTAGGCATTTCTAAGTCGGTAATTATAATATCGACAGGGTTGTTAGCTAGGTAGTCAGTGGCTTCGTGGCCATCCTTTGCCTTTTTTACGACGGAGAAATCATCATACATATCCAGCAATGTTGCCATAGTGCCGAGTAACATTGTCTGGTCTTCAACAAGCATTATTTTTAACATTCTAGTATTCCCAACAGCAAATATTCCCTATAAGCGAATAGCAATACAGTTGTATATCGTAATTCACTTATTTGCCGAGGAGATAATATCAAACTTTATATGTCATATCTCAATGAGATTTGGAGTATTGATAAACCAGGTTCATCGCTACCTCCTGTTTTAGCCCTACTGTTCTACACCGGTTTTCTCTAATTGTGTTCCAATGCCTGCACTGATTCGTTAATCACGAGTTTGTAGCTGTTGCTGCCTTATCAAACAAGGTCGCGATAGTAGCATTGCCCCCGGATACCTTGTTTGCGAGCGATGACAGATACAAGCATTGTATGCGTATCAATTGCTCCTATCCCTGGTCTGAACAAACCCAGGCAGCCCTTAAGACACTGGCCGGGTGCCTCCACAAGGCCTGTTAATGTGACAATATAAGGGTGAGGAGCATACTTTTTACATCGTGATGAACGATATCAGTTGTGCTCCAACACCCATTTAGTGCTTATTTATGCCCAGGCTTTTAGTATCTGGGTAAAGCGTTCCGGCTCCTCCAATGGCGGTGTGTGCCCGCTGTGACAGAGCACCTGTAGTTGGTAGCCTTCACGATCGACGGTAAGTGTCGGTGAAAATAAGGTGGAATTCATAATACTCATTCATAGTTAATCATTACAGAAAATCCCTCCATCCTTATCGGGATAGAGTGATGGAGTTAGTGAGGTAATGATTAAAATCGTCAGCGAACGAGTTTCATGTCTTTATTATTGCCATGCTTAGCTTGATTAGAGTGTCTGTAGTGTAAGTCCAAAGACAACCAAGATCCAATGGCGAGACTTAATGGCACGGCCCAAAGGTTAGGGGGATCGATGATCTCCCCTTATCCACTGAAAACCAGTGGCGTAGTGTTAACTGAAGTAGCGTAGGCTTTTCGCCAGCAAGTCGACAAAACCCTGGCGGTAGACATCAAACAGTACGGTAGCATTGGCCGGCTTGCCGGAGAGTTGATAGCGGTCGACGACAGTCATCCCTTGGGTATATTCACCTTTGGTTTCAATCCCTACCCAGCATTCCTGTGCGGTGAATAGCTCCGGTGCAAGCAACCAGGCAATGGTACACGGATCATGGAGCGGTGCGCCTTCCAGCCCCCATTTCGGATCGCGGTGATAGATCATAAAGAAGTCGAGTAAATCGGCAACCACATCGGAGACCGGATTATCGATGGCGCGGATGCGTTCGATATCGTCATCCATGATTTGGGCTCTGTGGGTGACATCTAATCCGCACATCGTGATTGGGATGCCGGAACTGAACACCATATCGGCGGCCTGTGGATCGACATAGATATTAAACTCGGCCGCCGGTGTCCAGTTGCCAGTTTCTGCGCCGCCGCCCATCAGGACAATGCGCTCTATCTTGTCTGTCAGTTCGCGATGGGTTGCCAAAAGCAGGGCTATATTGGTGAGCGGTCCTGTCGGTACCAGTGTCACTGGCTTGTCACTTTCTTCAATGACGCGCGCCATCAGCTCGACGGCATGCTCTGTTTGCGGCTCAAAACCCGGTTCAGGCAGCGTCGGACCGTCAAGGCCGCTTTCTCCGTGAACGTTATCGGCAATAATGAGCTCTCGGGCCAGTGGTTTTAACGCACCGCCGGCAACAGGTATATCGCTGCGTCCTAGCAAGGTCAGAATCCGCAGGGCGTTGTTGAGGGTTTTGTCCGGAGTCTGGTTGCCCGCACTGGTGGTAACAGCCCTGATATCCAGGGAGGGGGAGGCACAGGCGAGGATCAGGGCGATAGCATCATCGTGACCGGGATCGCAGTCAAGGATAATTGGGCGGCTCATGAGAGTACTCCATTGTTTTTTAAAGAATATACCGTGTTAAGTGAAAGGAAAGTGTGAATAGGGCCGGGAAACGGAGAAACGCTTTGTAATGGCTGTTTAATCGTGCAACACCGGTCATTCGTCATTGGTTTTTGCGAGGCTTTTAAAATTTTTGCAATAAAATCAGTTGGATAAGTTCAAATGGCTATCACTGCTCTGTCACCAAGGTAGAATACTTTTCTCGATCTTAATTATCTGATAATAAAAGGTAAAACCATGAAATCGAGTCATATTCTACTTCTGCTGTCGTTGGCTAGCACAGGAGCGGCTGCCTTTGAACTCGGGGCACCGAAACACAATAACACCGATAATCTGGTGTGGACCGGGCACCTTAGCCCGGATACCGACTCTGTCACATCGGCTTTGATTGCCGCTCATATATACGGCGGTACCGCTGTGGTTCCGGAAGGCATCAACCCGGAGAGTCAGTTTGTACTGGATTACTGCCAGGTGGCTGCGCCTAAGCAATTGAGTGATTTTGGTCAGAAGGCGGTCGGGCTGGTTGATTTCAACCAAAAAACACAGTTGCATCCGACCATTGACGAAAGCAGCATCGTGGCAATCGTTGATCATCATGCGATTGGCGGAGCTCCGGTCAATATGTCGCAGGTAGCCCCGATTGATATCCGGGCCTGGGGATCTGCCGCGACTATCCTGGCTGATCGTGCCGAGAGCCTGGATATTGATTTACCCGCCCATTTGGCCTGTACAACACTGGCCGGGATTTTGTCCGATACGGTTGTGTTCCAGTCTTCGACGACCACTGAGTATGATCGCCATTATGCCAAAGAGTTGGCGAAGGAAGCCGGTATTGCCGATCTGAACGCGTTCGGCCAGAAAATGCTGGAGGCAAAGTCGGATCTAAGCCATATCAGTGCGGCTGAAATCCTGACCATGGACTACAAAAACTTCTCCTATGGGGGCAAGAAGGTCGGTATCGGAGTGGCGGAAACCTTAACTGCCCAGCAGCTGCTTGACCGTCGTAATGAGTTTGTCGCTGCCATGATTTCCTATAAAGAAACTCAGAAGCTGGATCACCTGTTCTTTGCCGTCATAGATACCAAGAACAAGCGCGCCAATCTGTTGTGGATTGATGATATCGATGCGGCTATCGCGGCCAAAGCCTTTACGGGCCAACCAAAGCAAGGCTGGCTGGTACTAGATGGAGTGACATCTCGTAAACGCCAGATTGGTCCTGCGATACAGGGCGCGATTGAAGGTAGGAAGTAACTGTACTTGCCATCTGACTATCTTGTCATCTGGTTATGGCCGCGGAAATGACTCTGCGGCCTTGTTGCTTATCCTTTTTATTGTCTCGCTAGACAAATCCGGGCAAAACGTCGCTTCCCTACCTGATACATCTCGGTGCCCTCTTTGGGAATAAGCTGAGTATCCGTCATTTTCTGGCCTTCAATCTTAACAGCCCCCTGGCGGATCAACCGTATTGCCTCGGATGTTGAAGCTACCAGCCCCGCCTCTTTGAGCACATTGGGAATTGCCAGTCCGTGCTGTAATTCGATAGTTGCCAGATCATCGGGCATGACATTGTGTTTAAATCGTTGCTCGAAGACCTGTTCGGCGATATCGGCGTCTTGCTCTGTGTGAAAGCGGGCCACAATCTCTTTGGCCAAAAGTACCTTAATCTCCTTCGGGTTCCTGCCCGCCTGAATATCGACTTTTAGCTGGTTGATCTCTTCGATTGATTTGAAAGACAACAGCTCAAAGTAGTTCCACATCAGGGTGTCGGAAATCGACATCAGTTTGCCGTACATGCTGTCGGGCGACTCGTTGACACCTATATAGTTGTTGGCCGATTTCGACATCTTTTTGACCCCATCTAGACCAATCAACAGCGGCATCAATATTACTACTTGAGGCGACATCCCGTGATGCTTTTGCAGCTCGCGTCCCATCAGCAGGTTAAAAGTCTGGTCGGTGCCGCCCAGTTCGATGTCTGCTTGTAGTTCGACCGAGTCGTAGGCTTGTAGCAGCGGATAGATGAACTCGTGGATCCCGATAGTCTGATGCGCAGCGAAGCGTTGTTTGAAGTCTTCCCGCTCGAGCATTCTAGCCACTGTCTGGCAGGCGGATAGCTTTAACATACCTTCGGCACCGAGCTGGGATAGCCAGCGTGAGTTGAATTCTATGGTCGTTTTGTCGGGGTCGAGGATTTTAAATACCTGCTGCTGGTAGGTCTCGGCATTGGCCAGCACCTGCTCGGTCGTCAGTGACGGGCGGGTGGTGTTTTTACCGGAAGGATCACCGATACGGCCGGTAAAGTCGCCGATCAGGAAGGTAATATGATGGCCGAGATCTTGAAACTGGCGCAGCTTGTTGAGGATCACCGTATGGCCTAGGTGGATATCCGGCGCGGTCGGATCGGCGCCTAATTTAACGCGCAATGAACGGTTTTCGCCAAGCTTATTGGCCAGTTCTTCTTTGGGAATGATAGCATTGGTACCGCGTTTGACAATGTCGAGTGCTTGTTGCAGTGAAGGCATGAATGTTCCTTATGGGCTGAGTATGGGAGGCTGGTATGACGAATTTCATGGCGCACAGAATCAGTCGTGCTATCGCAGTCTCTGATATTAATCTCGCTATCTCTTACGGCTGTTATCACTCTATGTGACAGGATTTATTTCATTTCTGAGTTTGATTTAACGGCTCTTTGATGATTATCGAGGGTGTTTGTTAGTGATCATCATACTGACGATGGACAATGCGAAAAGTTAGCAGCTATCACGAAATGTGATAGTCTTACTTGACGGTAATGACAACGAGTTAATCTGTGATGTATAGCTTTGAACAGCTGAAGATTTTTGTATCGGTCTGTGAGTATGGCTCTTTTTCTGCTGCCGCCCGCAAGCTGAAACGTGCGCAATCAGGTGTGAGCCAATCGGTGTCGAATCTGGAAATCGCCCTCAACCAGCAACTGTTTGACCGAAGCGGAAATACGCCGGTGCTGACTCCCGAGGGAAAGGCATTGTTGCCTATCGCCAGGTCGATTCTTCTGCAGCAGCTGCATTTTGATCAGAAGGTGGCCGCGCTTGAGGCACGCTATGAGCATGAAGTGGTACTGGCTGTCGAGGAGAGTTTGATCGGCCCCGACCTGCTTGGCAAATTGGGTGAACTGGCAGAGCGTTTCCCTATGACCAATATCGATATCATGGCGGCCTCGACATGTGATATCAAGCAAATGGTCAGCGAGGGTAAGACCCATATTGGTGTGGTCTATGCCGACGGCAGCATGCTAGACGATATCGACTTTGTCACGCTTGGGTATAACCACTTCATCACCGTTTCGTCGCCTTGCCACCCCTTGGCCGAGCTGCCGAGTGTCAAAGATACTGATCTGCGCAATTATCGACAGTTGGTGCAGCGTTCGGCAAGCGGTAAGGAGCCGTGGTTTAGCTATGCCATCAGTACCCAGGTTTGGTATGCCAGTTCTCATCAGATGTTACTAGTGCTGGCTGAGCAGAGCGTTGGCTGGACGATTGTGCCGGAGCAGTTGGCTGCCACTTCGATTGAAGCGGGAACATTGAAAGCACTGAACATCGAGTACGAGCCCAATGGCTGGATGAATACTATTGATTTGGTGACGACCCGTCGTCAGCAGAGCGGGCCGGTCCGCGAAGCGATTATTGAGGTATTGCGCGCTGCATTCGGCCACTGATCCAGACGTTAGCAATTATTGGTTAATAGCTGTGATTTGCTATAGTCATTAGACAGTTACGATGCAGGGAAAGCGAATATTATGATGAAAGCAATAGGGTTATTGCTAAGCCATTTGGCTATGCTGGCGGTCGGCTTTGCAGCCGGGATTTACGCCTTACCCATTCTGATAGCCCCCGATAGTCCTTCTTCGGGTGAGGTACAGCAAGTTGTGCAAAGTGCCCGGTTTAGCGGCGAGTTCCGCCGTGATTTAGCTGACAGTGACTTCTTACACTGGGGTGAAGGCCGAGTTTCTATTGGCTCGGATGTGATTTCGTTTCAGGGTGAATTGGCACCGGGTCCGGATTATAAGCTGTATTTGTCGCCGCAGTTTGTTGAAACGGAAGCCGATTTCAACCGGTTGAAATCCAGTATGGTCAAGGTGGGTGAGGTGAAAACCTTTTCGAGCTTTATGGTGCCTTTGGACTCCGCGATTGATCCTGCCCAGTATACGACAGTGATAGTATGGTGCGAGACGTTTGGTCAGTTTATTACCGCCGCCCAATATCAATAAATCGGTAGCCTGTGTCGTGCCCTTGAAGGGGGCGACATGGTCTTCAGTGGATAATGCATGGAGTGAACATGGAAATACAAGCTGTACTGTTCGATATGGATGGGCTGATCTTTGACACCGAGGGGCTGTATAAAGCGAGCTGGCAACTTGCTGCCAGTGAGCAGGGGCTGGTGCTAGCCGACGACTTCTACCGAACTTTTATTGGTGTCCAAGATGCCGAGTGTGAGCGCCGTGTAGTTGCCAAGTTTGGTGACAAGCTTGATATTGAACGCTTCAAGCGTGTTCGCAACCGTGATTTTCATGCCCGGAGAGCACAAGGCGTTGCCTATAAGCCCGGTTTTGACTTGTTGTTCGGGGAGCTGAAAAAGAAAGGGCTCAAATGTGCGCTGGTAACGTCATCGGCATTGGCAGAGGTGAAACACCATTTTAATGGCTCCGACTATCTGGCGCAGTTTGATGCGGTGATCACCTCGGAAGATGTCGTCAATGGCAAGCCCCATCCTGATTGCTACCGAATGGCATCAGAGCAACTGGACATAGCGCCTGCAGCCTGTCTGGTACTGGAAGACTCCAATAATGGTATGTGTGCCGGGTTGGATGCCGGTTGCAAGGCCGTGATGATCCCGGATTTGCTGCAGCCCAGCGACGATGTCGCAGAGAGAGCCCATGCGGTGCTGGACAGCCTTGGTGATGTCACTCGTTTACTGATGTCCTAGCTTTCTGGCCAAATGCATTTCATATGAAGTCCAGTCAATCGGTGTATTGGCTGGCATTACCTTTTCGGTGTCAGCTATACCCTCCTGCTACAACAAAGATCATTCAATAATTGATTTGCCTCAATTGTCACACAAAAGTTTCTGGCATATGCCAATAACTAAGCGTATAAATGGCATATGCCAATAACAACCGTTTAGATGGCAAGGATTTCACAAAGCAAAGTGACATTAAAAAAGGAGTCATAAATTATGATCACGGCAATTCCGATGAATGATGATCATATCGCCAGCCACTTTTCTAAGGCTGAGCATTTTTTGTTTATTAATGATCAAGGAGTAGAAGTCAGCCGACAGGCAAACCCAGTTCTAACAGCCCATTGTGCAGGTAAAAAAGCGCTGTTGAAGCTGTTGCTCCAGCATCATGCTGAGCGCGTCGTAGTGCGTAATATTGGTCAAAAAATGCTTGGTAAGCTGCTTTCACACCGACTGTCGGTCGTTCAAACCGATTCCGGTCGCCGAAGTGCACAAGAGCTTGTCAGCTCAGAAACGGCGGGGCTATTTTCTCTGACTGAAGCTGATCAGGGGCGCCCTTCCCCTAATCACAATGGTTGCCGTCATGCGGAACGTCGGTGCCACAGCCAAGGTCACAGCTACAGCCAAGATCATAACCTTGGACAAGGGCGTGGCCACGGTAAAGGCTGTGGCAAAAGGCATGGACAAGGCCAGCAAGGACTAGCTAAGCAAGGGCGTGGTGGACAGGGGCGAGGTGATCATGGCGGACCCAAAAGCCATCACTGTTGTCACAACCATAGCTGTTAATAGACGATAGTGGCGTTCCTATGACTTCATACCAGCTTACGAAGCAAGCTCATAATCACTGTATGGTTTGCGGATCCGTTGAAAATAACCCTGATACATTGCAACTGGTGTTCAGCCAAGATAGCGAAGGAAAAGTAACGGCTCCGTTTCAGGTAACAGCTCGTCATCAGGGTTATGACGGGCTGTTACACGGAGGAATGACCAGCACCTTGCTGGATGCGGCGATGACACACTGCTTATTTGTGCATGGTATTCAGGCGCTGACTGCCGAGCTGACGGTCCGGTTTATTTCCCCGGTCTGCACCGGACAACAAATTAGGGTAACGGCTGATCTTGTCGGGTCTAGAAGAGGCATTTACCAACTGGAGGCGAAAATTACCCAAGGGCAGCAAGTATTGGCAAGGGCGTCAGCAAAATTCATAGAGCCCAAAAAGAAAGGATGAAGGCCGGCGGCCGTTTAGGGGAGAGGGTGCCTATTTGCAGCCACTCTCTTTTTGCTTGTATTTGGGTGGGTTGTGCTTGGTTGCATATATTGGTGTCAGCCTATTACAATGCATGAATGATTAAAGTGCAGACTCGCCGTCGTACCCGACGGCTTTTGCCCTCGGAACGGCCTAACTGTTATGGATAAATCAAAGCTTCTCAAGGTACTGGAAATATCAGAGTCAATAACGCTTCAGGCTCTGGCATTGTCCCATGCTAAAGAGTTACTGGGAGCGGTGGATACCAGCCGGGCCGATCTTGCTGTCTATATGCCCTGGACCGATACACTGACCGATATGGCCGGAGCCCGGGGCTACATTAATGCGCGTAAAAATGGCCAGTTATACGGCTCACAGTGGTTTGCGATTTATTATAACGGTGCATTTAGCGGCGTGTTCGGGATTAAGTATATTGATCCTGTCACCAAGGTCTCAGAGTTAGGGTACTGGCTTTCTACGGCAGTACGCGGCCACCGCATTATTAACCAGGTTCTTAACGTGATTCTGCCGTATTTGTCATCCTCCACAACGGTGCATACTGTCGAGTTTCACTGCCTTGAAAGTAATGAGGCAAGTATCAGGGTCGTTGAGCGCACCGGAGCCAAGTTGGTCAGGTACGTTGATAACACCATGGATATACCGAATAAAGATCAGAGGTTGGGCATTTATGCGCTTAAACTGAAGATGACCTAAGTTGGATCAATCGAAGAAGATAAGTAAGATGGTTTGAATGTTTTAAGAACAAAAGACGAGTATTTGTGAAAAATCTCTACCATTTGATTGATTGTAACAGCTTGAATCAATTGAGAAGCAACCCATCTTATGAACCAGAATCCCTCCAGCAAGAAGGCTTTGTACATCTTGCTTATGATCATCAGTTACCCTTCATTATTAATCACTTTTTTAAAGGCGCATCAGGGATCTATTTACTGGAAATAGATGCCGTGTTATTGAATGCCGAGGTAGTGGATGAAGCCCCCGCGGGTATAGAGGATGACGGGGATGTATACCCTCATTTATACGGCGCTCTAAATGCTGGCGCTGTTCAGCGACTATATGCGTTATCAATTGACGGTGAAGGTGGCTTTACCAAAACAGAAGTGCCGTTTTGCTTATAACTCAACACGTTGTTATGCCCTCATGGCGGTATCCTGGGGCCATTGTGCAAACTCTTAATATCGGCAGTGAGGAGATTGAGATAATCCGCCAGAAATCAAGATAGCCGCTAGTTCAAGGAGTGACTACAGCCTTTTCAAGGCTGAAGTTCCCCCCAAGGCAATGGCCTTGGGGGAATTAGGATTAGTTGCCCCAGATAGCGCTAACAAATTCCGGGTGGTCAACAAACGGGTTTCTGTTGCCCTGGAAATCGAATACAGCCTGGTTACGGTCGATTTCTTTTTGGCTTACCGGATCATTGCTGTGCCAACGTTTCAGCATGTTGAGCATCCATGGTTCAAACACAGTGGTGTTTGTGCCATTAAGTACTGCATCAGAACTGGTTGAGTTGCCTTCCCAAGCAGCTACCGCGTTTTCATAACGTGTTGCCATGTAGAAGTAAGCGCGGGCAAAATCCCCTTTGAACTCATCTAAGGGCTCAAAAACGGTGCCTGAGTAGCCGAGACCGGATGCGGCAGAGCCCAGTTTGGATCCGTTGCTAGAGGTATACGAAGCTGTACCCACTTCACCAAATGGCCAATTGCTGCGTTTGGCGTTAACGTAGCCATCGGTGGCAAAGATATGATGGCCGTCAGAGTTCATCGGTTCGATTTTTCCGCCAAACCAGCTTTTCGGGAAAGAGTGCTCTCGGTTATAGCAATCGCCTTCTTTGCTGTACTGGCCACACTGGTTGGTTACTTTAGTAAAGCTTGTGCTATCGCCCGACGATGGCTTTTCAGAATACATATCCAGGATAGAGCCATCTTTTTCGTAGTAGTTGTCCAGATCGGCAACCTTTGCCAGATCCCAGATAGCGCTGTATCCCTGGCTGTTGTGGTTGGTAATGATGTTGTAAAGAGCGGTTTTGAGAGCGAAGCCAGATTTACCTTCCGCTGATTTGTAGTAGTCACCAACTACTGGTGGCTCAGTTGGCGGTGTAGTGCCGGAATCGCCGATAGTGAAGTTGAACGACTGGCTTGACTGAAACTCACCGCCGGAAGCTAAGACTTTGCCATCCGCTTCAAGGGTAAATGAGCCATTGCCGACATTGCAGCAGATGCCGTCACCGTATGAGTCGCTGATGATAAAGGTGTAATCCCCGTCAGTCAGGCACATGTCCTTGGTATTGGTGGTCGAGTTGTCATAACCCGAGCCTGAATACAGGGCACTTCCACTGCTATTGTTCAGCACCCAGCTTGTTTCAGAGGCGTACTGGTCCGTGACCAGAGTTAGCGTGGTTGTGGTATCGGTGCAACTGCCCGTGGGTGGTGTCGATCCTGTGTCGGTAGGCTGGAAGTTGTCGACATAGACCACTTCAGAGCCGTCAAAACCGGACACATCATAAAAACGCAAGCCTACCTGAATGTCTTTGCTGGCGGTGGCGGTGTAAGAATAACGGATCTCTTGCCACTGATTGGTTTGCAGGTTATCTGAGTAATTCTGATAGCCATCTACATACAGGCGCGCTTTTACTTTTCCTTCTGTGTGATAAAGCGATACAGCAAAATCATAGCTTTTGCCTTGCTCGACACTGACGGTCTGCAAAAAATCCGTATTGCTTTGCGAGCCAGTATTAACGGTTATTTCAGCGGCAAGCCCGCCGGTTTTAACCTGCGTCGAAGAGGGGGAAACAGCGATTCCGGAGTCTATCACACTCCAATTATCAGGCGTATTACCGTTCCATTTTTCGAAGTCGCCATTTTCAACTTGAGCCAGTGCACTGTGTGACGAAAGCAGGGCCACTGCACTTAGGGTAATTATTCTATTTATCATATAACCTTCTGTTTATTGACGTAAAAGTCAATAAAGGATAATGGTTAATCAGCCGTTAAAATCCAGCAGGAATCACAGTTATTTATCATATAAAGATAAGTTTCATGAATGTATTGGCTATCTGTCACATTATCTTCGACTTTTCAGCCGCATAGATACAATGTCATACAGACGGATACAAACGAGGCAAAGAAACAATTACTCATTGATATTAATGATAAAAATCATCATTTTTGATGGAGGCTTTACTCATTTTGTTGTTGTGTGGCTGGTATCGGCAGGGTGGCAATATCGTTTTCACGTTTTTCATATGCTCTAATATCTTTTTTGCTATTTAAATCAGTTTGGTAAATATGAAAAAAGTAATTATTGCTGCATGTCTGGCTTTGTTTATGAGTGGATGTGCCCAACAGTCATTTGTGATGTCTGACAGCAACAGCGAGATCAAAGAAGAAAATTCTCAGCACTTCTTTATCAATGGACTGGCTCAGGAGAAGGAAATCAATGCCGCTGAAGTTTGTGGCGGTATTGAAAATGTATCAAGAGTCGAGGTTCAGGAAACGTTCCTGAATGGTGTCTTGAGGACGGTTACATTTGGTATTTATACACCTCGAGATGCGAGAGTGTATTGTAAGGCATAAAGACACACTGCCTGCATATTTAATAAAGCCTGATACTCCATTACATGGTTATCAGGCTTTTTTGTTAGCCGGAGGATAATTGTCAGACTGTTATCGGCCAGCCCGAGCGTATTAGGCCGGAATGTCCTTGGCGATGCTGGACAGGGTATCGACTATCACGTCAATGTGCTGTTTTTCGATGATCAGCGGTGGTGACAGGGCGATGGTATTGCCCATGCTGCGCACCATCACGCCCTTGTCGTAACAGCGCTTGAGAATATCAAAGCCAATCGGCTTGCCGTCTTGTGGTTCGGCAAACTGGACGGCACCGATGAGGCCGTAGTTACGGATATCGACAATAGACGGTATGCCTTTTAGTGAGTGCAGACCCTGTTGGAAATATTGGCCGATTTCTCCGCTGGCGCGCTCTAACAGTCCTTCGCGCTGGTAGATGTCGAGGGTTGCCAAACCTGCGGCACAGGCAACCGGGTGCCCGGAGTAGGTATAGCCATGGAAAAACTCTACCGCCCCTTCCGGTGCGCTGTTGACGACGGTCTGGTAGATCTCGTCTTTGGCGAATACTGCCCCGAGTGGCACGACACCACTGGTGATCCCCTTGGCCGAGGTAATGAGATCCGGCACCACATCGAAGGCCTCCGAGGCAAATGATGCCCCCAGACGTCCCCAGCCAGTGATAACTTCGTCAAAGATCAGCACCACATCATGTTTGCTGCAGATCTCGCGCAGGCGGCGCAGGTAGCCTTTTGGCGGCAGGATCACACCGCCGGCACCGGCAATTGGCTCGACAATAACGGCTGCCACGCTGTCGGCACCGTGGAACTGAATTAGTTGCTCCAACTGCTCGGCTTTGTCTGCCCCGTGCTCGGGTAACCCCTGACTAAAGGCATTGTTAGCGATATCCAAGGTATGGGACAGGTGATCGGTCGGTAGCAGAGGGCCGAAACCCTTGCGGTTGGGGGTCAGGCCACCGACGGAGATCCCGCCAAAGTTGACGCCGTGGTAGCCCAGCTCGCGACCGATCAGCTTGAACTTGCCGGTATTGCCTTTGGCCTGTTGGTAGGCGAGGGCAATTTTCAGTGCACTTTCAACGGCCTCAGAGCCGGAGTTGGTGAAAAAGACCTTATTTAGACCCGGCGGGGTGAAGGAGACCAGGCGCTCAGCAAACTCAAAGCCGATATCGTGGCCGAAGTTAAACGGTGAGCTGTAGTCCAGCTCGGCCACTTGCTTGGCCATCGCCTCGCCGATTTCTTTGCGACCGTGCCCCGCGTTGACACACCATAGCCCTGCGGTGGCATCAAGCAGTTGGGTTCCGTTATCGGAGTAACAATACATGCCCTCGGCACGGTTGATGATCCTTGGATCGGCTTTGAAATTGCGGTTTGCCGTGAACGGCATCCAGAATGCATCGTAGCTGACTTTCTTTTCCATATGCTGGCTCTGTTGTTATTGGTGTTGAGCTGAGGTTATCGATATGTTGCAAACTGGAAAATCATCACGAATTAAAATAAAGGTTTACCGCTATCAAACATTTCCTGCCGGGGCATTGAGTTCGGTTTGCAGGAAACTGACAAAAGCCCGCGCCGCGCTCGATAGGTAGTGGCTTGATTTCCAGCCGATGCCGAGATGCAAAGGGATCGGTGGCTCGAAAGGTACTGTCACCAAATCGGTTTCGTCGCCAAGGATGATCGGCAGGCAGGTGCAGATACCGATTTCCTTGCGGACCAGTGATTTGAGCAGCTCAATCAGATTGGTCTCGAAGCGGACATCGGGCGTGATTTTTTGTTGTAGGCAATAACGGCTGACAGCTTCGCGCAGGAAATAACCGTCGCGAAAGAGGACCAAAGGTTGCTGGCAGAACTGTTCGAGAGTGATGCTACCTTCTTCGGCGAAAGGGTGGGTACTGGGAACGCAGGCGACGATTTGCTCCTCGGCCAGTGTGATATGACGGATCTGATCATGACTGCGATCGGAGCGAATAAGCGCCAGATCGAGCTGGCCGTCAAGCAGCATCTTTTCCAGCGTTGCGGTGCCGGCTTCCTGAATGTTGATTTGAATGCCCGGGTAGGTCTGCTTGAACAGTGCCAGTGTATCGGGTAGATAGTACGAGCCGAGCATGGCGGATACACCGAAATTAATCACTCCGCTGTCGAGCCCTTTTAATTCCTGCAGCTCCTTTTTGGCCTGATCGACATCCTCGAGGATCTTTCTGGCATGACGCAGGAGCACCTGTCCGTCGGCCGTCAGGCTCATTTGTCGCTCGGTGCGATTGATTAACTTCAACTCTAGTTGCTGTTCCAGCTTCTGGATACTGATACTCAGCGCCGACTGGGCGATACCCAGTTGATCGGCTGCCTTGGTAAAGTTGCCTGTTTGCGCCAGAACGGTGAAATAGTGCAGTCGCTTGATATCCATATACGCTCCTTGGCTGCCTTGTCCGTTAGGTATCCGCCTAGCCAGTCGCCTAGGCATGTGTCATCACTAATCTATTTTATATATGGGAACTATATTTTCCATATATTGTTAATATCATCCCGTTCTCGTTATAGTTTTGTTAAAACAGCCGGTCAGGGAAATTGGTCGGCTATCCAATAACGTCAGTCAACTTCACCGGGCCGGAGAGCCTGTTTAGAAGCAAAAAGGAAGCTATCCATGAAAATTGCACCTGCATTGAACGAGAGCATCAGCCAGTACCATGGTTTTACGGTCAGTCCCTATCCTGCCAACCCGCGCTTGCAAGTGGTTACCTTGGAGAAAAATACCCTGGATCGCTTTATTGATTTGAGCGCCAACTGGGAGTTGCAGGCGCTGGAATACAAGCCGTTCTTGCGCTATGCCGTGGCTGATGCGCTGGACAAAGCGTGTGACTATCAACTGGGTAAGTTCCTGGTTGCGACGATGGCAAACCGTGAAACCGGTGCTTTCCTGCTCCAGGCTGACGAGTTGGCCCAGGCGGCCTATGAAGATACCGATGAGCAGCGAGACTTTTTCGTCAAGCTCTCGACGGCTGTTTCCCATCTGATCGGTATTCCGAATTTTGATGCGATGTACGGCAAGTACTATGCCCGCTTCACGGTAAAGAACGAAGACAGCAGTGACAGCTACCTGCGCCAGGCCCATCGCCGGATGGAGCTTCACAATGACGGCACCTACGTCAATGAGCGAACTGATTTCGTCCTGATGATGAAGATGGATGAGAAAAACATGGAGATGGGGGATTCCTTGTTGCTCCATGTGGACGAGTGGCAGGATCTGGAGCGTTTTTACCATCACCCGATGGCCAAGCAGAATATCGTCTGGGGTGCGCCGCCGAGCAAGAATGTCGGTTACACCATCGAGCACCCGGTTTTCTTCGAAGAAGACAGTAACGGCAAGCCGCATATGCTGTTTATCGACCAGTTTGCCCAGCCTCAGAACATGCAGCAGGGGCTCTATCTGCATCAGATGAGTGAGTCGCTGGAAACCGACACCAACTGTTTCAATGTCAGGGTAAAAGTCGGCGCTATGCTGGTGGTTCAGAATCACTGCTGGTTGCATGGTCGTGATAAGTTTGTTGCCCATGCCGGCCTTAAGCGTGAGCTGTTGCGCCAGCGTGGTCACTTTACTCGCTAAGCCGCTATTTATTTAAGTCATCATAGGGTTAAGTTGCAATCGGTTTAAGTCAAAGTCGATAGCCGGAATACCCGCAATGGCATAACAACAAAGGAAATACGCTCGCCGCAGATACTGCGGCGAGCTGGTATCAATGGAGTGGTAACGAGTGAGTAAGGTCTACGATTACATCATTATCGGTGGGGGGATTGTCGGGGTCTCGACAGCCTGGCAATTGCAGCAGCGCCATCCGGACAAGTCTATTTTGCTGATAGAAAAGGAATCTGGCCTGTCCCGCCACCAGACGGGGCATAACAGCGGCGTGATCCATGCCGGTGTGTATTATCCGCCGGGCAGCCTGAAGGCCGAGTTTTGCAAAGCCGGAGTGGAGGCGACAACCCGCTTTTGTGCTAGGCATGACATTCCGGTCGAGAACTGCGGCAAGCTGCTGGTTGCGACCAGCGAGCTTGAAATGGAGCGGATGCAGGCGCTATATCAACGCTGCCGGGATAACGGACTTGAGGTTGTGCTGCTTGATCAGGATGAGTTAAAGCGCAAAGAGCCCAATATAGAAGGCTTGGGGGCTATCTTGGTCGAGGCGACCAGCATAGTGAACTACCGTCTGGTGACCGAAAAAATGGCGGATGAGTTTCGCATGTTAGGCGGCGAAGTTGCGCTGGGAACGGTAGTGGAAGATTTGAGCGAGGGCGAAGATGAGATCAGTGTTCGCTGTCGGCAAGAGGGCGACAGTGTTGCCTTTGTCTGTCGGTTTCTGATCTCGTGCTCAGGCTTGATGGCGGATCGGGTTACTAGGATGCTAGGTATAAAGACTGATTTTCAGATTATTCCCTATCGGGGCGAATACTATCGACTGCCGGAGAAATATAACCAGATAGTGAATCACCTGATTTATCCGATCCCTGATCCGGATTTGCCGTTTCTGGGTGTTCACCTGACCCGGATGATTGACGGTTCGGTGACGGTCGGTCCTAATGCGGTGCAGGGTTGGAAGCGAGAAGGTTACGGCAGGATAAACATTAGCCTGAAAGATATTGGTGATATGCTCGGCTTTAGCGGTTTCTGGAAGGCGACCGGAAAGCACCTTAAAATAGGTTTGATAGAGACCAAAAATTCATGGTGGAAACCGGGGTATCTCAAATTGGTGAATAAATACTGCCCGAAAATTGAAGTCGATGATTTGCAGCCGTATCCGGCGGGTATCCGTGCCCAGGCAGTGCTGAAAGATGGCACTTTAGTGCATGACTTTCTCTTTGCCGAGAGTCATCGAAGCCTGCATGTATGTAATGCCCCCTCTCCCGCGGCAACCTCTGCTATTCCGATCGGAAACTACATCTGTAATAAGGTCGCCGACAAGCAGCAAGACGACTTGGCGGAAGAGCCTGTCCAAGCTTCTGCCTGATTATCTGTTTCACTCGACGGATAGTGAGCTGTTGTGATGATAATGCAATAAAGCGTACTTTGCCCGTCCCTGGGATCAGGAGACGGGCGAAGTACGTGAGGCTAATTAGTGTTCGTGATAGAAATCAAGCAGCGTTTTGATAAACAGTGAACGTACTTTATTTACCGTGCTGGTTTTTTTTGTGATCGCCATAATCTCCAGCGTATAGAAGCGCCGGTCCGGGGCGATAGCTTTAAGCTCGCCGCTTTCGACATAGGGCTGGGCATAGTTCTCTGGCAAAAAGCCGATAAACTTCGATGATAACAGCAAGGCCAGCCGCGATTCATAGTTATAGGCGGTGGCTTTGAGGTTCATGTTGGCCAGATGGCCGTTAATATTCTCCTGGGTCTTCATTCCAGCATATACCACCGGAAAACCATCGATAATTTCGTCGCTCAGTTCGTCCTCGTGGAGATCATACAGCGGGTTGTCCCGACTGCAGTAGAGGAAGCAGTGATCGGAATAAATATGCTGGTACTCCAGTCCGTCGAGGCTGCGGTGGTAGGGTATAAAGCCGATATCAGCTTCTTCACTCATTACCATTCGCTCAATTTCAGTCATTCTGGCTACTTCGGAAGTCAGGTAGACCTCGTGCGCCAGCTTAGAGAATTTACAAAATACGTCCGGGATCCGGGCGCGGTTGTCGAGGCTGATAGTATCGCTGAACAGCACGGTCAGGCTACCGGATAACTGGGTATCGAGAGAGTTGATGGTATTGCGGAAATCATCCAGTTCGCCAAGTAGCTTAATGGTTGCGTCATAGACAACCGAGCCTTCTTCGGTAAGGGCGAAGCCAGCTCGTCCACGACGACACAAGGTAAGATTGAGGCGCGACTCAAGGTTAGAGATATGAATACTGATGGTCGAGCGGCTAATATTTAGTTCTGTTTCGGCGGCAGAAAATCCGCCGCAGTCGGCAACTGTCTTGAAAATCTTCAGCTGTTTTATTTCGTAATCCCCGATCTGTCCTACCGGGATAGAGGCTCGTGTCATTGTTTTATGCCCATAAAACTTCAGGTTTATCAGTGAAAATTTATTCACTGCTTTTTATTGTTAAAATTCTGTTTACGCATTATGAATGGATTTGAAACATCATTCTTTGAACCCTGTAATAGTTCTCAGCAGCGGATGATTAAGTTATGGAAGATTTACCTTTGGTTCTGTCTCATGCCTATATAAACGGGCAATGGGTCGCAGCAGACAACGGTGCCACATTGCCGGTGATTAACCCGGCAAACGGTGTATTAATTACTGAAGTGCCGGATATGGGCGCCAGTGAGGCGCAAGCGGCTGTGGTCGCTGCAGATAAAGCACTTCAGGGCTGGCGAAAAACGACGGCCAAACACCGTGCAAACTTGCTCAAGGCCTGGTTCGGGCTGATTGTGGAACACGCTGATGAGCTGGCCAAATTGCTAACAACAGAGCAGGGCAAACCCTACAAGGAAGCCTATGGCGAGGTGATGTACGGCGCATCGTTTATCGAATGGTTTGCCGAAGAGGCGAAGCGTACTTACGGTGACCATATTCCTGCTGCTATGCCGGGCAACCGCTATCTTACCATCAAGCAGCCAGTCGGGGTCGTTACTGCCATTACCCCCTGGAACTTTCCGGTGGCGATGATCACCCGCAAGGTCGGCCCGGCGCTGGCCGCCGGTTGTACCGTGGTGGTTAAACCGGGCGAGGATACCCCTTTGTGTGCCCTGGCGATGGCGAAACTGGCTGAGCAGGCAGGGATCCCCGCCGGGGTCATTAATGTGGTCACAACAGCCCGGCCAGCCGAGGTTGGTGAAGTGTTATGTACCCACCCGCTGGTGAGAAAAGTCTCGTTTACCGGCTCGACCCCGGTGGGTAAGCATATTCTCCGTCAGGCTGCCGATACTGTGAAAAAAGTGTCGATGGAGCTGGGTGGCAATGCCCCGTTTATCGTTTTCGAGGATGCCGATCTGGACAAAGCGGTTCAGGGGGCGCTGGTTTCCAAATATCGCAACGCCGGACAAACCTGTGTGTGTACCAATCGCTTGTATATTCATGATGCGGTGTACGACCAGTTTATGGCCCGTTATATCGAGGCTGTTGCAGCTCTCAAATTGGGTGACGGCCTGGCGGACGGGACGGAGATTGGTCCGTTGATTAACGCCAGGGCGGTTGCCAAGGTCGATACTCTGGTGACTGAGGCGATCAGCCAGGGCGCCAATCTGGTATTGGGCGGTCAGATCGCTGATGTCGGTGAGCAGTTTTACCAGCCGACCATTCTGAGCGATGTGACCGAGCAAATGAATATCGCCCACCAGGAATTGTTCGGCCCGGTAACGACGGTGTTTCGCTTCAACGACGAAGAGGATGTGATCCTTCGAGCCAATGACACCCCTTATGGGCTCGCAGCCTATTTCTACTCCCGCGACAACAGCCGGATCTGGCGGGTCAGTGAAGCCTTGGAGTACGGCATTATCGGTATCAATGAAGGAATAATTTCAACCGAAGTGGCTCCGTTTGGTGGGGTGAAAGAGTCCGGCTGCGGCCGCGAGGGATCCAAGTACGGTATTGAGGACTACCTGGAAATCAAGTATCTCTGCCTCGGTGTCGATCAGTAACCCCCAATACTGATCCGGTACCGGTATTTTTCGGCTCGGGTGGTCCCGAGCTATAACGAACTACCCTGAAATAAACCTTAGCTTGTGTTTGTGTCGTGCCTGATTGAACGTATGTTCTAGTGGTGACGTTTTGGCAATACCTTTCGGTATTGCCTTTTTTTTGCCTGTCATTTAGGGCGATATCATTATTTATCTTTCTGTTTTTAAAGACATAAGTGATTGGTTTGGCAAAGGTTTGATGGCGTTAAAACTTTACGTGAATACATAAGAATTTAATAAATGTGAATAAGTTGTAATTATCGGTAACAACATGGCAACGGATGAAGTAAAGACGTCATGGCACTTGTCTCTGTTCGAACCGATGGATTTGAGCAGGTGAAGGATAAAAATAACAAGGAGCAAAACCCATGTTCAACACCCTACTAAAGCTGCGCAAGAACAAGCTGCGAAACAAAAGTTTGAAGAAAACACTGGCTGGCTACACATTGGCCATTTCGGCCACGTTGTCGATGGTTCCCGAAGCCTTTTCTGCCGAGCATAACTGGCGTTTTGTGAACCTGTATTCGAGGGGTACAGCCTATGGTGAAGTGTACAAGAGCTTTGCCGAGAACATTGAAGCCATGTCCGGCGGCCGTATTGCCGTACAGGTCATGTATGCCGGTGAAGGTGTTGGCCAGACAGGCGTACTGGGCTCGGTCAAATCCGGCCTGATGACCATGGGTGCTCCTTTCCAGCCAATGCATGCCGGTGAGTTTCCTCCGGGTGTTGTCGAAGTTGGCTTGCCTGGGATGACCGATGATGTCGGTGAGCTTAGTGCCTTGTTCCATGAGAAAGGCTGGGGCGAAGTACTGGAAGAGGCGTACGACAAACAGAATCTGGTGTGGCTGGAACCCTATATTCAGCTACCTGTCTACGTGCTGACCAAAACGCCGATCAACTCTATTGATGATTTCAAAGGGATGAAAATTCGTGCGCCGGGTGCCTACGGTAAGTTCCTGCGCAAATTGGGGGCTTCGCCGGCATCGCTGTCCTGGAGTGAAATCTATACCAGCCTGGCAACCGGGGTCATTGATGGCTCTATCGGTAGTAACCTGATTGATCATCGTGACGGTAACCATGTTGAAGTTGCCAAGTATATGTACCGTCTGCCGATAGCGGGCGCACAGGCTCTGCCTATCGTGGTAAACAAGCGTGCTTGGAACAAGCTACCGGCCGATTTGCAGGCGATTGTACGTGGTGCCAGCGCCCAGCATGCCCGTGAGCAGATGACCAAGTCGCGTTTGTGGGAGTCTCAGGCGGTGGCAGATATGGAAGCCAAGGGCATGAAGTGGAGTCCGCAGCCGAGCAAGGAAGATATCCAGAAATGGAATACGGCAGCAAACTCGCTGTGGAGCGAGTACGCCAAGGCGGATAAATACAGCAGCCGCCTGGTTGAGATTCTTCAGCAGTAAATGGGGTGAATACCGGCCGGAGCGAGTATCTCTAGAGGTTCCGGTTGGTATATAGGGGCGAGAGCCCCTTTTGTCTTTCCTCCGGCTTCAAGGATGATAAGTATGTTTAAGATGGCAATGAAGGGGTATTGCCTCGGGGTCAATCGGTTGGTGTACCTGATTGGTTTTTCGGCCTCGGTGCTGATGCCGTTGCTGGCACTGGCGGTGGGATTCGAGGTGTTCTCCCGGTATGTGCTGGGTAGCCCGACTATCTGGGCCTATGATGTTTCCCTGTTTCTGTTTGGGTATATCGCGGCGCTCGGCGGTGCCCTGGCTCAGCAGAAAAAAGCGCATATCAATGTGGATGTGTTTTACCTCTCGGTCTCGGCCCGCTTTAAATCTCTCTTCAATCTGTTCTCCTACGCTTTGGCGATCTTTTTCCTCGCCGTGGTACTGATGATGAGCTTTGGCAAGTTTGAAGAGGCCATCGAATTTAACTATCGCCGACAGTCGGAGTGGGCACCGACCATGGCTCACTTCTGGGTAATGATGATGGTGGCATGTGGCGCATTCATCCTGCAGTACACCAGTGATTTGTTGCAGGATCTCTATTTTCTGTTTACCGAGCGGGATTTGCAGGGGCAGGAAGAAGAGCACTGTGGTGAACAGGCAGAATCGAACTATACGCCGGCAGGGATGGAGGACGTATGAGTATTGAAGTACTGACATTGCTGCTGATTGGCTGCATTTTGGCAAGCTTTGCCCTCGGGGCCCCGGTAGGGCTGGCGCTTGGTGGTATCGCCATGGGCATGGGCTACCTGACCTGGGGGGAAGGGATTTTCAACCTGATCCCGACCACCATTGAGAGTAACTTTTTCAGTTTTATTCTGTTGGCAATCCCTCTGTATATCTACATGGGCCAGCTGCTGACCCGATCAGGGATCGGGGATGCGATGTTTAATGCCAGCCAGATGCTGATCGGCCGATTGCGAGGATCGCTGGCGATCAGCGTGATCGGGGTGTGTTCGATGATCGGGGCCATGGTCGGGATCATTGGTGCAGGGATTATGACCTCGGGCAGTATTGCCTTAAAGCCGATGCTGGATCGCGGCTACGACAAGCGCCTGGCACTTGGCGTGATCATGGCCGGCGGCGGGCTGGGAATTCTGATCCCGCCCAGCATTCCGATGATTATGTATTCGGCAACGACCCAGAACTCGGTCGGGCGGATGTTTATCGCCGCGATTGTCCCGGCTCTGATCTCGATTACCCTGCTGGTGGCCTATGTGATCATCAGCTGTAAGCTCAAGCCGTCGAAGGCACCGCTGGGTACCGGCGAGGAGAGCCGGATGAGCGGCAAGCAGAAGGTGCGAACCGCCCGTGACGGTCTGTTTTCGCTGTTGCTGATCGTAGCGGTATTGGGCAGCATCATTACAGGTATTGCGACGCCGACAGAGTCGGGAGCAATAGGGGTTATCGGGGCTATTTTATTGGCGGTCGTGTTCAAGCGGTTCCGCTTCGAGATGTTCAAATCCTCCGGGTTTGAAACCGCGATGCTGGTAAGTGTATCGATGTGGATCATTCTCGGCGCGTCGATTTTCAGCAATTTCCATATGCTTAGCGGCGTACAGAATATGGTGGCTCAGTTCACCCAGGATCTGGGACTGCCGCCGCTGGGAGTGATCATCTTGCTGCAGGTGATCATGCTGCTGTTGGGTTTCATCATTGACGAGCTGATTATTGTCTTGATGTGCGCCCCGCTGTTTACCCCGATAGCGGTGTCGCTGGGCTACGATCCGATTTGGTTCGGTATTCTGATGATCCTCAATATCGAGATTGCGGTACAGACCCCGCCGTACGGCTTTGCGTTGTTCTATCTCAAGGGCATTGCGCCGCCTGGGGTGACGATGATGGATATCTACCGCTCGATTGCACCGTTTATCCTGCTCAAACTGTGTGTCTTGATCCTCTGCATGCTGTTCCCGGAAGTGGTGCTGTGGTTACCGAACAAGTTGATGGGAGTACATTAATATGAGTCTCAAACATGTACTGATGCCAGTGGACCTTGCTTTCCCCGATGTGGTCGAGAAAGAAGTCGATATGGCACTGAAACTGCTCGCCGACGATGGGGTGATTGACATGCTGTTTGTCGATGATGTTCGGGTGCACCATAGCATGGTTCCGACAGTATCGGGCGATACCTTTTCGGGCAAAAATGCCAATACCCGCTTTGCGGTACAGGCCATGCTGGAGCGTCTGGTGCCTGAAAAGCATCGCGGCAGCGGGATCATCCGCAGCGGCGTTGTGTTTGACGAGGTGGTTGCCCAGGCAAAGAAAAGCCAGGTTGATGCGATTGTGATGGCTTCGGCCAAGCCGAAGTTACGTTCTTACCTGTTAGGCTCGAATGCCGCTAAAGTGGTGCGCCATGCACCCTGCTCGGTTTTTGTGGTGCGGTGATCTACCTAGTATTGCCCGATGGACAGAGAGGGAATGGCTTCTTTGCGGGCATCACGTGGTTGAATGTTGATACTGATATTATTTAGCTTGGGTATACATTCTATTGCCTCTTTATTTGGTTAGAGGATAGTAGAAGTTGTTGTAGGTATTTCTCTTTTATCATGCGCATTGTTTGTTTGATGGAATAATTTCTTTTCTAGCCTCTTTGGGCTTGATATTGAATTCTTTACTAAAGGCAGCGCTAAAATGACTAACATTGCTGTAGCCTAAGATCATGGCTGTTTCAGTAACGTTATTATCTTTTAACAATTGCATTGCTTTCTTCATTCGCTCTTTTTGAAAATGGGCATAAATACTGTTGCCGTACAGGTGCTTAAAGCCTTTTTTAAGTTTACATTGGTTTAAGCCTACGACATTTGCAATATCAGCAATAGTGGGAGCGATGCTGAGATCTTTAAGTAGATAACTTCGGGCTGACTCTAATTGATATTTTTCTCGGATAGAAAGTCCCTGGCTACTATGTTTTGCTTTGAAAGCGTCAAGTTGCCAGTGAATAAACTCTAATACTGCCGAGTGTAATAGCAGTTTACAGGTTGGTCTTTCAACTAGCGAAGCAATATGGCTGGCTGTGGACTTCAGCTTTATATTGTTACAAGGGGGCTTTATAAAAAAATCCACATCGTTTAAATCAATGTCAAGAAAGTGGTTTTCAGCCAGAGTTGCAAGTAGTTCTGGTGTAACCATAATATCAAGGTTACAAAATGAAGGTGAGTTCATTAAATGAAATGGCTCTCCACAAGAAAAACCCATAATCGCATCACCTTCATTTAACTCTATCAATGTATCTCGTATTCTGGCTTTGAAGCAGCCTTCCAGCAGATAATTTAGGTGTATATATTTATCATCACTCGGAAATGAGGCATTAAGGCAATTACAGTTAGAATGACAAATAGATACAGCTAATCCAGGCTGGATAATGATGTTTTTCTCTTCACTTTGGTATTGCTGTGACATTTGGTCTAGAGGTAATACAGTAAAATCATTAGAGCACATAACTAAACGCTATCCTTAGTTTATAACTTTCCCATCTATAAAAGAGCGTTACAACATAACAATTCTGATACTATCAAAAATAACAATGACGTGTAAATGATATTTGTTATCATTTGCAGTAATAAATGTGAAGTCTGTAGAGACAATAGAAAATATGAGTGAATAGGGGGACAAATGGGCTGAATTTAATCAGCCCATAGTGAGAGTGAAGAAGCGAAATAAGTTAGGGCGTGTTGTTAGCAGGAGCAGATTGTTTCGTGTTCTGGTTTATTGCCTATAGCTTCGATGTTTCTTTCTTCCTTGGTATTAGTTTGGGTTGCCGATGTTATAACTATGATGGCCGTACCATTATCACCTGATTGCCAGTCAACGTTGAGCTGAGTGTGGCTGAACAGATGCATTAATGCTTCATGTTCCATCTCTCGGACAAGGTTAGCCAGTTCCGGGCAGCCTTGTTCGACAAACATTTTGGCATATGCGCAGTCAGTGATCCTGCAGGTTAGCTGGCCAGGTTTTTGGTCGTCAACATTAAAGTGCATGACTTCAAGTGCGGCATAGTGGCGCATAAATGTCAGCCAGTAGTCCAATGCCGCTTGGTTGGGATCGGCAAATGCGCTAAACAGTTGTGGTTCCGGCCATAAATTGCGCATTTCCATCTTACCGGTTTCCAGGAACATTTGTCGGTAAAGAGGGGCTGCAGCATCCTGGCCTAGCACATCTCTTGCGCAGGAATAACCGGATGTAAACATACTGATATCTTGGGTAACCTGTTTCCAGATCTGACGTAGCGATGCAGAATGTCGGTTCTGGTAGGTAGCGAATTGTTTGTTGTGTCGTCGCCAGCGCATCAGGGTCCGAATGACAAATCGGGCAAATGCCAGCGGGCTTTGTTGTGTTCGCAATGCTTTCCAAATGCCTGACTCAAGCAGGAACTGTTTTTGTAGCGGGATCATTCTCGGGTGCTGCTTTTCCCTGGTGTACCAGTTGGCACCATAGTTACTCAGACGATGAACTTGTCCGCACACAGGCTCTACCCAGCCAAAATGAATTCCATCCCGATGGAGGGCGGCGAGATCGGCTGGGCGGTATGTAACTCCACGGCTGGCAAGAGTATTTTCTAGCCATTTTCGTATATCACCATCAAGTTGGTCAGTGGCAAAGACTCCATGGAGGGCATTAAATTGTCCGGTAAGCCAGACATCGGTTGCGGCACAGGCCATAAGAGCGGTTAGATCGTATGATGAAATCACCCCGTGGATCAGTAAGCCTTGTTCTGGTGAGTTGTCCGGGTAAACCCATAAGATTGTATCGGGATCGGCTTTGCCTTTAGCCTTGATATTCTGGCCGCTTTGGTAGAACTTCCGGGCCATAAACTGTTGGCCCTTTTGTCCCAGCGATATGGCGGTCATTAGACGGGCAAACCCTTGACCCAAATACTGTATATGGTAACGGGTATCTAAGTACTGGACATTTTTTTTGAGCGGGTGGTTAGGGTGTGACAATCCGGCACACTCGACCGCTGAATAGGGGATCAGTGCTTGAGGCTTGGGGTGTTCGGGAAATTGGAAATGGGCATTATCGTCTTTCCAAGGTGTCGGGATCTCGATGCGCTGACCACCGAGGATCTGGGTTACGGTGTTTTTGAAACCTGACAGCATGGCATAGGGGCTGGTTTCGCCGCCACCGTAGGCTGCCCCCATATACGCCCGGATAGCATAGCGTCCGCTGGAGGATGCATTATTTTCGGCAAGTTTGGCCAGCATCAGGCCGGACAGGCCGGGGGTGAATCCCATGCCGGTCAGAATCGTGTTCTGCTGTTGGCGTGCTAGGTCGTGAAGCTTGTAGATTTCATCGGCTGCAGACAGGCTGTCATTAATATCGATGCAGTCAATACCCGCTTCGAGACAGCACTGGTGCGCAAGTGCACCGACTTTATCCATCGGGCCGAGGGCGATGATCGCCAGATCAAAGTGTGCGAGTGTCTCAATGGTGTCTTGTTTGTTGTAGATATCAAGCCGGATCGGCGTGACTTGCAATGATGGATACTCTGTATCCTGACTAGGTGCGCGTGAGGCACTGGCGATTTCCAATTTAGGATGGGTGGTGCAAAGATGTAAAATAATCCGGCGTCCGGTTTCTCCAGTCCCGCCCAGGACGATAACTTTCTTGGTATGGTCGGTCATTATGCTGAAGCCCTCTGAGTGCTTGACTGATGGTCGGTCGTGGCTGGATATGCGATTACGCCTGACTGTGCTAGCTCGGCCATAAAGTCAGACTGGTTGATGGCTTCGTGCAGCATAAATACTCCTGGACCACTGTGACGACCGCTGATGACGGCTTTGGCTGTGATACCAATCACGGTGCCTGTTGCCTGGTAAGTATCAGAAAGCAGAAGCTCGCCGGATGAGGTATGGCCGTTCTGTTCATGCAAATCAACTCTTATACCGTAGGCTGGCTGGAGTTTTTGCATGTCTTTTTGTGAGGCTTTGACCAGCCAGCGTGCGCCGCGGGCAATCCCTTTTTCGGTTCGGTATAAGCCAAATACCTTGGCGATGGCGCAGATCATTGCAGCGCGCGGACCAATGTTGGCGCCATAGACGTTGACATTGTCGATATTGTTCTGACGGGCAAGGCGCATGATCTCTTCAGAGTAAATCAGCATTGTTGAGGCTGTGCCGATAGGCGCAGGGAAACTGACTTTTTTGCTGGCTTTGAAAAAGGACTGGCGCTTGAGCTGATTATTTTCCAGGTAGCAAAATCCATGATCTTTGCCAAAATCACCCAGACTGCTGATGATGTCCCAGGCTGAATTGTACGACCAGGTATCACGGCCGACATAATGAATATCGATCCCGGTGACGGTATGGTCGCCGGGTAATGATTTGATCAGATGCTGGGGGTAGATACCTGACAGGCCAGGCAATAAACCGACATTGATGATCAGCGGTACTTGGGTTGGTTGGGATGTTTCATCGGCTTCAAGGCGACTTAAAAGCGGATCGTAACCACCGGCGTCAATCAGCGGGGTTTCGACCTCTTTGCAGGTTTGGGCAACAGTGTTGCCTATAAGACCTGACGGACCGACACAGGAAATGACCAGATCATGTTGTCGACATGCCGTCTGTAAGGCTTCCGTATTCTTGATATCCAGCTTGAGGGAGGTAACAGAGGCTGAGGGAGTCAACGGGATCGGTAGTCGTTCGGGATGGCGTGAGGCCAGGGTAAGTGTCACGTCGGTGAGTGAAAGCAGGTATTGTGCTGTTGCCATACCAACGTGGCCAAATCCGCCCAGTATTAAAATTTTAGGGTTAGGTATGTTTGTGCTCATTGTCGTCCATTTTAATCGGTTAACAAATTGGCCGGGTATGTTCAAACCAATTCAGTGCCAATAGAAAGGACCTGCGTCTGACAGGCCCTTATTCTGGTTGCTTAGTAGTAAGCGTTGAACGTCAGGCCAAAGCTTTGTGGGTCGCCGGCTTCGACGGTATGGCCGGAGCCAAAGTCGAACTCTACGGTGGAGTAGTATTCATCGAGCGCATTCTTCGCCCACAGGTAGACATCCCAGTCCTGGCTTTCAACCCCCAGCTTAACATTGACCAGTTGGTATGGATCTTGTTTGAGGGTGTTCAGACTGTTGAAGTAGTACTCACCGACATGAATGACATCCAGTCGGCTGAACAGCGACAGCCTCTCCGTCAGCGGACGGGTGTTCTGCAGGGCGACGTTGGCTGTTAGCTCAGGGGTGTTTACCATCTTATTGCCACTGCAGCTTTGCAGGCTGGTCATAGCGCAATTCTCGTAGTCTTTGTATTCAGCATTGGTATAGCTACCGCCAAGTTCCATCATCCAGCCAAGAGCCGGGGTGTAGCGGGTTTCAAATTCAATACCCTGACTGCGGCCACGGCCGGCGTTATCTGTCATGATGGTATTGGTGCTCTGAACCAGTTGCTGGACCTGCTGATCTTTGATGTCGATATAGAATAGGGCCGTACTGAGTTCAAGCGAGTTGTCGAGGAATGATGCCTTGTAGCCCAGCTCGTAGTTGGTGCTGGTTTCAGAATCGTATGTTGGATCGTCCTGGTTCGGATACAGGTGGTCAAAACCACCGGCACGGTAGCCTTGGCTGACCGTGCCGTAAATCAAGGATCTGTTGTCAGGAGTGTAAGAAACGCCTACTTTTGGCAGCCATTCGTTAAAGTCTTTGTCACCCTTGATGTTGACGCTCGGGCTACTCTGGTTGTTGGCCTGGATATCGGCTTTGCGTTTTTCCATATCAACCCGCAGACCTGCTGTTAAGGTCAAACGCTCAGTCAAACTGTAGTCGACCTGACCGAAGACAGCGTAACCTGAGTTTTCCTTATCCACATTGGTATAGTCGGTGTAAGGGCCTCCCCAGCCAATGGCTGTGTAATCAAGCATGTTGGTGCCCTTGGTTTTGTACTCGGCATAGTAGCCGTAAAGGCCTGTCAGCCATTGCAAATCGCTCGTGGTGTTTGAGGCCCAGCGAAATTCTTGCGAGAATTGCTTCTGTTCTTCTTCGGCAATGTTGTGGTAGATATAGTCCGTCTGGCTGCTGGCATCCTGGTCGGCAGAGTTGTAGCTGTCCCAATCACGCCATCCGGTAATGGAGGTGAAATCAAAACGGCTGAACTCGTTTTTCATCACGAGTGTAATACCGTAGGCATCGCGATTATCTTCGCCGTCATAGTTGTGGTCGACTTTGTCGGGGTTGTTTTTGATAAAGGCTGCACTCCCCAGGGCATAAGAATCGCCACGTAATCGCTGGAAGTCGAGGATAAGGTCAGACTCAAAGGTATAGGTCGGTTCCCAACGTAGCTTTGCCCGAGCAACAAGATCCTCTCTGGCTCCGTAGTCTTTACCGTTATGGATGTTGGTCAGATGGCCATTGTTATCGGTAAGAGCGAGGCTCAGTCCACCGTATAATTCATCTTCGATCAGAGGAGTATTCACGCCGACACTGATCTTACGGCGCTCAAGGGTATCGGCGGTGACGGATACGCGGGCGTCAGTGAAATTGTCTGGCTTTTTGGTGATCACGTTGATGATACCGGCCAGGGAGTTACCGCCGTATAGGGTTCCCTGAGGGCCACGCAGTACTTCGATACGCTCGACATCAGTGAGATCCAGATCGAACATACCGTTGTTGGTATAGTTAACCCCATCGACATAAAAACCTACGGTTGGATCGGTGAATAAGCCCGGACCGATACCCCGAATAAAGATGTTGTTTTCTCGTGAACCGCCCCAGGTAAAAATGTGTAGATTAGGTACGTGCTGGCTGAGTTCTGTAATGGAGCTGATCTCGGCATCTTTCAAATCCGAGTCGGTAATTGCGGAAACACTGGAGCTAACATCCATGATGTCGGCATTACGTTTTTCAGCAGTGACCGTGATCACTTCCAGCTCTGTAGATTGACTTTGCGTCTTTTCGTTGGTGTTGGCCAGTACATTGGGTGTTGTGCTGATAGCTGTGCAGAGAAGCCCTGTTTTCACTAGTAGCGCGAGTTTATTGATGTTGTGTGTGTGGGTTGGCTTATTTAAGACTGATAGACCCTGAACCGGTGATGGTGCGGCTTGCATACCTCTCGTACTCCTTGAAATAGCAATATGTTGGTATTGATAATCATTCGCGCAATTGTCTTGGTTGAGAGGATCTGCTGCTACCCGAAAGAGATATTTCAAACCCGAAACGGATAGATTTGTTACCAAAAAGAAACGCCACCGAAAGGTGGCGGTTATTAGGAAAAGGGAATCAATAGCGATTTTGATTTAGGCATCGAGTGCACTGACCTTTTGAAATGACTGAAGCTCAGCTAGCAATTGCTGACCTTGATCTGCACTAACATCAAACTGTGACTTCAAATAGCCAGATTCAAGTACCAATACTTGTTGGCTTACCCGGGTGATAAATTCAGGGTCATGACTAATTACTACAACGGTTCGGTTGCCGTTGCAGGCTTTCTGGATAAGTTCGGTAAGTGCAGCCATATTTCCCCAATCCAACCCGCTGGTAGGCTCATCTAACAGCAGCAATTCGCGCTCACTGGCTAAGGCTGTTAACAGTGCTAAACGCTGTTGTTGGCCTCGAGACATTGCTAATGGGTGTTTATCGGCTAATGCTTCTAACCCTACCTGATGTAACCACTCTAGCGCTCCCTGCTCGGAAGGTTCCGGCATACTTAGCTGGATTTCTTCTAACACGGAATCGGCTATCAATTGCTGATGAACGTGTTGGGATACAAAAAAACTGTGCCGCTGACGTGCTCGCCAGCGCCATTGTGTTTGATTGTTGCTAAGCACCACTTTGTCACGATGCTGTCCTGCAAGCACCTTCATTAAACTGGATTTACCTGCGCCGTTTGCACCGATAATTGTCGTCACCTGCCCCTTAGGGAAAGAGAGTGACGATATATCAAGCCACATTTGTCCATTTCTGCCTAATTGAATGGGCGATAACTGATAACTATCGGCAAACCTGCTTGTCGCTGAGGTCGAGCAGCAAAGATCGGTAAAGTGCGCGGGTCGTAACCCCTGTTGTTCTAAGGAGTGGCTCGAGCGAGAAAAGAATTGCTCCCCGGTCATCGTGTCCTGGATTTGACCTTCGGCCATATGAACCACGCGATCAACCAAGCCATTCAGGTAATATAAGCGATGCTCGGCGATAAGAACCGTCTTACCTTGCGTACTCCACCGCTGAATCGTCGCGCGTAACATGGCGATGCCCTCGGCATCTAAATTGGCAGAAGGTTCATCAAGAACATAAATATCGGGGTTCAGCATGCTGGCCGATGCACATGCCAGCTTCTGTTGCTGGCCACTAGAGAGCTCAAAGATAGATTGGGGTAATTGATCTTGTAATGAAAACTGCTCGGCGACCTCTGCAAGGCGCTGGTTGATTGATATAACTGGATAGCCTTGATTTTCGAGAGCAAAGGCCAGCTCGTCCTCCACTGTCGTGGCGAAGAACTGGCTTGATGGATTTTGAAAAACGCTACCAACCTGCCTTGCCATTAATGCCAAATTAAAGTGTTCGAGTGCTTTCCCCTGAACTTGAACGCTTCCTTCTACATTGGCATCAAAGTAGTGCGGAATTAAGCCATTTGCTAGACGCAGTAACGTACTTTTGCCACAACCCGATGCTCCGCAAAACAGAACGACTTCACCTTTGGCTACCTGCAAGTTAATGTTTTTAAGACTCCAGCACGAAGTATCATGATGTTCGTAGCGTACGCTGACATTGCGCAAATTTAGCAACTCGGTATTTGAAGTAACTGAATTCATAAACCTACCCGAACAACAAAGAGATGAACAACAAACAAAGAGGCAAGATTACGATCGTCAGCACAAGGTAGTCGTACCAAGAAAATGTTAGTGATTGACGTTCGCTGCGCTTTACTGAGGCAGATAACCCGCGGCTTAACGCGGCTGCTGATAATTCTTCACCGATGCGAGTGGTGTTGATCAGAAGCGGCAATAGCCTTAACCGGATAATATGCTTGAAACGCAAGCCGCGCATTGCCAAGCTTTTTTCAATGGCAATGGCTTCGGAGAAAAAAGTCGGAAAGAAACGAAATACAACAGCGAGTGGAATCGTCATTTGTTGCGGCAGGCCAAGCTTGCGGCAAGCTGCCAAGAATTCGCTCACTGTCGTTGTAGAGACGAGGTATATACCCGAAAAAATCGCGGGCAGAATTCGTGTAAACACTCCGACTAATACCAGCAGCATGGAGTTGGTTAAACCCTCTGTGATGGGCACCAGCACATAGGCGACATAAAGACAGATGCTGTATATTGCTCCATAACACCCGGCTAAATAGATACGTCCTTCTAGCCCTAACAGCAGCAATGGGAGGACTGCCAACAGATAGGCCGATGAGCGAACCCAGGCATGGCTGCCAGCGACGCCGCTGACCACAAATACGCTGATGCTGAGCAACAATAATAGCTTGGTTCGTGGATCGAGAGTGAATCGTCGTTGCAAAGAGTGGCTGTTCAATCGCATTAAATAATACCTGCGCGCTTGAACTGAATGGCGCAAACTCGTTTACCGATCATGCTGCCAATTGCACCACACAAAATGCACGCTACAAATAAAAACGGCAGTGACCACATTGGTAATAAGGCTTCTAACTGTTGTGCGTAAGAATCACTATAACCTTGTTTCAACATGGCAAAGTATTCTTCGCGACCAACAAAGAAGGGGATAAAGGTTCCAATTACCCAACCGCTAAACAAGGTGTATCCACATAAGCTCAATTTGGGGCTTTTGTATTGGCCACGTGCAAGAATGAGGTCAGCGATTAAGCCAAACAATAAGCCGGTGAGGCAAGTCCAATAACCCATACCTGCGATAAACATTAATATCCCGTTGATGGAACCTAATAACGTCACCATTCCGAATTTATCTACCCGCGTTAGGAACAGCATAAACGGAATGCCACCTAATAAAGCGGGAATGACAGCAAGCAAAGGGATAAAAACGGGTATAAAGCCTAAGAAACCAATGATGAGCATGATGAAAAAATAAAGAACCGAGTAGATTCCGACATTGATAAGATCTTTAGCCGTTAGGCGAGATTGTTGATTCATATTTACTCCACATAATTACCAAGAATAAGTTCGATAAAGGTGCTTAATCAGAAGTGCGCCTAAATGGGGCTTGGCAGAACCGCTGTTGGCCATGTCTTCGCTGACGGAATATTAAGGTTTTCTGACAGGCAGCTAAGGCTCGCCCTGTGCCTGTTCAAGATAAAATTTCAGCAATTATCTAAGCTGCGAACAAACGGCACTACCCGCATCGGGCGAAAAAGCCCCGAGGTGGTTATTGAGAAGTATTCCCATCGGGGCGGTAGGCAGGATGACGATTAAGGCACTGATGGCCAGACTGGTTGCTGATGCTGCTTGAGGTAGCCGAGCATTACCGTAATCATCGCCGGGTATTGTTGGTTGAGATAGAAATGATCACCTGGGTAGCGCATAAAGCCCATATGCCGATCAGTGATCTGAGACCATGCCCGGGCATCGTTTTCGCTTAGCTCATGATCTTGTTCGCCAACCATTATAGTCACAGGAGGCTGGATACGGTGTATTTCTGGTGACATGGCGCCATAGGTTTCGATTAGCCGGTAGTCTCCTCTCAGGCTTGGCATGATGAGCTCGGTCAACTCGGGCATTTGTGTAAGGTAGGCCAAATCGGCATTCAGACGAACAATTTCCTCTAGCAAAGCATGATCAGAGGCACGGTGTAGCGAAGTAACATTGATGTGTCCCGGCCCTTCGCTGGCAGACAGAACAAGGTGGCAGGGCAGGCGCTGGTTATTGCTCTGTAATCTGGCACATAGTTCGTAGGCTACTGCTGCTCCCATGCTGTGGCCGAACAGGATGTAGGGCATTTGCAGCAGGTGTGGCTGGGCACACAGGCTGTTGCTGAGGGCATCTATCAGGGACGGCATGTCTTGCAGGCATGGCTCGTTAACCCGTTCTTCCCGTCCCGGATATTGAATGGCGATCAGTTCTGTATCTGCCGGTATGGCTTCGGCCCACTTGCGAAATTGGCTGGCTGCCCCGCCAGCGTGGGGCATGCAGAAAATTCTCTGACGAACCTTCAGGCCGGTTTTGAGAACCTTGAACCATTTGGTATGCAGGGCATCAACCGGGGTTCCCGCTTGCATTTGCATTGAATGTAACATGATTATGCCTCGGTCTCCGTGGTTGCTGTTGACTGTCGAGCTGCCTGACGAATGGCCTTGTCAAAGTGGTCGACGATGGGAGTGAAGTAGTCTGGAGTGACTTCAAACGGGACTTCTCCGATAGCGGCCAGGGCGGCTTCCAGATTGTCGATACGGTATTGGTGGTGGCCTCCCTGATCCATGCCGTGCTTGAAATAACGGTTGATAAAGCCCCGGCCAAAGCTGTCGGCCAGTTTCTGGTTCCATTGTTCAAACCCTAATTTTTCGAATTGGCCACCAAGGCTATTTAGCCACTGATAGATCTGATCGCCGGTATGGCTGTGGCGTGAGACCACATGGTAGTTCTTGCCTTCGCTGGTAATCTCCGGCTGGCTCAGCAGTGCAATATAGCGTGCAACCACATTTACCGGTGTAGTGCTGATCAGGATTTGCGAGTCCGGATAGGCATTGATGCTCAGACAGGTCCGGAAGAACTTCACAAAGGCATCGTCATTGATAAATGGCGCTGCCTGGGTGTTGTCCCAGGTAATGGCTCCAGAGCGGAAGATGTTGACCGGGATCTGGCGTTGGCGAGCCATGTAGAACAGCTGCTCGGCCATATATTTGGTGTGCTCGTAGGTCAGCTCAGGTTTGTGCCAAGGCTCAAACGAGTTGGTGTCTTCCGGTACCGGTGGCTCATCTTTGTGGTACGGTAGGCGGTAATGCACCCCAATTGTCGACATGTAATGAATAGGCTTGACCCTGTGGGTCGAGGCCAGCTCGATCACATTAGCCGAACCCTTGACGTTGATTGGGTATAGCGAAGACAAGGGTGCAATCAGGCTGATCAGGGCCGCGATATGCAGCACCTTATCAATATTCTGTGTCAGCCATTGGTAGCTGTCTGGCGCGATACCGAACTGGTCAGCAGTCAGGTCGCCGGGAATAACCTTGATCCGCTCGCGATCAAGCTCGAGTGCCAAGCCTTTTTCATCGGCCAGTTGCTGAAGGCGGAAGTAGCCATTTTCTTCATCGCGGCAGCGGATTAGGCAGTATAGGGTGTCATTGGTCTGCTCAAGAACAGACTTGAGGATATAGATGCCCAGATACCCGGTAGCACCGGTCATAAAGACCTTGGTTGGACCGCTGTCGGCGTGTTGTGACAGGTAAGGGGCGGCGTGATCGCGGTGTCTGGTAACTTGGTTAAACAGCGCATCAATGTCGATAGATTGCCTGAAGCGCTCTTCTTCATCTTCGCACTTTTGCAGGGCCCCCACCATATCTTTAAACACCGGGTTGTTAAAGATGAGATCGATATTGACCGCAAAGCGTTCTTCCGTCAGGCGGTTAAGCAGGCTTACCGCAGTCAGGCTGGAACCTCCAATCATGAAGAAGTCATCATTTCGCGATAGTCTTTCAATGTCGGTCAGTTCGCACCAGATTTCGGCCAGTTTCTGCTCTATCCAGTTGTCTTTAGGCGGCTCAAAAGCTGTATTATCGCTAATTTGACTGGCAAATACTTCCCTGAGGGCCTTGCGATCAACTTTGTTGTTGGCGGTGAGCGGAATGGCCTCCATCACTTTGCAGGCGGAGGGGATCATGTAACCCGGTAGCGCCTGTTGCAAATCCGACTGGATGATATGGGTCAGCGCGCTATCGGATCCTGCCTGCGCTACGGTGCTATCCGCAGAGGCACTGTTATCAGCCGGCACCAGGGCGGTCACCAGTTCGACCGGGTTGGTCCGGGTCAGCGCGACCGCTTGCTTGATATATGGCAACTCATTAAGTGCTGCTTCAACTTCACCCAGCTCAATACGGTGGCCGCGGATTTTTACCTGATTATCTTCGCGGCCAAGGATCTCTATCACCCCGTCCGGACGGTAACGGCAGATATCCCCGGTACGGTACAGGCGTTCACCTGTGTGGGGGTGGGTGATAAAGCGTTGCGCTGTACGGGCGGGGTCATTGGCAAAGCCTAAAGCTACACCCGGTCCGCCAACGAGCATTTCGCCTGGTGTCCAGTCCGGACAATCCTCGAAACGGCTATTTTGGATATATAGCTTGTGATTGCGCAGCGGCGTGCCGTAAGGAATGCTGGTGGCATGGAGGGGCACCTCCTTGATTGGATTATAGATACAAGTCACGGAGATTTCGGTTGGCCCGCCCAGGCTGTTGAGTGATAGATCCGGCAGGCGCTGGTGGATTACCGGCGGTAACGTTACCGGGATCCAGTCGCCGGAGATAAAGGCAATACGCAGGCTGGTCAAGTCGCATTCGGTATGGTTTTCGTGCCAGGCCATCAGCATCTGCATATGGGCCGGAACCGAATTCCATACCGTTACGTTATGCTGCTCGATTGCGGTTGCCCAGCTTCCCGGATCGGTGCGCCAGTGGCTATCCGGCAGTACCAGGGTCGCCCCGGCAGTAAAGGTACAGAAGATATCCAGTACCGATAAGTCAAAGCTGTAATTGACCAGAGCCAGGGTACGATCCTCTTTGCTGAAGGCAAATTGGTCGTTGAAACCGGCAATGGTGTTGGCCACCCCTTGATGACTCAGCATGACCCCCTTGGGTTTGCCTGTGGTGCCGGAGGTGTACAGTATGTATGCCAGCTGACTGGCAGTGTCGGCTGCCTGCCCCTTGATAATCATTTCATGCATGGCCGTGTTTACCTGCTGATCATCGGGTAGCGGGGTTGCCCCGGTCGGCTCGGGATCAATGGCCAGGGCTTCGACCCCTTGGGGCCACGGGTGCTGGTGCTGACTGGTTGAACAGATCACCCATTTTGCACCGGAATCCTCAAGAATCGAGCGGCAGCGTTGGGCCGGCTGGGTGATATCGATCGGTACATAGGCACCCTCGGCAAGCAGGACGCCCATTACCGCGGCAATTTGCAACGGACTTTTGTCCAGGAACAGTGCTACCGGTTCGCCCGGCTGGCAGCCAGCAGCATGAAGTTTACCGGCGATAGCCAGCGCCCATCGGGCCAGCTCCCGGTAACTCCATGACTGGTTGCCATAGAGCAGTGCTGTTTGCGTCGGGGCTGACAGAACTTGCTGGCAAAACTCCTGATGAAGGTAGCCTTGTGGTAGAGGGGCCTTTTTCGCATTGTTGAGGTTATCGCGCTGGATCAGGGTTTGCGCAGGCAGGGTGACCACACCTGCTTGTTGCCAGTGTTCCGGTTGGCTGGCCAGGTTTTCTAGTAACTGGCGGAAGGAGGCAAAAGCCTGTTCGATTACCTGCGGCATGAAAACACCCAGGCGGATATCCCAGTCAATATGCAGCTCCCCGTTGCGCTCGGTAGCCTGGCAATCCAGCCAGACCTGCGGTGTCTGGGTAATACCGTAATTGAGCTTGGCATGGTGCATGAAGGCATTTTCCGGCAGCGTATTTCCGGTAACCCCGACGGTACTGGTAAAGACAACCGGGATAAGTACGTTGCCCTGTTGCTGGCGGGTCATTTCACGCAATACTTCAATGCCGGTGAAATCACTGTGCGCCATATCTTGCCAAAGTTGTTGTTGCAAGGCCTGAGCGCGTTCGATAAATCGTTCACCTCGATCATCATTCACTTCCAGTACATTTACAGCAATGAAGTCGCCGACTACACGCGGAATGTCCGGATGATCGCTGGGTCGGTTGAGCAAGGTCAGATTGATACAAAAATCGGCATTGCGTGACCAGCGGCGCAGCACCTCGGCAAAGGCGTTGAGCACTACGCTGGACGGGGTGATTTTATGCTCGGTTGCCAGCTGGCAGAAATGGCTCCATTGCGATGTGTCCAGCGACAAGCTCAGGCGCTGGAAAGTCGGCTCATCCGGCGAGGCGGGCGGTGAGGAAGGCAATGCTGCTCTGACCGGAAGCTCCGGGGCCCCCGGCATCGTGGTAATGCGATTTATCCAGTAGTCTTTATGCTGCTGGTAACGTGCTTGTTCGTCGCCGCTTTTGTTGGCTTTTCGGTGCAGTTTGGCCTTGAGGATGTCGCGGAAGGTAACCGTCAGCGGCGGGTAGTCTTTGTCCGGGTGATCGTAAAGGTCCCCAAGCTCAGCCAGCAGGATTTGGATACTGGCAAAGTCGGCAATCAACAGATCGGTCGAGTGGTGCAATATTGCCTTGTCATCATGCTGGGTCAGGCGCAGCTCGTACAGCGGCCAGCATTCGGAGTCGTAACAGCGAAAGGCCATTTCGTCACGTGAGCGCCTGACAGCCAGCTCGAAGTTCTCCCTGCTTTGTCCGGCCAGATCCTGTATGGCTACCGGCGGTAGGGTTACATTTTTCAATACCCGTTGTTGACCATCGGTACCGATGACTGCACGCAGCATGTCATGGCGACGGATCAGTTTGTGCCAGGCAGCTTCCAGCCGGGCATGATCCAGTCGTGGCAGTTCCAGCTCGATATAGCTGTGGCAGCCAACGCCACCCAGCTCATAATTACTGCGACGGCCGACGATATAGGCGACCTGAAGATCGGTTAACGGGAATGGCTCATGGCGGTTTTCCGGATCTGCCGGGATGCGCGCTTGGTCCTTGGAGGCTGACAGGTGGTCGATAAAGGCCTGCTTTCTGGCCCCGATGGCCTGGCGCATGTCGTCGGTCAGGGCGCCAACCGGCGCCTTGAAACGAAGCTGCTGCGCGTCAACCCAAAGGTAAATTCCTTTTGCCTGAAGATCGGCAATCATCGTGCCGACTTTCATTGTCATGTAACTCATAGTGAGCCTTCCTCGAAAATACTTTCTGATGTCTGTGTGTGTTCGGATGACAGTGCCAACCATTGCTCGCGGATTTGCTGGCCTAGTTCGGCAATATTGGGTGCCGTGAACAGGGTAACCAGCGAGATGCTGTCCGGGCTGACACGTTGTTGTTGAAGCTGCTGGACAATCTGAGTTGCGCTGAGGCTATCCCCGCCAATTGCAAAGAAATCATCGTGGCGGGAAATGCGCTCAAGACGAAGCACCTCACACCAGATTGCGGCAATGTTCTGCTCCAGCTCATCAGCGGGTGGCTCAAAGCCAGCCTGCGGGACGTGTTCGACAAGCATTTGTGTTATCTGCTTGCGATCTACCTTGCCGTTGCTGCTTAATGGGATATCCGCTACAGCCACCAAGCTGCTCGGTACCATGTAATCGGGTAGGAGCTGATGCAGTTCAGCCTGGATGGCGTTTGTGTCTATCGTCACCCCCTCTGCCATGACCATGGCAGCGGTCAGAGTAGCCGGTTGATTGGCTGGGCGGAGGGCGACAGCGACAGCTTTAATGACCGAAGGAAGTGTCATCAGGGCCGTTTCTATCTCACCGAGTTCGATGCGATGGCCTCTGACTTTAACCTGGTGATCTAACCGGCCCAGGAATTCGAGGGTGCCGTCTGGCCAGTAGCGACCAAGATCCCCGGTCCGGTACCAGCGCAGCGGTGTTGTGCCGTCACCGTATGTCTCGGTGCTTGCCATAACAAAGCGCGCCTCGGTCAGGGCTTGATCACCGCAGTACCCTCGGGCGACTCCGGCTCCCCCAATCCACAGTTCACCGGCCACCCAGTCCGGGCAGTCCCGGCCATGGGCATCAACTACCCGATAGCATTGATTGGTCAGTGGATAGCCGTAAGGTACGGAATGCCAATCGGCAGGAAGTAGGTGGCCCGGTTGGAACTGATCGAAGGTGTTTGACCAGATAGCTGCTTCTGTTGCTCCGCCCATGGCGGCCAGCCTGATTTCAGGGCTACTGAGGGCAAACAGACGGCCGGGCAGATCCAGCCCGATCCAGTCACCGGAGAGCATCACTTGTTCAAACGGTAACGCAGGGTGCTGGCTGTTACGGGTAGGGTGCTCAGCCACTACCATCAGCATATCGAGCAGCACTGGTACGGTATTCCACACTGTGATGTTGTGACGCTCAACCAATTTCAGCCAGGCGGCAGCATCACGGCGTTGTGTTTCGTTAATCAGTACCATGGCACCGCCGGTGCTAAGTAGGCCGAAGATGTCATACACAGACAGGTCGAAGTCGAGGGCAGAGACAGCCAGTACCCGGCTGTCAGCATGGACACCGTAACGGGTATTGATGTCGTCAATGGTATTGGCTGTTGCCTGGTGGGCCATTTCGACACCTTTAGGCTCACCGGTGGAGCCTGAAGTAAAGATGATGTAGGCACTTTGTGCCGGGGAGACCGCGACCGGCTCCGCTAATGGCTCTGCCAGCAGTGCGGTGTCAATCGAGATAGCGCAGATCTCACCGGTAGGGATTAGGTGACTGTGCCCTGCATCGGTCAGTACCCTTCGTATCCCGGCTCGTTGGTGGATTTTTGCCTGGCGTGCCGCTGGCTGGTGGATTCCAATCGGGACATAACATCCACCGGCGGCAAGAATACCGAACACCGCAGAAATTTGGTGGCCGCCTTTAGGCAAGGTGATCCCTACCGGTTCACCGTCTTGCAGGCCATTGCGTCTCAGCGCACTGGCGATACGCAAGGCTTGGTTAGCCAGTTCGCCATAGGTCAGCTGCTTGTCATTTTCAATCAGTGCAATACGTTGAGGGTGACGGCGGGCAATGTCAAACATGCCATGGTGTAGCAACCGTGGAGAAAGCGCCTCGGGGTTCGGGGCGTTAACCTGCTGCCGGACTTGCTTCTGGGTATCGGGTAACAGTGGGGCAAAAGGTGACTGCCATTGGGTAGTCATCTGGCTGACTACCTTGATGAACTGACTGAACATGTCATCTAGCATTCCGGCCGGAAATAGTTCATCGACACTGTCCCAGGAGATCAGCAACTCCCCTTGCGATTCATACATCTGGTGATCAAGCCATACTTGCGGGGTCTCAGACAGACCGCCACCTGCCAGTTGCGGGAAATGAACCATGGTGTCGTCGCCCAGCAGATCGTCCGAGATCCCCAAAGTGCTGGTAAAGACAACCGGTAGCGCCGCTGCGGTCATATCCATGGTCTTCGCCCGCTCGCGCTGGACCCAGATAGATGACAGTTCACGGTGTTCAAGGGCGTCGGCAACCTCCTGCTGGAGTTGGCGCACCACATCGAGCTGGGTCATCGAGCTGTCAGGTGTGTAGCCGACCGGGGCCAGTGAGGTAAAGTCCCCGACAATCTTGTTGATGTCCGCATGAACCGGTTTGCGGTCGAACAGGGTCAGATTGACGGTAAGTGCAGCCCCGCCGCTCCATTGGCTGAGTACATCGGCATAGGCGGCCAGGATCAGCACAGATGGTGTGATCCCTTGTTGCTGGGCCGATTGGCGCAATTGCAGCCATTGCTGGGCACTAAGCTTGGCTTCCCGCCGACAGAACTGTGGTTTGTTCAAGGTACGCGGATCTTTGGCCAGCGGTAATGCCGGGGCTAGCGGTAAGGTGCTAAGCTTGTTCTGCCAGTAGGCTTGAGCCCTTTCCAGCGCGGCTGGCTGAGGCTGGATTTGGTTGACGTAATCGCGGAATGAAATGGCAAATTCAGGCAATAGGGCCTGTGGGTCTTGGTAGCGGATTGCCAGCTCTTTGAGTAGCAACTTAATGCTGAAACCATCAAGGGTCTGGTAATTAAACATCAGACCGAGGCGGTTACGCTGATTGCCATAGCGGACAATACGGATAGCAAACAGGGTCTGTTCTGCTGCCTGGGTTACGCTTTGCCACCACTGAGTAATTTGTGCCTTGGCTTCTGTCTGGCTGGCGTAGCACTGGGGGGCGAGCTCAATGCGGTACGGCGTAACCTGCGGTTGGATAGTTTGGCTCCGACCATGTTCATCGACCACCACACGCAGCATATCATGGCGTTCAACCAGTCCGTTCCAGGCCTGTTCAAGGCGGGCAACATCCACCATTTCACCATCAAGTTCGACCAGGTAGTGGGTGCCGCAGTTAAGCGGCAGGCCTGGTGACTGTCCCATCCAGTAGGCCTGCTGAACCTCGGTCAGCGGGAATGGTTCACAACGGTTATCAGGTTCGGCGATTAAGGCTGGCAAGGCCTCGCTGATGTCACTCTGGCTTAGCTCGGCAGCAAACTCGGCCAATACCGGCTTGGCAAACAACAGACGTAGTGGTTGCTCGGCATCCAGCCCGGCCTGGCGTAATGCGGCGACAGCCTGCGTGGCCAGTAGGCTGTCACCCCCCAGAGTGAAAAAGTGGCTTTCACGACCGATGTTCTCGGTTTTGAGGAGCTGCTGCCAGATAGCTGCTACAGTTTGCTCTGTTGTTGTTTGTACAGGAGTCAGTACCGTGCTTTGTTCGGCCAGGTGTTCTGTCAACACGGCCGTGATCTGTTTGCGGTCGACTTTGCCGTTGTGACTTAATGGAATGTCATCAACCTCAATGAGCAAGGTTGGGATCATGTAATCGGGTACCAGTTGCTGCAGACCAGTTTTTATAACTTGCTCATCGAGGCATAAATTCTGCTTGGCGACGACGGCAGCGGCCAGGGCGGCAGGCTGTCCGGCCGGGCGTAAGGTGATAGCCACGGCACGGCTTACGGCAGGCTGGCTGAGCAGGGCAGTTTCCACCTCGCCCAATTCAATCCGGTGACCACGGACTTTTACCTGGTGGTCCAGACGGCCGAGGAACTCCAGATTACCATCTGGCCAGTAACGCCCCAGATCACCGGTGCGGTACCAGCGTTGCTCACCTGTTATTCCCGGTTGGGTATTGCTGTCTGCCAGGACAAAGCGTTGGGCTGATAACACTGGATCTCCCCGGTAGCCTTCTGCCAGCCCGGTTCCGCCGATCCATAGTTCACCCGGTACCCAGTCAGGGCAGTCTTGCCCTTGGCTGTCGACAACTCGGTAGCACTGATTTGCCAGCGGTTTACCGTAAGGGATCGAGCTCCAGTGAGTTGGCAAACCATGTTCTGGCGAGAACTGGTCAAAAGTATTGGACCAGATCGCAGCCTCCGTGGCCCCGCCCATAGCGGCCAGCTTGACGTCTGGCGCATTGAGGGCAAATAAGCGGCCCGGGATGTCCAGCCCGATCCAGTCACCGGATAACAATACCTGCTCAAAAGGAAGCTTTTGCGTGTGATCCTCGCTGGCTTTGCTCTGGGACTCGACCAGCAGCATATCGAGCAGTACAGGGACGGTGTTCCATACCGTTACCTGATGGCGTTGGATCAGTGTTAGCCATATTTCGGCATCACGGCGTTGGTGCTCGTCTATTAGTACTATGGCGCCGCCACAACTGAGCAGCCCGAATATGTCATAGACTGACAGATCAAAATCAAGGGCTGAAACAGCCAGACCGCGGCTGTCGGCATGAACGCCGTAGCGGGTATTAATATCATCAATGGTATTGGCGGTAGCCTGGTGAGTCATTTCCACGCCTTTGGGTTCACCGGTTGAGCCTGAGGTGAAGATGATATAAGCGCTTTGCTCCGGTGAGACTGCAACCGGTTCGGATAGGGGAGCCAGATTGTTGGAATGGTGGATATCCAGGCAGGTGATGCCCTCAGCAGCAACGCATGAATGATGGCTGTGATCGCTCAATACCATGCGGATCCCGGCAGTACGATGAATGCGTGACTGGCGGGCTTCTGGTTGATGGATACCGATGGGAACGTAACAACCACCGGCAGCAAGGACTCCGAAGACTGCGGCAATTTGCGCCGGGCCTTTAGGCAGGGTAATAGCTACCGGCTCACTGGCTTTCAAACCATGTTGTTGCAGGAGCGTGGCAATTTGCAGAGCCTGGGTGGCTAGTTTGCCGTAACTAATCGTCTGCTCACCGGCAATCAGTGCAATACGCTCTGGTGTTGCCCGGGCAATGTCAAACATTGGCTGATGCAAGAGGCGAGGGGGGATTGCCTGTTGGGTGTGATTGGCATCACGGCGTACAGCCAGTTGTGCCTGTGGCAATGGCAAGATCAGTGGTTGTTGCCAGTCCTGTGTTATCAGTTGATCGAGCAAGTCCAGATAGGCATCGAACATGTCATCTATCATACCCATCGGGAACAGGCCTTCGACCGTGTCCCAGGACAAGGTCAGTTCACCGTTGTACTCATACAACTGATGGTCAAGCCAGACCTGAGGGGTTTCGGATAGTCCACCGGCAGCAAATTCCGGGAAGCCGGCGGGTGCTTGCTCGAACAGACCGTTGCCCAACCCTAAAGTGCTGGTAAATACGATGGGGAGAGATGCGGCAGTCATGCTCATTTCACGCGCCCTTTCGCGCTGGATCCAGATCGATGAAATGACTTTGTGTTCCAGAGCCTGAGCGATTTCTTGCTGGGTTGCCCGCGCTTGTTCCAGCAGGCTGTGACCTCGTTCCTGATAGAAACCTATCGGAGCCAATGAGGTGAAGTCACCCAGTACTTGGTTGATATCCGGATGGACGTCTTTGCGATCGAACAAAGTCAGGTTGAGGGTGTGGTCACGGCCACTGTTCCAGGCTCGGATGATCTGGCTGTAGGCAACCAGCAGCAGTACGGAAGGGGTGATCTGGTGACTGCGAGCCTTGTCTTTGAGCAATTGCCACTTGCTGCTGCTCAAGCGGGCATGGCGGCGCCTGACCGTCATATCGTTCAGTGTATCAGGTTCGTGTGCCAGTGGTAGCGAGGCTGCCATTGGCAGACTTTGTAATTTTTCTGTCCAGTATTTTTCAGCCCGGGCAAGCTCGTTACTGTCCGGTACGATTTGGTTGACGTAATCGCGGAACGAGAGGCCAGGAGCTGGCGGAAGCTGATTCGGCGTGCTGTAGGCTGTGGCCAGTTGTTCAAGCAGCAGCTTGATGCTGAAGCCATCCAGCGTCAGGTAATCAAAGATAATCCCAATCCTCTGGCGTGGCTTGCCTTGGGGATCGTGATAGTGAACGGCAAAGAGACGATGAGCCGGACCTGTATCCGTAGTGATACCGGCAGCCTGATTTTGGTGGTTTTCAGACAGGACCTGCCAGTATTGCTTGAGTTGCTGGCGGGCGGCAGTCAGGCCATCAGTATGTTGGCTGGCATCAATGCGGGACTGTTTGATTGGCTGTGGTGCGACAGTTGGCAGGATCTGCTGCATGCCATTAGAGGTGACAATGGCCCGCAACATTTCATGACGTTCAACCAGAGCGTGCCAAGCTTGGGCCAGCCGGTCGAGATCCACATTCTCTCCGTCCAGTTCGACCAGATAATGAGTACCGCAGTTAAGCGGCAACCCTGGGGATTGCCCCATCCAATAAGCTTGCTGTACTTCCGTGAACGGGAAGGGCTGATGGCGGTTGGCCAGATCAGGTTGAATATATGGCGTTGGCTCAATGGTTTCGCCTTCGTGCAAAATGGCAGCAAACTCTGCCAGTACAGGATTGGCGAACAATTGGCGCAGAGGATGCTCGGCATCAAATCCCTGTAAGCGCAACGCTGAAATGACCTGGGTTGCCAGCAGGCTGTCACCGCCTAGGGTAAAGAAGTTGCTTTCACGGCCTAGTTGCTCTGCAGATAACAGCCGCTGCCACACTTTGGCAACTGCGATCTCATTCGCTGTCTGTAGGGGTGTCAAGGTTGCACTCTGGTTATTCAGGTGCCCGGAAAGCAGAGCAATGATCTGTTTACGATCGATTTTCCCGTTGTGGCTTAGCGGAATGGTTTCAACCTCAATCAATAAGGTTGGCACCATGTAATCGGGTACTAATTGCTGCAGGCCAGTGGTGATCACTTTAGTGTCAATGCGATGTCCGGGCTCAGCGACCACAGCGGCAGCCAGTGTTGCAGGCTGATCATCACTGCGCAAGGTGGCGACAGCGGCCCGGCTGATAGCTGGCTGGTTGAGCAGCGCGGTTTCAATTTCGCCTAGCTCAATACGGTGCCCTCGTACTTTGACCTGGTGGTCGAGGCGGCCAAGAAACTCCAGTTGGCCGTTTGGCCAGTAACGTCCCATATCGCCTGTGCGGTACCAGCGCAACTCGTCCTGAACGTTATCTAGAGTGTCGGTTTTAGCGAGGACAAACCGTTGCTCGGTCAGGGTTTCATCCCCTCGGTAGCCTTCGGCCAACCCGCGACCACCGATCCACAACTCACCCGGTACCCAGTCCGGACAGTCTTGTCCTTGCGCATCGACTACCCGGTAGCATTGGTTTGCCAGCGGTGCCCCGTACGGAATGGATGACCAGGATGCCGGAAGGGTCTTGCCAGGGATAAACTGGTCAAAGGTGTTGGACCATATCGCCGCTTCTGTTGCACCGCCCATGGCTGCCAGCCTGACGGTGGGGGAAGTGAGGGCATGCAGGCGGGGTGGCAGATCGAGTCCGATCCAGTCACCCGATAACATGACCTGCTCAAATGGCAGGATGGGACGTTCTTCGCGGCGCGGGTGGTCCTGTGCGATGACCATCAGCATATCCAGCAGGACAGGAACGGTATTCCAGACGGTGATCTTGTGTTGTTCGATAAGGGAGAGCCAGGCTGCGGCATCACGACGTTGCTCTTCGTCGATCAATACCATCGCACCACCGATACTGAGCACACCGAAGATATCGTAAACAGACAGGTCGAAGTCCAGTGCGGATACGGCCAGTACCCGGCTGTCGGCATGCACACCGTAGCGGACATTGATGTCATCAATGGTGTTGGATGTGGCCTGGTGCGCCATTTCTACCCCTTTTGGCTCACCGGTCGAGCCTGAAGTGAAAATGATATATGCACTTTGTATCGGTGAGACAGCTACCGGTTCAGGCAAGGGGGCCAGGGCATCGGCTTTGCCGATATCCAGGCAGGTGACTGTTTGGGTGGCAACATTGGCCTGATGTTCAGTATCGCTTAGTACCAGACGGATCCCTGCCGTACGGTGAATTTTCGTCTGCCGCGCATCGGGCTGGTGGATACCAATCGGGACGTAGCAGCCGCCGGCGGCCAAAATTCCCATGACTGCGGCTATCTGGCTACATCCTTTCGGCAGGGTGACAGCGACAGGCTCACCTGCTGATAGACCGTGCTGTTGAAGCAGGCGAGCAATTTGCAGCGCCCGGAGGGCCAGCTCACCGTAGTTCATCTGTTGCTGGCTGTCGATCAGGGCGATCCGGTGCGGGGTCTGGTGTGCAATCGAAAACATTTCCTGGTGCAGCAAACGGGGTACGATGTCCTGCTTCGTCTGATTGGCCAGACGACGCTGGGTCAACTGATCAGCCGGTAACGCAACCGGGTTGGTGTGGTGCCAGTTCTGCTCATTCTCGGCCAGTGCTTCAAGCAGGTCGGTATAGGCTCGGAACATATTGTCGATAAGTTGAGGCGGGAACAGGGCATCAACTGCATCCCAAGCCAGCAATAGTCCGTCTTCGCCTTCATAAAGCTGGTGATCCAGCCAGACCTGTGGGGTTTGTGAAATCATGTAATGGAGTGTTCCCAGCGTGTGCTGACATTGCTCGGTCAGCAGTGGGGTACCAAGGTTACAGGCAAAAACCACCGGTGCAGAGACACCTTGTTCACGCCCCTGGCGCGCAAGTTCGCGCTGGATGCTGACTGCCGAATAGCGCGCATGAGCAAGATCACGATGTAGCTGACGCTGGAGTTGCTCGGTCTGGGCCAGAAAGGATTGTGGAATACGGTAGTTACATTCAAGCAACATCAGGTTGGTAAAGTCGGCCACTACATCTTCGATGCCTGTATGATCAGTTTGGCGGTCAAACAACGGTACGTTAAGAACAAACTCCGGTTCGGCGCTCCAGCGAGCCAGTACCTGGCCATAGGCACTGGCCAGTACCATTGCCGGGGTAAGTGAAAACTTGGCGGCAATGGCTTTGATGTTCTGCCATTTTTCCAGACTGAGCTGGTGGCTACGACGGCTGAAAACCGGACGGGTGAGAGACTTGGGCTCGCAGGCCAGTGGTAGCTGGGGACCAGGTGGCAGATCAGCCAGGCGCTTTTGCCAATAGGCTTTGTCGGCAGCCAGGCTGCCTTGGTGGCGAGCCTGCTCGGTCGCGAGGTAATGAGAAAAGCGCCATTGGGGATCGGCTTTCAGTGTTTCTTTGAGGGGACGGTCCGGGTCTTGTTCAAGATCGTTGCCAATTGCATGATAAGCCGACGCCAGATCGCGAAGCAGGATGTGTAGGCTCTGGACATCGGCCACCAACAGGTCAACGTCAAAATGAATACGGGTACGGTCGTTGGCAAACAGAGTCAGGGCCAGCCCCATGACCTGGCCGTTTTCAATATCGAGTTTGCGGTGTGACAAGGTGTCGCGTATCGCCCGGGCACGCAGCTCGGCCTGTCGCGGCGTTAGTTGACGCAAATCATGGACGCTGAGTACCGTAAGCGGGGCAGTGTCGGGAATGTACTGCTGGCCATTGTCGTTGAACCGGGCTCGCAACATGCTGTGCTGGTTGATTAGAGCGTGCCAGGCTTGCTCAAGCCGCTTTGGTTCGACAGCCTGGCCGTCGATCTCCAGATAAGCATGACAGCCTACTCCTCCTAACTCCTGATCGTCCTGACGCCCGACCCAGTAAGCATACTGAACGTCTGTTAGTGCAAAGGGGTCTTCGGAATAATGGGTGTCCTGGCGGATGCGTTCAGCCAGGGCACTGATGCTTTCTTCTTGCGGGGTCTCTTGCTGTTGCTCGGGCAACAATAGCTCGAGCCAGCGAGACAACACCGGCTGTTCTATCAGTTTGGCAAAGGTAACCCGGGAGCCCTGGCGACGCCATTGATTGGATAGCCGCATGATATGTAATGAGTCAAGGCCGAGTTCAATCAGGTTGGTGTCAGGGTGTTGGGCCAAATCGGATCCAATCAGGGCCTGGATTGGGGTGATCACGCTCTCGCGGTCGAGGGGTTTCCGGCTGCGGGTAGGCTTGTTCATTAGTGGGTCTCCAGTTCCTTGTCCAGGTCAGCTGCGTTCTCTGAGCCACTGTTGGTTGCGGCTTCTGCCTGGCCGACAAGGTGGGTCATGATGCAAGTTAGTTTTTCAATGGTTTCTTCTAGCTCGCGCTCAGGCTTTGATTGGTCGACAATACCGGCACCGGCCTGGAGCCATTGCTGGTTGTGCTGGTGATAGATGGAACGCAGAACCAGGGCGGCGTCCATGGCGCCTTGACTGTCGGCAATCATGACGCATCCGCTGTACAGTCCACGGTTTTGGGGCTCAAGGCGCTGGATAGCTTCGATGGCCGGCTGTTTAGGGATACCGGAGGCGGTAACGGCCGGGAACAGAGCCTCAAAAGCATCCCAGCAGTGTTTCCCCTCGGCCAGTTGGCCCTTGACCCGGGACGCCAGGTGCTGAACCGAGCCTCGTCGGCGGATTGCCATAAACTCGCTTACTGACAGGCTATTGGTATCACAGACCGATTCCAGTTCTTCAATCGCCAGCTTGACTGATACCGCATGCTCGGCAATTTCTTTGGTATCCGCCAGTAGCTCTGCTTTCAGACGGGCCTCTTCTGTCTCATTAGCACCGATGGCGCGCGTACCGGCCAGTGGCTGGGTGCTGACCCAGCGATCGGCGCCTACTTCCACCACCGTTTCCGGGCTGAAGCCTGCGGCCATAAAGCCGCCCTGGCTATAGATGAAAGATCGAGCCGGAGTATTGTTACGCCGGCCGGTCTGGTAGCTTTCCAGAATATCGACCGGCTGCTTGAGCGGGATCTGGCGTGACATGATGACTTTCTGATATCGATGTTCTTTTATATCCAGTACCGCTTGTTGTACTGCCTGCTGGTATTGGTCTTGACGGTAAGCGGCAATGTTTTGGTAGGCCAATGTTGCTTGATTGACTGATGGTCGGGGCGGATTGGCATCAATCTGTTCGATAAGGTGTTGCAGGGCTTCCAGCTTCTGCGGAGTCGCTGCTCGTAGCAATAGGTGCTGTTGTTCGATACGGATTTCGCACTGAGGGACGAACAGCTCCAGCAGGGGTTGGTCGGTCGCAATACGGGTGGACTCGACACCATGGAAAATGTGGGACAGTTCGAATTGGGCACTGCCGTAGAGACGCCAGTCTTTCACCGGTAAGGCAGCAGTGGCCTCAGCAATGGCATCACTCAGGCGTGGGCGGCTAAAACGTTGGTACTGCTCTTCAGAGAATAGTGTCACAGTATCGGCTGTTGCCCGAATCGATGCCAGATTGCCCAGGGCCATGGCCCACTCATGGGGTTGCTCATAGAGGGTGTAGTTGGCGTATAAGCCGCTGCGGGCGATTGCCATCAATAAGTCTATCGCTGGTGTTTGAATGTAGAGTTTGCGCTCAATGTAACTGATCATGTGGGAACCCTGTCGATAATGAAAATGTTGGCACAATGCGTGGCTGTCCATCCTGGTTAGTCGTTTTCAATGGCAAGTTGGTTTAGTGCCTGTTTGTTGACTTTGCCGACCGTAGTCAGTGGCCACATGGCTATGTGTTCAAGCTGGTCGGGCTGTTTGTAGCGGGGTAACCCGTGTTGGGTCAGAAACTGTTGGACTTGCTGTAGATCGCATGCCGGGTTATCGCTGATCACAAAGGCACAGCTGCGTTCACCCAGTCGTTCATCCGGTACCGGGATGAGAACGCAGTCAATCACATCCGGATGCTCGGCCAGAAGCTCTTCAATCTCGGCAATCGCAATTTTCTCTCCGGCGCGGTTTATTTGCTCTTTTAGCCGTCCTTCTACTATCAGGTAACCATTGGCTGTCTGGCGGACTAAATCACCGGATTGGTAGAACCCTTCCTGGGTGAAGGCTTTCTTGTTGTGTTCTTCGGCCAGATAATAGCCCTTGATGGTGTAGGGGCCTTTGGTGAGCAGCTCACCGGCTTCTCCCGGGGCGGCCGGGCTGCCGTCAGGGGCCAGGATCCGGATTTGATCGGCAGTAGATAGGGGCTTGCCCTGTGTTGTTGCTACGGTTTCGATATCGTCGCCAAGGCGGGTGTAGCATAGCAATCCTTCGGCCATGCCAAAGACTTGTTGCAACTGGCATCCAAGAGTTGGGGTGATTTGGCGGGCTACTTTCTCTTCAAGTCGCGAGCCGCCGATCTGTAATACCTGCAGGCTTGAAATATCGGTTTCGTCCCACTCTTTGGCTTCCAGCCAGAGCTTGGCAAGTGGTGGAACCAGAGCTGTGATGGTGACTTTCTCTTGTTCAATTAAGGCAAAGGCCTCATCGTCACCAGCTGTTTTGGCCATCACAACTTTACCGCCGACACTAAGGGTGCCGAGAATGCCCGGACAGGCCAGCGGAAAGTTATGGCTGACCGGCAGGGCAGCAAGGTAGACACTTTGCGAGCTCATTCCACATACCTTGGCAGATTCTATGGCATTGAAGGCGTAATCGGCATGGGTACGCGGGATCAGTTTCGGAGTACCGGTGGTTCCTCCAGAGAGTAGCAGCAAAGCGACATCGGTTGGGCCGGGCTGCGGGGTTTCAGTTGCAAGGGGGCGAGAGCTGTGAAGTTGATCGAAGGTGAAGTGGTTTTTACTTTTGCCGTCAACGATGACAGTTCGGATGCAAGGGTGTTGCTGTGAGATATGATCGGCCAGCACCTGGTAGTTAAAACCTAAGAAGCTATCCGGCACCACATAGGCGACTGGTTGGGCCTGCTGACACAGGGCGTTAATGTCTTTTTCCCGATGGGCGGGCATGGCCATAATCGGCCAGGCGCCAATGCGAAATAATGCAAAGCACAGAACAACAAAATGGTTGCTGTTTGGAAGCTGTACAAGCACCGTGTCCCCGGCGCCAATGCCTTGCTGCTGCAGTCCGGCGGCAACTTGCTCTGCACTCTTTTTGAGTGCTTGGTAGCTTAGGCGTTCATCGCCATCAACCAGAGCGGTGTGCTGATGATAGTCTCTTGCCCAGTTTTCGAGACATTGCCATAGCGTCCGGGGTTTCATTAACCCGTCGTCAATATATGACTGCTTAGCGTCAGCCAGTGCCGCGAAGAAGTCAGACTCATTCTTTTCTGTAGCCATGCCAGCCCTTCTTTGTTGTTGATAATGATTTCTATTTGCAGGCTGGTGAGGGTAGAAAAAGTCACGAGGCTCAGCCACTCCTATCGGGATAGAAATGCCCGTATCGGGTTGAGTTCTCCTTATTCTTTAACCCATTGATCCGATTAGGGTAGACGGCTACTGATCTGGGTAGCTTGAGGTCAGGTGGAAATTTATTATCTGTCGGATTGTTTCCTGTTGTTGTGAAGGAATGACGACTATGTCTAATTTGGAAGATGACACTGGCTGGCTGACCTTATGGCGAATGGTAAAGGTTCAGCAAGGGTGCCTTTCTGCCTCGATGATATTTACCTGCTTTGCCGCGCTGCTCGAGTTACTGCCTTTCTGGCTTATTTTTCAGGCAATGGAAGCCGTGCTCGGATACTATCAGCATGATCTTTCTGCCCTTGAACTGACAACTGCGCTCTATCACTCGGCGTTATGGATCTTGGTGGCTCTGGTGGCAAAGACAATGGTGTATGCGCTGGCGTACGGGCTAAGCCATAAGGCTGCATTTGGTATTCTGACTCATACCCGCCGCCTTCTTGTAACTCGCTTAGCCTGGGCACCGGTTCATTGGCTGCAAAAGTACCATTCCGGCCAGTTGAAGCTGGCTGTGCTCCAGGATGTCGAGCGGGTGGAGAACTTCGTTGCCCACCATACGGTAGAAGTGTCGGTGTCGGCCATTGGTCCGGTGGTGGTGACCGGCTATTTGCTTTGGGTGGACTGGCGTCTGGCACTGGCTAGTTTGTTGGTTGCGCCGCTGGCGGTACTCAGTTCAATGCTGGTGATGCGAGGAATGGATCAACTCTATGACGAATATCATCAGGCATCGGTGAACCTCAATAGCACTACGGTAGAGTACCTGCGTAACATGCCGGTGATGAAACTGTTTCAGCAAGACAGCCGTCGCTTTAAAGCGATGATGGACAGTCTCGACCGGTATTATGGCATGGTGGCGAAGATTACCAAGGTAACTGTGCCCAGGTGGGCGTTGTTTACCTGCTTGCTGGGGGCAAACCTGCTGGTGATTTTGCCCGTTGCGATGATGCTCTATCAGGCAGGTGAAGTGCGTTTGCTCGATGTACTGATGGCGGTACTGCTTGGGGCCGGAATGCTACGCCCCTTGCTTAAGGTCAGCCATTTTTTCACTGAAATTAAAGAGGTGCTGGCCGGGGTTAAACGACTTGCCCCGATCATGGCAGCGCCTGCGACCGAGAGTGCATCACTATCGACGGTACTGGAGACACCTTTGCAAGTGACATTTAGAGATGTTTCGTTTGGCTACGGTGATCTGCCGGTGCTGAAGGGGATTAACCTGATCCTGGCACCGGGGACGACCACAGTACTGATGGGGCGATCCGGTGGCGGAAAATCGACTCTGGCCCAGTTGCTGGCAGGTTTGCTGGTACCTGATAGCGGCGAAGTGCAGATCAACGGGGTGCCAGTCTCGTCATTGGATAACCAACAGCGCGCGTCACTGATTGCTGTAGCTTCGCAGGATGTGTTTTTGTTCAAAGGGACAATTCGAGACAACCTGCAACTGGCTCGTGACGGTATTTCCGAGCAAGACATGCACCAAGCCGTCACCGTGGCACAAGCGCAGGAACTGATTCAACGCTTGCCGGAAGGTTACGATACGCAACTGCAGGAGCAGGGTGTTCGCCTGTCTGGCGGAGAAAAACAGCGCATCGCATTGGCTCGGGCGTTGCTCGCCGATACGCCTATCTTGGTACTTGATGAGGCAACAGCCTTTGCCGACAGCCTGACCCAAAAAGCCTTCTATCACGCATTGAAAAAGCACTATCCGGAGAAGACGGTGCTGGTGATTGCCCATCGTACGTACGGTCTTGAAAGTGCTGATCTTATCGGCATCATTGAAGACGGACTCATTCAGTCACAGGGTAGCCATGCTCACCTTCTGGATACCAGCGACTACTACCGGCAGATCTGGCAACTGCAAAATGACAGTGACGATTGGTCTATCGGTGCTGTTAAACGCCAAACCGCTGAAAAGGAGATGGCTTATGAAGGTTGATAGTATTTGGAGCGTTATTCTGCGGGTGATTCAACGCAGTGAGCGGTCATCTTCACAGCTGTTCAGCGGAATGATGTGGCGTATTGCCGAGTGTTTGTTGGATGTGCTGCCGATGTTGGTCTGTTTCTGGTGGCTGCAGGCGGTATTGATGGCTGACGTTGGTGGCAGTGGTGAGGTGACGCCTTCGATCGTCATGGTAACGGCATTGCTGGTGGGTATTTTTGCTCTTCAGTTATTTTGTGCGATACACGGACAGAAAAATAGCTTTCTCGGTAGCTATTCGATCATGGGGGGATACCGGGAGAAGCTGCTTGATCGGGTGCATCAGTTGCCGCTGGGCGCACTGTATCGTTATCGTACCGGTCAGCTGACCGATATGGTGACTGACGATGTGTTGCGGATCGAAAACATTTTCACCCATTTGGTGATTGAGGTACTGACGACCTTACTGATCCCCGTGGTGTTGGTGGCGGGTTTGATGTGGGTTGACTGGCAGCTGGCACTTAGCCTGATTATCGGCATGCCGTTTGCGTTCTGGGTGCTGCAGGCGACACGCAAGCTGTTTGTCCGGATGAGCCAGGATAAACAAGCGGTGTATCGCGATACATCGGGTCTGATTGTTGAGTTTGTTAGCGGCATCAAGACGTTGAGGCTCTATCATCGCGCTGAGCTATGGCTGGGCAAGCTTTATCGTCATTTCGATGAGATGATCCGTATGTCGATTAAGGTTGAGCAGTGGGGGGCCGTCCCGGTTGTGCTCTACCGGCTGTTGCTTGAGCTCGGGTTGGTGGTGTTTTTCCTGATTGCTGCGAATAAGATAGACGCCGGTAGCGCGAGCCCGTTGACGTTGCTGCTGTTTATGCTGCTAGCCCATCGCGTGATCTCTCCCCTGCTCGAAATGGGCCAGCATCTGACCATACTCCGTTATGCAGTGCAGTGTGAAGGAAAGCTGCAAGGGCTATATGATGAGGTATTGTTGAGTGAACCTGAGCAAGCCGCAGAGATCAACGAGTATTCAGTCTGTTTTGAGGATGTGAGTTTTGGTTATGAGTCGACGCCAGTTCTGCATAACATGAGCTTTATGGCTCGGCATCAGGCCGTGACGGCGATTGTCGGGCCATCCGGTAGCGGCAAGAGCACCGTGATGAACCTGCTGGCACGTTTTTATGATCCGGACCTGGGCACTATCAGAGTTGGGGGTAAAGACGTCAAGGCGCTGGGTTCTGAAGGGCTTTACCAGCACATCAGCATGGTGTTCCAGCAGGTGCAGTTATTTGACGGCACCATTATGGACAATGTGCGCATTGGTCGGCCGTCGGCCAGCGATGAAGATGTGTTTGCAGCTTGTGAAATGGCACATTGCGAAGAGTTTATTAACCGGTTACCGGCAGGCTATCAGACACATATTGGTGAGAGTGGAGCCAGCTTGTCTGGTGGTGAAAGGCAGCGACTTTCTATTGCGCGGGCACTGTTGAAAGATGCGCCAATCATCTTGCTTGATGAAGCCACAGCCTCTGTCGATGCCATTACTCAGCACTATATCCAGCAAGCGTTATCCGAACTGGTGAAAGATAAAACCGTGATTATGATAGCCCATCGCCTGAGTACTATTCGGGATGCCGACCAGATTTTGGTGCTCGATAATGGGCAGCTGGTTCAGCGAGGGTGTCATGATGAGTTGCTTAAGCAGGAGGGGCTATATCAGGAATTGTGGTCTGCCCAGAATGGCGTGTTGATGACTTAGCAAAGGAAGCTTCGGTAGCAATGCCGACGCTTCGCAATAAAGCCGGAGACTCAAAAGCCTGATCCCCATAACATGGGGATCAGGCTTTTTATTATGGCTAGACTGCCAGTGGCAGGAAGATAATACTCAGGATGATGTTAACTGCCAGACCGAATGTGATTGGCGGAATCGTGCGTTTGATCAGATCGAACGGCGAGACTTTTGCCATACCGGATGAAGCAACGATTACCCCGGCAACCGGTGACATGGCGCGACAGGCATTGGATGCCTGCTGCATTGGCATCACCAGGTAGACACCGTTGATACCCATGCCGTCAGCAATTTTCGGGATCAGCTCAACGAACGCATAGAATGCCGCGTTGCCCGAACCGGTCAGGAATGCCACGGCACCTGTCAGGCCGACGAGTGCCAGCATCATTGCCGTCGCACCGAAGCCGACTTGCGAGGCGGTTTCAATCAGCAAATTGATGGCACCGATAGCCTTTAGGCCCTGGGCAAAGACACCGGCACCTACCAAAATCAAGACTACCGGCAGGGCATCTTCCATCCCTTTGACAATCGCACTCATACCTTCCATCGCGGTACGGCCGCTGCGGTGGCGAATGGCTTCAAGCGCCATTGCCGTAAACAGACAAAGGATGGCAATGGTGCCGATGTTCATGGTGACACCTTCAACCAGGCCCAGCTCGCCACTGGTCACGACCAGGACAATAATCGGCAGCATAGGTAGCCAGCCGTAAAAGCCTGGTGCCTTGCCTTCAATCTCTGATGTCTTCACATCGACATTATTGAGGTTAACTTTCATGCTGCTGCCTTGCTGTAGCAAGCCTTCTTTTTTGTCCATGTACTGTTGCCAGAAGTAGTGGGCAGCAGCCATGGCCAGCATACTTGGGATAGCCAAAGGGATTTGATATTTCAGGGTGTAGATTTCAACCGACATACCAACATTTTCTGCCGCAATCACCGAGTCGACAGCCAGTGGCGAGAAGCTGATGGTGGCTGTGGTCGCAATCGCTGCAGCAATCGAAATTGCTGGCAGTCCTAGTGCATTTAGCACCGGGAACAGTGTCGACATCAGCAATACCGCGAGGCTGGTTGCCCCGAATCCTGCCAGCGAGATAAAGCTACCGATAAGAAACGTTACGGCCAGTAGCAGGTAGGGTTTGTTGATACCGCCCAGTAGCCTGAGCGCATTGTTGATAACAATGTCGTTGGCACCGATGTAGGTCATATAGCGGGCGTAAGCCAACAAGGCAAAGAGGATCAGCCCCATGCCGCCGAAACGATTGTTGAACATTAAGTTCATTGATTCAAAAATATCCAGCCAGGCATTACCACTGGATTTTGCTTCGGGAATAACGGGTAATCCCATCGCGGCGCAGACTGCCATTAATACCGCCGCCCCCAAGAATAAGGTGGCGATCGCGTTATACTTTTTCAGAATGGCGAATCCGACTATGGATACAACCAATATGGAGATAAATATGCTCATTGTTTCCTCATAAGCAGTGTTTGATAACAAGGTGGAGATATATATTAGAGTATGCAACTGAATGTTGATTTGCGTCATGAGTTGCATATAAATATGGCGTAACTCGTAGGAAGGATCATGTTTCCCGGCTTAGGGTCACATTTTGAGATATTGGCTTATTTTTTATGTGCTTATAGCGATAGAACGATAGCGAACAGTGATAAATCGGGATAATGCCCGCAGGGTATTGCTGGTCAGTTGCAATTGTCGGCTGTCGAGCTGGCTGGCGATTTTAGTCGCTGTAAACCAAGTCAATTTGGGATACCCTCAATCATCGGTAAGCTATGTTGCACCAAGAGGAGTGTAGAGCGTGAAACAGTCTTTAATTCACATCGCCCTGGTCGTGAAAGATTACGACGAAGCTATTGAGTTTTATACCCAAAAGTTGAAGTTTGAGTTGGTGGAAGATACCTATCAACCCGAGCAGGACAAGCGCTGGGTTGTTGTTTCTCCTCCGGGCTCAAATGGCGCGACCATTCTGCTGGCCAAAGCCTCAAAACCGGAGCAGGAAGCCTTTATTGGCAACCAGAGCGGCGGCAGGGTGTTTCTATTCCTCAGCACCGATGACTTCTGGCGTGATTACAACAGGATGCAAGCCGAAGGGATAAAGTTTGTGCGGGAGCCTAAAGAGCAGGACTATGGCACGGTGGCCGTGTTTGAAGATCTGTACGGTAACCTGTGGGATTTGCTCCAGCTGGATCCGAGCCATCCGATGGCGGGGCGCTAATTGCTGTTGCGGTAACTGCAACATAAGATGAAGGCTCAGGGCAACGAGCCTTCATTTTGCGATATGGCGCAGCTATGTGTCACAAAACAGTAATTAGTCTTTCTTCACAGCTGCCGTTACGATGAGCTCAACCTTGAGTTCCGGGCGTGCCAGCTTGGCTTCGCCGCAGGCGCGGGCCGGCGCAAAACCTTCTCCGAACCATTGATCCCAAACATGGTTCATCTCGTCAAAGTCGCTCATATCAGCCAGCCACACCGTTGTTTGCAGAACATGTTGTCTGTCGCTGCCAGCTTCAATCAGTAAGGTTTCCACCCGCTGAAGAGCTTCGAGAGTTTGCTCTGCAACACTGGTCCCGGCGATACCCACCTGACCGCACAGATAGACGGTATCGTTGTGAATAACGACTTTACTCATTCGCTGGTTGGTGTACTGCCTGTTGATGGCTGTCATGCTTGCTTTCCTTGTTTTGATTAGTGGTGTGAATGGAGCTCTGAGTCGTAGTCTGATTAGTAGCCTGACTAGCTGTCTGGGTAGTTGTAGCTGGACTACTGCCGCCCTGCTTTGCTCGGTATCGCTGAATAAAAGATTCACTGACCGGGGTCAGGCTAGCCAGCTCGCCGAGCTTGAGCGGCTTGATCGGATGACGGATCCGGTAATAGCCGACCTTGGCTATGTCAGTGCGGGTTTCGTCGGCGATGATTTCTGCCACTGTCGGGCCGCAGTAGCGGCCCTGGCAAGCCCCCATGCCGCAACGGGTATAGGTTTTGATTTGGTTGATGCCATTGCACTTCTCGCGAGCATGTTGGCGAATTTCGCCTGCAGTGACTTCCTCGCAGCGACAGACAATCGTGTTATCCGATGGTGTAAGTGCTTGCTGAGGAGGGGCATACAAGGTATCGAGAAATGGCCGGATGGCGATTTCTTGCTTGATGCTCTGTGTCAGAGCCTGGGTATGCTGCTGCCAGTGTGCCTCGTCCAGGTAGCCCAGGGCGTAAAGTACCTCGGCTGCGACCAGCTGCCCCTGGTATTCGGCCACCAGGGCACCGCCAATCCCGCCGCTGTCACCGGCAATCGCAACCCCGTCTAAAGACGTGTTATTGTGTGCATCCAACCGCGGTCGCCAGCAACGCTGTACGCGGTCCCAGTCGTGTTCCAGTCCCATTGCCCGGCTTAGCTGGACATTGGGGATCACGCCAATATGGCTTAGAACGGTAGCCGCGGGAAGCGTTACCGTTTTGCCGCCGCTGCGAAAGCTCAGTTGTTCGACCTTGTCGGCAGAATGGTTCTGGCCATCGCCGGTGCCATGTGCGCAAATGTCTGTCGCCTGGGTATAGTGGGTAACACCGGCTTTGCGAATTTGTCCGAGCAGCTTGAGACCCTTGGTGAGGTACTTGTGACCCTTAAGGGCGTTAATGGCGAAGCGGCTGGCTTGCAGGTACTGCTTGGGCGACTGGGTATCGACAATCGCAGCAGGCTTGGCCCCGGCATTGATTAACTGAACGGCCAATAAATACAACAGTGGGCCTGTGCCGACCATCACCGCCTGTTTGGGGGCTATCCCGGCGGTTTTTAGCAAGATCTGGCTGGCCCCGGCAGTCATTACACCGGGCAGGGTCCAGCCCGGAAACGGGAAAGAGCGCTCAAGGGCACCGGTTGCCAGAATAATGCGCTGGGCCTTGAGTTGCTCGGCTTTGCCGCGGCGGCTCCAGTATACGGTTTTATCCGGGTCAACCCGCCAGATAGTGGCTTCGGTAATGTGCTGTATTTTTGCGCTGTCCAGCGTCTTGACCAGGCTGGCACCACGAAGGTAGTCAGGACCGAAAATATCACCCAGCGGATGTCCGTCGGCCTTGATGGCACGGTAGATCTGACCACCCGGGCGTGCTTGTTCGTCAAGCAGGGCAACACTGGCACCGGCCTTGGCGCAATCAATGGCCGCAGCCATGCCTGCCGGGCCCGCACCTATGATGCAGACATCAACATTGAACATAATAATTCCTTTTTCGTGTTAGCTGCGCTGTCGCCTGACATTGAGGCCGGATTCGACCGGGCGCATACAGGCCTGCACATTGTGTTCGCCATCGACTTCTACCCGACACTCGAAACAGCTTCCCATCATGCAGAAGGGAGCACGGGCAGATTGGGATACGGGCGTCTCCCGGGTATGGCTGATCCCGGCAGCGAGCAGCGCGGCGGCGATGGTATCGCCTTGCCGGGCTGATATTTCCTGGCCTTCCCAGAAGAAGCGCACCTCTCGGGAAGCCGCCTGCGAGGCGTTATCTAGCCTCAGAAAGTTCGAATCGGTCTTCACTGAATAGCTCCAAGTCAGGTGAATCGGCTGTGTTCTCCAGCCAGTGTGGCAGTAGGTAGCTGTGGGCGGCTGCAAGCGTGATCCCGCTATGACAGCTCACTATGTATGCGCCCGGCTGGCTGGGTGACTGTTGGTAGATAGGCAGGCCGTCCGGCGAAATAATCCTCAGGGCCCCCCAGCTTCTGAGCAAGCGGGTGTTGGCGAGGAAGGGATAGACGGCAATCGCCCGCTCGGCAATGGCAGCAGTGACCGTCATCGTATCCTGATCGTCGAGTCCGGCATCTTCCTTGGAATCGCCAATCTGGATGCCGCCCTCGTTGACCTGGCGGATAATGCCGGAGGGGCGGTTGATCATCGGCGACAGTTTTTCGGTGATTAGCACCTGGCCTTTTTGTGGTTTAACGGGCGCTTTCAGGCCAAGTTGCGGGCCTAGTTTGGCCGCCCCCAGTCCTGCCGCCAGAACGATTTTGTCGCTGTTAACTGTGCTTCCGTCCTGCAATGTTGCGCAGAACCGACCATCGGCTTGTTGCTCAATATGTTCGACATTGGCTTGGGTGATAACCTTGCCGCCCAGGGTTTTGATAGCCTTGGTGTAAGCGTGTAGCAGCTTGAGCGGATTGACGTGCCCGTCTTCTGCGCCATAAATGGCACCGACCACATCCGGGCCGATTTGCGGCTCTTCCTGTCGCAGCCTGGCCTGATCCCACACCTCGAACGGGTGATCGGAACCAAGCGCCTGACGAAGGTATTGGTACTGGGCAACACGGGCTAGCATCTCGTCTTCGGAAAAGTGGAAGTCATAGCCGCCGTTCTGCTCCAGGTTGATGGTCTCTCCGGTTAGCTGTTCAAGCTCGTCGGCCAGTTCGCGCCACATACCGACAGAGCGGCGGGTCCAGGCAGCATAATGCGGGGCGTCCAGACCTTTGCAAGATAGCCAGACCAGGCCAAAGTTACCCCGAGAAGCGCGATGGGCGCTGTCTCCGCCATCAAGGACGGTAACCTGATGCCCGTTTTTTAGCAGCCCGTAAGCCACGGCGCAGCCCACCACGCCGCCACCGATAATGACATATTCCGGTTTCATGTGATTTCTCTGCAGTTGTCATGTCGAAAGGGCCGGGGAATAGTCGATATCCCCCGGCAATGGGGGGTGGGGGTGATTAATTCAGGGCTTTATCCAGAATCTCCTGACCCCACTCGGCACCGATATCCTCAAGGATTTCAGGCCACACCGTGCTGCGTACTTTCTCTGCCGTCTGTGCTAGCTGTTGCGGGCTGACTTTGATGATTTCAGCGCCGTTATCTGCCAGTCTTTGCTCATTGGCAGCCTGATCTTTCTGAGCGTTTTCCCAGCGGCGGTTTTCGAAGTTGGCCGCTGCGGCTTTCAGTGCCTGTTGCTCGCTGTCGGACAAATCATCGAGACGCTCGCTGTTGATCATCAGGTACCAGATCTCAAAGTGGGTATTGAGCGGGATATAGGTTTTGGTCACGTCACGGAACGAGGCATAGTACCCCTCGGCACCTGAGCCAATCACCCCGTCAACTACACCGGTCTGAACGGCAGTGAACGCCTCGGAGAAAGGCAGTGGCGAGCCGATGTAGCCGACATTGTCTGCCAGTAGCTGGAAGCTCTTGATTGGCGGTACACGCAGCTTGATCCCCTTGTTGATATCCGGCTGGCCCGGTGCTTTGGCATCGCGGTTGAGGGAAATGCCGCCAAAGTAGACCGGGTAGGCCGCTAGCAAAGTGATGTCCTGCTTGGCAAACAGCTTCTCCATCGCTTCGCGTACTGGCGCGCCGTCACCGTAGATCTGCTGTGCCTGTTGCCAGTCGTTGGCCAGGTATGGCAGCAGGCCTAGCTGCATTTTTCGATCGGTGGCTGTCGAGGCAGGCTGTACTGCCATATCGATTGCGCCGACCGAGATGCGCTCCTGGACCAGGGTGTAGTCGCCCAGGGCGTTGGCCGCATAGACGCGAAGTTTTACGTCGCCGTCGGTAGCTGTTTTGATTTCTTCTCCCAGTTGCTTGATATCGGTATCGACCACCGTGCCTTGCGGGCGAACGTGGCTGATTTTCAAAGTGGCCGCCGAGGCTGGCAGAACGCTAAGGGCTGCCATTGCCAGTGTGACAACCTGAGCGCATTTTTTAAGCTTTGTTGATGGAGTAAACATGCTTGTCAGTTTCATTGTAAATATCCTTATTGGTAACCAAACACGGTAGGGAGGAAGAGCGATAGTTCAGACCAGAACGAAGTCAGGACAACGACTGGCAGGTAGCCAAATACAATCAGCATCATTGCCGGGCCAACGACTTCGGAAAACTTGACGTTTCCGATGCGGGCACCGAGGTACAGAATTGAAGCGTAAGGCGGTGTGACCCCGCCCATGGCTGTATTGACGCCCATAATGGCGGCAAATTGGATAGGGCTGATGCCAATGGCTGTCATTAGCGGCAGTAACAGTGGGGCAATCAGGATAATGGCGGTGATGTCGTTGACCACCATGCCAACCAAAAATAGCAGAACGTTAATGAAGATCAGTAGCAACACTTTGTTTTCGGTGATGCCGAAGATGGCGTTCACCAGCTCCTGCGGCACGTTTTCGACCACGAACATCTGGCTGAGGATCAGGCTGAACAGGATCATGAACATGATTGAGCCGACGGCCGTGGCCGATTCCTTGCCCGAGGCCAGCAGTGATTTCCAGCTTAGTCCTTTGTAGATCATAAACCCGACCGGGATGGCGTAGATCACGGCAACCGCAGCGGCTTCTGTCGGGGTCATGATGCCGCCGTAGATCCCGCCCAGAATAATGATCGGCATAAATAGCGCCGGAATGGCATGAACGGTTCGTGACGAGGCTTCTTTTATCAGCCCTGACATGGAAGGCTTGTCGTCCAGTACCAGCGGGAACTTACGTGCCATGATCAGATTGATGATCGCGAAGTTAAATGTCACCAGCAGGCCGGGACCCAGCGTTGCCAGAAAACAGGCCAGAATCGAGGTGTCCGTGACCCAGCCGTATACGATCATCGTGACACTCGGCGGGATCAGCAGGCCAAGGATCGATGAGTTGGCGATCAGGGCCGTCGCATAGGCGCGAGGGTAGCCGCGCTTTTCCATCTCGGGGATCAACAGCGGTCCGATAGCCGCGACACCGGTCAGGCCGCTGCCGGAGATTGCGCCGATAATGGCACAGCTCACCGAGGCGACAATACCGAGTCCGCCACGGATATGGCCGACAAACACATTAACAAACCGGAGCAGGCTGGCGGCAATACCGCTCTGGCTCATAATGGTACCGGCAAGAACAAACAAAGGGATAGCGAGCAGAATAGGGTTTGTCAGCTGGCCGGCACCCCACATCATGTTACCTTTCATGGACACATCGCCCACGTAGGTCATTATCATCAGCGCACCGCCAAAGCAGAATGGCAGGGGAACGCCGATAGTGAGCAGCAGTACCAAGGCACCGACTGCGAATAGTGCAACTTCAACCATAGTGTTATGCCTTATGTACTGAGTAGGACGGAGACTTCAACTGGCGGACCAGCCTGACGATATGCAGTGCAATAAAGCCGGTGACCAGCACCAATCCGATAAATAGCGAGCACTCGTGAAAGAAGGTCGGGATATACAGAGTCGGGCTTTCTTTCCACACCCGCAGGGCATATTTGAAATAGTCCCAGGCCCAGTAGGTCAGCCAGAGCGAAATCACGAAGCTGATCACCTCGCCAATCAGTGCCAGGATTTTGTGTCCGCGTTCGGTTTTTATGAAGATTTCCAATACATTGGCACGAATTTGAGTATCTTCCCGTGAGGCATTAACAGCTCCCAGCATGTACAGCCACAGGGTAGGAATGACGATAGATTCTTCCAGGCCCATGATGGGGATCTCAAAGACATATCGTGTAATAACCTGGACAAATTGCGTCAGCGCAACCACTGCAATCAATCCGGTCAGTAGGTATCTGAATGTTTGCTCCACTGCACATTTCCTTATTGTTGCGTTTGTGAATACATTGTTAATTTAAAGGTGACAGCCAATAGAAACAAATTTATTATTTCTCTAATTCGATAAATTTTTCTTATAGGGTGGGTATGGATACCAATCTCTCGATAAAGCAACTGGAAACATTTCGCGCCGTAATGCGCTCGGGATCGGTCTCAGTCGCCGCCCGGACGTTGTGCCGGACCCAGCCGGCGGTCAGCTCGATGATTGTCAGCCTCGAAAACGAACTGGGCTTTAAGTTGTTCGAGCGCAACAAGGGGCGGCTGGTCCCCAAGCCCGAAGCCTACTTTCTGCTGGAGGAAACTGAAGCGGTACTGGAGCGCCTGACACGCTCGGCACAGCTGATGGCGGAGGTTAAGAATCTGGCGCGGGGCAATTTGAGGGTGGCCTGTATGCCGGCTGCTGCGCTGTTCTTTATGCCCCATGTGATTGCGGATTTTGTCAAAGAGCGGCCACAGGTCAATGTGTCTATGATGATGCGTAGCTCGTCTATTGTGCATGACTGGGTGGCCTCGCAGCAGTATGACATTGGCTATTCCGAGATGCCGAAAGAGCGGGACTCGATTAATGTCGAACCAATTCGGCTGGAGGGAGTCTGTGCTGTGAACCAGGACCACCGCTTGGCAACGCTGGAGGTGATCACCCCGCAGGACTTGGACGATGTGCCGCTGGCCACCTTGTTTGCCCAGCACCCGATCAATGAACTGGTGCGCTATATGTTCGAGGAGAAAGGTGCCCGTTATCGTGCGCGGTTTGAGCTTCAGAATTACATTTCCGGCTTTGAGTTTGTCGAGCAGCAGCTTTGCTGCTGTATCTGCGATCCGATCAGTGCCGCCAGCTATAAGCTGTATAAATCCGGACAGGGCAAAGTCGTGTTTCGCCCGTTTGCGCCGACTATCGTCTTTGATCACGCCATCATTACCCCTGCGCACAAGCCGCTTTCCCGTCTGGCCCAGGCGTTTGCCGAGAGCATTCGTATCGGGGTGGATAAATTTATTCAGGTAGAGACGTAAGGTGTTAAGCGTAATCTCGACCCTGCGATAACGATCATGGTTTGCGTCTGATTTGAGTGGTGTTCTGTGATCCCTGCAGGATGCGAAAAGTTAGCGGTCTGGCAATATATTCTAATTACTTATTAAGTTCAGAGAGTTAACGAGGCCAAGAATGCAAAAAATCGGAGACGATCTTTGGGTACATGATGATTCAATGAAGCTTGCCGGCACCAAGCTAAGATTACGAATGACAGTAGTGAAGCTTAGTGATGGTTCGTTGTGGGTGCATTCAGCTACCGCATTGTCCCCTGAATTGAAGCAAGAAATTGATGAGCTTGGTGAGGTGAAATATATCGTTGCAGCCAGCAATGCCCACAATACCTGGCTGCAGGACTGGTGTGAGGCTTATCCGGACGCTGAGGCCTATGTCAGTGCGGGGATCCCGAGAAAAGTACCATTATCCAATTATCATATATTGCGAGACGGCCTTGAAAATGTGTGGCAGGAAGATCTGGAGTGGGAGTTTATGCCCGGTGTGCCGCTGTTTAACGAGACGGTGTTCTTCCACAAAAAGACCCAGTCATTGATCGTCACGGATTTGATCCAGAATTACCCTGACCATGTACCGACAGGCTTTGCCGGTATCATGACCAAATATGTCTTCCAGCCAATTGGCTTCAAGGGCACTTGTATTGCGCCGCCGCTCAAGATGGGCTTCATTATCAAGGATAAACCGAAGTTCACGGAATTTATTCGCAACGTTCAAGGCTGGGACTTCAAGCGGATTATCGTTACCCACGGCAATATCATTGAGGATAATGCCAAGTCAGTATTCACTGACTTGTGTGTGCGTTTTCTCAAGTAACAAACCAACTGTGATTTCTCTGACTCGTTAGCCAAGCCTTTGGGCTTGGCTAACTCTCTTTGGGCTTGTGCGGCTATCATGATCCCGTTTCCTGGTAGATAGCGGGTTTAATATCGATTAGCCGGGTGTTGTTTAAACAGTCCAACCCTCTTACGATGATCTGCCCCCCTTCGATACTCTCGATGGGTAATACCGCTGCGCCAATAGGATTAGGGCGGTGCGGTGAGCGCAATGCAAAGGTCCCTTTGGTTTGGTTACCCTTGCAGGTGCGCTGGACAACGACTGTTCGATTCGCATTTTCAAGCCAATATAAAATCAGAATGTGCTGGCCGACAGTGAGGCCCAGCAGCCCATCATGATAGTGTTCATCCAGGTTTATGTGACACAGCGGTCCATTCGGCTGAATGTTGTTCGGGCAGTCTTCAATTTTGGTATAAGGCGTCTTTATAGAACCGATATAGGTGATTTCAGAGCTCATCATGTTGTCCTTATTCTATTGTTCGTTTTTAGTGGTAGAAATGGCGTAAATTAAGATGGTCAGCAGGATGATCGAGCCGCCGAGTACACTTGTCATTGGTGGGATCTCATTGAAAAAGCTAAATGCCCAAATTGGTGCCAGGACCGTATTAATCATTAGGATCATTCCTACCTCGGGAGCCGTGATGTAGCGAGTGGCGGTTTGCGACAATACACGCCCGAAAGGCGCGGTAAATAAGCCCATAACCCCCATAATTAGCCAGGTGTTTAGGCTGTAGGTTGAAGGCGTGGCGACGAAGAACATCGCAAAAGCCAAGAATAATCCGCCAAAACCGACACTTGCCATGCGGCTGACATTCTTATATTTGCGTAGTAGCGTCTGATTGAGGGATAAACAGGTGACGGCGAATACAGCCAGCCCGTCACCGATGAGATTGCCGGAATTAAATGAGCCTGATACCACAATAACGATCCCAATCATGACAGAAACGATCGCTATCCAGGTTGAACGCTTGGTCACTTCTCCCAGTAACAGCCAGCTAAATACTGCTGCTAGCGCCGGTGCCGCACTGAGAATAACGAAGGTGTTGGCGATAGATGTATGTTTGATACTCAGCACCAAACCTGTTGCACTTCCTAACATTAACAAGCCAGAGAGCAACACAGGCCAGCCGCTTTCGTTTATCGCTCTTATCAAACCACGCTCATCTCGCAGTTGGATGAAAATTGGCATGGATATAGCGGTAAATAAACCAAACAGAAAAGCGGTATCAAATCCGCTAACACCTGAAAAGCGGATGAAAATTGGATCCAGGCTCATTAGCAAAGCCCCCATCAGGGTGACACTTACACCCATAGTGCGAGCACTCTTGAAGCTGCTCTTGTTTATCATCATATTTGTCATTTTTCACTCCCCTACAAAATCATACTGATTGGTATGATTTTATATTTGCGGAGTTGTGTCAATAAAAATCATACCGTATAGTATGATTAATAATTTTTGAGGTGAGCTGAAAATGGGAAAAATCGAGCAAAATAAAGAGATAAAAAGGCGGGCGATTTTAGCTGCGGCACAAGAGATTTTTTTATCCGAGGGATATGTGCTGTCCAGTATGGACAAAATAGCGGCGCAGGCTCGAATGACAAAACAAACAGTTTACCGATACTTCCCGACAAAAATTGATTTGTTTCAGGCAACGTTGCGTCATATGGGTGAAAGTCTTGATGATAGCTTTCTTACCCATCTAAAAAACCCAAACACGCGCGATGCCTTAACGGGGTTTGCCAGGGATTTTATCGGCTTTCACTTATCGGATAACCACATTGCGACATTCCGGCTATTGGTGGCTGAAAGTGCGAAAGCCCCTGAAATTGTCAGTATTTTTCATGCGGTAGGGCCTGATGATACGCATGAAAAGCTTGCGGCATTTTTCTCTGAAAGGCTCGATGTCAAAGATACGGAAACAACGATAAAGCTTTGGCTTGGAATGTTGCTTTCACTGAGATCGGGCGTTTTGATGGGAAGGGAAAAACCGAGCCAGCACCAGATTGATGAGCATGCCAGAAAAGCGACTGACTTCTTGCTGGCTGCCATTGTATAGATCTTATGCGTTTGCCGCGTTGTCTGCTGGCCGGTATGGTTCTTCTCGCACGGCATGAGACAGAACTAACTTGATGATGTAGATCGGCGCCAGCCACTCTAGTCCGCTCAGCGGCATAAAGGCACTTTGGTTAATCATGACCGCCAGCATCACAATAGCCAGGGCGACAGGACGATGCAGGTAGAGCGGCAATACGTGGATCAGCACGATGGACGCGATCATCATGCCATACCAGAACAAGGCATAACCCCATGTGACATCAAAACACAGTGGTGCCAGGAAGATCTGGAAATGGATGATAGGAAAAACAAATTTACTTTTAACCAGCTTCGCCATCATTGATTGCGGTAAAACTTGCTCCGAGTAGAGGAAGCGTTTCATGGAGCCCAATGAATTGGTGAGTACACCACCAATCATATCGATAGCTAGAAAACTGGCTACGGCAATCTGCAGCAGGCTCCATTCTAAGTTCTGCCAAGAAAGAAAATACAGGGCAACCGGTGCCAAGAAGGCAGCGTAGTTAGCCAGTATACTTTCAGCGCGTGTGGCACCGTGGCCTGTCGTAAAATTGAATTTCCCCTGACAGTTCCAGTCGATATGGGCATCTTTGATGGTGTGGATGTTCTCTTTCATGATTAACTCCTGAGTATCTTCGCTTTCGACTACAAGCACTCTTTGTTGAAGATCCGGCACCATTTGTAAGATGTCGGTGTACAAAAACAAGCCTAAATAGTCCACTTGGTCTAAATAATAGTGGCTGATTTTTTAATCGTCAATCTTTTTAGTCCAGACGGTCTAATAAAGATCTGCAGCTGGACTCGTTGTGGTCAATCGTTTATTGTCCAAGTGGTCTGAAACAGGAGGGAAATATGCCCAAAATCATTGACCATGAGGCTTATCGTCTGGAGCTGGCGACAAAAGCCGTAGATGTGTTTATCGAGCATGGCTATAACGGCTTGGGTATGCGGGGCATTGCCGACGCAATCGGCGTATCAAAAAGTGCGCTTTATCATTATTTTCCGAGTAAACAGGAACTTTTTTCTGCCTGTACTGAAATTATCACCCAGCCGAGTAATTTATATGGAGTGGCTGAAGGCGAGGCCGTCCCTGCTTTAAAGGGTGAGGCTATTGCTGCAATGATTGGTGTACTAGACAATCGCTTTCAGGGTGAGATGGCGCTGCTACTCGATTATGTCCGGGGTAAAAATGCCGGGGAGGTTGCCGCGGATCCTTTGATGAACAAGGCTAATGCCCAATACCTGTCAGAGATGCAGTATATGGTTGGTAAGCCACAGGCCAACCAGGCAATGGCCTTGATGCTGGGGGGCCTGCTAATGAGGATGCTAAGCGGTAAGCAGATCGGGATTGATGAAATAACGTCGTGGATCACAGCCCTGCCGTCGCAAGAAAAAGGCAGTGATGATTAAGAATCTCGGCTTTGCCGGTTGGTATGTGACGCCAGTCGGGTGGGTGTGTATGCGAGCTTGGGCCTAGAGGTGATAGTGGTGATAGCGGTGAGGAGAGCGTCGGAATGAGTGTCACGGAATCTGCAGATCTTTCTTTTCATTCAGTTGCGCCGTGTTTGATGAAGGCATGGCGGGCACATCAGGATTCATTATTAGCCTGGCTATATAAGCATACCGACGAGGACGCCCTGGCCGAAGACTTGCTTCATGAAGTTTTCTTGCGTGCCATGAGCAAAAAAAAGGATTTCTGTGAGATAGAGAATGCCAAGGCCTGGCTGTTCAGGGTGGCAAATAATCTGGTGATTGATCAGGTTCGCCAGCGTCGGTTTGTTCCGCTTGATGACTTGGATGTTGAGCAGGAGCTGCATGATACTGAGGTCATTGATAGCCTGACTCAATGCCTGCCTCGGGTACTGAGTGAGCTGGAGGCAAAAGACAGCGAGATCATCAAAGCGTGTGATATTCGGGGAATGACCCAGAAGGAATACGCCGATCGTCATGGTATGACGCTGGTGGCGACCAAGTCCCGGTTGCAACGTGCCCGGCAGAAGTTACGGCGACAGCTCAGTCAGTCGTGCAAGGTAAAGCTTGATGAGTATCACAGGGTTTGCTGCTTTACCCCTCGAGATCCAAAAAACTGATACTAAGCTTAAAAATTCTGCATCCTTTTGCTTCTTTCATCGTCTTTGCAAATAACGAGGTAATTTTGTAAGGACGATGTAATGACACTTTCTTTCATTACCTGCTCTCCCTGCCGCACATGGTCACGGGAGCTGTAGGCATGTTTCAGATTTTTTCCGATTTTGCCAGTTGGCTGGTGTTTGATTTACTTGGGCTGTCTGCTGCCACCAAAGCAGGCGATGCGATGCATTTCTTTGTTGAAGACGTCACTAAAATCTTCGCTTTGCTGGTGGTGATGATTTATCTGATCGCTGTGATCCGTGCGTCACTGGATGTCGAACGGGTAAGAGATTATCTGGCCGGGAAAAGTCGCTGGTTCGGGTATATGCTGGGCTCGTTGTTTGGTGCCATCACGCCTTTTTGTTCCTGCTCCAGTATTCCTGTTTTTCTTGGTTTTAGCTCGGCAGGGATCCCGCTGGGCATCACCATGGCCTTTCTGATCACCTCGCCATTAATCAATGAGGTGGCGGTATTGCTATTGATGGGGTTGCTCGGCTGGAAGTTTACTCTGATGTACATTCTGGTCGGTATGGTCGTCGGGATGCTAGGCGGCGTATTTCTTGATGCCATCAAAGCAGAACGATGGTTACAGTCTTTTGCCGCTGATGCACTGAAACAGGGTCGAGATAAACCGTTCGAATCGAATGAGCTGCAAAGGAAAGCCCTGACCCTGAGTGACCGTCACCAGTTTGCCCGGCAGGAAACCGCGGATATCTTTGGCCGGGTATGGAAATGGGTGATCATCGGTGTCGGCCTTGGCGCGGCACTGCATGGCTTTGTACCCGATGGCTGGATTGAATCTCACCTCGGTGATGGCCAATGGTGGTCAGTACCGGCTGCCGTTATGCTGGGCATTCCGCTCTATTCCAATGCCACCGGGGTGATCCCGGTAATGGAAAGCTTAATTGTTAATGGCCTGCCGATAGGAACAACGCTCGCTTTTTGTATGAGTACCGTCGCTGCCAGCTTCCCTGAATTTATCCTGCTCAAGCAAGTTATGCAGTGGAAACTGCTGGCGACACTGTTTGCTGTCTTGCTGGTAGCTTTCACCTTTGTCGGGTGGACATTCAATATCGTTTCATTCTAATGCTATAAGGAAACTACAATGAAAAAAATCAAAGTACTTGGTTCTGGTTGTGCTAACTGTCGTAATACTGCCGATCTGATCCAAGCGGTTGCCGATGAACTCAATATCGATATTCAGATTGAGAAAGTTCAGGATATGGCGCAGATCATGGCCTACCAGGTGATGTCGACACCCGCCGTGGTGATTGACGAGCAGGTTGTTCACAAAGGCAGTGCCCCAAGTCGTGATCTGGTTACCGGTTGGTTTGCCTGATTAGTCTTTACCCGATAGCACAACGCTCACTGTTACTCAGTGAGCGTTGCCAGGTATCATCTCTCTTCCTGAGTCAGCACAATAATGACATGCTCTTTGCCTTTTACCTCGATGGTAAAACGGTACGTCCCTTCTTCTTGTTGCAGTATCCGAACCTTCAAATAGCGGCTGTTGTCTGCTTCGAAAATAATGTGGTCGGTCGCTGTATGGCTGGCCGATAGATAAATCGGCGTGTCATTACCGGCAAAGGTTGAGAGAAACCTTAGTTGAGTGTTGTCTTCTTGGTTGGAGAAATGCCAATGATGGCGTGAGACATCCAGATTAGCCACGCCATAGAGTGAATTGTCTTGCTGTAATTCAAAACAGATTGGGTAGGATAAAGTCCCGCGGGGTGTTTTGATGGCTTTTCCCTGCCAGCAGCCCTGGAGCGCCGCAAGTATCGGATCAGCAACAGGTATCGCTGGAAATGGCGCCAGCAGCAAAACGCCTGTTAGTAGGAGCTGTACGAAAGCACGTACCTTGCCAGTTACCTTGTTCATTGTTGTCTTCTGCGCGGGGTGTGTTGAGAAAGTGCTATTCCAATTACAGATAGAAATGGCCATATGGTCAATGTAGCGACAGAAGCTGATTGTTTTGAAGTGGAATGGCGAATTCACCTTTGTAATGTGAGAGGGCTATACATTTGTGCGGGGTATGCTTTCTATTGCTTGATAAAGTTGTTATTTCAGTATTTAATTCACCGAACTTGGTTTTGAACGCTGTTTAATTTATGGGTGGGATGAGATGACAAAGATCGTATTAGTCGAGGATGACCTCAAGCTGTGTGAGTTGCTGGCGCACTATTTTAGGCAGCAGCAATTTGAGGTTGTGACCGTTTCTGACGGCAGCCTGGCTACGGATACGATTATTGAGCATCAGCCCGACCTTGTCGTGCTCGATTTAATGCTGCCTGGCGTGGATGGCCTGACTATTTGCCGTAACGTCCGGCCGCTGGTCAACAGTAAAATTCTGATGCTGACAGCGAGCGATGATGATATCGACCATGTCGCCGGATTGGAAATTGGTGCTGATGACTTCGTCAACAAACCGATTAAACCCAGAGTCTTACTGGCCCGCATTCGCATGCTTTTACGTCGCGGAGATGAATCTCAAACGTCAACAACTGATGTAACAACAGAGAATGAAATGAGTTCAGGTGGCACGTTAACAGAATGCCGTTATGGTAGCTTGCACCTAAACGGCAGACGTAAGCTGTGCTCTCTCGATAACGAGGAAATATGCCTCACCGACAGTGAATTTGACTTGTTGTGGCTTCTGGCTTGCCGCCCTGATGAGGTTTTGTCGCGTGACTTTCTGGTCAAGAGTACCCGGGGGATAGAATACGACGGCCTTGATCGCACCATCGACAATAAAATTGTGTCATTGCGTAAAAAGCTCGACGACAACCCGGCTCTGCCTCGAAAAATAATCACGGTGCGCGGTAAAGGGTACCTGTTTGTCCCTGATCGTTGGTAGGCGATAGTGAATGAAACGCTTGTATTGTGAGTTTTTTATTGGGATCGCTGCGCTCTTTTTTCTGAGTATTCTTAGCTACGTCTATGTTACCCAGGAACTGACACCTGATTCCGAGGAAGTGATTGAATTTAATCAGGCGCACAGCGTGGTGTATATCTTGGACGACGTTGCGGACTCCGTTAGCCAAAGTCATGCCGATGAGCTTCTTGCTCGGTATGCCGAAGAAAACCAGTTAAGTCTTTCGGTTTATCAGTGGGACAACCCTGAACTCTCTGACGAGATTATTGATGATCTGCAAACTCACCAAATTTATCTTAACGATTCGTATAGCTATTTTGTTGTGTATGGAGACAGTCGTCAGGTATTCAAGATAGAACCGGATTTAACAAAGCCCATCTGGCAGCAACTTGATTTTGACGAGACCTTGCTGTGGATATTCTTCTATACCGGCTTTGCCATCTATAGCGCGTTAATGCTGGTCATATTGTCCCGGCGCTTTCGTGTACTGGAGCAGACGACACTGGCATTTGCCGAAGGGGATTTTGCCGTCCGGGCCTCGGAAAAACCGGGTGATCGGCTAGGAAGCCTGAACAGTAGTTTTAATCAGATGGCAGATAAAATTTCTGCCCTGATCACCAGCCACAAACAGCTGACCAATGCGGTTGCCCATGAACTTCGTACCCCGGTTTTCCGGGTCCAGTGTCAGCTTGAAATGCTGGAAGATTCTGGGATATCGCCAGAGCAGTTGCATTATGTCGCCGGGATTCATGATGATATGGCCGAGCTGGAACAGATGATTGAAGAGCTTCTCTACTTTGCCAAGATGGAGCGAGCGGCCATTCCCCTGAATCTTACCTCGCCTTACGTGAGTGACTGGCTGGATAAACTAGTGTCAAAATGCCAGAAGGACACGGATATTACGATTAATGTCGATTATCAAACTGACGATAGTGCTGCCGTGGATGTCTATCAGTTAACGCGCGCGGTATCGAATATCGTCCGCAATGCTTCCCGCTATGCTGAGCAGCGTATTGATCTCCGCGTTTTTCGCTATGAGCAAGCGTTGCATATTCAAATCGATGATGACGGTATCGGGATCCCGCAAGACGAACGAGCGCGAATTCTGGAGCCATTTTACCGTGTTGGTACCGCCAGGGATCGCGAGTCTGGCGGCCATGGCCTTGGCCTGGCAATAGTTGCACAAATTATGGCTCGCCATCAGGGTAAGGTCGAAATTGGGGCGAGTGACTCTGGCGGGGCAAGGTTTACGCTGATTGTGCCGCAGGCGCTTGCTACAGACTAACGTTCAGTAGGCTCACTTTCCGTTAGTGAGCCTTTGGATACTGTTGCTATGGTTATGCGTTATGTTCTGGTTCGGCCAGAAATTGTTCGAGCGTGTTAATCATCGCATTAGAGCCAGCAAAGAAAGGCATTCTTTGATGTAATGAGGTTGGCGTTATATCCAGGATCCGCTCTGCGCCGTTGCACGCCTTACCGCCTGCCTGCTCCATAATGAAAGCCATCGGGTTGCATTCATAAAGCAGACGGAGCTTACCTTCAGGGTAGGCCGCAGTGCTAGGGTAGAGGTAAATTCCCCCTTTAAGCAGGTTTCGATGAAGATCTGAAATGAGCGAGCCAATATAGCGCGATGTATACGGGCGGTTGTCCTCAGGCACATTTTCCTGGCAGTACTTGATGTATTTTTTCACGCCAGTTGGGAAGCGGATATAGTTGCCTTCGTTGGTAGAGTAGCAACTGCCGTGTTCACTGATCTGGATGTTTTCATGGGAAAGACAGAAAACGCCCAGAGATGGATCATAGGTAAAGCCGTGAACCCCTTTCCCGGTGGTATAAACCAACATGGTAGAAGAGCCATAGATGACATAGCCTGCTGCAATCTGGCAATTGCCTGGCTGGAGAAAGTCTTCTTCTGTTGCGGGACTGCCAACCGGTGATAGGCGTCGATAGATAGAAAATATCGTGCCGACAGAAGCATTGACATCAATGTTAGAAGAGCCATCCAGCGGATCGATCAGAACTACATATTTGGCGTTGCGGTTTTGCTCTTTGCTGAAGATAACAACTTCATCTTCTTCTTCGCTGGCAATGCCGCATACCTGGGCATGGGACTCGAGTGCGGCCTTAAACTTGTCATTGGCGTATAGATCGAGTTTTTGTTGCTGCTCGCCCTGAATATTCTCTTTGCCAACCGCGCCGGTAATATCAATCAATCCTGCTTTGTTGATTTCACGGTTTACAATTTTGGCAGCTAACTTAATCGAACCCAGTAGCGAAGACAGATCACCACTGGCATGGGGGAAGTCACTCTGTTTCTCGATGATGAACTCACCAAGCGTTTTAATATCGGACATTTCCTATCCTTGAAATCCTGTTATTTTGTATTCGGCACACTACGTAGAATGCCTAATATTCTGATTTAAATTTATTTTTATGTGTGTAGCCCCACTGGTAACAGTGTAATTAACGTATTTTCTGTTAGGTGGCCGAAATTTTATATTAACGAATATTCACCGATTGAAGTATGCGCAGAAGGTAATAAGAGTGTTTCTTCATGTGCACAAGACATCAGCATTATGTGGTGGTTCATGCAGCGGTTTCATGCATTGATTTCATGGGGTGCGTCGGTATGTCACCGTAACAATGTATGGCTTTGTATTGAGTGTGACAAAGGCAGACAAAGATATGTTATGAGCTAAATATAAAACAATGTACATTTGTCTCTATTGACCGAGTTTACCTGAACAAGATGTTCCGTACCGAATTCAACAGAGAGATACCCATGAAAAAGATCCTTATTGCTTCTATGATTGCTACCCTATTGTCTGCCTGTGCGTACCAGCAAAAGCCGGTGGTCGATATGACGAATGTCGATCAGGCACAATACGAACAGGACTTTTCATATTGCCAATCCTATGCCGAGAGCGTCGACAAAGCCGAGTCGGCCAAGGTAGAGGCCCAAAACGGTGCGGCGTCGGGTGCCGTGGTAGGTGCGGTAGTTGGTGGCCTGGAGGACGGGTTGGCCGGTGTAGCGGCAGGTGCCCTAGCCGGCGGGGCTATCGGAGGTGGTGCGGGCGCATTATCAGGGGTGAATGATGCGACGGAAGTTCAGGCTAAAGTGCTTCGCCGCTGTCTGGATAACAAAGGTTACGTTGTCTATGACCTTGAAAAGTAACTGGCGTTGAATAGAAAAAAGCGGCTCTTACTTTGGCAAGAGAGCCGCTCAGCAGAAGTGGTAATTCGTTTCTAGCCCTACACTAAAAACATTCAACCGGAGCTGAAGTACACTGGAAGCAATGTGAGCAATGTCGTGCCTTCAGAGCAAGAAGATGAATCATTTTCCTCTCGTCTGAGAGCACCTTAATAATAACCATTCTCATTTAGATTGCAAGTAATTTGTTGAGAATTATTTTCAGCCATTTCTGGCAGTCATCTTGTTGTAATTTCTCTATAAACCCAGCTCACAAACCAAATGCAAACAATTCGCATTTATATTTGCATTTGGTTTGTGTCGCTTGTAGTATCGCCGTCCATTTATAAAAAATAGAAATATAACGATGAAATACAATAAATTATCAGCATTGTTGACTGCTGCCTTGCTCACAGGCTGCAATTCAAGCTCGACAAGTAGTGCTGCTAACCCAGTCAGTCAAGGACAAAACCAGGCAGCCCAAGATCAAAAGGTGGAGTTGTCGAGTAAGAGTATTCAGTTTGTAGATGCGTCCAAGGTTACTTTTGATGCGCCGGGTGTTTCTGTTCAAACCGCTCAAAAAGTTACCAATATCACTACCAATTTTGGTAAGGCCTATGTTGATCAGACATCAGGGCGCTTTGTGTTCCAACCTACCGCTTCGGCTTCAGATGCTCAGACCAAAGCGGCAGTAGCCAAAAATACGGTTGCTAAAGCCGCTGACACGACATCAACACACCGCCTGGCATCAACCAACAATTATCACTTTGAAATAAAATACCAGATTGAGAACACGAATTATCAGGTGACGGGTTATGTGTTGCCTCTTTACCAGAACAGCGATAACACCGTGGTGACCCGCTTCGTCAAGCTGGATGCTGAAGGGGTTGCGCTGGCGGAAGACAAGCAAGTGATGACAATGGAAGCCAGCGATTGGTCGTGCGTGCAGGATGTCAGCTCGAGCCTGATGTGGCAGGCGTTGCAGGCTAACGGTGAGTTTGCTTTTGATTCAACCTATTATTGGGGTGATCGTGTCGTTAACAATCGCGATTTTTCTGAATCAGCTTGTGGGCTGAATACGGTTTGTAATACCGATAACCTGATTGCAGCCGCCAATAGCCAACAGTTGTGTGGAAAGTCAGACTGGCGCCTGCCGACCCGTAACGAGTGGAAAACGATTTTGACCAACGACATGCTGGATGATAATAAGCGTCTTTCGCCTGTCGACAGCTTTTTCTTCCCGTATGTTGATGCCAACTATGACGAAGCGTACTGGAGCAGCAGCTATACGCAATACCCGAATGGGCATGATAGCAATGCTGTTGAGGGCGATTGGCAAGGCTCTAACGCAACCGTCGGCGATGCCTATGTGATGTGGATGGGCAGCGACTTTGCTGATGAAAGGATGCCACCGCGCTCAACCAACGAACCGCGTCTTTCGATGCTGGTAAGTGGTAGCGTGATTGCTGATGACGCTGAAAATACTATCGGGGGAATCACGGCGCCACTGAAAGCTGAAGTAAATGCCAAAGGTGATGAAGACAGCAAGTGGAAGAGTCGCTTTACCAAGCTGGGTGTTTCCGGGCAGCCTCTGCAGGATCAGGATGCTGCTGAGTGGGCGTGTAGCCAGGACAAATTCTTCGCCACCGAGGTACCCAATACTCAGATTCTTTGGCAGAGAATTGATAAAGCAGGTCCATTAATGAGCTATGATCAAGCCGTTGCCTATGTAGATACCATTAATGCCAATACACTGTGTGGCCGTAATGACTGGCGTCTGCCGACGGAATCTGAGCTTAAGTCGATCCTGATTGATTCTTTTGCGTTTAACATGGAAAGCATGTCTTACCGTGCCGGCTATGTGAACACTATTTTTGCTGACACCGTGGTTGAAGAGAACAGCTACTACTGGACACAAACAGCGGATAACTATTACCCGGATAGCAAGCATATGGCCGTTGCTTTCCAAAGTGAATGGTCCGACAGCAGTGGCGAAAACAACGCCTCTCTGTATCGCGTTCGTCTGATTTCGACCTCGGCTGTACAACCATGAAGTCTTCCTCTTTAACATTGGGCGCTGCATCTATTGCAATGTCTCTGCTGCTTTCTGCCTGCAATGGTTCCGGTAGTGATTCTGCACCCGTGTCGACACAACCGTCCACGTCAACATCGACGCCTGAGTTACAACAACTGGATCGTTCACCGAAAGCACAGGTGACGCAGGGGGGGGTGTTTACCTACCAGTATCAGTTGAAAAGTGATCAGACACTGCGTGTTATTGAACCGCCGAAGCTTGGTCGGGTAGTGATTAATGGCGGAGCGCTTGAATATCAGGCACCTCAGGCGGAAACGGGGGCCGATGCCTTTCGGCTTGAGTTGGTCGGTAATGATGATGTGGTTGTGATCAACTGGTTGCTACGGGTGAATCAGAGTACGCCACGGTTCATCCAAAGCATGGTCAACGATCCGTCTTCTGGAAAGACATGGCAATGTGTGACAGATACCAGTACGCATCTGGGGGTGACCTGGGCGACAACAACCCAGCCCAATCAGCAGACGTTTGCCTGGAAAGATTGGGATGCGACCTTGCCGCACCTTGGGGCACAATGCTTTCTTGGTGATAGTGAATGCAATACCGATGCGCTTATTGCCCATGCAAACCAGAACCAATGGTGCGGCAAGAGCGACTGGCGTTTGCCTTTCGCTTATGAGATGAAAAATCTCACCAGCGAACAGGACTTTGCACTCGACCGGAATCAGGCCGCTATAGACCCTTATTTTTTTGCCGATGTCGGGTTTGAATATTATTGGCTAGCGACGGATGCCAGTGATGAGCAAGTCGATAACCTTGCCCATCGCTACAGTTTCGGGGCTAAGCGCAACAGCGTTTCAAACCAGAATAAACGCCAGCCAGCCTCGGTCATGCTGGTCAGCGGCGAATACCGCGACCCTTCTCTGCCTAATCAGCAGGTGGAGCCGCAGTCGGAAGCAACCAGCTTTATACGGTTGAATGATCAAGGGCTGCCTATCGATCGAGCGCTGCAGCAAAACAGCTATCAAGAGAGCCCATGGCGCTGCCTGGACGATATGCGTAGCTTGGTGCGTGATAACTTGTTTTTGCGTGACGGCCGCTTTTCTTATGTTTATTGGCTGACACCGGGCAATAGTGATATCACCAATACGGCACATACGTTTGCGCTCGAAACCAGTGTCAGCCATTGCGAGCAGTCCACCTGTACCCTGGATGAGATGGTGAAGCAGGTGAATGCTTTGCAGCAGTGTGGACGTGGCGACTGGCGCGTTCCATCTCAGGAAGAGCTTGCATTATTACTGCATCAGATAGTTGATGGCGGTGAGTTTGAACTGCTGTACCAGGCATCGCTAAACCAGCCCGAGGCGGGCAACTACTGGGTGTCGACAAAATCAGGGTATGCGACGTTATCATTGCCACATGTACCTTCGCTGACGCCTGTTGCGGCGGCTCCAAACCAGCGGGCGAAAGTATTGCTGATCGCCTCGGAGTTTGAGCCAAGGGCGACGGAGGATCCCCGCTCTGTCAATAACCATGGCAGGCCGAATATGGCCAAGCTGCGGCAAGACTATGCGACCTCTCCGGAGAATTGGCCGGCACCGTTTGTGGATGATATGTCCGGGTATCAGGAGCTTGGTGTAATGCCTTTGCCCGAGTTTCCAAATTCCAATCCGTATCAGGCCAGCAAGGTTGAGCTAGGGAAAAAACTGTTTTTTGACCCGTTCCTTTCCCGGGCACAGGATGTCTCCTGTGCTAGCTGCCATGACCCGCAAAAGGGGTGGACGGATAACCTGGAAGTCTCGATTGGCCATGACCGACAGCGCGGTAAGCGTAATGCGCCAACAGTGGTGAACAGTGCCTTTTTACCGGTTCTGTTTTGGGATGGCCGGGCAAAAGATCTGGAACAACAGGCGCTGATACCGATCCAGGATCCTCTGGAGATGGCAGAGACATTGCCCCGCCTGGTTGAGCGACTAAATGCCCACCCGACGTATCCTGCACAATTTGATGCAGTGTTTAATCAGGGGGCAATTACTGCAGAGCAATTGGGTATGGCATTAGCCACGTTCCAGCGTACGATTGTGAGTAACGAGAGTAAGCTTGACCGGTTTGTTAAACAGGCTCCGCTGGGCAATACCGATGCGCTGAGTGATCAGGAGCTGTGGGGGCTGGATATTTATCGTCGTAACGGTCGCTGTGCGAATTGTCACATGGGACCGGAACTTACTAACCACGCATTTGAAAATGTGGGATTGACTTACTATAAGGCGTTTTATGAAGACTTAGGTCAGTATAACGTTGACGGTAAGAGTGAAAGTGTCGGTAAATTCAAAACACCGTCTTTGCGTGATGTCATGAATACGGGTCCGTGGTTCCACAATGGCTTGGTTCACACAATGGATGGTGTCATTTCGATGTATTCGGAGGGGATGGCGAGCAATGCGCCGTTTGGTTGGAGCAAATATGATCCTAACTATCCGAAACTGTCGGAAAACATTCGCCCGTTGAACCTGACTTATCAGGAGGCGGAAGCGCTGAAAGCCTTCATGAATGCAATCACGGCTGACAGTCCGCAGCAGCCAGCTTCTCAGGCCAGCCTGGGACAGTAACCTGCCGGGTAACCCAAAAAAGGGGGGATCGGCGATCCCCCCCTTTAACGTGATGGTCTCGTGTCTTGGCCGACTATTCGCTCAGCTCAAGGGTTTCATTCAGTTGGGCTATCTCCTTTATCCAGGCTTGCTGAAGTTTGGGTTTCTGATGTTTCGGCTTTCTTGCCAAATCTTCTTCCAGCAACACTTCCAGCTCGATCAACCGGGCCAGCAACTGCTCCTGATCCGACGCAGTATTCGAGCCTGCACTCGGGGACGTTAAGCTTGATGAAATATCAGTTGGTTGTCGCGTGATGGTATCCTGACCTTGCTGTTCGCCGCCGTAACCCGATAATTTTTCATACACCTGATCAAGGTTATGCCATTCTTCGAGTTGCTGATTATCTACCAGCCAGAAGCGGTTGCAGCATTTTTCAATCAGCTCCCGATCATGGCTGACCAAAATACAGCCGCCCTTAAATTGACCGAGTGTAGCGGCCAGCTCTTCTTTTCCTTCCAGATCCAGATGGTTTGTCGGCTCATCCAGAAACAGCAGGTGATAGTTAGCCAGCGTCAGGCCGATAAACAGCAGCCGAGATCGCTCTCCGCCACTTAGGCCTGCAACAGTCTGGCAATGGCGCAGATAAGGGAATCCGGCGCTGATCAAAGCCATTTTTCGCTGCTCGTCAGGAAGCGGGGCAAAATGGCGTAACGCCTCAAGCAGGGTATCGCTATCATTTAGCTGCTGCAGAGTCTGATCATAATAGCCAAGCCGCCCTTGCGGGTGAAATACAATCGCATCGCTCGTCACCTGGTGTTCGACATGTTGCTGATACGCCAGCCATAACATGCGTAACAAGGAAGACTTGCCAGTACCGTTACGGCCCATAATCGCAATTCTGTCACCGCTTTTTAGCTGTTTGGCAAGCACATGGAACAGAGCGGGCGCACCGGGCTCAGGGCGAACATCGAGCGCAGAGAGTTCAAGCAGGCGGTTAGCCGGCAAAGGCTCCCCTTTGAGTCTTAGCTGCCAGGGTGAACCGGCGCTAAGCTGGGTCTGGCTTTCCTTGAGCCGGTCAGCCCGTTTTTCCATATGTTTGGCTTTACGGCCGAGATCTTCATTGTCATAGACCTTGCCCCACACAGCCAAACGCTTGGCGCTTTTTTCTATCCGGTTGATTTCTTTTTGCTCGGCCTGATGGCGCAACTCGTCTGCCTGATCTTTTTCTTCCAGTGCCTGCCGGGCTTGCGAGCACGGAAGACGGAAAAAGTGCAGGGTTCTGTCACGCATGATCCAGGTACTGTTGGTGACTGTATCCAACAGGCGCTGATCATGAGAAACCAGAACAAAGCAGCCCTTCCAGTTGAGCAGGAAGTGTTCCAGCCAGAGCAGAGTAGGCAAATCCATGTGGTTGCTTGGTTCATCGAGCAACAGAACATCAGGTTGCCTGATCAGCGCTCTTGCCAGTAGCAGTCGGGTATGTTGCCCGCCACTGAGCGTACCGGCGGTCAGAGTCCAGTCCTGCTCGCTAAATCCCATATCAGATAGCAGCAGTTCAGCTTGCCAGCTTTCTGTCTGTCTGATGCTTTCAGGTAGCCGGGCAATGACGGCATTTAGCATCGAAACTGACTGTAATTCCGCGGGAAGGTGCTGTTCTACCCGTTCAATCAGGCATTGACTGGCGTGGGTGATTTGTCCGGAGTAACCGGTAAGGGTGTTGCTGAGCAGTTTAAGCAGGGTGCTTTTGCCACAGCCGTTGTGGCCAACCAGGCCAATACGATCTCCTTTGATAAGGGTGAAAGAAATCCCTTCAAGCAGAGGGCCCGAAGTAACATCATAAGAAATAGATTGTGCAGATAGTAAAGTGCTCATTGCTTACTTAAGATTTGCGGCTGCACAGTTTGCCAGTCATTGTCCGAAGGTTGGCTCCAGGCAAAATCGTGTGCCATCGTCAAACATTTGCTGACGACAACCTTGTAAGCCAGAGTGAAGAGAACTCTAGTATGTAGTCTTAATGGCTTCGCTCAAGCAGAGGTTATCGCAGCACGATATCGCAAAAACTTGAGTGATTCTGAATACCATAAAATTGTGCGAGGTGAATTTCACACAGAATCATAATAAGTCCTCCTTGTCTTAATTGATTAATCGATGAGTCGCATTGTAGTGCTAGAGTGTCGGTCCCTCAAGCTTGCATAATGTTATCGGTGCTTTTTGCGAACGATAAGACATTTCTTATTGACCTCAATTTAACTTGAGGTTTTTATACTCCGCCTTATTGAATTTGGATTGAGATAATTTATCCTCATAACATATTGAAGTAGAATAAGATTAATGCTTATTGGCTAGATGGTGGTTAGCGCTTGAATCATTTTGATTATAACCTGCTGCGGGTGCTTGAAGTGTTGCTTGAAGAGCAAAGTGTCACAGCGGCAGCATCGCGGTTGCATCTTAGCCAGTCGGCGGTCAGCAAGCAGCTGGCAAAGTTGCGAGAAACTTTTGATGATCCCCTATTCGAGCGAACAGCCCACGGGTTGAGAGCAACGCCGCGTGCAATGCAACTGGCCCCGCAGTTACGCCAGGTGTTGCAACAGCTCGATCAGTTTACCCGTCCGAGCACGTTTGATCCGTCGCTCAGCCAGCGGGAGTTTCGGATTGATTTGGTTGAAACGGCCTATTCGCTGACTTATCCGTTTTTTATGCCGGAGCTTTTGGTCAAGGCGCCGAATATCACGCTCAACAGCCAGACTTGGAATCAAGAGAGTATCGCTAAGTTGCTCCGTTGCGATATTGATATGGCAATTTGTAGCCGGGAGTGGGATGAACGTTCTCAGGTGCATATCAATACGCTGCCTGCCGAATTGAATTATGCCGAGCTGGTGCGGGATTACCCGGTGTGCTTAATCAGAAAGGATCACCCGCTGCTACAAGAAAAGTGGGATTTGGAGACTTTCCTGAAGTATCGTCACCTTCAGGTTACGTTCGGCGGTATTGAACAGTGGTTGCTGGATGAGGTACTCGGCCTTCAGCACCAGAAGCGTGATATCGCTGTCAATATGACCGATTTCTATAGCGCGATGAGCTTGTGTGAGCAGAGTGATCTTATTTTGTGCGCGCCCGCCCGGTATGCATCAAAGATGGTCCGGCATTTTGATTTGCTGATGCTCGATGTACCCGTTGTAGTGGAGCCGGGAGCCTATGTCTTGCTGTGGCACAAGCATTTTGATCTTGACCTCAGCCACCGTTGGCTGCGGGAGCTGATTATCAATAGCGTCAGTTTGGATGGCTGACGGCTATTGACTTGTAGCGGGAGTGCTAACACTCCCGGCTGAGACTAGAGGTTGAGTTCACTTTGTGCCTCATAGAAGGCTGATTTGTATTGCTTGAAGGTTTCCTTTTTATCTCTAAACAGTTCGAGTAAGTCGACTGACAGAAAAACACCGCTATCGCTGCCGTAGAAGGAAGCACCGAGCATGAATTGGGTCTTGAACCTGAGCGCTACTCCCCACCCAAGATCATCTACACCGTCCCGGTCAGTATACAGCCCGACAACGGAGACTCCTGACGGGATATACCACTGCTTGCGATCCCAGGCATCAATACCAATACCTTCCAGCATCAAGGTGGCTTTGTTCTGGCTGCCGTCTTCGGCATTGCTGACAAAGTCATAGACCAGACCGGGTCTCAGGAAAATATACTGATAGCTTGGCGGCAGTAATAGCTGCGGGTTATCTGATGACTGCCGTTGTGAGTACAGTCGGCTGCTATTGAACCATAGCTCCCAGGGCATCTGAACCAGGCTGTCTTCCAGAAATTGATCCCACTGCTTGCTGGCATTGGTATGAATACGTGTGGCGGCATCCACGTCTTGTAGTGTTAGCAGCTTGTGGGAGTGATTTAGCAACTGGAAAAAGTTCGTCATGAACGTCTTACAGTCCGAATTGTTCCTATTACACAATAAGATGGTTCTGCTTGCATCGTAGTAACCATCAGGAAGCTCTCGGTTGCCAACGTAGAGTGGTTTTTGTTGAGGGGGAAGGTAAGGCTGACTTTTTAACAGCTTGATGTAGCGATTAAAACTATTCTTATCCAAGTCTGAATTGCTGATGAGGACAGGTTCTTGCTTTTCGATTGCGCGGATCAACATGTTATTGATACCGGTATAGTCCTCATTATTCAGTGCCTGCTGAGTGTAAAATTCAATGCAGTAATTTTGTTGTATGGCCATCATCTCATTGGCAAAAGGCATTAACTGGTGAGGAACGGCTTTTTGCGTGTTTTGATGATGTGTTGTTAGGCCGTCGCAATATTCTTGCTCTGTCTGTGCTGAGGCGCCAGTAATTCCGACACCGTAGAGAAGAGCAACATACAATAACCATCTGGACATGTGGTTACTCCTTGATTAATGGGTAGACTGTTTTAAAGGCGGAATAGAAGCGTTGCCAGTCGTTGCCCCCGGGCTGTTTGAGTGCCTCAATAAGCTGAATCACTTCTTCACTGGCGGCAACGAGCTTGTTATTGGCTTTGAACTGGCGCAGGGCAATGTCGATGCCGTCACTGTAGCTTGGGCTATTGAAATACACTTCGAATAAGGGTTGATTGACGATGGGGTTTTTGAGGTAGTTGCCGACATCATGCGGGAACTTGGTGGCTAAATGTTCCAGTTCGTCATCGATATTGGTTAATTGCGTCCAAAGCGGGCCGATTGGCTTGTAAGGGCGCACCATAGTGAAGGGATCAAGCTTGTGGTTGATGTTAAAGACAAGGCTTGAGCAACCAGTATCCGAAGGATTGACGACAGTCTGGTCTACCGGAACAACCCCTTCAAGTACTTTGGCGACATTGGCCAGATATGTCACGCTGCCCAGTCGGTTGGTGATGGGGTTAAGTTTGCCATCGGTAGGATCGATAAGCAGGTTTTTGTCATAAAGAATGCTCAGGGCATCGAGCGTAACTGCGGTGCCGAGCGAGTGGGCTATGATATGAACATTGCTGGATCCCCGGCTACGAATAAGTTGGCACAGCTGGCTGGTGAAACGGGCCCGGATAGCTTCGCCAAGCATGGTAAAGCGATACAGTACTACATCAAGCCAATGGGTAGTGAAGAGGACTTTTTCGCTAACTGATTTTAGGTCATCTTTGAAATCAATCAGTTCATTAATATTTGTGAGTTCTGGCATTGAGCTGGCAGCGGTAACAATATCGCCAAACTCGCTTTTTAGCTTTTCAAGATAGTCTTCGAAAATATCATTGTAGGAAAAAACAATAACGTCAAAGGCCGATTCGATATTGGTGGTATCTGGGTTGGGGTAATAGGACAAGGCCGCATTGAGCGATGTAACGACCTCGGTTTTAAACGAAGTCTTGGTATGGTTCCCCATACCGTGAACTAAAAAGAGAACAGGTTTCATAGGGAATACCCTCACATTGACGGGGACAATGTGAAGTGTAGTAAACTGTCTGGGCACAAATGTATTTGTATTAAGGCATTGATGGCCTTTAGATCAAAACTGCGAGGTGCATTCAAATATCTTAGTCACTGTTTGGAACCGAAGAAATATGGAAGTTTCTCATTACCCCTATTTCATTTATGTTGACAGTGAACTGGCCGGTTTTGCGTTGGTAAGAAGATACCCCTCCAATCCCGCTATTTACGATATGGGGCAGTTTTTTGTGTTACGGAAATTCAAGGGACAGGGTGTCGGTAATGGCTATACGCTGTCACTACAGAATGATGTCGACTTGATGATGCACTTTATTCAGTTTGAGGTTTAGCTACCTCAACCGCTCCCGGCTTAAAGCCCTGATTAGTGAACTGCAGTCACAGTGATAGGGAGCTTGTTGCCGACTTTGAGCAGCGGCGTAATGGCCGTAATATTGCCTTCCAGCCATTTCCAGGAGGCTTTGGTCGGGATCAGTACCGGCATGCGGTCATGGTAGGGACGGCAGATCTCATTGGCGGCTGTTGTCAGCGTGACCAGTTGCGGGGTATCGCCCGGAAACCAGATCCCGGCCATATAAAACGGCCGTTCGTCCCGGTGACTAAACAGATACTTCTGCTTGCGTGGTGCTCCCTCGTCATGCCATTCAAACCAACCGCTGCAGGGAATGAGGCAGCGGTGATTTTGCATCGCGTGGTGGAAGGTTTTTTTCTCATTGACCGTTTCGGCCTGCGCGTTAATGATTTGTTTTTTGGCCCAGTTTGGGTGGATCCCCCAGTGTACATCCTGCTGTTCTACCGAACCCTGCACATAGATAATTGTTGATACGGTCTGGCTAGGACGAAGGTCGAGGTTTTCCTCGGCTTTGAACTCGCAGCCGATTTCTTCGCTGACCATTTCGCTGAACATCCCGCCTGACACACTGAATCGTCCGCACATGGTGGTTACCTCTTCTTCAGTTGGTGGCTGCCTGATGTTTCCTGCCTGCGCTTTTCATTGTTATTTTAGGAATGTATAAAAAGTATGAACGGTATCAATAGATCTGCAAACGCAGTAATGAGAGGGTATACAAGCCCGGTGGGTTTCGGGCTTGTTTCAGTAGGCTATTGCGGTTGGCTGGGGTTAAAGGACATCAATCGTAATATCGTCAAAGCGATATAGCTGGCCGCCGAACTCTTTGATGAACACTTCGGCATCAGATTTCTGGGCAAAACTGGCCAGTGTTTTGCCCATTGCCCCTCTCTTCTCAGAGCCGATCACAAACCAGGCCTCGCGGGCATCGATAAAGTACTCATCTTCCGGACGCTGCCAAGGTGTCTTGCTCATATCATGAACATAGATCTCTTTGACCTGACGCTTGTTTTCCGGCTGCAGAACAAAGCTGAATAGATCTCGGGTCGAGCAGAACTTGTTCACAGTATCGGAAGACTTGCTGAAGTTCTCCCCTTTCGGCCCCGGGAAGTTACTGATGATCATGCCACAGAGGTGGCACTCATCGGCCTGCTCGATTGCCACGGCTTGCCGCACCATGGCTTGATCCGCCGATTCTTGCTCGCTGCAGGCGACGCCCAATACAAGTATTAGGGCAACACTCACAGTTTTTAGAGGGGATAAAGTACGCATGTTTGTTTCCTTACTGATTCAATCATTAAGTGCTTAATTATTTTGAGTTATTTGCTTTATAGCTTTTTCTTTTTAAAGACCAGGGCGGCGACAACCAGCGGTGTGACCACCCAGCCGAGCATGAGTAAGAGCATGCTGGCGGGAGAATGGCTTTGGTCGATGGCAACAGCCAGTACACCGTTGACATCCTCAGTGTTTAGAGCGGCGAGGTTGATGAGTCGGAATAAATCCGTTGGGTTGAACATCATCAACTGGACCAGGTGTTGCTGCGACAGCCCTTCTTCCACCCCGACCAAAATGGCCAGCAGGGCTAGATCGAATACCAATACAAAGAAAAACCAGATCATCAGCGCAATGCCTGCCGCTTTGGATTTCTCTGATACCGCCAGGCTAATCACATAGGCGATGGCAATAAAGCAAAGGCCAAGCAGGGTGGCCGTGAGGATGAACAGGCCGAAAGCCGGGACAACTGCAGCAAAGTCAGACTGGATGGCAAGCAATAAGGCGGCGCTACCAAAGCCAAGACCGGTAGCCAGTGAAATGATGGCACCCTGACCCAGGAACTTTCCGATCAGCAATTGAACATGGCTGATAGGATAGGTGAGCAACAATAGTAAGGTACCGGACTCCTGTTCACCGACAAAGCTGTCGTAGCTGAGCAGCAATGCGATGAGCGGGATCAGAAATACCGCAAGGCTGGAGAGGCTGGCGATGGTCGAAGACAGGGAGGCGACGCCTAACTGCCCGGATGCGACCGAGCCGTAATAACTCAGTCCTAATGAAAGGACCGCAAAGATCAGGGTGATAGATATTAGCCAGCGGTTTCGCAGGCCGTCCTGAAACTCTTTAATTGCAACGGCAAAAACAGGATTCATGAGCTGATGGCCTCCGAGTTGGTTGTTGTGGCCGATTGATCGGGGATTTCTTTCTGGTCGGAAACTGACGAGCCATAGCACATGTTATCGTTGAGATAATACTGGTAAAGCTGGTCGAGGTTGGCTGGTTCGATTTGCAGATCGGCAATCTGGTTGTATTCGAGCAGTTTACGGATCACGGTCAGCTTGTCGCTCTCGGGCACATTTAATCGGTTCTCTCCGGCTCGGTATGGGCTGAGGAGGGGATCATCCTGCAGTGTTTTGCCAAGTCCCTGAGTGTGGATTGCAACAGGTAGGTTGGCTTGTTCGCGTAGCTGAGCTAATGTGCCCATAGCCCGTTGCTGGCCGCCTGATAAAATCATCGCCCGGTCGATATGCTGCTCGACACCCGGCAGAATATGCGAGCACAGGATGATACTGGCCCCGTTACTTTTCAGCGCATCGACCGTTTGGTAGAACTCTTTGGTGGCAATGGGGTCGAGACCGACTGTGGGCTCATCGAGCAACAGCAGTTTGGGCTTGCCCAGGAAGGCCTGTGCCAGCCCCAGTCGCTGGCGCATGCCCTTGGAGTAGGTTTTGACCTTACGCTTCATGGCGGCAGTGAGCCCGACTTGATCCAGCAGGGCGATGACCTGTTTTTTGTCTGCCGATTTTAGTCGAGAAAAATAGGTGAGAACCTCAAGCCCGGTCAGGTGATCATAGAAGCTGACATTTTCCGGCAAATAGCCGATCTGTCGCCTGCTGTGCCAGGCCTGCTTGGATTTTGGATCAATGCCAAATACCTCTACCTCACCGTGGCTGGCCTCGATTACACCAAGGATGAGTTTCATCATGGTGGTCTTGCCGGCACCGTTGTGGCCGAACAGGCCGAGAACCTCACCGGGATCCAGTTGCAGGTTGATATTGTTCAGTGCTTCAACCTGCTGGTAGTGCTTGCCCGTATTGCGCAATGACACGATCGGAGCGGTCGCTTTGTTAGATGTCGTCATAGAAATCCTGTTACCCCGCAGTTTGGTCTGGAATCGGCGGCATGGTTTTGGTTGATTGCGGCTGGCTGAACAGCGTGTCGTCGGAGGCTGACGGTACGGTCATCAGCGGAAAGCTGTCTCTTACACCAGCGGGCTTAAGTACCGGAAATTGCTTTTGGATCCAGCGCAGCATCAGAATGGCCGGGCTATCGAGTAGCACCTTGGCTTCAGGGTACTGCCAGATAAGCTTGTCGATGCCGTCGTTGGGCTCGAAGGGAGTGTCTCCTCGGCCGTTATTGTCTAAGTCCCAGCCTAGGTAGTTGCTCCAGAAATTACCGACTCCCTCCTGGCTCCATTCCTGTTCGCGGTTGGAGACATATTTCACTTGCACCGGGTTGTTGATGAAGCTATTGCCGAAGACCTTGACGTTCTCCGACCCGGCCGTGAGGTGAATGCCTATCTCGGCGGTATCGATTGTGTTGTAGCTGATTGTGTTATAGCCGGAGTTGTAGACAAACAGCCCCTTGCCGTCGCGGCCCAGAACCTTGTTTTCAGGCTTGGTCCAGACATTGGTAATGCGATTGTAGCTGATGTCGGAATAGGTAATGAAATTCATCAGGAACCCGTAGTCTTCGCTGTCACGGGTTTCGTTGCCCCTTACAGTCAGCTTGCGCGAGCTCATCAGGGCATAGCCGGCCCGGGTGTTGTAGGCCAGATTATCCAGCACTTCGTTGCTGTGGGAGTACATATAGTGGATCCCGTAGCGCAGGTCATGCATGGTATTGTTTTTTAATACATTGTACTGACTGGCGATAATATACAGGCCGTCGCGGGTCTTGCTGACGGTGTTGCCGGTGACTTCGACATCTTCCACCTTTGACAGTTGAATGCCGTTGCCTCTGTCGGCTGAACGAAGGGTGGGGTTACCTTCTACCTCGTTGCCTTCGACCTTGATGTGTTTTCCGCTTTGTAGCCAGATGCCAAAACCGTCTCCCCGTAGTTTGTTGTTGCGAATGATCAGGTTGTTGGCTTTCTTATCGGAATAGATACCGGCATTTTGTGCCGTTAAGTCGCTGCCCCAGTTGATGATGGTGAGATCTTCAATCAGGATGTCGGAGCTTTTGAGTAGCAGGGCATGGCCCTTGCCGCCGGCGTTAATTGTGGCGACATTGTTCCCTGTGAGGGTAATAGCCTGACGAAGAATGAAATTACCTTGATATTCACCGGCATCAAGTGAGACGACATCGCCTTTTGAAGCTGAGTCGAGAACGGTCTGCAGGTTATCGTCAACGCTGACCTGTAGTGTTTTGGCCAATACAACAGGCTGGAATAAGGCCAGGGCCAACAGAGTAATTAGCGGTTTTATCATCGGCAGCTTAACTTCCTGGGGATGGGAATAAAGTGCCGGACTGGCCGGCACTTTATCGGTCTGATTAGCCCTTGATGCTAACCGTATTCGCCGATCAGGCTTCAACCAGCATCCGGCCGCGCATTTCCATGTGGAGCGCATGACAGAACCAGTTACAGTAGTACCATTGGACTCCCGGCTTGTTGGCGATGAAGGTAATGGAAGCCGTTGCCTGTGGGCCGATTTCCATCTGTACTCCATGGTTGGTCATACAGAACCCGTGGGTGACGTCCTCAACCATATCAAGGTTGGTGACAACCATGGTGACCTCGTCGCCCAGCTTGACCTTGAACTCTGTGAGTCCGAAGTTCGGTGCAACCGAGGTCATGTAGACGCGTACCTTGTTGCCGTCACGGATCACCTTGTTCTGGGTCATGACATCGACACCGTCTTTCTCAGCCATCGCCAGGGTCTCGGCGAAGATTGGATCATCACGGGTCCACAGCTTCTGCGGCTTGACCTTGCTGCGGTGAACAATCATACAGTCATGCGGTTCGGCATAGGTCGGTCCGTCGTGGACCAGCTTCATTTCGTCGCCGGAGATATCGATCAGCTGATCATTTTCTGGACGCAACGGGCCGACAGGCAGGAAGCGGTCTTTCGAGAACTTACAAAGAGAGATGAGCCATTTGCCGTCGGCGTCGCGTGTCTCACCCTGAGATGTATGGTTGTGACCCGGCTGATAGTGCACATCCAGCTTCTGGCGAATGTAGTTTACCTTTTCACCGTTGTAGGCCTTGATGGCATCTTCGACGTTCCACTTGGCAATCTGGCTATCGAGGAACAGGGTGGTGTAGGCATTGCCACGGTTATCAAAAGCGGTGTGAAGTGGACCAAGGCCTAGTTCAGGCTCGGCTACGATAGCATCACGTGGTTTGATCTTGTCACTAAACAGGTCATCCAGTTTGTTGATGGCAATCACAGATACGGTCGGGGATAGCTTGCCGTTGGCGACGAAGTATTTACCGTCAGAGGACGTATTCAGTCCGTGCGGGGACTTAGGTACCGGAATGTAACGGGTCAGCTCGGAGCCCTTGCGGCCATCCAGTACCGGTACATCGTTACCGTTGTAGGTTTTGAATTCACCGGCCTTGAGTGCCGCCTCACAGCGTTCGAGATTGAAAACGACCACGTGGTCACGTTCGGCGGTGATCATTTCGCCCAGCGTCATACCCATTTCGGAGTTATAGCATGTCGAAGCGAAGTATTTGCCGTCGTAGTCGGCATCGGTATTGTCGAGGTTGCCGTCGACCATCACCTGGAAAGCGACCTCCATCTTCTCGGCATCAATCACGTTAAACAGTGAGCGGTAGGTGCTGACATCTTCCAGCGTCGCCTTACCGTCATTGTTCATCGGGATTTCAAACTCACCGTTACAGATCACGTACTTGGTTTCAGGCACTTTTTGAACCCGCAAGCCGTGGATAGCCTGGACATTCGGAATAGTCAGCATCTTATCCGTTTTCATCACATTACAGCGGATACGCGCAACGCGGCTGTTGGCTTTGTCATTGATGAAAACGTATTTACCGTTATAGCGGCCGTCCGTCATACTCATGTGCGGGTGGTGCGAATCCCCGGCCAGCATATCGGCGCTGTCACCTTTGATTCGCTTACTCTCGTTGGTGAGACCCCACCCGGTAGCACTGTCAGTGTTAAAGACCGGAATACGCATTAGCTCACGCATTGAAGGCAAGCCCAGAATACGTACCTCACCTGAGTGACCGCCACTCCAGAAGCCATAGTACTCATCCAAATCGCCCGGATGAATAAACGCGCTGTTTGCGGCTTCCGATGCCTTGGCCTGGGCCATTGAGGCAAACATGGCTGCCGACATCGGGGCAACGGCTGCACCTAGTCCGATAGCGGCTGTCTTGCCGAAAAATTTACGCCTTTCCTCGTTTGGCAATGTGTCTTGATGAGGTTGCTCTATCAGATCATTGTTCTTGTTGTCACTCATGGTTGGCTCTCCATACCGTTTTTATACACGCCACGGTTATTAATAGTTGTAGGGACATCAGTACTTGATGGATTGTCTTCTACTCGTGTTTCCTTTTTACTCGGAACTTATTCGGTATCTAGGTGTTGCTAGTCGGTAACAGTGACGGGGATATCCAGTTCACTGTTCCGGCGTTTTTTGCGCGCCAGCTTCTTAAGCGGCGGGCATTTCTCTTCGTTGTAATAGGTAATTTGGCAATCGAGGCAATAATGGCATTCGCGCATATTGATCTCTCCGTCAGGCTGAATTGCCTGAATTTCACATTCCTTGGCACAGGTCTTACAGGGCGTGCCGCAGTCAGGGCGACGTTTCAGCCAGCTAAACAGGCGCATACCGCTGGTTACCGATAAGGCGGCACCCAGTGGACATAGGTAGCGGCAGAAAGGTTTGCGATTAATCAGGTTAATTAGGATCAGAAATGCAGCCCAGGCAATGAACGGCCACTCCCGGTCGAATTTCAGTAAGAAGGTTGTCTTGAACGGCTCGATTTCAGCGAATTGCTCAGCCAGAGCCAGCGAATCGAGAGAGATCCCGAACAGAATCAGCAGGATCAGGTACTTGATTGCCCACAAACGTTCATGTACTGCGTAAGGCAATTCAAATTGAGGAATTCTAAAGTGACGGGCGAACTGATTGACCAGCTCCTGAAGTGCCCCGAAAGGACACAGCCAGCCACAATACACTGCGCGCCCCCACAGTAGAACAGTAACGGCTGCTGCACACCACAGAGTGAAAATAATCGGATCAAGCAGGAATAGATCCCACGAGAAGTCACTCATAAGCGCCTGCAAGAAGGTGAACACATTCACCACTGATAGCTGCCCGCTCCATGCCCAGCCAATAAATACCACGGTGACAGCCAGGAAGCCATGACGCAGGTTATGAACAAAGGTCGGGTGGCGCACCAGTATGTCCTGGAAGAACAGGATCAGCAGCAGCACGCCTAGCAACGCGAGCAGGATAACCACCTCGACCTGGCGCTCTTTCCATACCTGCTGGGTGAGTGACAGCTCTGGTTCGGGAATAATAGCTGGTGGGGTGTCGACATATTTTTCCAACATGTCGTAGCTGCCCTTGAAGCTGGTAAAAATGCTGTCGATCGGACCCGTCTGGCGTCTGACCAGTAGCTCAAGCTGCCAGCTGGCACCGGGATCAAGCTCATGGTGCGCCTGGACCCGAAATACTGACATTTCCTGGAATGATGGCGCACCGTCGATATAGAGATCGGTAACTCGGTTGTGGTCGAGATCGCGAAACGAAACTTCATTTTCGCCCTGGTGGATTTGGATACGATCGAAGATCCCGCCACGTACATAACCTGAGCCTTTGAACGAATAGCCGTTGCCCAGTACGGCGACTAAATGCTCTCCGGGTTTTAGGGAAGAGGTCAACCACTCGTAGTCGGCGTCACCGAACAGGTTGCGGCCGATGGTCGGTACGTCGGCCAGTGCGTAGTAGATTTCGGCAAACATCTCCTGTTTCTCATCGGCCGGCGCGTTATCAACGTGCTCGGCCTCGGTACCAACAAAGGCTTCATCGATTTTCTCGTTGGTAAGGTAGAGCTTGCGGATGGAGCCATCGCCGGTTAGCTGGAGCCAGTTGGCTTTTTCAAACTGATCCTGGTGTATGGTGGAGGGTGGTTGAATGATGCCTTGTTCTTTCTTAACAATGCCCAGTGACTGAGCTACTTTTGTTGCAGCCTTGGTGATGGCTACATTCATTACCATAACAGTTACGGTTGCCCCGGACAGACCATCAACCGCGACATAGCCCTGATTCTCGTTACCGCCGACTTTGATTCTGTCTTTGACGGACAAGCCGGTGTATTGATCGGCGAATCGCCATAGTTTTTGCTCCGGAATACCTGCCAAAATAATCGGTTCATGGTGTTCAAGTACTTTGGCTGTCAGGTAATCCCCGTTGGGATCGATGGCTACCAGCATGTTGACTGGTTCACCGGAGTAGGCGGGTATTTCTGCTATATCATTGGTTTCAAAGGCATAACCTAAAATGTCATCACCGCGGTAGACCTGCCATACCGGGGGCTCGCCCTGTTTGTCTTCAATACGAGTCGCGGTCGGAAAAGTTTCTTTGATAAGGGGAATAGGGTCTTTGGGCGGGCTGACAAACAGTGCATTAGCCGGTGCAATCCCTCCGAGGAAGAGTGAACAAAGCAAGATTACACGTAATATCGCGGTATTTATTAGATTGATTGTTTTCACCAACGAACTCCCGGGCAGTGTTACCCAAGTGGTTATCTTTAATGTGGTATTCTAGATGTATCTTTTGGGCGCTATTCATGATTAAGATCAATTTCTTCACATGTTGTTACATTTATCTTGTCGAATTGAGAACTCTATTACTTACCGAATGAGGCCACTCGGTTGCCGGGTAATAGATTTGACTTTTAAAGAATAGATAACATGGGTAGAAGTGCTTATTTTTTATGGTGATTAGTGATACACGACACACTGTTTTGTCGTTGTTTCTGAGTTGCATATATCTATCGATGGTGATGATGTGGCACTCTATGTCAGTTTTATGAAGCTAGCGATGAAAAGATTTATCATTTTCTGGCTCAAGAGATTTGTTATTTAACCGAAATAATACCTGTAGTGTTGTTGTGGATTATGCACCACGATTGGTTGTATTGAACGGGTATCAAAAGGAACTGCGGTGATTCGTTTTTTTCAATTCTTGATTGCTATCGCTCTGTTGGGCGGAGTGGGCTTTTTTATTCTTCAAAGTGCGCCGGAGCCAGATCATGACGAGCCCAAGTATAAGTTTTTTGCTTCTAAGTACCAGCCTGAAAGTGAAGAGCATAGAAACTTATACCAGCACTATTCAAGCTTGGCGGATGTACCGATGCCGGTGGGTACTTGGGAAGGATATAGCAGCAAAAACTCCCACTATATCTTGAAGGTTAACGAAATGGGTGGGTTTATTCTGTCGATTAACCCAAATGCTAACGATGAGACCGAAGGCGCGCTAACGGGGATGCTGAATGTTACCGGCCAGGCTTTCAAGGCGCACCATGTGGTCGGTTCGGCAAAGAAAGTGCTGCCGAAAAGCGGTCATATTGTGGTGAAGCAATACACCCCGAACGAGGTCCATGTTATTCACCCACAAACCTTGGAGGTGATTCGCTTCAAGTTAATTCCTGAGCAGGGTAGCTAACAGGTCATCAGCTTGCCATCGCTACCAGATGAAGTACAGCAACAATGCCTGTCAGGCGGTTGCGCATTGGCTGGTAGCCTTCAGGCTTCCCTTCTTTTTCGATTTGACGAATCTTCATTTCGGCAAACCAGACTGCGACAAAACCAAACAGCAGTACCAAAATAGACACTACATAGCTTTCCGGAGAGTGAAGCAATACGCCCCAGGCAATCAGCGAGAACAGAATGCTGAGGATCAGGGCGTTGCGACTGAGCTGGTGTTTAATATGATCAATGGCATTTCCCCAGAGGATCCCGGCGAGAAAACTCAGAATGACGGCGCTGTAGGCTATAAATACCTTTTGGGCACTCAGGCCAAACATCGTTTTGTCGGCCCAGATACAAATCAAACTGATGATAAACGGTAATAGCCCGAAATAGGCTAGCCGGGTCATTATTCTGTCGGGTGATTGTTCCATGGAAGCTCCCCTGCAAAAGAAATGTGGCTAAAGTAATAGGCACTTTCAAAGCATAGCAGAGGGTTAGTTGTTGCTTCGGGTTGAGTTTTTGTGAAGCAGGAAGGACCGGAGAAGTTGGTGCCTCTCCGGTAGTCAGGCTAAGCGTTGGGTTATATCAGTTCGGCAAGCATTTCGTCGGAGTAGTCAACCAGAGTCTGGCCTTTTTTTACTTTCTCGACATAGTCAGGGTTGGCAATCAGCGGCCGGCCAATTGCCAGTAGGTCGAATTTATTATCGTTGATAGCCTCACTGCCTGTTTCGGCGCTGTAGCTACCTACACCAACCAGGGTTTTCGAGTATTGTTTACGTACGTAGCTGGATGCGGTACCGCCCAGGTAGTCAAATTCCATACTGTCATCGAAAATGCCGATGTGAAGGAAGGCCAGTTCACGCTGTTCCAATTCTGCAAGAAGATAATCAAAGACCTGACGATCACGTTTGTCACCTTCGATATTGAAGTAGGCCCCCGGTGATACTCGTAACGCTGTGCGATCTGCCCCAATTTGCTGGGAGACGGCATCGACAACAGCCAGCGGGAAACGCGCCATATTTTCCGGTGTGCCACCAAATTCATCTTCACGATCGTTACTGCTGTAATGAAGAAATTGATCGATCAGGTAGCCATTGGCACCGTGAATTTCCACCCCGTCAAAGCCAGCCTCGATAGCGTTAGCGGCTGCCTGGGCATAATCAGCAACAAGTTGGTCGATTTCTTCCGCTGTTGCCGGTTTAGGTACGGTATAAGTCAGCTCACGCATGCGAGGTACGCTGCCTTCGACTTTCTTGGCGGAAGGTGCCAGTACGTACTCGCCGTCAAAGAAGTGAGGATGCGCAACACGCCCGGTATGCCAAAGCTGAGCGAAAATCTTTCCGCCTTTTGCATGGACTGCGCTTGTGACGTTTTGCCAGCCAGCGATTTGCTCCGCTGAGAAAATACCCGGGGTATTTGGGTATCCCTGACCGTCGGGGCGAATGATTGTCGCTTCAGAGATAATTAACCCGGTATCAGCTCTACGTGCGTAATAGTCAGCCACTGCCTGGGTTGGTACTAAATCATCGTCAGCCATACACCGTGTTAGCGGTGCCATAAGAATACGGTTTTCAAGGGTTAGTGTATCGTTCAGTGCATATGGTTGAAATAGATTTTCCGTCATGTCTCTAGCCTCATTCTTGAATGCGTATTCAAGTTAGACCTTTTTGAACGATCATTCAAGATGTTTTTTGAATGATTGCTCAATATTGATTAGAATCACTGGGTATAGGGTTATTGAAAGAGTTGTCTATGAGAAGTGCTGAGTTTGATCGCCAACATGTATTAAGAGCTGCAATGGCTGCATTTATTGCCAAGGGCTATAGCAAAACCAGCATGCAGGATCTAAAGAAAGCCACGGGTTTGCATCCGGGCTCGATATACTGCGCGTTTGAGAATAAGCGGGGACTGCTATTAGCCGCGCTTGAGCAGTATCGTTCAGATCGCCAGGCGGAATTCATGGCTTTGTTCGAAGACAATACCTCAAGACTTGATGCATTAAGGCGTTATCTTGATAACGTTGTCGACGAGTGTGAGCGGGAAGAAATCAAAGATTGCCTGCTGCAAAAGGCCTTGAGTGAACTGGCGGCTCAGGATGATGAAGTCGAGAGTGTCATTGCCCAAATGCTCAAGCAATGGCAAGAGGGGATTGCAGCCCAAATTTACCAGGCACAGCAGGATGACGAGCTCCCCTCGAACCGCGATCACCAACAGCTGGCGCAGTTTTTGGTAATGGGGATCTACGGGATCAGGACCTTCTCTCACACCAAGCCAACTGAGGGAGCCTTACGTAATCTTGCTGATCAGCTTTTTGAGCATATTTGTTCATAGCTTTTCGAGCAAAGATTTATCGTCTAGTTATACAGTGATGCCCGACATCAACTGTCGGGTCAGCTCCGATGCTGAAATTTCTTTGCAGCCTGTTGTATTCTGACCGCTCCATAGCGGGGAGAAATCATCTATCCCCCGGCCTTCAGCTAATTTTCGCAGCTGGGCCATCTCAATTGAGGCAGAGGGGAAAGCGGGGACTGATGTATTCATCGCACCCAGCTCCTTCATGACACGATTGACGATACCGCGAGCAGGCCTGCCAGTGAATAGATTGGTGACGGCCGTTGGCCGGGCGTTGACATTTTTCAACGCTGTCCGGTGCAAATGGCTGGTTTTGGCTTCATCGCACAATAAGTAGGCAGTGCCTACCTGAACGGCTGTGGCACCTAGTGTTAGCGCTGCCTGAACACCTTTGTTGTCGGCTATTCCTCCTGCGGCAATGACAGGTACACGGACAGTATTAGCAATCTGCGATACCAGCGCAAAGGTGCCGACCTGCGTCGATAGATCATCGGTCAAGAACATCCCCCTGTGTCCACCGGCCTCAAAACCTTGGGCAATTATGCCATCGACTCCTCTGGCCTCCAGCCACTGAGCTTCCTGGACTGTGGTAGCTGAAGAGATGATCCTCGAGCCCCAGCCCTTGACCCGCTCGAGCAAGTCATCATCGGGTAGGCCGAAATGAAAACTGATTATTTCGGGTTGGAAGGGCTCGATGACATCGGCAATGTTATGGCTGAACGGCACCCTTGTCGTTCCCTGGGGAGAGCTCTGGCAATTCATGCCCAACTCTGAAAAATAGGGCTTAAGAAGGGTCTGCCATTGCGACTGGCGGTTGATGTCGTATTCCGGCAGAGAATGGCAGAAGAAGTTGAGGTTGAAAGGTTTATTGGTAGCGCGTTTGATCTCGGTGATTTCATTAACGATGTCGTCAATACCTAGCATCCCGCAAGGCAGTGACCCCAGTCCGCCCGCTTCGCTGACAGCAATGGTCAGCGCGCTGTCTTGCACTCCGGCCATGGGGGCCTGAATGAGAGGCAGGTCAGTGCCTAGTAAGTCAACCAATCCTACTAAGTGTTTATTATCCATAGCTATATCCCTTTAACTATTGGAGGCGCGCTTTTAGGCCAAGGCCACCTCTTGCTTTTTGCCTTGCTGTAGCGACAAGGTCCATAATGACAGTGCAGCTAACAACGAAATGGTAATGACTACTGCCCATGTACTTTGATAGCCGAATTGCTGAATTTGCGCTCCCATAAAGACATAAGTTGGCATCAAGGCCAAATTTCGAATTGTGGTTAATATCCCGCTAATTCGTCCACGATGACTTTGGGGAGAGTGATTGGCAAGGTAGACCCCCTCTTTGGTGACTAACAATACTTCTGCGGCAGAGAGGAAAATCCAGGCGAAAAACTGCATGGCGATAGTGGTGTTTAGTAAGATCACCCAGTAGCCAACGGCAAATAATAGACCTGAGATTGCCAAACTTTTTATTTCGCACTGCTGGCTGGTGAGGCGCATTAATAATGGTGTGATCAACACGACAAGAATACTGGCAAATGTCATCAACTGACCAAATAATACCGCGCCATGTTTATCAAATACATGGCTTAAATATAGCGGTGTGGTCATTGTCATTTGATACAAGGCAAACCAGAGCAGCGTGCAACAAAGCGTAAAAATAATCAGTCGGGGACGCTGGCGAAGAACCTGCCACACCGAGCCTTCAGCCGCTCTTTCTAATTCAGGTTGATCTGAATCTACATCGTGTATGTTGTGTTTGGGCTCTTTGACCCATAGCATGACGACCACAATACCGATAAAGGCGGCAATACCATTTCCCCAGTAGATCCAAACGGTATGATTCCAGAAAAGGTATCCGGCTAGCACCGGTCCAATGCCCGATCCCAAATTATAGGCAAGGTAGCTGAGTGACATAACCGCATCACGATTTTTTGGGGTTGATAGATCAGCAACCAAGGCACTGCTGGCCGGAAAGGATACGCCGAAACAAAAATAGCTTATGAATAATAAAGCAGGTGCGAATAAGTGACTTTCAGAGAAAAAGCCGCAGACAATTAATATTACCGCTCCTGCCAGCTCGCCTGTCACCATTATGCGTTTATGGCCGAAGCTATCGGAAAGCTTTCCGCCAATTAAGTTACCGAACAAGTAAACACCGGTAACCCCCATAGCCAGTCCGCCTGCCACAGTGGTGGAATAACCTAATTTCTGAGTGAGCAGCAAGACTAAAAAAGGAATAATAAAATTCCCGAGACCAAGCAGAAAACGCGCGAACGCAATAAAATAGATATCGCTTGGTAGCCCTTGATAGATCGACAGAGAGCTAGCTATTTTCCTTAACATTATTTTCCTTTGGGTATACGTATATCAAGTCGTTATTGCAATACTATTCTGCTTGGGTGATAACATTGCCAGACAATGAATGGGCGATAGCCCTAAATGCGGCGAGAGAGTAATCCATACTCTCATAGCTATTATCCATGAACGTAAGATCTGCGCTGTTTTTTACAATGACGACATCAGCTAAGCGGTTAATATAAATATATTGGCCATAGATGCCAATCGCTAAAAACTCTTGATTGACATTTTCGGGGATCCACCATTGATAACCATAGCCCCAATGTGTATTCGAATTCTCTCTTTTTCCGGGTATGAGATGGGGAGCGTCAGGCGTTATGCTCTGCTCTATCCATTGGCTTGGAATAATCTGTTGATTACCAAGTTGGCCATAATCTCGGTATAGTTTTCCCATTCGTAGGTAATCTCGGCTGATAAGATTTAGCCCTCCCAATACCATAGGCTCGCCAGTGCTGTCGGTGATATATATAGCCTCGCGCTCTGTATTTAATTTTGACCACAGCTTGTCATTAAAATACTCTTCGATAGGTATCCCCGTCGCTGCACGCAACACCATACCGATAACATGGGTGTCCATACTGACATATGACAGGTATGTACCTTGCTCGCGCGATCGAGTGAGCGACGCGGCAAATTCATCAAAGCTTCCCCCCAACGCCATAAGCCGGCCCATGCGGTTTATGTCACTGAAAAAGTCGCCATAATCTTCATTAAAATAGATGCCGCTGGACATTTGCAGGACATTTTTAATGCTGACACCGTCATAACCTGAGCCGATTAAACTGGGTACATAGTCGGTGACCGGTTGATTTAAATCTGAAATGTGGCCTTCTTCGACGGCAATACCGAATATAGCACTGAGAAACGATTTGGCCATTGACCATGAAATTCGCAGATCAAACTCATTTGTGTCCTGGTAATACTCCTCGAAAGTGATGCTATCACCTTTTAACACCACCAGGGCGGTTGTACTGGAGCGCTCAATCCAGTTCTGCATATCAACTGACTTGTCGTTATAGGTAAAGTGCCGGGGAAGCGGTGAAGGGGAGTGGTCTAGTTCGTCAACCACACCTGAAGCGGCAACTGTTTTTGTCGGAGCTAGCCGTTTCATGTTGGAGAAGTTCTCAACGATGACATCCTGATCGAACAGTCGCACGGTATGATAAAGCTGTTGAAGCTCTGTTTTATAATTAATAGCGGCCACACTGAAGATAAAAAGCAGAATCAGGCAGCTCTTCCCAAGTACTTTTTTCATGGCTAGCTCCTTAGCTCAATTTAACCGAAACCTGCTGTTTGCGTAGGCTTGATCACTGTCCAGCCTCTAGAAATGATAGAACAGAACTTTCGACCAGTGAGTATTTACTCTGGTAAATAAGTGAAAGTTCATCTTGTCTAAAACAATGCAGCTAAACCTGCCTAAGTTACAGGTTTAAGGTTTGTAGCTTGGGTATAAGTCATGCTTGAGCATTTTGGCGACTGATAGAGTTTGAATATGGGTTTCACTGAGGCTCGGGTATTGATGGATGGCGATGAGAATGTCATGAAAGAATCAAAAATCATCATCAATCGACTTTTTTAAGATAATGTGATGTTTTGCGAGCTTTGATTCAAAACATCATTAAAGTAATGATAATGTTGTTTAATTCATATAAATCCTTATAAAAACATCAATATAAAAATTGAAATGACAATGATTTCTTATTTTTCAATAGCAAACGTTTGGCATTGGCTAAGCCCTTAATAAATGGATGTTGTGATTTTTCATTTATGAGCAGGAATATAAATAATAAATTAGGTTTTATTATATAAAACCTAATTAACCACCGTTGTTGAGGGTCGTTTATGGATTATTCAGGTTAATGTACTAGTATTAGGTTGCTATAAGTAAAAAAGGAAGTGACAAGATGAGAATAATAATTTTGCTGTTCGGCTTAACATTACTAGGGTGCAGTACCACAGATGATCTGTCTTATCAGCCGACTGTCGATGATGAGTATGCTGACAGACAAGATCGTGATAAAGAGATGATCCGAGATACAGATCGTATCTGATTTCGTCTTTGTTTGCGTATCGCTTAGCAAGATAAAGCAAAGGTCAACCGAGGTTGACCTTTGCTTTTTATTTAGAAAAAAGGGAGGCATTGAATGCCTCCCTTGATAAGTGTGCGCCGAGCATGGCGTTGTTCTAGGAGGTGAAAGTCCTCTACGGGCTCAGTCGAGCGAGAACCGTTAGCCTATGCAAGGGTGTTCACCGTGAGGTGAAATCTGAAGGAAGCAAATGGCAAAACTTGGTTGTGACGAACAGAAAT
>NZ_RSEJ01000334.1 GCF_009910675.1 Photobacterium alginatilyticum | reverse complement strand
CCCCACGCCAAACCAGCAAAGCGCACCGAACTTCATACCAAAACCGCCGAGTGTAACGGGTCACCTTGATTGCCTTGTTAGGCATTTCCACATGCGACCTTCCTACTTGGCCGCCGAACTCTCAGCGTACTCCGGCGCCAACCGTGCGATACAGCACTCACTAATCCTAACGGGACATGATAACTAGCAACACCTTAAAGCCARCTACATTTGCATGACAACCAAATGAGGTGCTAATCGAGGCTGCATCACTGAACGGATGGGTAAAGTAAACGACAAGCCTTTCACTGCGGTGTATCGAAGAAGCTAGGAATGTATATTGCCATCGTCTGAGGCAGCAAAGAACGGAACAACCTGCATTTTCCCGAATATTAAGGAAAGCCCTACGATGAA
>NZ_RSEJ01000333.1 GCF_009910675.1 Photobacterium alginatilyticum | reverse complement strand
CATCACCCAAAAAACTCACACTCAAACCCTTCATCATACCTCTAACCCCTTAGGCCACTATTCATCTTGGAAATGACCAAAWTACCCCCATAAATTTGGCTATAAATTGAGCCCTTCTCCACCATAATTCACAACCCCTTTTTCTCACTCCTTAGCCGAATTTAGTAGTGTTATTTTCAGTAKARAARTAGTTTYTAGTTGTAGMAAAAATCCCWCTTTTAATTMWARTWAAAAAGCCTTGTAGTTTTCYWWAAAAGCCTTGTATTWATTTCCATTTYAAGCWAGTRTTGTAATATCCAAATCTTTAATATTTATATATAATTCCTACTTGTTTTTATTGTCTTGTTACTCTATCAAGTCCTTTTAGTTAAACTCATCTTCTATTTTTAGTAA
>NZ_RSEJ01000332.1 GCF_009910675.1 Photobacterium alginatilyticum | reverse complement strand
TGAGTGCGCAGAACGACRCGACAAAACMTACCCGAGTGTCGATGAATCAATGAATTTTTTGTTCAAGTGGCAAAGCACAATTGTACTCATAAGTAGCAAGTGGCGCATAAGTATCAAAATAAGCCACTTGTTGTTGTTCTCTGATCGTTGTGCTTTCGCTCTCCAAAAGCATAAGGCAGGCGACTGAGTAACAACAAGTAACAACACTTGATGTGCTGAGAGCAAGAGAGTAAGACAAAAAATTTAACTGAGTGCGCAGAACGACACGACAAAACATACCCGAGTGTCGATGAATCAATGAATTTTTTGTTCAAGTGGCRAAGCACAATTGTACTCATAAGTAGCAAGTGGCGCATAAGTATCAAAATAAGCCACTTGTTGTTGTTCTCTGATCGT
>NZ_RSEJ01000331.1 GCF_009910675.1 Photobacterium alginatilyticum | reverse complement strand
ACTTAAATAATATAATTAAGTAACACAATTAATTTCCTGCAGATTAGTATTCTGTCCTGTTCAGGTCACAACTCAGGTTATAACCTTGGTTGTAACCTGCACTGTTCTGMGAAATTCCTGCACATAATTAAACATATTCATTTTGACAAATTCAATAGACATTAACATAAAGAACTTAATGTTAGCTAAACATAAGTCCTAACAATCTCCCCCTATGTCATTGGATTTGACAAATATATAAAGTTTATCACATGAAATTCCTGCACATAATTAAACATATTCATTTTGACAAATTCAATAGACATTAACATAAAGAACTTAATGTTAGCTAAACATAAGTCCTAACAATCTCCCCCTATGTCATTGGATTTGACAAATATATAAAGTTTATCACAT
>NZ_RSEJ01000330.1 GCF_009910675.1 Photobacterium alginatilyticum | reverse complement strand
GATGAGTCATCCCTGATACTTTAAGTATCCTRAAGGGTTGTTGGAGACTACGACGTAGATAGGCAGGGTGTGTAAGCGCTGTGAGGCGTTGAGCTAACCTGTACTAATTGCCCGTGAGGCTTAACCATACAACACCCAAGGGGTTTTTACGGACTCCACGAACGCTTGAATGTAAGCGCGAGAACGCTAGTYAGATTTTCCCAGATTATAGTGTAGGGTCACATCGCTCCTTGCCATCCATGGCATCGCGATATTAGTGAATCCCTTCACGTCGAATTTGCTTGGCGACCATAGCATTATGGACCCACCTGATCCCATGCCGAACTCAGTAGTGAAACGTAATAGCGCCGATGGTAGTGTGGGGTCTCCCCATGTGAGAGTAGGACATCGCCAGGCTT
>NZ_RSEJ01000050.1 GCF_009910675.1 Photobacterium alginatilyticum | reverse complement strand
TTTGACACAGAAATGAGTTCGCTGGCTCACTCCCAAAGGGCGAGTTTACTTGGCTTCTATGCGTTGTTACCGATTATTGATTTAGAGCCACTAGATCTTCAAATCGGCGCCTAGCCTAGTAGCCAAGTAATTCTCGCTGAAACGAGCATCTTGAGGTAGCTTGGGTATAAATTAACTCGAACACTCGTTAGCTTATTAGATTTTGGCGACCATTTTGCGTAGTAGTTCAATCATCAGCTCCTGTTCTTCTGGCTTCAGGGAGCAGAGTAACTCTTGAGTGACTGCCACAGGGATAGGAAGCAGGGTTTTCCTTAGGTTGTGCCCTTCTTCTGTCAGGAAGATGCGAAATGAACGGCGGCTATTAGGATCGGCTCGTCTTTCTACTAGTCCCAATTTTACAAGCTTGTCGAGTGTTCGGGTTGTTGTGGAATTCTCAACCTTAGATTTAGCCGCAATATCTCGCTGTGTGACACCTTCCTCTTCCCATAAGCACATCATAGTCGGCCATAGCGCGATGGTAAGACCATGCTTTTTCAATTCGATATCGAATTTTTTTGCCGTACGATGTGCAACTACATTTATCATCCAGCCAAAACTTCTTTGCCTGTCAAACTTAACGGCCATGGTGCTTCTCTTAAGCTATTACAACGATTGCCGCCGTCACTAATATGGCGGTAGCAAAGACGGTGATGGCTCGACGTTGAGAGACAAAATACAGTTCACCAGTTTCAGTCATCTTGTTCTGAACACCTGTTAGCATCGCCATTACCAGTGGCTTAGAGCGTAGCTTGTACACAACAATCGCGCCTACGTGGGTCAAAATCAGCATCGGCAGAACTCGTGCCAGGATATAGTGCATACTTTCAAGTGCAGAGAAGACCGTATCGGTCAGCCAATACACCATGTATGGCATATTGTCGAGCAGCCCTGCCAGCGCGAGACCTGAAAAACATTGTAGAAACAGCGCAAATATCATTGTTACTACCATCCAGCCACCAGCTGGATTATGACCCGGCTGTGTCGGCTCTTTTCCTGTCAGGTATCGAAGTACTGTAATCGGGCTGCGTATAAACTGGCTAAAACGACTGGTCTGGCTGCCAACTAATCCCCATAGAATCCGCCAGAAAACGAGTGTAAACAGCGCTAGACCTAGCTGAACATGAGGCCCGTTTCCTGAGAAACCTGAGGCAATAAGAGCAATAAAGAGTACTGCCTGAAACCAGTGATATAACCGTGTTGCCAGATCCCAAACTTTCATAACTATCTCCCAAATGATGTTCCTTACATAAGATGGAAGATAATTTACACAACAACTGTTGCGCACACAACAGTTGTTGTGTAAATTGTCGGCAAGAAAAGTAAGTAGTCAGAACTCAACGTTAGGAGATCAGGTAATGAAAAAGACAATACTGGGCTGTCTTGTGCTTGTGCCACTGGTAGTGAAAGCCCATGACTTTAATGCTGAGATTCAGCAACGTCAGGAAGCATTTTCGACAATCGAAACCATATCGGAACAAGCTGAAAGCACGATTGATGGAGCAGACACCGATTGGAAAGAGCTGTCTGAGCTAAGCAACAAGCTTTCGCAACACAGTTCGGCTTTGTTCACTCTGTTTCCTGAAGGAAGCCAGAAAGACAGCAAAGCAAAAGAAAGTGTGTGGAAAAAGTCTGAGAAATTTAACGCTTTATTAAGTCAGATGGATTCAGGTTTCGAACAGTTGAACAGAGCCAGTCGCGAACAGAATGTTGATTTGGCTGAAGCTGGCTTGGAGTCTGCTCAGGACACATGCCGTAGCTGCCATCGTTCTTATCGTTCACGGTGGTAGGCCGGGGTTCTAAGCACTATTGGTCCGAAATTTAATAAGTAATATAACGAACTTCAAAAGGTAATATAATGAAAAATAAATATAATGTGCTTCTTTCAGGTATCGCTTTTCTTTCTTCAGGTACTCTGTTTGCTGCTGATTTCGGTGTTGAACTGGCATGGAATACCGACAATGTGCAAGAAGTGATGGACACTATGTCGGAGCAAAGAACCGCTTTTGGCAAACTTGTTGAAAATGGCGAGATCAAAGACATGTTTGTTGCCGACAGTAATATTGATGGCAAACCGATTAAGTTACTTCGATTTGTTATTGAAGCAGACAGTAAGCAAGAAGTGACCGATAAGTTAGCCAATTTGCCGCTATATCAAAAAGAGCTAATTAAAATCGAAAATGTGCGTCCATTAGGCTCAAAATGGTTGGATAATACCCCGGTATATAATAATTACGGTGTTATCTTTACTTGGAAAGATCAGATTGAACCGCTTGAAATTGACCGGGTGCTGGGCATTGATCTGCAGCGTGTTATCAGTCTCAACCAGGCTGGGCTAGTGACATCTTCTTATATTGATACTCAGACATTGGATAATGGCACAGTGAGGCCGGTATATTCAGTTTCATTCCTGGCAAACAACGCTCAGCATGCACGTGAGTTAAGTAAGCAATTTGAGGCGGTAAATCTTGGCTATGCAACGGTTGAAGTTCAATACCTTGGCCATAAGCTGGAGCTCGCCAGATAAACAGTATTAGCAGGGCAACTCGTTATACGAGGAGTTAGCCATTACTGGCTAACTCCTGTCGCTGAGGGAGGAACACGTTAGTACTGCGTGCGAGGCTACTTGCTTGCCAGGAAGGTGGTCGCCTGCTGGAGTTGTGGCCGGTCGGCCTCTTCGACTTCCGCAATATCAACTAGCATCTGGTAATACTGCTTAGCCTTGTCTTTGTCCCCGGCGAGCTCTGCTGATTTCGCGGCGCCATACAGGCTGTTAAAACGGTTCTTGCTGCGGTTCAGGGCCGCTTCATATTGAACTGTTGCCTGCTGGTATTTTTCCATTTCCAGTAGCATGTCGCCCAGTAATTCTCTTGCCGGTAAGACTTCTCCCGGCGTCACTGGGTGTTTTTCCGTGGTTGCCTCCAAGTCGGCGGCACTCTGCATTGTCAGTAATGCCTGATTATGTTCGCCCTGGTTGAACTGCAGCCATGCCAAAGCAGACAAGCGTTGGATCTCGACTTGCTTAGCCCAGTAAGCCGAACTCTTTTCTGTCTGTGCTTTTAACTCACCTAGTTTTGCGATGGCTTTTTCTGCCTTTTGCTCATCGCCGGTTTGAGCAGCGCCAAGGGCTATCGCGAAATGGGTAACCGCTTCCATGGCCGGGAATTTATCCCATGGATAACTGGCTGGTTGTCTCGGCTCAAGCTTGGCCGCTTCTTCCCATTGCTGCCGCTCTAATACATAGCGGGCTGGAACGGCTGCCAATGTATAGGCCGAGGCTGCATGCGGCTGAAGCGGATCACTGAGTGCAAGTGTCTCTTCGACCACAGCCAGTGCTTTTTTGTCCTGGGCTTTTTGAAGATAGGAATAGGCCATGTAGTCCAGTGCATGAAGGTAGTGCAGTGAGATTTTGTCTCCAGCCGGATTCAGCTTGGCCGCTGCTGCAGAGCGGATGTTCATGGCTATAGACTCATCCCACAGACCTAGCCGGGTAAAAATATGGGTAGGCATATGGAGCGCGTGGGGAATTGATGGTGCTATTTCGCCGTAGCTGCGTGCGACATCAAGTGCTTTCTCAGCCAGTTCTGGGTAGTCATAAGCATGGATAATATAGTGGTGAGCCCCGGGGTGCATCGGATTCTTGGCCAATATAGTCGCTGCGGTTTCTCCTGCTTTTTTCTGTTTTACATAGTTCTTATCGGCTGGTGATGCGGTACCCAGTAGTGACAACGCATAGAAGGCCGTTGCTTCAGGATCAGAGGGAAACGCGTCATGCACTTTAGCCCAGCCTTGTTCGAAAGCTATCAGGTTGTCGGTTTCCTTTTCTTTGCGCCCTTGGGCGTAGTAGCTATTTATTGCTTGAATATAGGCAACCTCTCGCTGGGTTTTAGTTCCTTTGACTTTGGCTTTTTCCACCATGGCCTGGCCTTTGGCGAAGTTTTCTTCGTTAGGTGGATCTGACCACAGAGGGTGGACGATGGACATCGCGACTCCCCAGTAGGCCATCGCACAGTCAGGATCTTTTTCGATGACAGCTTCAAAGGTTGATCGGGCCTTGACGTAAGTCATGTGGTGGAGCAAGGCCAAGCCCTGATCCAGCATCGGTTGGTTTTCATTATTACAAGAGGTCGGGAATTCTACTTTGCCTAGTCTGCCCGGGTCGGTTTCTTGGGTTGCAGCATGAACGCTCTGGCTAAGTAAAGTCGGATAGGAAAAGATGGCCGCCACTAATAGCCAGCCATGCCTACTATTCGTTTTCATATTCTTTCTCCAAAAATATGGTCTAGCGATAGGCTTTATTGCTTAATATGTGGCTCACAGTTGACCTCGTCTATTCAAAGTGAACAGGCGTGGTCGAGTTATTGAGGAAAGTATAGGTAAGAATCTCGGATGGCGGTCTACCAACGTGACTTTGGTGATAGAGCTGAGACGACTAAGCCTTATTGATATGTTTGGCTAGCCTTTTCGCCAGGCAAATTAAGGTATAGGTTGGTGGGAGCCCCCATGATTCGGGGATCACTGAGGTATCACAGACATACAGACCCTGGATATCTGTTTGCAGGTTGCTATCGACGATGTCACCGATTCTTGCGCTACCACCCTGGTGGGCTGCAAAATGATGAGTGCGATAAGTCTGGTCGGCACCAGCCTCGCGCAATATGCCTTCAGCAATGATGGCACCAGATTCCAATCGTTCCTTGTCACTTGATTGAAGGCGCTTGTTCACCCAGCCTGAACCTATATTTCCACTTAGTTCATCTTTTACTTTTACCATGAGCGATAAAGTGTTGTTGGCAGACAGCATATGGTTGAACTTACCTACCTGCGCGGTAAACAAATGGAAAAAAGGCTTGGGAAGGCTGAGATCGGACAGCATTATGCCGTCATCGGACAAGTGCAGCCCGGCTGCCATTGGGATTTCGCCATCGGGATAGCTATCCGGAACTCTTCCCATTACAGCGATAACCGGGTCGATAAAGAAGGCTTGTCCGGCATTTGTAATACCTGTTGACTGTAAAATTTGCGCCGAGCCGATGCCGCCTGCGGCCAGAATAATGTTGTCGCCCCGTACCGAGCGAAGTTGGCCTTTATGTTTGAACTGGACGCCGACAGCACGGTTGTTTTCAGTGAGCACTCGGGTAACTTTGGCACCGGTGAGCAACTGGGCACCTTGCTCGGTGGCATCGTCCAAAAACAGGCGGGCATTCCACTTGGCATCATGCGGGCAGCCGTACGAACATAGGTGACAGGCGGAGCGGCATTTATCAATATCAATGAACTTATCTAGTTTCTGCCAGTTGAGTCCGAGCTGTTGTGCCCCTTGTTTGATTCGATGAGCCTTGGGGCCGATAAGATCGTCGGGGAGGGTTGAGATTGGCAGTGTACGCTCCACCTCTGCGATCTCGGCAGTCAAATCGATACCGTAACGCAGGAACATTTCGGTTGGCGGTGCCATGGCGGTCGCGTAGTTAATCGCCGAGCTGCCACCCGCAGTGATCCCGCGAATGAGTAATGATAAATCTGGAGTGATGTAGGCACTTTTGCCTGGGATCGCTGCTATTCCTGCCATTTGGATGAATGAGCCGGTTAATGGCGCGTTGTTGCCCCATTCGAGAACCAATACCCGTTGACCTTGATTTGCCAGTTCACTGGCAATGGTTGCACCGCCGGGGCCACTGCCGACAACTATGGCGTCAAATACAGTGTCATAAATAGTATCAGGCGAGGCATTACACAGGTCTATTGGTTTCGCGGGCATGGTTTGACAACCTTACTAGTCGATATCGAAATGCTAGTGACACTATACGTGACATTCCGTTCGGATCCATTACACTTAGCGCCCTTTTTCTGGCATAGCGGCCAACAAACAGAGTAATCGTTCATAGTTCAAGCGAGGATCGGTAACGTGATTCAGGATCGTGCTGGCCAGATGGTCATCTTTCATACCTTGGTAAAAGCTGGCAGTTTTACGATGGCAGCCAGGCAACTCTGTGTATCGACGTCTCATGTCAGCAAGCAGCTAGGTGCTCTTGAGGGCGAACTTAACGTGAAGCTTGTACAGCGGACCACACGAAGTTTTACCCTGACCGAAGCAGGGCAGCGTTTTGCAAGCTACTGCGAGCAGGTTGTCCATGCTGTTCAGGATGCCGATGCCATTATGGATGACGTCCGTGATGAAGTGGCTGGCGTGTTGCGCCTCGGTTTGTCACAGTCTTTTGGGACCATGCATATAATTCCGGCGATCGAACAGCTACGCAGGCAGTATCCCGAGTTACAAGTTGAAGTGAGCCTGTTTGATCACAAGGCCAATATGCTCGAAGACGGTATTGACCTCTGGATCACCAATTATGAGCATATCCCCGAGGGATACGTGGCCCAGAGACTGGCCGACACCCGCTTTGTGGTGGTGGCTTCGCCTGACTACCTGGTTCATCATCCCGTGCCGCATCATCCTAATGATCTGGTCAATCACAACTGTCTGACCTATCAGAGTCGTCAACGTAACTACAGCACCTGGTCGTTCACCAACCAGCAGGAAGCACTTTGTGTAACGGTGTCGGGTAACTATCGGGTGGATCTGGCGGAAGCGGTACGTGATGCGGCGATCTCAGGGTGGGGCATTGCCTACTTGGCGAGCTACCTGCTCACTGGCGAGTTTCGCGACGGTAAATTAATCCAGTTGATGCCGGACTGGCAAGCCAACCAGAGCATGCCGTTTTATGCGGTGTATCCGAGCCGTAAACACCTGCCGCGTAAAATATCGGCGGTGATTGCGTTTTTTAAAGAGTATATCGGTGAAACGCCTTATTGGGACAAGGCCCTAGCACCGTTGGTCAAACTGTCGGGTAAGTAAAACTGCCCAAAAATTATCCAGAGTTGCCACTGTTGGCTTTTGTGATAGCTAAAATATCTTTTCCATATGGCAATAATAGCGATTGGCTGAAATCTAACGTTAACGAAAACAATAAGATATATTAATTGGTAATGTTGGGTGTAATGTGTGCTACAGGCTGTTAACAAGCAGATGTTGCATCAAAAACCCCGTTGCCTAGAATGCGCGCCTCAACTTAATTTGGTTACAAAGGTTCACGCATGACGTCGTTGTTAGGTATTGTCACGATATTGCTTTTTGCATGGCTATTGTCAAAAGATCGACGCAATATTCCCCTAAAAACTGTTTCACTGGCATTGGGGCTACAGGTGGCGTTTGCACTGTTGGTGCTCTATGTGCCGGCAGGCAAAGAGGCATTGAATACAGTTACTGGTACTGTTTCCAGTGTGATTAATTATGGTCAGGAAGGGATCAGCTTTCTGTTTGGCGGCCTGGCCACGGGTAGCGTCGGTTTTGTCTTTGCTATCAACGTACTGGGCATTATTATTTTCTTCTCTGCACTTATTTCAGCTCTTTATCATATCGGGCTGATGCCAAAGGTGATCAACCTGATTGGTGGTTCTTTGCAAAAGCTGCTGGGTACTGGTCGCGCAGAGTCGCTATCGGCCACAGCTAATATTTTTGTTGGCATGATTGAAGCGCCGCTGGTGGTCAAGCCGTATTTGAAGAATATGAGCGACTCGCAGTTCTTTGCTGTAATGACCTGCGGACTGGCCTCGGTTGCCGGCGGTACGCTGGTGGGATACGCCTCTTTGGGTGTGGAGCTGCACTTTCTGATTGCTGCCGCCTTTATGTCAGCGCCAGCGGGTTTGCTGATGGCAAAGATACTCTACCCGCCTAGTAATACCACGCTAGATCAGGATGAGATCACCTCGGTTGAGCTCCCTCGTGCGACAAATGTAGTGGAAGCCCTTGCGGACGGAGCGATGTCCGGCCTGCGTATAGCGGTTGCTATAGGGGCGACTCTGCTGGCATTTGTCAGCGTAATTGCACTGTTGAACGGTATGCTGGGTTATATCGGCGAACTTGTGGGTATTGCGCTCAGTTTTGAATTGATCCTCGGCTATGTGTTCGCGCCTGTTGCCTGGCTGATAGGAGTGCCCTGGTATGAGGCAGTTACTGCCGGTTCGTTGATAGGCAACAAGATTGTAGTGAATGAATTTGTCGCCTTTATCGAGCTGATTAAGGTACAAGACCAGCTTAGTGCGCATTCTATGGCAATTGTGACCTTTGCCCTGTGCGGCTTTGCCAATATTTCGACCATGGCGATTCTCATTGGTGGGTTGGGCAGCTTAGTACCGGAGCGCCGTACTTTTATTTCCCAGAATGGGTTTCGAGCCATTGCTGCCGGTGTGCTGGCTAACCTAATGAGCGCGGCTATTGCAGGCGTGATCCTGTCACTTTAAGTGACTTGTCGCTGATTCGGGGTGAAACAGAAAGGGAGCCCTTATTTGGGGCTCCCTTTGTTGTGTTACTGATATAGAGATATTGACGCTAGTTACATTTGGCAAGTGCCAGGTTTGATGACACCTTGTCCTTTCCCCGAATATCCTGCCAAACCATAGGTGCAACTATCGTAAACAGGAAGACATTCGATACTGGAACAGAAAGCCATACCCCGTCAACACCCAGCCACTGTGGTAACAGATACAGGAATGGTAGTTGAATGAGCATGTTGCCAGCTGAAATCGCCAGTGCCTTTCCGCCTTGATTGACCGCCATGAAATACACAGAAGCCAGGGCAATAAAACCATCCAGAAACATTGAGAACAGGTGTAGCCGCAGGCCATTTGTCGTTTCACTGACCAGTACCGGATCGTTACTGGTAAACAGGCCGATCATGGCCTCGGGAAACAGGTTCAGCAGTATCACGGCGCTAATACCGGTGAGCAATACCACCTTGATGGCCAGGGTAAGTGTTGCCTTTATCTTATTCATTTGCTCTGAGCCAAAGTAATAGCTCACCGGAGGCTGCATCCCTCCCGCGACACCTTCGGCTAACAGGTAGTACATGGTCATCAGGTAACCGACAATAGCAAACGCACCAACGTGCACCGAGCTGCCATATTCCATGAACAGCCGATTATGCAGAGCAATAACGAAGCTGAAATAGGCATACATGAACAGGCTTGAGGTGCCTAATCCGATGGACTTAGCAGCCAGCCTCGGGCTGAATCGTAGTTTTCCCAAGCTTAGCCTTAGCTGGGAAAATGGCGAAAAATAGTAGCCGATAGCGACAACAAATACGGTAACTTGCGAGAAAACGGTAGCGATGGCTGCGCCTTCCAGCCCCCAGCCAAATTGGCCAATGAAAAGGTAATCGAGCGCAATATTAATCAGGGCTCCGATAACCATCAAAATGGTTGAAAAGTTTGGGCTGTCATCATTGCGGATCAGCATTGGCATTGCGCCTGCCGCAATTGTAAAGATCGCCCCCCACGAGAAGATATCGATATATTCAATGCCAAGTTTCAGGGTTGCTCCGACGGCTCCCTGGGCGATTAGCATCGCTGGCCCGAATGCCGAGATCAGCGCCATCATGAGCACACCGGCAATGAGAATGAGGCCAAGGCCAGTTGTCAATGTGCTGCGCGCTTTGTCTGTTGCTCCTTCACCGCGGTAGATAGAGATCAGGCTGCCCGAGCCCATACCGACCAACAGGCCAAGACCGACAATCACACCAATAATAGGCCATGCCATATTGATCCCGGCCAGGCCCTCAAAGCCAATATAGTGACCCACAAAAATGCCGTCGATGACCTGATAGAGCCCGTTGACCAACATGGCAACGACTGACGGGATCGCGTAGCGCCAAAACGTGCGATTTACTGAATTATCGGTGGTTACTTTCTCTTGCATAGTCATTATTCATTATTTGATGTCAAGGGAGAATTATGCGTGGAATACAGATTGATGGAAGTTGGTATCCATCCGCTTTTCGGATACATTGGGGAAGGCAAAGATAAGGAAATGAAATGAATTGGACACTCGATCAGTTAGAAGCCTTTGTCACGGCTGTCAATCATGGGTCGTTCTCAGCGGCGGCAAGAAAAATCGGCAAGGCCCAGTCTCGGGTGAGTACGGCGATCACCAATTTGGAAGCCGACCTTGGATTCGAACTGTTCGATCGCAGTGCTCGCCTGCCGGTGCTAACGCCTGAAGGCAAAGAGATGTATACCGAGGCACAGGCCGTACTGGCGCAGTGTCAGCGGATGCAATCGCGGGCGATGACAGTCTCGACTGGTGAGGAAATTTCGCTTACCGTCGCCATGGATGAAGCCGTGCCTATTTTGTCTTTTGAGAATTTTTTCCTACAAATTGCTGCGAAGTATCCGCTCTTGAAGCTCACTATCATCAATGGCTCGCAGGACGATATTGCACGCTGGGTAAGTGAGAAAAGAGCCGATATTGGTATTTTGTTTCACATTAAAAGCTTGCCTGAGAATCTGGAATTTATGCCTATCAGCCAGTTCTACCAGTCCCTGATTGTTTCCTCCGAGCATCCGTTAGCCACGGTTTCGGCGCCACGTGTGAGTGAGCTTAACCGTTATCGCCAACTGGTGATCCGCGAGCGGATGGGGGAGGCCTCGGCCAAGCCGATTTCATCCAATCATTGGTACGTTGATAGCTATTACTATATTACGGCTCTGGTCACTCGGGGAGTTGGCTGGGCTTTGGTTCCGGAGCATCTGGCGAAAGAAGAGTGGTATGTCGACGAGCTGGTTGAGTTATCTACCGAGCATATCGCTGATTCGCTGCTGGTTGAGATGGGGGTCGTCAAGCGGCGTGATAAAGGAAGTGGCAGAATCATGGCCTGGATGTATGACGAGCTGAGCTCCATGTTCAAGGAAAACACTTAGTGCTAGCAAGAATCTATGCATAACTTTACGTTTTGCTAGCAATTTTTGATGCAAAATCGGGGTATGATTAGGGCATCAAAGCCATCAATAGGGTATTTAGTGCAAACCATGTGTTCCCGAACTGCATCTTCCTCCGAAAACCTGCCCTTGTTGCTGGCAGGTCCTATCTTGCGTAAATGTACGGCGAGAGAGCTCACGTTGTGGCTTGTCACATCAGAGCCCTTGGCTGCGACTTTTTCCCTCTACTATCCCGAGGATGATGAACCTTTCTTTTCTGAGCAGATAACAACAGCGGAGCAGATCCAGGTGGGCCAGGCTGCCTGGGTGACAATGGCCAGCATCAAAGGCCACTTTCCTGTCGCTACCGTGCTGGAATATCAGCTGGTTACTCAGCGGGGAGACATTACCGAGCTGGTCCCTTCTTTGCTGTACCCCGGTGAAAAGCGATTGTCGTTCACTATTAAGCAGCAGGCTGATTATATACTGCACGGCTCGTGCCGAAATCCGCACTATCCGAGTAAGGACAGTCTGGTTGCGGCGGATGATAAACTGGCCTTGCAGCAGGTTCAGGAGCGTCCGGCGCTGCTGATGATGAGTGGCGATCAGATCTATGCTGATCATGTTGCCGGACCAACACTGGATGCTATTCAGCAGGTTATCGGATTACTGGGGCTGCCGGATGAAACCTTCGCTCAGGGGCCTGTTGCCAATACCCAATCCCTTTATCAGCATGGTTATAACTTCTATGGCCGTGACAAGATCCTGCCGCACTATGTGGAAAGCGGCAATTGGCTGTCGGACAACGGATTGCGAAAGTGGCTGCCAAAACGGGGAAGGCCGGTATTTAGCTCCCGGGAATGTGAAAATCACCTGATGAGCTTCAGTGAGTTCTTTGCCATGTATCTGTTGGTGTGGTCGCCGCAGTTGTGGCAGCTTGTCGACGGTGAGCGGCTGGAAAAGTGCGGCTTCATGTCTGGTCAGCGTACGCTTGAGTCTAAATGGCAGCAGCTATGGCATCAAGAAAAGCGGAACATCGATGAATTTGTTGCAGGTTTGCCGCAGGTTCAGCGCTTAATGGCGCATATACCGACTTATATGATTTTTGATGATCACGATATTACTGACGACTGGAACCTGACAGTTGGCTGGGAAAAAGCGGCATACGGTAACTTATTGTCCCGCCGCATCATTGGCAATGGCCTGATCAGCTATTGGCTGTGCCAGGGATGGGGCAATGCGCCTGAGCATTTTGATCAGGAGTTTCTCAATCTGACCAAGAGTTATTTCTCTGAGCCAGTTTGTGAACGTCAGGATAAGCTGATAAACCACCTGTATCGGTTTGAGCAATGGCATTACACCATTGAAACAACACCAAAAATGCTGGTGCTGGATACCCGCACCCGACGCTGGCGCTCAGAGTCGAAAATGAACAAACCGTCGGGGCTGATGGACTGGGAAGCACTGACCGAGCTGCAGCAGTCGCTGCTGAATGAGCCAGCGGTGATCATCGTCTCTGCGGCACCTATGTTCGGGGTGAAGTTTATCGAAATGCTCCAGCGCGGCATGACCTGGCTCGGTCAGCCATTGCTGATTGATGCTGAAAACTGGATGGCGCATCCGGGGTCCGCCAACACCTTGCTCAGTATCTTTACTCATACCAAGACACCGACAAACTTCGTGATCCTCTCTGGCGACGTCCATTATTCGTTTGCCTACGATGTGAAGCTGCGTTTTCGCCGCAGCAGCCCGAATATCTACCAAATCACATCAAGCGGGATCAAGAATGAATTCCCCAACGCCTTGCTGCGGTTTTGTGATGTGATGGACAGGGCGCTGTATAGCCCGCACTCTCCCCTGAACTGGCTGACCAAGCGAAAGCGGCTTAAGATCAAAAAACGCGATCCTGATACAACCGGGAACCACCGTTTGATAAATCGCAGTGCAATTGGTGAGTTATACCTCGATAGCAACGGCAAGCCGAGCCGGGTTGAGATCCTGACCGCAGAGGGTGATACGGTCTCTTTCCTACCGATCGAAAAGCAATCCACCGAGCATGTTCAGGAACAACTGTAAGTGACTCTAGTTCTGCGTTACTTGTTCATCTGATACAAACGGCGAGGGCGACCACCTGTTTTGTAGTTTAGAGTTAAGCGGATTACGCCTTCCGACTCTAAAAACTCCAGATAGCGCCTTGCCGTAATGCGACTGACATTCATGCGTTCGCCGATTTCCTCGGCGGAAAAGTCGTGTAGTTTTTCCTCGTCCAGAATCGTTTTCAACGAAGCTAGTGTGGTTGCATCAATCCCTTTAGGTGTCTGGCGTAATTGCTTTACAGGTGCCTTACGTAATATTTGGTCGATCTCGCCTTGATCAACGGTTTCTGTACGGGCTAGCTTTTGTTTGTATTGCTTATAGTCATCAAGGGCTTGGTGAACACGAGACATGCGAATTGGTTTGACTAAATAATCGATTACACCGAGCTGAACGGCTTTTTCGACCGTTGCTGTTTCTCGCTCTGCGGTCGTCATAATGAAATCACAATCTGCATTTTGCTTACGCAGTTGACGGATAATATCAATACCATTGCCATCGGGTAGCGTGATGTCGACAAAGATTAATGTTGGTTTGAACGCCCCGTATTGCAACAACGCATCAGAATAGCTTTCGCTGGCCGCAACCACCTTGAAATCAGGGTGTTGGTTGATGGTTGATTCGAGGGTGTAACTGGCTCGACTATCATCTTCAATGAGCATTACAGTAGTTTTAGTCATAATTAGTGATTTCATTTTTATCTAAGTAAATGCTGAATAGCGTTGTGTGTTGCTCTGTGCGTTCCCAATCAATACTTCCATGGAAGTAATCAACCAGTTGTTTAACCAGATACAGGCCAATACCACTCTGTTCATCGTCAAGTTTGGAGCTGACACCGAACTCTAAAATATGTTCGGTAATATCTTCGGGTACACCGGCACCGCTGTCTTGAACTTCTAAGATAATGTGGTTACTGCGATCACTTAAATACACATGTACTTCAGGGTCTTTATTCTCTTTATTTTGCCATGAAGCAAGTAAGGCATTATCAATTAAGTTGCCGACCATTGTGACGAGTTTTTCTGAGATGTTTTTCTCGTAGCTTGACAAATTAGTATCTATATCGATGGTGAATCTCACACCAATATCTGCTGCTTTATTGAATTTTGCGAGTAATAAACTTGCAACGGCACTATCAGAAACTGAAAGTACGATATTGCGAATAATAGATTGGTAGCGATCGGTTTCTTGTTGAATAAAATCAATAGCTTCATCATATTTCTCGATTTGTAGCATGCCTGAAAGTACGTTGAGCTTATTGGAATATTCGTGTGTTTTGCTTCGTAGTAACTCCGTGTAATTCTTCAGGTAGGTGACTTCGCCTTCAAGCTCGTTTTGGTCAAGGTTGGCGAAAAATACAATGGCATGACCGAGCAATCCTTTTGGGGTGTTAATTGGATAGACATTGGCTTTGTATTTTAACTTACCAATATTAAACTCGCCCTGATGGAATACACCTTGATTTGCGAGTACCAAATGACTTAGTGGTGTGGAATAACGTGACAGAGGGTGATTTACATAGTCATAGCGACCCAGTATACCCATGGAAAGCATTTTAATTGCGCTGTTATTGATCGTTGCTATATTCATGTTGCTATCTACCGCAATAATAGCGTCACGAATACTGTCTAGTACCATTTCATGCTCGCGAAACTTATTCACAATAAATTCGGGCTCATAGTCTAAGAAGGTACGTTTCATTTTGAATACGAACGCGACTATCGTACCTATCCCCAGCAGATAGACAATGCCGATAAGCATACCTATATGACCATATTGCTGTAACAAAATATCGGATGTTTTCTCAGATAAATATCCGATACAGATTGCACCTATGACTTTGCCATCCATAAAAATAGGTGAAAAGTTGCGGATAGCTTTGCCGAGGGAGCCAGATGCAACGCTGCTGTATTCATTCCCCCGTTCTAATGCAGGATAAATGTCATCACCGATAAAATGTTTGCCGACTTTTTGAGGCTCTGGGTGGCTTAAACGCATGGCATGTTTGTCAACGACCACGATAAAGGAAGCATCGGTACGAGTTCTGATATCTTCTATATAGTTTTGCAGATAGTAACTCTGTTGCTTATTTTTGGCGTCAACAGCTTCAATGACTACAGGGTCATGGGCGATCACACGAGCTAGTTCCAGCCCCCTCGCTTCAATGCCTTCCTGATGTGAATTTTGCAGTAAGAAAAAGATCGCAGTGGTAACGACAATAACAATAGAAGAGGTGGTCGCAACGGTAGTTAAGGCCAGATAGCTCTTAAGTTTCATAATAGGCCTTTAGAGTAGCAATGTTCATGACGGTCAGTATAACGGGCTCTCTAAGGGTATTAATGTGTGCTGAGTCAGAAATAATGACGATTAAATCGTCATATATTACTAAACATTTTCACCACACTCCCGTTTACAAAAGTTACAAAAGATAAAGATAGTTACATTAATGGGGCTCTCAATATTCCAGATCGTAAGAGTTGTTAGACTGCAGGAGAAATAATAATAACCCTACACAAAAAGGTGGAATATGTTTACCAACGACGTGATTACCATAAAAGATAAGCGCATGATTAATATAATTTTTGCGCTGTCTGCTGCTGTTATCCTTTTTGCTACCATGCAAAATAAAATGCCGACAGGGATCATTGGCGCCATCGGCGTAATGGCTGTTGTCGGTTATATATTAAATGTGGTCGGCGACAAAACTCCTATCGTTAACCAGTTCTTTGGTGGCGGTGCCATTGTCATCATTTTTGGTTCTTCATACATTTTTCATAGTGGCATCATTCCTCATGAAATCGCCGGGACGATCACTACGTTCGTAAAAGGTGGTGGTTTCTTATCTTTCTTCATCGCAAGTTTGGTAACAGGCTCGATTCTGGGCATGGATACCAATGTGCTGAAGAAGGCGGCATTGAAGTACATTCCAGTCATCTTTGGCGGTGTCGCATGTGCATTCTTGTTTGCCGGTCTTATCGGTAGCTTCCTGGGGGAAGGGTTCTTTGATTCCGTCATGCTGATTGCCTTACCTATCATGGGTGGCGGTATGGGCGCTGGCGCAGTACCTCTGGTTGAAATTATGTCGGGCAACTCCAGTATGTCAGCTGAAATGTTGATGTCGAAAATGGTACCGGCGTTGGCTATCGGTAATGCTATTGCCATCGTGATGGCTGGTCTATTAGACAAGCTGGGCAAGTTCTACCCCTCTCTGACGGGTAACGGCAAGCTGATGCGCGAGGCAGAAGAACAACAGGACGAGCAAGAGCAAGAGCAGCCAACATCAATCAACGTATTGGGTATTGGTGCATTGCTGGCGATTACTATGTACTTCGTTGGCGCAATGCTAAGCAGCGTCATTAGCATGCACACCTACGCGTTAATGATCATCTTTGTAGCCCTAGTGAAAGTCATGGGCTTTATGCCACGTGAGCTAGAAAAAGCTGCGCACGCCTGGTATCAGTTTGTTGTTGATAACCTAACACCGGCGCTGCTTGTCGGTATCGGTGTCGCCTATACCGATTTGAACCAAATCATCGCCTCTTTAAACCTTGTGTACTTTCTTATGGTATTCGCAACTGTGTTCGGTGCAATCATTGGTACTGCAATCATTGGGCGTTTGATGGGTTTCCATCCAATCGAAGCGTCGATTACTGCCGGTCTTTGCATGGCTAACATGGGTGGAACTGGTGATGTGGCAGTGCTTGCAGCAAGTAAGCGTATGGAGCTAATGCCTTTTGCTCAAATTTCATCACGAATCGGCGGTGCGTTCATGCTGATCCTCGCCACTCTTATTCTTGAAATGCTGCAGTAGGGTAAAACTATGTCATACATACAACCGTATATGTCAAGCGCAGAGACAGCACCAAGCAACCATTCGGCACTTCATGCATCATTAGGAAATATTAATAATCAGACAGCACAGATCCGTTTCTCGATTGATGTTGCCGGAAATGATTTATCTAAGTATCTGATGCTAAGGCATGTTCAGGACCAAAATGAACGTCTGTTTTACCACTATATCCGTAACAACATTAAAGACAGCCTACCGTATATCTATACGCCATCAGTGGGGGATGCATGTGAGAAATATAGCTACCTCAACTTTGCACCGCGCGGTTTATATTTTTCTTACCGTGGCGACGAGCAAGTAAAAGCTACCATTGACACTATAACAAATGATGTTGACGTGATTGTGGTAACCGATGGCTCTCGTGTGCTGGGTTTGGGTGACTTGGGTATCGGTGGCATGGGTATCTCGATTGGTAAACTTTCGCTGTACACCGCTGTAGGCGGTATTCCACCAGAGCGCACGCTACCAGTCTGTATTGATATCGGTACTAATAACCCTGCGCTAAAGCAAGATCCACAGTACCTGGGTGATAAAGGCGATCGAATCGACGACGATGCTTTCTACCATTACCTTGATGAGATCATGCAAGCTCTCGTCACTCGTTGGCCCAAGGCAATTATCCAGTTTGAAGACTTCAGCAATAATCATGCGTACCCGCTACTGGAAAAGTACCGAGATCAATACCGTTGTTTCAATGACGATATTCAAGGTACAGCAACAGTGAGTGCCGCGACAATTAAACGGGCGTTGCTGAAAGCTGGAAAAGAGCCGTCAACCTCCCGGGTATTCGTGGTTGGTGGAGGTTCTGCGGGTTGCGGTATTGCCCGGCTTATAGAAGATAGCTTTGAATTTGAAAACAGTTATGGTGTTTGCATTATCGATCGCGAAGGCCTGTTGTTTGAAGACTCCGAGGATCTATCTGCGATGCAGAAAAGCCTGGCTCGTCCTTCTGTTGAACGTCCTGCAGGGAAATCAACATTGAGCCTGATTGAAGCCATCGAGCACTACAAGCCTGATGTGCTGGTTGGCGTCACGGGTGTGGCCGGTTTGTTTACCGAAGCGACAATCAAAACCTTGGCAGCGAACACCCAAATGCCAATCATTATGCCATTGTCTAACCCTGTTAGTGCTTGCGAAGTGACTCCGCAGCAAGTGTTCGACTGGATTGGAAATGATGTCATTGTCACGACCGGCAGTCCTTTTAAACCCGTTCAGTATGGCAATCAGAGCTATACCATTTCTCAATGCAATAACGTGTACGTTTTCCCCGGTATTGGGCTTGGTGCCAAAGTGGCGAATGCGACGTCAGTCTCTAATGGCATGTTATTGAAAGCGGTCGATGTACTGGCAACGTTCAATTGTACGCGATGTTCAGATAATGAAGTGCTGCCAGCCATTGAATCCACGTTGGAAGTATCAAAAGCGATTGCGATTGCTGTTGCGAAACAAGCTATTAAAGAAGGGTTATCCGAAGTGATGACGTCACCAGAAGACGCTGATATTACCGCAATGATCGAACATGCTTTCTGGAATCCAGAGGTTGGTACAGCCGGCCTGTAATGTCGGGCGTTCACGATCCCAAAGAGTCAATAAGCAGAAATTGTGAGACCGGCAGCTCCTGTGTCGGCTCATGATTTCTGCAAGAAATCTACGCACTTTAAATTTTTATTGTATTACCTATCGGAGGGTCGATGTGAAGACTATTACCACAGATATCGCTGTAATCGGCGCAGGTGGTGCAGGCCTACGTGCTGCCATTGCTGCTGCAGAAGCAAACCCAGACTTAGAAATTGCACTAATTTCCAAAGTTTACCCAATGCGCTCTCATACCGTAGCGGCA
>NZ_RSEJ01000329.1 GCF_009910675.1 Photobacterium alginatilyticum | reverse complement strand
AGAACCGGAATCACTCTGTTTAACCCTCCTATTTGCTTATGATAATGCACTAAATCAACAGCAGTCAATTCAGGGGTTGAGACTAAGACGTATCCGGCATCGGTTTTCTTTTGCTCCAACCAATCACTCTTCCAAGAACCTTTGGTAAAWAATTCTAGATGTTGATTTTTGGCTTTTATGTCCCTTAGGGCGGGTTTTTTAATTATAATCTGCGATTGCATCGGCTGTTGGTGTCCTGCGCCATGAAGTGCAGCAGYGGAGTATAAACCAAGATAGTATTCCCTATTTAGTCCCTTAGGGCGGGTTTTTTAATTATAATCTGCGATTGCATCGGCTGTTGGTGTCCTGCGCCATGAAGTGCAGCAGTGGAGTATAAACCAAGATAGTATTCCCTATTTA
>NZ_RSEJ01000328.1 GCF_009910675.1 Photobacterium alginatilyticum | reverse complement strand
GCTTACATCATACCCCAAACCACTTGTATCCCTTGCTGTCCTTTGGAATGACAACATTTCTATCAATCTATCACAGGCATAAGTATTCTGAAATTCTCTAGGGAATTTATAAATGTTTTGCCTCTGTTCTAAATTGTGATTAAGCAGTGAGGTTGCAACTATGGTTGTAACTGAAGTTGCAACCTTAGAGATATTATCAATGTAAAGTGCAGAAGTAAACCAAACCACAACACAAGATGTTTGGTTACGAAGTTCAATCAGCGTCGGGCTGATCTAGTCTCCGGGGCACTCACCCAGTATATATTGGATAAATAGGAGTTTGTACAATCGAACCCAAGTCTTATGCAATACACAACATACCCATGTTTGTTTGCTGCCTATAAGACTGTACCCTGACTC
>NZ_RSEJ01000325.1 GCF_009910675.1 Photobacterium alginatilyticum | reverse complement strand
TTCGTAGTGRATTATCTCACTTACTCAATGTATGCAGACTCCAAACAATCATTAGTCACAACMTTGTCMTTAACATCAATACATTTATTATCATATTCTMCTAGAATRTCATGACTYATAATACCRCTTYARGTATATAGTCAAYCATCTKACATTAARACACTCTTTGGCAATCTCCTTTATCYTTGATAATTACACTTATTGTATTAAATRCGCTTAACTTGTTTGTCAACCTTATTTGATCAAACTATTTATCATGACTCATAATACCGCTTCAAGTATATAGTCAACCATCTTACATTAAAACACTCTTTGGCAATCTCCTTTATCCTTGATAATTACACTTATTGTATTAAATGCGCTTAACTTGTTTGTCAACCTTATTTGATCAAACTATTTAT
>NZ_RSEJ01000049.1 GCF_009910675.1 Photobacterium alginatilyticum | reverse complement strand
GAAAGCCTTCCCAGAAGGAAGATAGGAAAGTATTATTCGACATGAAAACGGTAGTTTGTGTAGGTTTTTGTTTGGCGACTAAACCATATCACTTACTACCGTTTTTGTTTTCAGTTCCCGCTAATCTGCGAAGAACCAAAAAAAAGCCCTGCGATTGTAGGGCTTGGATAGAAAGTGCTTTTAATTACAGTACGATACCGGCAAACAGGAAGCCGAACATAATACTGAATACCATGCTTAGCAGACCCGGGATCATGAAGCTGTGGTTAAAGATAAACTTACCGATGTTGGTAGTACCCGTACGGTCAAAGTCGATTGAGGCAATGATTGGGCCGTAGTTTGGAATGAAGAAGTAACCGTTCACAGCAACAAAGGTCGCGATGATCACTTCAGGTGGCAGGCCAAGAGTGATGGCTACCGGTACCAGTACTGCGGTTGTTGCGCCCTGGCTATTAACCATGACAGACAATGCAAACAGTGCAAAGGCAAAGGTCCAAGGGGCCATTTCGACCAGACCTGCCACCGTTTCTTTCACCATTACACCATGACCGCCGATGAAGGTGTCACCGAGCCAGGCGATACCAAAGATAGCAACAATGGCGCGCATACCTGCATGGAATACAGAACCTTGGGTGATGGCATAACCGTCTGGTTTGCAGATCAGGATGATCAGGGCTGCAATAGACAGCATGACAATTTCAATCGTATGGGCCATGCCCATGGCATTGCCGTCAAAGCTAGGACGAAGTGATGGGAAGGCACCCATTAGAACCACAATTAACGAACCGAACAAGAATAGTGAAACGGCTTTTTTGGCTTCAGGTTTCACTTCAAGCTCTTCAACCTGCACCTCTTGTTCCATTTCCTGGCGGAAAGCTGGATCTTCCATGCGGCGACGATACTCAGGATCATCTTTAAGCTCTTTCCCCAGTTTGTTGACGATGACACAGGCAGCCGTCAGACCAAGGCTAGTACCCGGAATGGTGACCAGTAGCACGTCGGCAAGAGTGATCCCCTGAGGTTCAAGGAAGGCAACCAGTGCAACAACCGCTGCAGCGATTGGGCTGGCAACGATAGCAAACTGGGAAGCAATGACCGCCATACTCATCGGACGCTCAGGACGAATGCCGCTGCGACGGCTGACTTCCGCAATAACCGGAAGAACAGAATAGGCAACGTGGCCTGTACCTGCCATCATAGTGAAGACGTAGGTAACAACCGGCGCGATAAAAGTAATGTATTTAGGGTTTTTGCGCAGGATTTTAGTGGCGATTTTGATCAGGAAATCGAGACCACCAGCTGCTTGCATGGATGCCGCCGCGGCAACTACAGCCATGATCATCAGCATCACATTGATAGGCGGGCTAGTAGGCTGCAAGCCAAATACGAAGCTTAAGACGGCAAGACCAACGCCCCCCATGACACCCAGACCGATACCACCGATCCGCGCCCCGATTAAAATACAGACGAGTACAATTAAAAACTCAACAAAAAACACATCAATCTCCTTGATGACAGCGTTTAAGGTAAATGAAAAATTTGGTTGCACATGATATCTGTTTAATATTTCTCGCAATCAAACATTCATCACACAAAAGCAGTATGACCTTGTAAAAAGTAAGGCCTAATGCGTCTTGTAATAAGTAGTTGTTAAGTAGAGGTAATTGGTGGTAATCGCTATAAAGAATACTTGTAGCGTTTAATAACAAAATGGCTGGCTTGGTTTGAGTTTGGGATGTTGAGTCTGGCAATAGAGCGGTGTGGGTAAAATCAAAAGCAGGTGCTGAGAGTGCACCTGCTTCATTGTGAGTCTGATGGCTATTATGAATAGCTTATTCTGTTGCTGTTGCTGTTGCTGTTGCTGTTGCTTTCACCACCAGGCGATTCCGGTTGTCCCTGCTTTGGCGGATAAGCTCATCGCCAGCTAGCATTTCTTCGGACTTTGCCAGGCGGTCATAGAGCAATACGTTGACAGTTGCTGCCAGATTCATACAGCCAACCGTCGGGACATAGACAACGGCATCTGCGCGGTCGACCACATCTTGAGCGATTGACCCATCTTCCGGGCCAAACACATACAGTACGTTTTCCGGATGCTGAAAGTGCGGAAGGGGAATTGCGCCTTCAGCCAGTTCTACACACACAACTTTTGTCTCGTCAGGCAAGCCATCGAGCAGTGAATCCATCCCGATAAGCGGGATTTTTCCCGAGATGTTATTGGTATCGGTGTGGAATTTTGCGGCATGCTCGTAACGTTTGCCGGTATAACAGACCGAATCAACACGGTAACACCCTGCAGCACGCATGACGGCGCCGACGTTAGAAGGGCTTTTGGGGTTACTAAGGCCAATAGTGACTCGGGCTTTGTTCATCGATGTTATCCGTCTACCAAGTGTGAAAGAGCGCGGCATTCTATCAAAGCACAACGCAGAGCGGTAGCTCAGGGTAAGTACCGCACTATTCGTAACGTAGGCCACTGCAAAATGTGCAGAATATGGTTATAAAGTGAGCGATCACGCTGAAAGTTGTGTCCTTGCCCCCTTAACGGTAGATAAGTCACTAAAAGATAATAATTTACTGTCTACACTGGAGGTAACTTATGTCATAAAAAGAGGGATCTTTATGTCAATTACACCTCTAAGCAGTGACAAGCTGTATCGCGCATCAGAATTGAATGGACTGGCGGCGGATTGCAAGTCGACCAAGAACCTGACGCCGCTTGATGAAATCGTCGGGCAGGAAAGGGCACAGCAGGCCGTTGAGTTTGCCATGTCGATCAAAGAGAAGGGCTATAACATCTATGCCATTGGCCGTAATGGTCTGGGTAAGCGCACCATGGTGCTGCGTTATCTGAACCGCCATGATCCGAATGGCAACGGCGTGCCTTTGTATGACTGGTGTTATGTCGCGAATTTCGAGGAAACGCGTAGCCCGAAAGTGCTGAAGCTGCCGGCAGGGACAGGGCAGAAGTTCAAGAAAGAAATCGAGAAGTTGATGCTGAGGCTGGTCAAGGCCCTGCCGTTGGCGTTCGACAACGAAATGTATTACAGCCGTTCCGAAACGCTGAAAAATCAGCTGACCCAGAAGCAGGAAAGCTCGTTGCTGACCCTGACCAATGAGGCAAAAGAGAAGAGTGTTAGTCTGTCGCTGACCACTCAGGGTGAGTATCAGCTGGTGGCGCTGAACGGTGAGGAACCCCATACCGAAGAGAGCTTTGCCAAGCTGTCCGAGGACGAGCAGCAACAGTTCGAAGAGACGATTAACGATCTGGAGAAACAGCTTCGTGGTATCGTTCGTCAGCTTACCGAGTTGGAAGAAGAATTCTCCGATAAAATTCAGAAACTTAATGAAGAAGTCGCCCTCGATGTAGTGGTGCACTTTATCAAGCCGCTAAAAGAGGCCTATAAGGGTCAGTCTGAGGTGAAAGCGTATCTGACCGCAATGCAGAAAGATATTCTGGATAATCTGGATATCTTCCTCGAAGAGAGCGAAGAGCAGGTCGCGCTTGCCTATGCGGCGCTCGATAAGAAAATGCCGCGCCGTTATCAGGTCAATGTGGTGGTGAGCCAGCCGGATCAGAAATTTCCTATCGTGGTGGAAGACAGTCCGAGCTATCACTCCATCTTTGGCTACGTGGAAAACGCCACCTACAAGGGAACGGTCTTTACCGATTTTTCTCTGATCCGTTCAGGCAGTCTGCACCGGGCAAACGGCGGCGTGCTGCTGATGGATGCGGTGAAAGTGCTGGAACGTCCCTATGTCTGGGATGGCTTGAAACGAGCCCTGCGGGCAAGAAAATTGAACGTGAGTTCATTGGAGCGAGAGGTGACACTGTCGGGCACCATTTCGTTGGAACCGGAAGATATCCCACTGAATGTGAAGATTATCTTGTTCGGAGACTATCAGACCTATCAGCTGCTTCAGCACTATGATCCTGATTTCAGCGAGCTGTTCCGGGTGACGGCTGATTTTGAAGACGAGATGCCGCGTACCGACGAATCCGAGGTGCAGTATGCCCGTTTTATCTCCAGTATTGTGAATGACAGCGAAATGCTGCATTGCGATAGAAAGGCGATTGCCCGGATCATCGATTACAGTTCACGCCAGGCTGATGATCAGAACAAACTGTCACTGCATTCCGCCGATATTGCCAACTTGCTGCGCGAAAGTAATTACGTGGCGAAATCGTCAAAGGCGACTATGATCCGCGCCAACCATGTCGAGCAGGCATTGCAGAGTCAGGAGAAGCGGGTTAGCAGGCTCAGAGATCATGTGATGCAGACGTTTACCAATGGAACCACCTTGATTGATACCCAAGGCTCGGTTGTTGGCCAAATCAATGGTCTATCTGTGATTTCGACCACTGACTACCAGTTCGGTGCTCCTAACCGCATTACCGCGACAACCGCGTACGGAGAGGGTGAAGTGTTTGATATCGAGCGCAATGTGAAGCTTGGCGGTCGTATTCATTCCAAAGGCGTTATGATCTTGTCGGCTTATCTTGCCTCTATTTTTGGCAAGGCGAAGAAGATCCCGTTGACCACTCACCTGACTTTTGAACAGTCGTACGGCGGGGTGGATGGTGACAGTGCTTCGATGGCTGAGCTATGTGCAATTATCTCTGCTTTCTCAGACATGTCGATACGCCAGGATGTGGCCATCACCGGTTCCATGAACCAGTTCGGGGAGGCTCAGCCAATTGGTGGCTTAAATGAGAAGATTGAAGGCTTTTTCGATGTCTGTGGCATCAAAGGCCGCCACCCAACACAAGGCGTGATTATTCCCAAGTCGAATGCCCACAACTTGATGCTCCGTAAAGATGTCGTGGCTGCCGTAGAGAAAGGAGAATTTCAGATCTGGGCTATCAGCCATGTCACCGAGGCGATTGAGATCCTGACAGGCAAACCGGCCGGTACTGTGTCTGACGACAATGCCTATCCGCTTGATTCTGTGTATGGTCAGGCCCAGGTGAAGCTCAATGCATTGAGGCTGTAACCGTATCGAGGAACTGAATCCTCCATTTGAAGCGTGAGTCTATCTAGCCAGCAGGTGTCCCTGCTGGCTTTTTTGTCTATAAACGCTGGCATCTGCGGTGAACTTGATAAAGAAAGTCACATTCTAAAATGTGGCTAACACCTTGATTGCCTAGAATTAGTACTAATCCTGCCTAATTTCTTTTGATCCAAAGCCAGTTTTAATTCGTTTTGCTTTCCATTCGCGTTAATAGGCCAGATAATAGGTTGATGGTAGCAGCTAAAACGGTTTAGTCGTGGAAAAAAGAAAACGTATAACAATTGCCGACATTGCTAAATTGGCGGGTGTCTCTAAAACAACAGCAAGTATGGTTCTCAATGGCCGAGCATCGACGTTCAGGATCAAAGAAGAAACCCGTGAACGGGTGATGGCTGTCGCAAGAGAAAACCACTATTCGCCGAATCTGCACGCAAAGTCATTGCAGGCCAACCGCTCTGATGCAATTGGTTTGGTTATTCCAGACTTGACGAACTTTGGTTTTGCTTCGATCGCACGTGAATTGGAAAAGCTTTGTCGCCAGGCAGGGCTGCAATTGCTGATTGCCTGCTCGGAAGATGATCCGGATGTTGAGCGTCAGGTTGTCGATGGCCTGATCCGTCGTCAGATTGATGGCTTGATTGTCGCCTCTAGCCAAACATCTGATGAGTTCTACCAGACTCTAACCAAGCAGATCCCGGTTTTACAGCTCGACAGGCATATTGGCCAGTCTGCATTGCCTCTGGTGCTGACGGATGCGGCCAAAGTGACAGCTGACTTGATAGAGAGAATTGCGGCTTCCCCTGTCTCCGAGTTTTATTATTTTGGTGGCCAGTTAGAGTTGTCTCCAAGTCGCCACCGTTTGGCAGGTTTCGAGTTGGGCCTGAAGCGGGCGGGCGTCGACGAAAACCCAGAGTGGATCCGTCACCGAGACTATCAGCCGGAATCGGGTTATGAAATGATGCAGCAGTTGCACCAGGAGCTGGGGCGGTTGCCCGAGGCCTTGTTTACAGCCTCGTACACTTTGCTTGAAGGGGTGTTGCGTTACCTGAAAGAACACAATTGCCTGGAGGCGCTGGAAAGCAAAGAGATGCGGCTGGCAACCTTTGATAACCATGATCTGCTGGATTGTCTGCCGCTTAATATTGATTCCGTTGCCCAGGACAGTGAAAAGATAGCTCAGACCAGCTTTCAACTGATCCGGCTATTGTTGTCGAGTCAACGCGTCACGCCAACCTCTTTCGCACTGGATGCCAATATCTGCTGGCGTAGCCAATAGGTGCCCGCGCGATTTTAGGCCGCCTTCGAGACTTCGAAACGGTCGACCAACTGGTTGAGTCGGCTGATCGCATTTTTGAGCAGTGTGGTTCTACGGGCTAGCTGTTGTGATGAAATCTCCAGCGATTGTGTGGTGGTCTGAGCCCTTTTAGCGGTGTTGGCGTGTTCTTCACTTGAACTGGCGATGTGACTGATATTATCGAACATAGTGTCGACTGCTTGCTGAAGCTTCTGGCTTCGTTGTCCGTCATCCAGACGGAAAGTATTCTGCTCGACATTCTTGACTCCTTGCTCCATGAAGTTGACTGCCGTTTCCGACTCCTGCCGTAACTTGGTCATAATGCTGCCGATGTGATTGGCTGCCTGTGATGTCTTGGTAGCCAGGTTGCGTACCTCATCAGCCACCACAGAAAAACCTCTGCCATGCTCGCCGGCGCGGGCAGCTTCGATAGCCGCGTTAAGGGCCAGCAAGTTGGTCTGATCGGTGATTTCCGAAATCAGTTTGACGATGTCGTCAATCTCTTGCATCTGGTTGTTTACATCATTGACACTGCGTGCCGAGGCCTCGACAATCTCCTTGATTTTATTGGTATTGCTGACAGCTTGCTGGTATTCCTTCTGGGCGTTATCAACTGTACTGTGCATCTCATGCTGCATGGTATTGGCAGCGACGGTTGCATTGGAAATCTCCTGCTGCTGGCTGTCGGCAAGAGACAGCATCGCATCGATTGAGTTGGCTGTCGCAATGGTGGATTGATCAACGAGATCACAGCGTCTGAGCATGGATTCGCTGACCTGTTTCACCTCGCTGGAGGCATGGATCATCTCGCTCATAATGCCGTCGAGATTGTCGATGAAACTGTTGATCCAGCGCCCCATATCTCCGGATTCATCCGGCTTGAACCGGCCGGTATCCAAACGTTGTTTAAGGTTGCCATTACCCTCGGCAATGGTCTGGATAACATCCGACATTTGTTGTAGCTGTCGGGCGATGGGTTTGGCGGCCAGGAAGGTAAAACTCAGTGTACTGAGAATAATCGTAAGCAGGGTGACCAGCCCCTGCTGGTAGACTGGTAGCGACAGCCAATGGGTCAGTAGCAGCGGTGTGAGGAGGGAGAATATCAGTGCCAGGGTGTATTGCTTGCTCAGGGTAAAACCCAGCGAGCGATGGCGGTAGACCTCTTCCAGATCGGCTTCGCACATCATTCCCCAACGATCAGGCGATCCTTTGAGCTGGAAGGTCACGCCCTTGCCGATAACCGGAATGTGCCGGTAATCGGAGTAGCCCGGGTAATCGATATAGAGGTTGGAGCCGTTGGCGATGGTTTCCCGCACGCCGGGATGCAGTTCGTTGGTCGCCGGATCGGTAAACCGGATCTCAAACTCGGTATGCTGGCGGATCTTGACCATCCCCCAGTTGGTGTTCACGCCGGATTTTAGGTTCTCGCCATGGGAAAAAGTATTGTCTTCGAAACGGGATCGGGAGAGGGCGGTACCGGGAAGGATCGTGGGATCGAGGCGAGATTCGACCATAAATATGTAGTTGTCGCCGGACTCATTATAGATATGGCCGGCTTCACGCTGGATCAAATCCCCCATGACATCGTTGGGTACACGGCCGCAGAGGCAACCGATAATCTGGTTGTCGACACTCAGGGGCTGGTAGAACATCAGCGTGACTTCATCATGAAACGCTGAGCTCGAGGGGCCGATTTGCAAGGTTGCTTTGTCGACATAGGGTCCGTGCAGGAACGGTGCTTTCAGTCCCTGTTCGAGTATCGTTTTATTTTCGTGCCGGGTACTGATATGTCTTTCATAACTTGAGAAACTCACGCTACCGGCAGTCTGAACAATGAAAAGCTCCGAGAAATCGCCGTTACGTTCCAGTAAGTGTTTTAGTACGCTGTTTTTCTCGTCGTCTGGCTTGGTGGCGACATACAGGGCGGCATTTTGCAGGAAGTCCCATTGGCTGTTTACCCAGGACTGGAGTATGTGAACGCGGTTGTTCGCAATACTTTCAAATGTTTGTTCAAGTGTCGTACGGCGGGAACGGTTAAGCCAGCAGGCCTTTCGCATGGCTAGTTTTCCCGTCGAGCCCCATAACGGCAACCAGCGCTTTTCTTTTTCCGACAAGTTCATCTTATGTCTTCCCTAACTCAATGATATTGATACCTTTAAAGCAATCTTGGTGCCATTGTCGGAAAACGAACATAGCGCAGAGAATTGCGCTGGCAATGCAGTGTTAGCAGGACAATTGGTGCAATAAAGTGCCATTTTTTGTGTTGATATTTCGGAGTCTCCTTAAGGCAAGCGCACAGCGCAGAATGTTGTTGCACCACTTGAGAGCGGGTGCACTATCTGTTGCACTATTTTGTGGCATTTTTCCTCAACTCTCAGTGCCAAAAATCAAACCCAACGCTTCTAATACCCGATCAGACAAGTTTTCGTCATAACCAGAGTTTATGTGCGACTAGTGCGAAATTCGCATGATAAATCATATTCCTTTCCTGCATATATCTAGATCACATAACGCGCAATTTTGACACTATGATCACAAAGCTAAACGGTTTTAGCAGGTTTTGCTCGATCAACTAAATCGGTTTAGCAATAATCAGCTCCGTTGTTTAGTGGTTTACAAATTAATGGATAGATGGAATTAGAATGATGAAAAAAAGCCTCTTATCACTTGCAGTGTCTTTTGCCGTAACTTGCTCTGGTGCCGCCTTGGCGCAAGGCGATACAGCGAGCTTAGAGCAAAGGATTGCTGATTTAGAGAAGCGTCTGGAAAAAACAGAGCAGGTGGCAGTTGATGCTGAGAAGCAGGCGTCTGCGTTTGAGTTTCACGGTTATGCTCGCTCAGGTTTGCTAATTAATGACGATCTGAACGGCGCATCAGGCACTGGCCCGTATATGACTGCGGCAGGTGCGCTGGGCGGAGCGGTTGGTCGTCTGGGTATTGAAGATGACAACTATGTAGAAGTCATCCTTGATCATAATATCAGTCAGGATGACGGTTCATGGTCAAAATACCGCGTGATGATAGCGGACAGCACCGAAACCAACAACGAGTGGACAGCTGATGACTCTAAGCTGAACGTTCGCCAGATCTTTGCCGAGCTAGGAGGCCTGGACTCGTTTGATGGTGCGCTGGCTTATGCATCCATTTGGGCTGGTAAACGTTTTGACCGCGATAACTTCGATATTCACTTCATGGATACAGACATTGTCTTCCTGTCTGGTACCGGTGCGGGTATTTATGATGTTCAGTTTAGCGAAGACTGGCAGAGCAACTTCTCTATTTATGGTCGTGACTTCGGCACCATTGATAGCTCAAGCCTGGAAGTCGAAAACTACATTGTTACGATGAACAACTACATCGGCCAGTGGCAGTTAATGCTTAACGCAATGACAGCTGCAGACAATGAAGACAGAGATCAGACTGCATCATCACCGACCAAACGTGCCGAAAATGGTTACCATGCTTTACTCGCCTATCATGGCAACAACTTCTACGGCGGCGGTGAAGGCTTCTCCAAAACAGGTATTCTTGTCGGTCAGGGCCTGGGTGCCGAGCTGAAGGGGATTGGTTCAAACGGCAACCTGAACGAAGATGCCCAGGCGGTGCGCTTGTTCAGTTACGGTGTAACCCGCTTTGCCGATAACTGGCGTATTGCGCCTGCTTTCCTGGGTGAATTTAGCAAAGATCGTGTTAAAGACGGTGATGAGTTCCTATGGGCGACGGCGAATGTGCGCTTGGCACAAGAGCTAACCAAAAACTTCGAGATGGTGTACGAAGGTTCTTACCAGTACATGGATCTAGACAACGGTACCGAGCAGGCTGACGGTAGCTTCTATAAGGCGACGATTGCGCCAACCTTCAAGCTAGATACGTCTGGTGGTTTCTTCCAGCGCCCGGAAATTCGTTTTGCAGCATCATATGTTGACTGGAGCGAAGATCTGAACAACTACTCAGTGAGCCTGGACAACGATGCAAGCACCATGGGCGAAGGTGGCGAAATGATCTTTGCTCTGCAGATGGAGACCTGGTTCTAGTCGGATGCAATAAATCGCATTCATTAATCTTTTGGAGCAGCCTTTTAAACTTGTGATTTTTTAGAGTAATCTTCAGTTTTGCGGTGGCCTTGTGCCGCCGCTTTTTTTGTGCGAACGAATGGACAGGCTAGAAAACAAAAAAGCCGAGCAGTGCTCGGCTTTTGGCTGTTCATCAGACTAAATTTATGATTAGTCAGCAATTTCAGCGTTGTGGTAAACGTTCTGAACGTCGTCACAGTCGTTTAGCGCATCAAGGAATTTCTCAAATGATGCTACATCATCGCCAGAAATCTCAGTCATTGTCTGAGGGACAAAAGAGATTTCTTCAACATCCAGTGTGACATCTGGCATTGTTGCCGTTAGCGCATTCTTGACCTTGAAGAACTCAGTGTGCGGTGCATAAACAGTGATGATACCGTCTTCACACTCGATATCGCTAACGTCAACATCTTCCATCATCAGGTTTTCAAGAACGGCTTCTTCGTCGTCACCATTAAACTGGAATACGGCCTGGTGCTCGAACATGTGAGCAACTGTACCTGGGCCACCAATCTTGGCGTGGTTCTTAACGAATGCCTGGCGAACATCCATGAAAGTACGGTTGTTGTTGTCAGTTAGGCAATCAACGATAACCATGCAGTTACCTGGGCCGAAACCTTCGTAGCGCGCAGTCGCAAAATCTTCACCACCGCCACCTTTGGCCTTATCGATCGCTTTTTCGATAACGTGAGATGGTACTTGGTCTTTTTTAGCTTTTTCAATCAAACGGCGTAGTGCAAGGTTGCTTTCTGGATCAGGACTACCGTTCTTAGCACAGACGTAGATCTCTTTACCGTATTTTGAGTAAACCTTGATCTTGGCGCCTTGTGTTTTTGCCATCGACAATTTGCGTACTTCGAACTTTCTTCCCATGAGGAATAACTCTCTATGTTGATATTTGGGACTTTTGTTGAGGGCGGATTTTACCAGTTAGTGAGGGGGGAAGGCTAGGGGTTTAAGCTGACTGGGCTGGTAAATGGCTTGGTAGATACCCGGAGTGAGAGCTAAGTATGCAGATGAGCTGTTGATGATTTTATCACAATATATTCAGAGCGTTGATATAATTGTGACCCACGTTGCATATATTGAATTTTGAACCTAGGTTATACCGTATAAGTTTTGCTCAAATATGCTCAGAGTTTAATATTGTGTTTATCATTCTTTGCATTTTGGTGTGAAATGTTAGACATTGGTTTCCGTCGTCTGCCGATAGATTTTCCTATCACTCCAACCTTACTGGCTTCAATTGAAGCGCTGTCGGATGTTGAGTGGTTAGCGCATGTTAACCGTGCCTGTTATGACGGTGCGTGGGATGTTTTTCCATTGCGCGGCCTTTCCAAGTACCAGGACCAATCACCGATCTTGCAGGCATTTGCGCTGGAAGAGTCAGAATCTGAGGCGGATTTTGATAATTATGCCTCGTTACAGGGCTGCCCGGAACTTACCGCTTTTCTCAGTCAACTAAGCTGTCCCATTCTTTCAGTTCGGCTAATGCGTTTAAGCCCAGGTGCGACAATTGCACCGCATCGTGATCACGGCTTGTGTTTCTCGAAAGGTCAGGCTCGGCTTCATCTCTGCCTGCAAACCGATCCCGATGTCGAGTTTATCGTCGAGGGCGAGTCGGCCCATATGGGCGAGGGCGAGTTGTGGTACCTCAATGCTGATATGGAACATGCGGTTTACCACCGGGGAAGCAAAGACCGTATCCATGTGGTGATTGATTGTATTGCCAACGACTGGCTGCGAAATATGCTGGGGTTGCCGGAGCATCGTGAGCTGGCAGACTATTCAGTCCCAGAGCGACAAGCCTGGTTAATTAAGTTGGCTGAGCAGATTGTGTCCTGTCCGCACGAAGAACGTTATGGATTACGTCAGCCGGTAAGGGAACTGGCAACCAGCCTAGCCAATTTGAGCGCTTTGGACTTGCACCCCGATATTTTCCTGGACACCGACTTTACCATGACACCCTATGGGAAGGCGGTATCAATGACAACGGCGGCGCAGTGTGCGGAAGAAGTGTTGCGCACCGCGGTGTTTGTACGCGGTATCCATCAGGCCATTAGCGAAAGATTACACCCTGAACAACCAGTTTCGGTGTTATATGCCGGAACCGGTCCTTTTGCGACTTTATTACTGCCGCTGATGGGGATGTTTTCAGCAGAGCAGCTTCAGGTAACCATGCTTGATATTCACGCCGAGTCCTTGGAGAAGCTCCAAGCTTTAGTCGAATCGTTTGGCTTGGGAGATCGCGTGGCAGATTATACCTGTGCCGATGCAGCCCGTTGGCAGCCTGAAGAGCCGATTGACTTGGTTGTTTCGGAGACCATGAAGGCAGCGTTGGCCACAGAACCACAGGTCAGTATTTTCTCTCATCTAGTGCCATACCTAAAACCGACAGGGACATTGATTCCGCAGGCCGTTGAACTGTCAGTGAATGGGTTAGATCTCAACGGAGAACGCATACCGTTAGCGGCGAAAGGACGGCTGGATCGTGCAACGGCGTCTGATTTCGCTAGCGGTAATCAACAGGCATTGAACATTAGTGCAGCTCTACCCGAGCAGAGTAGTATTCAGGCTATCGAGATTTGCACAGACATTCAGGTTTATGGGCATCACCGTTTAACCGCCTATGACTGTAGCCTTAACCTTCCTTTCGTGATCCCATTTTCATCGTCGACGCAGCAATTCATTTGCGGTTCTGAGACGTCGAAGGCCAGAGGCGTTGTACAGCTAGCGTATTCCACAGGCTTAGAGCCGGGGTACACCTTATCGTTTACACCATCAACAACTGATACTGCAGAAATCGAGGGGCAAGAGTAATGCAAAAGGGATCACCTGTAGAATTAGATCAGCAACGTCGTCAGATTATCGGTACGGGCCTTGCTGCTTTGGGCGTGGCCAGTGTAGCGGGATTATCAGCACCGGTATTTGCCAGTAACCAATTATCAACAGAAGGTACCGCTCAAGATAATTGTAGTCGCCTGACCGAGCATCAAATTGCTTCATTGGGAATCAACGCGCCAACCTTTACCGTTGAAACGCCTGAGGGGGAGACGCTGACTTTGACACGACAGCTTCGAATGGCGCGTCGATATCAGGATCTTTTATACCTTTCATACCAGAACGAGTCTTCAATACACGTTTATGATTTAGTTTCTTTACAGCCTCGATTCGAAATCCCATTTAGTGATCAGCTAGGCATATTAAAAGATTTTGCCGTGAGCGAAAGCGGCGATGTTTTTGTACTGTTTACCGGCCAGCACACCATTACTCATCTGAGCTCAAACGGGGCTTTCGTCCAGACCATTGGTGAGTTTGGTATTGATAAACCGCAGCAGTTAAACGGGCCAGGTTCACTCACGATAGACTCCCTGGGCAATATTCATGTTTGGGATACGGGGGCTCGGCAAATAAAAGTATTCACACCCGATAATCAATTTGTGCGCCAGTACGGGCGGGCACGATTAAGTCCGCTACAGATGGTGAAAAGTATTGACGGGCGAGATCAGATTGAGGTGACTGGTGGGTTGAGTGGTGAAAATACGTGGAAGTTTGCAGTGTTGTAATGAGATCTCAACTAAATAATGAAAAAAACTAGGGTTAACCAGATGAAGCATTTTATTCCGCCAAAAGGTTTGCATATTCGCCCCTCTAGGGCTGCGGATAAAACTTTTTTAGAAAAGCTGCACCATGCGGTTCGTAACGACCTTCAGTTTATTGATGGCGACAAAGATCAAATTGAGGCCATTATTGAAATGCAATTTCGCGCTCAGAATGAAGGCTATGGTGATCAATTTCCTAATGCTATGTACTTCATTATTGAAAAACACCATCAGCCTATAGGTAAGGCAACGGTTGACTTTGGCCCCAATGAAATTCGTCTGATTGATATTGCCTTTTTACCCGAGGCACGCGGACATGGCTTTGGGCGTGCAATTGTTCAGTCTTTTCAAGTTTGTTCTGCTAATGCCGGGGCGCCACTAACCTTGAGTGTCGCACAAACCAATCTAGCCGCTAAGCGGCTATATCTGAGTTTAGGTTTTCAGATTGAGCAGAGTCAGCCCCCTTATGACTTTCTGGCTTGGTATCCGGCATTGACAAAAATCAGAGCATGAAAAGTCAGATTTATAAATTAATTAGATAATACGGAGAACAAGAATGGAAAAATTTGCGGTAAATATACTGGAACCTATTATCGGCGATTTTGTACAGGTTTGTGACTTAAAACAGAAGAAAATAATTGAGCTGAAGTTAACCCATGTGGAAAAAACGAAGCTCTCAGGCAAGCAATGGGACTCGTATTGTGTGACTTTGCTGGGAACTGCTGATAATCCCCTCGGACAAGGTACATACCAATTAAGCCATCCGGCATTTGGCGAGGTTGATTTGTTTTTATGCCCGAACAGCGCAACTGAGTACGAAATTATCGTTAACCGCAAGCTAGATTAGTTTTCATTCAGTTACTCAACACTCAATAAGGAGATGAGTATGGCGACCCCTTTTTATGGTGAAGTAAAGATGTTTGGCTTTAACTGGCCACCAAAGGATTGGGCATTATGTAATGGCGACTCTGTCTCAATCAACCAAAATACGGCGTTATTTTCTCTGCTCGGTACGATATATGGTGGAGATGGGAGAACGTCATTTAATTTGCCTGATTTGTGTGGACGAGTGCCTGTCCATGAAGGTAATGGATATGTTGCTGGTCAGTTTTATGGCTTTGAATCAATAGCTCTTAACCTGAATGAACTTCCTGCACACAGTCATGTGGTGAAAGCAACAAGTGATGATGGTGCCAAAATACCGAGTTATGAAGCCGCCTATTTCGCAACGAGTTTGGATTACCGGCAGAACCCTCCGGTACAAACCAATTGTTATGCCCCAGTAAGTAATCTTGCTAGCTTGGCTGGCGATACTGTAAGTGCGGTTGGTGGTAATCAAGCCCATTCAAATATGCAGCCGAGTTTAGTGATGTCGTTTTGTATTGCTTTGACCGGTGTTTATCCATCAAGAAATTAAGGAGTAACTTATGGCGGAGTCGTTTTTAGGTGAAATTCGCATGTTTGGTGGAAATTTCGCTCCGAGGCAATGGTCATTTTGTTCCGGACAGTATATTTCTATCGGGCAAAACCAAGCACTGTTTTCTCTGTTTGGTACAGGTTATGGCGGTGATGGTAGGACAAATTTTATGCTCCCGGACTTACGTGGTCGGTTGCCCGTTGGTCAAGGTGATGGTCCGGGACTAACTCCAAGGATGATAGGCCAACGTTTTGGTGTTGAGCAAGTAACTATTACTGAACAGCAAATGCCAGCACATAGCCATGGCTTTCAAATAAGCCAAGAACAGGCCGTCAATGCCAGTGCAATCGGAAATGTGCCAGCGTCACTGGAGGACAGCGATAACATTTATCTGACTCAGAATAGCCCTGCCGACGGGCAAAAAATGGCTGAAAGCAGTGTGCAAAGTACAGGAAATGGACAGGGGCACTACAATATGATGCCGTATCTGGGAGTCAGCTTTATTGTCTCTATGGCAGGCCTTTATCCATCAAGAAATTAAGGAGAAACGTATGGCTGAACCTTTTATTGGTGAAATTCGCATCACCCCATATACATTTAGCCCTCGGGACTTTGCCTATTGTGATGGGCAGTTAGTGCCTATTTCACAAAATTCGACGTTGTATGCTGTCATTGGTACAACCTACGGTGGCAATGGAACAACGTCAATGGGGTTACCAAATTTAAAGGGGCGGGCGCCGATGCACAGTGGGCAAGCTCCCGGTTTGTCATACCGGCCTATTGGTTATCCAGGTGGTGTTAATCAGGTCGCTTTGGATCAGACACAGTTACCAGCTCATACTCACGAAGTTACTGGAATTAACAAAGCGGGGGATAGTCATTCAGGGGCTGGAAATTATCTTGCCATTGATACAAATATAAATGTACGCGTGAGAAACTTAAACGCAGCGCCAACAGGCTTGCAGGATATGAGTTCAGCAACTTTGCAAGTAGCAGGTGCAAGTGCAGCCCATGAAAACCGGCAACCATTTTTGGTTATGCCGTTTTGCATTGCCTTAATGGGGTTATTCCCATCAAGAAATTAACAGCTTAAGCCGATGCAGTTTATCGGCTTAAAGAATGATTATTGAGGTTTAAGTGTTAAGTCGCTCGTTGTTAGTAATGCTTGTCTTCTGTCTTTTAAGTCTTAAAGTCAGTGCCGTTGAGTTTATTAATTTTGATAAGCTGGAGCGGCTTTCTGCTTTTCAACCCAAAGTTGGTACGAGCAAGGGTTATTCTTTTTTTGAGGATAAGCAAGGTAATGTATTTGCCACTCGGCAGGCATTGATTCTTAAAACTCGAGTTAGAGCGTTTGGGCGAGCTCGTATACCTCTAGGTGTCGTAAAACATGCTGGTTTCGCTGGCAGTGAATTGTTGGCACAGTTCAATCAATTTGCCTACTTTATGGTGACATTAAAGCCAGCGTGGAATGAATTTTCGGTTGCAGGTGAAATGATGCAACTACAAGGTGTGCTATTGGCCCAACCGGATATATTACAACTAACCAAAAACAAATGGTTTTTCTCTACTGAGAAAGAGAAAGAGCGTAAGATTTTTTATCGTTGGAAAGATCGGATTCATTTTTCTGAAGCTAAACTATTATTAAATAAACAAGCATTAACAAATCCACTAAAAATCGCCATTATAGATGATGGTTTTGACTTCACTCATCCTGATTTAGCGAAACCTGTTCTAGCATTCAATGTCACAGACAGAAGCGATGATGTATCTCCGAATGGTCCTGCTGAAAAGCACGGCACATTGGTTGCGGGTATTTTATTTGCAGACTCAAGATCAAAGCAGCTAAGTGCGGCGGTTGATGGTGCAGAGTTTATCGCGATAAAAAACACGCTAGCCTGGACGTCTGATATTATCTTGTCGTTTTATACGGCCTACTTGGCTGGCGCCGACATTATCAATTGTAGTTGGGGGCTGCCGGTTTTACTTGAACCTGTCGCGGATGTGGTTCAAGAAATTGCCACTTCAGGCAGGCAAGGGTTGGGTACTGTCATTGTGTTTGGTATTGGCAATAAAAAACAAGATGTTAGCAATAGCCGTACAATACAGGCCTCTAGGAGTGTGGTGTCAGTTGCTGGTGTCGATAAATACGGGCATTTAGTTACTTCTTATGGCAGTACAGTTGATGTGGCTGCTCCAACACTATTACCAACGATAGACTCAAGAGATCATGCCATTGTCGGTAACTTAGGAGGAGCGTCAGCAGCTGCCCCAGTAGTTTCAGCTGTTATTGCATTGATGCTACAGGTAAACCCAAACCTCAGTATTGCTCAAATTAAAACTATTTTAGGTGCGGCTGAAACAGAGCCGCAAAGCGTCCTGTTCCAGCAATATGGCTTCAATATGGTTGATGCCTATATGGCTGTTCATAAAGCTGCAAGTCGTTAATAAGGAATTAAAAAAGATGGAAGAAAACAATAATGCTAACGGCACTAAGCAGGAGAGTGAAATCAGCAGGTATGATACGAGTTCAAGATACCATTCATTGCTTCCTGAATTATTAGAGGAGCTTAATGTTGCGATTATGATGACCTCTTATCAAGCGGGTAAATTGATTACTTTAAGAAGTCATAATGGTGAGATTGATACGCACTTTCTTGATTGTCCACGACCAATGGGGCTGGCAATTAATAATCAGCATTTGACTTTGGGGATCTGGGCACAAATTTTAGATTATCGTCGTGATGATACTATCAGTCGTCAAGTCTCCGACAGTGACATTGTCGATAGCTATTTTATTCCTAGAACTTCTCATGTATCAGGCATGATTAATATACATGATATTGCCTGGGGGGAGGATGGAACTCTTTGGGCCGTAAATTCCAGTTTTTCCTGTATTTGTAAAATCACTCCTCAATTTAGTTTTGAGCCTTACTGGAAACCAAAATGGATTACGGAACTCGTACCGGAAGATCGCTGCCACCTTAATGGTATGGCACTGAAAGAAGGTAAACCGAGGTATGTCACTGCATTTAACCAAAGTGATCAGGCAGGCCATTGGCGCAATATTGGGAATAACTCTGAAGGTGTGTTGATCGATATACATAACAATGAAGTTTTAGTCGATGGTATATGTATGCCTCATTCACCAAGATATATTAATGAACATGTTTATTTTTGCGAGTCGGGCGCTGGGATTGTGTGGAAGTTAGACCCGAATACCAGAAAGAAAACGATTTTTTGCAAAATACAAGGCTTTACAAGGGGGATGTCACACTATGGAGGCTTACTATTTGTAGCAACCTCGAAAATTAGGCCGTCGGAAAATAATATTTATATGCCTATCCGTAATGAGTTTGAGCATACAGAATGTGGTTTGTGGGTACTGGACATCAATTCTGGTGAACTCATTACCTTTTTGGAGTTTGATGGCGATATAAGTCAACTTTACGATGTCGCCATTGCTGAAAATTGTCATTTCCCTGAAGTAATGGAATGGCGCGATGAAGTGTTGGCTGATTACTTTCAATTTCCGAGTACTGGCAACGTCTCATAGGGCCGTTTAGGCGTGTTTCTAAAATACATTTTACTTGAGCCGTTCTCTAAGGATAGAAAATGGGTGATAAAAATAAAACAATCAAAGTTCTGTCCGCCGCTGTATTTGGAGGCGTTGTGGCAGGTGGGCTAGCTCATGCCAACCCGATTAGTCGCTCAGTGCGCAGTTATTCTGGTTCACGTAATAAAGGTCAGTGGATCAAGTCAACACAGTCTACTGATAATGAGCAGATAATATCTTCGGGCTTTGGTGCTTTGAGCGCGGAGCCGAAAGCAAACATGGGTGATCCAGAAGTGGCTCAGCAATCAGTTGAATCATTTTTGGAAAGACTCAAAAAGAATAAAGAAAATTATCAATCAAGATTAATTAAATCCATTGAATCTGTTAGCCATAATGAAATTGGAACTAGCTCATATTTTATAATTGGCAAGATAAAAAGTAACGGAGTGTGTTACTCAACAGGTGTTTCTTCTTTTTGTACTAATGACCCAGATCAACAATGTAACAGTGATGCAGACTGTGGTGGCGGCGGAGATACTACAGCACCGACCGTTAATACCAATACAGGCCTCACTTTAGATGAAGGGGCAACTGCAACCATCACTACAAGTCAGCTATCAGCAAGTGATGATCAAGATAGTGGTTCTAATATTAGTTTTATCGTGGGCAGTAGCGCACCAAGTAATGGGGCATTAAAAAACAATGGCACAACACTGACCAGTGGCGGTACTTTCACTCAGCAGGATTTGGTAAATAACAATATTACCTATGTTCACGATGGCAGTGATACGACCTCTGATAGCTTTACCTTTACGGTTAAAGACTCGACCAATAATGCAACCAGCAGCGCGACTTTTAATATCACGGTAAATGCAGTTGATGATGCCAAGCCGACGGTCACCACCTTCAGCGCCTCGGATACGCAGCTGAAAGCGGGCGAGACGGCCACCATTACCATTGAATTGAGTGAGGCCAGCAGCGACTTCAACATTGGCGATATCAGCGTAACGGGCGGCGAGCTGTCGAACTTCGTGTCTACCAGTGCCACCCAGTACAGCGTGCTCTTCACCCCGACGGCTGACTCGGAAGCCACGGCGACGCTGGATATCAATGCCGGTAGCTTCACCGATGCGGCGGGCAACGGCAATACCGCGGCCACCCAGCTGGCACTGACGGTCGATACTCAGGCCCCGACAGGTCACAGCGTGGCGCTGAATGACACCAGCTACAACAGCTCTGAAGCCAGCTCGGCGAGCTTCAGCTTTACCGGGGGCGAGGTGGGGGCCAGCTACAGCTATACCATTTCCAGCGCCAACGGCGGGGCTGATGTGACCGGCAACGGCACCCTGACGTCAGCGACGCAAAGCATCGGTAATATCAACCTGGGTAACCTGAACGACGGCACCCTGACGCTGTCGGTGACAGTGACCGACAGCGCGGGCAATGCCGCGGGGGCGGTGACGGATACGGCCACGCTGGATAAAACCAAGCCGACGGTCACCACCTTCAGCGCCTCGGATACGCAGCTGAAAGCGGGCGAGACGGCCACCATCAGTATTGTTCTGAGCGAGGCCAGCAGTGACTTCAACATTGGCGATATCAGCGTAACGGGCGGTAGCCTGACAAACTTCGTGTCTATCAGCGCCACCCAGTACAGCGTGCTCTTCACCCCGACGGTCGGTTCAGAAACCAATGCGACGTTGGACATCAATGCCGATAGCTTCACCGATGCAGCGGGCAACGGCAATACCGCGGCCACCCAGCTGTTGCTGACAGTCGATACGCAGGCACCGAGCGGTCACAGCGTGGCCTTTGGTGATACCCGATACAGCGATTCGGAGAAAGGCAGCGCCTCGTTCAGCTTTACCGGTGCCGAGGTGGGCGCCAGCTACAGCTATACCATCTCCAGCGCCAACGGCGGCAGCGATGTGACCGGCAACGGCACCTTGACGTCAGCGACACAAAGTATCGGCAATATCAACCTGGGCGGCCTGAACGACGGTGATCTGACACTGTCGGTGACGCTTACGGATACCTCGGGCAATGCGGCCACGGCGGTGACGGCAACCAGTGCGCTGGATACCGCGGTGCCGAGCGGCCACAGCGTGGCGCTGAATGACACCAGCTACAACAGCTCTGAAGCCAGCTCGGCAAGCTTCAGCTTTACCGGGGGCGAGGTGGGGGCCAGCTACAGCTATACCATTTCCAGCGCCAACGGCGGGGCTGATGTGACCGGCAACGGCACCCTGACGTCAGCGACGCAAAGCATCGGCAATATCAACCTGGGTAACCTGAACGACGGTACCCTGACGCTGTCGGTGACAGTGACYGACAGCGCGGGCAATGYGGCGACGGCGGTGACGGATACGGCCACGCTGGATAAAACCAGGCCGACGGTCACCACCTTYAGCGCCTCGGAYACGCAGCTRAAAGYGGGCGAGACRGCCACCATCAGTATTGTTCTGAGCGAGGCCAGCAGCGACTTCAACATTGGCGATATCAGYGTAACGGGCGGCGAGTTGTCGAACTTCGTGTCTACCAGCGCCACCCAGTACAGCGAGCGCGATCTTCACCCCGACAGCCAACTCAGAAGCCAATGCGACATTGGACATCAATGCCGATAGCTTCACCGACGCGGCGGGCAACGGCAATACCGCGGCCACCCAGCTGTCACTGACGGTGGATACGCAGGCSCCGASMGGTCACAGCGTGGCCTTTGGCGATACCCTCTACAGCGACTCGGAGAAAGGCAGCGCCTCGTTCAGCTTTAYCGGTGCCGAGGTGGGCGCCAGCTACAGCTATACCATCTCCAGCGCCAACGGCGGCAGCGATGTGACCGGCAACGGCACCTTGACGTCAGCCACGCAAAGTATCGGCAACATCAACCTGGGCGGCCTGAACGACGGTGATCTGACATTGTCGGTGACGCTTACGGATACCTCGGGCAATACGGCCACGGCGGTGACGGCAACCAGTGCGCTGGATACCGCGGTGCCGAGCGGCCACAGTGTCGCCTTTGGCGATACCCTCTACAGCGACTCCGAGAAAGGCAGCGCCTCGTTCAGCTTTACCGGTGCCGAGGTGGGCGCCGGCTACAGCTATACCATCTCCAGCGCCAACGGCGGCAGCGATGTGACCGGCAACGGTACCTTGACGTCCGCAACGCAAAGCATCGGTAATATCAACCTGGGTAACCTGAACGACGGCACCCTGACGCTGTCGGTGA
>NZ_RSEJ01000324.1 GCF_009910675.1 Photobacterium alginatilyticum | reverse complement strand
AAATCATGATTTGTGGCAGCTTCACCGAAAAGACACTATGAGTCGATAGACTTGCGACCAAATAGGGAACGCACTAATGGATGGAGTTGCATAACAAAGCAATCAAGGTGACCCGTTACACTCGGCGGTTTTGGTATAAAGTTCAGTGCGCTTTGCTAGTTTTGCGTGTGGCACCTTATTGCAGGCGTTATGCACCTTAGAGCCAAGTTCATCGATGGTAGAATGTTCATCGCACATTTCCACGATTTCTCAGGTTATTCGTTCAGCGAAAGGCTGCCTGAAAGTTCAGAGAACAGCAGGTTGTCGTTTTCTTTGTCGCCTTTTACCCTGGCAATTCAGCAATGAGTTTCATCGTTACTTTGCTCTGAAAGGGCAGTTGCTTGTCTTAACCAATAGTTCGGTA
>NZ_RSEJ01000323.1 GCF_009910675.1 Photobacterium alginatilyticum | reverse complement strand
TGTAACCATCTCTCAAAACCAACACAAACACACTCATACACACTTGAAAAATACATCAACCGTTTTCTTCATAAAATATGTAAATTCTAGAAGTTTGAACTCAACCAAGAAAATGAGTTATAACGGTGAATATGACAACAACCACTTTTGGAACCAATTTTCATTTAGTTCCTCAAGTAGCTCTAATTCTAATTCGGAACTAACCGACTATACCCAATGTTTCAAAACCGAATTATATTGGGAAACCTCTAATTCTAATTCGGAACTAACCGACTATACCCAATGTTTCAAAACCGAATTATATTGGGAAACTAGGAAGGATATGATTGCTGATCTTGAAGACGTTGCTCGGAAATTGGGTTTTTTCCTCTCCATTATGAGGTCTGTGGGAAATGATGGGATA
>NZ_RSEJ01000322.1 GCF_009910675.1 Photobacterium alginatilyticum | reverse complement strand
ATTCCATTTTTTTTTTTCATTTTATCGTATCGGATTGAGCCAAATACAAAATGTAGCAATCCAAAAAAGAMTGTTTTCGCGGGCGAATATTTMCTCTACTATSTATTTCAGTTGTAARGTKAATTCAYTACTTCTCAGATSAGAATAGATGAATTGTTTCTCGGTTTCTTCCGCCATCCCGACCAATGAATYGTTARGATTGGGTTTCAATAAAATCTTCTGCATTCATGGGTTCCATCGTTCCCATCGCTTCTTGTTTAATGGTTAGGTCTTAATTTTACAACGGAGCTCTTAATKAAATTTGTTCTTGAGTCAATTTTCTCAGTCTTTATTGGCTCAAGGCTCTTGGTTTTTTGTTTTAGATCTATTATTTAATTATGGATAAATCAGTATTGATGCTTTAT
>NZ_RSEJ01000321.1 GCF_009910675.1 Photobacterium alginatilyticum | reverse complement strand
AAAGCAAGCTTTTCGCCACCGATGATACAAGGCGTTCGCCAGTACCTTAGGATCGACTGACCCACATCCAACTACTGTTCACGTGGAACCCTTCTCCACTTCAGTCTTCAAGGATCGAACTTGAATATTTGCTACTACCATTACGATCTGCACTGACGGAMGCTCCAGCCGAGCCTACGCTCATAGCCTTCAACGCAACCGCCMCGACCTTCCTACTCGTTACGACCTGGCGCTAGACAACGCACATGTCGCAACGGCGGAGTATAGGTCTCTCGCTTAAGCGCCATCCATTTTCAGGGCTAGTTGATTCGGCAGGTGAGTTGTTACACACTCCTTAGCGGATACCGACTTCCATGGCCACCGTCCTGCTGTCAATATCAACCAACACCTTTTATGGGGTCTCAT
>NZ_RSEJ01000320.1 GCF_009910675.1 Photobacterium alginatilyticum | reverse complement strand
TAGCTCCCAACTCGAAACTGTGAGAATATCTTACTTTGGTGACTTAACTCGGACATCCGGTGAGAATGTCACTCGGGCATACTTACTTAACATACGCTAGTTGATGGAACCGACACATGCTAACGYAGAAACYGCCTTGATCAAATCCTGGTAACAACCTTGGCCAAAGTACTTACTTAACGTACGGTAGTTGATGGAACCGATGCAAACACGATWTGCCTCTAAGATAAGCAGCTTGGTAACAACCTTGGCCAAACTGCTGAACGAACGAACGACGGTTGATTGAACCTATGCAAACACGATTTGCTCTACAAAAGGCAGATTCTGCCTTTGGGTATACCGCAGTTGGACCGGACTCGAAAAATTAACCGGAATGAAAAAAAAAACCACCCCAATCGGACGTCG
>NZ_RSEJ01000319.1 GCF_009910675.1 Photobacterium alginatilyticum | reverse complement strand
ATCCCCCCTAAGCCTTAGACCTCCAATTCACCACTTTTTATTCATTTTAAATGTTCAATTTTGGACTATAAATACAAGCCCTTCTCAACACAAATCCTCACCCCTTTTTTCTACCTCTTTTAGCCGAAATTACTTAGTGTTTTCAGCAAAAAAATCAGCCATTTCATTTTATAAAAAAGCCTCTTTTATATTAGTTTAAAAAGCCTTTTAATTWCYMRTTAAAGCCTTGTWGTAWTTTCYATTTTAATCAAGCATTGTAATATCCAACTTCTCAAAATATATATAAAWWYTCTACTGATTTTTATWGTGTTRTTACCTTATCAAGYCATTTTTATTAAGCTCYCTTYATATCTATTATAATATATCKAATATTAGTAGTWATATAGTAGTTTTAAGCATAAAATAT
>NZ_RSEJ01000048.1 GCF_009910675.1 Photobacterium alginatilyticum | reverse complement strand
CCGCCGCTCGCCGCCCAACAAATCACCCGAAGGGTCAATGTTGTCGCTGCCGCTCGACTTGCATGTGTTAGGCCTGCCGCCAGCGTTCAATCTGAGCCATGATCAAACTCTTCAATTTAAAGTTTTTGATAGCTCAATGAATACTGTTCTTAGTTATTTCTAACTAAGAATTGACTGTGCTCTTATTGGTTTTCACTTTTGAAAAAGTAAAACAAAACAGCTCAAGGCTGTACCAACTTGAATTGGTCACTCAGTTTCATTGATATAATCTTTTCGACTATTCATTTCACGAGTGCCCACACAGATTGCATGGTCAAATTGTTAAAGAACAAACCCGATACGTTGCTGGCTTAAGTCGCCGTGCTCCGTGTCGGTGAGGCGGCATTATAGAGACTTCGACCCCATTGGCAAGGCTATTTTTGAAATAAATCACCAAAAACAGCCCAACCGAACAACAAATAAACAACAGCCCGCAATCTGCGCATTTTTAACTCAGGAAGCAGCTTGATTTATCTTTGAAATACTTTTCCTCGTAACGCCTAGTCTTGATTTTCTTTAGCAATCGCAAAGCGAATAGCCAACGCACCAATTCCAAACAACACAAAAGGAATCGCTGCTGCGGTATATTCTACCCAAACCTGCTCCGCCAAACTTTTAGCCAGTAACAAGTGCCCAAGCACTAACAACGCAGCGCATACAACAGATACAGCAAGTAATTTGATTTCAGGGTTAACAATTCGGTTTAGCATGATCCCCAGCTCCTTGTTCGGTAGAGCCGTAATAGGAACACAGTGACAATTAGGTGACGTAGAACAATTAAGGCTATAAACAGTTAGAACAGTGACTTTTTTAGTTTTGATCACACAGCTCAGTTAAGTACTGCGCCAATTGACACAAAGCGGCTCTATTTTGTTCATTCCACGGGTAGGCACAATTAATTCTCATGCAGTGCTTATATCGCTGATCCCCAGAAAATAATGTTCCCGGTGCAATACTGATTCGATAGTTATCCAGTAATTCAGTTAATATCGCGGAGGTATCAATGTTCTCCGGCAGCTCCACCCATAAAAAATACCCACCTTCAGGCCTTGTCACTTTTGTCCCTGCAGGAAAAAACTGTTCGATAGCCCCCAGCATTTGTTGCTGCCGTTGCTCAAGAGTACGCCGAAGCCGACGGAGATGATTATCGTACCCCCCATGTTGAATGTACTGAGTCAATGCAAACTGGTTAGGAGCCCCCACAGACAGAGTCGACATAAACTGGAGCTCTTCAACCTGTCTGGCATACCGTCCGGCAGCAACCCAACCGACTCGAAATCCGGGTGCCAGGCATTTAGAGAAAGAGGAGCTGTGCAATACCAACCCCTTTTCATCCAGTGCCTTAATTGGCAAAGGCTTCGTTTTACCGAAATACAGCTCAGCATAGACATCATCTTCGATAAGGGGGATATCATTTTTAGCCAGCAAGTCGTAAATCGCTTGTTTTTGCTCAGCAGCCATCGTAGCCCCAAGGGGGTTTTGAAACTTACTCATCAACCAACATGCTTTTACATCATTTGTGTCGATTGCAGCCTCCAAGGCTTCAACCGACATCCCTCTTCGAGGATGGGTAGGGATTTCAACGGCTTTCAGCCTTAACCTTTCAATTGCCTGAAGGGCGCCATAGAAAGCAGGAGATTCAACCGCTACCGTATCTCCCGGTTGAGTCACGGCAGCCAAGCTCAACCCCAAAGACTCCATCGCACCTGATGTAATGACGATATCATCGAGGGACACCTGTATCCCATCTCTCAAATAGCGCTGAGCAATAGCACGTCTTAGCTCCAGGCTTCCCGGAGGTAAATCTATGATGCCACTATTAGTCGGCATGGTTTTAATTGTCTGAGCCAACGTTCGCCCCAATTGCTGGAGCGGAAACAATTCAGGATCAGGAAAAGCCGATCCGAAAGGGATCACGTCAGGCCGCTTACAGGCCCGAAGCACTTCAAAAACATGTCGGTTAATGTGTATAGACCGATTCACGACCTGCGGTGTTGCCTGTTCAGGCTCAGACAATCGATTAAAGTGGGCTGCAACGTAATAACCCGCTTTTGCCTTAGCGTATATCCAGCCTTCGGCCTCCAAATGCTCATACGCTTTCAGTACGGTCATCACACTGACAGACTGGGCCTTGCTCATCACTCGGACAGACGGTATGCGCTCACCGGGCAACCAAATCTTTTGCCGGATCTGTTCTTTGACATTTTCAATTATGATGCCATATCGGCTATTGGCTGATCGCGATGACACAATCCCTATTCTCTCTTTAATTTCGTTAAGTGCTGCAACGCAAATACTAGCGGCTTACCGTGCGGCTGTCAGAACCTTACGGATAATTTATCTATTAACTGTGATGAACGATGAAAATCACCTGTAATTTCTTATAGAGGGCACTCTTAACATAAATATTAACACCCCTAAATACGTATATATTCCAATTCAGAGCAAAGATTATCAACCACCTCCGACCAGTGATATATAATGCTATAATTGAACTACTCAACAGCTATTACACCCACCCAGATCCAGCTCAGCAGATATAGATATCGACAAACATTAATTTCACGAAATTCATAGCTTTACACAAAACCCGTACCGGTTTCACCATTTAATACCGGACGAATAATTACATGATACTTTTGCAATAGCGTTTTATTGCTACCAGCGTGTGAATTAGTATTGATTCCCTCTAATCATAAGAAGACTACGTATATTTCATGTGGCAACTCGGAGCGCCACATCGAAATTCGCACAGGGAATGGGGCAAGTCATGAAGTTTAACTTGATGCTATTTAGTATGGTATCTGTATTGATATCCAATGGCATACATGCTGAAGAACAGGTTCAGGATGTTCCCGCACAACAAAAAAAATGGGGAGCGTCTATTGGTATTGATTACAGCAGAAATGGTTACGAGGACGACCACTATTTAGCCGACCGTAATCTGGCACTTACCGCTACGATTAAGTACTACCTAAATGCCAATACAAAATTCACAGCCATTGCCTCTGGCCGACACAGCTATGACGGTGAAAAAGGAGAGTTTTGGAGCGATATTTGGTTAACAGCGACAAGATATAATATTTGGAATCCGACTGACAATATTGCGATGTCAGCAGGTTCACGCATCCTTATTCCAGTATCTGATGAGTCAATGAAAAACGACCTTAATACTGCAATACGCGGCAATATTAAATTCTCTTATTCACTAAACCATATTATCGAAGGGCTTCTGGTTAGTGACTCTATTCGTTTACGTAAAAACTTCCACCAATACACAACAGCCGGCGGCCATCCACTTGAAGAGTATCGAATCAGTAATTTATTTTCTGTCGAATACACGCCGAACAAGTGGTTTTTCAGCACTAACTTTGTGAGCTCCAAATCGTGGAGCTATCGTGGAAAAAGTTATTCGCCAGAACTGACTTACTCAGCCGAACTCGGTTATCAGTTTAACGATAAATTTAGCCTGGCAGCAGGCATGACGAATAGTGCGTCATATTACGACCCAGACAGGGGTCCGAATCCAATCGAAAACCTATTCGATCTCGAAAAACCTACCTACTACATCACATTAAATTACGACCTTTAATCATAATAATTTGGTGAGCACAACATGTATAAGAAATTAGCCATTGCAGCTATGGTGAGCATTGCGCTCTACGGCTGCGGCGCTGAGGAAAGGAGCTATGACACTCTTCCTCGCGCACAAGAACAAATAGCCAAAAACACCTTGGATACTGAATCTCTCTGGCTATATATGCCCTCTACAGGTGCAGCCCCTCGTTATGCAGTCACCCAACGAGGTTTTTTCCAGGGCACACCAAAACTAGTCAAACTTCGATTTGATAAAACCAATGGTATTGTCGCAGAGGAAGTCGATCGCGATACCATCGAATCAGGTAAAGATAGTCGCTACGCTGACCTCATCAACCAGGCTCCGGTACTAAAAATTCCAGGAACGTTTCAGAAGTATCGTTGTGCAGAAGACAACTACGATGAATGTACCAACAAAGAAGAACTCAACGAAGATGCCGATCTGAAATGGGAAGAAACAACTCACTTCACTCCAGATTATGCCGGCATTAAACCCTTGGCTGTCGACAGAACTGACTTTGCTTATTCCGCGTACAATGTTGAAGAAACAGCAGAGCCACGCCTAGTTCATTGGGAATATGATGCGGAGCAAGGCACTATTAATGTTGAGGTTGAACGCAGCTTCACTGCAAACATTGAAGATTACAGTCAATTTGGCGATAGCTTGGAAGACCTGTCCTTTAAAACACGTTTTTTCTATTCTTTGGTGAAATTGGACAAACTTGCTAGCAGCGATTATCAGACAATTCATTACCCTGGTCGCGATGTTTCGAGATTTGGCTTTTTTAAAGACGAGAAGGAGCAACGCTCATTAACAGGTGAAGCTGGTTTACAGGGACAGAAGTTTAATTATCTCAATCGATTTAACCCGAATAAAAAATCGATCGACTACTACCTGAGTGACAGTTATTTTGAAAAAGAAGGTAAGTTCTATCTCGACATTACGCTCGAAACGATTGATCAAATGAATAAAACGTTGGCAGGTACTGGTGTTCCTCCAATCAAGATCGTAAACCCAACGAAAAAAGCGGGCGTTCATACTGGTGATTTACGCTACAACGTACTCAACCTAATCACCGACCCGGCAGACAATGGCCTTTTGGGTTATGGCCCTTCAGCTACCAACCCACTCACAGGCGAAATCGTTCACGCTCATGTCAACCAATACGCTGGCGTGATCCGCTCTACAGCTCGAAGAATGTGGGATGAACTGGTTATGCGTTATAACCGGGAGGAAATAGAACGTCCTAATGAATATAAACCAGAAGAGCCCGTTGATATTACCAGAGCATCTTCGGACTCTGATACTTCGGCAGTAACTTACCTGAACCTACCAAGCAGAGATGCTTCCGTATTTGAGTCAGGAGCACCTGCAACAACCCAATCACAGGTAAATTATGAGCCGCGGTTTATTAATGGCTCTCCCCGATGGCTATCACCTGACGAGCAAGAAGAAAAGAGCTTCAGTAAAGCTATAGCAAATTATAAAAATCAGCTAAATAAAATGGCTGAACAAAATATGTACGCCGAAGAGTTCATGTGGGTTAGTACAAAATCCAAGGGATTAATCAAAGGCATTGATTACCTTGCTGGCGGGTACTTTGATAATAGTGGCCTTGATCAAAGTGCACCGGACTACGTAGACAATGCCAATAAAAAACTGAAAAAGTGGGACCAGCTATCACAGACGCAACAGCAAAAAGCCAGTGATGCCATTAGCGCACACATGTTTAAGTCAACGCTGGTTCACGAATTCGGACACAACCTTGGCCTTCGACATAACTTTATGGGTTCAATGGATAAAGCAAATTTCTATCAACAAGATGAAATTGCCAAATTCGGCTATGACAAAGTACCTGCACATAGTTCCGTCATGGACTATAGCGCATCGATTTTTGATGAGCTACCAACCTATGGTAAATATGATATTGCGGCACTACGTTATGGTTATGGACGAAAAGTCGAAGTCACCCAATCAGGCAGCAATGTTGACACAACATCACAATATGTCAGCCTGGAAGAACTAGACAATACCTTGCGCGCCAATCATCAGGCACTTCCTCTTGGTACCCTTGACGCCCTGGAAAAGCGCCTTAAGGCTGAGTCTTCAGATGCAAAAATCAAACGCTTTGATTATTGCACCGATGACCACACTCTCAGTCAGACGACGTGCAACCGCTTCGACGAAGGTACCAATATCCTAGAACTTACCCAGTTCCGAATCCAGAAATACTGGGATAACTATGAATTACTCAACCGACGCAACGGTCGCAATAAATTCTACGATTACCAACAACATAATTACACATTATTCCTGATGGAGAAATTCTCTGAAATCCGTGATGTTGTTGAAGACCTAGGTGAAATAGATTACCAGTTAGCTCAGCTAAAAGGTGCCGAAGACAGCTACGGAAGCAACGTTGCAGACTTTTACACTGATTTCTGTTCACCTTCCTATAAGCGTAAATCGTTAAACGATGGTGCACTCAGAGTTTGTAATACCTATGATGCTGCACTTGCTGCTGCAGACTTCTTCATGGATATTCTAAACACACCAGATAAAGTCTGTGAAATTGAGATCGAAACAAGGACTGATGGAACAATAAACCGATTTATTGCACTATCTGATCTCTGGGGACGCTTCGGATCTCTAATACCACAAAAAACAAACCTTCCTGTTTCATGTTTCGATCAAGATCTTGTTGATGTAATGGCCGGAGATTATGAAAAAATCACGGTTCTTTCAGAAACTCGAGATGGTCGTTCATACGCAAATATGCGAGCTAATAATCCATATCAAAGCGCAGCTAATGCCGTTGACCTACTTGGGGTATGGCCCGACAAACTGCTTGCTGCACAAATGCTGGTTAAACGCAATGGCTACTATTACAGCAGCAGAGATAAGTCCAATATTGCCCTCATCGATGTGTCCAGCACACTGAGTGGTACTCAAGGAACACCAAAGAAGCTAAAAACATACCTAGGCCATTTAGGGTTTGGAATGGACTCTTATCGGGAGCCAATCTTTGTCGATAAAGAAGGTAACCGTAAAGCAACCGTCAAACCATATGCTCCAGATATCAAACGCGCTGTTGATATACCGCCGTACTTAACCGGACTAAAGTACTATTTCCAAATGTCCCAGACCACAGTAACACCGTATTTCTCGGCGTTACTCCATAACCTTGTTGCCTTTGGCTATGCCGATGAATATGGACTTTCCGATAGCTCGAAGGATCTGCTCGATGACATCACATTAACCGAACCCGGACCAGGAGTAGACACCGTAAATGGCTATGAATTTAAGCTGAAGGCAAGAAATTATGTTGTCACTCGCAGAAACGGCCTAGGCAAACACATGGCAGAAAAAGCCCTGTTAATCAATGGCAAACAAGATGAACTCACTAAGCTTGAGAGCGCTAACCCTCGGACAAAACAAAACTTAGGTACAGATAATGTAAAAAACTTGAATGACTTCAAACTTATCATGTTGCGTGATACCGCAGCAGTGAAAGAGCTAAAAGACGCACCGCATTTTGAAGCAATGTTCAGACCTAAGTTTTTCCCGGTCAGAGAACCAGCCAAGTTCACCTATAATGAAGCTGACAAATGTTACACACCGGCATCAGGCTCAAGCCGATGTCACTCAAAAGATAATTTGCACGCTGCATGGAATGCAATCCGTAATTATAAGGATAACAATCCAGAGTATTTGGAAACACTCTTAACCGATGCTGATAAGTACTCAAGATATATAGCAGATGAAATTGCCAGCATACCGGAAGATGCCGCTATTTATGACATCGACCCGGAAATCATCTGGCTATGGGATCGACGCGAATACATCCAGTATCGCTACGCCCTAGAACAACTTCCGGTTCTTCCAACCTACTACTAAGCAATCCTCGACACTCCCCGGGTATCAGTGATACCCGGGGATTTCGACTCACCGCGACTGAACAAATACAGGCCATATCACGGATGCATGACCGACCATGAATAACTCCAAACAACTTACGTTAAAGATGCAAAGGAGCTTCCCTTGCTAGCCTACTTTAGCCGACGACTGCTACTGATAATCCCTACCTTTATTGGCGTCACCCTGCTTGTTTTTGCCCTGACCCGCTTTGTTCCCGGCGGCCCGGTTGAGCAGATGATTGCTCAGATGCAATCCCAGTCAATGGAAAGCGGGGGCGGAAACCAACAAGGTTCACAAACCCTGTCAGATGAACAAATTGCCGAACTTAATGCCTTCTACGGTTTGGACAAGCCGATATTCGAGGCCTATACCGAGTGGCTGGGTAAACTGGTGCAACTTGATTTAGGCGAATCTACCCGCTATTACGAGCCAGTATGGGGAATGATAAAAGAGCGGCTGCCCGTCTCCTTGTTCTACGGCCTGATGACCTTTCTGATCAGCTACCTGATATCAATCCCGCTCGGGATCCTCAAGGCGATGAAACACGGATCCCGGTTCGATAATGTCAGCTCTGTGATGGTGTTTATCGGTTATGCCCTACCAAACTACGTCGTCGGGGTATTTCTAATTTCATTCTTTGCATTCCATCTAGACTGGTTCCCAATGGGCGACTTCGTTAGTGATGATTTCGACGATTTACTGTGGCCGGACAAAATTGCCGATCTGTTCTCTCATGCCGTCCTTCCCCTGTTTTGCTACATCATCGGAGACTTTGCCATCCTCACCATGACGATGAAAAACAACCTGTTGGAAAACCTGGCAGCAGATTACGTCAAAACGGCCATTGCCAAAGGGCTACCATTCCAACAAGCCGTACGTAAACACGCCCTGCGAAACAGCCTGATCCCGATAGCCAGCCATCTGGGGAATGTTGTCTCGGTATTTGTTGCCGGTTCATTCCTTATCGAGGTGGTCTTTAATATCGACGGTATCGGCCTGCTGGGATACGAATCGATCATCGAGCGCGATTACCCGGTTGTTATGGGGATCCTGGCGATGTCTTCCCTGCTGTTGATGTTCGGTAACATCCTCTCGGATATGTGCGTTGCCATTGTCGACCCTCGGGTTAAATTCGGGAGCTAAACCATGCCGTTAAATCCACTGACCAAAAAGAAACTTAACCGCTTCCGCTCCATCAAGCGAAGCTACTATTCCTTCGTGCTCCTGACGACCCTCGTGCTGCTCTCCTGTGTTGCCGAGCTTCTGGTTAACAGCCGTGCTCTGGTTGTCTCCTACCAAGGCGAGCTGCACTTTCCGACCTACTCTGAGGTAAAAACCGGTGAGATGTTCGGCCTTGATTACGGCTACGAAGTGAATTACCGCCAGCTGAAAAAATCCTTTGCCGAAGAGGGGAAAGGGAACTGGGTACTAATGCCTGTTATCCCCTGGAACCCGTACGAGCAGGACTTCGACGGCATGCACTACCCGCCCAATCCACCTTCGCTGGAGAGCCAGCATTACCTGGGCACCGATGAGTCAGGGCGTGATGTGCTTGCCCGCCTGATTTACGGTTTCCGGATCGCTATCTGGTTCGCCATGCTGACCCTGACACTCTGCTATACCATTGGCGTGCTGGTTGGCTCACTGATGGGCTACCTCGGCGGCAAATTCGACCTGGTGATGCAACGGGTCATTGAGGTATGGTCGATGGTGCCCTTCCTCTACGTCATCATGATCATGGTCTCGATTATCCAGCCAAGCTTTTTCCTGTTCGTTCTGATTAACGTTATGTTCGGCTGGATCAGCATTACCTGGTACATGAGAACCATGACCTATAAAGAAAAAGCCCGGGAATACGTTATGGCTGCCCGGGCTCAGGGAGCGGGCCTGTGGCGGGTGATCGTCAAACACATCCTGCCTAATACCATGGTCATGGTGATCACCCTGGCACCGTTCGGCATTGTTGCCAATATCACCACGCTAACCGCGCTGGACTACCTCGGGCTAGGACTAATGCCGCCAACCCCGAGCTGGGGTGACTTGCTGCAACAGGGTAAATCAAACCTGGATGCCTACTGGATCATTGGCTCGGTTGTGATGGCTATTGTGTCGGTTCTGACCATGGTGACCTTCATTGGCGAAGGCGTCAGAGAAGCCTTTGACCCGAAAAAATACACCCGCTACATCTGATCTCTGAGCACACAATGCTCGTGACAGATAACGGCTCATACAAACAACATTAAACGGTAGCAAGGCAGCTACCGAGATCATAAATGTATGGAGAAACAATGAGACAATTTTGGATGGCCTCTCTGCTCGCAGTCATTACGGTACTGTGCCAGAGCAAGGGGCTGACAACAGAGCTCCCGTCGGGCCTGAACTGGATTTCCAATCCGGAACAGCCGCTGTTTGCCGACAGCCGGGCCAAAGCAGGCGGCACTTACCGGTTACATATTTCAAGCTTTCCGCTGACGTTGCGCACTATCGGCCCCGATTCTAACGGAAGCTTTCGGGCCTTTTTGCTCGATGGCAACCCGGCTCTGCTCCAGCAGCAGCCGAACACCCGACAGTTTCTGCCGGCTATTGCAAAGGAGTGGGCCTTTGGTGACGACCACAAAACCCTCTACTTTCGGATCGATGAAAAGGCCCGCTGGACCGACGGCGAGCCAATCACCAGCCGGGATTTTGCCTTTGTGTTCGATTACATGAGAAGCGAGCACGCCAAGGCACCATGGTACAAGGACTACTTCACCAACAAAGTGGCAGGGATCACTGTCTATGACAACTACACCTTTGCCCTCCACTCCGCCGATCAACTGGCTGACGATGAGCTGATCATGCGGCTAAACATCATGCCTAAACCGGCGCACTTCTATCCGGGCGGTCAGCTTCCGAAAGATTTCATACGTCGCTATAACTGGAAAGCCGAACCCACTACCGGCCCGTATAAAGTAGGCAAAATTCGCAAAGGCCGAGCTGTTCACCTCGTGAAGGTTGATAACTGGTGGGGATACACCAACCGCTACTACCAGCATCGCTACAACGTCGACAAGATCATCATCAAGGTGATCCGGGATACCGATATCGCCCTTAAGTATTTCGAGCGAGGCAAGCTGGATGCGTATTACATGGTCTTCCCGTCCCTGTGGCACAACAAAGCCAAGGGGCCGCTCTATGATAAGGGCTACATTCAGAAGTCATGGTTTTACAACCAGTACCCTCAAGGTGCGGCCGGGGTATGGCTGAACCTTCAGGCGCCTTTGATGGATAATGCTGATATCCGTCAGGGTATTGCCCATTCTCTGAATATCGGAAAAATGATTGATGTCGCCCTGCGCGGAGATTATGCCCACCAGCAAAGCTTCGGCTCTGGCTATGGCGACTACGATAACCCGGACATCAAAGCCAAGGAGTTTGATCCGGCACTGGCCGCCGAATATTTCGAAAAGGCCGGGTTCGACCACCTGGACAGCGACGGTACCCGCATCAATACGAAGGGCGAACGCCTTGCCATCACTCTGACCTATCTGAGCAAGATGCACACTGCCCGTGTAGTGGTACTGAAGGAAGAAGCCAAAAAAGCCGGTCTGGATCTTGAGCTCAAATTGGTTGACGGTGCTACCGGCTTCAAGTCACTTCTTGAGAAAAAACACCAGGCTGCCTTCCTGGGTATGGGCACGAGCGCACTGCCTGTTTACTGGCAGTACTTCCACTCATCAAATGCACATCCGCAAACCAATAACTTCACCAACTATGCCAACCCGGAGATGGACAAGTTAATTGAAGCGTTTGACACCGAATTTGATGTCAGCAAAAAGGCGGAGATATCACGACAAATCCAGCAAAAAATCGCTGACTGTAACTGCGTGATACCAACCTATTCGGTGCCGTTCTCCCGCGGCTCACACTGGCGTTATGTCAAGCTGCCGCAAGGCCTGGGCACTGCATTGTCCCGCGATATTCTCGATGCCAGTAAAATGGAATTCGGCCTGTTCTGGATTGACCTTGACGAGAAAAGAGCGACCAAGGAAGCCCTGGATGACGACAAGTCCTTTGAGCCTGTCACTCTCATCGACAAACGTTTCGTTCAGGGATAAGGAATGCCACACAATGAGTAGTAACAATAACGATATCCTGACTATCAAGGATCTGGAAACCACCTTCTCAACCGATGAAGGGGAAATTAAAGTACTGGACGGCGTCTCATTCAGTGTCGCCAAAGGCAAAACCATCGGGGTTGTCGGAGAGTCTGGTTGTGGTAAAAGCGTCACCGCTGCTTCCATTATGGGGCTGCTACCCCGACCTTATGGAAAAGTGACTGCGGGCTCCATTACCTATGATGGCACCGATCTTGTCAGCATGGCCCCGGAAGATCTCTACCGCACTCGCGGAGCGCGGATCTCAATGATTTTCCAGGATCCGATGACCGCCCTGAACCCTGTGCATTCAGTCGGCCGCCAACTGTGTGAAGTCTATGAGCTGCACCGGCCGGAGTTTTCCAAAACAGAACGTAAACAAGCGGCGATTGATATGCTGCAGCGGGTCGGCATTCCGGCAGCCGAGCAACGCTTCCATGTCTATCCTCATGAACTTTCCGGCGGAATGCGCCAACGAGTGATGATTGCCATGGCTCTGGCCTGTAAACCGGACGTCCTGATAGCTGATGAACCGACTACGGCTCTGGATGTCACCGTTCAGGCCCAGATCCTAGAGCTGATGCGCTCCATCCAGGAAGAAAACAACATGGCCATTATCTTCATTACCCACGATTTGGGCGTTGTTGCCGAAATGTGTGATGAGGTAGTGGTGATGTATGCCGGCCGGGTTGTGGAACGGGCGGATGTGTTCACCCTGTTTGAATCTCCCAAGCACCCTTATACCCAGGGACTGCTGCGTTCGATTCCGCGTATTGAGGATAAACCGAAAACCAAACTGAATACCATCCCGGGCTCAGTCCCCCACCTTAAAGAGATGCCATCTGGCTGCCGCTTCCGTAACCGCTGTTACTACCAGAACGAACATTGTGGCGAAACCGTACCGCAGCCACAAACAGTGTCACAAAAGCACTTCGTCAGTTGCCTGAAGATAAACGAGGTCAACAATGCCTGAAACGATTCTTAAACTCGTCGATTTGAAACAGCACTACGCACTGCGAGGCTCACTGTTTCGCAAACCCAAATACGTTTATGCTGTCGACGGTGTGTCATTCGACGTCAAGGCAGGCGAAACCCTTGGTCTGGTCGGTGAATCAGGCTGCGGAAAAAGCTCTGTCGGGCGAACCCTGCTCAAACTTCATGAGCCAACAGCCGGGCAGATCATCTACAACGGACAAGACATCACTCATCTGAGCCCGTCAGAAATGGTATCCCTGCGCAAAGAGATGCAGATTATTTTTCAGGATCCAATGGAGAGTCTTAACAGCCGTCATACCATAGGCACCATCATCGCTGAGCCGTTTGAAATCCACAACATCGGCCTGCCGGAAGAACGAGAAGCCTGGGTCAAAGAACTGTTGCAGAAAGTCGGGCTGCCGGTATCTGCGGCCAACCGATATCCGCACGAATTTTCCGGCGGGCAACGCCAGCGGATCGGCATCGCACGGGCAATCGCACTCAACCCGAAACTAATTGTCTGCGACGAAGCGGTATCCGCACTGGATGTTTCGGTACAATCGCAGATCATCAACCTGCTGCTTGATCTTCAAAAACAGATGAATCTGGCTTTAGTTTTCATCGCCCACGACCTATCGGTCGTCCGCCACATCTCAGACAAAATCGCCGTGATGTACCTGGGGCGCATTGTCGAACTCAGCGATACGGAAGCACTGTTTAACAACCCGCAACACCCTTACACCAAGGCGCTGATCTCTGCGATCCCCATTCCGGACCCGCGTCAGCGCGGCAAACGTGTCATGCTGGAAGGCGATGTTCCATCACCGATGGTCCCTCCGCCAGGGTGTCACTTTGCATCACGATGCCCACAAGCTGAAAGTATGTGCCTAAACGCTTACCCTGTATTGACTCAAAGCAGCGAGCAACATCTCGTCGCCTGTCATCAGGCCTCACCAACCTAAGGTGACTTGGCGGTACTCACTTAAACAGGGGGAGACCTACGCCCCCTGTTCTTCAAAGTCTGCAATAGCATTTTTGACATCCTGGAGGAAAGAGTTTGGCAGTGACACTATCCCATCAGAAAAAGCAAGCGGCTGATGCTGGGTGACGAACAACAACACATTACGGAGCAAATCCTGACTAGTCGCATTATTTTGCATATTCTCGCTGTGATACTTCAGGACTTCTTTCGCCAAGAGTTTGTTCAAGGCTTCCAGCTGTTCCTCCTTTAGATACATACGAGAAAAACCAACCCTAACGCAGTTCGGATTATCCAGCGCCTGCTCTTTAAGGATTTCCTTGTATTTCTGACTTAACTTGGAGTCATCGGAAAAACGGTAATAATAGGGGCCGATGAGCTGAATCTTGTTGTCATCAGCAAGCTTAACCAGCCCCAACATTTCCAGAGCCCGCAGATAGGCGTACGTTGACGTATTGTCCAGACCATATTTTTGCTGCATATGCTCGTAACTGTCATGATGGCGCAAATGGCGAAGCTCGCGGTAGAAGTCATACAGTTGAGGAAACTGATAAAAAACCTCATCCTGGGTATGGCTAAAGAAGTTGTCGTTGTCATGCTGCAGCTTAATCGCCAGTTTCTGCAACTCATCCAGGGTTGTGTCCGCCTCCAGGCAATAATCAAGCAGCTTCTCAAGAGTAATACTCGGGCTGTATAAGTGGCGCTTGAACGTGGACAGAGGAACACCAAGTCGATCGGCCAACTCCTTATAAGTTAACCCCTTGGCTTTAATGACACCCCGCAATGCCGCCAGTAAATACTCAGGATTTGCTGCTCGCATACTACTACTCTCCTGTATTGTTATTTTGCATATCCTGTTATTAGTAAAGGATGTTTCAGGTTTGGCAAGCGGATTCTGTGAATTTTTCTCTTCCGGGCACGATTTTTCACCCTCAAAAGCGTGTTCAAGGCCACAAAAATAAGAAGAAACATGATGGTTACGGCATCAAAGATGCGAGGAAAGTGATGAGTCATTGGGCAAGTTACTCTTACTCTCGCTCGCCTTTCTGCTGATTGAACTTTTCCACTTCCTGCTCACGCATCCGGAATTTCTGCAGCTTTCCGGTCACAGTCATCGGAAAACGGTCCACAAAGCGAATGTAAGCCGGAATTTTGAAATGAGCTAACTGCCCTTCGCAATAAGCACGAAGTTCCCTGTCTGTCAGCACTTCTCCGGAGTGAAGCTGGATCCATGCTACAACCTGTTCGCCGTAATACTCATCGGGAACCCCGAACACTGCCACCTGCTGAATTTTCGGGTGAGCAAACAAAAATGATTCAATTTCAAGCGGGTAAATATTCTCTCCACCACGAATGATCATCTCCTTCATTCGCCCGGTGATCTTCACGTACCCCTCCGCATCCATCGAGCCCAGATCGCCCGAATGCAACCAGCCATGTTCATCAATTGCTGCCCGGGTTCCTGGCTCATTGCCATAATACTCTTGCATCAGGTGGTAACCACGAAAGCAAATTTCACCGACGACGCCTAACGGCACCGTTGCCTCGCCGTTCAGCTCAACAACCTTAACCTCTTGGTGCGGAAGGTTTTTTCCGACCGTCTCGGTTCGCAATTCCAGACTGTCATCTCGCGAGGTGAGGTGCGTCAACGGTGAGGCTTCGGTCTCCCCGTAACCTATCAGAATTTCCCGGCAGTGCATCTCTTCCATCACCCGCCTCATGAGCGGCGGCGGGCAAGGTGCGCCCGCCATAATACCGGTACGCAGGGAGCTCATGTCGTAGTCGGCAAAATCCGGAGATTCCAGCTCAGCAATAAACATGGTCGGCACGCCGTGGATGGCGGTGCACTTTTCATTATCAATCGCTTTCAGTACCGCTTGCGGATCAAAGTGCTCTGCCGGGATCACAATACAGGCACCAACTGAAAGACACAGCAAATTTGCCAGCACCATCCCGAAGCAGTGATAAAACGGCACAGGCACACACAACCTATCTTGCTCGGTAAAATGCATCGCCTTCGCAGAAAAGTAGGCATTATTGAGGATGTTGTGATGGGTCAGCACGACCGCTTTAGGAAACCCGGTCGTACCGGATGTATATTGAATATTGATCGGCTCATCGCAATCCAGACTACTCGTCACTGCCTCAAGTACCTGCTCAGAGATCGCCTCACCTGCCTTGATGATCTCTGACCAGAGTGTAAAGCCGGGCGCTGGTCGGGGTGTTGCTTCCGGTGCGGCCGGATCATAAACCACCACAGTTCGTAAAAACGGCAGCGCCTGATTATTGAGTGCAGAAAGCGGTTTGCCGGTTAGCAACTCTGGCACCAGTGAGGTCAGCATCGAAAGGTAATCACTGTCACGAAAAGAGGGGATCACAAACAGCCCCTGTACCTCAGAGCATTGCAGCGCATATGCCAGTTCCCGCTGACGATAGGCCGGATTAATGTTGACCAATACGACACCAATGCGGGCTGTCGCTATCTGCAACAACAGCCATTCCAGGTTATCCGTCGCCCAGACTCCGACCCGCTCCCCTTTCTTAAACCCAGCCCCCAGCAAGCCTTTTGCCAGTTTTTTTATTTCTTTGTCTAATTCTCCGTAGCTCAACCTCCGATTTTGAGCAACAGCAACCACCGCTTCCCGTTCAGGGTAACCGCTGACGATATCGGAAAAATGCTCAGGAATCGTTTTCCCAAGCAAAGGTTCCATGCCGCCGCGGTGAAAATAGCTTTTTACTGCCCGAGTCATAAGAGTTCCCCGCTTTAACGATGAGATCAAAGGAAGTGTGGCGCAGTCGAAAACAACGAGTAGCGCCGGTAAGCCATCGCCTTTCTCAGACGCTCTTTGGCCAGCGCTGTCGCTGCTTCACGGGGTGAAACAGATTGTGTTGTTATCCGGCAGAGTACCTCTTCGGTGTTGCGTCGCACCTTCTCTTGAATCGCATCAAAAGCGGCTGCTTGTGTCGCGCCGTGATATTCCATTGAGGCGCAGATAACCCCGCCGGCATTGGCGATAAAATCAGGCAAGCACAATATGCCCTGCTGATGAAGATAAGCCTCGGCTTCTTTGCTACAGGGGATATTTGCCCCCTGGATCACCGCTCTGGTATTGAGGCGCTGAACATTCCCTTCATGAATAACATCCGGACGGGCGGCCGGAATCCAGAGGTCACATTCCTGCTCAATCAGATCATCCGCCGACACCATTGTCGCATCAGGGTATTCAGTCACAGACTTCCCCTGTTCCTTCAGCTCGATCAGAGTATCGATATCAAAGCCTTTTTCATCGCAAATAGCTCCCCGGGAATCTGCCACACCGACTAATCGGGCTCCCTTTTCAATCAGAAATCGGCTGACATGCTTACCGACAGCCCCGAAGCCTTGCACCACAAACCGGGCACCTTGAATCGAGATCCCATAGTGCTCAGCAACCACATCAACAGCATGGCTCAGTCCCCAGCCTGTAGCCCCCAACGCATCAAGCGGAATGCCCCCTAACTCACGAGGCAGGCCGACAACTCGCCCAACTTCGTCCCGGATCCAGGCCATACACTCTTCGTCCATGCCCATATCCGGCGCAAAAATATAACTCTCCTCATTACGCAGCCCCTGGCAAAATGCCCGGACAACCGCCTGTTTTTCCGCTTTTGGCATTTTGGGATCAGCACAAATGACCGCCTTGCCACCACCGTGAGGCAGCCCGGCCGCCGCATTTTTGAAAGTCATCGCCCGTGCCAACCGGAAACACTCATCAATCGTGACATCCGGCGCCATTCGAATGCCGCCGATTGAAGGTCCCATCGCCACATTATCAACCACCAAAGCAGCCTTCAGAGACAGAGAAGGCTCATGCAGCTGAATCACCTTAAATGGGCCAAACTCATCTGCATATTTGAAACTTACATCCATATCCACCTCCGCCAGTGACATTTACTGTACTTATAAGGTAGCTACAAAAACACAACGCGAAAGAGCAATATTAGGAATAACTTGAGCAATTAGGAGGGCCGTGAAACCAAGGAGAAGCAGATACAACAAAGCCCCGACCGAAGTCGAGGCTTTGTCATGTAACATATGGTGCCCGAGGACGGACTTGAACCGTCACTCCCGATGGAAACGGATTTTGAATTCTCAACTAACTCTTTGAAATTGCCATTGATAATTGTATCTTGTTGGATCTTCTTTACATTCTTATGGGATTGCTTTGGATCTAGTTCACAGGCGTTGTACACAGAATCAAAGAGACTGTCACAGTATGCCTAGATCGCCCATACTGCGGGATAGTGGCCAGTCAGGAAAAGACCTTTCACACAAGATGACTTCATCTCCTGCACCTATCTCCCCCTCTTCTAACACTCCAAAATACCAACCAGTTCTCAGAGTTTCTTGCAGTTTTTTGGCCATATCATGTTGTTCAAGGCGGACATTAAGCTTCCAGTACGGCATGTCCCCTGAGAAACCTCTAGCAGAGTTGTACCGATGCGTATTTTATCTTTTAAGCAGATGTTATTCTCGTTTATGCCTATTGAACTTAGATTCTCACCAAATGCTCCCACTGACTTCAGGATAGCTTTATCACCAAGATCTTTCAGCCACTCTGAGTAGTGCTCAGATGGATAAATATGAATTGATCTGATCCAGTCATACTGGACACCAAGTTAAGCCTCCTCTTTTAACTATAATTGCTCTGGGCTCAAAGCGATCTAATTTCAGTGAAAATCGGTATTTCTCCATACAAAACTATACAATTAAACTATTGATGACTTAATGATAGAACGGTAATTTAATTATGACTGATTTAAGCTCAAATCGACTTTGGGCTTGTCGACAGGTACGTGAATTCCTGTGTTTTCAACGAGATATTCACATGAAATCTCGGACATTAACTATAGTGTTTTCTCCCAGCGCATGCTAGGAGTTTTTTTAATAATCTTCACCTATTTAGACCGATTGCCTGTTTTTTGAGTTTGAATAAATGTGACTAGAAAAGTGAAAGTGGTAGTGATTTTTGAAAACTGACTATCAAGTTTGTAAGCTATGTTTTCAGTACCAAAATAAAAGTCAATTCATACATATTGGAAATCACATAACATGTATCGACTGCGCCTCCGATTATATAGAATATGCATTATCAGATTCATCTTACAGTTACCACAAATTGAAACTGATACTGACGATTAGAAAAGTACGAGTGATTTCTTCGGAGAGGATTTTGCCGGCAGAGCATATAGATAAAGTATTTCTGAAATACATGCAGAGCTTGAAAAATTGAAATCAATCATAGAAGAAGGCACTAACGAATCAAATAGTAATGACGTGCATGATATCGACGATTTAATATCTGAATTTAAGGTTCTAATGAGTTGATACGACTAGACAATAATACCATTCGTTCTAAAAATATAATGTGAAAAATATAATCTCATCAAGACCTAACATTTAACATCACTTGATTAAAGGACTAATATGATTGAAATTAATTATATTTACAAAGGCCATGAAGGCTTCATCTCTTTCACCTCCCTCGAGCTGCATGACACTCTATCTTATTACCTAGAAACTGGTGACACTCACGCCATTATTGATATTCTTACCAAGAGCATTGAGCCAATGGAGAATTTTTTGCCATCTGAAGATACTGACACGTCTGCACGGAACCTTGCCTTTATAAATGGTTTCTCCAGCATCAAAATTTTAAATAATGATGGCTCATTTACTGCCCTAATCTAACGCCACATATAACTAGATATTTCTGGTTCAGCCAGCCTCTTATAGTACTTCATTTAGTGACCTAAAAAACATAACTAGGTTTGCGCATCTTAAATCAGCCTTCTTCGCCTTTTTTTTCCTTAAAAGATCAAACATAATCCGCTGTTTTTTTTTGGGGGGGAGTGGTCAGGAGAGGTCAGGGCATTTATTGAAAACAGATTAAGATATAGCCAACTCTTTTAAAGATTTGACTTGTCTATGGTTTTATCGACCTTCAACAAGCGAAATGTCACAAATTCGTAAACATTAAAACCTAGATGACTCAGGACGTAACAATGAAACCGCAGGACGTAACAATGAAACCGCAGGACGTAACAATTGATTTAACTATCATTTACGATACCAAAAAAGAGAACTAGAAAACGGTGCAGCCTAATTTACAGGCAGTTATAGGCCCTGACTCACAAAAAGGATGGTATCTGGATTGTACTCGAGAATACTCATAGTTGATGAAGACGAAGTAAACGCAGAACTGATTAGCTTAGCTCTAAATCCATCTCAATTTGGAACGTCTATTGTTCCTAATGTAGATAAAATACAGTTAAACCTTGATAGTTTTAACCCGGACGTTATCGTTTTAAACACATATTGGAGTGTTGATGAAGGAATTTCTGTGTGTCAACAACTCCGGCATAGTTTTGATGGAGATATAGTCATCACCTCATTAGTTCCTGACGATGATACTCAGGTTAGAGCATTCGAATCCGGTGTAGATGAGTACATAGTTCAACCATACAAGACCAGCTATCTAGCCGCTAGGTTGAGAGTACTGACAGTAAGAAAGCAGCGAACACTCAATAAAGCACATTCCATGTCTACTCACCCCAAATCAGACTCCTATCTGGAGTTTTCTAAGGGAAAATTCTTCCTAAATCGTCAATCATTAGCTATGACAGGAGCAGAACACCGACTGCTTACTTATCTTATCAAAAATGAAGGTTGTGTGTTGTCAAGAGACGACATGATGACCTATGTAAAAGGGCGAACTTACGATGGAGCTAGCCGCTGCATAGATTTGCTTATTTGCCAACTGCGGAGAAAATTTGATTCACTTGGCGCTGATGAACTGCAGATAGTAACGATTCGCTCTAAGGGCTATATGCTCCTTACTAGTAATCCATTCTCTATCAACCCACACAACATTGAAGATGCAACCTCTTCAATTTATGCCTAGCTTTTCATTTTTATTATCTACTTTATTTGTTAACTGGCATTTATCTATGGAGAGCCAGTGCTTAGTCATTGGCATTGGCATTGGCATTGGCATTGGCATTGGCATTGGCATTGAACAAGTTTGTAAGGAGTAACGATGAAAAATTCAGTATCAATAAAAATTGGGATATCAATATTGGTGTCAGTGTCGGTTTTGGTCTCTATTCTGGGTGCATATGAGTATTTAATAAAGTCCCGTCAGCTGTTCAGTGAGCAGGTCAATGAGCTGGAACTGGTATCGAGCAGGTTAAAAGTAAGCTTACCAACTGCAGTGTGGGATTTTGATGAAGAGCTAATTCAGTCTCTTATTGCTGCTGAAACCAGGTCAAAATCTATCAGACAGATTGAACTTCATGATGCAGATAAAAACGAAGAGAAAAGTACTGCCGATAAGGACTTCAGTAAGTATACACTTGAATACAAAAACGGTGAAAGCGCCACGGTTGTTGGAACGCTAGTCATCTATAAAGATGACTCTTATATCAACAGTGAGCTGCAGAGCCTCTTGGTTTCAATAATTGTAGAAGAGTTGGTACTAATACTGGTTCTTGTCGTTGTTGTTTACTTCACGCTATCTGTTGTAGTGGTAAAACCAATCAGCGCTATTACAGAAAGAATGGAACAAATAGCTTCAGGTGACGCTGACCTGACCCAGCGAATTCCATCGACCAGCAATGATGAAATTGGAAAGCTGTCTAATTTCTTTAATCAATTTGTAGGACAAGTAGAGAGTCTGGTTTCCGAAATAAAATCCTCTGTAGAGCAATCGGTGAATCTATCCGAACAACTTATACTTTCATCTTCTAAAGGTCATCAACTACTCACAGTTCAACTTGAAGAAACAGAACTGGTCAATGCGGCAACAACACAGTTCTCTGAGGCAGTGAACGAAATTGCTCAAAACGTAAAAGAAACGGCTGATTCGGCGAATCTAGCAACTGAAGATGCAGCAGCAATTTCGACGACGACTCAGTCTATGGTTGAATCAAACACTACTTTATCAGAGCAACTCGACAGCGCCTCTAAAGCGGTGCATATACTCGAATCGGACGTCCAGTCAATAAACTCTTTGCTAACAATAATTGGAGACATAGCCGACCAGACAAATTTGCTTGCGTTGAATGCAGCGATAGAAGCAGCGAGAGCGGGTGAACAAGGGCGCGGATTCGCGGTCGTTGCTGACGAAGTCAGAGCCTTGGCAAACAGAACACAGGAGAGTACAACAAAAATCCATGACTCACTGGTTAATCTAAGAAATGGAACAGATGATGTTACCACCTTAATCACTGACTCCTATACAGCGAGTCAAGCCTGTGTCAGTTATGCCCACAATTCAGAGCAGTTACTTTCCAACATGCAATCAGGTATCGCCAATATTGGTTTCATGACAGAAAGTATCTCATCGGCAACAGAGGAGCAAAACGCCATCTCAACAGAGCTAAGCAAGAACTCGTCAGTGATAGTGAACTCTGGATTGGATAGTAAAAAGCAGTTAGATGAAATCAAGTCCATCGCCAGTCAAATACGCGAATCGGCCGATGATCTTGTAAACAATGTGTCGAGATTTAGAGTCAAATAAGGATATATATGAAAAAGCAATTAATGATAACAGCTTCAATTTTAGCTTCGTTCCCTAGTCATAGTTCGGAGACTTTGAAAATAAGTTCTATCGACTGGTGTCCTCAACTTTGTACAAATGGAAGCAAAGACGGATACGTTATGGATACCGTACGAGAAATCTTCAAAAACAGCCCGTATTCGTTGGATGTCGAGGTCTTCCCCTGGACCAGAGCAATAAAGAATGTGGAAGCTGGGAAATCACATGCTTTGCTTTCGCCAGCAAAAGAAGAGGCACCTGGTCTTAAGTTCCCAGCGCAGGAAGTGGGCCTTCAGAGAATGTGTTTCATTACGCGAATGGACTCAAAATGGGAGTACAATAGTCCTGAGTCCCTAAGCGGTATGACTGTTGGAATGGCCTCGGATACTTCCATAGAAGAGCTGAACAGTTATATGGTGCAGAATCCCAATCAGTTCGATTTTCTCCCGTATGGTGAAAACTATATTGAAAAGAATATTAAAAAGTTAGGTAAGAATCGAATCGACGCATTTATCTTCACCCATAACTCTACGATGTATAAGCTTAACGAACTTGGGCTATCAAGTGATTATAAAGTATCCGGATGTGTTGACAGCGCCAAGATTTACATGGCATTCACTCCTAACAGTGCTGATGAATCCAAAGTAAATAAAATGATGGCGTACTTTGATCATCGCATGCAAGAACTAAAGGCCTCAGGGAAAATTGGCGAAATCATGGCGTCTTATGGTTTGGAAGATTGGCAGGAATTTCTATAATCAGGTTCTTCAATAGCTATCTCGAAATTTAAGAAGTACTTATCAGACTCTTAAAAATTTGTGAGTCAAAGAGGCGACCTTTTTCATATAATACGTAAAGTAGTCCCAAGCTTGTGGGCAGATGTTAGAGCAAGTTAAAAATGTCGCATCACATGACGGAAGGTCTGCTAATAACTGAAGTGGTCAAGTAAAATTGGCCACGGTTTTAGAGTCATTCCAGAATAAGCGTTCTGACTCATTTGGCGTCAGACCACCGTTATATTGATGTGGCCTGATCTCGCTGTAATATCCTGTGATGTACTGAGTGATTGAACGCTGTGCCT